>NZ_JARXYZ010000042.1 GCF_029894125.1 Kitasatospora sp. MAA19
CGAACCGTCAGAAGCCGACCCGATCTGGTGATCCGTCAGCGAGCTCATCAGTGTCTCCCTTGATCAGGGTGTCCACCTGATTCATGACACTCCCCCGGAGCCCCAGCGTGATGGCTAGGACGAACGCCGTGTACAGCGGGTCCGGGCGTGCGGCCTCCAGGAAGGTGATCGTCTCGTCCAGCGTCCACGTCTTCATCTCACGCACCTCCACGCGCGGGGCCGGGACCAGGGTTGCCACGTTTCGGCTGATCAGTTCCTCGCGGCAGGCCGCCGTCAGGGCCGTGCGCAACACGCGGTGCGACTCCTTCGCCGTGGCGGCGGAGGCCTCCCGCGACACGGCGCCGACGAGGCGGCGCACGTCGGGGACACTCAGCGACTCCAGGCGCTTGGTCCCCACGTGCGGGATCAGGTAACGCCTGACGTGAGTCTCGTACTTGGCGTACGTCGTCTTCTTGCGCTGCGGCCGGATGAACTCCTCCAGCCAGTAGGGGAGCCACTCGGACAGCTTCTGCGAGCGCGTCGGGGTCGGGACACCGTCTCGGGCGCGCTTCACGAGGTCCTGCCGCTTGGCGTCGTACTCGTCCCAGGTGTCGCCGTAGACGGTCTTGCGCTTGCGGGTGCCGTCCGGCGGTCGCGTCCCGTGTAGTGGTGTAGTGGTCGTAGACCAACGGTCATGAGCTGGGCGGGAGTTCGTTACGGCCGGGCTCGTTGGGGTAGATCTTCTCCATGCTGGTCTCGGGCAGGTAGCGGCGGGGGAAGGCGATCCATTCGTCGTGCATCTCGAACAGGACAGCGGTGACCAGTCGTAGGAGCGCGTCGTCGTTGGGGAAGACCTGGACGACGTCGGTGCGGCGTTTGATCTCGCGGTTGATCCGCTCCAGCGGGTTGGTGGACTGGATCTTCTTCCAATGTCGTTCCGGGAAGGCTGCGAAGGCGGTCAGGTCGTCCTTGGCTTCCAGCAGCATCGCTTTGACCTTGGGGAACTGCTTGCCGAGCATGTCGGCGACGGTGTCCAGTTGGGATCGGACCGCGGCTTGGGCGGGTTGGGCGAAGATCGTGCGGATGGTCGCGGCGACCATCTCGCCGGCGTCCTTCGGGATGACCGCGAAGGTGTTGCGCAGGAAGTGGACGCGACAGCGCTGGTAGGCGGCGCCGAGCATGACCTTGCGGATCGCCTTGACCAGACCGCTGTGGTGGTCACCGATCACCAGCCGCACTCCTGTCAGGCCGCGTTCGCGCAGGGAGCGCAGGAACTCGGCCCAGAACAGCTCGGTCTCGCTGTCGCCGACCATCAGCCCCAGCACTTCCCGGCCGCCGTCCTCGGTGATGCCGGTGGCGACGACCACGGCCCGGGAGACGATCTGGTGGTTCACCCGTGCCTTGCAGTAGGTCGCGTCCAGGTAGACGTAGGGGAAGCGGGTGTGGTCCAGGGGCCTGTCCCGGAATGCGGTGAGCTGTTCGTCCAGGTCGGAGCAGATTCGGGAGACCTCGCTCCTGGAGATGCCGGTGTCCGCGCCGAGGGCTTTGACCAGGTCGTCGACCGATCGGGTGGACACGCCCAGCACGTAGGCTTCCATGATGACCGCGTAGAGGGCCTGGTCGATGCGGCGGCGTCGCTCCAGCAGGCTGGGGAAGAAGCTGCCGGTGCGGACCTTGGAGATGGCCAGTTCCAGGTCGCCGGCCTGCGTGGTCAGGGTCTTGTCGCGGTGGCCGTTGCGCCAGGTGGTGCGGGCGTCGGTGTGCTCGCCGGGTTCGGCGCCGATCCGGGCGGTGGCCTCGGCCTCGATCAGCTCCTGCAGGAGCCGTTGGGCGAGGGTCCTGATCAACTCGATTCCGTCCGCCGTACGCAGTGACTCCATGAGGCGGAGTAGGTCAGACTGGGACAAGGCCATCGTGCACCTCTCACTCAACGAGCATGCCTACTCGGAGAGTTGCGCGATGGCTCTGTTATGACCAGGGGTTACGTCAAGATCCCTGCTACACCACTCGGCGGGACGCCATCTAGGCGGCTAGCCCGAAATCTTCCTAACCTACTTCGCCCAGCTGTAGGCGAGCTTATGGGGCGAAATCATGAAGGTTCCACGCCTCGGCTAGGTCACCATCCGCGGTCAGGCCGTACGACATCAGAGCAGCAGCCCGCTGCTCCTGTCCACACTTTCGTAAGGCAGCAGACCATTGCCTTGCGACGTCGGGCCAGTGTCCGGCGTTGGCTGCCTTCAGGTAGAGCAACTCGGAAGATTCGTGTTCGCCGGCATCCCACAGGTTCTGCGCCCACCACCACAAGGCGATGTTATCGCCAGCCTCGACGGCGCGATTCAGGAGGACCTCAGCCTGCGGCCGGTCGCCGGCGCGCCAGCATGCGCTTGCCCAGCGCCGTAGAGCATGTTTGTCGCCTGCAGCCACTGACTTCTCGAAGAGTTCTACGGCCCGCTCATGTTCCGAGGACCCCCACAGCTGTTCGGCCCACCTCCAGAGCGCCTCCGGCCTCCCGTCATCTATTGCTTGCGTCAGCAATTCCTCTGCACGCTGTCGGCGTCCCGCATCCCACAATGTTCGTACCCACCACACGCTGGGCGCCTGGCCGGCGCTTGTAGCCGATAGTTCAGCGAGATCTGCAGCGCGAGCAAGGTCGCCACGCTTGATACATGATGCCGCCCACCACCAAAGTGCCCACGGGTCACCATTGTCGTGTGCTCGCTGGAATAGTGCGTCAGCAAGCTTGAAGTTGCCCTCCTTTGAGGCTGATTCTGCCCAGTCTCTAATTGACCGGTCCGAACCCGCAGCGGTGGCCCGCTCATACAGCTCCCCAGCTCGCTCGTGGTCCCCGCTCTCCCATAGGGATTCTCCCCACCTATTGAGCGCCGAGCTGTTGCCTAGGTTAGCTGCTTTCTGGAACAGTTTCTCGGCGCGGACTGTTTCTCCAAGCTCCCATAGCCACTTGGCCCAAATTGCGATTGCCCATGGATCGTCCTTGTGTGCGGCATTCCGGAGGATCCGGGCGGCGTGCTTGCGGCGCCCGGAAGCTAGCGCAGAGCCTCCCATTCGGCGCAGTGCGGCAACATCATTCAGTTCGTCAACGGCAAGCCAAAACGAGTTTGGAGGAGAAGTAAACCGCCTTTCCTGCCGTCCGTGGTCTGCGAGATAGTCTGCTAGCAGGAAAGAAGGCGGACTGGGTTCCTCGTCGGGGTAGGGTCGGATGCGGGCCAGGGGGCGGGCGGCTCCCCGCACCATATGCGTCAGAACCTCGGACGAAGCCGGGAACCAATTATCAGGCAGACTTCCCCAGTCCTGCGGGTCGAGGTATCGGGGAGATGCGACCTCAAGGAACTTTTCCGGAAGTGAGGCTGGACCGCCCAGTCGGCGCGCGTCCACTGCGGCAGTGAGAATGGCCCAAGCTCCAGGATGAGAAGCCTGCAGGGCTTTCTGCCGTTCAAGCAGGGCGTATCCAGCAGCGAGATATTGGGTTACCTTTCCTGTGCTCCCAGTTGCTTCAAGCGCTTGCCTCACGCGAGGGTCCAGTTCGGCGAGGGCCCTCACCTCTTCAAGGGCGAAGTCGACTGAAATATCCACCCGCTGTGCTGAGCCCTTCAAGAGAGCCCTCGCCTGCGGATGGGGTGCAGGGCTTCCAGGGGACGGGTCGATGGTTAGCCTCTCCCAGTCCTCCGGCCATATTGTGGCGATGGCGACCAAGTGCTGCGATGTATGCAGCGCCTCGGCCAGAGCGGCGGCAGCCCTCTCGCCGCCCTGAGGTGACAGGTACTCACTCAGCTCATCGAGCCACAGCACTGTACGGGGAGCCAGAGTTGGATCTCCTACTGCGTGCCACAGAGCCTCAGGCTTGGTGGGAGAAATCGGGTGGTGCAACCGCCATTCTGGAAGGAACCTGTGGACAGCCTCGAAGGCTGCTCTGGTCTTACCAGTCGATGAACTACCGACTAGCACGATGAGGACAGCCGACGATCCTGTCGCGCCGAGGATGTCCGCCAGCGTCAGATCGTGTGCCCTGGCTAGGTAGGCTGGGGGTCCTGGTGGTGCCCCAGGCTCCTCGATAACGCGGTGCACGTGCAAGGCGAATGGGTCTCGTAACTCTGCGATGCGCCGCCCCAGCGGGAGCAGCATCCTGGCGGCCATCCAGTGTTCCCTCGCCTTGGCGACTACGTCTGACGCGTCCCAGCCAGCCCGCCTTGCCAGGACCGTGGCGATCGATGTGACGTCATGCTGGCTTGCTGGCAGCTCCGTCGTCCCCAGACATCGACGCACAGTGTCCCGCTCCGGCGCACCGGGGAGACTTTCGTCCTCGCTGATCCATTGCGTGATCTCATCCAGCGTAGGAGGCCCAGCCTCCAGGTAGAGGCGATACAGCAGATCCTTGAGCTCCCGTAGAGGGCCGCGCGTCACGGTCGGACGTGAGATGACACGAGGCCGCCGAACTGACTGCCCGCCCCTGTCGCCACTCATCGCACACCTCTCGTTCTGTGTCCACCCGCACAAGCTGCTGAGCTGGCGATCCGTCTGCCGCTAAGCGGGAGCCGTCGCAACTGAGTTCTTGCGGCTCAACTGGCGGCAGAGTGAACAGCATACGAGCGACACTTGTCCGCTCCGATGACTCTGCGGAGGCATGTGATGGAAGCTCCCTCGATGAAGCGACGCCGGACTCGCGCTCTTCTTCGTACGGTGCTAGGCGCCGTGATAGCCGGACTCACCAAGGCGATCGCCGACTGGCTAGTCAAGAGCATCCTCTAGGAGTGTCGAGCACGGGAACGAGTTGGCGTGTGCCACCTCGGCACACGCGGGCCTCGGCTCTCCTTTAGCCGGCAGTGGTAGCCGCCGATGGTCTCAGTCCATGCGTCCTGCAGTGAGAGTCCTGGCCTGCAGGTATGTCTAGGCGCCCGCGCTGACGGCAGATCCTGACGGCAACACCGACGGACATGAGACGGCAAGGCAGGCTGCCAGCGTCCGGCTGTCGGGAGGCGCGTGCGGCTCTGCTGAGCCTGTCCGAAAGGTCGAACGAGCTTACAAAGCAGATGTCGGCGGTTCGAAACCGTCCGCGCCCACCGTCCGAACAGCAGGAATAGCGGTAGAGGCCCAGGTCGGGGAGGCTTCCCGACCCGGGCCTTCTGCATCCGTACGATCTCCCTACGCCCAGCTCGTGGCCGGTACCGTCGGTGACCCGCATGCCCCAGGATTGTCGGCTCTGCCCCTGCGCGGTCTCCCGGCGTCCGCGCCGGTCGGTGGGAGCGAGCTGCACGGTGTCCTCCTCGGGGGCGGGGCCGCCCGGCGCGCTTCCACGGGCACCGGCGGGAGATCGGGGCTCCGCGTACCGGGCGGTTGCTGCGTGCCGCCCGCAGGGCCCCAGGTCCCATTCGGGGTCATTCCCTGCGGACGGCGTGAACAGTGAGGGACCGTCAGCTACGGTCTACCAGAGCTGAGTTGAGTCTTCCCCCGGGCGCTTCCTGCGCACTCCCGCACGTGACCTGGGGAAACGCCGTCCACGGACCGGGGCAGCATGACGGCCAAGCGTGCACAGCCGGCGGAGCGCCGCGTGGCGCTGGGCTGCAGTCAGGAACAGCTCGCCGAGAAGGCCGGTGTCGCCGTGTCGACGGTCGTGCGCTGGGAAGCCGACCGGACTCCGTGAGCACCGAGGCCCTGCCGGGCGCCACCGCCGCGATGTTCAGTGCGGAGGAGCACACCCCTGCCCGGCCGCTCGCCTCGCAGCTCGGCGGCCGAGACCGTCTTCGACTGCGCCGACCCGGCCACGGCGCCGGCCTGGATGGCGTTCTTCGGGCGGGCCCGACTCGGCTCGGTGCAGGTCGCCGCCGGACCGGGCCGGGCGGTGCTGCGCAATGTCGTGGGCGGGCTGATGGCGATGGCGGTGACGTACGGCGGGGGCGTACTGCTGGAACGGTTCACCGGGTGAAGCCGTCCGGGGACTGCCCGGGAGGCGAGGTCGTGCGGCCTGTGTTTGTGTGGCTGCAAACCGCTTGGGAGAGGTGAAGCGCCGTGACCATACCCCCGTTCGGATCGAATGATCCGTTCTCCGATCTGCTCAGCCGGTTCTTCGGGATGAGCCCGATGGCCTCCCCGCCCGCGGTGCAGCGGGTGCCGATCGGACGGCTGCTGAGCGAGTCCTCGCAGGAGTTGTTGGGACTGGCCGCGCAGCGGGCGAGCGAGGACGGGAGCAGTGATCTCGACACCGGGCACCTGGCCTGGGCGGCCACCCGGGTGGAGCCGTCGCGCCGGATGTTGGAGCGGGCGGGGATCGACCCGGACCAGCTGGCCGGCGACCTGGAGCGGTCGCTGCCGTCGGGGGGCTCGGCCACGGTGGACGGGCAGCCCGCGCTCACGCCGTCGGCCAAGCGCGCGCTGCTGGCCGCGCACGCCCGTTCGCAGGCGGTCGGTGCCTCGTACATCGGGCCGGAGCACATCCTCGGCGCGCTGCTGGACCAGGAGCGGTCCGGGGCGGGGACGGCGTTGCGCAACGCGGCGCCCTCGCAGGAGGCGCTGAAGACGGTGTTGGAGGGGCGCGGTGTCGGCGGGGAGCGCAGCAGCACGGGCGCGCATCCCAGCGAGACGCCGACCCTGGACGAGTACGGGCGGGACCTCACCGAGGAGGCGCGCTCGGGGCGGCTGGACCCGGTGGTCGGGCGGGCCGAGGAGATCGAACAGACCGTCGAGATCCTCTCCCGGCGGACCAAGAACAACCCGGTGCTGATCGGCGAGCCGGGTGTCGGCAAGACCGCGATCGTGGAGGGGCTGGCGCAGCGGATCGTCTCCGGGGACGTGCCGCAGAGCCTGGCGGACAAGCGGGTGGTCACCCTCGACCTGACCGCCCTGGTGGCGGGCTCCAAGTACCGGGGCGAGTTCGAGGAGCGGCTGAAGAAGGTGATCGACGAGGTCACGGCGGCCGAGAAGAGCGTGATCCTCTTCCTGGACGAGCTGCACACCGTGGTCGGCGCGGGCGCCGGCGGCGAGGGCTCGATGGACGCCGGCAACATCCTCAAACCGGCGCTGGCGCGCGGCGAGTTGAGCGTGGTCGGCGCGACGACGCTGGACGAGTACCGCAAGCACGTGGAGAAGGACGCCGCGCTGGAGCGCCGCTTCCAGCCGGTGCTGGTGCCCGAGCCGAGCGTCGAGGAGACGATCGAGATCCTGCAGGGGCTGCGGGACGCGTACGAGGCGCACCACCAGGTGCGGTTCACCGACCAGGCGCTGGACGCGGCGGCGACGCTGTCCGACCGGTACGTCAGCGACCGCTTCCTGCCGGACAAGGCGATCGACCTGCTGGACCAGGCCGGTGCCCGGGTGCGGCTGCGCAGCCTGAGCGGGTCCACCGAGGCGACCGGGGTGCAGGGCCGGATCACCAAGCTCAAGCGGGAGTTGGAGGAGGCCGTCGCGGACGAGGAGTTCGTACGGGCGGCCAATCTGAAGGCCGAGCTGCGGCAGACCGAGGACGAGCTGGCGTCCATCGCCGAGTCCCGCGAGGAGGTCGTCGACGTGACCGCCGACGACATCGCGCAGGTGCTGTCGTCCCGGACCGGCATCCCGGTCGCGGAGCTGAACGCGACCGAGAAGGAGCGGCTGCTCAAGCTGGAGGACCATCTGCACGAGCGGGTGATCGGCCAGGACGAGGCGGTCACCGCGGTGGCCCAGGCGGTGCGCCGCGGCCGGGCCGGGATGGGTGACCCGGACCGGCCGACCGGCTCCTTCCTCTTCCTCGGGCCGACCGGCGTGGGCAAGACCGAGCTGGCGAAGGCGCTGGCGGCGCTGCTGTTCGGCGACCCGGACCGGATGATCCGCTTCGACATGAGCGAGTTCCAGGAGAAGCACACCGTCTCCCGGCTGGTCGGCTCCCCGCCCGGGTACGTCGGCTACGACGAGGCGGGGCAGCTGACCGAGGCGGTCCGCCGCAAGCCGTACAGCGTGCTGCTCTTCGACGAGGTGGAGAAGGCGCACCCGGACGTCTTCAACCTGCTGCTCCAGGTGCTGGACGACGGGCGGCTGACCGACTCCCAGGGGCGTACGGTCGACTTCCGCAACACCGTGGTGATCATGACCAGCAACATCGGCTCGCAGCGCATCCTCGACCACGCCGGGAACGTGGACGAGATCCGCGACGACCTGATGCGCGACCTGCGCCGGCAGTTCCGGCCGGAGTTCCTGAACCGGATCGACGAGGTGATCGTCTTCCACGCGCTCACCCGCAAGGACCTGCTGTCGGTGGTGGGCCTGCTGCTGGAGCGCAGCCGGCGCCGGCTCAAGGCGCAGGACGTGGAGCTGGAGGTCACCGAGGCGGCCAAGGAGTGGCTGGTCAACCGTGGGTACCAGCCGGAGTTCGGGGCCCGGCCGCTGCGCCGGACGATCCAGTCGGAGCTGGACAACCGGCTGTCCAACCTGCTGCTGGACGGCACGGTGCAGGAGGGGGACACGCTGATCGCGGACGTGAGCGACGGCGAGCTGGTGGTCACGCTGGCCCGGCCGGAGGCGTCCGCGACCTTCGAGGAGGCGGAGGAGAAGGCGCAGGAGGCCGCGGCAGAGGGCTGAGCGGGAGGGGAACGGGTGGGACCGGGTTCGGGCGTACTCCCGTGGGAGTACGCCCGAACGCCACTGGTGGAGGACGCGTGGGGAGGCGGCGCGGGTCTAGCCTTCCGGGCATGATGCCGCCCACGTCCCCGCCGACGGAAACGCCGGGTCCGCCGCCACATCCCCCGGGCCCGCGACCGCCCTCGGGAGAACCGCCCGAGCCGTGGCGCCCGCGGTGGGTGCGGGCGGCCGACGCGGGCCGGCCGCTCGGGCTGGCGGTGGCGGTCGCCGTGGTCCAGGTGGTCGGGTCGACGTTCGCCGGGCGGAACCAGGGCGGGCGGGTCCCGCTGGACGCCGTCGGCTACCTCCTGCTGCTGATCGGCCCGGCCCTGCTGGTGCTGCGGTGCCGTCGGCTGGTCGTGGCGGTGGTCGGCACCTCGGTGGTGACGGCGGCGTACCTGGGCGCCGGGTACCCGTACGGGCCGGTGTTCGTCAGCTGGCTGATCGCCTGCTGCACGGCGATCGGCTCCGGGCACCGCCGGGTGGCCTGGGCGGGCCTGGGCGGGGTGTACCTGGTGCACGTCCTGATCACCTTCGCGCTGCCGGCGGACTGGCAGCGCACCCCGCCGTCCGCCTTCTCCTGGCAGGCGGAACTCGGCCTGCTGGCCTGGCTGTTGCTGGTGGCCGCGGGCGCCGAGCTGGTCCGGTTCCGGCGCGAGCGGATCGCCGCCCACCGGGCCTACCGGCAGCAGCTGGAACAGCGCCGGGCCAACGAGGAACGGCTCAAGATGGCCCGGGAGTTGCACGACATCCTGGCGCACAGCCTGTCGCTGATCAACATCCAGGCGGGGGTCGCGCTCGCCCTGCTGGACCGGCGGCCGGAGGAGGCCCGCACCGCGCTGGTCACCATCAAGTCGACCAGCAAGGAGGCGCTCGGCGAGGTCCGGCAGGTGCTCGCGACGCTGCGCGGCCCGGAGGCGGCGCCGCGCGGCCCGGCCCCCGGGCTGGACCGGCTGGACGAACTCGCCGACCAGGCCGACCGGGTGGGCCTGGCCGCCGAGGTGCAGGAGCGCGGCGAGCGGCGCGCGCTGGCCGCCGGCGTCGATCTCACCGCGTTCCGGATCGTCCAGGAGGCGCTGACCAACGTGATCCGGCACTCGGCGGCGCGGCAGGCGGTCGTCGTCCTGGACTGGACCGATCCGGCCGCGCTGGTGGTCCGGGTCGAGGACCCGGGCCCGGCGGTGCTCGGCGACGCCGGCGGGTCGGGCAGCGGGCTGGCCGGGATGCGGGAACGTGCGGCCGCGTTCGGTGGCACCATCACGGCGGGGCCGCTGCCGGGCGGCGGCTTCCGGGTCCGGGCGGAGCTGCCGACACCGAAGGCGGAGAGTGAGTGATTCGGGTACTGCTGGCGGATGACCAACTGCTGGTCCGGGCCGGGTTCCGGGCCCTGCTGGACCTGCAGGACGACCTCGCGGTGGTCGGCGAGGCGGACGACGGCGAGGCGGCGCTGCGGCTCGCCCGCGAACTCGTACCGGACGTCGTGCTGATGGACGTTCGGATGCCGCGGATGGACGGCCTGGAGGCGACCCGGCGGATCGCCGAGGACCCTGCGCTGTCCTCCGTGCGGGTGGTCGTGCTCACCACCTTCGAGCTGGACGAGTACGTCTTCGAGGCGCTGCGCTCGGGGGCGGCCGGCTTCCTGGTCAAGGACACCGACCCGGCCGACCTGCTGCGGGCCATCCGGGTCGCGGTGGCGGGGGACGCGCTGTTGTCGCCGGGGGTGACGCGGCGGCTGATCGGCGAGTTCGCGGCCCGTTCGAAGGCGCCCGAGGCGGCGCCGGGCGGACTTTCGGACATCTCCGTGCTGACCGAGCGGGAGCGGGAGGTGCTGGCGCTGGTCGGGATGGGGCTGTCCAACGAGGAGATCGCCCGGCGGCTGGTGGTCAGCCCGCTGACGGCGAAGACGCATGTCAGCCGGGCGATGGTGAAGCTCGGGGCCCGGGACCGGGCGCAACTGGTGGTGCTGGCCTACGAGTCGGGGCTGGTGCGGCCGGGCTGGCTGGGCTGAGAGTCCTCCGTGCGGCGGCGCGCCGTGCTGCCGGGTCCTGCTGCCTGCGCGCCTGCCGCGCCGTGCTGCCCGGTCCCGCCTGTCCGTCGCGCCGTGCTGCCCGCCTGCCGCGCACCACCCGGTGGTCCTGCCCGACCGCTCTACTTCCGGCCCGGCGTGTCGCGGCCAGCCCGTACTCTCCCGGGAGTACCCCAACTGCCGCTGCTGGTAGGACGCGTGATGAGGCCGCTTGGCGGGACGCTTTGGTCACCTCGGGAACCGCCCGAGGTCTGGAGGCCCACCGCCGAGGAGATGAACCACCATGTACACGCTGCTGGCCGATGGGGGAGGGCACGGGCCCGGTCCCTGGATCCTGCTGATCCCACTGGTGTGGATCGCCGTGGTGGTCCTGGTGATCACCGTGCTGCGCCGGACGCTCTGGCGGCGCGGCTGCGGAGCCGGGGCCCGGGCGGACCACCCGCTGGCCGTCCTGGGCCGCCGCTACGCCGAGGGCGACATCGACGCCGAGGAGTACCGCGCCAGGCGTTCCGTGCTCAGCGAGTCGCCGCGGGACCAGTTCCGAGGGGGTGCCGGGAAGTGACCACGCTCGACCTCGTCCGCGGAACCGCCGCCCGGGCCGCCGACGCCGTCAAGATCTACGGCGTCGGTGGCACCGAGGTCCGCGCGCTGGGCCACGTGACGGTGGAGTTCCCGGCCGGGCGGTTCACCGCGATCATGGGTCCGTCCGGCTCGGGCACGTCCACCCTGGTGCACTGTGCGGCCGGGCTGGACACGCTGAGGAGAGCCGGATGCACCGGAAGAAGCCCACCGGCCCCACCCGGTCCGGGTGGTCAGGACATTTGGGCCTGCGGGAACACCTCCCGCAGCAGCGGGTCCGGCAGCCCGCGGCGGCTCCACTCGCGCGGGTAGCCGAGCGAGACCTCCTCGAAGGGGACGCCGTCGTAGCTGGTCTTCCGGGGGATGTGCAGATGGCCGTAGATCATCGCCGCGGTGTTGAAGCGACGGTGCCAGTCGGCGGTCAGCTCGGTGCCGCACCACTGGGCGAACTCCGGGTACCAGAGGATCTCGGTGGGGTGGCGGACCAGCGGGTAGTGGTTGACCAGGACCAGCGGTACGTCCGGGTCGCAGGCCGCCAACCGCTGCTCGGTCAGCCGGACGCGCTCACGGCACCAGGAGTCGCGGTCCGGGAACGGGTCCGGGTAGAGCATCCGCTCGTCCGCGCAGACGATGCCGCTCTCGTAGGCGGCTGCCAGGGACTCCTCCTTGGTCGTCGTGCCCGGCGCACGGAAGGAGTAGTCGTAGAGGAGGAAGAGCGGGGCGATGCGGACCGGTCCGCCGGCACCCTGCCAGAGCGGGTACGGGTCCTCGGGGGTCACGACGCCGAGGCTGCGGCAGAGCTCCACCAGGTGGTTGTAGCGGGCCACGCCGCGCAGCTGCACCGGGTCCTCGGGGTGGGTCCACAGTTCGTGGTTGCCGGGGGCCCACACCACGCGGGCGAAGCGTTTGGCGAGCAGCCCGAGCGCCCACTCGATGCTGGTGGTGAGCTCGGCGACGTCCCCGGCGACGAGCAGCCAGTCGTCGGGGGTGCTGGGTTGCAGCTTCTCCACCAGGTCGCGGTTCTCCTGGTAGGAGATGTGCAGGTCGCTCACGGCGAGGAGCCGCCCGCCCGCCCCGGTCGGCTCCGACGGCGCGTCGCTGCGGTACTCGGTAGTCACTCCTGCCCCCTGTGGTCACCCGTCCGTTGTCGCCACAGTACGTGGCGGACGGGGGCCGTGGGGCGGGTTGGCGGGATCAGCCGTTCGAAGGCCGGTTCTGGCGCGGGCGCCTGACGGGTCGCCGAGCCACGCAAGCCGAGCCACGCAAGCCGAGTCGCGCGCGCCGAGCACCGCGTGCCGAACCACGCGCGCCGAACCGCCGGAAGCCGAGTCACGCAAGCCGAGCCGCCGGAAGCCGGACACGGCCCGACTCAGGAGCCGAACTCCATGAGCACCCCGTGAGAGGTGGCAGTGGTGGCGGCGAGGATCGCCAGTGAGGCGATGCCCAGGGCCAGTCCGAGGACAGCACGGCCGCGCCGCCGGGTGCCGCGGACCAGGGCCAGCGTGGCGAGGGTGATGGCGAGCGGCCCCAGGACGACGTTGAAGAGGAGCAGACCGGGGAGGCCGAGCAGGAAGGAGGCGACGGCCAGATTGTCGGCCTCGCGGGCCTCGCCGTGGGCGTCGCTGCGGGCGCCGCTCTGACGGTTCGTGACAGTGCTCATGACGGTGGCGGGTCCTCTCTGGGGAGCGGCCGGGTCAGCGCTGCCGCAGCCGGGCGAGGCCCTCGCGGGCGCCGAAGGCGAGCAGCCAGGCGGTGATGGCGGCGGAGGCGGTGAGGAAGACGGGGAGCGAGGTGTGCGCGGCGGTGCCGATCAGGACGCCCATGGCGACCAGCGCGGAGAACAGGATCATGGCGGGCCCCTCCGGCCGTGGCAGTACCGGCCCGACGTCGAGCCCGGCCCGATGTCGAGCTCAGCCCAGTGTCGAGCTCGGCCCGGTACCGACACCGGCCCGGTGTCGATTTCGGTTGACAAGTGTTCACTGACTTCGGCCTCACTCTACGCCCGACTGGCCAATCTCGGCAAACACTTGTTTACTGAATGGCGTGAGTCACACCGTTGGGGCCAGGCAGGCCCAGAAGCAGCAGAGTCGGCGGGCGTTGCTGGATGCGGGCCTGCGCCTGCTGGCCGATCAGAACCTGGCGAGCCTGGGCGTGCGCGAGGTCACCCGGGAGGCCGGGCTGTCCCCGGCCGCGTTCTACCGGCACTTCCCGGACCTCGCCGCGCTCGGCGTGGCGTTGGTCGAGGAGTCGCTGGCGAGCCTGCACGTCATGATCCGGTCGGTGCTCGCCGAGGCGGGCGGCGCCGAGGAACTGATCGACCGTGCGGTGGACGTCATCGAGCGGCACGTGCGCGAGCACCGGGCGCACGTCCGCTTCCTGGCGCGCGAGCGGCATGGCGGGGTCCGACGGGTCCGCGAGGCGATCGATGCCGAACTCGGCCGTTTCGCAGCCGAGGTGGGGGAGGCGTTGGCGCTTCAGCCGGTCTCGCGTGGGTGGAGCGAGCAGGACCTGCGCATGCTCGCCGAGCTGTACGTGGACCACATGGTCTCGACGGCGTCGGCCCTGCTGGAGGCGCAGGAGTCGGATCCGGCCAGGGAGCGGCGGATCGCCGCGACCGCGCGTCTGCAACTGCGCCTGATCAGCCTCGGCCGGCGTCACTGGCAGGCGAGTTGACCATGGCTCGCCCCGGGTGGGGGCTGGAACGAGCCATTGCGGCCGGAGTGGTCTCTTGGGCATGTCTTGACTCTTGACAGTGGGTCATGTCCGCGCCAGCTTTGGTGGACCCCCACACCGAGAGGTCTCTCATGAAGAAGCCGCTCATAGGCATGCTCGCTACGCTCCTGGTCGCCGGGGCCACCGCCCTCGCCGGGGCCCTCCCGGCTCAGGCCGCGGCCCCGGAGGCCCCCACCGCCTCCGTCGAGGCCCAGAGCGCCCAGGCTCAGGGCATCCAGGTCGAGAGTGCCCAGGCCCAGGGCGCCGAGTTGCAAGGCGCCCAGACCGCGGACGCCAAGGCGGCCCCCCTCGCCGCCGTCACCTTCGCCGGAACGGTGGCGCTCAGCAACTGCTCCGGTTCGCTGGTCCGGATGCCGGGCTCGGCCGCGAGCGACCCGGCCCTCATCCTGTCCAACGGCCACTGCCTGGAGTCCGGTATGCCCGGCCCCGGCGAGGTGGTCCTCAACCAGCCCTCCAGCCGGACCTTCACCCTCCTCAGCTCCACCGGCGGCAAGCTCGCCACGCTGCGCGCGACCAAGGTGGTCTACGGCGCCATGACCGACACCGACGTGTCGATCTACCAGCTGAACACCAGCTACGCCTCGATCCAGTCCCGGTACGGCATCGCCCCGCTGACCGTCTCCGCCGCCCACCCCGCGCAGGGCGCCTCGATCCGGGTCGTCTCGGGCTACTGGAAGAAGATCTACTCCTGCTCGATCGACGGCTTCGCCTACCGGCTGCACGAGGCCGACTGGGTCTTCAAGGACTCGGTCCGCTACACCTCCGGCTGCAACGTGATCGGCGGCACCTCCGGCTCGCCGGTGGTGGACGCGAGCACCGGTCAGCTGGTCGCCGTCAACAACACGATCAACGAGAGCGGCGAGTCCTGCACCCTCGACAACCCGTGTGAGGTCGACGAGAACGGCGCGGTGACGGTGCACCAGGGCATCGGCTACGCCCAGGAGACCTACGGCATCCCGGCCTGTTTCGCCGCCGGCAACCGGTTCGACCTCACCCTGCCCGGCTGCACCCTGGTCGGGCCCTGACCGCCGTCCCGGCCGTGATCACCACCCCGCCGCCGACAGCCGCACGGCCCGTGATCACCACCCCGCCGCCGACAGCCGCACGGCCCCTGATCACCACCATCCCGCTGGCAAACGCAGAGCTCCTGACCACCACCCCGCCCCCGGCCGCCGTCCCCGTGACGGAACCGAGGCGACCCCGCTGACCAGCACCGTTCCCCGATGGGCCACCCGCGACCGGCGGGTGGCCCATTCGGCCGTCCACCAGGCGGCCACCGCGCCACCCACGCCGCAGAGTTGTGCCGACAAGGCGGCAGTCATGTCCGTTGACCCGATGGAGAGTTGATGACCACCACGCTACGCAGGCTATTGGTTTCCGTCCTGCTGATACCGCTGCTCGCGCTCGGCGGCCTGGCGACCCCGGCGCTGGCCGCCGGTGCCCAGGGCGTCGGGGCCGCCGAGGCCGCCCACGGCCGGAGCCCCGCCGACGACCCGAACGCCGACATCAAGGACCGCCTGGCGGCGATCCCCGGGGTGACCATCACCGCGGAGCAGCCCACCACCACCGGCCACCGCTACTTCCTGGCCACCTACACCCAGCCGATCGACCACTTCCGCCCCTGGCTGGGCACTTTCCAGCAGCGCTTCAGCGTGCTGCACCGCGGCTACGACCGCCCGACCGTCTTCTACACCAACGGCTACACGCTGGGCACCACCCCGTCCCGCACCGAGCCGACCCGGCTGGTGGACGGCAACCAGGTGTCCATCGAGTACCGCTTCTTCACCCCGTCGCGCCCCGACCCGGCGGACTGGTCCAAGGCCGGCATCCGCCAGCAGGCCGCCGACTCGCACCAGCTGGTGACCGCACTCAAGCGGATCTACCAGCAGGAGTGGCTCTCCACCGGCGCCAGCAAGGGCGGCATGTCCTCCACCTACTTCCGCCGCTTCTACCCGGACGACGTCGCGGGCACGATCGCGTACGTGGCGCCGAACAACACCGATGTCAACGACTACGCCGCCTACACCGACTTCTTCCGCACCGTCGGCACCCCCGAGTGCCGGGCCGCGCTGAACGCCGCCCAGCGTGAGCTGCTGGTGCGCCGCGACCGCCTGGAGACCCGCTACGTGGCCGACAACAAGGCCGCCGGCTCCACCTTCAACACCCTCGGCACGCCGGACCGGGCGTACGAGGCGGGCGTGCTCGACGTGATCTGGGCGTTCTGGCAGTACAGCCTGGAGTCGGACTGCGCCAAGGTCCCGGTCGCGGCCACCGCGACCGACGACGAGCTGTACGCGTGGTTCGACTCGCAGTCCGGCATCACCGGCAACAGCGACCAGTCGCTGGCGAAGTACACCGCGTACTACTACCAGGCCGCCACCGAGCTGGGCGCGCCGTTCTTCGACGTCTCGTACCTGAAGGACGTGCTGCACTACGACTACAAGGAGCTGTACTCGGCCCGCTCGTACGTGCCGAAGGAGATCCCGACCACCTTCAACCCGAACGCGATGCGGGACATCGACCGCTGGGTGAAGCGCGACGCCGAGCGGATCATGTTCGTCTACGGCGGCAACGACCCGTGGGGCGCCAAGCCCTTCAAGCTCGGTCGGGGCAGTGACGACAGCTACGTCTACACCGTGCCGGGCGGCAACCACGGCTCCAACATCGGCAAGCTGCCGGCCGCCGAGTCGGCGGAGGCGACCGCCAAGGTGCTGGAGTGGGCCGGCTTGGCCGACCAGGACACCGCCCGTTCGCTCGCCAAGGCGCAGCAGATCCCGCCGTTCGGCCCGCTCGACGAGGAGGGCCAGAAGCTGGAGCGTCGCCCGCTGTAACCGCGGGGCCCACGCGCACCGGTAGCGCACCAGGAGGAGGCCGCCCCCGGTCGGGGCGGCCTCCTCGTGCGTGCGGCAGGGCCGGCGGACCGGTCCGACCCCCTCCCCGAAGTAGTGAATCAGTGCTTCAATATTTCCGTGGCCTACCGACGCACCCCCGCCGTCCAAGCCCGCCTGGATGCCCAGCGCGAGACGGTGCTGCAGGCCGCCGCCCTGCTGCTCGCCGAGCGCGGCTACGGCGGCTGCACCATGGCCGCCGTGGCGGACCGTGCCGGGATCGCCACCGGAAGCCTCTACCAGCACTTCGCCAACAAGGCCGAGCTGTCCGTGCAGCTGTTCCGCCGGGTGGTCACCCGCGAGATGGCCGCCGTCAACGCGGCCGTCGCCCTCCGGGAGACTCCCCGGCAGCGGATCGCCGCCGTCGTCGAGACCTTCGCGGCCCGCGCCCTGCGCGCGCCCCGGCTGGCGTACGCGCTGCTGGTCGAACCGGCCGACGCGGTCGTGGACGGCGAGCGCCTGGTGTTCCGCCGGGCGTTCCGGGACGTGATCGCCACCGAGATCGCCGCCGCCGTGGCGAGCGGCGAACTGCCCGAGCAGGACCCGGTGCTGACCGCCGCCGCGCTGGTCGGCGCGGTCGGCGAGGCCCTGGCCGGCCCACTCGCGGCCGCACCCACCAGAGCCACCAGCACCACCAGAGCCACCGACACGGCCAAAAGCACCGAGACGGCCGCCCCCACCGAAAGCGCGGTCACCACCGACGTGGTCCCCGCCCTGGTCTCCTTCACCCTGCGTGCCCTGGGAGGACGCGATGACAGCGACGCATGAGGTCACCAACCAGGTGCCCCTGCCGTACGGACACGACACCGCCGCCGATCCGACCCTGCTCGCCGCCCTGCACCGGGCCGGCGCCGGCTGGGCCGAGCCCGAACTGCGCGAACTCGGCCGCCTGGCCGGCTCCGAGCAGGCCGCCGAGTGGGGCCGGCTGGCCAACGAGAACCCGCCGGTGCTGCGCACTCACGACCGCTTCGGTCACCGCGTCGACGAGGTCGAGTTCCACCCGGCCTGGCACGAGTTGATGCGCACCGCCGTCTCGTACGGCCTGCACGCCGCACCCTGGCGGGACGAGCGGCCCGGCGCCCACTCCGCCCGCGCCGCCAAGTTCTTCGTCTGGGGCCAGGTCGAGGCCGGCCACACCTGCCCGATCTCGATGACCTACGCGTCCGTCCCGGCCCTGCGCGCCAACCCCACCCTGGCGGGCGAGCTGGAGCCGCTGCTGGCCGCCACCACGTACGACTTCGGGCTGCGCGAGCCGCGCACCAAGCGCGGGCTGATCGCCGGCATGTCGATGACGGAGAAGCAGGGCGGCTCGGACGTCCGCACCAACACCACCACCGCGACCCCGCACGCGGACGGCACCTACCGGCTGACCGGCCACAAGTGGTTCACCTCGGCGCCGATGTCCGACCTCTTCCTGACGCTCGCCCAGGCGCCGGGCGGGCTCAGCTGCTTCCTGCTGCCCCGCGTCCTGCCCGACGGCGGCCGCAACCGCCTGCACCTGATGCGCCTCAAGGACAAGCTCGGCAACAAGTCCAACGCCTCCGCCGAGGTGGAGTACGACGGCGCGGTCGGCTGGCTGGTCGGCGAGGAGGGCCGCGGGGTGGCGACCATCATCGAGATGGTCAACATGACCCGCCTGGACTGCACCATCGGCGCCGCTTCCGGCATGCGGTACGGCGCCACCCGGGCTGTTCACCACACCCTGCACCGGCGGGCGTTCGGCAGGCTGCTGGTGGACCAGCCGCTGATGCGCAACGTGCTCGCCGACCTGGTGGTGGAGTCCGAGGCGGCCACCGCCGTCGCGATGCGGCTCGCCCAGACCACCGACCTGGCCCTGGCCGGGGACGAAACCGCCACGCTGGTACGGCGGTTGGGCCTGGCGGTGGCCAAGTACTGGGTCTGCAAGCGGGGCCCGGCGCACGCCGCCGAGGCGCTGGAGTGCCTGGGCGGCAACGGTTACGTCGAGGAGTCCGGGATGCCTCGGCTCTACCGGGAGGCGCCGCTGGTGTCGATCTGGGAGGGCTCCGGCAACGTCGCCGCCCTGGACGCGCTGCGTGCCATGGCCAAACGACCGGAGACGGTCGAGGCCTTCCTCGGTGAGCTCGACGCGGCCGCCGGGGCGGACCGCCGACTGGACGCGGCCGTCGCGGACCTGCGCAAGCAGCTCACCGACCTGACCGACCTGGAATACCGGACGCGCAGGCTGGTCGAGTTGATGGCGCTGGCCTTCCAGGGCTCGCTGCTGGTCCGCCACGGCAGCCCGGCGGTGGCCGACGCGTTCTGCGCCACCCGGCTCGGTGGCGACCACGGCGCCGCTTTCGGCACCCTGCCGTCCGGCGTCGACACCGCCGGGATCATCGACCGCGCCCGCCCGGTGCCCGCATGAGTGCGGACGAGGTGGACGAGGTGGACAAGGTGGACGAGGCGGCAGACGTCCGGTCGTTCTGGCAGGCCCTCGGCCTGCCCGGCCTCGTCGACGTGCACACCCACTTCATGCCGAAGAGCGTCCTCGACAAGGTGTGGGCGTACTTCGACGCGGCCGGCCCGCTCATCAACCGCCCCTGGCCGATCACCTACCGCCAGGCCGAGGCCGAACGCGTCCGGCGGCTGCGGGAGTTCGGCGTCCGCGCGTTCACGTCGATGCTCTACCCGCACAAGCCCGGCATGGCCGCGTGGCTGAACTCCTGGGCCGCCGACTTCGCCGCCCGCACCCCGGACTGCCTGCACACCGCGACCTTCTTCGCGGAGCCCGAGGCGCCCGCCTATGTGGCGCGGGCGATCGAGGACGGCGCCCGGGTGTTCAAGGCGCACCTGCAGGTCGGCGGCTACGACCCGACGGACCGCCGGCTGGACGAGGTCTGGGGACTGCTCGCCGAGACCGGCACCCCGGTGGTCAGCCACTGCGGATCCGGGCCGGTGGCGGGCAAGTTCACCGGTCCCGGCCCGATCGGCGAGGTGCTGGACCGGCACCCGGGGCTGGTCCTGGTGGTCGCCCACCTCGGGATGTCCGAGTACCGGGACTTCCTCGACCTCGCCGAGCGCCACCCGGGCGTCCGGTTGGACACCACCATGGCGTTCACCGACTTCGTCGAGGCCGACGACCCGTTCCCGCGCGCCGAACTGCCGCGCCTGCGCGCTCTCCAGGACCGCGTCCTGCTCGGCAGCGACTTCCCCAACATCCCGTACCGCTACGTCCACCAGCTGGAGGCGCTGGCCGGGCTGGGCCTGGGGGAGGAGTGGCTGCGCGCCGTCTGCCACGACAACGCCGCCGCGCTCTTCGGGCTCGCCCCGGCGAGCTGATCACCGCACCGCCTGATCACCGCACCGCCTGATCATCGCACCACTGATCACCTGGTTCGGTCGCCGCACCACTGATCACCTGGTCACCGCACCGCCCGCAGCGCCCCCAGCGCGTCCGCGTGCAGCCCGGGCGCGGCGGCGAGGAAGCTGGCGGAGCCGGCCGTCCAGGCCGCCCCGGCCCGCGCCAGCCCCGGCCCGCGCCAGCCCTTGCCTGCACCGGTCCTTACCTGCGGGGTAATCGACGCCCGGCGCCCGGGCGGGCAGGGTGGTGGGACCCGGGCGGCGCCACGACCGCCGGGCCCCACCCCCGTCAGGAGGCTGATCCGCCATGTCCGCGAACGCCCTCACGCCCGTCGGTCCCGGCTCCGTCCTCTCGCGGTGGACGGTGCGCGGCGTACTCGCCCTGGACGCGCTGGTCACCGGCGGAAACGGCCTGGTCTACCTGGCTTTCCCCGGCCCGGTCGGCGACCTGCTCGGGGTCGGCCGGACCACCCTGCTCGACCTCGGGGTCTTCCTCACCGGCTACGCCCTCGGGGTCGGCGCCCTGGCCGCCCGCCGCCGGCCGCCGCGGCTCGCCGTGCAGACGGTGATCGACCTCAACCTGGCCTGGGTGGTGCTCAGCCTGGTCGCGATGGCGGCCTGGTTCGAGCCGACCACCGCCGGGGCCGTCTGGATCCCGGCGCAGGCGGCGGTGGTGGCCCTGTTCGCCGTCCTGCAGTTCACCGCGCTGCGCCGGAGCGACAGCCGTGCCGACAGCCGTGCCGACGGCGGTGCCGACGGCGGTGCCGACGGCCGTGCCGACGGCCGCGCGGGCCGCCGCGCGGACAACCGCGCCTGAACCGGGGTCAGCGCTCCGGGCCCACGGCGGCCTGCAGGAACCGCACCGTCTCCGCGTCGGCCGGGAGGAAGGTCTCCATGGCCAGCTCGGAGACGGTCACGTCCAGCGGCGTGTTGAAGGTCGCGATGGTGGAGAGGAAGGACAGCACCCGCCCCTCGTGCCGGATCCGCATCGGCAGCGCGAACGGGAACAGCCCGGTATTCTCCCCGTGCTCCCCGTCCGGGCCCGGGGCGTCCGCCGGCTCCGGGTAGCCGCGGACCTCCTCGTACAGCCGCCGCAGCAACTCGGCGCTGACCAGCTCGATCCGGTGCTCCATCCGCTCCAGCAGGTGCCGCCGCCACTGCGGGTAGTTCACGATGCGCGGCGCCAGCCCCTCGGGGTGCAGGGCGATCCTGATCGCGTTGAGCGGCGGCTGCAGCAGGTGCGGGGCGACGCCGTCGAGGAGCAGCCCGAGCGAGCGGTTGGCCGCCAGTACCCGGAAGCTCCCGTCGACGACCAGCGCCGGGTACGGGTCGTGGGCCGCGAGCAGCCGCTCCAGGCCGCCGCGCAGCGCGTCCATCGAGGGGTCGTCCAGCGGCGTCTCGGGGAAGTGCGGGGCGTAGCCGGCGGCGAGCAGCAGGGTGTTGCGCTCGCGCACCGGGACGTCCAGGTGTTCGGCGAGCCGCAGCACCAGCTCCCGGCTCGGGCGGGACCGGCCGTTCTCGACGAAGCTGAGGTGCCGGGCGGAGGAGTCCGCCCGCAGGGCCAGTTGCAGCTGGCTGAGCTGCCGCCGTTCGCGCCAGCTGCGCAGCAGGGGGCCGACTCCGGTACCCGTCGGGCTGCCCATGCCCGCCATGATCGTCATGGCCAGGACGGTACTGGACCGGGACCGCGCCGCGGGAGAGGGCCTGCCGGTTGGGGCGGCGTGGCTCAGACGCCGGTGCTCGACCCCGGCCGGATGACCATCAGCACCACGACCACCGCCCACAGCAGGTTGAACACCCCGGCCGTCATCGGCAGCAGCCGCAGGCCCTGGACGGCCTTGGCGTGCTGCTCGTCCGGGGTGTCGGGGCCGAGCGCGTCCACCGCGGCCTGCTGCCCGGGCAGCACGAAGAGCAACAGCGAGAGCGCGGCGATCGCGGTGAGCACCATCGAGACGATCACCCAGGACTGCCCGAGCACGTCCATCACCTGGGCCAGGCCGATGCCCAGCACCGGCACGGCGACCCCCAGCAGCGCGTAGACCTGGGTGATCCGGTGCAGGACCCGCAGCACGCCCGCGTCCGAGGCCTGGTCCGGCCCACCGGACAGCGCGGCCTTGGCCCGGCGCGGGAACATGCTGACGGCCACCGCGACCGGGCCTATGAACAGGACCGACACGAGGACGTGCAGGCTCAGCAGGAACTTGGCCATGGCGGGGACACCCTTAATCCGGCGGTGGGCAGCTGGTTCGGCGGGCGTCCGGTGACGACGCGCCCGCGACCAGGCACGCTAACACCGCTTATCCGGCGGCCTGCCGCCCGCCCCGTCCCGTCCTGCCCGCCCCGACCTGCTCAGTCCGCCGTAATCAGCTGGATGATCCGCGGCGCGGCGGTGCTGACCGCCGCGACGGCGGCGCCGTACTCCGGGTCGGTCCAGTCGAGCAGGTGCAGGTCCTGGTGGCGGCTGCGCAGCGGGGCGCCGGGCGGGACGTCCAGGGGCAGGGCGGAGAGGTCGACGGACGCCAGGGTGTCCAGGGTGGCCCGCCCGATCTTGATCAGCGACTCCTTGCGCACCCACAGCCGCAGGAACGCCCGGTCCGGCTCCGCCGCCGCCTCGACCAGGCGCAGCTCGGCGGGGGAGAGCACCCGGCGGGCGACCGCGCCCAGCGATCCGCCGCGGGCGGCCAGCTCGACGTCCACGCCGACCGGCTGGAATCCGGCCCCGGCCGCGACCACGCCCCGGGTGTGGGACAGGCTCACATGCACCCCGGGGTGGTCCGGCAGGTACGGCTTGCCGTGGTCCGCCAGGCCGCAGTCCGGGCACTGCTGGGCGAGCGTGACCGCGGCGGCCGGGACCCCGAGCAGCCGGGCGGCGCAGAGCCGGACCAGCACGTGGCCGGCGGTGAAGTCGATCCGCCCGGACTCGTGCCGGAAGCGCGCGGCGCGCTCGCGCTCGACGGGGGTGAGCAGGTGCTCGCCCGCCTCGGGGTGCCGCAGCACGGCGTCGGCGGGCGCGACGGCGACGAGCGGCGTGCTCTGGTCCTGGGCCTCGGAGGTCATTCCCCCAACCTAACCGGCGCGGCCGCCGCGCGGGGCCGGGTCGGGTGGAGACGGCCGCTGCGCCGTTCGGTTGGTTTTCGAATCCGATCTGAGGATCTGCAGGGTAGGAATCGTCCGGTGTGAGGTTTGATGTGCCGGATCTGTGAGATCGCCAGCAGATAGTACGAATTAGCAGGTTTTGCGCGCCTGCTCCTTTTCCTATGCGCGGAGGAATGTGTCGATGGGTCAGGGCACCGGTACGCCGGATCACAGAACGACCGCCGTGAACAGAACACCAGCCACCCGTGGCCGCCGGGCCGTCCGGGTCGCCGTGGCGACCGCCGTCGCCGCGCTGCCGATGGCCGCCGTGCTGACGGTCGGTTCGGCCGCGCCGCTGGCCCCGCCGCTGGGTGCCTGTACGGGGCCTGACTGCCCGGCCACCTGGCCGCCGCCGAACAACGGCGACTTCACCGGCCGGGACGCCAGCATCAACGTCTTCACCGGCGGCGACTACACGGTGACCGGCCGCGCCGCCGAGGTCGAGGGCAAGATCGTCGCGCTGGGGAACCTGACCGTCGACAAGAGCCAGGGCGGCGGCGCCTACAACATGGGTGTCGTGGGCGTCGGTTCGCGCGTCGTGCCGCCGAACGGCAGCGACTTCGTGACCACCGGCGGCAGGGTCGACGTCAGGAGCGGCAACCGGATCCTGATCGGCGGCAGCGACTCCAAGGGCCAGGCCTTCGGCAACCTGCGGCACGCCGGCAGTGTCTCCGGCACGGTCAACATCGACCCCACCGGCCGGTCGATCCAGGACCCGAACGCCGCCGCGCCGTACCAGGAGGTGCTCACCCAGATCGAGGAGGTCTCCGACTGCGTCGGCCGGGCCACCGCGACCGGCACGGTCAACGTCACCAACAGCGAGGCGACCTTCACCGGTGACGGGACCAGCAGGAAGCAGGTCTTCAACGTCACCCGGAACCTCGCCTCGCCGAGCGGCGGGCAGATCGGACTGGTCTTCAACAACATCCCGGCCGGGGCCACCGTCGTGGTGAACATGCTCGGGGACAGCCCGGTCATCAACACCTACACGGGCACGGGGCTGCCCGGCGACCAGACCACCGCGATGCGCTCCAAGCTGATGTGGAACTTCCCCACCGCGACCTCGGCCGAGATCCGCGGCAGCGCCCAGTTCCAGGGCTCGGTCATGGCCGGGAACCCGGGCGGCACCACGACCATCTCCCAGCCGGGCATGGACGGCCGGGTGTACCTCGCGGGCAACCTGATCCACACCGGCACCGGCGGCTACGAGATCCACAGCTACCCGTTCGACGGGGACCTGCCGGACTGCAAGGTGTCGCCGAGCCCGTCGCCGTCGACCTCGCCGTCCTCCTCGCCATCCTCCTCGCCGTCGTCGTCCCCCTCGTCCTCGCCCTCCTCCTCCCCGTCGTCCTCCCCCTCGTCGTCACCGTCGTCGTCGCCCTCCTCCTCCCCGACGCCGTCCCCGACCGCGAGCTCCACCTCGCCCTCGGCCAGTCCGTCCAGCTCCGGTCACCCGACCAGCCACCACCCGACCAGCCACCACCCCACCGGTCACCCGACCAGCCACCACCCCGGTCACGGCGGTGAGTTGCCCTCCACGGGTGCGGGCAGCGCCCCGGTGGTCTTCGGCCTGGCCGGCGTCGGCCTGCTCGGCCTCGGTGGCCTCGCCGTCCTGGCCGCCCGCCGTCGCGGCCGCCACGGCTAGGGCCCCAGGAAGCAGCGAACAACGGCCCAGGCCGCCCGCGTCGTCGACCCCGACCGGGCGGCCTGCGCCGTGCTGGGGTGTTGCAACGACCGCTAGAGCCCAAGGTGGGCGAGGGGCCGGAGGCGGCTCAGTGGGAGTCGAAGAAGCGGTCCACCGTGCGGCGGTCGGCGGCGACGGCGTGCACCGGCTCGCCGACCACCCGGCCGGCCAGCGTGACGGCCAACTCGCCCACGTCCTGCCGGAGTCGGTCGGCGGCCTCGGCCCGGTCGGCGGCGATCCGCGTGTGCGAGGCGGAGACCAGCCGGTCCCGGTCGCGGATGCCCTCCGCGCGGGCATCGGCGACGGCGGCCGCGCCCTGCTCGGCGTACTCCTGCCGGATCCGGGACGCCTCGTGCCGGGCCTGTGCGAGCTCCTGCCGGCCGGCGTCGTGGGCGGCCTCGGCCTCGGCGCGGACGGCCTCCGCGCGTTCGGTGCGGCCCTCGGTCGCGTCCCACCGCTCGGCCTTCACTCGCTCGATGCGCGGGAGGAGGCCGTGGCCGAGGGTCCACATGACCAGGAAGAACAGGGTCAACCCGAGGGCCAGCATGAAGGGTTCGGGCTGGAGCGGTCCGAGTTCGATGTTCACGCAAGCCTCCCCTTGGTGCTGACGGACAGTCAGCGGGGAGTTTTCCCAACGATGATGAGGGTCGAACTTTACCTGGGCATGACCTGCGTCACTGCCCCATGACGTACGTGACGGTCGGGCCGGTGGTCCAGCCGCCGTCCACCGCGAGCTCGGCGCCGGTGACGTAGGAGGCGTCGTCGGAGAGCAGGTAGACCACGGCGGTGGCGATCTCGGGCGCCTCGCCGACCCGGCCCATCGGGGTGTAGGTCATGCCCGGGTGGACCGAGTTGACCCGGATCCGCTCGGTGCCCAGCTCGACCGCGCCGAACTCCGCCACCGCGAAGTCCACCACGCGCCGCCAGTCCTGCTCCGAGGTCACGTCGTGCCGTACGAACCGTGCCCGGTCGCCGAGTTCGGCGGCGGTGGCCTTGCCGTCGTCCGCCAGGACGTCGGTGATCACCACGCTGCCGCCGGCCGCGACGGCGAGCCGGGCGGCCTCGGCGCCCAGGCCGCGGGCGCCGCCGGTGATGATGACGGTCTTGCCGGTCAGGTCGTTCATGACGCGCTCCTCTGGGGGGTGGGGGCGGAGAGCATGGCGGCGGACATCGTCACCAGGTCGGCGAGGAAGGTCTCCTCGTCGGTCAGCGGGGTGGACCCGGTGAGGTGCTGCTGCGCCCGGTCGGCCAGGGCCGCGCCGATCAGGGTGAGGGCCAGGTCGATCCGCTCCAGCCGGATCGGCTCCGGCAGCGCGGCGATCCGGTCCTCGACCAGTTCGATCAGCCGCCAGTAGCCGCCGCCCGCCAGCGTGGGGTGCGGGGTCCGGGTGCGGACCCCGCTGCTGTGGCTGACCTGGGCGGAGATCCGCAGGCAGCGCCGGCCCTGGTCGGTGTGCAGTTCGGTGGCCTCGGCCGCGACCAGGGCGTCGAGAAGCCCGGGCAGGTCCGCGTCCGCGAGTGCGGGCAGGCGCGGCGCGAGGGCCTGCTCGGTGCGTTCCTGGCGGTCGGCCATGATCGCGTCGAGCAGGCCCTCGCGGGAGCCGAAGTGGTACTGCACGGCGGACGGGTTGCTCTGTCCGGCCAGTCGGGTGATGTCCCTGGTCAGGGCGGCTTCCACGCCTCGGGTGGCGAACAGTTCCTCCGCCGCCCGCAGCAGCCGCTCGCGGGTCTCGTGGCCCGCCGATGTCCTCGCCATGCCCGCAACGTCAATGCTGCACATTATTAACGGCGAGGAGCACCCCCGGCGCCGCACCCCGGAAGGCTCCGGCTACGTCACCTCGCCCCGGCGGGAGAACCGCTCCGCCCGCCACTCGCCGCTCGTCAGCACCTCGGCCAGCTGCCGGGCCGCGTCCCAGACCTCGGTGTACGACAGGTACAGCGGGGTGAAGCCGAACCGCATGAGGTCCGGTGCGCGGAAGTCCCCGATCACGCCGCGCTCGATCAACGCCTGCACCACCGGATAGCCGTCGGCGTGCCGCAGCGCGACCTGGCTGCCCCGTCGGGCGTGCTCGCGCGGGGTCGCCACCTCGATCCCGTCCAGGCCCTCGACCAGGCCGATGAACAGGTCGGTCAGCGCCAGGCTCTTCGTCCGGACGGCGGCCAGGTCGGCCCGCTCCCAGACGTCCAGACTGGCGCCCAGCGCGGCCTGGCCGAGCAGTGAGGGCGAGCTGGTCAGGAAGCGTCCGACGCCCGGCTTCGGGTCGTACCCGGGCTCGAAGGCGAACGGGCGGGCGTGCCCGAACCAGCCGCTCAGCGGCTGCCGCGGACCGGCCGCCAGATGCCTTCCGGCGACGTACAGGAAGGCCGGTGAGCCGGGCCCGCCGTTCAGGTACTTGTAGGTGCAGCCGATCGCGAAGTCCACGCCCGCCGCGCCGAGTTCGACCGGCAGCGCGCCCACCGAGTGGCAGACGTCCCAGATCATCAGCGCGCCCGCGGCCTGCACCCGGGCGGTGATCCCGGGCAGGTCCAGCAGCTCGCCGGTGCGGTAGTCCACCTGCGAGAGGACCACCGCGGCGACGTCGCCGTCCAGGTGCCGGTCCAGCTCCTCCGGCCGGATCAGCACGCTGCGCGCGCCCTCGACCAGGCCGGTGGCGCCCTCGGCGATGTACAGGTCGGTCGGGAACGCCTCGCCGTCGCCCAGCACGGTGCGCCGCCCCGGGCGCAGCCGCAGGGCGGCGACCAGCACCTTGAACAGGTTCACCGAGGTGGTGTCGCAGACCACCACCTCCTCCGGCTCGGCGCCGATCAGCGGGGCGATCCGCCGTCCCAGCCGGTACGGCTGCTCGAACCACCCGGCGTCGTTCCAGCTGCGGATCAGCTCCCGGCCCCACTCCTCCTCGACCACCTGCCGCACCCGCTCCGGGGTCCGCACCGGCAGCGCGCCGAGCGAGTTCCCGTCCAGGTAGACCACCCCCTCCGGCAGGGCGAACTCCTTGCGGAACGCCGCCAGTGGGTCGACGGCGTCCAGCGCCGCGCACTCCTCGCGCGTGATCATGCCGATCCCCTCGTTCACAGCTCGTCCCGGATCGTCCACAGCTCCGGGAACACGTCCTGCTCGGCGGACTTGCGCAGCCAGCTCAGGCCGCTGGAGCCGCCCGAGCCGGGCTTGCCGCCCATGGTCCGCTTGACCGCGGACAGGTGGCGCTGGCGCCAGTGGGTGACCCGCTCGGCGACGTCCAGCAGCGCCTCGCCGAGCGGCTGCAGGGCGGCGTACTCCGGGTCGGTGTAGACCAGGCGCCAGGCCTCGGCGACCTCCTCGTCGGCGCGGTAGCGCTGCTCGGACGGCTCCGGGCGCAGCGGCAGGCCGCGGCGGGCCAGCAGGGCCAGTGCGTCGTCGTACAGGCCGGGGGAGCGCAGCGCCTCGGCCAGCTCGGCCTGGGTCTGCGGCATCCCGTCGTACATCGTCAGCAGCGCGGCGTTCTTGTTGCCGAGCAGGAACTCCAGGTGCAGGAAGGCCGAGGACTGGAAGCCGGAGGCCTGGCCGAACGCCGAGCGGAAGGCGTTGAACTCCTGCGGCGTCATGGTGGCCAGCAGGTCCCAGGACTTCACCAGCACGTCCTGCGCCTGGGTGCCGCGCCGCAGCGCGGCCAGCGCGGCGGGCAGGTCGTCCTCGCGCAGCGCCCGCTGGGCGAGCGTCCACTCGTGCCGCAGCAGGTCGAACAGCAGCTCCATCACCTGCGTGGTGATGATGAACGACAGTTCGGCCGGCTCCTTGCTCTGCGGACGCTGCAGGCTGTGCAGCTCGTCCAGGCACACGTAGCGGGCGTACGGGGTGCCCCGACCCGGCTCCCCGTGCCGACCGAACGACAGGTCGGGTGTCTCCACCGTGTCGTGCCCCATCCCGTGCCTCCTGATCCACCCGGGTGCGTCGCCCGGACCGGCGACCAGGCGGACGGCCTGGTTCCGCCGGGGTGCCCATTGTGCGGCGGTGCGACCCCCCGGTTGAATGGTCGACGGACACCGCAACCGCCGTTGCGGTTGTCGATCGCAAGGCGTTGTGCCGATTCGCTTTACGATCGCGAAACCACCCGTTCCAGTCACCCCGGGAGCCGCCATGGACGCCGTCGACCGCCGCCTGCTGGCCGAGCTGCAGACCGATGCCAGGCTCTCCTACAACGAACTCTCCCGCCGGGTGAGCCTGTCCGCACCCGCGGTGGCCGAACGGGTCCGCCGGCTGGAGGCCGACGGGGTGATCACCGGCTACCACGCCCACGTGGACCTCAGCCGGGCCGGACTGCCGATCACCGCGCTGGTCCAGATCCAGTGCTACGGACCGCGCTGCGTGCTGCGCGACCCCCAGGTGGCCGCCTGGCCGGAGGTGCTCCAACTGCACCGGGTGACCGGCGGGGCCTGCTGCGCGCTGCTGGTCGCGGTGCCGACGATGGCCGACTTCGAGGCCCTGTGCGACCGGCTCGGCGGCTACGGCCAGCCGTCCAGCTCGATGATCCTCTCCAGCCCGGTGCCCTGGCGGCCGGTGGTCGCGCCGTAGCGCCGTGGCGCCGTGGCGCCGTGGTGCCTCTCGCCGTGGCGCCGTACGGCCGGAGCGGTAGGTTCCTCGGCATGCCGAACGAGCGTCACATCCTGCTGCTGCCCGGGAGCCTGCGGGCCGGCTCGACCAACGAGACCGTGCTGCGCACCGCCGCCGCCGTGGCCGCCGCCACCCCGGGCCTCCGGGCCACCTACTACGCGGGGCTGGCCGATCTGCCGCACTTCAACCCGGACCGCGACACCGACCCGCTGCCCGAGCCGGTGGCCGCCCTGCGCGCCGCCGTCGAGGCCGCCGACGCGCTGCTGGTCTGCACCCCCGAGTACGCCGGGACGCTGCCCGGCTCCTTCAAGAACCTGCTGGACTGGACGGTCGGCGGGACGGAGATCTCGGACAAGCCCACGGGCTGGATCAACGCGGCCGGCCCGGGCCGGGGCCAGGGCGCCGAGGCCACCCTGCGCACCGTCCTCGGCTACACCGGCGCGGCCGTGCTGGACGAGGCCTGCGTGCGGATCCCGCTGGACCGCCAGGCGATCGGCCCGGACGGGCTGGTCGCCGACCCGCTGGTGCGGGAGCGGATCGGCGAGGTGCTGGCCCGGCTCGCCGCGGGCTGATCGTGGAGCCGGTCACGGGCTGACCGCCGGGCCCACCGCGGGCTGACCGCGAGGGCGCGGCCGGGCTCAGTGCCCTTCCAGCATGTGCACCCCGAGCCCGTCCAGGCCGTTCAGGAACAGTTCCACGCCGACCGCCGCCAGCAGCAGTCCGAGCAGCCGGGAGAGCACCTCCAGCGAGGTGCGGTGGGTGCGCCGCATCAGCGGCGCGAGCAGGGCCACGCAGACGTAGTTGATCACCACGACCGCGAGGTACGCCCCGGTGACGACGGCCTTCCAGCCCCATTCGTTCTTGGTGAGCGAGGCGACCAGGACGGCGGTGATCGCGAGCGGGCTGGCGATGTACGGCAGCAGCAGCTCGCGGATGCCGTCCACCATGTGGTTCGGCAGGTGCTCGTCGTCGTCGCTCTCGGTGCCGAGGTGGAGACCGAAGACCAGCGCGACCGCGTAGATGAAGAAGATCGTCCCGCCGGCGAGCTGCAACGACTGGTCGCTGATGTGGAACAGCGTGGTGACCTCGTCCGCGGTGAAGCCGAGCACCAGGCCGACCGCCGCCGAGATCACCGTGCTCCACGCGGCCAGCCGCCGCAGTTCCCGGGTGCTCCGGGTGGAGGCCAGCCGGGCGAAGGCCAGCAGGGTCTTCGGCGGGCCGACCACGGCGAAGAAGGTGATGAACGCGCTGCTCAGGTTGAAGACGAACATGCGCCAAGCATGGCCGCGGGGCCCGGTGCGGGCGCTGTGCCACGCCCCGAGGCCGGGCGTGGCGTGGCGTGAATCTCACGGGCGGGCGGTTCATTCCGGAAGACCGGCGAATTCCCCCGGATGGCGGCCCCGGCTCGAACGGGTGCGCGCTGTCGGGTCCCATGGAAGTCGGATCACCCCCCGGGAACGAGGATGCGACATGTGTCTGAACCGTAAGGACCTGGGCCTGCTGGCCCTGCGCGGAGCGGTCGGCGGGGTGCTGATCGCGCACGGGACCCAGAAGCTGTTCGGCTGGTTCGGCGGCGGCGGTCTGGAGGGCACCACCCAGGCGATGGAGCACATGGGCTTCCACCCCGCCCGGCAGAGTGCCATCGCGGCGGGTGCCGGCGAGGCGGGTGGTGGTGTGCTGCTGGTCGCCGGGCTGGCCACCGGGGCGGCCGGTGCGGTGGTGGCCGGGACAATGGCCGGCGCGGTGGCGGTGCACGCGCCGGGGGGCTTCTTCGCGACCTCCGGCGGCTACGAGTACCCGGCCTTCCTCGGCGCGACCGGGCTGGCGCTCGGGCTGGCCGGTCCGGGACGGTACTCGCTGGACCACCTGACCTGCCACGTGCTCGACCGGCCGTGGATGGGACTGCTGGCCTTCACGGCGTCCGTCGCCGGGGCGTACGGCGTGGTGGCCCGGCGCCGGCACGCGGTGCGGCTGCGCGAGGAGCGGGCCGCGGTGGAGGCGGACGAGCAGGAGGGCTCGGGGCTGTCCTGACGGCGCGGGCGCCGGCGCCGGTGCCGACGCGCGGTGCGGTGCCGACGTCCGGTGTCACCCGGAGGCAGTAACCCTGCTGGCGCTCCCCCCGCGGCCCTCGGAGGGTGGGCGGGGAGGTGTGCCGGGCAGCCCGGCACCGGGGCAGAAACGAGGGACCGTATGGACCGCCAGCCGCTCACCCGGACCGGTTCGAGGCCGCGCGTCACCGCGCGGCGGCCGGACGGAACGCCGGCGCGCCGCCAACGCCGGTCGGTGGCCCGGGTGTTGGCCGTGGCGGTGGTCGGCTCGGCGGCGCTGGCGGGCTGCTCCTCCTCCGGCAGGAGTGCGGGCACCGTGGCCTCCTCGGCCGCCGCCGCGATCGAGCAGGGCGCCTCGGCCGCCGCCTCCGCCGCCTCGGCGCTGGCCTCGGCGGCCGGCGGGGCGGGGTCGGTGATCTCCTCGGCGGAGGCGCGGGCCTCGGCGGCGGTGTCCGCGGCCTCCTCGGCGGTCGCCGGGATCAAGGGCGGGCTGGACGCCAAGGGGGACGTGTCCGTCGGGGCGGTGAGCACCGGTCCGGACGGCAAGGCGCAGGTGGAGCTGACCGTCACCAACCACGGGCAGCAGTCGTACCGGTACGTGATCCAGATCAACTTCACCGACGACTCCGGCAAGCTGCAGGACGCGACCGCGGTGACCGTCCAGGACGTGGCGGGCGGAAAGAGCGCCCAGGCCACCGCGCGCAGCAACCGGGACCTCTCGGGAAGCCTGAAGGCCGTGGTGGCCAACGCGGTGCGCTACTGACGCCCAGGTCGGCGGGGTACCCGGGTGGGGGTCGAACCTTAAGCGCGGCTCAAGGCCCAACAGGACCCCTTGACGGGGGAGTTGGTCTAGTCCATTTTTATTGCCCAGGTGCAGGGAGCCCCTGAACCGGCGTCAACGGCCTCGTGCCGCGGGCGCCGGTTCGGCACATCCCGGTGTCCGTCACGGCCCGATTCCGCTGATCCGCTCGATTCCCCACCCCTGATCTGTCATGTCCCGGTCGCCCGACCCCACCTCGGGCGCACCCCCCCCGGGACGACGGAAACCCCCACAACCAGGAGTTACGCACCCATGCTGCGTTCACGCATTGAAAGGGCCGGGGCCCCGGCTCCGGCGGGCGGCCGCCGACGTCGTCCGAAGAGCCTGGCCGCCATCGCGGCCGGCACCGCCGCCTCCGTGCTGCTCGGCGCGGGCCTCGCGCTGACCGGCGGCGGCGCGGCCAACGCCGCCACCACCAACAGCACCGGCGCGCCCGCCACCAGCGGTGGCATCAAGGTCGCCTACTACGACCAGTGGTCGGTCTACGCCAACGCGTACTACCCGAAGACGGTCCAGGACACCGGCGTGGCCGGGAAGCTGGACTACCTGATCTACGACTTCGCCAACATCCACCCGACCGACCTGGGGTGTTTCGAGGCCACCAAGGCCGCCGACGGGAACGACAACAACCCCAACGCGGGTGACGGCGCGGCCGACGCGTTCGCCGACTACCAGAAGAGCTTCGGCGCGGACATCTCGGTGGACGGCGTCGGGGACGTCTGGAACCAGCCGATCGCGGGCAACTTCAACCAGCTGAAGAAGCTGAAGGCGAAGAACCCCAACCTCAAGATCCTGCTCTCGATCGGCGGTTGGACCTACTCCAAGTACTTCTCGCCGGCCTCCGCCACGGACGCCTCGCGCAAGCACCTGGTCTCGTCCTGCATCGACATGTTCATCAAGGGCAACCTCCCGAGCGACGCCGGCTACGGCGGCCCGGGCACCGGTGCCGGCATCTTCGACGGCATCGACATCGACTGGGAGTACCCGGGCGGCGGCGGCCACACCGGCAACATCTCCAGCCCGTCCGACAAGCAGAACTTCACGGCGTTGCTGAAGGAGTTCCGCACCCAGCTGGACGCGCAGGGCAAGGCCGACAACAAGACCTACGCCCTGTCGGCGGCGGTCGGCGCCGGCCAGGACAAGATCATGAACGTCGAGACCGACAAGATCGGTCAGTACCTGACCTTCCTCGACGTCATGACCTATGACATGCACGGCGGTTGGGACCCGCAGGGTCCGACCAACCACCAGGCCCCGCTCTACTCCGGCCCGAACGACCCGTCGACCCCGGCCAAGCCGGGCAACGGCAAGTACTCGATCGACAACGCCGTCAAGGCGTGGACGGTCGGCGACAAGGACTACGGCATCCCCGGCGGCTTCCCGGCCAACAAGATCAACATGGGTGTCCCGTTCTACTACCGCGGCTGGACCGGCGTCCAGAACAACGGCAAGAACGGCCTCTTCCAGCCCGCCGCCAGCCCGGCGGCCGGCGCGGCGATGTCCGGCAACGTCCCCGGCATCCAGATGTACAAGGAGCTCGCGGGCTTCGTCGACAACCCGTCCAAGACCTTCTGGGACGACGACGCCAAGGCCACGTACTTCTACGACGGCAACACCTTCTGGAGCGGTGAGGACGCCAGGTCGATCCAGGCCAAGCTCGACTACGCGCACTGCAACGGCCTCGGCGGCTCCTTCGCCTTCTCGCTGTACGACCTGGGCACCAGGACCGCGCTGTTCGACAAGATGGTCGACGCCACCAACGGCTCCTCCTCCGCCTGCCCGGCCCCGCCGACCGGCACGCCGACCCCGACCCCGACCCCGACCGGCACGCCGACCGGCACCCCCACGGGCACGCCGACCGGTACCCCGACCGGTACCCCGACCTCGCCGGCCGGCTGCCCGGCCGCCCCGAGCTGGGACGCCAACGCCACCTACGCGGCCGGCGGCACCAAGGTCTCCTGGAAGGGCCACTACTACACCAACAAGTGGTGGACCAAGGGCGACGACCCGAGTCTGAGCGGCCAGTGGGGCGTCTGGACCGACAACGGTCCCTGCTGACCCGTCGGACACCACGAGCTGAGGGCCTGACGGACCCTCGCAGCACCTGAACCACGCAGTCCGGCCCGCCGGGGGAGCACCCCCCGGCGGGCCGGACTCGTCGGCTTTCAGGCCAGGTCGGCGGTGCGCCCGAGCGCGTCCGGCTGGCTCTCCTCGATCCGCCGCAGCATCCGTGCGAGCAGCGCCGACAGTACGGCCCGCTCCTCACCCGAGATGTCCTGGAGCAGCTCCTCCTCGAACACCGCCGCCATCCGCATCGACTCCAGCCACTTGTCGCGGCCGTTCTCGGTGAGCTCGATGATCACCCGCACCCGGTTGGTCTCGTCCCGCTCCCGGGTGACCAGGTCCTCGCTCACCATCCGGTCGATCCGGTGCGTCATCGCGGCCGGGGTGAGGCCGAGCCGCTTGGCCAGCTCGCCCGGCCCGAGCTGGTACGGGCTGCCGGAGACCACCAGCGCCTTGAGCACCTCCCACTCGGCGGCCGTGATCCCGAGCACAGTCAGCTGTCGGTCGTAGGCCACGCCCATCCGTCGGGCGACCCGGGACATGGTCTGCACGATGGTCTCCACCTGGGGGTCCACGGTGGGGAATTCCCGCTGGTAGACGGCCACCTGCTCGGCGATGCCGAGCTCCCTGGGGGTGGCCGGCGCGGGCTTGTCCGTAGTCATGCGGACCAGTGTCGCACGGGGGCGTGCATCTCTTAAGCCTTTGACTCCGCACTCTTCCGGTGCTAAGACTTTATCTCGTCAAACTTTAGCTCTGAAATCTTCTGGACTTAAGAGTATCCAGTTGAATCCAGGAAGGGATGTGCACGGTGATCGGCACGGTGAAGCAGCGGGGACAGCAGCGACGCGGGGCGGGCGGCCCGCTGCGCCGCGTCCAGATCGGCAACGCGCTCAGCGCGTTCGGCGGCGGGTTCACGATGCCGTACATGTTCGTGTACGTGGACCAGGTGCGCGGGCTGGGCTCGCTGGCGGCCGGGATGGTGTTCACCGTCTTCGCGCTGGCGGCGCTCGCCGTCCTCCCGTTCACCGGCCGCGGCATCGACCGGTACGGGCCCCGCCCGGTCCTGCTGGTCGGCTCGGCGCTCGCCGCCACCGGCGCGTTCGCCTTCGGCCACGCCACCGGCACCCCGGCCCTGCTGGTCTCCTCCTTCCTGTTCGGCGCGGGTGTCACCACCTGCCAGCCGGCGCTCGCCACGATGATCGTCCGCTGCTCGACGGCCGCGACCCGCTCGCACGCCTTCGCGCTCCAGTTCACCCTGATCAACCTGGGCATGGGCATCGGCGCCCTGGTCGGCGGGCAGATCGTGAATGTCGCCGACCCGGCCAGCCTCACCCGGCTGTTCACCATCGAGGCGGTGACCTTCCTCGGCCTGGCGCTGGTCACCGGCACCGCCCGGATGCCGGCGGCCCCGCTGATCCCGCTGCACGAGAAGAACGAGGGCCCCACCGGCCTGCGCGCGCTGGTCGCCGACAAGGCGATGCTGCGGCTCTGCCTGCTCGCCGGGCTGATCTTCTTCACCTGCTACGGCCAGTTCGAGTCCGGCGTCGCGGCCTTCGCCACCGACACCGTCGGCACCGCGCCCTCCACCCTGGGCTTCGCGATCGGCGCCAACGCGCTGACCATCGTCGTCCTGCAGATGTTCATGGTGCGGATCACCGCGCGCCGCCGCCGCACCACCGCGATGGCCGCGGCCGGCGTGGTCTGGCTCGGCGCCTGGGCGATGGCCCTGGTGGCCGGCCTGATCCGGACCGAGACCATGGCCGCCACGGTCGCCATCGTCTCGATCTACGCCCTGTTCGGCGTCGGTGAGTCGCTGCTGGCGCCCACCATGGGCCCGATCGTCGCCGATCTCGCCCCCACCCGGCTGCTCGGCACCTACAACGCGGGGTACGCCCTGGTGAAGCAGATCGCGATCGCGGTCGGCCCGGCCGTCGGCGTGCTGCTGGTCGGCTCCGGCACGTGGCCGCTCTACCTCGCGGCCATGGCGGGCTCCACGCTGCTGATCGTCGCCATGGCGCTGCGGCTGCGCCCGCACCTCACGGCGGAGCAGGACAACGCCGCCCCGGCCGTGGTCCGCGCCCCGGTCGTCCGGGAGCTGCAGACCGCCGCGTGACCGCCGTTCGAACGGGCGTGCCGACGGGCGCCGACCAGGTCACCTGGTCGGCGCCCGTCGCGCTTGGCTTCGCGACCACCGCCACATAGTGTCAGTGGCTGTTGCCGCCCGGCCCCGGCCGGCGCAGCAGACACGGGCAGAGCAGACAGGCGGATCGGCGAGGCAATGACGCAAACGGCGCTCACGCACCCCCCGGTGGCCCCGGCCCCCGTCACCCCGGCACCGGCCCCGCGCCGGCTGCTCCGCCGGGCGGCCGACTGGTCCGGCTGGCTCGGGCCGATCGGCGTCGCGCTCTTCGCCGGCCTACTGCGGTTCTGGCACCTCGGCTACCCCAACGCCTTCGTCTTCGACGAGACGTACTACCCCAAGGACGCCTGGTCGCTGCTCCGACAGGGCTACGAGGGCAGCTGGCCGGACCACGCCAACGCCGACATCCTGGCCGTCCCGCAGGGCGTCCCGCTCACCTCCGCGCCCGAGTTCATCGCCCACCCGCCACTCGGCAAATGGGTGATGGCGATCGGTGAGCAGCTGTTCGGCCTGCACCCTTTCGGCTGGCGGTTCATGACCGCCCTGCTCGGCACCGTCACCGTGCTGATGCTCGCCCGGATCGGCCGCCGGCTCTTCGGCTCCACCCTGATCGGCTGCACCGCCGCGCTGCTGATGGCCGTCGACGGCCTCCACCTGGTGATGAGCCGGGTCGGCCTGCTCGACGGCATCCAGATGTTCTTCGTACTCGCCGCCTTCGGCGCCCTGCTGATCGACCGCGACCACGTCCGCGCCCGGCTCGCCACCGCCACCGACGGCGACCGGGCCCGGCTCGGCCTGCGCCCCTGGCGGATCGCCGCCGGGGTGTTCCTCGGCGCCGCCTGCGCGGTCAAGTGGAACGGCGCGATGATCCTCGCCGCCTTCGGCCTGCTGACCGTCCTGTGGGACCAGTCCGGCCGCCGCGGGGCCGGCGCCCGCCGCCCCTGGCGCTCGATGCTGCGCCGGGACGCCGTGCCCGCCTTCCTCGCCATGGTCGGCTCCGCCCTGGTGGTGTACGTCGGCGCCTGGGGCGGCTGGCTCGCCAGCGGCCGCAGCGGTGAGGGCGGGTACGACCGGCACTGGGCCGACGGCCGCGCCGGCCTGTCCCCGGACCGCTTCCTCGGCATCCCGCTGCCGCAGGTGCCGATGAGCTGGGTGCCCGCGCCGCTGCGCAGCCTGTGGCACTACCACTCGCAGATGTACGACTTCAACACCGGGCTGAGCACCCCGCACACCTACCAGTCCAACCCCTTCAGCTGGCTGGTCGACGGCCGCCCGGTCTCCATGTACTGGGAGCAGGTCCCGGACGGGCAGCGCGGCTGCACCGCCTCCGGTGGCTGCGCGGCCCAGATCCTCGGCCTCGGCACCCCGCTGCTCTGGTGGACGGCCTGCTTCGCCCTGGTCTACCTGCTGTGGCGCTGGTTCTTCCGCCGGGACTGGCGCTCGGGCGCCGTGCTGTGCGCGGTGGCCGGGATCTACCTGCCCTGGTTCCAGTACCAGGAGCGGACGGTCTTCTCCTTCTACATGGTCGTCCTGGTGCCCTTCCTGTGCCTGGCCGTCGCCCAGCTGCTCGGCGCGATCCTGGGCCCGGCCGGCGGCAGCCCCGAGCGCCGCCGGATCGGCGCGGCCGGCGCCGGGCTGATCGTGCTCGCCATCGTCGGCTGCTTCGCCTTCTTCTACCCGCTGTACACGGCGGAGGTGATCCCGATGACGTCCTGGCAGGACCGGATGTGGTTCACCAGCTGGATCTGACACCGGTGCTCCCGTCCGCGGCGGGCGCTCCGGCCCCGGTGCCGCTCGGCACCGCAGGCGGTCCGACGCCGGTGCCGCTCGCCGCCTCGGGAAGCCAGCTGCTGCCGGTCACCCCTGTGCTCGGGGTGGTCGCCGCCCTCCTGCTGCTGGCCGCCGTCGCGGTGGCCGGGTGGGGCCGGCTCGGCCACGGGCACGCGGTGCTGCGGGCGGGGCTGCGCGCGGTGGTGCAGTTGGCCGCCGTCGCCGCGGTGATCGCCTGGGTGGTCGGCTCGCTCTGGTGGTCGGCGCTGTTCGTGCTGCTGATGTTCACGGTCGCGGTGCGCACCGCCGGGCGGCGGATGACCCCCGGCCCCGGCTGGGTCTGGGCGGCCGCCCCGATCGGCGCCGGCGTGCTGCCGGTGCTCGCCCTGCTGCTGGCCGTCGGGCTGCTGCCGCTCAAGGGCCTGTCCGTCATCCCCGTCGCGGGCATCCTGATCGGCGGCGGGCTCACCGCCACCTCGTTGGCCGGGCGGCGCGCCCTCGACGAGCTGCGGCAGCGCCGGGGCGAGGTGGAGGCGGCGCTGGCGCTCGGCTTCGTGGAGCGCGACGCCCGGCTGGAGATCTGCCGCACGGCCGCCGCGACCTCGCTGGTGCCCGCGCTCGACCAGACCCGGACGGTCGGCCTGGTCACCCTGCCCGGCGCCTTCGTCGGCATGCTGCTCGGCGGCGCCACGCCCGTCCAGGCCGGGGCGGTGCAGTTGTTCGTGCTGGTCGGGCTGCTGGCGGTGGAGTCCGTGGCGATCGTGGTGGTGCTGGAGCTGGTCGGGCGGGGGCTGGTGACCGCCGGGGCACCTGACGGGGTCGGGTACCCTTGAGCACGTTGAAGGGGAGTAGCCCTCCACCGGACCGTCGACATACTGGCCCCCACGGGCCCGGCGCCCGGGGCACCTGATCCGCAGGGGCGGTGCCGGCGAGACCTTCGGCCGCAGTGCTGTGACCATGACCAGTGCTGTCGGGCCGAAGCGTCCCCTGACGGAGCTGCGGAGGCCGGGCAGCCAGACCGAGGGAACCCCCCTGATGAGCTTGACCGTTGCCGCGTTGACCTTCGGCATCATCTTCCTGGCCGAACTGCCGGACAAGACCGCGCTGGCCAGCCTCGTGCTCGGCACCAAGTACCGCGCGAGCTACGTCTTCGCGGGCGTCGCCGCCGCGATGGCCGTTCAGGTCGTCCTCGCCCTGGCCGCCGGGCACCTGCTCTCGCTGCTGCCGCACCGCTGGGTGGAGGGCGTCACCGGCGTGCTGTTCCTGGCCGGCGCGGCCATGCTGCTGTTCCACGGCGGGGGCGAGGAGGAGGACGGGCACGCCGCCAAGGAGCCGTCCTCGCCCAGCTTCTGGAAGGTGGCCGGGGCCAGCTTCGTGGTCGTCGCGGTCGCCGAGTTCGGCGACCTGACCCAGATCATGACCGCCAACCTGGCCGCCAAGTACGCCGATCCGCTGGCCGTCGGCCTCGGCGCGTGGCTGGCGCTGTGCGCGGTGGGCGGGATCGCCATCGTGGGCGGGCAGAAGCTGCTCAAGCACGTGCCGATGAAGCTGATCATCCGGGTGGCGGCGACGATCATGGTGGTGCTGGCGGGGATCAGCATCTTCCAGGCCGTCACCGGCTGAGCCCGGTCGGCGGATGCTCAGCAGCCCGGGTCGGCCTCCAGGACGGCCCGGGTCTTCGGGCCGTAGACGTTGGTCTCGCCCTTGATCCGGTTGCTGAGCTGGTAGTCCCTGAGCGCACTCTGGGTCCAGTCGTCGAAGGTGCCGGTGATGATCGACTTGTCGACGTATCCGCACTCGGCGGTCCACAGCCGCTGCTGCATGGCCTTGACGTCGGGCCCGGTCATCCCGAGCTGGAGCACCCTGGTGGTCGCGGTCGGCGTCGGCGTCGGGGTGGGGGTCGGCGTGGGGGTGGGCGTCGGTGTCGGGGCCTGAGTGGGCGTCGGGGTGGGAACGGGGACCGGGGCCGGGGGAGCGGCGACCGGGGCCTGGGTGGTCGGCCCCGGCACCGGGATGGCGGTCTTCGTCGGGCTCGGCCGGCTGGTCCTGGTCGGCGTCGGGCTCGGCGCCTCGCTGGTCGGCGGCGGCGTGGTCGGGTCCGTCGGCGTGGGGGTGACCGGCTCCGCCGGCGCGGGCGCCAGGGTGGTGGGCAGCGGCTGCGCCTGCCGGGTGGCCGGGGCCGGCGAGGGCGTCACCGCGTACGCGATGCCGATGGTGAGCGCCACCAGGCCGGCGCCCACCCCGGCCAGCAGCAGCTTGTGCCGGGCGAGTGGGTTCTGCGCGGCCTGCTCGGCGGCCCTCCGCGCGGCCCGGCCGCCGACGGCCTCCGGCTCGGCGCCCGGCGTCGCGTGGGCGTACGTCGCGTGGTCGAAGGGGAAGAAGCCGAGGTCGTCGCCGGGCGGGGCCTGCGCCGTCGCCGCCGCGTACGCGCCCGGCCCGGAGGCGGGCACCGGCGGCAGCACGGTGGTGGCGTAGGCGTCGGCGTCCGGTCCGAGGGGCGGAACGGCCGGCGGGGGAGCGATGGGCGGTAGCGCCGAGGCGACGGGGGGCAGCACGGTGGTCGCGAAGGGGTCCACCGGCGGGACGTCCGCCGGTGCCTCCTCGGCGACCTGGCCGACCGCCTGCGGCACGTACGGGCGCACCAGCGGCGGGCCCTCCAGGTGCGGGAGGACGGCCGTCTCGGTGAGGCTCGGGTCCGGGACGCAGCCGCACCCGGTGGAGCGTGCGGCGCCGCACGTCGGGCAGTGCTGGTCCGGCATCGGCCGGTCCTCCTCGGTTCTCGGGCGGTCTCCGTGCGTCCGGGGCGTTCCCGGGCTCACGATCGCGCCTGATTATGCAGGACGTCCCGGAGGGTGGACAGGGGCGTCCGGCGGCGGGTGGGGGTGTTGTGCCGGTTGGTGGCGGTTGGCTCCTGAGGAACGGACGGGATGCGGCGGACGTCCCCGGATGCTTACGTTCGGCTCAACCCGGCGGAACAAACCGGAGCATTTCTGACAGCATGGTGAGCTGGGAGTGATCATCCGCACGGCCTGCCGCACCGGCCGGGCCCGCGACCCTACGGAGACGCCATGACGGACCCTCCCCCAGCCTCTGGCCGGGAGTACCCCCACGCCGCGCCCGATCGGGGCCCGGCGAACGTGCCCGGGCCGCCGGAGGTCACCGTCCCCAGGCTCTGGGTGCCGATCGGCGCGCTGCTGCTGGCGATGCTGCTCGCCGCCCTGGACCAGACCATCGTCTCCACCGCGCTGCCCACCATCGTCAGCGACCTCGGCGGCCTGGACCACCTCTCCTGGGTGGTCACCGCCTACCTGCTGGCCTCCACCGCCGCCACCCCGCTCTGGGGCAAGCTCGGCGACATGTACGGCCGGAAGCGCTTCTTCCAGGCCTCCATCGTGATCTTCCTGCTCGGCTCGGTGCTCTGCGGCATCGCCCAGAACATGGGCGAACTGATCGCCTTCCGCGCCCTGCAGGGCCTGGGCGGCGGCGGGCTGATGGTGCTCTCCCAGGCCATCGTCGGCGACCTCGTCGCACCGCGGGACCGCGGCAAGTACCAGGGCCTCTTCGGCGCCGTCTTCGGCGTGACCAGCGTCCTCGGGCCGCTGCTCGGCGGGCTGTTCGTCGACCAGCTCAGCTGGCGCTGGGTCTTCTACATCAACCTGCCGGTCGGTGCCGTCGCCCTGGTGGTGATCGCCGCGGTGCTGCACGGGCTGGAGGTCAGGCGCGAGCACCGGATCGACTACCTCGGCACCGCGCTGATCGCGGCCGTCGCCACCTGCCTGGTGCTCATGACCTCGCTCGGCGGCACCACGTGGGCCTGGACCTCCTGGCAGGTCGTCGGCCTGGGCGTGCTCGGCCTGGCACTGCTGCTCTCCTTCGTCCTGGTCGAGCGGGCGGCCCGGGAACCGGTGCTGCCGCTGCGGCTGTTCCGCTCGCGGACGTTCAGCCTGGTCGCGGTGATCTCCTTCGTGGTCGGCTTCGCGATGTTCGGCGCGCTCACCTACCTGCCGACCTTCCTCCAGGTCGTCATGCAGGTCACGCCCACCATGTCCGGCATCCACATGCTGCCGATGGTGCTCGGCATGCTGCTCACCTCGATCGGCTCCGGCCAGATCGTCGCCCGCACCGGCCGCTACCGGATCTTCCCGATCGCCGGGACGGCCGTCACCACCGGCGGCCTGCTGCTGCTCTCCCGGCTGGACGAGCACAGCAGCACCGCCGAGATGAGCCTCTACTTCCTGGTCTTCGGCCTCGGGCTGGGGCTGGTGATGCAGGTGCTGGTGCTGATCGTGCAGAACTCGGTGGGCTACCAGGACCTCGGCGTCGCCACGGCCGGGGCCACCTTCTTCCGCTCCATCGGCGCCTCCTTCGGCGTCTCCATCTTCGGCACCCTCTTCGCGAGCGGGCTGCGCGACCGGCTCGCCGACGCCCTGGCGGGAATTCCGCTGCCGCCCGGGTTCCACCCCGAGGTCATCACCTCCGACCCCCGCGTGATCACCCGGCTCCCGGCCGCCGCCCAGGCGGCCGTCCACCACGCGTACGCCGAGTCGATCACCCGGGTGTTCCTGTACGCGGTGCCCGTCGCGCTGGTCGCCTTCGTGCTGTCGCTGTTCCTGCGCGAGCAGAAGCTGCGCTCCACCGTCACCGCCCCGGACCTCAGCGAGTCCATCGGCCTCAACCCGGTCGAACGCTCCTCGCTGGACGAGATCGCCCGCTCGCTCTCCGTCCTGAGCAGTCGCGAAGCCCGGCGCGACCTCTTCCGACGGATCACCGCCACCGCCGGGCTCGACCTCCACCCCGCCTCCAGCTGGCTGCTCCTGCAGATCCACCAGCACGGCTCGGCCGAGCCGGCGGAACTCGCCGAGCGGCGGATCGTCCCGATCGCCGTCGTCGACGAGGCCGTCCGGGAGGTCGAGGGTCGGGGCCTCGCGGCCCGCTCCGGCGGCCTGCCGATGCGGCTCACCGAAGCCGGGGAGGAGGTCGCGCTGAAGCTCGTCGCCGCCCGGCGCTCGCAACTCGCCGAACTGCTGGGCGACTGGGACGAGAAGCAGTACACCGACCTCGCCGACCTGCTCACCCACCTCAGCTCGGCCCTTTGCGCCGACCGGCGCGACCGCCCCGACCGGACCTGGCCCGAGCCGCCGTACCGCGGCGAGGGGCGGTCGTTCTAGCCGCCGTGCCGGGCCGGGGGCCGGCGTCGCGGGCCCGGCAGGTTTCGCCGGACAGGCCCTAGCCGCCGCAAGTAGCTTGCCGGGCAAGCCAGTCGGCGGCGGCGTCGAGGACCGGGTCGGAGCCCATGCGGGCGCCGACGGTCACGTCCGGGGCGATCGGCCCGGTGTGGATCCGGCCGGTGCGATCCGCCTCGGCGGCGCCGGTGAGGAGGATGACGGCGCCGTCGGAGAGGCGGTGCGGCGATGGCGGTTGCTGCGGTGGCTGCGGCGATGGCCCGGCGCGGCCTCATGGGCTCCCCCTGCGGTGCGTTCGGACCCTGATGGTGGCTCACGGGCTCCCGAACCAGCGAGGGGTGTCGAGGCGGAACGGGTCGCCGGGGGCGAGCAGGCGCAGGGCCGTCTCCACCTCGCGCAGCCGCTCCTCGCCGAGGGTGGCGGACCACTCGGCGCGCAGCTCGTCGAAGATCCGGGCCGAGCGGACCAGGCAGTCCACGCCTCGGGCGGTCAGCCGGACCACCTTGCGGCGGGCGTCGGCCGGGTCGCTGCCGCGCTCGACGTAGCCGAGCTGCTCCAGGTTCTCGACGGTCTTGCCGGCGGCCTGCTTGGACACGCCGAGGCGGCGGCCGAGTTCGACGGCGGTGGTGCCGTGCGGGCCGATCGCCTGGAAGACGAAGCCGTGCATCGGACGCAGGTCGGGGTGGCCCTCACGGGCGATGCGCTCGTGGAGCTCGTCGATGATCGTCCGGAAGGCGAGCAGGAGGCGCAGCGGCAGCTCGAAGCCGGGCGGGGCGGGTTCGCTTGACACGGATAGACAACCTCATTGACCATATAGACAACGCCATTGACCATCTTAAGGGGTTTCTCAACCATGCCCGTGATCCGTCACACCGACGCCCGTCGCACCGAGACGCCGAACGCCGTCATGACCACCTACGCCTCGCCCACCCAGGGCTCAACCGCCCTTGCCATGTGGAAGGTTGACATGGAGGCCGGCAAGAGCGGCCCGCTGCACGCGATGGACGTCGAGCAGATCTGGACGTTCGTCACCGGCTCCGCCACCGTCGAGCTGGCCGATGGCCCGGTGACGGTCGCGGCGGGCGACACCCTCGTCCTCCCGGCCGACGTCGCCCGCCAGATCACCACCGCCGACGGCTTCACCGCCGTCGTCGCCGGGCCGTCCCCGGCCCACGTCTACAACCCGGACGCCGTCACCCCGCCCGGCGCCTGCGGCCTCGCGCCGAAGGACGACGAGCGTCTCCTCCCGCCGTGGATCGCGTGACCCGTCGGGTGTGAGGTGTAGGACACTGCTGGCAGCAACCGAGCCGGCGGCCGTTCACGCGCCCCGGCAGACGAGGAGAGGTGCGGCATGTCCGTCGTCAAGATCAACGTACTGACGGTCCCGGCCGAGCAGCGCGAGGTGCTGGAGCAGCGCTTCGCCTCGCGGGCCGGCACGGTGGAGAACTCGGACGGCTTCGAGTGGTTCGAGCTCCTCCGCCCGGTCGAGGGCACCGACGACTACCTCGTCTACACCCGCTGGCGCGACGAGGCCTCCTTCCAGGCCTGGATGGAGGGCCCCATGAAGGCGGCGCACCAGGGCACCGGCGGAGGCGGCGAGCGGCCCAAGCCCGCGGCCTCCGGCTCCACCGTCTGGTCCTTCGACGTCGTCCAGCAGACCGGCCCCAAGGGCGCCTAGCCAGGGCCTGTCCGGCCCTAGGTCGGACGGTCGGGCCCTCTTCCGGCCCGGTGAAGGTGCGGTTCCCGGCGAAGGCCGGTGAACCCCTCCTTCCGGGGCGGTCGAGGGCCCGACGCGGCTTCGCGACCGCGCGGGGCGCGTCAGCCGCGGAAGAGGTTGTGGCCCACGTCGGAGGGGACCAGGTCCTGGGTGGGCTTGCTGTCCGGGCCCGGGACGTGTTCGCCGGGGATGGGGGCGGTGCTCTCCCGGTGGAGGAGGGAGACGCCGTCCTCGGACCAGATCTGCCGGTACCCGTGGTCCAGGAGGAGCTGGATCCGCTCCGCCTGCTGCGTGTCCGTGGCGAAGGGGAACGAGCGCTTGTTGGAGCGGGTGAGCACGTACTCGCGTCCTCGTGGGGTCTCGTCCACCAGGACCACGTCCGTCCTGGCGGTCAGCCGCGGCGCGATCTGGTTGTCGGCCTCGACCGAGGCGCCGTCGGGGATGAGCGCGGCCGCCCGTACCAGGGCGGCCTCGCTCGGTTTGGGCTGCCAGGAGGTCGGCACGGCGAGCTGCATCAGTCCGAGCGGTACGGCGGCGACCAGTGCGCAGCCCGCCGTCGCCAGGCCCAGCGTGCGGGCCCGCCGAGCGGTCCGCTCGGCGGCGGTCAGCCTGCCCAGCACCTCGATGGCCGCCGTGAGCAGGATCGGCCAGAGCATGGAGTCGTAGTGGCGGGCGATCGACCAGTGGTTGGGGTTGCTGGAGAGGATGCGCTCGGCCAGGAGCGGGAGCGCGCACAGCACGGTCGCCGACCGCAGCGGCAGCAGGCACATGGTGCCGAAGAGCCAGAGCAGCAGCAGCGGCTTGAGCGGCTGGTCGAAGGCGGCCTGCACCAGGAGCAGCGGGTCGTGCAGCAGGTTGCGGACGGCATCGCCGCCGTCGGAGCCGAGCTTGGCGTAGTTCCAGTAGTAGCCCGGCTCGCCGCCCATCGCCGGGATCAGCCACTTGATCGCCACCGCCGCGGCGAGCGGGCCGCCCAGCAGCAGGCCGAGGCCCGTGCGGCGGCCGGCGCGGTCGTCCGTACCGCGGGTGCGCAGCAGCAGCACCAGGCCGTACGCCCCGACCATGAGGCCGAGGTCCTCCTTGGTGCAGCAGAGCAGCACGGCGCTGAGGACCACGGTGCCGTACTTCCGCGCGAGGCCGCGCTCCAGCATCAGCAGGGTCAGCGGGACCGCGAAGGCGACCTCGTGGAACCCGACCCGGGAGGCGACCAGCAGCGGCCACCCGAGCGCGTAGACGAGGCCGGCGAGGTCGGCGGCCCGACGGGCGGTCTTCGGTTCTGCGGCGGCGAAGCAGTGGGCGGTGATCCGCCGGATCAGTGGTACGCCGACCGCGAAGAGCAGGGCCTGGCCGATGATCAGCGAGCGCGGGTCGTCCCAGATCCAGTACAGCGGCGCGAGGAGGGCCAGGACCGGGGAGAAGTGGTCGCCCAGCAGGGAGAAGCCCGGCGGGAACTCGTGGTGGTAGCTCTTCAACGACGAGACGGGCAGCCCGAAGTGGGCGTACCCGCGCACGCCCTGGTCGAAGATGCCGAGGTCGAAGCCGCCGAGCGACACGGACGTCCAGCCCTGCATGCCGATGGCGCACATGACGGCGAAGCAGAGGACGCTGAGCAGCGCGGTGCGCCGGGCCGGTGTGCGCACGAGGGCCGGGGAGGGCTTGCGGACACCGGGCGCGGCGGCGGGCGGCGACGGTGCGGACGCGGTCTGGGTGGTCACGTCAGACCTGACTCGTCAGTGCGGCGTCGCGGTCGGTCCTGCTGCGCGGGAGGGACCAGCCGGTTCCGGATCCGGTGTCGGCCTGGCGCCGTGCGCGGTACAGCCGCAGCCCCACCACGGTGAGGACGGCGATGCCCAGGGGCGGGTAGATCGAGCCGGGCAGCTGCCAGTACCAGGCGACGCCGCGGCCCCACCGGTGGGGCGCCGTCCACATGGCGTGGGAGAGGAACACCGCCAGCGTCACGCCGAGCAGCACCTTGCGCGCCCTGGTCCTGGCCTCCACGACCAGCAGCGCGATCAGGGGGATGCACCAGACCCAGTGGTGGGTCCAGCTGATCGGCGAGACCAGCAGCGCGGTGAACGCGGCGCAGACCGCGCCCCAGGCGTCGGCCCGGCGCAGGATCCGGGCGGAGCGCCCGGCGAGGACGGCCACCGCGAGGCCGAGCGTCCCGACGATCGCGGAGGCGGCGAGCCCGACCAGGCCCGGGTCGTTGACGTCGAGCAGACGGCAGATGGCTCCCCGGAGCGACTGGTTGTCCATGAGGACCGTGACGCCGACCCGGCTCGGGTCCCACAGGTAGTTCGTCCAGAATCCGTAGGAGGCGTCGGGCAGCGCGATCCAGCCGATCAGGCCGGCCGCCAGGAACGTGCCGCCCGAGACCATGGCGGCCCTGATCCGCCCGGTCAGCAGCAGGTACACGGCGAACAGGCCCGGGGTGATCTTGATGGCGGTGGCCAGGCCGATGCCCACGCCCTTGAAGCGACTGCCGTCGGGCCGGGTCAGGTCCCACAGGACCAGGCACAGGATGGCGAGGTTGACCTGGCCGTACTGGAAGGTGGTGTACACCGGCTCCAGCCAGACGCTCAGGCCCGTCGCGAGCAGGACGGCGGCCGGACGGTGGCGGGCGGCGGGCCACCCGATCAGCCGGAGGGAGAGGTGGACGGCCAGGGCGAGCAGGGCGAGGTTGAGGAGCATCACCAGGACCCGCAGGGTGCTCACGTCGAACCAGGTGCTCGGCACGAAGAGCATCGCGGCGAACGGCGGGTAGGTGGCCGGCAGGTCCCAGCCGGGCAGCCGCATCGCGTACAGGTCCTGGCCGTGGACGACCGCGGCGCCCTCGGCCCGGTACACGAGCATGTCGACCATGGTCGCCGCGTGGAAGAAGTGGCGCACGATGGCGAAAGCCGCCAGTGACACCCCTGCCACGACGGCCGCTACGATGGTCCAGGACTTCGGTCTTGTGGGTGCCGAGGCGCCGGTGGACTCCTCCGTTTTTTCCCGCCGTGCCCACCGTGTAAGACCGAACTCCCGCACTGCGATGGCACCTCGTTGAGATAGACCAGATCGTTCCGTCGTCAGCGTCTGGGCCCACCCACCATAACCGACCCCTCTGAGGCCGACCGCGACTCGGTCCGGCCGCCGCCTCCGGCCCGGGGCCCGCTCAGGCCGTGGCGGTCTGGAGGACCTCGCGCAGGCCCGGGACGGATGCGCGGTCGGCGCGCCAGACCGGCCGGAGGCGCAGGGCGGGGGGCCGGAGGGGGAGCCGGACCAGGGTGCCGGAGGTGAGTTGGTCCTGGACGGCGACGTCGGAGGGGCCCGGAAGTAGCAATGTTTATCCCGGGCCCCCGCGCGTGGGCGTCCGCGGAGGGTCAGCGGTTCTTGAACTCCTCGATGGCCGTCCGCACCGTCTGGTGCGTCGTGGGGCTTCCGGCGTGTCCGGCGTCCTCGATGATGTGGAGTCGCGCGTCGGGCCAGGCCTTGGCGAGTTCCCACACGGCCTGGACCGGGCAGCCCATGTCGTGCCGGCCCTGCACCAGGACCGCCGGGATTCCGGCCAGTTTGTGGGCGTTGCGCAGGAGTTGGTCCTCCTCCAGCCAGGCGCCGTTGCTGAAGAAGTGGGCGCAGATCCGGACGAACGCGATCTGCTCGTCGACCTCCTGGTCGCTGTACATGCCGGGCACGCCGTTGGGCTCGGTGGAGACGACCGCGTCCTCCCAGGTGAGCCAGTCGACGGCGGCCTTCTCCCGGACGGCACGATCGGGGTGCTCCATCAGCCGCGCGTAGGCCGCGAGCAGGTCGCCGTCCCGCTCGCCCTCGGGGACGCCGTCGCGGAACCGGTCCCACGCCTCGGGCTGGAACCGCCCGGCGCCCCGGTAGAGCCAGTCGAGCCCTGTGCGGCTGCTCGTCGTCACCGCCAGGAAGACGATCTCGGTGACCCGCTCGGGGTGCTGCTGCGCATAGGCCAGGGCGAGCGTGGTGCCCCAGGAGACGCCGTTGAGCAACCACTTCTCGATGCCGAGGTGCTCGCGCAGCCGCTCCATGTCGTCGACCAGGTGCCAGGTGGTGTTCAGACTCATGTCCACGGCAGGGTCGCTGGCGTGCGGGGTGCTGCGACCGCAGTTGCGCTGATCGAAACGGACGACGCGGTAGCGCTCGGGATCCCAGGCCCGCATCGGGCCCCGCGGCGCGCCCCCGCCCGGGCCGCCGTGGACGTGCACGGCGGGCTTGCCTTCGGGGTTGCCGTACTGCTCGTAGTAGATGCGGTTGCCGTCTCCGGTGTCGAGGAACCCGGTGTCGTAGGGATGGGTCGGAGCGTAGAGATCAACCATGACCGTCGAGCCTACGGAGCGATCGCGGTCGGGTTCCACTGATTTCTTCCTCAAACTGCCGCATTGACACGGGTATTGAGTCGAAGGGGCGGGCGGCGTGGAGGGCCGAGCGCTCACGGCTTGGTGGTTGCGCTCGGGGCGCTGTGGCCGTTCTGGCGTGCGGCGGTGGTCGGCCTGGAGAGGCGTTCCTGGTGGTCGTGGTCCTGCGGGTAGAACTGCCGGGCCCAGTGCCGCAGGGCGCCGATCGGGCCGTCGCCGGGGGCGAGTCGCGGCGGCGACAGGTACTTCTTGGTGGACCAGATCGGGAAGTCGGCCGCGGTGAACTCGCAGCTCCACTTGAACATCAGGCCCGACAGCAGCCGCGAGAGCGACCGGCTGACCGTCCTGCCGAGCGCGGGCGGCAGGGCGGCCGGCGGCGCGAAGGAGAACCGGCTCGCCTGCCTGAACTGCATCCGGCCGGGGGCGACCATGGTGGCCATCACCAGGGAGCACATCTCCAGTCCGAGGGCGGGCGTGCGCACGTCGCTGTGCAGGCAGCTGAGGCCGTAGCCGTCCACCTCGATCTCGACCTGGCGCCGGCCCAGGAGCGGGAACTCCTCCTGCACCCGCATCGAGACGTGGAACGTCACGCCGTCGAAGGCGACCGGTGCCGCCAACTCGCCCCGGGTCCAACCGTGGAGGGTGAGGAAGTGGCCCAGGTCCACGGCGTTCTCCATGACGTCCTGCGCATAGCCGGGCATCTCCCAGGCGGCGTGCTGCGGCGGCTGGTCGCCGAGGGCGTGCCACGCCGGGATCTCCCAGTCCGGCTGCCGGCCGTCGTGATGGCGCCAGACGAAGACGGCGTCGTTCACCTCGCGCACCGGCAGCTGTGCCAGGGCGGCCTTCGGCGGCGTGGTGCCGTAACCGGTGCGCACGCACCGGCCGTCCGGGTCGAAGGCGAAGCGGTGGAAGGGGCAGACGAGGTCGTTCCCGTCGACCTCGGCGAGGCCGAGATGGGCCCCCAGGTGCGGGCAGTACGGACGGGTCGCCCGGATACGGCCGTTCCGCAGCCGGTACAGCACGACGTCCTCGCCGGCCAGTTGGCGGGTGAGCACCGTGCCGGGCTTCAGCTCGGCGCTGAAGGCGAGCGCGGACCAGCCGTCGGGGTAGGGCAGGCCCGGTGGCAGGGCGAGGTCGCCCGGGGTCGGACGGCTGCTGACGGAGTGGACGTGTTTTCCGAACGCGCGCAAGAGTTCTCCTTCTGCTGTGGCGGATCGAGTCGGCGGCGCAAGAGGAAATCGGGAAATGCGAAAATCCGACCAAAGGAAATTCCGTGGTTCTACGCCAACCCGGCGGGGAAATTTGTTTCCGGACGAAATGCGCCCCACATGCTAGCCACAGATGGAGAGGGGTTGCACGAACAATCCGAATGGCAAGGGGTAAATGTGATGATCCATTGGATTGGTGGCGCCAGGCCGCCTTGTTCGGGTGACGTCGAACCCGCGCTACCGTCAGGGGGATGGCGAGCGACCACCCCACCCCCTCCGAACCGAACGCCGCCCCGTTCCGCAGCTGCTCTGCGACACCAAGGCGCTCGCGGCCCGCGGCCCGGCGCGGGCGCACCCGGTGGCCGGCGGGAACGGCGGCCGGAAAGTGTCGAAAAAAGTTCGGACGGCGATGTCGAGAACCCGCGCCCGGCTCCGTCCCCGTGGTGAACGCGACCACAACGGGTCGCACCAGTACCGAGGAGCACCACGATGGCCAAGTACCTGCTGCTCAAGCACTACCGCGGCGCTCCGGCCCCGGTCAACAACGTGCCCATGGACCAGTGGACGCCGGAGGAGATCTCGGCGCACATGCAGTACATGCACGACTTCGCGGCCCGACTGGAGCGGACCGGCGAGTTCGTCGACGGCCTGGCGCTCGCCCCCGAGGGGGCGTGGGTCCGGTACGACGGTGAGGGGCGCCCGCCGGTCACCGACGGCCCGTTCGCCGAGACCAAGGACCTCATCGCCGGCTGGATGGTGATCGACGTCGACAGCTACGAGCGCGCGATCGAGCTGGCCGGGGAGCTGTCGGCCGGCCCCGAGCTGCTTGGCGAACCGTTCGCCTGAGCACGAGTCAAGTTCCTTCGGGTCACGGGTCTGTCCCAGCGGGCGACGGCCGCGAACGGGTGCGGAACGGTGGCGGGAACCGCCGTCCCGGCTGGCCGGCGGCGTATCCCGGCGGGGTGCGCCCGGTGGTGGTGGGCGTGGTCCCTGGCTGCGCGTGTAACAGCACTGTATTGGGGGGTGGTTGGGCGGAACGGCTCGCCGGGCGGGTGGGTCCTGGTGATCAGAAACGCCCGCTCGTACCGATCCGTACCGAGCGCCCGGCACCGGCAACCGATACTGAGGAAGAAACGATGCGCGTTTACAAGCTCCCCTTCGCAGCCCTGGCCGTTGCCGCGAGCCTCTCGTTGACGGCCTGTCAGAACGACGACGGCGGCACGGGGCAGAGCAAGCCGTCGTCCGCGTCCACTGTGTCCACCGTGTCGTCTGCGTCCGCCGCGCCCACCGCGCCCACCGCGTCGTCTGCGTCCACCGCGTCGTCCGCGCCCACCCCGCCCGCCGCGCCTGCCGCGTCCACCTCGGGCGGCGGGTCGGGCTCCGGTGGGACGGTCTCCGGCGGGACGGGTACGGCTGCCGGGGCCAGCTCCACCGACAACGGCAAGGGCGGCAAGTGCCGCACCGACGACCTGGAGATCACGGCGGTGGAGCGTACGATCGACGGCGACACCGACGGCACCGTCGTGGTGGAGCTGAAGAACCACAGCGGCCGGGACTGCGCGATCTCCGGGTACGCGGGCGTCGACCTGAAGACCAACGCGGGGTCGCTGCCCGCGAAGCGCTCCGGTGAGCCGGTCGTTCCGGGCGTCGTCAAGAACGGGAAGTCGACGTTCTTCGGTATCAGCTACCCGCTCAACAAGTCGGGCGGCTCCGGTGTCCGCGTCACGGGGCTGGTGGTGACCCCGCCGGACGAGACGAAGTCGGTCACCCTTCCCTGGCCGGGTGCCGGCACGCTGCCCGTCACGAGCGGCGCCGGCTCCCCGGTGAAGGTCGGCCCGATGGGAAGTGCCGGTCAGGGCGAGTGACCCGCGCGTCCTGGAGTCTGCCGTCACAGTGCTCCCGGGCGCCGCGCATCCAGACGATGGATCCGCGTGGCCGGAGCCCCGCCAGGTGGCTCGCTGGCCCTCAGCATGGCCGCTGGGCAGGCCAGTTGAGGGGACGGCCGCCCACGGGTGGGGCCTCGCCCGGCAGCTGTCCGGACCGGCCCGTGCGGGCGGCCGGTCGTTCAGGTGAAGTTCCCGGGCGGCAGCCGGGGACACCGGGCGCCCGGGGAAGCCTCGTGTGTGACGGCCGCCCGTTCGGAGCGGCCGCACCGGACCACGGAGACGTTCCCCCATGCGTCTGTCCCCACGCTCCGCCGCCCTCGCCGGCGCCGCCCTGTCCGTCGCCGTCCTGGTCGGCCCGGCTCCCGTCGCCGCCGCCGACACCGCTCCGCCGCCCCCGGCAGGCCGGTACCTGAACCTGCACCAGTGCGTCTACCACGGCCCCTTCCTGCCGACCAGCTTCGACCTCATGACCACCCTGGTCCCGAGCAGGGACGGACGGGCCGCGCCGCCATGAGTGCCCTGGGCGGGACACCAGGTGCGGGCGGCCCGCCGCGGTCGCGGGGCGGCCGTGCGGTGAGTGTCAGACGGTGTCGCGGACCTTGAGGTAGCCGTTCTCGACGAGGAACTTCTGGTCCGGGTTGCCGGCGCCGCACTGGTAGATGAAGGCGTTGTCGCCGTTGGTGCGCGTGGTACCGACGTCCAGGCACATCTCCTGATCGCTGCCCGCCGTCGACTGCAGGACGAACGAGCCCTGGCGCAGCAGCCAGGTCTGGTTGGCGATGGCGGCCCGCGAGTACTCGCAGGCCCAGATGCGGACGTTGTCCCCGTTGAAGCCGGTGTTGTCGGCATCGAGGCACATCTCCTGCCCGGAGCCCACGGTGTCGGCGACCTTGACCCGGCCGTCGTCGAGGACGAAGCGCTGGTTGGTGTGGTCCAGGCACTGCCAGATCCGGACGTTGTCGGCGTTGAACCGGGTGTTGCCCACGTCCAGGCACATCCCGGTCGGGACCCGGGGCGGGGTGGCGACGTCGAGGGTCCCGTTGTCGATCGTGTAGACGGTGCCGTTGTTGGGGTCGGTGTAGCGGAAGCTGCCGTTGCCGCGCGGGAGCGTGGTGTCGGCGGGCGCCGTGGCATCGACGGTGACCTGCGGCAGGAAGCGGAAGTACCCGTTGGACGGCCAGCCGCTGCGGCTCCCGTTGAGGCCGTAGCCCTCGCAGGTCAGGGTGCGGTTCCCGGTGCCGAGCGCGCAGTTGCGCAGGCCGACGTTGTTGGTGCCCCAGGAGGAGCCGTCGCCGCTGTACTGGGTGGGGACGGTGGCCTGCGGGGCGAAGGTGGTGTTGCCGGGTGCGGTGAAGACGGCGGTCATGCCGGAGGGCGGGAGGAGGCCGGGGCCGCCGGTGTTCTGGTACGTCCACGGCACGGCGGCGGTCTGGCCGGGGGCGATGGTCACGGTGGTGGGCACGTCGCGGCCGATGAAGGTGACGGCGGCGGCGGGGGACGCGAGGGCGACGGCGAGGGTGAGGGTCGTCGCGGCGACGACCGTGGTGCGGGCGAGGGTTCTGATCACGGTCGAGATGATCGTGGACGCATCGGGCCGTCGGCGGTGCGCGGCGCGGCCGGGGAGCGGGGGTTCACCCGCTCGGCGGCCGGAAGGTCACCGGTGCGTCGAAGGCGGCGCGGCGGGTGGTGCGGCGCAGCGCCCGCAGGACGGGGGTGCCGAGGGTGAGGCAGAGGACGACCGTGAGGGCGGCGCGGGGGAGGTCCCACCCGAGGGACGTGGTGAGGCAGTAGGCGGCGAAGCGCACCAGGTTGGCGGGCAGCGGGTCCCCGGGGACGAAGGAGATGGAACCGGACAGGCCCGCGATGTACGGCCAGCCCTGGAGGTTCATGATCGTGCCGTAGAGGACGGACGACAGCGCGCCGTACCCGGCCAGCAGGGCGAGTTCGCGCCGGCCGCGCAGACCCGCCGCGCCCGGGAGCAGGCCCGCGCCGAGGCAGACCCAGCCCATGGCGAGCATCTGGAACGGCAGCCACGGCCCGACGCCGCCGGTCAGCAGCGCGGAGGCGAACATCGACAGCGCGCCGAGGACGAAGCCGAAGCCCGGGCCGAGCACCCGCCCCGACAGCACCATCAGGAAGAACATCGGCTCCAGGCCCGCCGTGCCCGCGCCGAGCGGCCGCAGCGCCGCGCCCGCCGCCGCCAGCACCCCGAGCAGGGCGACGGACTTGGCGTCCAGCCCGGGTGCGCCGCCGCCCGCCGTACGGCCCTCGGAGATCTGGGCGATGACGACGGCGAGCAGCAGGGGCAGCAGCAGCGCGAACAGCCAGGGGGCGTCGGTGGCGTGGCCGACCAGGGCGGACTCGGTGGAGGCGAGCAGCGGCCAGCCGAAGGCGGCGACGCCGACCAGCGAGACCAGCAACAGGGCCGCCCGGGAACGGCGGCCGAGGGGGACGGGGCGGCTCATGCGCTCAGTGCCTCCGCGACCTGGTGGACGGTGAGCCACGGGCCGGGCGCGAGCACCTTGGCGACCTGCGGGGCGAAGGCGGGGGAGGAGACCACCACCTCCGCCGTCGGGCCGTCGGCGACGATCTCGCCCTCGGCCAGGATCACCGTGCGGTGTGCGAGTTCGGCGGCGAGTTCGACGTCGTGGGTGGCCAGCAGGACGGCGTGGCCCTCGGCGGCGAGGTCGCGCAGGATCTCCACCAGCCGGGCCTTGGCGGCGTAGTCCAGGCCGCGGGTCGGCTCGTCGAGCAGCAGCAGCGGGGGCCGGGCGGTGAGCACGACGGCCAGGGCCAGGGTGAGCCGCTGGCCTTCGGAGAGGTCGCGCGGGTGGGCGGTGTCGGCGATGCCGGGCAGCAGCCGTTCGACCAGGGCGCGGCAGGTGCCGGGGGCGGCGCCCGCGTCGGTGTCGGCGGCGGCGCACTCGGCGGTGACGCTCTCGCCGTAGAGGAGGTCGCGCGGGTCCTGGGGGACGAGGCCGACCTCGCGGATCAGTTCGGCCGGGCGGGTGCGGTGCGGAGTGCGGCCGCCGACCGTCACGGCGCCGGAAGCGGGGGTGTGCAGGCCGACCAGGCTGCCCAGCAGGGTGGACTTGCCGGCGCCGTTGCGGCCCATCAGGGCGGTGATCCCGCCGGGGCGCAGCACCAGGTCGACACCGCGCAGGGCCTGGACGGGACCGCGCCGGACGGCGAGGCGGGCGACGGTGGCGATCGGTGCGCCCGTCGGGGCGGGGGCGGCGCCCGGGCGGCGGCCGTCGAGGCGTTCCCGCAGCCCGGCGGCCTTGCGGCGGGCGTCGCGGACGGACAGCGGCAGCGGCCGCCAGCCGGCGAGCCGGCCGAGGCCGACCACCGGCGGGTGCACCGGTGAGTGCGCCATCACCTCGGCCGGTTCGCCGAGGACGGGCGCGGCTCCCGGGGTCAGCAGCAGCACCTGGTCGGCGTACTGGACGACCCGCTCCAGCCGGTGCTCGGCCATCAGCACGGTGGTGCCGAGGTCGTGCACCAGCCGCTGCAGGACGGCCAGCACCTCCTCCGCCGCGCCCGGGTCGAGCGCCGAGGTGGGCTCGTCCAGGACCAGCACGCGCGGGTGCACGGTGAGCACCGAGCCGATCGCGACGCGCTGCTGCTGGCCGCCGGAGAGCGAGGTGAGGGCGCGGTCGCGCAGGTCGGCGAGGCCGAGCAGATCCAGGGTCTCCTCGACCCGGCGCCGCATCACGTCGGCGGGCAGGCCCAGCGACTCCATGCCGTAGGCGAGTTCGTCCTCCACGGTGTCGGTGACGAAGTGTGCCAGCGGGTCCTGCCCCACCGTGCCGACCAGGTCGGCGAGTTCACGCGGCCGGTGCTCGCGGGTGTCCCGGCCGCCGACGGTCACCCGGCCGTGCAGGGTGCCGCCGGTGAAGTGCGGGACGAGCCCGCTCACCGCGCCCAGCAGGGTGGACTTGCCGGAGCCCGACGGGCCGACCAGCAGGCAGAGTTCGCCCTCGGGGACGGTCAGGTCGACGCCCTCGACGGCGGGCGCGGCGGCGTCCGCGTACCGGATGGAGACCTGCTCGAAGGTGATCACGAAGCCCTCCGGGGCGGGGTCGGGGCGGCGAACGCCGGTACCAGGCCGAGCAGGACGGCCAGGACGGCGGCCAGCGGCAGCACGGGGACGGTCGGCGGGACGACGGTGGGGGCGAAGGCGGCCGGATCCTGCGTGGAGAGGTAGCCGACCAGTCCGGCGACGGCGGCCCCCGAACCGGCGGTCAGCCACTCGGGCAGCGCCCAGGGGTCCGGCCGGTAGCGCGTTCTGACGGACCGTCGGCTGCCGAGCAGCAGCCCGGCGAAGGCGGCGGCCAGGCCCAGCAGCAGTACCGGCGGCGCCCAGCCGGCGCCGCCGGCGGTCAGCAGCCCGTACGCGGCCAGGCAGATCCCGAGCAGGCCGGCCAGGGTGAGCGCGGCCGTCGCCCGGGCGAGTCGGCGCGGGACGTCGGCGGTGCGGCCGAACCCGCGGGTGTCCATCGCGGCGGCCAGCGCGATGGAGCGCTCCAACGCGCCCTCCAGGACGGGGAGTCCGACGCTCAGCACGGCGGCGACGCCCTTGTCCGTACGGCCGCGCAGACGGCGGGCGGCGCGCAGGCGGCGGACGTCCGCGACCAGGTTCGGCGCGAAGGTCATCGCCACCACCACCGCCACGCCCGTCTCGTAGAGTGCGCCGGGCAGGGCGCGCAGCAGCCGGGCCGGGCTGGCCAGCGCGTTCGCGGCGCCCACGCAGACCAGCAGGGTGGCCAGGCGCAGCCCGTCGTACAGTGCCGCGAGCAGGCCCTCGACGGTCACCCGGCCGCCGATCCGTACCCCCTGCGCCCAGGTGGGGAGCGGCACTTCGGGCAGCGTGAACAGCACGTGCGTGCCCGGGATCGGCGAGCCGAGCAGGACGGCGAACACCAGCCGGATGCCCAGCACCAGCAGGCCCAGCCGCAGGAACGCCCCGTACGAACGCGACCAGGGCGCGTCGCCACGCCGGGCCGCGACCACGTACCCGGCGACGGCGGCGAGCAGCAGCAGGATCGCCGGATTGGTGCTGCGGGTCGCCGCCGCGCCCAGCCCGAGCGCCCACAACCACCAGGCCCCGGGGTGCAGTTGGCGGGGACCGGTGGGCGGGCGGGTGCTCCGGGCGGTGCGCATGGATCAGTCCAGGTGGGTGTTCTGGGGCTCGGTCTTCCGGGCGGTTCAGGAGGTGCGGCGGCGGCGTGCCTGCCAGCCGGCGCCGCCGGCCAGCACGGCGAGCAGCGCGCCACCGGCGATCAGGCCGACGTCCGGACCGCCGCCGTCGCCGCCGGCCTTGGGGGCGGACGGCTCGGCGGCGGCGCCGAGCTGCTCGGCGCAACCGGCCTTCGGGAAGCCCGCGATGGCGCAGAGCAGACCGTTGCCGTCGTAGCGCAGCGGCGGGGCGACGGCGGCCAGCACCTCGGCCGAGGTGGCGTTCGGGACGACGGTGGCACACGCGTTCCGCTGCTCGGGCGGCGCCTCGGCGGAGCCGGAGTCGGCGGCGGTGCCGAAGTCCAGCACGACGGCGACCCGCTTGCGGCCCGGCTGCGCGGGCGTGTCCGCGCAGACGGCGGCGAAGCCGCTCGCCGCCCGGGGCTGCGCGGCCTGCTGCCCGCCGTCCGGACTCACCGCGAAGCGCCAGCCGTCCACGGCGCCGTCCGGCGGCACGGACACCGCCGGGCCCTGCTGCTGGTACGCCCACCCGCCGTCGGTGCCGCGCCAGAACGACCAGTACCGGTACCCGGCCGCCGCCTGCGCGGGCGCGGCGGCGGCCAGGAGCGCCACCACGCCGGCGAGCAGGGCCACCAGCGAACGGCGGCCGGCGCGGCGCCGGCCCGGGTGGGGTGTCACAGCTGCTGGCCGCGCTTGCGCTGGAGGCTGAGCAGGATGCCGCCGCCGACGCCGACGAGCAGGCCGACGATGATCGGCCAGTACTGGCCCATGCCGTCGTTCTTCTTCGAGGCCCCCGTGGTGGCGGCCGGGCCGGCGGTCGCCTTGGGCGCCGGGCCGAGCGCGGTGAGCCGGCCGGTCAGGGCGCCGGTGTCGCCGTGGGCGGCCTGGGTGACGAGCAGCAGGCTGGCGGTGGCGGCGGCGTCGGTGCCGCCCTTGGTCCAGGTGGCGCCTTCCTTGCCGAGCCAGTCGACGGCGCCGGCGGCCTGCTGGGGGTGGCCGCTCTGGATGAGGCCGAGGGCGGCCCAGGCGGTGGCGTTGTAGTCGGGCGTCGGGGCGGCGCCGGGGGTGGTGAGGGTCAGGTGGTGGTCGCCCGCGACGAGCTGGGCGGCGAGGTACGCCCCGGCGGCCTCGCCCGAGTCGGCGTGCGGGACCGGCGCGGAGGGGGCGCCGTCCTGGCAGGTGAGCGCCTTGGGGGCGGCGTCGGCGCGGACCGTGGTGGCGACCGGGAGGTGGCCGCCGGCCGCGGCGAGCGAGGCCTGGGCGCTGGCGAGGGCGTTGGGGGCGAGGGCGCCGCTCGGGTCGGGCTGGTAGGCGAAGGCGCCGCGCTGGTCGGCGGGGGCGGCGCAGCCGAGCTGGAAGAGGGCGAGCCCGTCGTAGGCGTTCCTGCCGGCCTTGGCGACGCTCGCCGGGTCGGCCTTGGCGGCGAACAGGGCGTTCACGGCGAGGCCGGTGGAGTTGGCGTCGCCGGGGCTGCCGGGGTTGTAGGGCCAGCTGCCGTCGGCGTTCTGGGTGGCCTTGAGCCACTGGACGCCCTTGTCGACGGCCTCCTGGTGCCCGCCGAGCGCGACGAGCGCCTGGACGGCGACGGCGGTGGCGTTGCTGTCCTCGGTCTTGGCGTCGCAGGCGGCCCCGGCGGCCCGGAACGAGGGCCAGCCGCCGTCCTCGCACTGCTGCCCGGTGAGCCAGCCGACGGCGGAGTCCGCCGGGGTGACCTCGGCCGCCGCGAGCGCGGTGAGGGCGAGGGACTGCCGCCAGACGCCGTCGTACGTCGGGTCGCCCTTGCCGTACAGGCCGTCGGGGACGGCCGCGGCGGTCGGCGTGGGGCTGTCGGCGAGGGCCGGTCCGGCGGTGGCGCCGGCGAGCAGCGCGGCGGACAGGGCGGCGGCGCCCAGGCGGGCGGCGGTGAGCATGGTGGAGATGTGCCTTTCGGTGAGCGGTGGTGGCCTGGCGGGGCCGTTCCGTAGTCCTCGACGGTGCCGGGCGGTGCGCGTGGCGGGCCCGGGCGGGCCGCTCGCCCCTCCACGGGCGGTCCGACTCGCCCGGGCCGTCACGGGCACCGGGCTCACGGTTGCGGGGTCAGCGCCGGATTCGCACCGGCTTCCCCCGGGGGAGGAGCGGGATGAAGTTGTGCTGCCCGTCGACTCTAACCGCCGGGGCGGCCGCGATGGCCCGCCGGAGGAGGAACAGGTTCCAGTCGGAGCCGGTTCAGGGCAGCGTGAGCAGCCGGGCCGCGGTGTGCAGGTCGGCCCGGACCTCGGCGATCGAGGCGCGGCCGGAGAGCCAGGCGACCAGCGCCGAGTGCCAGGTGTGCTCGATCACCCGGACGGCCGCACGCTGGCTCTCGCTGGGCGGCCCGGACTGGCCGATGGCGTCCAGGATGAGCTGCCCGGTGGCGGTGCTGACCTGGTCGACCTCGGCGCCGACGGAGCGGTCGGCGAAGGACAGCGCCCGGACCATCGCCTCGGCCAGCAGCGGTTCGCGCTGGAGCGCGTGGAAGGCCCGGGTGAGCGTGTCGGCGACGCGCGGGGCCGGTTCGGGGTCGGTCGGCGGGTGCCGCCGGATGTGCTCCTGGAGGCCCTGCAACTGCTCCAGCATGACCGCGACCAGCAGGTGCACCTTGGACGGGAAGTACCGGTAGAGCGTGCCGAGGGCGACCTGTGCGCTCTCCGCGACCTCCCGCATCTGCACCGCCTCGTACCCGCCCCGGGCGGCCAGGGCGGTGGCGGCCCGCAGGATCCGGCGCCGGCGTTCGGCCTGGCGGGCGGTCAGCGGCGGCTCACCCGGTTGGGCGGGTGGCGGCGCGGCGGGGTTCACGGAGGTGGTCGGCGGCGGCAAGGAGTGCTCCCGGGGCGCGTGGGTGGCGGCGTGCTCCACAAGGTCGGCAGGATCGGCGTGGCGGGAATCACCAGCCCTGACTCCGGAGCGAAAGCTACGGGCCGGTATCTTCGAGGTCTCTCATTGTTCACATGGTCGATGACGAGTTCCCCAGCCACTGAAACCTGATCTACTTTAGCGACCGGCAGCACAGATAGCAGCTAGAGATGAGGGCCCGAGGATGACCGCGCAGCCGCTGCGGATTGCCCTGCTGTCGTACCGCGGGGACCCCTTCTGCGGCGGTCAGGGCGTGTACGTACGGCACCTCTCCCGGGAGCTGGCCAGGCTCGGCCACCACGTGGACGTGATCGGTGCCCAGCCGTACCCCGTGCTGGACGAGGTCGACGGCCCCGGCTCGGTGCGCCTGGTCGAGCTGCCCAGCCTGGACCTCTACCGCGCCGACGACCCGTTCCGCACGCCCGCCCGCGGCGAGTTCCGCGGCCCGGTGGACGTGCTGGAGTTCGCCACCATGCGCACCGGCGGCTTCCCCGAGCCGCTGACCTTCTCGTTGCGGGCCCGTCAGTACCTGGCCCGGCACAAGGGCCGCTACGACGTGGTGCACGACAACCAGACCCTCGGCTATGGCCTGCTCGGCCTGGCCCGGCACGGCTTCCCGCTGGTCACCACGATCCATCACCCGATCACCGTGGACCGGCGGTTGGAACTGGACGCGGCCGACACCCGGGTGCGCCGGCTGTCGCTGCGCCGCTGGTACGCCTTCACCCGGATGCAGCGCCGGGTCGCCGCCCGGCTGGACCACGTCATCACCGTCTCCGGCACCTCGCAGCGCGAGATCGCCAAGCACCTGGGCGCCGCGCCCGGCGCGATCTCGGTGGTGCCGATCGGCGCCGACACCCGGCTCTGGTCGCCCTCCGAGGCGGTCGCCCGGGTGCCCGGACGGATCGTCACCACCTCCAGCGCGGACGTCCCGCTCAAGGGTCTGGTGTTCCTGGTCGAGGCGCTGGCGAAGGTGCGCACCGAGCGCCCCGCGCACCTGGTGGTGGTCGGCAAGCCGCAGAAGGAGGACGGCCCGGTGGCCGAGGCGGTGCGCCGCTTCGGGCTGGCCGAGCACATCGAGTTCCGCAGCGGGCTGACCGACCGGGAGCTGGTCGACCTCTACCGCTCGGCCGAGGTGGCCTGCGTGCCGTCGCTGTACGAGGGCTTCTCGCTGCCCGCCGCCGAGGCGATGGCCACCGGTACCCCGCTGGTCGCCACCACCGGCGGCGCGATCCCCGAGGTGGCCGGGCCGGACGGGGAGACCTGCCTGGCCGTGCCGCCGGGGGAGGCGGACCGGCTGGCCGCGGCGCTCGGTCGACTGCTGGACGACCCGGAGCTGCGCGCCCGGCTCGGCGCGGCCGGCCGCGCGCGGGTGCTGGCCCGGTTCACCTGGGAGCGGGCCGCCGAGTTGACCGCCGAGGCCTACCGCGCGGCGATCGCCACCGGGGCCGGCGCCCGGGCCCGCTCCGGTCCGGGCTGGCGGTACGTGCCCTGAGCCCACGGCCGCCGGCCCGGCGCGGGATCGATCTGACGCGGCGTCAAGTCCGCGTGGTAGCAATAGGAATGGGAGCCCTGCAGTGCTGACCGTCGATTTCTCGCGCTTCCCGCTCGCCCCCGGCGACCGGGTGCTCGACCTGGGTTGCGGCGGGGGCCGGCACGCGTTCGAGTGCTACCGCCGCGGCGCCAACGTGATCGCCCTCGACCAGAACGCCGAGGAGATCGCCGAGGTCACGAAGTGGTTCGCCGCGATGGAGCAGGCCGGCGAGGCCCCGGAGGGCGCGTCGGCGGTCGCGATGGAGGGCAACGCGCTGGCGCTGCCGTTCGAGGACGAGTACTTCGACAAGATCATCATCTCCGAGGTGATGGAGCACATACCCGATGACAAGGGCGTGCTCAACGAGATGTTCCGGGTCCTCAAGCCGGGCGGGCTGCTCGCCGTCACCGTGCCGCGCTGGCTGCCCGAGAAGATCTGCTGGACGCTGTCCGACGAGTACCACGAGGTCGAGGGCGGCCACATCCGGATCTACCGGGGCGACGAACTGCTCGGCAAGCTCAAGGACGCGGGCCTGGAGCCCTACGGCACCCACCACGCGCACGCGTTGCACTCGCCGTACTGGTGGATCAAGTGCGCGGTCGGCGTGAACAACGACAAGGCGCTGCCGGTCAAGGCGTACCACCAGCTGCTGGTCTGGGACATCGTCGGCACCCCGGTGATCAGCACGCTCACCAAGGCCGCCGAGCGGGCGCTCAACCCCGTCATCGGCAAGAGCTTCGTGGCGTACGCGTCCAAGCCCCGGCGCGTGGGCGCATGACCGCCGCCGTCCCCGAGGTGCTGCTGCTCGACGGGGTGCTCGACGCCGACCAGGCCGCCGGCACCGTCCGCAGCATCCTGGCCGAGCAGCGCCCCGACGGCGCCATACCCTGGTTCGCCGGCCACCACCTCGACCCCTGGGACCACACCGAGGCCGCGATGGCCCTCGACACCGCCGGCGAGCACGCCGCCGCCGAGGCCGCCTACCGCTGGCTCGCCGCCAACCAGAACCCGGACGGCTCCTGGTACGCCGCCTACACCGACGGCGTGGTCACCGACCGGGCCAAGGAGACCAACTTCTGCGCCTACGTGGCCGTCGGGGTCTGGCACCACCACCTCAGCGCCGGCGACGACGCCTTCCTGGAGTGGATCTGGCCCGTCGTCCGGCGCGCCCTGGACTTCATCGTCCGCCTGCGGCTGCCCGGCGGCCCGATCGCCTGGCGCCTCGACGAGGACGGCACCGCCACCGACGAGGCGCTGCTCACCGGCTCGTCCAGCATCCTGCACGCGCTGCGCTGCGGCCTGGCCATCGCCGAGTACCTGGAGGAGCCGCAGCCCGACTGGGAGCTCGCGGCCGGCCGGCTGGGGCACGCCGTCGCCCGCCACCCCGAGCGGTTCCTCGACAAGGGCCGCTACTCCATGGACTGGTACTACCCGGTGCTCGGCACCGGACTGCGCGGCGACGCGGCGCTGGAGCGGATCGACCGGGAGTGGGACCGCTTCGTCGTCCCCGGCCTCGGCGTGCGCTGCGTCAGCGACCGCCCGTGGGTGACCGGCGGCGAGAGCGCCGAACTCGCCCTGGCGCTCTGGGCGGTCGGGCGCTCCGACCGCGCGGTGGAGATCCTGCGCTGGATCCAGCGGCACCTGCGGCACGAGGACGGCTCGTACTGGACCGGGTACGTCTTCGAGGACGACGCCGTCTGGCCGGAGGAGCGCACCACCTGGACGGCCGGCGCGCTGCTGCTCGCGGTGGCCGCGCTCGGCGGCGACCCGGCGACGGTCGCGGTGTTCGGCGGGGAGCACCTGCCTGCCGGGCTGGTGGTCGAGGACTGCTGCTGAGGCCCGTGCGGGCAGGACGACTGGGTCCGTACGGACAGCGCGAAGGGGCGGCCCACCGGAAGGCGGTTTCTAGCGGTCGTCGCAACACGTAGTCGGTTGTCTAGGCCGCGATGAGTTTATGCAGACGCTCGGCTGGGGTTTCCCAGCCGAGCGTTT
>NZ_JARXYZ010000043.1 GCF_029894125.1 Kitasatospora sp. MAA19
CGCCTGGCTCCACACCTACAATCACCACCGCGGACACACCGCACTCGCAGGCCAACCACCCGCAAGCCGCATCCCCAACCTCACGGGACAGAACAGCTAGGGCCTCTCTTCCAACCCCCGCCTGCGTGGCGACGCCGGGGCACACTCCCGTTCCCCCACCGCGCCCGGTGGACAGCAGCGAGCCCGGGGGCCCACAGCGGCCCCCGGGCTCGAAGCTCGGACGATCAGCCCTCGCTGTGCTCGTGGTAGTTGAACCAGTGGGCGTGCGGGCCGAACAGGCCGACACCCGCCGAACCCGACTCCAGGCCCTGCCCGGAGGACGGCACCGGCGCGTGGCCGAACGCCATGGCCGAGGTCGGCACCGCCACCACGGCGGCACCCGTCACGGCCACGATCACCGCGAGCTTGCGGATCTTCCCACGAAGCGACATCTACTGTCCCCTAGTTCGTCTGTGGTCCTCAACCAGCGCCCCCGAACGGTCACTTCGACCGTCCGGCGGACGCAACGACGCCCCCACCGGGGAGGCGCCGGGCCAAGGTTTGCACACGAACACGCACCTTCCGCGGCGCGGCGCAACCGGGCTGAGGTATCCGGGTGACGGCACCCCTCGTCCGGGTGAACGCCTTCGGACACCCGGCCGCACTCCGCGCGGTCGGGTCGAACCGCCGCAGGACGAGTGCCCGTCCCGCCACCGTGGGACCGCAAGTCTTGCGGTGACATGCCAGGTCGGCTGAACAAATCCCATCGATTTGGTGCAAGGTACCGCCTGGTTTGAGCATGAACAGTCGCTCCACCGAGCGCGAGCAGGACCACGAAAGGCGCACCACCCTCATGCAGACCAGCCCGGCCGCACCCCGGCAGGCGACCCGCCCCAACCCGCCGGACACCCCGGAAACGGTCACCCCGGACGCCGCCACCCCGACACCCCGCCGGGGCGGACGCTTCGGCCTGCCGACCGCCACCGCCCTGGTGATGGCCAACATCATCGGCGGCGGCATCTTCATGATCCCCGCCGCGGTGGCCCCCTACGGGACGGTCAGCCTGGTCTCCTTCGCCGTCCTGACCGTGGGCGCGATCGCGCTCGCGCTCATCTTCGGGCAGCTCGCGCGCCGCAACCCGCGCACCGGCGGGCCCTACGTCTACGCCCGGGAGGCCTTCGGGGACTTCGCCGGATTCCTGTCGGCCTGGTCGTACTGGATCACCACCTGGGTCAGCAACGCCGCGCTCGCGGTCGCCGCCGTCGGCTACCTCGACGTGCTGCTGCCCGTCGGCCACTCCATCGGGCTCAGCATCGCCGCCGCGCTCACCTTCCAGTGGCTGCCCGCGCTGGCGAACCTGGCCGGCACCCGCTACGTCGGCGTCGTCCAACTCGTCTCCACCGTCCTCAAGTTCATCCCGCTGCTGCTGGTCGCGGTGGGCGGTCTCGGCTTCTTCGACGCGAAGAACCTCGGCCCCTTCGACGCCACCGGCCACGGCTGGGCCGGCGGGATGACGGCGGCCGCGGCGATCCTGCTGTTCAGCTACCTGGGCGTGGAGTCGGCCGCGATGAGCGCCGGCCAGGTCCGCGACCCGGAGCGCAACGTCGGGCGGGCCAGCGTGCTCGGCACGGCCGGCGCGGCGGTGGTCTACCTGCTGGGCACGCTCGCGGTCTTCGGCACCGTCGCCCACGAGCAGCTGATCCACTCCACCGCGCCGTTCTCGGACGCCGTGGACGCCATGTTCGGCGGCTCGTGGGGCGGCACGGCCATCGCCGTCGCCGCGCTCGTCTCGATGACCGGCGCGCTCAACGGCTGGACGCTGCTGGCCGCCCAGGCACCGTACGCGGCCGCGAAGGACGGACTGTTCCCGGCCGCCTTCGCCAAGGAGCGGCGAGGGGTCCCGGTGTTCGGCGTCGTGGCCAGTGTCGCGCTGGCCTCGGTGCTGACCGTCCTCAACTTCGCCACCGGCGCCAAGGGCGCCTTCGACATCCTGGTGCTGGTCACCACCTTCACCGCGACCGTCCCGTACCTGCTCTCCACCGCCGCCCAGCTGTACTGGCTGGTCCGCGGCGAGTCCGGCAAGGTGGCCGGCGGCCGGCTCGCCCGGGACGCGGCACTGGGCCTCGGCGCCTTCGGCTTCTCCCTCTGGCTGGTCGCCGGCGCGGGCTACGCGGCCGTCTACCAGGGCGTGCTGTTCCTGTTCGCCGGAATCCTGGTCTACGTCTGGATGGCCGCCCGCCGCCCGGCCTGACGCTCGCCGCTCGCCGCCCGACACCGCCCCGCTCCGCCAGCCCGCCCGCCCGCCCGGGGAAGCCGAGTGGATAGGCAGGCAACCTGCTAATATTTTTGACAGGTGGCCTGCCTATCTCCGCCGGGATCTCCCCAGCAGGCCCGCCTCCCGCAGAGGTCCCGGAGGAAGGAGCCGCACCGTGTCGACAGCCGGAGACACCAGCACCTCGCGGCAGGCGTCCGCGATCGGCACGCCCACCGGTGACGCCTTCGGCCCCCGCTTCACCGCTCCGCTCTACCTGGGGGTCGCGCTCAACCCGGTCAACAGCTCGCTCATCGCGACGGCGCTGGTCCCGCTCGCCGCCTCCCTGCACATCGCCGTCGGCGACACCGCGATCCTGATATCCAGCCTCTACCTCACCAGCGCGCTGGCCCAGCCAGCCTCCGGGCGGCTCGCCGAGGTGTTCGGGCCCCGCCGGGTCTTCCTCACCGGCATCGCGCTGGTCTTCGCGGCCGGCCTGGTGGGCTCGCTCGCCCACTCCCTGCCGGCGCTGATCGCCGCCCGGGTGCTGATCGGCGCGGGCACCTCGGCGGGCTACCCCGCAGCGATGCTGCTGATCCGCCGCCGCGCCCAGAACGCCGGGTACCGGACCCCGCCACGCCGGGTGCTCGGCGGCCTGGCCGTCACGGGATCGGCGACCGTGGCCGTCGGCCCGGCCATCGGCGGCCTGCTGGTCGGGTGGCTCGGCTGGCAGACCGCCTTCTGGATCAACATCCCGGTCGCGGCGGTGGCCCTCGCGCTGGCCCTGATCGGGATCGCCCCCGACCCCGACCCGGTCGGACCCCTCGCACCGCGCGCCCTGACCCGCCGCCTCGACCTGCCCGGCATGCTGGGGTTCGGCGCCATGCTCACCGCCGTGGTGGTCCTCCTCTCCTCGCTGCCGCACCCGAACTGGCCCGCGCTCGCCGCCGCCCTGGTGCTCGCCGCGGCCCTGGTCGGCTGGGAACTGCGCGCCGCCCACCCCTTCCTGGACGTCCGGCTGCTCGCCACCAACGGCGCCCTGACCCGCACCTACATCCGCAACGGCCTGACGCTGCTGGGCACGTACGTGATCCTGTACGGGCTCACCCAGTGGCTCGAAGCGGCCCGCGGACTGTCCGCCTACCAGGCAGGACTGGCGCTGCTGCCGATGGGCGTGCTGTCCGCGCTGACCGCCCGGGTGGTGTCGCGGCGGGCCGGCGTCCGGATGCCGCTGGTCGCCTGCGCGGTGCTGCTGCTGGTCGGCGCGGTGGCCGTGCTCTTCGTCGGCAGCGGCACCCCGATCGCCGCGGTCGTCGCCGCGAGCGCCGTGTTCGGCCTGACCTCCGGCGCCGGGTCGGTCGCCAACCAGACCGTCCTCTACCAGGAGGCCCCGGCCGCCACGGTCGGCACCGCGTCCGGGCTGCTGCGCACCTTCGGCTACCTCGGGTCGATCGCCTCCGCGGCGATCACCGGCGCCGCCTTCCACCAGCACGTGGACGACAGCAGCCTGCACCAGATCGCCTGGGCGCTGGTCCCGATCGCCGTCGTCGTCCTCGTCCTGACCGTCTGCGACCGCCGGTTGGCCACCGCCGACCGGCGGGACGCTGACTGACCTCGTCAACCGCCGCCCGGACCGGGACCGGCACCGATCCAGAGAGAGTTGCCCACCGACATGACCACCGACCAGACCACCGACAAGACCGCCGGCCGCACCGCCGCACCGGGCTTCACCGCCGCTGCCGCCGCTGCCGCCGCCATCGACCCGGCCCGCACCGCACTGCTGCTGATGGACTTCCAGCCCGCCGTACTGGCCGTCGTCCCCGACCCGGAGGGCCTGCTGGCCCGCGCGGGCGAGGCACTGGCCTGGGCCCGCGTCCACGGCGCCCAGGTCGTCTTCGTCCGGGTCGCGCTCACCGAGGCGGACGCCGCCGCGGTGCCCGCCCGCAACAAGACCTTCGCCCAGGCCGCCGCGGCCGGGTACCTCGCCGACGGCAGCCCTGCCACGGTGCCGCACGCCTCGCTGGAGATCCGGAAGGAGGACCTGTCCGTACGCAAGTTCCGGTTCAGTGCCTTCGCCAGCGACACCGATCTGCGGGCCGAGCTGCGCGCCCGGGGCGTGGACACCCTGGTCCTGGCCGGGCTCTCCACCAGCGGCGTGGTCCTGAGCACCCTCCGGGAGGCGGCCGACGCGGACTACCGGCTGTTCCTGCTGGCCGACGCCGTCGCCGACCCCGACCCCGAGGTGCACCGGGTGCTCGTCGAGAAGGTCTTCCCGCGCCAGGCCGAGATCGTCACCACCGCGGACCTCGACACGCTGACCTCTGCGGTCAGCACCGACTAACGGTCGGAGTCCGCCAGCCGGTTCATGATCTCCGCGGCGCGGTGGAGCGTCCTGCGCTCCTCGGCCCGGAGCGTGGCGCGCATGGCCTCCGACAGCCAGGCCTCGCGCGCCGCCGGGATGCGCTCGCACAGGACCCGGCCGACCCGGGTCGCGCTGACCAGGGTCTTGCGGCCGTCGTCGGGGTCCTTGGCGGTGGTGACCAGCCCGCCCTCGCGCAGCGCGGCCAGCGTCTCCGCCATCGACTGGCGCCGCACGTGCTCGGCCTGGGCGAGCTCGCTCGCGGTCGTCGGACCGTCCTGGACGATCCGGTGCAGGGTGGTCAGGTGCGACCAGTTCCAGGGCAGGTCGTCGATCGGGGCCTCGGTGCGCAGCCGCGCCCGCAGCCGGGTCATGGCCCGCATCAGCTCGACGGCGGTGGCCTCGGGCGAAACCGGTTCACTACTCACCGGGCCAGCATAGGACAGGGCCCACGCGCCCTGACCAGGGATGGAGCCGGGGCGGTGGCCTGCCGGGCCCGGGACGACGTCCTCCACGCCGCCGACGCCCTGACCATCCGTCGGCTGATCACCCGCCAGCCACACACCAGCGGAACCGCCAGACCAACACGTCCACACCACAACCGCGCCCCGACTCGTAGCGCGGCCGAGCCGGTGCCATCAGCCTGAGCAGTGGTCAGCGGTCCGTTCTTAAGGACCTCTTAGGAGTGCTCCGTATCACTGGGTCATGCACACCGGTACTCATACGTCATCCCTCGCGGGCCCGGCCCGCCGGCACGTTCCGCGCGCCGTCCTCGTCCTCGCCGTGTCCACCGCGCTGCTGTCCGCAACCGTGGCGAGCGCCACCGGCGGCCCCGCCTCGCAGGTGCGGATCCACGGCGGGCGCGTCGACGTGCCCGTACGCGGCGGCACCGCCAGCATCGACGCCGCCACGCTGCGGGCCGAGGCCCGGACCGAGGACGGGCAGGTGATCCTGCTCTCCGCGCCGGCCGCCCAGGGGCTGGGCAAGGCGAGCGACCCGGTCCGGACGGCGGACGGCGCCGGCTGGTCGTATCCGGAGAAGGGCCTGCGGGCCGAAGCGCGCGCCGATCACGGCCGGTTGCTGGTCACCCTCACCGCCACCGGCGGCGACACCTCGGTGCGGTGGCCGGTGACCGCCACCGATCCGGCCGCCGCCGCGATCCAGTTCCCGCGCGGCGAGGGGCTGTCCGTTCCCGTCGACGACCCGTTCTGGAACTCCTCCGACGGAGCGCTGGTCGGCGAGGAGCAGGAGCTGAGCTCGCAGCTGTCCATGCCGATCTGGGGCTACACGCTGCGCCCCGGCCGGGCCGGCGTCGGCTACATCGTCCCCACCGACATCGGCACGTCGCTGACGTTCGCCTCCCAGGACGGGCGGCTGCGGGCCACGGCCGAGCACGGGTTCGCCGCCGGGAACGGCACCGGCGCGTACACCGTGGCCTTCTCCCTGACCGACGGCTCCCCGGTGGCCCCGGCCGTGGACTACCGCAACTGGCTCGCGGAGCACGGGCAGCTCGGCAGTCTGAGCGAGAAGATCAAGCAGAACCCGCAGACCGCGAAGCTGCTCGGCGCCTTCCACGCCTACGCCTGGGGTGGCGCCCGCCGGCCCGCCTACCTCGACCGGCTCAAGGAACTGGGCGTCTCCCGGCTCTGGCTCGGCTACGACTCGGACGACTCCCCGATGACGGGCGAGGACGTCAAGGCCGCCGAGGCCGCCGGCTATCTGGTCGGGCCGTACGACTCCTTCGCCAACGGCCAGCAGAAGACGGACGATTCGTCCCCCAACACCGTCTGGCCGGACGACGTCTACCCCCGGTTCTGCGTACTCGGGGCCGACGGAACGCCGCAACCCGGCTTCCACAAGAAGGGCTGCTACCTCAGCTCGCAGGCGTTCGAGCAGGCCGAGCCGCAGCAGCACTACCTGGCCGACCGCACCCGCTCGCTGGTCGCCAACGGGGCCGACAGCTACTTCCTCGACGTGGACGCGGCGGGCGAGCTCTTCCGGGACTTCGACCCCGGCCACCCGATGACCATGGACGAGGACCGTGCCAACCGGCTCGCCCGGATGCGGCGCCTGACGGACGGCTCGTACGACGCGTCGACGCGCCGGACCGCCCCGCTGGTCCTGGGCTCGGAGTCCGCCGGCTCCTGGGCCAACAAGGTGCTGGCCTTCGACCACGGCTCGGGCACCCCGGTGGACGGGCGGCTGTGGGCGATGGAGAGCGGACACTTCGACAGCGGGCCGCAGGACCCCAAGGACGACGGCGCCTGGGGCGGCTACACCCCGGACCAGGCCGCCGCCACCTTCTTCAAGCCGGTGCGGACCACGGACTTCGAGCCCGGGCACCAGGCCCGGGTGGCCGCCGCCCTGAAGGCGATGTACGACCCGCGGTACCGGGTGCCGCTGTACGAGACGGCGCTGCACGGTTCGCTGGTCAACGTCGAACGCTGGGAGTTGCCCTTCGGCAAACTGCCGGAGCAGAAGACCACGCGCGCGCTGCTGGCGATGCTCTACAACACCCCGCTCAACTTCGTGCTCAGCGACAAGGACCCGCGCGACGGTCAGAACCTGCGGGAACTGGCCTCCCTGCAGCGGTACTTCGCCCCGCTGCACCAGGCGGCCGGCACCCGGCCGCTGACCTCCTTCCGCTGGCTGAGCGACGACCACCTGGTGCAGCGGACCGTCTTCGGCGACGGCACGCTGACCGTCACCGCCAACTTCGGCACCACGGTCCACGACGGCCTGCCGGGCGGCTGCGTGGACGCCACCCTGCGCGGGCGGCCGGGCACGCAGCGGCTCTGCCCGGGTGACGTGGTCTCCTGAACGGTTCCGACGGGCTGTCGGGCCGAGGGGTGGTGTGGGCCACGGGCGACCGCGCGGTCGCCCGTGGCCCGGGAGCCCCGGCCGGGCGGAGCTCATCGCGGACGGCACGGCCACGGATCCCGGCTTGGCCGTACCTCATGGTCCTGCCGGGCGTGGCTCGGCAGGACGCCGCCGTTCAGCAGCAGCCCCACTGCGGGGTGGGTGCGGTGGCCGGGCTCGCGAAGGCCCGGCCGGCGGGTGCGGGCGGGTGGACGGTCATCCCCGCCTTGATCGTCTCGACGACCTCGATGTCGCGGATCTCCTCCGGGTCGACGGTCAGCGGATCGGCGCTGAGGATCACCAGGTCCGCGAGCTTGCCGACCTCGATGCTGCCCTTGCGGTCCTGCTCGCCGTACTGGTGGGCGGCGTTGAGGGTGATCGCGCGGACCGCCTCCAGGGCCGACACCCGCTGCTCCGGCCCGAGGACGACCTCGTCGGTGCGGGTGCGCCGGGTCACCTGGCTGGACAGCACGGCGATCGAGTTCGGCAACGCCACCGGCGCGTCGTGGTGCGAGGTGTAGCGCAGGCCCCGGTCGAGCGCCCAGCGGGCGGGGGAGATGACGGCGGCCCGCTGCTCGCCGAGGACCGTCCTGCGGTACCAGTCGCCCCAGTAGTAGGTGTGCATGGAGAAGAAGGACGGCACGATCCCCAGCCGGGCGAACGCCTCGACCTGGTCCTCGCGGGCGGTCTGCGCGTGGATGGCCACGGTCGGCCGCCGGCTTGGCCCGGCCGCCTCGACCGCCCCGAGGAACTGGTCGATCGCCGCGTCGCCGTTGACGTGCGCCAGTACCTGCCAGCCCCGCTCGACCGCCGTGCCGACCTGCTTGGCCACCACCGCGTCGTCCGGCTCCGCCGGGTACCCGCAGTAGTCCTCGGGCTTCCCGGTCGGCGGCGTCAGGTACGGCTCGGTGAGCCACGCCGTGCGCCCCTGCGGCGAGCCGTCCAGGACCAGTTTCACCCCGGCCGCGCGGACGCCGTCCACGTACTCGTCGCTCACCCCGATCGGGTCGTCCAGTGCGGAGGACGTCGCCTCGCCGGCCTTCACGTACGCGACCACGTCGATCCCGAACGGCACGGCGGCGGCCGTGTCCCGCAGCGCCTTGAGGTTGGCGAGGGTGGTGCCGCCCTCCTGGACGGTGGTGAAGCCGAAGCTCGCCGCCGCGGCCGCGCCGGTGACGAACAGCATCAGCAGCTCCCGTTCCGGCAGCCCCGCGAGCGCCAGGTCCGAGGCCGGGGTGAACGCCTTCTCCTCCAGCACCCCGTCGGGCTCGCCGTACGCGGGTGGGACGGCGAGTTCGCGCCGTCGGATCACCCCGCCCTCGGGGTCGGGTGTGGCGGCCGAGTAGCCGAGCCGCTTCAGGCCGAGGCTGTTCACCGCGCCGAGGTGGAAGGACTGGTGGATGGCGAGCACCGGGCGGTCCGTGGACACCTCGTCGAGGTCCTCGCGGGTGGGGTGGCGGCCCTCGGCGAGCATCGCGTCGTCGTACCCGAACCCGACGATCCACTCGGAGTCCGTGCCCACCGGGCTCGCGGCCCAGGCCCGCAGCTTGTCCTTCAGCGAGCCGAGGTCGGTGACGTCGCCGTCCGGGGCGGCCAGCAGGTTGGCGATGACGGCCTGGAGGCCGATGCCGCCGAGGTGCCCGTGCGCGTCGACGAACCCGGGCAGGAGGGCGCGGCCCTCGAGGTCCCGCACGACGGTGTGCGGGCCGCCCCACTGGTCCAGCGCCTCCTGCCGGGGGCCGACGAAGACGATCGTGCCGTCCTTGACGGCCACGGCCTCGGGCCGGGCGTCGCCGTCGGCGCTCTCGGCGACGGTGACGATCGCGCCGCCGTGGAGGATGAGGTCGGCCTGCTGGGCCATGCGGGTCTCCCGTGGGTAGGGGGTTGACGCCCCGCTCCTACCCATCGTGATCGCGGTATCACCTCTTGTGGTCGACCTGTCGGCGCGGCGCCCCCGCATGCGCCGGCTGCGCCGCCGCGCCAGGCGGCGGTGCGGCCGGCCGTCGCCGGCCTGGACGCCGACCTGGTCGACCGCGTCCACGCCGTCGCCCTCGCCACCGCCACCGCCACCGCCTAATGGGACCGGCTACGGCCCATCTCCGGCGACAGCGACCAGGCCCAGGCCCAGGCCGTCAAGGTCATCGCCCGCGCCCACCAGACCGGTCGGCTGGTACCAGCTGCCCGGAGGCGTCGAACACGTCATCCCGCAGCACAGCACCCTGGCGGGGACGGTCGGCCGGATCCTCACGGACACCGCCCTCACCCCACCCGGCTGGACACCCCGGCCCTGACACCGAGGTCCCGGTCGCCCTACTGGCCGGGACCTCGATCAGAGGCCTTCTCGGCACGGGTACCACCACCGCTGGGCATCCGGCAGCGGGACCATCAGGATCCGTCGCCCTTGAAGCTCTGAAGTCGGGTACCCGACCGAGGATCCGAGCGGGCTCGCCGGATCAGGAGACGCGCTTCAGCTGCCAGGCGTTGTTGTTGAAGCTCGGGTTCGACCAGGCGACGCAGCTGCTGCTGTAGTACGAGCCGGTCTGGACCCAGCCCGCAGGCGGGTAGGTCGAGGAGCAGGCCTGGACCACGGTGCCGACGGGCAGTCCGGTGAGCTGCTTTATCTGCTTGATGTTCGGGCTGAAGCTCTGCGTGCCGCAGCTGCTGCTGTAACCCCAACTCACATCGACGTAGCCGGTCGGGGTGAGAACGCTTCCGCACGAGGTCGTGACGTCACCCGGGGCGGCCTGGGCGGGCGCGGCGGTCAGGGCGAACATCGCTGCGGCACCGGCGATGGCCATACAGGTGGTGCGAAGGCGAATCATGGATGGTGGCTCCTTCTGATCGCGGGTGGCCGGTCAGGCCGTGAAGCCATTCCTACGGCTTGATCACCGGTTTCGGATAGCGACTTTCAGGCCTAAAGATCAAGGCCATGAAGTCAAGGCTGCATGGTGGTCGACAAGGGTCCTTGATCTGTCATCGAATGCGAGATCACCATCGCCACCGCCACCGGACGCTCCAGCGGCGTCTGCCGCCTGGCCACCGCCCTCCTCGACCACCGCCGTCACCCCGCGTTCGAGCTGGTCAGGCCCCGCGAACCGTTCCGCCCGATCGAAGGTGATCGCCGAGCAGTCACGCGGACCCACGAAGAGGCAGAGTGCCTTGAGCGTGGCGAGGGGGCCGGCCGGCCTCATCAGGTCGGTCGACCACGGCGGTCGGGCTTCGAATGGAGGTGTCCCGGTTGTTGGCGGTGCCGCGCTGGCCCAGGCTGGGGCGTGGCGGGGCATCGACGCGATTGCGGAGGCGCGAGTGTTCGACAGGAGCTTCGCGTTCCCGGTCGGTCTACTGGAGCCGGCGGTCGGCGCTTCGGGTCGGGTCGCGGTGATCGGGGCGGGCGTGGCGGGCCTGGTCTGCGCGTACGAGCTTCAGCGCCGCGGCTGCGACGTCGTCCTGTTCGAGCGGTCGAACCGACCGGGTGGGAGAGTGCGTACGCATCACTTCTGGGACGGCACGCACGCGGACCTGGGAGCCATGCGCATCCCCTCCAACCACCACTGCGTCCTGCACTACGTGTCCGAGTTCGCCCTGGCGACCCGCCCCTTCGTCAACGTCAACCCGCTCGCCTACTACCACCTGCGCGGGCGCCGGGCCCGAGTGCGTGACGTGCGCGAACTGTTCACGGCGTTCTCCCTGCGCGCCGCCGAGCAGGAGGCCCCGGCCCGCATTCTCCACCGCCTCCTGGTGAGCGCCTGGCAGACGCTCACGGCGGGCCAGCAGCGGCGCCTGCTCGACGGCTGCTGGGACGATCCCGCACTCGAGCGGCTCGTCTCGGTGTCGCTGTGGCAGTTCGTCCGCGAGCACCTGTCGCAGGACGCCTGGGACCTGGTGGGCCATGCGAGCGGATTGGTCCACTACGAGCAGTCCTCCCTGATCGAGGTCCTGGTCGACTACTTCGGCTTGTTCCACGCCGGCCAGCTGGAGCTGGTCGACGGCATGGACGCCCTGGTGCGCGCCTTCGTCCACAAGCTGCTGCCGGGAACCCTGCGGCTGTCCACCCGCATCGACGAACTCGCGCTGACCGGCGACGGCGTGTTGGTCAAGGGGAAACGGCTGGACCACGTGCTGACCGAGCACGTCGACGTCGTCGTCTGCTGCGTCCCGGCGCCCGCGCTCGACCACGTCGCCTTCGTCCCGGGCCTGCCGCACGCCCAGCGCCACGCCATCCGCGGCATCAACTACGCCAGCAGCACCAAGACGCTCCTGCACCTCACCCGGCGCAGGTGGGAGCTGGACGACGGGATCTACGGCGGGGGCAGCTTCACGGACCTGCCGATCCAGCAGTGCTGGTACCCCTCCGACAACGCCCGCCTCCTTGAGGAGGCCCCGAACGGGGACGGCGCCGGCCGAGAGCGGTGGGTCGCCCGGGACCCCGGCAGGTCCCGGGAGCCCACGGTGCTCCTGGGGGCCTACCCGTGGGGAGCCAACGCGCGCAGGCTGGCCGCGCTGCCGGACGCCGACCGGGACCGGCTGGTGCTGGACTGCCTGGAACGGCTGCACCCCGGTATCCACGGCGACGTGGACGACATCGTGCACTGGAACTGGGACCAGCAGCTCGGCATGGGCGGCGCCTTCGCCCACCTCACGCCCGGCGAGCACACCCGCTACCTCACGGCGCTCGGCTCGCCCCACCCGGCCGGCGATCCCCGGATCTTCTTCGCCGGTGAACACCTGTCCGGTGCGCACGCGTGGTGCCAGGGCGCCATACAGTCGGCCTTGAACGCGGTGGGCCACGTACTCGAACGCGGGCGGCAGGCGCGGATCCCGGCCCGGGTGGAGTCCGAATGACCGGCACCGCCCGGGCCGGCGAACACCGGCCCGAGCCGTCCACGGCGACCGCCGGAGGGCTTGACCGCCACGCCCTCCGGTCGCTGCTCGCCCCGCCGGTCGGCGCGTGCGAGCGGGTCGGACTGGAGATCGAGAGCGGCCTGGTGGACCCGCGAACGGGCCTGGCCGCCCCCTACTCGGGCGAGCGGGGAGTGCGGGCGGTGCTGAAGGCGGTGCTCTCCCAGTGGGGCGGCCAGCCACTGGAGGACTCCGGCAACCTGACCGGCGTCCTCCTCGACGACGGTAGCCAGATCACGCTCGAACACGGTGGGCAGGTGGAGTACTCCTCCGCCCCGGCCATCGGCCTGGGAACAGCCGTCGACGAGATGCGAACCGCCATGGAGCGCCTTGCGGAACTCGCCGCCGACTTCGGCTGGGCCCTGCTGCCCGGAGCCGGCCTGCCCTTCGACGCCCCGGGCAGCATCGCCTGGGTGCCCATGCGCCGCGGCGCCCTCATGCGCGACTACTTCGCCCGCATCGGCGAGGCGGGCAGTCGGGCGCTGGAGATCATGTCGATGTCCCTGTGCACTCAGGTGCACCTGGACTACGTCTCGGTCGACGACTTCGCCCAGAAGCTGCGGATGCAGACGGTCGCGTCGCCGGTCATCGCCGCACTGCTCGTCAACTCGCCGCTCCAAGGCGGCCGGCCGAACCAACTGCTGTCCCACCGCTCCCATGCCTGGCTGCGGATGGATCCGCGTCGCTGCGGTGTCCTGCCGCCCGCCCTGCGGCCGGACGTGGACGCCGACGACGTCATCGACTGGGCCCTCGGGATCCCGATGATCTACTACCGCAGCGGGGACGGCCGGTTCCATCCGGCCCCCGACCGGCCGTTCGGCCTGCTCCTGGAGCGGGGCTTCGACGACGGCTCGGTCCCCTCGCTCGACCACTGGGCCTCGCACCTGTCGCAGATCTGGACGAACGTGCGGGTCCGCCGGACCCTGGAACTGCGCGAGGCGGACGGCCCGCCCTACCAGCACATCCCGGCCGTCCCCGCGCTGTGGGTGGGCCTCACCTACCACGAGCCCTCGCGAACGGCGGCCTGGGACCTGCTCAGGCGCTACACGCTGCGGGACCACCGCGCCGCGATGGCAAGACTCCCGAGCACCGGGCTGCACACCACGCTCGGTGGCGACCCCGTGCGCGAACTCGCCCACGAGCTGGTCCGGCTGGCCCGCGCGGGGCTGAGCGCACGGGTATCCGCGGGGCTGGAGCCCGCGAAGGTACTGGATTACCTCGACCCCCTCGACGAACTGCTCGACGGGGGAAGGACATTCGCCGAGCAGTGCCTGGACCGTTGGGACAAGGACCTGGCCCGCGACCCCGCCCGCTACGTCGCGGCCTTCCGGGTCTGAACCGCGTACCAGGCCGGAACCCGGCGACGCCCGGCCGCCTCGGCCGTCCCCCGTCATCGGCGCGGGAAGCTGAAGGCGTAGCCGTTGTCCTTGAGCCAGGGCAGGAGCCGTTCGAGCGCTTCGAGGGTCTGGGCCCGGTTCCCGCCGCCGTCGTGCAGCAGGACGGTGGGGCCGTTGCGGAGCTGCGCCTCGGCCGTCGCGACGATCTGGTCGGGGCCGGGGCGCTCGAAGTCGCGGGTGTCGACGTTCCAGCCGAGCGGGCGCATGCCGTGGGCCGCGGCGATCTGGCGGCTCTCGGGGGTGAACGCGCCGCCGGGGGCCCGGTAGTAGGGGACGGGGGCGCCACCGGTGGCGTCCTGGATCATCCGCAGGCCGTCGAGGATCTCCTGCTGCTGGTAGCCGACGTCCTTGTGGTCCATGGCGGTGTCGTGGCTGACGGTGTGGTCGCACAGGCGGTGGCCGGCGGCGACGACCTGCTTGGCGAGATCGGGGTGGGCCTGGGCGTTGGGGCCGAGCATGCAGAAGACGGCCCTGGCGCCGTTGCGGGCCAGGACGTCCAGGATCCTGGGCGTCCACTGGGGGTCGGGCCCGTCGTCGATGGTGAGGTTGACGGTCCGTCCCGGGTCCTCGGACTGGCGGGAGACGCTCATGTCGACGAGCGGCGCCGGGAGGTTCGGGTCCGGAGCGGTGGCGCTGGCCGGTGCGGCCGGGGAGCCGGCGAGCGCACCGAGCCCGTCGGGCGCCTTCAGCACGGTGCCGGCGGCGGCGAGCAGTGCCGCGGCCGCCGCGCCCGCCGTCACCACGCGCCGAGCGTCAGCACGGCACCTCGCCTCCCGTGGCCACTATTGCTCTCCAGACCTCATCCACGATCTGGCCGGTCCCTGTCTCCGGACGGCCCGCGGTGCGAAACCTGCAATTCCCTGGCAGTCAACTCTCTGACCTCCCTCGGCGACCCCGCCGGTATCGCAGCTACGGAGCAGCACTCTTCGTCGCAGGAGTCCTCGTCCGGGATGCCCCTCTCCCTGGAGGATGCTCCGAAGGAGACGCCGGTGTGGTGGCGGTGGTCGTAGGCTCGGGCAGCTGGGTGGGTGAGGGTGAGAGCGAGCAACTCGGCGACGGCGCCGCGGCGGGAGAGGAGACATCAGGGGTCGAGGTCGGTTGTACCGGCATCGACGTCGCCGGGTGCGAGCCGCCTCCGCCCCCGTTCGTCGAGGGGCCGAGGAGATTGCCCGCCACCTCGACCACGCCGCCGCAGGCGAGCAGCACCGCGGCCAGCACGGACAGCCCGGCGGAGGCCCGCAGCGCCCGGGGCGCCGTGGTACGCAGGTCGGTGTCCACGCTCAGTCCACGTATTCCTGGGCGACCTGGACGTACTCGAAGCCCTTGACGTCGGTGGCGATCTGCATCTGACCGGTTTGCGAGGAGGCGATCAGGGTGTTGAGCAGGCCGGTGATCGCCCCGCTCAGCGCCGACTCGGTGTCCGAACCGTCGGCGATGAACAGTGCCTTGGTCGCCACCTCCTTCAGCACGTCGCGCCTGGCGCCGCCGAAGCCGTAGGCGATCACGTGCGGGTGGCGCGGCCAGTTCCGGTCCACCAGCGTGCGGAAGGAGTCCCGCCACCTCGCGTCGGTCGGAGCGCCGTCGGTCAGGAAGAAGATCGCCGGCCGCAGCACGCTGTACTGCTGCGCCCGCAGGCTGCTGACGTCCTGTTCGATGCTCTGCCGCAACTGGTCGAAGGCCTTGCCGTACTCGGTGCCCCCGCCGCAGATCACTTCGGGCATGCTCGGGACCTGCTCCATGTCCGACATCGGGATCACCACGTGCACGTCGGTGGAGAAGGCGACCACGCTGACCCTGGCGAACTCCGAGACGCGCGGATTCGTCGCCAGGTTGTAGTGCAGACGCGAGAGGGTCGCGTTGAGCACTGCCTCGTGCGGTTTCATCGACGAGGAGGCGTCGATCACCACGTAGGTGGGCAGGCAGAGTGACATTGTGTGCACCTCTGAGCTAGTGGTTGGAGGCGATGATGACGACCAGGATCACGACGAAGGCGAGCACCCAGATCCACTTGGTGGACGAGCCGGTCGCGTCCTTCTGCTTCTCCTCGACCGTGCTGATGCGGGTGACGGTGGGGGACTCCGGGATCGCGTGCGGCGCGGGCTGCGGACGCAGCACCGGAGCCTGTACCGGAGGCAGTTGGGGCAGCGGAGTGCGTGTCGGACGCGGCACGGCCCTGAGGTAGGGCCCGTTGTTCAGCGCCTGGTTCAACTGGGCGGCCGCGGGCCGTCGTTCCCGGTCGGTCGCGAGCAGCATGTCCAGCAGGACCTCGGAGACGGCGGGCTGGTTCGGCCAGGGGGACGCGGCGACGCCGTGGAAGGTGCTCGCGTCGCGCCGGCCGGTCAGGCACTTGGCGACGAGCAGGGCGAGTCGGTAGCGGTCGGTGTACTGGTCCGCGTCGGAGCCCGGCGGCGTGAGCGGGTCGGCCCAGTTCGGCTGGTGGATGTCGGGCATCTTCTTCGGCTGGCAGCCGTCGACGTCGATCAGGTAGACGGAGCGCTGCTCCGGGCTCCAGAAGGCGTTGGAGAACGACCAGTCCGAGTAGACCAGGCCCAGGCCTTCCAGGATCGCGGCGAGCTCCGTCAGTTGGCGGCAGGCCGTCAGTCGGCCCTCGAAGCCGGGGCGCGGCAGGCCGACGCCCCGGATCGACTCGTCGGACTTCGCCAGCCAGTCGATCTCCAGGAACCGGCGCTCGCTGAACTTGCCGCGCCGCAGCTCGGAACGGTACTGCTCGGGCGCCATCGGGATCACGCACCCGACGGCCGGGTTGCCGGGCTCGTGGATCCGGGCCGCGGGCCAGCACGTCCCGGCGTACAGGGTCGCCCGCTCCGTCTCCGGCAGCGTGTCCGGAGCCGAGATCAGCAGGTCGATCCGGTGGCCGTCCTCCTGGTGCAGGCCGGGCCGGTAGAGCTTGGCCAGCCAGCCCGGATGGTCCGTCAGCGGCCGTACGGCGACGGCCTGGCCGTTGTGTTCGGAGATCGGCTCGGCGAGCGGTCCGAGATCGGCGAGGCCCACGGTCCTCGGCAACGCCCAGCCCCGCGGGTCCACCGCCGGGGCGCCGCCGCCGGCGACGGGATCGGAGTCGGTCATGTCCCGCTGCCGTTCCACACCACGACGGCGGTGCGGTCGTCGAGGCACTGCGGTGCGTCGAAGCCGACGTCGGCGGTGAACCGGGTGGCCGGGACCGGCGCGCGCCAGGCGTTGGCGAAGTACTCGTTGACGTTGCCCGCCGGGTCCGCCCACGCGTCGCCGATCCCGTCCGTGACCAGGGCGAGGGCGGCACCGGCCGCCAGGGTGACGTAACCGTCCACGGCCAGGTGCGGCGTGTCCGGCAGTCGGCCGGCGACCTCGTTCGAGACCACCGCGGCCGCGCGGTCCTTGGCTTCGCCGGCGGAGAACTGCCACAGCGGAACGCGCGGGTCGAGGGTCCAGGCCGAACTGTCACCGAGCCACCCGACCCATGCCCGCGCCACGCCGTTCACGTCCGGCTCGGCGATCACCGCGGTGATCAGCACGGTGGCCAGGTGCGAGGTGCCGACGCCGCGTCCGGCCGCGTGCGCGGCGATCGCTTCCGCGATCCGCCCGTACAGCGCCTTGACGTCGAGCCGGTCGAAGCCGACCGTCTCGATCTGCTCGCGCAGCAGGGTGACGGCCTGGCTGGAGGCCGCGGTGGCCCCGACGTCGGACCAGGCCGCGCTGGACAGGCCGTCGGCCACGGCCACGATCGCGTACCGGCTGTCCGGGCTCCGCCCGATCCGGTAGGAGTCCTGTCGCGGCTCGGCGGGCTGGCCGCAGCGGTGGCCGGGCCCGACGACGGAGGCGGCCCGGATGGTGAGGGCACCGACCGTGGCTTCGTCGGCGGCGATGCCGTTCTGCACCGTGCGCTCCGGCAGCAGCCAGGGGTAGCCCTGTGCCCGCGCGCCTTCGCCGAAGCGGGGCACGCTCAGGTCGGTCGGCCTCTCGCGCAGGAACGGCCGGGGCCTGCCGGGCTGGGCCGTCGGCACCGCCGGTGCCGCGACAAAGCGGCAGACCGGCACCGTCGCGTCGGGCCGGGGCTCCCGTTCGGGCCGGTCCCGCTGCCGGGCGGGCGTCGCGGCGGCCTCGGACCCCAGTGCGGCCGCCGCGCCGACGACACCCACCGCCGCGAGGGCGAACGCGTCCACCAGCCAGCCGTAGTGCCGGTGCGGCGTGCCGACCTCGGCGAAGGCCCCGATGGCGACGGCTGCGAGCAGCCCCGCCCGCACCCAGCCGTCCGCCAGGCCGTCCCGCCGGCCGTCGCCCCCGCTCACGGCCGTTCCTCACGATCGCGGGACCTCGGCCCGGAGGCGAAGTGCTGGTCACCGTGCTGCACCGCGAACACCTCACCGGAACCGGTGGCGGAGTTGACCTGGACCACGACCTCCGGCCGTTGCGCGGTCCGCAGCGTCGCCAGAGCTATGACGTCCTGGGCGAGAGCCGGGTTCCGGTCGAGCAACTGGAACAGGGCCTCGGTCCAGAAGTCCACGGCCGCGGCGTCGACCGCTCCCCTCGTGGCGGTCGACCCCCGCTCCAGCGCGACGGACAGTTCCCTGCGGCGACTGCCGTGGGCCCGGGCGATGACGCCGCTCATCAGTCGCTTCGCCTCGTTCCACAGATCGGTGCCCATCGCGGACACCAGAGCGGTGGCTCCGCTCGCGGCCAGCTCGGCGAGTTCCTGGTTCATCGGCGCTTCAGCTCCGTTCGTTGTAGCGGATGTGCTGGTCACCTCGGCCGACGGCGAAGACCGTGCCGTTCCCCGTGGCTTGGACGAGTTGCTCCACGGTCCGCGGCTCGGCTTCCGCAGGCCGCTCGCGGGAGCCGGATTCCGGGCCGGGACCGCCGTGCGGCCCGACCGGGCTGCCCGGGTACCAGAGCCAGGCCCGTGCGGCGTACTCCTTGACCCGGACCTCGGCCGCCGTGAAGGCGCCGGCTTCGAGCCCCTCGTAGCCGTGCCCGACCGTCTCCTCGTAGTAGTGCTGCGAAAGCATCGCGGCCACCGGGGTGCCGTCCGGACCGGCCAGGGCCGCCTGCCGCAGCGGGGGCGAGTCGAGCAGCCGGGCGAGCGTCTCGAACGGGGTGCCGGAGACGGTGCCGTCCGGATCGAGCCGGACCTCCCCCGCGTGCGCGGCGGCCCGTACCCTCAGCCGGGTGTCCGGGCCGGCGTGCCGGTTGTGCTCGCGGATCCGCGAGCCCAGCTCCGGCAGCAGCGGGACCAGCAGTCCGGCCTTGGGCAACCCGGCCGGGGCGACGAGCCGGCAGCCGTCGCCGGTGTCCACGTACGCGAAGTCCCGCCGGTCCAGCTCCGCGACGCCGAGGGCGCCGAACAGCGCGGACCGCAGCACACCGCGGATCTCCTGCAGCCGCTGCTGACCGCGGCCCGCGGAACCCGCGATGTCGCACGCCAGCAGAGCTCGGTACTCGTACCTCGGATTCACATTCCCTCCGCGATCACGACGGGGGCCGGCAGTTCGAAGATCGATCTGCCGTCGGCACCGAATTCCCGGTGCCGACACGATGGTTAACGAGATCGTAGGGGAGGGGTCCTCGGGTGGACCGGCTACTAATACGGCTTGTCCGGCTTCGGCCGGACGAGGAAGAGGAGTGACCGATGAGCAACACACGGATGCGCGGGGCCGGGGCCTACTGGCCGCCGACCGGGCTGCTCGGCCGGGTCGGCGAGGCCGATCGCCGAGTCCTGCTGGGGCTCGGCCACGGCGTGGTCTACCCGGCCGGTCAGATCACCATCCACGAGGCCGACACCTCGGACTTCGCGCTGCTCCTGATCGGCGGCACGGTGAAGGTCACCGCGCACGCACAGGACGGTCGGGATGCGCTGCTGGCCGTTCGGATGGCCGGGGACCTCGTCGGGGAGCTCGCCGGGATCGACGGTCAGCCGCGCATCGGCACCGTGACCGCCTGCGGCCGGGTGCTGGCCCGCTACATCCTGCCCTCCGAACTGCTGGCGTGCACGAAGCAGCACCCCGCCATCGGGCTCGCACTCAACGCGAGCGTGGTGGCCAAGCTGCGCACGGCAACCGGCCGGATCGTCGACTTCACCGGTTGCGACGTGCTCGGGCGGCTGGCCAGGATCCTGCACCACCTTGCCGTCACCTACGGGCGCCCCGGCCGCACCGAAGCCCATCTCCCGCTGTCGCAGCCGGAGATGGCCACGCTGGTCGGCGCCGCGGAGTCGTCGATCCACAAGGCCCTGCGGGCCTTGCGGGAGTCGGGCGCGGTCGTCACGGGCTACCGCAGGATCACGATCCTCGACCTGGATCACCTCGCCCGGATCGCCGCCGCGGCCGAACCGGCCGGTTCACGGGCGATCTCACCAAACAGGTAAAAGCGCCGGGTTCCGACGACGGGTCGGCGCCAGCATGACCGAGTGCCGGGATCCGAGCGTTGGAGAGGACCGGAGAAACAGATGCCAGAGAACAACGGTGCTCCGGGCGGTTCCGCGCGAATCCGGGCGGGCGACGTGTCCGGAACGATGATCGTCGGCAACCGGAACACCGTGACCAACCTGAACATCACCACCGGGAACGGCTCGGCCATCACCGTGAACGCGGGGCCTCCGCCGAACCCGGTCAAGCGTCAGCCGATCTCCCACCTGCCGCGTTCCGCCGCCGATCCGCTGATCGGCCGGGAGCGGGAGCTCCAGATACTGCAACAGGTCATCGGGGCACGGCAGTTGGTGCAGATCTGGGGCACTTCCGGGGTCGGCAAGAGTGCGCTGCTGCGCCACCTCGCCCGCACCTTGCCGCGCGGGCCCGAGGGCGCCGCCTACATCGAAGCCGGCGGACGGACGGCCGACGACCTCGCGCAGGCGATCTTCGACATCAGCTTCGACGCGCCGAACTACAAGCCGTCGCTGGAGGTGCTGAAGGAGCACCTGAAGACCCTGCGGCTGCGGATCTACCTGGACGACGCGGGACTCGACGAGAAGGACCTGCACCGGCTCTTCGACCTGGCCGAGCACTCCACGTTCGTCTTCACCTCGCAGCGCCGGTCGTCGGTCGCCGGCGTACACGCGATCCGACTCGACGGACTGACGGCCCCGGCAGGGGTGGTCCTGGTGCAGACGGTCCTGGCCCGCGCGCTGCAGCCCGACGAAGCGCGGACCGTGACGGCGCTGTGCGACGCCCTGCACGGCAATCCGCTCCGACTGCGGCGCATCGCCCTGTCGGCCGCGACCGGCAAGGGCCTGCCGGGCATCGCCGATCTCCCCGCGCTGCTTCCCGCGCTGCTCAACAGGCTCCGGCCGGAGGAGCGCGACCTGCTGTACCTGCTCGGCTCGCTGTCTGGCGCCGAGTTGGCTGCACGGCAGCTCAACACCCTGCTCGGCCGCACGGACGCCGATGCGCTCGCCGACGGCCTGGTGCGGCACGGCCTGCTGGTCGCCTCGGAAACCGGCTACGGGTGTCCGCCGGACGTCGCCGAGTGCGTGCTCAAGAGCCGGATGACGCAGTTCCCCGCCGCGCAGCTCTGCCGGGCGCTCACCGCGTGGGTCGAGTCGCGGGAGACCACCCCGGACGAGGTCGCGGCCCACTTCCAGGCCCTGGACGTCGCGGTGCTGGGAGCGGAGCGGAGCGGACAGGCGCAGCTCGGCGTGGAGTTGGCCCGTGCCGCCTCGCCGAAACTGGCGCTCTCCCGGCAGTTCGACGCGTGGGGCAGCCTCCTCGGAGCCGGCTGGGCCGCCGCGAAGAGCGCGGGCGACCGCGCGGGCGAGGAGTTCTTCCTGGGGGAGGCGCGCACCCGCCGCAAGGCGATCGGCCGGGCGGCGCTGACGACGGCCCTGGTGCTGGAGGCGGGAGTGCTCTGGCAGGAACTCGCCGCTCTGCAAGCGCACTCGGTGGCCCACCAGGCCGCCACGACGGCGATCACCGCGGTGCCGCCGATCGCGCCTCTCGCGCCGGTCGTGCCGGTCACCCCGATGACGCCGATCGCCCCAGTTGCACCGGTCACGCCGGTCACGCCGGTCACGCCGGTCACGCCGACACCGACCGTGGCCACCCCGCCGACGGTCACTCATCCGGTGGTCAGCCCCCCAACGATCACCCAACCGGTCCCCGCCTCCGGTGCTCCGGCTCCCGTGCACCCGCCGGCTGCACCGAAGGTGATCGACTTGTCCCAGGCCGCCCAACAGCCCCCACCCACCGGCCACGTGGCCGGCGCGCACGCTCCCTCGCACGCAGTGCCGCAGAAGATCGACCTCTCGGGTGCGCACAGCTCCGCCACCCACTCGACGCACGCCGCGAGCAGCACCACGACCACAACCAGTACAGGTCACACAGCGCTCGCCACCACCGGTGCCGCGGGCGCCAAGGGCGGAGCAGCCCTCGTCGTCGCCTGTGTGGTCGGCGCCTCAGCCGTACTCGGCGTGGGCGCCATGGTCTACGCCCAGAACCAGTCGGACCGGACCACAACGGCCAACGCCACCAACCTGCCAGTCCCGACTCGGCCGATCCGCTCCCCCAACCCACCGGCCCCGGCCCCGCCGGTCTACACCCCCAAGCCGCCGGCCCCGGCCCCGTTGGTAACGCCGGACCCCGTCGATCCCGTGTGCGCAACGGTGGTACCGGAATTGGGAAAAGAGACCCAGCAGTACAACGCCGACCTGGCCGCCGTTCACAGCGCCTTCGGCTCATACAACAACGCCGTAGCCGCGTACAACTCACGACGGACCTCCACCGTGCCCGACGACAGCACGATGAAATCCCGTATCGACATCATCCTCAAAGACCTGCGCGCCAGCGAGTCCACGTTGCGGGGAGCCATCTCGCAAGCGCGGGACGGATCCGTGGTCTCCAACCTCAAGGGCATTCTGACCGCTCTCCAGCAGGACGAGAGCCAGTTCCGCTCGCTTCGGAACAATCCCAGTACCGGCTACAACACGGCCAGCCAGGCTTCGGCATACAACTCGGCCTGGCAGAGTCTGGTGATCCACTGCACCGCCTGGTAATCCGCCACAAGACCGACCAGGAAAGGCCGACCATGCCTACGGAATCCACCCCCGGCGACATCCACGCCGGAGATGTCTCCGGCACCTTCATCGTGGGCGACAGCAACCACGTGACGAACACGACCACGCATCACCCCGAGCAGCCGCAGCCCCAACCGCGCCAGCAGAACTCGGCCGAGGACCAGGCAGCCGTCTTCGCCGTGGAACACGGCACCATGCACGTCACGTACAACCACAACGCCGAAGCCGCGCCCGAGACGGAGGCCCGAGAAACGCGTCAGCCCTGATCGGCCAGCAACTCCAGGTCCTGGGCGTTCAGCGTCGCCGTCTTCAGCAGTTCCCTGATCAGGTTGACGCTGAGCGTCGAGCCGACCGGCTCGCCGACCTCGTCGCGCGTCAGTCCGCGCACGCCCCGCCGGCGCAGCCGTTCGCGCACGTCCTCGACCGTGTTGGCGACCGACTTGTGGGTCCAGAACTTGGTCACGTGGGGCGAGGCGTTGACCAGCCGCGCGGTCTCCTCCCAGGCCGACGGGAGCGGGAAGGCGTCCTGGCCCTCCAGGTAGCGCCGGGCGAGCGCGGTGAGCACCAGCCGCTCCTGCAGGGAGAGCAGGTAGACCGTCTCGGGAGCCGCGGTCTCGGCGCTGCTCGTGGAACGGGGGTGCAGGTCATCCCCGTCCACGACGCGGACCTCCACCAGGTGGGACCGCCGCTTGGACGAGTTGATCACCAGCGGGGTGTACCCGGGCCCCATGATCCGCTTGTGGCTGGTGAGCATCAGCACGCCGTCGGGCAACTCGATCGGCAGATTGCCGGTGTTGACCAGCCACCAGTCGCCGTCCGTGCCGGCGCAGGTGAAGACGCCGTGCCGACGACTGACGGTCGGGTCGTCGACACCGACCGGTACGTGCACGTCCTCGCGGTCGCGCCCGAACAGCAAGGTGTACCGGCGCGGCGGCACGGCGTACCCACCCTCCGGGCCGAGCACGAAGATCGTCCCGGGTGGCGCCGAGGGCACCCTGTCGGAGGGACTGCCCGGCGGCAGCATCTGGGGTGGGAAGTCTCCGTACGCCATCTCACATACCTCCGCCTCGGCTCGCGCCAGTGTACGAGCGCACCGGGAGGACCAGTCCTCCTGCGGGCATGCGGTGTGCCGAGCTTGCCGAACCGCCAACTCTGTTTGCCCTGAGTGGGCTTGCTCGATAGCCTGCCCGCGTGAGCACGATCAGCCGGCGAGCTGCTGCGATCGACAGCATGGTCGCCGAACCACTCGGTCCGGGCGATCCGCAGGAGATCGGCAGCTTCAGCATCATCGGCCTGCTCGGCACCGGCGGCATGGGCGAGGTCTACCTCGGGGTCTCGGACAGGGGCTACGCCGCTGTCAAGCTCGTCCGGCCACGGCTGGTCTCCAGCGAGCGCTTCGAACGAGAGGTCGGCATCCTCTACCGTGTGCCGTTCGGAGTCGGACCGCGGGTGCTGGCGAGCGACGCCACTCCGGAACGCCCATGGTTCGCCACCGAGTACGTCCCCGGGCTCACGGTGGACGAGGCGGTCCGGCTGCACGGCCCGCTGCCCGCCGAGGCGCTGTGGCTACTGCTGGCCGAGACAGCCGCTCAACTGCGGGCCGTACACGCGTCCGAGATCGCGCACCGCGACATCAAGCCCGCCAACGTCATGCTGGTGCGCGACGGCGTGAAGCTGATCGACTTCGGCATCGCGCGCGCCGCGGACCAGGCGAGGCTCACCAGGAGCGGTGGCAGCTACGGAACGCAGGGCTTCTCGGCACCGGAACAGCAGGCCGGGGACGAGGACGTGGCAGCGCCCGCGGACGTCTACTCGCTCGCGGCGCTCCTGCTCTACGCCGCCTCGGGTCGCACGCCCAGCGCCGTCCCCGACGTGGAGCCGCTGCGCGCCATGGACGCCGACCTCGGCGCCCTCCTCGAGCCCTGTCTCGCCACCGACCCCGGAGCACGCCCCGCCGCCGACGAGATCGTCCTGGCGACCCACGCGCACCGGCTCGTCCCTCCCCCGTCCTGGCCGCCTGAGGTCATGTCACGCATCGACTCGCGACGTGCCTTCGCCGAAACGCCGGTCGGCAAGCTGGAGACCGTCCCGCCACCGGATCCGAGCACGGACCCGAAGCCTGACGTCGGGACCACACCTCTCGCATCACCTCGCCGCCCGCGCAAGCACCTGTTCCTGGTGCCGATCGCCGCGGCGACCGCCCTCGGCGCGGTCGCGGTGTTCGTCCTCAGCCCGTCCACCTCCCCGCAGAACCACAACTCGCAAGGGTCCAGCGGCGCGCCGGTCACCGTCGAGCCCGTGGCCGGGACGACGCACGGGCCCTCCGCGAGCCCGAGCGCCTCGATCTCCGCCACCGCCGAACCCTCTCCCCCGCCTTCAACCGCCCCGGCCGGCACTACACGGACACCCTCCCCGAGCCTGCGGCCCTCGACCTCCGCTACCGCCAAACCCGCTACCCTGCCCCCGACCACCCCACCGAGCACTGCCCCCGCCGCACCCTCAGCGGCCGCCCCCAGCCCCACCTCGTCATCGATCAGCGGCATCAACGGCAGCGACGACCCGACACAGGTCAAGGGCTCCGAGGCGGACACCAGTTGGCTCGGCAACGACGCCGCCTGCTCCGCCTGGCTGGACGACAACGGCTCCGGCTCGCTCGCGGGCGTGCTCAACACCTCCCTGAACCAAACCTGCGTCGCCGAGCTCGCCCGCAGCGACGGCATCACCTACACCTTCCGCGCCTCCTGGGGCGCCGCGAAGACGAGCTTCGTCCCAGACATCGGCTACACGATGTGGATCTGCGTCTGGAACGCGAACAACCGATCCGGCGAGCAGTGCTCCGCTCGCTTCGGCATGAACGGCACCACCCCGGTCCGCCGGTGAAACGAGGCTGCCGCAAGGAGCACTTCCGGGCCACCACGCCCAGCCGCCCGCACACCAGCCCTCGTCGGCCATTCGGGCGAAATCCAGGCGCCGGATCCGTCCAGCGAGACGGCATCGAGGATGTCCGAGACTGTCGCGAGGCTGCCGGAACGACTGCGGCCCAGGTCGGGATCACGCTCCCTCATGGCGGCCAAGCAGCACTCGACTCCGCGACTCGAATGGCCGCCGCCCGACTGGGTCAACTAGCGAGCATTCCAAAGGATTTGACCCTAGGTTGCGGTGCCAGGGGGCCATCGAGCGAAAGGCTGTTACTGGCATGGCCGGGAAATTCGAGCTGTACAAGGACGAGAGCGGGATGCACCGGTTCCGGCTCAAGGCGAGCAACGGGACGATCGTGGTGACCGGCGACCCGCAGGAGAGCAGGGACGACTGCCTCAAGAGCATCGAGTCGCTCCGCAAGCTCGCGCCGTACGCGGAGCTCAAGGAGGCGGCCGGCTCGCACTGAGGCGGCGCGACGCGAACGCGGGTCGGTGGTGCAAATCGCCGACCCGCGTTCGCTTGTACGACAGATCCCTTTGGCCGGGTGCACGCCGGGCGCGGACAGAACACTGGCATGCGCGTCGTCATCGTCACCGAATCCTTTCCGCCCGAGGTCAACGGAGTCGCCCACAGCGTGCTGCGGACGGCCGAGCATCTGGTCCGCCGGGGCCACCAGCCCCTCGTCGTCACCCCCGCGCCGGCGCGGGGCGCCGAGTGCCCGCCGCACACCTTCGGCGCCGAGGCGGTGGAGCTGCCGGTGGTGCGAATCCCGTCGGTGCCGCTGCCGGGCTACCCGCAGGTGCGGATCGCGTTGCCGAGCCGGCAGCTGGCCGCCGCCGTCGCCGGGCACCGGCCCGACCTCGTACACCTGGCCAGCCCGTTCGTGCTCGGAGCGCGCGGGATGCAGGTCGCGGCACGACTCGGCGTGCCCGCCGTGGCCGTCTACCAGACCGACCTCGCCGGGTACGCCCACGCCTACCGGGCCGGGCGGGGCCTCGGGGAGGCGGCCGCCTGGCGGCGGATCCGGGCCGTGCACCGGGCGGCCGCCAGAACGCTGGCGCCGTCCACCCCGGCCGCGCAGGACCTCACCGCGCACGGGGTGCCCCGGGTGCAGCTGTGGCCGCGCGGGGTGGACTCGGTGCGGTTCCACCCCCGGCACCGCGACGAGGCGCTGCACCGGGCGCTCGCCCCGGGCGGGGAGGTGCTGGTCGGATACGTCGGGCGGCTGGCGCCCGAGAAGCGGGTCGACCTGCTGGCCGCCGCGTCGGCGCTGCCCGGGGTGCGGGTGGTGGTGATCGGGGACGGCCCGTCCGGGCCCGGGCTGAGGGCCTCGATGCCCGGCGCGGTCTTCCTCGGCCGCCGGACGGGCGAGGAGCTGGCCCGCTGCTTCGCGACCCTGGACGTGTTCGTGCACACCGGCCCGCTGGAGACCTTCTGTCAGACCATCCAGGAAGCGATGGCGAGCGGCGTGCCGGTGATCGGCCCGGCCGCCGGCGGGCCGCTGGACCTGGTCGCACACCACCGGACCGGCCTGCTGGTGCCGCCCCGGGACGGCGCCGCGGTGGCCCGGGCGGTGGCGGACCTGGCCGCCGCCCCCGCGCGGCGGGCCGCGTACGGGCGCGCCGGGCGGGCGGAGGTGACGGAGCGCACCTGGGAGGCGGTCGGCGACCTGCTGCTGCGGCACTACGCGGAGGTGCTGGCCGAGCACCACGGGGTGCCGGTGCCCACCGTTCCCCCGGCCGCTTCCCCGGCGACGGGCGAACCGGTCGCCGCCGAGCCGGTCGTCGCAGAACCGGTCGCCGCCGAGCCGGTCGCCGTCGAGCCCGCCGCCATCGGGGAGGAGCTGCCGGCATGACCGACACGGCCGACCGCGAGCCGCTGACCGTCGTGCGGCTCGCGAACTTCGTCACCCCGGTCTCCGGCGGCCTGCGCACCGCGCTGCGGCACCTCGGCGCCGGCTACCTGGCCGCCGGGCACCGGCCGGTGCTGATCGTGCCCGGGGAGCGGCGCCGCGAGGAGGAGGGCGAGCAGGGCCTGGTGATCACCCTGCCCGGGCCGGTGCTGCCCGCCAGCGGCGGCTACCGGATGCTCACCGACCGGCGGGCGGTGGCCGCCGAACTCACCCGGCTGAAGCCCGACCGGCTGGAGGTGTCCGACCGCACCACGCTGCGCTGGACCGGCGGCTGGGCCCGGCGGCACGGCGTCCGCTCGGTGATGGTGTCGCACGAGAGCGCCGCCGGGGTACTGCGCACCTGGGGCCTGCCCCGTCCGGTCGCCGACGCGGCCGCCGACCGCCTCAACGCGGCCACCGCGCGCGCGTACGACTCGGTGCTCTGCACCACCGACTGGGCGGCGACGGAGTTCCGGCGGATCGGCGCGCCCAACCTGGCCCGGGCCCCGCTCGGCGTGGACCTGGACGCGATGCGCCCGTTGCCCCCGGCGGCGCGGGAGCGGGAGCGCGCGCGGTACGCCGCACCGGGGGAACCGCTGCTGGTGCTCTGCTCCCGGCTCTCGGCCGAGAAGCGGCCCGAGCGGGCGATCGAGGCACTGGCCGCGCTGCGGGCCCGGCGGCTGCCGGCCGTCCTGGTGGTGGCCGGCACCGGGCCGCTGCGGGACCGGCTGGCGGCCCGGGCGGAGCGGCTGCGGCTGCCGGTACGCTTCCTCGGGCACCTGGGCCGACGGGAGTCGCTGGCCCGGCTGCTGGGCTGCGCGGACGTGGTGCTCGCGCCCGGGCCGGTGGAGACCTTCGGGCTCGCCGCGATGGAGGCGCTGGCCTGCGGGACGCCGGTGGCCGTCAGCCGCTCCTCCGCCCTACCCGGGCTGATCGGACTGGCCGGGGTGGCCGCCGCCGACACCGGGGACGGATTCGCGGCGGCGGTACGGGAGTTGCTGGCGCGCCCGGAGCAGGCCCGGCGGGCCGGTGCCCGGGCGCAGGCCGAGCGGTTCGGCTGGCCGGCCGCGGTGGCGGCGTTCCTGGCGGCTCACGGCGTACGGAACTCCGGCGCGGTGGAGGAGGGTTGGGATGAGCGTGCTCGGCACCGGGCGTGACCGGTCGGCGGACGGCCGGTCGGCCACCGGCGGACCGGCGCGGTTCGTCGCGCTCGGGGACTCGTTGACGGAAGGGGTCGGGGACCCGGTCGGCGAGGGGTGGCGCGGCTGGGCCGCCGTCCTGGCCCGGTCGCTGGCACCTGCGGGCGACGCCGTCGAGTTCACCAACCTGGCCTGCAGCGGCGCCCTGACAGTTGACTTGACGGAACGTCAACTCCCGGCCGCGGTGGAACTCGGACCACAGTTCGCGGCCGTGGTGGTCGGCGGCAACGACACCCTGCGGGCGGGCTTCGACATCCGGCGCACCACCCTGGAGTTGGACGCCACCATGGGCGAACTCTCCGGCCACGGCGCCGTCCTGCTGACCGCCTGCCTGCCCGACCCGGGCACCCTGCTCCGCCTGCCCGCCCCACTGGCCCGCCCGCTGGCGCGGCGGATGCAGGCCGTCAACACCGTGGTGCACGCCCTCACCGCCCGCCACCGGGCGGTGCACCTGCACATCGCCGACCTCCCCTGGTGCGCACAGCGGCGCCTGCTCAGCGTCGACCGACTGCACCCCAGCGCCGAGGGCCACCACCTGATCGCCCGCGGCTTCCACGAGCTGCTCGCCGCCGCCGGGCACCCGCTCGGCCCGCCGCCCACCATCGCACCGGCCGAGCCGCAGCCCGGCCGAGCCGCCGACCTGTGGTGGATGGCCACCCAGGGCACCCGCTGGGTGGCCGCCCGCAGCACCGACCTGCTGCCCGGGCTGCTCGCGCTGGCGGCGGCGGAGGGCCTCGCCCGGCTGCGCGGGTCGACCGGGCGGCACGACGAGCAAATGGCGCGCGCCGCGGCGCAGGCGCTCGCGTCGCTGGGGTGAGGGGGCTTCGGCCCGCGGCTTGATCGGATGCGGTGTGCGGTGGGAACCATGAGGGCGGCCGGGGATGTCGTCGGGAGGGCACGGCCTTCGGGTCGGGCCTGACGGAGGGAGCAGCAATGGGGGCGTCACGCGGGGACGGGCGGGAGTTGCTGGCGGCGGCGGGGGTGCTGTTCCCGGACGAGCAGGGGCGGGTTCTGGTGGTGCGGCTGCCGTACGACCGGAAGCATCCGGTGGCGATCCCGGGCGGCGGGTGGGAGCCGCAGGACCGCTCGCCGCGGGAGACCGCCGTGCGCGAGGTGGAGGAGGAGCTGGGGTTCACGCCCCGGCTGGGCCCGCTGGCCTGCATCGACTGGACGCTCGATGACTTCCGGCCACCGATCGCCGCCTACCTGTACTGGGCGCAGCCACTCACCGCCGAGCAGGCGGCGGCGTTCCGGCCGGACGCGGCGGAGGTCGGCGGCTGGGCCTGGCTGACCCCGGAGCAGGCGGGCCACGCGCTGCCGCCCCGGCTGTCCCGGCGGGTCACGGCCTGTCTGCGGGCGCCGCGGTCGGCCGGCCCGCTGGAGCTGGAGGACAGCCGACCGGTGGGCCACACACTCGACCATCTGCCGGCGGTGGAACCGCCGCCCGCGTACACCGGGCCGGCCGGGGTGCCCGCGCTGGGCGGCGGGCCCGGCGGACAGGGCCCCGGACACTCCCCGGGCCCGGCTTCGGAGCCGCCGATGGACCGGGACACCTACATCGCCACCCGCCCGCGGATCCGGGCCAAGGCGCGGGCGCTGTTCACCGACGGCGCCGGGCGGGTGCTGCTGGTCCGGCTGCGGCCGTGGGACGGGCCGCGCGGCCGGGTGCCGTACTGGACCCTGCCGGGCGGCGGGATCGAGGCGGACCGGGAGCTGCCCCGGGCGGCCGTCCGGCGCGAGATCCGCGAGGAACTGGGCTGGGAGGTCGAGCCGGGGCGGCTGCTGGCGCTGGACTGGCAGCCCGGGGCGGCGGCCGATCCGGAGGCCGGCCCGGCGACCGGGCGGGACACCGCCGTGCTGGTGTCCGTGTTCGACGGGGGCACCGTGACGGAGCGGATGCTCGGCTCGATCGCGCTCCAGGAGGAGGAGCTGGTGGAGTATCGGCTCTGCGACCCGGCCGAGGCCCGGACGCTGCTGACCGGCCCGTCCTGGGCCCGGACGGCCGCCGCGCTGGCCGCCCGGGAGCGGGCGGGCGGGCCGGTCGAGCTGGTACGCGGGCTCGCCGTCGGGTAGGGCGTGTCGGCGCGGGGGCTGGTACGGGGTTTGGTGCGGCGTTTGGCGCGGCGTTTGGTGCGGGGGTCGGTCCGGCGGGGCGGACAGGCTCCGGTCGGGTGGGCCACACTGGGGGCATGCAGAACGGGATCACGGAGGTGCTGACCGGCCGCCGGGTGGCGTCGGTCAGCGGCGGCGGCCGACTGGACCTCACCTTCGACGGGCCGGTGAGCGTCCGGGTGGCGCACGAGTTCCGCCTCGCGGCGCCGTCCTTCGCCGCCCCGGCGGAGGTGGCGCACTTCTTTCCGGCGCTGACCTTCCGGCCGACCGGCGTCCTGCTCGCGCTGGTCGGCCGGACCGTCGACCTGGCCGAGATCACGCCGGCCGGCGGCCTGGAGCTGGGTTTCGCGGAGGGCGGCGCGCTGTCCGTCCCGCCGCACGCGCAGCTCGCGCCGTGGAGCGTGGTGACCGCCGAGGGGGCGGTCTGCGCGGGGCTGCCGGGCGGCGAGGTCAGTTGGACGGTGCCCGGCGGGGCCTGAGCCGCCGGGCACCGTCCCGTCGTTCGGTCAGACCTCCAGGTCGGCCTCGATCCTGGTGAGCTGGTGGCGGGCCATCGCGAGGTTGGCCCGCGTCTTGTCCAGCGCCAGGTAGAGGAAGAGCCCCTTGCCGGTGCGGCCGGTGAGCGGCCGTATCAGGTGGTACTGGCTGCTCAGGGTGATGAGGATGTCCTCGATCCCGTCCTGGAGGCCGAGCATGTCCATGGTGCGCATCTTGGCGCGGACCACGTCGGTGTTCCCTGCGGCGGCCACGTTGAGGTCCAGCCCGCCGGGGCCGTCGAGGGTGGCGAGCGCCATGCCGCTGTTGTAGTCCACGAGGGCCGCGCCGATGGCGCCCTCGATGACGGTCATGGCCTGCTTGAGCGCGCCGGCTGCGTCGGTCATCTGGGTAACTCCCGTTCGGTGGTTGGGTGATGGGTGTTGTCGCGCGAGGTCTGGTCGGTCGGTCAGGCGGGGTCGCGCGGGTCCTTGGGCAGGAGGCTGTCGTTGAGCAGTCCGGCGATGCGCTGGGCCGAACGGCGGGCCTCCAGGTGCAGCCGGCCGACGTTGACGTCCGGGTGGGCCAGCAGGGTCAACACGCAGCTGCCGCCGGCCGCGTAGGTGGCGACGTAGCCGTGCTCGCCGCGCACCAGCGACTCACGGAAGTCGCCCTGGCCGGTGGTGTCGGCGAGCCGCTGGGCCAGCGACAGCGAGGCGGCGGTCATCGCGGCCAGGCCGGAGGGTTCCGCCCCGTGGGTGTCGTGTGCGACCAGCAGGCCGTCCACGCTGGCCACCAGGCCGCCCGCGAGGTGTGGGACGCGGTGCTTGACGGCGCGGAGTTCGGCGAGCAGCTCGGTCTCCAAGGCGATCAGTTGTCTCCTTCCGACACGCTGCTTGAGCGCCCGCCTCATGGCCGGGACGACGGGGTCGCGGGCGGAGAGTGGTTCAAAGTCGGGCCTCCAGAAGGGTTCGGACCCGGGTCAGCAGCGCGATGTCCGGGTCGGGGACGGCCAGCGGGTGGGCCGCTGCCGCGGCGGGCGGGCGATCGGAGCGGGCGGCGGCCGCGGGGCCGGGGGCTGTGCTCCCGGGCGCCCCAGAGCCGGTGCGGATGGCGCCGGGGAGGGTGGCGCCGGGGACGCGGCGGTGCAGGCCGCCGGCCGGGCGGACGGGTGCCGGCGCCTCGGGTTCCGCGGCGGACGGCGCGGCCGGTGGCTCGGCGGGCGGCGCGGCGGACGGCGCGGCCGGTGGCTCGGCGGGCGGCGCGGTCCCCGGTGCGGCGTGCCGCGGAGCGTCGAGCAGTCCGGCGGCGGCCAGGCGGCGAATGTCCGCCGTCACGCCGAAGCCGGACCGGCCGAGCAGCCGGGCCAGGTCCGCCGGGGTTCTTCGGCCGTCGGCGTGGTCCAGGAGTTCGTGCCGGCGGCGGCCCGCCGTACGGTGCGACGGCTGCGCGCTCGGCGCGGCCGGGCGGACCGGCGCGGTGTCGAGCTGCGGCCAGGGCCAGATCCGTTCCAGCAGTCGGCCTCGACGCCCGGCCTCGCGGCGCAGCCGCTCGGCGTCGACCGCGCGCACCGGCCCCAGCCAGTGCCGGGCCTCGGGTTCGAACCGCCAGAGCCCGCCGGTCCGGTCGGCGAGGACGAAGAACGCGGCGTCGAAGAGCGTGCTCAGGTGGCCGAGTTCGAGTTCGCCCCGGGTGAGCAGCCGCCGTTCGACCAGCGCCTCGGCGACCCGGGTGTGCGGGCCGTGGACGCGGAGCAGCTCCGCCCAGTCCTCGGGGGTGATCCGGCCGCAGCCGGTGAGCAGGTCGGCCAGGCCGGGCGCGCGCGGGGAGTCGGCGTGGGCCACCCGGCCGTCGACGAGGTACAGGCTGCCGAGCGGGCCGTGCAGGGCGCCGGTGGCGCGGCGGGCGGCGAGCAGGCCGAGTGCCTCGCCGGGAGTCTGCGGCGGAACGGAAGGAAGGACGGCGGCGGGGACGGCGGCGGGCGCGGCGGTCATCCGGACCACCGCCCGGTGGTGCACGGGGGGCGGGGGCGGTCCGTCCGGTGCGCTGGCCGAAACCCGACGGCGGTCGCGGGCGTCCTGCTCACCCGAGCACCAGTTCCTCGGCGAGCGCCTGGAGTCGGTAGCGGGCGGCGGCGAGGTTGCCCTGTGCGCGGTCGAGCCAGAGGTGCAGGATCAGGCGGCCGTCGAAGACGGTGTCGATGAAGAAGATGAGGTGGTAGCTGCGGCCGGCGGTGACGATGACGTCCTGCAGCGGCGAGCGCCGGTCCTCCGCCCCGGTAAAGGTCTGGCTCTCAACGGCCGCCCGTACCAAGTCGGTTGTCTCGGCGGCCGCGGTCTCGTGATCGCCGGTCGGGCACTCGCCGAGGCTGCCGAGCGCGAGTCCGCTGCCCCAGTCGACCAGGCTCGCGGAGCGCGCCCCGGCGATCGACATCGCTCCGGCGAGGCATTCGTCGATACCCGGCACACCGGCTCCTTCGCAGGGGTCTGGCCAGCCGGGCACAGCACGGCACGGCCGGACCGCCACCAGCAGTGGCGGCTTCGACACGGAAGGCTACTGCCGGATTCCGGATGACGAACATTCCAATGGCATATTCACATCGGTAGCGACTGCTTCCAGCCAAGGTACGACGGCACGCCGGCCCCCGGCGACGGGCGAACCCGCTGGCCCGGCGACGCCATGGACCGGCGCCCATCGACCACCTGGCACGGGACCTTGGCCGATAACCGGCCACACGGCAGGGTTTCGCCCAAGGAAATGCGATAGGAGGACCGAAGACGCGAACCGCCACCCGGGGCCCGAACACGACGAAGGGGCCCGTTCCGCTGGACGGAACGAGCCCCTTCGGGTGGAGCGCCAGGCCCGGATCGCACGGACTCTTCCTACTGAAAGTAGGACGTGCTCTGGTAGCACCGCTGACGCCTGTTCGAGAGATCATTTCCTCTCGACAACAGGAACATTAGCAGGTCATCACACCTGCTCAGAAATCGGGTGGGGACGGGAACGGACGACGGCCCGGCCGCGACGGGTGGTCAGGACAGCAGGGCCCGGTAGCCCGCGATCAGGGCGGTGAGGCCGAGTCCGAAGGCCTGGTCGGCGCGTTCGCGGCCGGCGGGGACGGCGTCGAGGGCGTCGGCCAGGCGCGGGGTGGCGTCGCGGTCGACGGCGTCGACCATGACGTCCGGGGCGACCAGGTCGAGGGCGGAGCCGAGGATGAAGCTCTCCCGGGCGGTGATCACACCCATCACGTCCCGGGCGGCGAAGCCCGCACCCTCCAGCGTGGCGACGGCGCGCTCGTACAGCTGGTGCATGAACGGTTCGGCGAGCGGGGCGGTGGCGAGCAGGCGGCCGATGCCGGGGTGTTCGGCGAAGGCGTCCCGGTAGGCGTGCGCCCAGGTGCGCAGCGCCGCGTCCCAGGACTGGTCCGGCCGGGCCCGCTCAGGCCTGGCCGACCGCCTCGGCGAGCAGCCGGTAGGAGTCGAGCAGCGCGGCGCGGTCGTAGGTGCTGGTGGTGATCAGGAACTCGTCCGCGCCGCTGCGCGCCACCAGGGCGGCGAGTTCGGCGACGGCCTCTTCCGGGGTGCCCGCGATGTGGCCCTTCAGCGACTGCTCGTACGCGGCGAGCTCGCGCGGGCTCATCGACCGGGCCCGGATCTCGGCGGCGGGGGCCAGCGGCGGGAACTCGCCGTGGGTGCGGGAGTACGCGCCGGACCAGGCCTCGGGGACGAGCAGGTCCCGCGCCCGGTCGGCACTCTCCGCCACCGCGACCGTGCCCGAGACGACCACGTACGGCTCGGCGGCCTGCGCCGAGGGGCGGAACCGGGCGCGGTAGCGGTCGATCGCCGCGAGCATCCGCTCCTCGCCCCGGGCCGCGGCGATGACCAGTGGCAGTCCGGCGTCGGCGGCCAGGTCGGCGCCCGCGCCGGTGGCCAGCACGAAGGCCGGCACTCGCAGGCCCTCGGACGGCCGGGCGTGGACGCCGCGATGGGCTTGCTGCGAGCCGTCGAAGTAGCCGAGCAGTTCCGCCAGCTGGGCGCCGAAGTCGTCCGCGGCGTCCTTCTCCCGGCCCAGCGCCCGCCGGACGCCGTCGGTGAAGCCGACCGAGCGGCCGATCCCCATGTCGATCCGGCCGGGGAAGAGCGAGGCGAGCACCCCGAACTGCTCGGCCACCACGAGGGGCTGGTGGTTGGGCAGCATCACCCCGCCCGTGCCGACCCGGATCCGCGTGGTGGCCGCCGCCACCGCCGCGGCGAGCACGGTCGGCGCCGATCCCGCCACCCCGGGCACGCCGTGGTGCTCCGAGACCCAGAAGCGGTGGTACCCGAGCCGCTCGACCTCGCGGGCGAAGGCCACCGTGTCCCGCAGCGCCTGTGCCGGCTCCTCACCCCGTCTGGTCCGGGAGCGGTCGAGGACGGAGAGCCTGGTCGTGGGCGTCGCGCTGGTCACGTCGGTGGACAACACCCGCCGCCGAGGCTGGCATTCCCCCAGCCCGGGCCGGTCAGGGGGCCGCCCCGGGTATGCGGCCGCGCCGAGCACCCTCCGGCCGCCGGCCCCAGGGCTTGAACACGGACAGGACGACGTTGAGCAGGTAGAGCGCCAGCGCGACGGACGGGACGATCACCGCGTTGTAGCGGACGAACCCGAGGTCCGCCGCCGTGATCGGCCCGGTCGGGTGCGCGGCCACCACCCGCACGGCGTCGTGCAGCCGGTCGGTGAGGGCGAGGACCGAGGCCGCCATCGCCGCGAGGGTCAGCCAGAACTTGGTGCTCACCCAGTAGTACCGGGACAGGCCCCAGGACGTGCCGAGCCCCAGCGCCACCCCGCTCAGGAAGGTGAGCAGGCTGAGCGGCAGGATCAGCGTGTCGCCGAGCATGCCCATCGCCCGGTAGGCCGTTCTCAGCCGGTCGGCGTCGTCGGTGGTCAGCGCCGTCACCGCCAGGGTGAGCAGGCACAGCATCAACGCCAACCAGCTCACCGAGACGGTGATGTGCAGGACGACCAGGCGCTTGCGCGCCGACGGCGACAACCGGCGGCCGGCCGCGCTCCGTCGGGCGGCGGGGCTCGGCGCCGTCGCCACGCGGGTGGACGAGCGCACGGGTACCTCCTTCGAGTCGGGGCCACGAGGACGCGCCCAGACTGCCCCGGCCGACCGTCATCGGGCGTCTGCCGGCGGAAGTAACCTCGACTACTCCGAGGCGAGTACGCACCTTCGCACCCAAGGCATCGCAGGTCTCCCCCGGGCGTACCCGCCGCCCCGGCGAATCCTGCCCCCGGAGGCCCGGAATCACCGACCCCGGCCGGCCCGTCACCACCGGCCGGCCCCTCTCCCCCGGCCGGTCCGTCACCACCGGCCGGTCCGTGACGGCCGGCCCGTCACCACCCGCCGGCCGTCACGGCCGGTCAGTCCGTGACCGCGAAATCCCGCGCCGCGCCCAGGCGCTGCAGCGAGTCCCGCCCCGGGATGCCGTCCGCGGCAGCGCCGGCGTACCCGCAGCGGCGCTGCCAGTCCGCGTAGGCGGTGACCGTCAGGCTGCCGAACGAGCCGTCCACCCACCGCTGTTCGAGCAGCCCCTCGTCCGCCAGCGCCTGCTCGACGATCGCCACCTCGGCACCGTACGTCCGGTGCCCCTGCTCGGCCCCCGGGTCACTCCGGGCGGCCGCCACGACGTGCGCCAGCGACACCGACCGGGGCCCGGGCAGGTAGCCGAGCAGCCGCCGCAGCGAGTCCTCGCCCGGCACGCCGTCCGCCGCCTGGCCGGAGTAGCCCAGACTCCGCTGGTAGTCCGCGTAGTTCTCGGTGTCCGCGTCGGTCCAGGTCGGCCCGGGGCCGGACCGGTAGTGGGCGCCGAAGCCCTGTGCGACGAGCGCCCGGCCGACCGCGGTGACCTGGTAGCCCTGGGCTCCGTAGCCGTACGGGAGGCCGTTGATGCTCGTCTGGTACCGGGCCGGGGTCGACCCCTGCGGGGGTGCCGGAGGCTGCTGCGAGGGCGGGGTGGTCGGGGCGCCCGGCCCGGCCGTGAAGTCGGGCCAGGAGCCGGGGTCGGTGTGGTCGTTGAACGGGACGTGGGCGTGCGCGAACCAGCCACCGCAGGTCTCCCAGACCTGCTCGTCGCGGTGGGAGGAGAAGTCGACGGGCCGGCCCATCGGCCACACGTCCGGCACGCCCCAGGAGGCGATCCAGGCGTGGATCCGGTCCCAGCCGGCGCAGGGGGTGTCGGTCAACCGCGGGTAGACGGTGCCCTGGTGGCGGCAGTACGGGAAGAACACCGCCTCGATCTGGATGACCACCCGGCCGGCCCGGTTGGTGCGGGTCGGGCTCGCCGTCGGGCTGAGCAGGCTCTTCGAGCGGGAGTCGGCCGGGAACAGCTGCGCCGTGCGGCCGCTGAACGGGTCCCAGACCAGGTGCGGCGCGTCGCCGGCGCCGCTGCCGGTGAAGTAGCCGACCAAGTCCTCGTACGGGCACCAGTCCTGCGGCGCGGCGGCGGTGGCGTTGCGGTCCCAGGTGATGTGGGCGATGGCCTTCGGCGGGTACTGCTGGTCGGTCGGCGCGTGGTCGCCGAGGTCGTGGATCTCGGCACCGGGCAGCCACAGGTCAGGCATGCGCTCTCCTCCGGACGGCGTACGGACGTCATTGCGGGTATCGGCAGGTCCGGCCTCCGGTTTGACCCGAACGGCGCAATACGCGGCAATGAACCACCCACACTCGCACGGCCGTTCGGATCAGTGATGGGTATTCGTCCTCGCGTACGAAACGGGCGCCCGCTCCGCGCGCCACCGGACCCGTGCTCCGCCGTGCCCCGAAGGAAGCCCGAGAGGCTCCGGAAAGCCGTCGGGCGGGGGCGCATTCCATCCCGCCGAAGCCGCCCTGTCAATCGTTGACTTCGGAACTGGTCTAGTCCACGGTGGTGCGCTCAAAGCACTCATACCGTCATCACCACAGCGATTCTGACGTCCCGACGGAGATTCCACCGCCATGCAAAGAGTCTGCCTCGCCCTGCCCACCATGCGACCCTGCCCCGACACCATCGCGGAACTCGCCGAGGAGGCGGCCTACGCCGTCGCGAACTTCGACGTCGAGGTGCACCTCCTCATCCTCGACACCACCGACGCCGTCGAGTTCGCGCAGAACGCGGGCACCGTGGCCGCGCTGGAGCCCACCCCCGGCGTGGTCGTCCACCACCTCAGCGGGGCGCGGCAGCGGGAGTTCCTGCGCCGGGTGACCGAGCGCTCCGGCGCCGCCGACCCCGAACTGCTGCTCGACATGATGCTCCCGCGGGCCGTCGCGTACGGTTCCTGCGTCAACCGGCTCTTCCTGGGCGCGGCCGCCCTGGGCTGCACCTCGGCGCACCTGCGCAACGACGACGCCGACTTCCAGGTCGTCGACGGGCAGAAGATCTTCCCGATCCACCACGAGCTGCTCTCGATCGGCCGACCGGCCGGCGAGGCGGTGGCCGGCGTGTCCCGCTCCGAGCTCGACCCGGCCGACGCGGACAAGCCGGTGATGCTGGTCAGCGGCTCCTTCATCGGCGAACTCAACGTGGACATCGGCGAGATCCACGAGCTGGACCCGGCCGTCTACCGCGACCTGGTCCGCCTGTGGACCCCGCCGGTCTGGTCGGAGGAGGACCGGGACGCGATGGTGGACGTCTCCTTCAAGGGCACCGGCACCGAGCCGTTCAGCACCGACGAATCCGTCCTCGGCGTGCCCGACATCTGGGACGTCTACATGTGCAACATCGCCCTGGACCACCGGGCCTACGAGGTGCTGCCGCTGCTGCCCTCGATCGAGACCATCGGCTGCGACTACGCCCTGCTGCACGCCATGGTCCACTCCCGGCTGCCCGGCGTCGTCCACAACCGCCACATCGTCAACTACTACACGCCCGAGCGCCGCACCGGCGCCGGCTTCATCTCCTACCAGCTGCGGTTCGTCAAGTTCCTGCTCTCGATGCTGTACCTGTACCCGGTCTACGGCGGGATGATCGACCTCGGCCGCGGACTCCTGGACGAGCGGCACGGGCTGAAGGTCGAGCCGATCCTCGACCTGGTGCGGGGCAGCGTCGACTGGGACCGGGCCGGGAACGAGCACTGCCTGGACGTCGTGGACCGCTCCTACCGCAAGCTGGGCGGCAAGTACGCCGAGCTCGCGGACGTGGTGGCCGGGAAGCGGCAGCAGCTCCTGGACGAGGCGCAGGAGGACGCCGAGCGCTGGGCGGTGCTGATGGAGGCCTGGGCGGCGCTGGTGGCCGCCTCCCGCGCGGAGGGACTCGGCGCCGCTTCGGAGGTTCCGGCCGGGTGAGCGAGGACCTCCGGATCCGGCTCCTGGCCGACGGCGACTGGGACGCCGTGGTCGCGCTGGAGCACGACGCCTACGCGGCCGACGGCCTGTCGGAGGGCCGGGAGGCGCTGCAGTCCCGCGCCCTCGCCTCGCCGCGGACCTGCTTCGTGCTGGAGCAGGGCGGCACGGTCCGCGGCTACCTGCTGAGCCTGCCGTACCCGCCGCTGCGCTGCCCGGACCTCGACCGGCCGGAGGAGGCGGTGTTCGCGTCGGACAACCTGCACGTGCACGACCTGGTGATCGCCGAGGACCTGCGCGGCCGGGACGTCGCGCTGGGGTTCATCCGGCACTTCCGGGAGCGGGCGGAGGAGCTGGGCTACGAGCGGATCTCGATGGTCGCGGTGCGCGGGGCGGACATCCTGCTGCGGCTGCTCGGCTACCGGGCGCACCGGGACGTGGCGGTCCCCTCGTGCTACGGGCGGCGCGCGGTCTACATGTCGATGCCGGTGCGCTGACCTGCGGGGACACCTGGACGAATGATCTCTCCTTCGGCCTGGTCCGGACGGCGAAGATCACCCCACCGGGTGAAGCCGGTGGTGGCTGCGCCCCGCGCGCAGCCCCCACCGGCAGCTGTCCGTACGCGGACGCCTGCGGGCGCTGCGACGAGTGCGTCTCCGGCTGGGCGGCGTGCCGTCAGGCCAGGGCGGCCGCCAGCAGCGCCGCGGTGTCGGCGACCAGCTTCTCGTCGGCCGGTGCGGCGGCGTCGCGCTTGGTGGCCAGGACCGCCAGCACGATCGGTCCGCGCCCGGGCGGCCAGGTGATGCCCACGTCGTTGGTGGTGCCGTAGCCGCCGGTGCCGGTCTTGTCCGCGACGGTCCAGCCCTCGGGCAACCCCGCGCGGAAGCGCCGGCCGCTGGTCGTGTTGCCCAGCAGCCACCCGGTCAACCGCTCCCGGTCCTGCGGTTCGAGGGCGTCCCCGAGGGCGAGCCGGGCGTACGTCCGGCCGAGGGCGCGCGGGCTCGACGTGTCGGTCACCCGCCCCGGTTCCGCCGAGTTGAGGGCCGGCTCCCAGCGGTCGAGCCGGGTCACCCCGTCGCCGATGGAGCGGCAGAAGCGGGTCACCGCGCCGGGGCCGCCGAGCTCGGCCAGCAGCAGGTTCGCGGCGGTGTTGTCGCTGTACTCGATCGCGGCGGCGCACAGGTCCGCGACCGTCATGCCGCCGGCCAGGTTGTCCGGCAGGCCGGTGATCGGCGCGTAGCCGGACTTCTCGACGTCCTGCTCCGTGTACCGGATCCGCCGGGCGAGGAACTCGCCGTCGCGGTCCAGGTCCCGCAACACCGCCGAGACGGCGATCGTCTTGAAGGTCGAGCACATCGGGAACAGTTCGTCCGCCCGGTACAGCACGGTCCGGCCGGTACCGGTGTCCCGCGCGAAGACCCCCAGTCGCGCGGAGTGCTCCTGTTCGAGCGCGCGCAGCCGACCGGCGATCTCCTCGCCGGACACGCCCTGGGCGGAGGCCGTTCCGCCGGTGGGCAGCACGGCGGCGAGGGCCGTCGCGGCGACCCCGGAGAGAACCCCGCGCCGACTCGGACGTACCTTCATGACCATCATCCTCCACTCGTGCCGGAACTCGACCGTGACGGAGGTTCAGGGCACCCGGAACCGTTCGTCCCCTGTCTGGACGCGGCCGCGCCCGAATCCGTTCCCCATCATCGGCCGCACCAGCCCCACGCCCGTCCGGGCCCGGTTGCGGTTCCGTCTCCGTTCCGTCCGACGGGGGTGCGAACCGCCGTCCGGTCCGCGATCGTGGGGGGCGACGGCTCGTGGGGCGGGGGGAGTTTCCATGGGGGACGGCCAGGAGTTGGTACCAGGCGTGGTCGGCGTGCTGATCCGGGCGGCCGAGGGCGTGGCCGGCGGCCCGGGGCGGGGGCCGGCGGACCTGGTGCGGGCGCGGCTGCGGGCGACGGCGGACGGCGCCCGCGCCGTGGACGCGATCGAGGCCGATCCCGGGGACGCCCGGGCCCGGGCCGGACTGACCGACGCCGTCGGCGAACTGCTCGCCGCGGACCCGGCGTTCGCGCGGTACCTGGCCACCACCGAGCTCGGCCGACCCGCCGACCCGCCGACCGTCCACCTGCGGGTGGATCCGGCGGTCACCGGCGCCCGGGCCCGGGCCGCCCGGCGTGGCGCGGCCCCCCTCGTCGTCACGCTGGCGCTGGTCGTCGCCGCCGCCCTGGTCGCCGTCGGGATCAACCTCGGGTCGCGCCCGCTCCTGCGGCCGGGCGGGCCCGACCTGGCGCACGCCGCACGGACGCTGCGCGACCCCGCCCAGGTGCAGGACGTGCTGCCCGATCCGCGGGCCCTGCCGGGCGGGTGGCAGGTGGAGAGCGGCCCGCGGTCGGGGTCGGGCCCCGGCACCGACGCGCCGTGCCTGCTCCCGGAAGCCTGCGACCAGCAACTCGCCTACGCCACGGAGACGATCCACGACCCGACCGGCCACAGCGCACAGTTCACCGTGATCGCCTTCGCCTCCCCCGAGGCCGCCGGCCGGGCCTTCGACGCGCTGCTCGCCCGTACCGGGGGCGACGACCCGGCCGTACCGGTCCCGCTCCCCCCGGTCGGCGACCAGCGCGCCGCCCGGACGCACGGCACGGACTCGGCGGAGGCGCTGGTGCGGGGCGGCACGACGCTGCTCCACCTCCGCGCCGCCGGTCCGGGCACCGCCACCGCCATGCCGGCGCTGGCCCTGTTCACCCGCCTGCTGGCCGAACGCGCCCAGCAGGCCCAGGACGGCCGGGAGCCGGACGCCGCCGCCCAGGGCGCCGCCTGACCGCGGTCGGCATGATCGTCGTGGAAACCGCAGGACCACCGGGCGCCGTCGGCATCAGGATGACCGCGGTCGCCGCAGCCCCTGGAGAAGCAGTTCGATCAAGCGGCGGGGGTCGTAGCGGGGGTCGCCGTCACGTCCGATGCAGAGATTGCCGATGCCGCGCATCAGTTCGTAGGCCTGCGTGCCGGGCCTGACTTCGCCGGCGTCGACCGCGGCGTCGAGCAACTGCGTGCAGACGGGCACCAGGCGGTCGAGGAAGTAGGTGTGCAGCGCCTCGAAGCCGCTGTCCGCTTGCAGCGCGTTGGCGAGTCCGTGTTTGGTGACCAGGAAGTCGACGAAGAGGTCGACCCACTGACGGAGTGCCGCGAGCGGGGAGGCGGAGGCGGCCAGCAGGGCCGGTCCGGCCTCGGCGCAGGCCTCGACCTGGTGGCGGTAGACGGCGACGACGAGGTCCGCCCGGGTCGGGAAGTTGCGGTAGATGGTGCCCACTCCGACACCCGCCCTGGCCGCGATCTGACGGATCGGCGCGTCGACGCCGGAGGTGACGAACACCTCGGCGGCGGCGGCAAGCAGCGTCTGCTGGTTCCGTAGCGCGTCGGCCCGCTTGCTTCGGGCCGGCGCGTCCCCAGGCCGGCCTGCAGTGGACACCATGGTCTCCCTCCGGACGATGTTGACTAAGCGGAACGGCGTTCCGTATCGTTAGCGGAACAAGGTTCCGCTTCGAGCTTAGTCGAGGCGGACCCCTCCCGTCCGCCTTGCCGCCGGATGAGACCGGCGGCAGGGCCCTGGAAAGGGAACACCATGAGTGAATCGACGTCCGCAGCCGACACCGTCGGCGCACCCGCTCCCGTCCTCTCGGTCAGCCCGGTGGTGCTGCCGGCTCCCGGCCGAGCCGTGGACCTGCACGTGCGGGTCTCCGCCCCCGTGACCGGGAGCGACCTGCCGGTCATCCTCCTCTCGCACGGCCAAGGCCCCTCCAACAACCTCTCCTCGCTGAACGGCTACGCCCCCCTCGCCGACTACTGGGCAGCGCACGGTTTCGTCGTCATCCAACCCACCCATCTGAGCTCAAGGACGCTGAGCCTGGATCCCGACCACCCCGAGGCGCCGCTGTACTGGCGCTCGCGGGCCGAGGACATGAAGCGCATCCTCGACCGGCTCGACGCGATCGAGGCCGCCGTCCCGCAGCTTTCCGGGCGCCTGGACCACAACAGGATCGCCGTGGCCGGGCACTCGATGGGCGGACACACCGCGAGCCTGCTCCTGGGCGCACGGCTGACCGACCCCCGCACCGGCACCCAGGTGAACCTGGCCGAACCCCGGATCGCAGCGGGCGTCCTGCTCGCCGCGCCCGGCAGCGGCGGCGACGCACTGACCACGTCCGTCGCCGAGAACCACCCCTTCCTCCTGACCACGGACTTCTCCCGGATGACGACACCCACGCTCGTGGTCGCCGGCGACCAGGACTCCTCGGCCCACCTGACGGTTCGGGGCCCGGACTGGCACGCCGACCCGTATGTCCTCTCGCCGGGCCCCAAGTCCCTGCTCACCCTGTTCGACGCGGAGCACGGGCTCGGCGGGATCTCCGGCTACGACGCCGCCGAAACCACGGACGAGAACCCCCGGCGAGTCGCCGCGGTCCAGCGGTTGACCTGGGCCTACCTCCGTACCGAGCTCCACCCCGGGGACCCCGCCTGGCAGGCGGCGCGCCAGACGCTGGCGTCCGAGCCCAACCCGATCGGAAGGATCGAATCCAAGTAGGCCCACCAGGCGGTGCGGAGGCATGCGGGGGAAGGGGCGAGTGACACGTCCGGAGCGCCCCTGGGTTCCGACCTCGCTCCGCACCGCCAGGGCAGGCCCGACACCCCAGCGGTGACGTGCCATCGCGCTTCCCCCGTCGCCATGGCGGAAGCACGGTCATGCCGGACCGCACCCTGGGCCGCACCGGTGTGCAGGTCAGCCTCCTCGCGCTCGGCGCGAGGAACGTCGGCAGGGTCGGGCGCACCGCTCAGGACGAGGCAACCGCCATCGTCGACGCGGCGAGGCCGGAGTCGTGCCGTGGGGCGCCCGCACGACGCCCGCTCCCCCGAATGCATGTATCGCTCTCTTGACTGGCGTCACCGTGGCGCCATACTGGCCTCACTCCCCGCTCGCACGATGAGGTGCCCGCCCATGGAGCTATCCCCCTCCGCGCACGTGGACACGTTCTGTCGAGACCATCTCCCGCCCTTCGACCAGTGGCCCGAACTCCTCTTCGACATACCGGAGTTGTCCTATCCGGACCGGCTGAACTGCGCCCAGGCGCTGCTCGACGCGACGATCGCCCGGCTCGGGCCCGACCGCCGCTGCCTGCTCACCCCGACCGGCCGGTGGACCTACGGCGAACTGCGCGACCGCGCCGACCGGGTGGCCCGGCTGCTGACCGAGGACCTCGGCCTGGCCACCGGCAACCGGGTGCTGCTGCGCGGCCCGAACACCCCCTGGCTGGTGGCCTGCTGGCTCGGCGTGCTGAAGGCGGGCGGGGTGGTCGTCAGCACCATGCCGCTGCTGCGGGCCGCCGAACTGACCGCCCTGCACCGGATCGCCCGGCCGGTCGTCGCCCTGTGTGACCACCGCTACCTGGACGACCTCGCCCGCGCCGAGACTCCCGGCCTGCGGACCCTCGCCTTCGGCGGGCCCGGCCCGCAGGACCTGACCGCCCGCTGCGCCGCCAAGAACGGCGACTTCACCGCCGTCCCGACCGCCGCCGACGACGTCGCACTGATCGCCTTCACCTCCGGGACGACCGGCCGTCCCAAGGCCACCCTGCACTTCCACCGCGACGTGCTCGCCAACGCCGACACCTTCTCCCGCCACCTCCTGCGGCCGACCCCCGACGACCTGTTCGCCGGCACCCCGCCGCTCGCCTTCACCTTCGGGCTCGGCGGCCTGGTGGTCTTCCCGCTGCGCGCCGGCGCCGCCAGCCTGCTGGTGGAGCAGGCCACCCCCGAACAGCTCGCCGAGCAGGTCCACCGGCACCGGGTCAGCGTGCTGTTCACCGCGCCGACCGCCTACCGGGCGATCCTGGCCGCCGGGCTCGCCGACCGCCTGTCCGGCGTACGGCGCTGCGTCTCGGCCGGCGAGCACCTGCCCGCCGCCCTCTGGCAGGCCTTCCGCGCGGCCACCGGACAACGGCTGATCGACGGCCTCGGCGCCACCGAGCTGCTGCACGTGTTCATCTCCGCCGCCGACGACGACATCCGCCCCGGCTCGACCGGGCGCCCCGTCCCCGGCTACCGGGCCGCCGTCCTCGACCGGCACGGCCGGCCGGTGCCGGACGGCGTACCCGGGCTGCTCGCCGTCAAGGGTCCGACCGGCTGCCGCTACCTGGACGACGAGCACCAGCACGACTACGTGCGCAACGGCTGGAACCTCACCGGCGACACCTACGTCCGCGACCAGGACGGCTACTACTGGTACCAGGCGCGCAACGACGACATGATCGTCTCGGCCGGCTACAACATCGCCGGTCCCGAGGTCGAGCAGGCCCTCGCCGCCCACCCCGACGTCGCCGACTGCGCGGTGGTCGGGGCGCCGGACGAGCGGCGCGGCGCGGTGGTCAAGGCCTACGTGGTGCTGCGCGAGGGCGTACCCGCCGGACCGGAGAAGGCGGCGGAGCTCCAGGAGCACGTCAAACGGACCATCGCCCCGTACAAGTACCCGCGCGCGGTCGAGTTCGTCACCGTTCTGCCGCGCACCGCCACCGGCAAGCTGCACCGCGCCGAGCTGCGCCGACGGGCCGCGACCGCCCCGGCCAGCGTGGCGGTCGAGCGCCGGGTCGAGTGGTCCGACACCGACGCGGCCGGGCACTACCACTTCTCGGCCGTGCAGCGCTGGGCCGAGGCCGCCGAGGCGGCGCTGCTGCGACGGCTGGGCCTGGCGGAGCTGTTCGGGCGGATCCCCCGGGTGCACTTCGAGGCCGACTACCGCGAGCGGCTCTGGTTCGGGGACGTGGTCCGCACCGAGCTGCGGGTGGTCCGGGTCGGTGGGTCCTCGCTGCACTACGCCTTCGAGGTGCACGGCCCGCAGGGCCTGGCCGCGTCCGGCCGGATGTCGGTGGTGCACGCCGCGCCGCACGCCAAGGGCGCCGAGCCCTGGCCGGCTCCGGTGCGCCGGGCACTGGCCGAGGCCGGCCCGCAGCAGGCGGAGGTGATCCGGTGACCGCCGGGGCCGGGGCTCGTGCGGCGGCCGCAGCCGCCGAAGGCGCTCCAGGGCCCGTCACCGCCCGCCGCATCGCGGTGATCGGCGCCGGGCCGGGCGGGCTCTACTTCGCCGCGCTGGCCAAGCAGTTGGCGCCGCACCGGGAGATCACCGTGTTCGAACGCGATGGCCGGGAGGACGCGTTCGGCTTCGGCGTGGTGTTCTCCGACGAGACGCTGGACGGCATCGCCCAGGCCGACCCGGAGGTCTTCGCCGCGATCAGCGCCGAGTTCGCCCGCTGGAGCGACATCGACGTGCGCTACGCGGGCCGGGTCCGCACCTGTGGCGGGCACGGCTTCGCGGCGCTCGACCGCAACCGGCTGCGCGCCATCCTGCAACAGCGGTGCGAACGCCTCGCGGTGGACGTGCGCTACCGCACGGCCGCCCCGCCGGTCGACCGCCTCGCCGCCGACTACGACCTGGTGGTCGCCGCCGACGGCATCCACTCGGCCACCCGGGCGGCATACGCCGACACCTTCCGGCCCGACCTGGACGAGCGGCACTGCCGCTACATCTGGCTCGCCACCGACAAGGTCTTCGAGGCCTTCACCTTCATCGTCGAGCGGTTCGACTTCGGCGCCCTCCAGGTGCACGCCTACCCGTACAGCGCGACGCGCTCGACCTTCATCGTGGAGATCGCCGAGGCCGCCTGGCGCCGGGCCGGCTTCGACGCCCTCGCGGCGACGGAGCCGGCGCGCGGCGAGAGCGACGAGGCGAGCGTGCGGCGCTGCGCGGAGCTACTCGCCGGACACCTGGACGGCCACCGGCTGATCCCCAACGCCTCCCGCTGGATCCGCTTCACCACCGTACGCAACGCGCGCTGGCGCCACCGGAACGTGGTGCTGCTCGGCGACGCGGCGCACTCCGCACACTTCTCGATCGGCTCGGGCACCAAACTCGCCCTGGAGGACGCCCTCGCGCTCGCCGCGAGCCTGCGGGAACAACCCTCGGTGGACGAGGCGTTGGCCGCCTACGAGGCCGAGCGGCGGCCGGTGGTGGAGTCCACCCAGCGGGCCGCGCAGGCGAGCCTGGAGTGGTTCGAGACGCTGGAGCAGCGCACCGGGCAGGACGCCGACCGGTTCGCGTTCAACCTGCTCACCCGCAGCCGCCGGGTCACCTACGGCAGTCTGCGGGCCCGCGATCCCGCCTTCGTCGACGCGGTGGACGCCGCCGCCGGCGGCCCGCCCGGCGTACCGCCGATGTTCCGGCCGCTGAAGCTGGGCACGCTGGAGCTGGCCAACCGCATCGTCGTGCCCCCGCTCGCCACCTTCACCTCCGCCGACACCCTGCCCAGCGGCTTCGACCGGGCCCAGCTGACCGCGCACGCGCTCGGCGGTGCCGGACTGATCCTCGCCGGCATGACCGCCGTCAGCCCCGAAGGCCGGGCCACCGACCGCTGCCCGGGGCTGTGGAGCGACCACCAGGAGTCGGCCTGGCGCGAACTCGTCGACACCGTACGCGCGGTGAGCCCTACCCCGCTCGGTCTCCAGCTGACCCACGCCGGCCGCCGGGGCGCCACCGCCGCCCCCGGCCCGGACGGGATCGGGCGCCCGCTCGCCGACGGCTGGCCGCTGCTCGCCGCCTCCCCGCTCCCCTGGGATCCCGGCAGCCCTCCCCCGCACGCCGCCAGCGCCGCCCACCTGGCTGCCGTGGTGGACGACTTCGCCGCTGCGGCGGAGCGCGCGGCGCGGGCCGGCTTCGACGCGCTGGAGCTGCAGTTCGGCCACGGGCACCTCGTCTCCGGTTTCCTCTCACCGCTGACCAACCACCGCACCGACCGCTACGGCGGCCCGCTCGCCCACCGGCTGCGCCTGCCGCTGGAGGTGCTGGCGGCGGTCCGCGCCGCCTGGCCGGCCGGGCGGCCGCTGCTGGTGCGGATCTCGGCCTGCGACTGGGCGCCCGGCGGAACCACCGAGCCGGAGGCCGTCGCGATCTGCCGTGCGCTGGCCGACGGCGGGGCGGACGCGGTGGACGTCTCCACCGGCGAGGTGGTCGCCCACCAGCGGCCGCCGTACGGCCGCGGCTACCAGACGCCGTTCGCCGAACTGATCCGCGGTGCCACCGGCCTGCCGACCGTCGCGGTCGGCGCGATCTCCGGGCACGACGACGCCAACTCCGTCCTGCTGGCCGAGCGGGCCGACCTGGTCGCGGTCGGGCGGGCCCAGCTGTACGACCCGCTCTGGACGCTGCACGCCGCCGCCGAGCAGGGCTACACCGGGCCGGGCGCGCGCTGGCCCGGACCCTGGTCGGCGGGAAGCCGCAGACCGCCGGGCCCGAACGCCGACCGGGTCGCCCCGCGCCTGCACCTGCGGCGCGAGCCGCCCGCGCCGGTGCACCGCCGCTGGCCGCCGCCCCCGCCCGGACCACGCTGAGCAGCCGAGGAGAACCCATGCCGGATCTGCCCCGTTTCACCGCCGCGGCCGTGCAGGCCGCCCCCGTCTACCTGGACCCGGCCGCCACCGTGGACAAGGCCGTGGCCCTGATCCACGAGGCAGCCGGCCACGGCGCCACCCTGGTGGTCTTCCCCGAGGTCTTCGTCCCCGGCTACCCGTACTGGAACTGGACGATGACCCCGGTCCAGGGCTCCCCCTGGTACGAACGCCTCTACCGCGCCGCCGTGGACGTCCCCGGCCCGTACGTGGACACGCTGCGCGCCGCCGCCCGGCAGGCCGGCGTGGTGCTGGTGATCGGCGTCAACGAGCGCGGGCGGCACAGTCTCGGGGTGCTCTACAACACCCTGCTGATCATCGGCGATGACGGCGAACTGCTCGGCGTTCACCGCAAGTTGGTGCCGACCTGGGCCGAGAAGCTGACCTGGACGCCCGGCGACGGCAGCTCCCTGCGGGTCCACCGCACGGCCGTCGGCCCGCTCGGCGCGCTGGCCTGCGGCGAGAACACCAACACCCTGGCCCGTTTCACCCTGCTGGCCCAGGGCGAACTCGTCCACGCCGCGAGCTACATCGCCCTGCCGGTGGCCCCCGAGGACTACGACATGGCGGAGGCGATCGCGCTGCGCGCCGCCGCGCACTGCTTCGAGGGCAAGCTGTACACCGTGGTCTCCTGCTCCACGATCTCGCCCGAGATGGTGGACCTGATCGCCGGCGAGGACCAGCAGGTCCGTAAGCAACTCGCCCGCCCGCGCAGCGCGTTGTCCGGCATCTTCGGCCCCGACGGGCGCCCGGTGGGCGAACCGCTGGTGGACGAGGAGGGCATCGTCTACGCCGAGATCGACCTCGGCCGGTGCATCCAGCCCAAGCAGATGCACGACATCGTGGGCCACTACAACCGCTTCGACGTCTTCCGGCTGCACGTGGACAACCGTCCGCTGCGGCCGCTGGCACTGGAGGAGGAGGCATGACCAGCCACCACGGCATGACCGGCCACGAGGGCACGGCCGGTCACGAAGGAACGGCCGACCACGACGACGACCGGATCGGCCGCGCCAGGGTCGGCGACAGCCCCGAACTCACCGCCTACTACGAGGAACTGGCCGAGCACGAGGCCGGCGCGCTGTGGACGGTGGCGAACGAGATCGAGCCCTGGTACCCGCAGCCGAGGTCGGTACCGGTGCTCTGGCGCTACGCGGACCTGCGCCCGCTGGTCCGCAAGGCACTGCCGCTGGTCAAGGCCGACGACGCCGGCCGCCGGGTGGTCATGCTGGTCAACCCCGGACGCCGCGAACTGAGCGCCGCCGTCGGCCTGTTGTACACCGGCCTGCAGATCATGGGCCCCGGCGAGGCGATGACCGCGCACCGCCACCAGGCCGCCGCCCTGCGCTTCGTCCACGAGGGCACCGGAGCCTGGACGATCGTGAACGGCCAGAAGCTCAAGGTCGGCCCGCGCGACTTCGCCATCACGCCCAACAACTCCTGGCACGAGCACGGCAACGAGTCCGACGACGCCCCGGTGATCTGGCAGGACGGCCTGGACATCCCGCTGGTCAACATGCTCGACGCGAACTTCTACGAGGTGCACCCGGAGCTGTACCAGCGACCCGGCCCGGTGGTGAACTCCTCGCTGCTGAGCTACGGCGGCAACCTGCTCCCGTACGGCGTCGAGACCTGGACCAGGCCCTACTCCCCGCTGCTCGGCTGGCCCTGGGAGCCGAGCTACCACGCACTGTGCCAACTCGCCCGGGCCACCGAGGGATCGCCGTACGACGGCGTGATCATGGAGTACACCAACCCGGTCACCGGCGGCCCGGTGATGCCCACCATGGCCGCCCACCTGCAGCTGCTGCGCCCCGGCCAGGCCACCCGCGCCCACCGCCACACCGGCTCGGTGGTCTACACGGCGGCCAAGGGGCGCGGTGTCTCGGTGATCGCCGGGCAGCGCTTCGCGTGGCGGCAGGGGGACGTCTTCGTCGTCCCGTCCTGGGCCTGGCACGAGCACGCGAACCTCGACCCCGGCGAGGACGCCTGTCTGTTCTCGTTCAACGACTTCCCGGTGATGCACGCGCTCGGCCTCTACCGCGAGGAGGCCCACCCGGACCCCGACGGGCACCAGTCCGTCACCGCCCGGTAACCCACCGACCCGCCACCGCCCGGTGGCCAATCCCCGGACCGTCACCAAGGAGCCCCGACCATGCACCTGTTGACCTACTGCGCGGACGGAGACGAGACCCCGCGCCTCGGCGCCCGGCTCGGCGACCGGGTCGCCGATCTGACCGCCCTCGCCACCGCCGCCGGCGCCCGACTGCCCGACGGCCTGCTGGAGTTCATCCGGGCCGGCGAGCCGGCGACGGCCACCGCCCGCGCGCTGCTCACGGCCACGCCGACGGACCACCCGGCTCTGCGCCCGCTCACCGAGGTCTCGCTGCGCGCACCCCTGCGGCCCGGCAAGATCGTCGGCGTCGGCCTCAACTACGTGGAGCACGTCTCCGAATCGCACCGCACCCTGGACACCGACCGCGAACTGCCCGACCGCCCGGTGCTGTTCAGCAAGCCCGCCACCGCCGTCACCGGCTCGGGCCAGCCCATCCGGCACAACGCCGACCTGACCAAACAGCTGGACTGGGAGTGCGAACTCGCCGTGGTGATCGGCGAACCGGCCTTCCGGGTGGCCGAGGAGGACGCCTGGCGGCACGTGTTCGGCTACAGCATCGTCAACGACGTCAGCGCCCGCGACCAACGCCGCTCCGGGCAGTGGTTCTTCTCCAAGGGCCAGGACAGCTACGCGCCGTTCGGCCCGGTCGTGGTCACCGCCGACGAGATCCCCGACCCGCAGGGACTCGACCTCTCGCTCCGGGTCAACGGCGAGCTGCGGCAGGACTCCAACACCCGCCACATGCTGTTCGGCATCGCCCGTCTGATCGCCGACATCTCCTCCGGCGTCACGCTCGAAGCGGGCGACGTGATCGCCACCGGCTCCCCGTCCGGCGTCGGCGCCGGCATGGTGCCGCCGCAGTTCCTGCAACCCGGCGACCTGGTCGAGGCCACCATCGAGCGGATCGGCACCCTGGCCAACCCGGTGGTCGACGCCCGCTGAACCGAGCCCCCGCACGGAGCCCCGGAAACCCGGAAAGGAGCCCCACGCCCCCATGACCACCTACCGGATCGGCCAGATCGTCCCCAGCTCCAACGTCACCATGGAGACCGAGGTCCCCGCCCTGCTGCGGGCCCGCGAGGCGGTCGCGCCCGAGCGGTTCACCTTCCACTCCAGCCGGATGCGGATGACCAGGGTCACCCCCGAGCAACTGCGCGCCATGGACGCCGAGTCCGACCGCTGCGCCATCGAACTCTCCGACGCCCGGGTCGACGTGCTCGGCTACGCCTGCCTGGTCGCCGTGATGGCCACCGGCCCCGGCTACCACCGCGAGGCCGAACAGCGGCTGCACCGCCGCACCGTCGAGAACGGCGCCCCCGCGCCCGTGGTCACCAGCGCGGGCGCCCTGGTGGCCGGCCTGCACACGCTCGGCGCCCGGAAGGTCGCCCTGGTCACCCCGTACCTGCGGCCGCTGGCCCGGACGGTGGTCGACTACCTGGCCCACGAGGGCGTCCAGGTGCTCGACTACGCGGCCCTGGAGATCCCCGACAACCTCGACGTGGCCGCCCACGACCCGGCGAGGCTCCCCGCCATCGCCCAGCGCCTCGCCCACGCAGACGCCGACGCGGTGGTGCTCTCGGCCTGCGTCCAGATGCCCTCGCTGGCCGCCGTCGAGGAGGCCGAGCAGCGGCTCGGCAAGCCGGTCGTCTCGGCGGCGATCTGCACCGCCCACCAACTGCTGCGAGCCCTCGGCCTCCCCGCCTTCGCCCCCGGCGCCGGACACCTGCTCTCCGGCGCCTACGCGGAGGCCTGAAGCCGACACCGATCCGCCGACGGCCGGCCACCGCTATGATCACCACGAGCTGCCGGGGAGGAGGCCCACCATGTCGGAGAGCACACCCCGGCCCAGCTCGCTGATCCACACCGTGTACGGCGAGTTCGTGCGCCGCCTCGGCGGCTGGATATCGATCGCCGACCTGATAGCGCTGATGGCCGAACTCGACGTCGACGGCCCGGCCGTCCGCTCGGCCATCTCCCGGCTGAAGAAGGCCGGCACCCTGCTCCAGGAACGCCGCGGCGGCACCGGCTACCGGCTGGCCCCGGCGATGGGCCCGGTGTTCGAGGAGGGCGACCGCCGGATCTTCCACAGCCTGGAGCCCGCCGAACTCGCCGACGGCTGGGTGGTCGCGGTGTTCTCGGTGCCCGAGTCCGAGCGCGCCCACCGCCACCGGCTGCGCTCGCGGCTGAGCTGGCTCGGCTTCGGCAACGCCGCCCCCGGCGTCTGGCTGGCACCCGCCCGGCTGCTGCCGGACGCCCGGCGCCTGCTGGAGCGCCTCGGCCTGAGCGCCTACGTGCACCTGTTCCTGTCCGCCGAGTACGCGGGCTTCGCCGAACTGCGCACCGCGGTGGCCGACTGGTGGGACTTCCCGGCGATCGAGGCGCAGTACGCGGCCTTCGACGACGCCTGGCGCCCGGTCGCCGCCGACCTGCGCGGGCAGCCGCGGATCGACCCGGTCGAGGCGTTCCGCGACTACGTGCCGATGCTCACCCAGTGGCGCCGACTGCCGTACCTGGACCCGGGCCTGCCCGAGCCGCTGCTGCCCGCCGACTGGAACGCCGTCGCCGCCCGGGCCGTCTTCACCGAGCTGCACGCGCTGCTCGCCGAGCCCGGCCTGCGGTACGTCGAGAAGGTCACCGGTCTGTCGGCCGGCGGCCCACCCCACCAGGAGCCGCGATGACCGACCCCGACCACAACGCCGCGCCCGACTCCGCACCCGCACCCGCACCCGCCGACCTGCTGATCCGGGCCGCCGCCGTGCACACCCTCGTCCCCGGCGAGCCGCCGCAGCGCGCGATCGCCGTCACCGGGACGCGGATCACCGCCCTGTCCCCCGCCCCCGACGGCCTGGACGCCCTGATCGGAACGGCCACCGAGGTGCTGGACGCCCCCGCCGCGACGGTGCTGCCCGCCTTCGACGACACCCACACCCACCTGATCCTGGCCGGCCACAGCGTCCACGGCGTACCCGTCCACCAGGCCCGGGACCTCACCGGGTTCCTCGGCCTGATCCGCGAGCGCGCCGCCCGGACCCCGGCCGGACAGTGGATCCACACCACGATCAACTGGCAGGAGGTGCACCTGGCCGAGCAGCGGATGCCCACCACCGAGGAGCTGGACCGGGCCACCGCCGACCACCCCGTGCTGGTCCGCCGCGGCGCCTACAACATGGTGCTCAACTCGGCCGCGCTGCGCCTCGCCGGCATCACCGCCGCCACCCCGGCCCCGCCCGGCGGCGTGATCGAGCTCGACGAACAGGGGCGGCTGACCGGACGGCTGATCAACAAGGCGGTCGAACTGGTCGAGCGGGTGCTGCCGCGCCCCGCGCGCACCGAACGCGTCGCCGGTCTGCGCGCCGCCTCCGCCGACTACGCCGCGACCGGGATCGGCACCGTGCGCGACTGCCTGGTCCCGGTCGAGGACCTCGACGTGCTGCGCGCCGCCCGGGCGGCCGGCGCGCTCTCCGTCCGGGTCCGGGCGCTGGTCTCCGGTTTCGCCGCCCGTACCCCCGAACAGGTCGACGCGCTGCTGGACCGGATGGACGCCTGGCGCGCCGCCGGCGAGGACGACGACCTGCTCCGAGTGTGGGGCGTCAAGTTCGGCATCGACGGCGGCTTCGAGGCCGGCGCCCTGGACGAGCCCTACCAGGGGCAGCCCTGCTACCACGGCCGGCTGCTCTGGGAGCCGGCCGAGCTGGTCGCGGCCGTCGAACGGGTGGTCGGGCGCGGCTGGCGGGTCGGCGTGCACGCCTGGGGCGACCGCGGCCTGCGCACCCTGCTGGACGTCTTCGAGGAGGTGCTCAAGCACCGCCCCGGCCTGCCGCCCGGCACGCTGGTGGTCGAGCACGGCGGGCTGGCCCGGGCCGACCAGCGGGCCCGGGCGATCGCACTCGGCATCCCGGTCACCGTGCAGCACCCGCTGCTGCACGACGGCGCGCTCACCCAGCAGCGGGCCTGGGGGCGGGAGCGGACCGCCGGGATCTTCCCGCTGCGCGAGTGGCTCGACGAGGGCGCACTGCTCGCCGCCGGCTCGGACTTCCCGGTCGGCCCGTACGGCGCGATGGTGTCGGTGTGGGGCATGACGACCCGCCGGACCACCGCCGGCGTGGTCGGGCCCGAGCACGCCATCGACCGCGCCGAGGCGATCGCGCTGCACACCGTCGACGCCGCCAGGCTGATGGGCGAGAGCGCCGAGCGCGGCAGCCTGCGACCGGGGGCCCTGGCCGATCTGACGGTGTGGCCGGTCGATCCGCTGAGCTGCCCGGTCGACGCGCTGCGCGGGCTGCGCCCCGAACGCACCGTCGTCGGCGGACGGACCGTCCACGGCACCGCCGGGTAGCGGTCAGCCCTGCGCCGTCCGGACCTCCTGCAACAACCCCCAGGTGAAGTCGGCGGTGCACGGGCGCGCCCGCCCGTCGGTGTCCGGGGCGGTGAAGTCGAGCTGGAAGCGGGTGGGCGCGCTGCCCTCGCGCGGCCGGGCGGGCGGGAACGCGGCGCCCAGGTCGGCGACCACGCAGCTCCACGGCGTCAGGTCGGCGAGCGTGCGCAGCCCGGGCGCCGGGGCGTCCGGGCCCCGCACCAGCCACTCGTTCAGCAGCGGCCGGCCGGTCTCCGCCGGGCCGAGCAGGCTCTCGAAGCGCAGCTCGGGCCAGAGCGGCAGCGCCCACTGCCGCGCGGTGCAGGCGAGGTCCCCGATCCGGCGCGGCACGGCCGCCTGCGGGGGGCCTAGCACTGCGGCGCAGCGGTCGGCGCCGCGTGGGAACCGGGGCGAGCGGATCATCGCCTGCCAGCGCTTGTTCGCCTCCCGCAGGGCGGCGCGGGTCGTGCCGAGCCGCCGCACGGCCTGCTCGACCAGGTCCGGGTTGAAGTCGGCCATCCGGCGCAGCAGCACGAGCTGGAACTCAGTGGCCCCGAAGCCTTGGATCGCCATGGCAGCAGGGTAGTGCCTGGGGACCGGCACCACCCTGCCGCCGTAGGCGTCCAGCCGGCGCAGGCGTTCGGCGACCGCGCGGGCTCAGCGGCCCCAGGCGGTCAGCGACTGCGGGCGTTCAGCCGACGTACGCCGCCAGGTGCTCGCCGGTGAGGGTGGAGCGGGCGGCGATCAGGTCGGCCGGGGTGCCCTCGAAGACGATCCGGCCGCCGTCGTGGCCGGCGCCCGGGCCGAGGTCGATGATCCAGTCGGCATGGGCCATCACTGCCTGGTGGTGCTCGATGACGACGACCGACTTGCCGGACTCCACCAGCCGGTCGAGCAGGCCGAGCAGCTGCTCGACGTCGGCGAGGTGCAGGCCGGTGGTCGGCTCGTCGAGGACGTAGACGCCGCCCTTCTCCGCCATGTGGGTGGCCAGCTTGAGCCGCTGCCGCTCGCCGCCGGACAGCGTGGTGAGCGGCTGGCCGAGGCTGAGGTAGCCGAGCCCGACGTCGGCCAGGTTGCTCAGGATGCGGTGGGCGGCCGGGATGCGCGCCTCGCCGGTGCCGAAGAACTCCTCCGCCTCGGTCACCGGCATCGCGAGCACCTCGCTGATGTCGCGGCCGCCGAGGCGGTACTCCAGCACCGCCGCCTGGTACCGCTTCCCCTCGCACTCCTCGCAGGTGCTGGCGACGCCGGCCATCATCGCCAGGTCGGTGAAGACCACGCCGGCGCCGTTGCAGTTCGGGCAGGCGCCCTCGGAGTTGGCGCTGAACAGGGCCGGCTTGACGCCGTTGGCCTTCGCGAACGCCTTGCGGATCGGCTCCAGCAGCCCGGTGTACGTCGCCGGGTTGCTGCGCCGCGAGCCGCGGATGGCGCCCTGGTCGACGGAGACCACGCCCGCCCCGACGGGGATCGAGCCGTGCACGAGCGAGCTCTTCCCGGAGCCGGCGACGCCGGTGATCACGGTCAGCACCCCGAGCGGGATGTCGACGTCGACGTCGCGCAGGTTGTTCGCCGTCGCGCCGCGGATCTCCAGGGTGCCGTTCGGCTCGCGCACCGCCTTCTTGACGGCGGCCCGGTCGTCGAAGTGGCGGCCGGTGACGGTGCCGCTGGCCCGCAGGCCGTCGACGGTGCCCTCGAAGCAGACGGCGCCGCCCGCCGTCCCGGCACCGGGGCCGAGGTCGACGACGTGGTCGGCGATCGCGATGGTCTCCGGCTTGTGCTCCACGACCAGCACCGTGTTGCCCTTGTCCCGCAGCCGCAGCAGGAGTTCGTTCATCCGCTGGATGTCGTGCGGGTGCAGACCGGTGGTGGGCTCGTCGAAGACGTACGTGACGTCGGTGAGCGCCGAGCCGAGATGCCGGATCATCTTGACCCGCTGCGCCTCCCCGCCGGACAGCGTGCCGGACGGGCGGTCGAGCGAGAGGTAGCCCAGCCCGATCTCCACGAACGAGTCGAGGGTGTGCCGCAGGGTGCCGAGCAGCGGCGCCACCGCCGGCTCGTCGAGGCCGCGGACCCAGTCGGCCAGGTCGCTGATCTGCATCGCGCAGGCGTCGGCGATGTTGATCCCGCCGATCCGCGAGGACCGGGCGGCCTCGCTGAGCCGGGTGCCCTCGCACTCGGGGCAGGCGGTGAAGGTGACCGCCCGGTCGACGAACGCCCGGATGTGCGGCTGCAGCGCGTCCCGGTCCTTGGCGAGCATCGACTTCTGGATCTTCGGGATCAGCCCCTCGTAGGTGAGGTTGACCCCGTTGACCTTCACCTTGGTCGGCTCGCGGTACAGGAAGTCCTGCATCTCCTTCTTGGTGTACTTGCGGATCGGCTTGTCCGGGTCGAGGAAGCCCGAGTTCGCGTAGATCCCCACCGTCCACCAGCTGTCGGTCTTCCAGCCGGGGATGGTGATCGCGCCCTCGGCGATCGACTTGGAAGCGTCGAAGAGCTGGGTGAGGTCGATGTCGGAGACGCTGCCGCGGCCCTCGCAGCGCGGGCACATGCCACCGGTGATGCTGAAGCTGCGCCGCTCCTTGACGGTCTGACCGCCGCGTTCGACCGTGACGGCGCCCGCCCCGCTGATCGAGGGGACGTTGAAGGAGAACGCCTTGGGTGAGCCGATGTGCGGCTGTCCGAGCCGGCTGAAGAGGATCCGCAGCATCGCGTTGGCGTCGGTGGCGGTGCCGACCGTGGAGCGGGGGTCGGAGCCCATCCGCTGCTGGTCGACGATGATCGCGGTGGTCAGCCCCTCCAGCACGTCGACCTCGGGCCGCGCCTGGGTCGGCATGAAGCCCTGGACGAAGGCGCTGTACGTCTCGTTGATCAGCCGCTGCGACTCCGCGGCGATCGTGTCGAACACCAGGGAGCTCTTGCCGGAGCCGGAGACACCGGTGAACACCGTCAGCCGCCGCTTCGGGATCTCGACGCTGACGTCCTTGAGGTTGTTCTCGCGCGCGCCGTGCACGCTGATCAGGTCGTGGCTGTCGGCGTGCTGGGCCACAGGCGGCCGCGCGGCCGTCCTGGTGGGCTTGCTCATCGTCTCTCCATCTGTGCGGCGGGGCCGCCGTCGCGGGTGGATGATCGCCGGTTCGCCGCTCGGGGAGGGGAGCCCGTCGGCCGGCACCGGCCCGGCATGGCCGAAAGCCTAACCGGCGGGGGCCACCGCGCCCGGGGCCCGTCCAGGACTTTCGTTCGAGCACACGTTCGATTCTGGGCGTACGCTGGCCCTATGCGCAGCACCGTCCACCTCCAGCCCTCGCTGTTCGACGACGCCGACGACGCCGACGGCGTCCGCCTCGGCCCGCTCGACGGGCTCCGCCGGGCCGTCCTGGGCGACGGGGCCTGGCTGGACCTGCTGCCCGGGTGGCTGCACGGGGCGGACCGACTGTTCGAACACCTCGCCGCCACCGTGCCCTGGCGGGCCGAGCGCCGCGAGATGTACGAGCGGACGGTCGACGTACCGCGGCTGCTGGCCTCCTACCCGGCCGGCGCCGAGCCGCCGCACCCCGTCCTCGGGCAGGCCCGGACGGCACTGAGCCGGCACTACGCGCGGGAGCTGGGCGAGCCGTTCCGCACGCTCGGCCTCTGCTACTACCGCGACGGCCGGGACAGCGTCGCCTGGCACGGGGACCGGATCGGGCGCGGCGCCCGCGAGGACACCATGGTGGCGATCCTGTCCGTCGGCGAGCCGCGCGCCCTGCTGCTGCGACCGCGCCACGGCGGCGGCCCGGTGGTGCGCCGGCCGCTCGGACACGGCGACCTGGTGGTCATGGGCGGCTCCTGCCAGCGCACCTGGGAGCACGCGATCCCGAAGACGGCCCGGCCGGTGGGCCCGCGGATCAGCATCCAGTTCCGGCCGCACGGCGTCGCGTAGGAACGCCGAAGCCGAGGTGCTGGGCCGGGCCCACCACCTCGGCGATCGACGGCAGTCTCCGTCCGGTCGCGCCCCCGGCCGACGTCAGTCCTTCACCGCGCCCGCCAGCCCGGACACCAGCTTGCGCTGGACCGCGATGAAGAAGATCAGCACCGGCACGGTCATCAGCGTGGACGCCGCCATGATGCCGCCCCAGTCGTTCTCGTCCGGCTTGAAGAAGACCAGCAGCGCGGACGGCAGGGTCTGGTTCTGGGTGGCGCTGATGATGAAGGTCTTGGCGAAGACGAAGTCGTTCCACGCCGCGATGAAGGAGAACACGCTGGTCGCGGCGAGGCCCGGCGCCACCAGCGGCAGCAGGATCCGCCACAGGATGCGGGTGCGGCTGGCGCCGTCGATCTGCGCGGCCTCCTCGATGGACACCGGGACGGCCGCGACGAAGCCGCGCATCATCCAGATGCCGAACGGCAGCGAGAACGCCAACTGCACCAGGATCAGCGAGGCGAGGGTGTTCAGCCCGATGCCGGGGGCGAACCGGCCCGCGTCGCGGAACATGAAGAACAGCGGGATGGTGAGCGCCTCGACCGGGATCATCTGGGCGATCAGGAACATCACCATGACGGTGGTGCGGAACCTGAACCGGAACCGGGTCACGGCCACCGCCGCCAGGAACACCACGATGGCCGAGAGCACCACCACCGACAGCGCGATCACCAGGCTGTTCACGAAGTACCGGCCGAAGCCGTCCACGCTGAGCACCTGGCGGAAGCTCTCCAGGGTGGGGTGGGCCGTCCACGGCTTCGGGTCCAGCGACTGCACCTCGCCCTCGGGCTTGAAGGCGGAGAGCACCATCCAGAAGATCGGGAAGGCGGTGACGACCGCCAGCACGATCGCGCCGGTGTTGGCGGCGAGCCGCCACCGGCCGCGGGTGTTCCGGGTCCGGCTCTTCGGGGCCCGGCCGGTCGGCGTCGGGCCGCCCGGGGTTCCAGTGGCCCGAACGGGGTTCACGGTGGTCACAGTTCGTTCCCCGTCCGTCGCAGGGTGCGGATGTAGAGGACCGTCGGGACCACCAGGATCAGCAGCATGATCACGCCGATCGCCGCGCCGAGCCCGTACTGGGAGGAGGCGAACGCCTTCTGGTACGCGTACACGTTGAGCACGAGGTTCTGGCCGGCGATGCCGCCGCCCTCGGTCATCACGTAGATCTGGGTGAAGACCTTGAAGTCCCAGATCACCGACTGGATCACCACGATGGTCAGGATCGGCCGCAGCATCGGCGCGGTGATCCGGCGGAAGGTCGTCCAGGTGTTGGCGCCGTCCAGGGCGGCGGCCTCCATGATCTCCTCCGGGATCGCCCGGATCCCCGCGTAGAGGGTGACCATCACGAACGGGAAGGAGTGCCACACCACGACGGCGCCGACGATCAGGAACGCCGTCCACTTGTCGTAGAACCAGTTGAACTCGTGGAAGCCCGTCAGGCCGAGCTTCACCAGCGTGTGGTTGACCAGGCCGAGGTTGGTGTCGAACAGGAAGCTCCACACCGTCGAACCGGTCATCGCCGGCGCCGCCCAGGCCGCCATCGCGGCGGTGGTCAGCACCAGCCGGGGCCACCGCCCGACCTTGGTCAGCAGGACGGCGAGGGTGGCACCGACGGCCAGCGTCGCGAGCACGCAGAACGCGGCGAAGCCGACCGTCTGCAGCAGCACCGACCAGAACTGGCCGTCGTTCAGGATCTTCGCGTAGTTGCCGAAGCCGACGAAGGAGGTCGGGGCGCCCCCGGAGGCCTGGGCCTGCCCGAAGTCCAGCACGGACAACAGGCCCAACTGGTAGATCGGGTAGGCGACCAACGGGATCAGGATGACCGCGGCTGGCAGGAGCAGCAGTAGCGGGGGCCGGCGGCGCCGGCCGCCCGAGGGTGCGGCCGGCGCCCTGCCCCCACGGCGCCCGCGCGGGGAAGGCGGCGCCGTCGGGGCGGTCGTGGTGGATACGGACACGTGCGGGACCTGCTCTCTTCGGGGCGCGGCCGTCAGTGCGCGGCGAAGGCCGAGGTGATCTGGTTCGCGGCGTCGCCCGAGGCCTTCGCCACGTCCGCCTTGCCGGTGACGACCTGCTGGAGCATGGTCGGGATCACCGCCTGGGCGTCGATCTGCGCCCACGCCTGGTCGAGCGGGACGAACCTGGTGCCGGCCGCGATGGTGTCGGTGAACGGCTTCAGGAAGGCGTCCTTGGCGGCGACCTTGCCGCTGACGGACTTGAGCGTCGGCAGGTTGCCCATCGCGTCGTACATCTGCTCCTGGTACATCGGGCCCGCCAGCAGTTCGGCGAACTCGACGGCGAGCGTGCGGTGCTTGGCCGCCTTCATCACGCCGAGGTTGTTGCCGCCGGCGAACGCGGGGGCGACCGAACCGGGCTTCTCCCCGGGCAGCGGCACCACACCGTACGTGCCCTTCACCGCGCCCGCATCGACCTTGCTGCGGCTGGAGTTGGGCAGGATCGCCATCGCCGACTTGCCGGCCGCGAACAGGTCGACGGTCTTGCCGCCGGTCAGATCGGCGCACTGCTGGGCGGGGCAGCCGTCGTCGCCGAAGAGGTCGGTGTAGCGCTTGATCCCAGCCTGCGAGGCGGGCGAGTTGATGGCCGCCTTGTACGCGGAGCCGTCCTTGGTGGCGATGTCGCCGCCCGCGTCCCAGACGAACGGCAGCGCGCCGAAGGTGTACTTGCCGCCGATGGCGATGCCGAAGGTGTCGGGGTGCGCCGCGTGGATCTTCCGGTTGGCGGTGACCAGTTCGGCGTACGAGGTCGGCGGGGTGAGCCCGGCCTCGGTGAACAGGTCGGTGCGGTAGAAGAGGGCACGCACACCGACCCACCAGGGCAGTCCGTAGGTCTTGCCGTCCACCACGGCGGTCCTGGCGATCGCCGGGTCGAGGTCGCCCTTGTCCTGCCACGTGTCGAGGTCGGCGCCGATCTCGGCGAGGCCTCCGGCCGCGACGTAGCCGGGGAGGTCGGTGTTGCCGAACTCGACCAGGTCGGGGGCGCTGTTGGGGTCGTTGAAGGCGCCCTTCATCTTGGCCGCGCGGGCGGAGGCGTCGGTGTCGATGTAGCTGACCTTGACGGTGACGCCCTGGTGGGAGGCCTGGAACTCGCTCACCGCCTTGCCGATCACGGCCTCCTTGGCCGCGTTGCCCGCCTCGTTGTACAGCCAGACCTGGAGGGTGCCGGTCCGGTCGTCGGCGGCCTTGTCGCCGGCCGGCGCGGCGGTGCCCGGCGCGCAGGCGGTCGCGGCGAGGCAGCCGGCGGCGAGCACGGCGGCCGCGGCGGCCCGTCGGTTGAGTCGCATGGGTGGAGACCTCCCCTCCCGACAGTTGCCGCCGAGACGTGCGCCGCTCGGGACGGGCACGTCGAAGCAGGCCCTGACCGGGGCCGATGGTGAGTGTGGGTGGTGGACGGCCCGGACGCGCTGGGGGGCGTCCCGGGCAGGCCGGTGCGGGGGTACGGCAGGGCGGACCGTTCGGGTGTGGCGGCGTCGCCTGCTCGATGGCAGGGACGTTAAGCGGGGGCAATCGGCGCCAACAAGAGGGGGTTCGGGAAGTTTTGCACTGCACAACGTTGTGTCGAAGAAGCGGAGATCCGAGCGCGAACGGGTACCTTCTGACAACCGCCGCCGAGCGGAGGAACACCGGCAGAACGAGACGAGGGACGGACCCATGACGGAGACGGGGCCCGAGGCGGAGACCGAGCGGCCCGCGGACCCGACGGCCGAACGGCCTGCTGGAGCGGCCACCGGCAGGAAGCCCGCGACCGAACGCAACCAGTCCTCCTCACTGCGCCGCGCGCTCGCCGTCCTCGGCCACGTCCGCGACCACGGCGACGGGCGCGGCGTCCCGCTCGCCCAACTCGCCGACGCGCTCGGCCTCAACAAGAGCACCGTGCTGCGGCTCGCCGGCCCGCTCCTCGACGAGCACCTCCTCGACCGCGACCGCGAGACCGGCTGGTTCCGCCTCGGACACGGCTCGCTCCGCCTCGGCCAGGCCTACCTCTCCACCCTCGACCTGCGCAGCGTCGCCGCCGAACACCTGCGCCGGCTCCAGCGCGAGGCCGGCGAGACCGTCCACCTGACCGTCTGGCAGGCCCCGGGGATCGTCTACCTGGACAAGGTCGAGGACGAGACCAACGTCCGCATGGCCTCCCGGGTCGGCAGCCGGGCCCCCGCCTACTGCACCGCCACCGGAAAGGCCATCCTCGCCTGGCTGCCCGACGAGGCCGTCGCCGAGGTCGTCGCCGCGGGCCTGCGCCCGGTGACCGCCTGGACCATCTCGGACGAGACCCGGCTGCGCGCCGACCTCGCCCGGATCCGCGCCCGCGGCTACTCCATCGACGACCGCGAGAACGAGCCCGAGGTCCGCTGCGTCGCCGCGCCGATCTTCGACCACGCCGGCGAAGTCACCGCCGCTCTGTCGGTCTCCGGCCTGACCTCCCGGATGACCGCCGCCCGCGTCCGCGCCCTCGGCCCGGTCGTCGCCCAGGCCGGCCTGCGGATCTCCCGCGAACTCGGCTCCGACCGCCAGCCGTCCTGATCCGCGGCCCCCGCCCCGGAAAAGCGGACGAGGTCCGGCGCCCCGAAAGGCACCGGACCTCATCCGACCACTGGAGCGCCAGGCCCGGATCGCACGGACTCTTCCTACTGAAAGTAGGACGTGCTCTGGTAGCACCACTGACGCCTGACGAGGAATC
>NZ_JARXYZ010000044.1 GCF_029894125.1 Kitasatospora sp. MAA19
GGTCCAGGACTGACCGGTTGCCTTCGCGCGGCTCAGTAGGGTCGGGAACTGGCGCGGTGGCTGGTGCTCCGTTTCCAGCCCCGGCCGGGGCAGGCGCCAGCGCGGTCACCAGCTCCCGCTTGGTCGGAGTGGGCAGCACCAGGGGACCCGAACAGTGCGGAGGCCATGGGGCGGGTCGGGGCTTGGCGACTTCCGTGGACCGAAACCGCGGGGGAGCCCGTGCAGCGGGGTGAACGGCGGGATCCTGGGCACCAGGTTGCCGCCGATGAGCTCGAACGCGTCGGTGGGGAGCTGAGACCCGCGCTCACGCGGGCCCGAGGTCCGGCAGTTGTGGCAGCTGTCGGATCTCGCCTGTGCCCAGCTCGACTGTGAACCGGGCCCGCATCGGGCCGTCGCCCCGGCGGGAGAGGAGGGTGAGTTCGGTGACCCGTGTCGAGGTGGTGCCCAGGCGGGCGGCCAGTTCGGGTGCGAGCTGGCGTGGGTTCCGGGTCCGTCCCAAGGACAGGTGGGGTGTGAAGTCGTCCGCCCGGCCCCGGCAGCGGGGGAAGCGCTCCGCCAGCGAGCCGTGGAGCGCCTGCCACGGGCCGGGGCCGTCGCTCGCCGGGTCGAGCCAGACCGTGGCGTCGTGGCGGTGGGGGAAGTGGCGTACCCCGTGCAGACGCGTGGTGAACGGGGCGTGCTCGGCCGCGGCGGCGCCCAGCAGCGGGAGTGCGGGCCCGAAGTCTGACTCCGAGACGAAGCCGAACAGCACGTTGACGTGCGGCGGCCAGCGGCGGATCTGCGGATCGTGTTCCTCCCGGATCCGCTGGACGGCCTGCCACAGTTCCGCCGGCGGCAGCCAGGCAAGCGCTGTCCGGGGTGTCGGTCCGACGTCCAGGACGCCCGGAACGTCGATCGGGTGTCTGTCCATCCCTCCATGGTGGGGGACCGGGAAGGCCGGTTTTCCATGGAGACGGCCGCGTGGTCGTCGTGGGGTTCGTCCCAGGGCAGGACGAGTGTGGGCCGGCCGTCCGGGCTCCAGGCGACGTGTAGATCGTGGTTGTCGGCGTGGGCCCGCCGGCCGTGCAGGATCGCGTCGTCGTCGGCGCAGATCAGCACGGCGCGTACCCGGAGCGGGCGAGCGCGGCGGGTGTAGCCGGGCAACGACACCAGCAGCATCTCCTCCACCGCGTCGTTCAAGCTGCTCGATCGTGCCCTTCAGGTGCGGGGTGTAGGCAGGCAGGTCCTGGAGCGGCACTGCGAAGGCGCCCAGCGCCTGGGTCACCGTTCGGCACAGGAACTCCTTGCCACGGTCGATGCGCACCAGCGACGGCAAGCCGCCGAACGGGAAGGGCTCCTCGCGGCTGATCCCGATGCGCAGCGCGGCCAGCACCGCATCCCTTGACGGCTGGTGTGGCGTGACCGCAACGCCGGTAACCGCCTTCGTCGCACAGTCGATGAACCACGTGATCCACGGGCACTGCGGGGCACCCTCGACGTTCACTCGAACGATATTGCGCCCCCGGCCTTCCCACCCCGGCGGTCCCGGATCGCTGCGCTGCCCACCGCCTCGCCCCCATGCTCGGCCTCCACCTCAACACCGTCACGCGGTGGCGCTCCCGCGCGGCCACTGACTGGACCGCCTACCTCCAAGCCTGGACCTCCAGCCGGACCGCGGGACAGCCCGAATCCGCGGCGGCCCGCGTCAACCAGACCGGCGCCACGCCGACCTCCGGGTGACGGTACGCCAGCCGTCCGTCCCGGGGCCGGTAGCCCTTGCTGCATGATCACTTCTGTCTGGTGGCGCCGAGGCGCCACCACTGCCGCCGCACTTGCCCTCGCGCTGATCCCCGCCGCCGCTCCGGCCGCCGCCGCAGTGTCGCCGGCCGCTCCCGCAGCTTTCATTGTCGCTCAGCACCGTGAGCTGACCGAGCCGCCTCCGGCCGAGCAGGCCCGTGCCGAACTCAACCAGCTCGTCGTGGAGGCCCCGCACTCCATGGAGGGGTACACCCGGGAGAAGTTCCCGCACTGGATCAAGCAGTACGGGCAGTGCGACACCCGCGAGGTCGTCCTCGCCCGCGACGGCCAGAACGTCGTCCAGGACGAACTCTGTCGCGCCGTGTCCGGTGTGTGGACCAGCCCCTACGACGACAAGACATTCACCGACGCCAAGGCACCCGACATCGACCACATGGTATCCGTAGCTGCGACAACATAGGGAGCTTTGCCTGCAGTTGAAGCCGCGAGCGGCATGTCGTTGACGGGCAGTAGATGTCCGGCTCCGCGGGGTCAGCGTGAATGGTTGAGGGCCCTCTGGATCGTCTCGCGCACTGAGTGGTCCTGCTCGATCGCCAGCTGATTGCTGAGAGCCTGCCGTAGCGGTGTGCTCAGTTGGCGGCCCAGCGCTGTGGGCGTGGTCATGAGGATGGCCGCGAGGGAACGGACGTCCGGGGCTGGGTCTGTGAACGCGGTGGCCAGGAGGTTGCAGCCGTACTCTCCTTGGGCGGCAAGGGAACGAAGAATTGTTTCCCTCACGGCTGGGAGAGCTTCCGTTGCCAGTGCTCGCGTCAGTACGTCTGGGAGCGATCTGCTCGGACTCGGGTAGGTGATGAAGGTGTATGCGGCGGCGCGACGCCGTGTCGCGAGAGCGTCGTTCAAGAGCGTGGCCACCAGTTCCCCCTCGTCGCCGGCCATCTGGTCCGCGAACCAGGTCAGATCACGATGTCCGGCCAGTACGAAGTCCAGCCATCGCTCGTACCAGGAGAGGAAGTCCGAGTCGGCGTGGAAGCGAGGGGGGAAGAAGCCTTCGGAGTTGACCTCTACCAGACGCCCGCGGCCTGGCCCTGTGACGACGAGCAGAGTCAAGTCGCTGCAGCCCCGGTAGACGACCGTGATGGTGCCTGGGAAGGAGTGTGTGAGGCAGCTCCGCGCGTCCGGTTGAGTGGAGATCTCCAGGTCAGGAACGATCGGGAACGGCTCGCCAGGCATTCCGCTCTTGGCCCTCGCGGCCCCGGTCACCCACCGTTTCATCGGCAAGAGGCCGTAGGTCGGACCGTATCCGCCATGGCCGATTCGGGTGACGAACTGGCGGAATTCCTCGGGAAGTCGGACACCGTGGGCGTCCTCGAACTCCGAGACCTGCGGCTCGGTGAGCACGGGGCCGAGAGAAGCCTTCTCCGTTGGCGGTAGGGCGGCGAGCTTGGCCTGGATCCGGGCGATCCTGTCGTCCACCGGGTCTTCTTCTCACGTCAGAGGGTGTTCGAGTCGCGAGCATAGCCCATGGCCCGGACGCACCGGCCGCTGTCAGGTTGGGGCGAATTGGGCCAGGCGCCGACGAAGTTCCAAGTTCTCACCCTGGGCGATCTGCAACGCCTTCCGAAGGCGTGCGATCTCCTCCCGGTGAGCCTGTTGCCGCTGAGACAGGCGTGCGCTCAGGGCCCGCACAGCCGCTGAGGCTGACGGCGGCTTGGCCTCTACAGGACGCGTGCCGGGAATGTGACCTCCCTTGGTGCGGTGCCGTTCGATCAGGAGGAGGAGCTCCGGATGCTTGTAGAGGAAGTCGGTGCTCACCGCCGCTTTGCGGGCAACCGCGGTGAAAGCGACGGGCTCTCCGGCTTTGGTCAGCTGGGAGAGGGCGGCGCGGGCGCGCTTCTCCGCCTTCTCGGTGCGCGACCGGGTGGCCTGTTGCAGGTGCTCCGGCAGCGGGCTCATGCGGTTGGCTCCTTCGGTTGCGCGGCAGGAAGCTCCGGCCGGTCACTCGTACCAGCCCCCCGGACTGCACGGAGTTGTCCGTCGTCGTGAACGCCGATCTGGTCGAGCGCGACCAGCACCTTGCTCAGGGCCCGCGTCTCAGAGAGGCGGCCGGCGAGCCAGACGTTTTCCTCGCCCATGGGCTCGCTGTGGCGGGCGGTGAACCGTGCCTGGCGGCGGGTGATCAGGGTTTCGGTCTGGGCGAGTTGGCGCTGGAGCTCGTCGTGGTGACTGGCGTCGGTGACGAACTTGTCGCAGGCCAGGCAGGCGTTGCCCTTGGAACAGATCTGCTTGGGTGGCAGCATGCACCAGCCGTTGGGGAGAACGCGGTCGGCGCGCTGGTCCAGGTGGAGGAGGTCGTAGAGGTCGCTCGGGTCGACAGCGGCTGTCCTGCCGTCCGCGGTGACCTTCTTGTAGCGCAGGAACTCCCGCTCGGCGGTGACTGAGAGGGTCTTTAATGATGGAGTCGGGTATTGGAAGTGTCCGAATGCCTGCCGCATCAGGGCGCCCGGGACGGCCGGTTCGCGGCGTAGACGGCCCAGTTGCCGGCTGATGGCTTCTGAGCAGCCGGCAAACCGACGCGACCACTGTCGGCAGGTGATGCGAGACTCGGCCCCAGCTGAGCTGTGGTGTGCTCGTCGCCGCTGCCGGGGTGGTGGAGTTCGACGAAGGCTCGCAGCCGATGGTGCTGGTCGCCCTGTGGCGTGGGCGGTGCTGTGTGGTGTGCGGTGCCTGGCGAATAGGGTGGGTGCGGCCGATGATCACCTATGCCCACAGGAGAGCCGATGAGTCCGATCCTTGTCCCCGATGCCCTGCTGCCGGTCGGGGTGATCGGTCTCGGCGACATCGCGCAGAAGGCGTATCTGCCGGTCCTGGCGGCTCTGCCGGGTCTGGATCTGCGGTTGATGACCCGGGATCGGGCCAAGCTCGACCGGATCGGCGACAGCTACCGCGTCGATCCGGGCAAGCGGTTCACCGATCTCGGTGAGCTGGTCGGCAGCGGGATCCGGGCCGCGTTCGTGCACGCGGCCACCGACCAGCACGTTCCGATTGTGGAGCGGCTGCTCACCGCGGGCGTCGACGTGTACGTGGACAAGCCGCTGGCCTACACGCTGGAGGGTTCCCGTCGGCTGGTCGACCTCGCGGACCGTACGGGTTGTTCGCTGATGGTGGGTTTCAACCGCCGTTATGCGCCGGGTTATGTTCAGGCGAAGGAGCGGCCGCGTGACCTGATCGTGCTGCAGAAGAACCGGGAGGGCCTGCCGGAGGCGCCGAGGCCGATGGTTTTCGACGATTTTGTCCATGTTGTGGATGTGCTTCGTTTCCTGGCTCCCGGTGAGGTCGAGCACGTGGACGTCCGCTCCCGGGTGCGTGACGGCCTCGTGGAGCACCTCGTCCTCACCCTCGCCGGGGAGGGTTTCACGGCGCTGGGCATCATGAACCGGGTGTCCGGCTCCACCGAGGAGATTCTCCAGGTCTCCGGCGCCGACTCCAAGCGCGAGGTCCACAACCTGGCCGAGGTGATCGACCACCGTGGCCAGCCCACCGTCCGCCGGCGCGGCGACTGGGTGCCCGTCGCCCGCCAGCGCGGCATCGAGCAGGTCGTCCTCGCCTTCCTCGACGCCGTCCGCACCGGCAAGACCGTTGACGCCCACGACGCCCTGCGCACCCACGAGCTCTGCGAACTCATCGTGGAGCGGATCGAGTCCGCCTGAGGGATGCCACCGGGCCGCTGCGGGTGGCGGCGGCCCGGGCGGCGGCCGGGGCGCATCGCGGGGGCGGCCGCCGGGGGAGCGGAACCAAGAGTTCACTGACGGGGTCTTGTCGCGTCATTTTCTACGCGCGTATCTTGGGGGCGCTGCGGGGGGCGGGTGACCGGCTTCCGCTTCCTCTACGCGGGTAGCGCGTGCGGTAGGCGCGCCGCCTGACCGCTCGTCACGGCCCGGCGGCCCCAGACCCGCCGGGTGGACGCTCGACGCCCCGCCCTCACCCTCGACCGCCGTGTCACGACCGTGCCGCACGGCGGAGCTAGGAGTCATGTCCCGGTGACCACCGCCCCCGCCCCCCGCCTCCGCCGGGCGCTGCTGCGCGCCGCGATCCTCCCGGCCGGCCTGGCCGCCTCCCTGGTGCTCGTCCCGCTGCCGGCCGCGAGCGCCGCGCCCGCCGCCGCCCCGGCCGGGCCGACCGAGGCCGGACCGCTGCGCATCCACGACATCCAGGGCACCACCCGGATCTCCCCGCAAGCCGGAAAGCCCGTCACCGGCGTGCCCGGCGTCGTCACCGGCGTGCGCGCGTACGGCAGTTCCAAGGGCTTCTGGATGCAGGACCCGAACCCGGACGCCGACCCGGCCACCAGCGAGGGCATCTTCGTCTACACCGGCGGCAACCCGACCGTGAAGGCCGGCGACTCGGTCCTGGTCAGCGGCAAGGTCACCGAGTACTACCCGAACCTCTCCGGCGGCTCGCAGTCCGTCACCGAGATCACCGGCCCCGCCGTCACCGTGCTCTCCTCCGGCAACCCGCTGCCCGCCCCGGTGGTCGTGGACACCCGCAACATCCCCGGCACCTACACCCCGCCGGCGGGGCCCGACGGCACCGTCGACTCGGTGCCGCTCAACCCGGAGAAGTACGCCCTGGACTTCTACGAGTCGCTGGAGGGCATGCTCGTCCAGGTCAAGGACGTCCGGGTGATACAGGCGACGGACAAGTACAACGAGCTGTGGGTCGCCGCCGACCGGCAGGACCAGCGCAGCAAGCGCGGCGGCGTGTTGTACGAGTCGTACGCGGAGCCCAACGTGGGCCGCCTGATGGTGCAGCAGCAGGCGCCGGTCTCCCAGCAGCCCTTCCCGGTGGCCAACGTGGGCGACGTACTGACCGGCACCACCACCGGCCCGCTGGACTACAACCAGTTCGGCGGCTACACGCTCGTCGCCGGCACCATGGGCACGCTGCAGGACAACCACCTCCAGCGCGAGGTGACGGCGAAGGCCACCGACCGTGAACTCGCCATCGCCACCTACAACGTGGAGAACCTGGCCCCGGGCAACCCGGACGCCAAGTTCGCCGAGCTGGCCCAGGGCATCGTCACCAACCTGCGCTCGCCCGACATCGTGGCCCTGGAGGAGATCCAGGACAACAACGGCGCCAAGAGCGACGGCACGGTGGACGCGAGCCAGACCGTCGCCAAGTTCATCGCCGCGATCAAGGCGGCCAGCGGCCCGGCCTACGACTGGCGTTCGATCGACCCGCAGGACGGCAAGGACGGCGGCGAGCCGGGCGGCAACATCCGGCAGGTGTTCCTGTTCAACCCGCAGCGGGTCTCCTTCACCGACATCCCCGGCGGCACCGCCACCAGCGCCGTGGACGTCGCCGGCGCCGGCGCCACCATCGTCCTGACCGCCTCGCCCGGCCGGATCGCCCCGACCGACGAGGCGTGGACCAGCAGCCGCAAGCCGCTGGTCGGCCAGTTCACCTTCCGGGGCAAGAAGCTCTTCGTGATCGCCAACCACTTCAACAGCAAGGGCGGCGACCAGGGCATCGACAGCCGCTTCCAGGCCCCGGCCCGCAGCTCCGAGGTGCAGCGGGTCAAGCAGGCCACCATCGAGCAGGCCTTCGTCGCCAAGCTGCTGGCCGCCGACAAGGAGGCGCGCGTCGTCTCGCTCGGCGACTTCAACGACTACCAGTTCTCGCCCGCGCTGGCCGCGCTCACCAAGGACGGCGTGCTGCGCGACCTGGTGAACGAGCTGCCGGAGACCGAGCAGTACTCCTACGTCTACCAGGGCAACTCGCAGGTGCTGGACCACATCCTGGTCAGCCCCGAGGTCGGCTACGCCAAGTACGACGTGGTGCACATCAACGCCGAGTTCGCCCAGCAGGCCAGCGACCACGACCCCCAGGTCGTCCGCATCAAGCCCTGACCCGGCACCAGCCCGAGCGCGACCGCCGGCGACCCCACCGGCACCCACCGGCGCCGGGGCTGCAGGGGGGAGCCGTCCCTGACCTGGGACTATGCTGCCTTCGCCGACGGTGATCACCGTCGGCGAAGGCAGCTACGGCAGCGGGGGTCGGCGGGTATGCGGTACCGGATCGAGCGGATCGGCGTCGAGGACTGGCAGCGTCTGCGGAAGGCGCGGCTGGCCCAACTCCTGGACTTCCCCATGGCGTTCGGCGAGACCCATGAGACGGCGCTGGCCCTCGGCGAGGCCGACTGGCGGGCCCGGACGTCCCGGGCGAACGAGCCGGGCAGGGTCGGCCTGGTCGCGGTCGACGCGGACGGCGAGTGGGTCGGGACGATGCTCTCCTTCCCCGACGAGGAGCAGGCCGCGACCGTCGTCCTGGTCGGCGTCTGGGTGGCGGGGGACCACCGCGGCCGCGAGCGCGGCGTGCCGGACGCCCTGCTGGACGCCGTCATCGACTGGGCCCGCACCGAGGGCGGCGCCAAGCGGATGCTGCTCGGCGTGCACGAGGAGAACGCCCGCGCCGCCGCCTTCTACCTGCGCCGCGGCTTCGCCTACACCGGCGGCGAGACCCCCTACCGGCTCGACCCGCAGGCCCGGATCCTGGAGATGGCCCTCCCCCTGGACTGACCGCAACCGGACAGGCCGCAACCGTCCCTGGCACCCACCCCGAGTACGTCCGCTCTCGGCGGCAGCCCCCATGAGCTCGCCTTCAGGTGATTGCCGTCGGCTGATCAACTCGCGTAGCTACCAGGGAACGGTTCGGCCCCGGTAGTCGACGAATTGCACGCCGGGGGTGCCGAACTGAGCGAGCATGACGTTCACCAGCCGGGGAATGCTGTCCTCGACGCCGAGAGGGGCGTCCGATCCTCCCAGATCCGTGCGAACCCAGCCGGGTGCCATGGCCAGCAGCGTGCGTGCCGGTTCGGGCTGGCGGACTGCGAAGCTTCGCCTGAACTGGTTCAGCGCCGCCTTGCCGCCTCGGTAGACCTCCCGCAGCCCGGTCTCGTTGTTGGCGATGCTGCCCTGGCCGGACGACATCGCACCGATCAAGCCGGTCGGGGTGACGAGGGTCCTGCAGGGATTCGATGACGCGCATCGGGCTCAGCGCGTTGGTGAGCATGACGTCGTTGAATTCCTCGGTCGTGACCTCGCCGATCGGGATGTGTTCGTCCCGAGTGGTGATTCCCGCGTTGACGAACAGGATGTCCAGCGCTCGGCCGTCCAGGCGCCTGCGCAGCGCCGCGATCGGCTCCGGCTCGTTGATGTCCAACGTCTCGATCTCCACCCTGCCGCCGGCGGTCTCGGCGAGATCGTGGAGCTTGGTTCTCGGGCTCTCCGAGTCGACCGTCGCCCGCCGCTACCGCCGCATGCGGCGTGCCGGGGGCGCCGGAATCGATCTTGGGATTGAATGCCATGGTCTTGCCTCGGCATCAGTGCCGATCTTCTTGGAAGGTCGCCTTGGCGCAGGAGGAGCTTTCGCAGGGTCTTGCCACCGACGGACGCCCCGACCTCGGCCCGGGCGGCCGCGAGAACGCGCGCCAACTCGTTGACGTCATCCGGGCTTCGGCTTCAGCCGACCACAACGCCCGCCGCTTCTTCTGTCCGTTACCCCGACGACTCACCTGAATCCGGCCACAGGGGCAGGCTGACGTGAGGTGAACGGCTGCGAGTGTCCGATGGGTGGGGTTGACTGTCCGTCGATCGATCACACGTGCTGGCAGCCCGGCCGATCGCCGGGGGAGAACGACGGAGGCTCCAGATGCAGGAAGACGTCATGACGGCCGGGACAGGGTTGCGGGTCTACCCCGATCCCGCGGATGTGTTCATCACCGACCAGGTCGAACTGGCAGAGCACCTGCACCCGTTGATCTCGATCGATCTCGCCGGAGTGGACCCGGCCTGGCACGGGTGGATCCATCTGGTCAGCCCACTGGAACCGGCGGAAGGTTACCTCGGCGACCACACCGAGGCATTCCACTCACCCCTGCAGAGAACCAACTGGCTCGGGTTCTCGATGGAGGACGACCGCTACCGCCTACTCGGCGACCTGCGCTACTTCGCGCGGGCGACGACCTCCGAGGAACTGCCCGACCCCTGGCCTGGGTTCCGTACGCGGCTCGACGAGCACTGCGACTCCGAGGGCCGCAGCTACCTGGCGCACCGGGACGCCTTCCGCCGTGAGGGCATCCTGCTCATGCGTCACAACGACGGGTCCCTGCGGTATGACGAGTCCAACGCCATGGCACTGCTGGAGCAGCTCGGCGGCAACGCGGACCCTCACGACAACTGGGTCCAGCCCGAGCTGTTCCGCGTTGAGTACGACGACGACAGCGCGTGGCCGGTCAGTCCGGCCGGAAACCCGTTCCACTTTGTGGCGTCGGTGCCGGGCTGGCACTACCGACGCTCGGGCGCCGACTCGATTCTGCTGTTCTTCGAGCCCGTTGAGCGGCTCGCACTGCTGACCTTCGACTGGAGCTGAGGCACTGTCCAGGGGCGCGGGGAACTGCTGGCGGGCTCAGCGGTTGGCGAGCCAGTCCTCGACGGCGTAGTCGTAAGGAGAGCGACCTTCGGAAGTGGTTCCAACATGAATGACAACTGACCGCTTGGTTCCAGGAAGCTTGGCAAATCAGTTCCAACAAGCGTGTCACCCACCCCGAGAACGGCCAGGTCAGCACGCCTTGGCGGTTCCAACGATCCTGTCACGGCTCAACCGGTTGGCTTCGCCGGTCCTGTTGCATGGAAGCTGTCGGACTCCCGCTCGGTCTCGTTCGTGCTGGCGGATTCTCGGCGCGGTGGCTCTTGCGTGGCGATGCCGTACGCCGGCAGCCGGGCCGGAAGGCCCCGGCTGCCCGTCCGCCCGGACGGTGTGTCAGACCACGGCGAGCCGGCTCACCAGCAGCTCCACCCTCCGCTCGGCCTCCGCCGGCGGAAGCCGTCCCGCCCGGGTCAGGGTGGCCAGCCCGTGCAGGGCCGCCCAGAACACCTCGGTGAACAGTGCCGGATGGACGCCGTCCCCGGCGACCTCGGCGAGAGTCTCCAGCAGGGCGGCGAAGCCGTCCTTCAGCGGCTCCGGGGTGTCCTCCTCCGCGAAGGCCAGGCCGCCGTCGAGCTGGAACATGGCGTCGTAGACCGCCGGGTTGCGTTCGGCGAAGTCGAGGTAGGCGCGGGCGAGGGCGGTGACCCGGGCGCGAGGGCCGTCCGCGGCCGAGGTCGCGGCCCGCAGTGCCGCGGCCATCTCGGCGGCACCCTCCAGGGCGACGGCGCCGATGATCTCGCGCTTGCCGCGGAAGTGGCTGTAGAGGACGGGCTGGCTGTATTCGATGCGCTCGGCGAGCCGGCGGGTGGTGACCGCGTCCCAGCCCTGCTGCTCGGCGAGTTCGCGGGCCGTCGCCACGATGAGGCGCTCGCGGCTCGCCCGTTCGCGTTCCTTGCGTTCCTGTACCGACATGACTCGATCCTAGCATCGCTAGACAAGTGAGCGGCGGCAGTACTAGCGTTACCTCATCATCTAGCGGCGCTAGATCCCAGGAGGGGTCATCATGCTCGACGCACTCAAGGTCGTCACCACCGTGGTCGTCGGAGTGATGGTGGGGGTGGAGTTCTCCGTTGCCTTCATCATCAACCGGATCCTCGACGCACTCCCCGACGACAGTGGCCAACTCGGCCGCGCCCACGGGGGCCGGATGCTCGGCGCCGTGATGCCGTTCTGGTACATCGGGTCGCTCGTCCTCGCCGCGGTCTGGGCCATCGCGGGATGGCACCACTCCGGCACCGGCCTCGTCGTCACCGCCGCCGGGCTGCTGATCGTCAGCGTGATCATGTCGATCCTGCTGCTCGTCCCGATCAACAACCGGAGCAAGACGTGGACCCCCGAGAACCGGCCCGCCGACTGGAAGGAGCAGGTGAACCGCTGGGACCGCTTCCACTACGTCCGCGTCGCCGTCATCATCGCCGCCTTCACCCTGCTGGCCGCCGCCCTCACCTGAGCCCGCAGGCCGAGTGCAGGCGGCGCGCACCCCTCCACTCCGCAGGCGGTAGCCGACGATTCGCACGGATCCGCACCGTCCTCGGAACGCAGGACCCCCTCTACCGGAGGTTCTTCCTCCATCGATGTCCTGTCTCGGCGAGCTTGTCTTTGGATCTCGTCCTCAGCTGTGGGGTTGCCACGTCGGCTGAGAACATTCGGCGCAGGATTCTCAGTGAATCCGGCTTCCGCGGAATATGCCGTGGGCTGAGAGCCAGTCCCGGAGATCCGTCTTGATGCGCCCGGCCCCAATCTGCTGTCAAGCCTCTGCGTGTGGAGGGATGCCAAGCGCGGTCAGCACGGATCCGGCCACACGCCCCGCTCGGACAGGTGGAGAACGAGGGCGGCGATGTTCCAGGCGTCGTCCTCGCCGCGGTGGTGGCGGCCTTCGAGCCGCCGCCCGGCGATCTCCAGGGCCTGCGCCATGCCAGGGCGTTTGCGCAGGCCGTATGCCTCGGTGAAGGCCGCCTTGGCGTTGGTGTGGTGCCGGCCGAAGGGATAGGGCGTCCGGGTGTCCTGGCACTGCCGGGTGAACTGGTTGCGGTCGTAGTCGCCCCAACTGGCCCACGGGCGGGACCCGGCGTGGTGTTCGGCCGCCAGCAGCCGACACGCCTCGGCGAAGCTGACCCCTCCGTCCACCTCGTGTTGTGTGAGGCCGGTCAACTCCGTGCAGAACTCGCTGACCGTCGACCGGGCGGGACGCACCAGGATCCGATGCCGGGCGAGGCGCTCCGCGGTGGCCAGGTCGACGACGGTCAGCCCGATCTCGATGATCTCGCTGACCGCGCCCGGTGGTTGGCCGCGGGCCCAGCAGGTGGCTTCGACATCCACGACGTTCAGGAGCCGCTCGGCCCCGGTGCTGTCCATGGCGGGAAGCGTAGGGACGAGTGGCGGCCGGGGCACCTGGATTTCCCTGCTGCGGTGCGGATGCGGTGGTGCCGCCACCCCCGGGCAGGCGACGGATGCGGGGCGGCGTCGCGATCGGGCGGGCCCGGTCCCGAACCAGGCGATGTTCGCCACTCGGCGCGCGAAGCGGTGAGCATCCGCCAGCTTCAGTGCGACAGGACCGAAAATTCGCAGTCACTCGCCGTGACGGGAACGGCGAGCCGCCAACTATCGCTGACCATCGCCATCAATCGCTGACGGTCACAAACCGAGGGCGGCCGAGCCTCGGCCCGGTGGCGCTAAACAAGCAGGCATGATTGCTTTTTTCTCCGCCCGGTGCCACGCTGCTGCCCGACGGCGCTCGTGTGGGGGCGTCGCCAACTCACCGGCAGGGGAGGCGTCTTGGCGCGCGCGAGCTCGGTACTGCGGATCGGCAACGCCTCGGGCTTCTACGGGGACCGCTTCGCGGCGGTGCGGGAGATGCTCACCGGCGGGCCGTTGGACGTGCTCACCGGGGACTACCTGGCGGAGCTGACGATGCTCATCCTGGCCCGGGACCGGCTCAGGGACCCGTCGCTCGGGTACGCCCAAACGTTCCTGCGGCAGATGGAGGAGTGCCTCGGTCTGGCGCAGGAGCGCGGGGTGCGGATCGTGGTGAACGCGGGCGGGCTGAACCCGGCCCGACTCGCCGCCGAGCTGCGGAACCTGGCGCAGCGCCAGGGCCTCACGGTGGCCGTGGCCCACGTCGAGGGGGATGACCTGCTGCCGCGCGGCGCCGAACTCGACCTGCCCGAGGGGCTGTTGGCTGCCCATGCCTACCTCGGCGGCTTCGGTATCGCGGCCTGCCTGGACGCGGGCGCCGAGGTGGTGGTCACCGGGCGGGTCACCGACGCGGCGCTGGTGGCCGGGCCGGCGATCGCCCACTTCGGCTGGACGGCGGCGGACCTCGACGCCCTCGCCGGGGCGGTGGTCGCCGGGCACGTCCTGGAGTGCGGCGCCCAGGCGACCGGCGGGAACTACGCGTTCTTCCGCGAGCACGACGTCACCCGCCCCGGCTTCCCGATCGCCGAACTGCACGCCGACGGATCCAGCGTGATCACCAAGCACCCGGGCACCGGCGGCGCCGTCACCACCGGCACCGTCACCGCCCAACTCCTCTACGAGACGGGCGGAGCGCGGTACCTCGGCCCGGACGTCACTGCCCGGCTGGACTCGGTGCGGCTCACCGAGCAGGGCCCGGACCGGGTCCGGATCGACGGGGTGCGCGGCGAGGCGCCGCCGCCCACGCTGAAGGTGGGCCTGAACCGGCTCGGCGGCCACCGCAACGAGGTGGTGTTCGTCCTCACCGGCCTGGACATCGAGGCCAAGGCCGCCCTGGTGCAACGGCAGTTCGCCGACGCCCTGCCGACCGCCGCCCGGCCCGCCGAACTGCGCTGGACGCTCGCCCGGACCGACCACCCGGACGCCGCGACCGAGGAGGCCGCCTCCGCGCTGCTCCGGCTGACCGCCCGCGACCCGGACCCGGCCAAGGTCGGCCGCGAACTGGGCAAGGCCGCCGTGGAGTTGGGCCTGGCCGGCTACCCGGGCTTCCACCTCACCGCCCCGCCCGGCCCCGGCGCGCCGTACGGGGTGTTCACCGCCGCGTACGTCGACGCCAAGGCCGTCGAGCACACCGCCGTCCTGCCGGACGGCCGCCGGATCGCCGTCCCGCCGGCGCCGGTGACCGCCCGACCCGCCCGGACCGAGGAGCCGGCAGCCGGGGAGCCGGACCTCCCCGGCGACCCCCCGGCCGGGCCGCTGCGCCGTGCCCCGCTCGGCCTGGTGGCCGGCGCCCGCAGCGGCGACAAGGGCGGCGACGCCAACCTCGGCGTCTGGGCCCGCTCCGAGGCCGGCTGGCGCTGGCTCGCGCACACCCTCACCGTCGACAAGCTGCGCGAACTCCTGCCCGAAACAGCCGAGTTGCCGATCACCCGGCACCTCCTCCCGAGTCTGCGCGCGGTCAACTTCACCCTCACCGGCCTGCTCGGCGAGGGCGTCGCCGCCCAGCACCGCTTCGACCCGCAGGCCAAGGCCCTCGGGGAGTGGCTGCGCTCCCGCCACCTCGACATCCCGGAGACCCTGCTGTGACCGTGCTGCCCACCCGCGTCGACCCGGTCGGGCCCGAGTACGCCGAGTACCGGGCCGCGATGCTCGGCAAGCTCGCCGAGCTGGACGCCGAGCACGCCAAGGCCCTGGCCGGTGGCGGTCCGAAGTACGTGGACCGCCACCGCGCCCGCGGCAAGCTGCTGCCGCGCGAGCGGATCGAGCTGCTGGTCGACCCGGACTCGCCGTTCCTGGAGCTCTCCCCGCTGGCCGCCTGGGGCAGCGACTACCCGGTGGGCGCGGCGCTGGTCACCGGTATCGGGGTGATCGAGGGCGTGGAGTGCGTGATCACCGCCAACGACCCGACGGTGCGCGGCGGCGCCAGCAACCCGTGGACCCTGCGCAAGGCCCTGCGCGCCAACGAGATCGCGTTCGACAACCGCCTCCCGGTGGTGAACCTGGTGGAGTCCGGCGGCGCCGACCTGCCCAGCCAGAAGGAGATCTTCATCCCCGGCGGCGCGCTCTTCCGCGACCTCACCCGGCTCTCCGCCGCCGGAATCCCCACCGTGGCCGTGGTGTTCGGCAACTCCACGGCCGGCGGCGCCTACGTCCCCGGCATGTCGGACCACACCGTGCTGGTCAGGGAGCGGGCCAAGGTGTTCCTCGGCGGCCCGCCGCTGGTCAAGATGGCCACCGGCGAGGAGGCCGACGACGAGTCGCTGGGCGGCGCGGAGATGCACGCCCGCACCTCCGGCCTGGCCGACCACTTCGCGGCGGACGAGGCGGACGCGCTGCGCCTGGCCCGGCGGATCGTCGCCCGGCTGGACCACCGCAAGCCCGGCCCCGCTCCGGATCGGCTCGCCGAGCCGCCGAGGTACGCCGAGGAGGAGCTGCTGGGCATCGTCCCGGGTGACCTCAAGGTGCCCTTCGACCCGCGCGAGGTGATCGCCCGGATCGTCGACGGCTCCGACTTCGACGAGTTCAAGCCGCTCTACGGCGCCAGCCTGGCCACCGGCTGGGCCCGGCTGCACGGCTACCCGGTCGGCGTCCTGGCCAACGCGCAGGGCGTGCTGTTCAGCGCGGAGTCCCAGAAAGCCGCCCAGTTCATCCAGTTGGCGAACCAGCGGGACATCCCGCTGCTGTTCCTGCACAACACCACCGGCTACATGGTCGGCAAGGACTACGAACAGGGCGGCATCATCAAGCACGGCGCGATGATGATCAACGCCGTCGCGAACTCCCGGGTGCCGCACCTCTCCGTGCTGCTCGGCGCCTCCTACGGCGCCGGCCACTACGGCATGTGCGGGCGGGCGTACGAGCCGCGCTTCCTGTTCGCCTGGCCGAGCGCCAAGTCCGCGGTGATGGGCCCGCAGCAGCTCGCCGGGGTGCTCTCGATCGTCGCCCGCCAGTCGGCCGCCGCCAAGGGGCAGCCGTACGACGAGGACGCGGACGCGGCGATCCGCGCCATGGTCGAGCAGCAGATCGAGGCCGAGTCGCTGCCGGTCTTCCTGTCCGGGCGGCTGTACGACGACGGCGTGATCGACCCGCGCGACACCCGTACGGTGCTCGGCCTCTGCCTGTCCGCGATCCACAACGCGCCGGTCGAGGGCGCGCGCGGCTACGGCGTCTTCCGGATGTGAGCCAGAGCTGTGAGGGAAGAGACATGATCACCAACCTGCTGGTCGCCAACCGGGGCGAGATCGCCCGCCGGGTCTTCCGCACCTGCCGCGCGCTGGGCATCGCGACCACCGCCGTCCACTCCGATCCGGACGCCGACGCCCCGCACGTCCACGAGGCCGACGCGGCCGTCCGGCTGCCCGGCGCCGCGCCCGCCGACACCTACCTGCGCGCCGACCTGATCGTCCGCGCCGCGCTGGAGGCGGGGGCGGACGCCGTCCACCCCGGGTATGGATTCCTGTCCGAGAACGCCGAGTTCGCGCAGGCCGTGCTGGACGCCGGGCTGGTCTGGGTCGGCCCGCCGCCGGCCGCGATCGCCGCGATGGGTTCCAAGACGGCGGCCAAGCGGCTGATGGCCGAGGCCGGGGTGCCCGTCCTGGCCGCCCTCGCCGAGCCCGCCGAGGCCGACCTGCCGGTGCTGGTCAAGGCCGCGGCCGGCGGCGGGGGCCGCGGCATGCGCGTGGTGCGCACGCTGGCCGAGCTGCCCGCCGAACTGGCCGCGGCCCGCGCCGAGGCGGCGAAGGCCTTCGGCTCGGACGAGGTGTTCTGCGAGCGCTACCTGCCCACCGGGCGGCACGTCGAGGTCCAGCTGCTGGCGGACACGCACGGTACGGTCTGGGCGGTCGGCGACCGGGACTGCTCGTTGCAGCGGCGCCACCAGAAGGTGATCGAGGAGGCCCCGGCCCCCGGCCTGCCCGATGTGGTGCGCGCCGCCCTGCACGCGGCGGCCGTCAGCGCCGCCCGGGCGATCGGCTACACCGGCGCCGGCACCGCGGAGTTCATGCTCGCCGCGGACGGCCGCTTCTTCTTCCTGGAGATGAACACCCGCCTCCAGGTCGAGCACCCGGTCACCGAGGCGGTCACCGGACTGGACCTGGTGGCGCTCCAACTCGCCGTCGCCGAGGGGGAGCGGCTGCCCGGGCCGGTCCCGCCGCCGAGCACCGGCTGCGCGATCGAGGCCAGGCTGTACGCCGAGGATCCGGCCAAGGGCTGGCAGCCCGCCACCGGTACCCTGCACCGCCTCGAACTCACCGTGCCGCACCAGGAGTTCACCGGCCAGGGCGTCCGGCTGGACTCCGGTGTGGCGGCCGGTGGCGAGATCACCGCGCACTACGACGCGATGCTCGCCAAGGTGATCGCCTGGGCGCCGACCCGCGCCGCCGCCGCCCGCCGCCTGGCCGACGCGCTCGCCCGCGCCCGGATCCACGGCCCGGCCACCAACCGGGAGTCGCTGGTTCGCGCGCTGCGGCACCCGGCCTTCCTGGCCGAACACCTGCACACCGGCTTCCTGGCCGAGCACGCGGCCGACCTCACCGCCCCGGACCGCAAGGAGACCGCGCGCGCCGCCCTGGCCGCCGCCCTCGCCGACGCCGCCGCCCGCCGCACCGCGCCGCACGGCGCCCTGCCCTCCGGCTGGCGCAACCTGCCCTCCCAGTCGCAGTCCAAGCGCTACCGGGCCGACGACGGCACCGAGGTGGAGGTCCGCTACCGCCTCACCCGCGACGGCCTGCTGGCCGACGGCCACCCGGGGGCGGAACTCGTCGACGCCGCACCCGGGCAGGTCACGCTGCGCGAGGGCGCCGTGCGACGCGGCCACCGCGTCGCGCGCTACGGCGACCGGGTGTACGTCGACACCCCGGACGGCGGCATCGCGCTCACCGCCCTGCCGCGCTTCCCCGACCCCGCCACCCGGATCGACCCCGGCGCGCTGCTCGCCCCGATGCCCGGCACCGTCGTTCGCACCACCGCCGCCGTCGGCGACACCGTCACCGCCGGACAGCCGCTGCTCGTCCTGGAGGCGATGAAGATGGAGCACCGCGTCACCGCCCCCGCCGACGGCGTCCTGGTCGAACTGCGCGCCGTCCCCGGCCGACAGGTCGAACTCGGCACCCTGCTCGCCGTCGTGCAACCCGCCACAGCCTGACCCGGAAGGACCAGCATGTCCACCATCGGCAGTCAGCTCATAGAGACCCCCGAACGCCGGGCCCTGCGCCAGGCCGTCGGCGACCTCGGCCGCCGCTACGGCTCGGCCTACTACCTCGCCAAGGCCCGGGCCGGTGAGCCCGCCGACGAACTGTGGGCGGACGCCGGCAAGGCCGGCTACCTCGGGGTGAACCTGCCCGCCGAGTACGGCGGCGGAGGCGGCGGCATCACCGATCTGGCCATCGTGCTGGAGGAGTTGGGCACGGCCGGCTGCCCGTTGCTGCTGCTCATCGTCTCCCCGGCGATCTGCGGCACCGTGATCGCCCGCTACGGTACCGAGGAGCAGAAGCGGCGCTGGCTGCCCGGACTGGCCGATGGCAGCCGCAAGATGGCCTTCGGCATCACCGAACCGGACGCCGGCTCCAACACGCACCGGATCTCCACCGTCGCCCGCCGCGACGGCGAGGACTGGCTGCTGACCGGCCGCAAGGTCTTCGTCTCCGGCATCGACCACTCCGACGCCGTGCTGTTCGTCGCCCGTACCGAGGACGCTCGCACCGGCCGGCTCAAGCCCTGCCTGTTCGTCGTCCCGCGCGACACCCCCGGCTTCGAGTACCGGGCGATCCCGATGGAACTCGTCGCCCCCGAGAAGCAGTTCCAGGTCTTCCTGGACGACGTCCGGCTGCCCGCCGAGGCCCTGGTCGGCGACGAGAACGCCGGTCTGCTCCAACTGTTCGCCGGCCTCAACCCCGAGCGGGTCCTGACCGCGGCCTTCTCCCTGGGCCTGGCCCGCCAGGCGCTCGGCAAGGCCGTCGAGTACGCGAAGACCCGTACCGTCTGGTCCACCCCGATCGGCGCCCACCAGGGACTGGCCCACCCGCTGGCTCAGTGCGCGGTGGAGATCGAGCTGGCCCGGCTGATGACCCAGAAGGCCGGGCTGCTCTACGACGCGGGGGAGGACGTGGCCGCCGGGGAGGCCGCCAACATGGCCAAGTACGCGGCCGGCGAGGCCGCCGCCCGGACGGTCGACCAGGCGGTGCAGACCCTCGGTGGCAACGGCCTCACCCAGGAGTACGGGCTGGGCGCACTGCTGGCCGCCACCCGGGTCGGCCGGGTCGCCCCGGTCAGCCGCGAGATGGTGCTCAACTACGTCGCCCAGCACACCCTCGGCCTGCCGAAGTCGTACTGAGACCGGCCGAAGGTCCTGTCCCATCAGGGAGTGCCGGACGGGCTCCGGGTGGGTCACCAGAGGGATATCTCGGCGAACTTTGCAGTGCTGGACTTTACGGTCCGTATGCTCCTGTTCACGCCCTCGGTCGACCCGCCATCGGGTCCGTTCATGCGTCAACTACCTTTGTGGAGGCACAACTTGGTGTTCCGTAGCGAGTTTCCCGATGTCCCCGTGGTCGATCTGCCGATCCATGACGCGGTGCTCGGCGGCGCCGCGCGCCACGGCGACCGGCCGGCCCTGATCGACGGCGTCAGCGGGGAGTGCGTGAGCTACGCGCGGCTCGCCGCCGCCGTCGAGCGGGTCGCCGCCGGGCTGGCCGAGGCCGGGGTGCGCCACGGCGACGTACTGGCCCTGTTCAGCCCCAACACGATCGGCTACCCGATGGCGTTCTACGGCGCCACCCGGGCCGGCGCCACCGTGACCACGGTGTCCTCGCTGGCCACGCCCGCCGAACTGGCCGGCCAGCTCGGCGACAGCGGCGCCCGCTGGCTGGTGACCGTCTCCCCGTTCCTGCCGACCGCCCGCAAGGCCGCCGACCTGCTCGCCGAGCAGGGCCGCCCGCTGGCCGAGATCCTCGTCCTGGACGGCGCCGAGGGCCACCGCTCGCTCGCCGACCTGCTGGCCGCCACCGCCCCCGCCCCCGAGGTCGCCGTCGACCCCGGCGAGGACATCGCGGTGCTGCCCTACTCCAGCGGCACCACCGGCCTGCCCAAGGGCGTGATGCTCACCCACCGCTCGATCGCCACCAACCTCGCCCAGGTCGACTCCGTCTACCGGCCCGCCGAGGGCGAGCGGGTGCTCGCCGTCCTGCCGTTCTTCCACATCTACGGCCTGGCCGCGCTGCTCAACCAGCCGCTGCGCTGCGGCGCCACCGTGGTGGTGCTGCCCCGCTTCGACCTGGAGCAGTTCTGCCGCACCATCGAGGAGCAGCGGGTGCAGGCGCTGGTGGTCGCCCCGCCGATCGCGCTCGCCCTCGCCAAGCACCCGGCCGTGGAGCGCTTCGACCTCTCCTCCGTCGAGTACCTGCTGTGCGCCGCCGCCCCGCTGGATCCGGAGCTCGCCGCCGCCTGTGCCCGCCGCCTGGGTCTGCCGCACCTGCTCCAGGGCTACGGCATGACCGAGCTGTCCCCGGTCTCCCACGTGGTCTCCCCGCTGGAGCGCGACCCCTCGCCCGGGTCGGTGGGCCGGATGATCGCCTCGACCGAGCTGCGGGTCACCGCCCTGGACGGTGCCGGCGACGACCTCGGGCCCGGCGAGCGGGGCGAGCTGCTGATCCGCGGCCCGCAGGTGATGAAGGGCTACTTCGGCCGCCCCTCCGACACCGCCGCCATGATCGACGCCGACGGCTGGCTGCACACCGGCGACGTCGGCTTCGTCGACGACCGCGGCTACCTGTACATCGTCGACCGGGTGAAGGAGCTGATCAAGTACAAGGGCTACCAGGTGGCCCCCGCCGAACTGGAGGCCGTGCTGCTCGGCCATCCGCAGATCGCCGACGCCGCCGTGATCGGCGTCCCGGACGCCGACGGCACCGAGTGTCCCAAGGCGTTCGTGGTCCGGGTCCCGGGCAGCGGCCTGACCGCGGAGGAGGTCACCGCGTACGTGGCCGGGCAGGTGGCCCCGTACAAGAAGGTCCGCGCGGTCGAGTTCGTCGACGCCGTCCCCAAGTCCGCGGCCGGCAAGATCCTCCGCCGCGAGCTGCGCGCCCGCGAGGCCGAGCGCCACGCCGCCGCGTCCGAGGCCGCCCGCTGACCGGCCGGGGCCCCGGCGGGCGAAGACCGGCGCCCGTCTGTGAAGATCGACCCGCCGAGCAGGACGGGCCCACCGGGCAGGACCGGCCCGCCGAGCCCTCACCGGAACAGGAACCGCCGCCAGCCATGACCAGCCACCCCGCCGTCCGCACCCCCCAGCAGGACCGCAGCCGCGCGACCCGGGCCCGGCTGCTCGCGGCGGCCGTGGACTGCCTGGCCGAGCTCGGCTGGCACGGCTCCACCGTCACCGTGGTCGCCGAACGCGCCGGGGTCTCCCGTGGCGCCGCCCAGCACCACTTCCCGACCCGCGAGGACCTGTTCACCGCGGCCGTCGAGCACGTCACCGCCGAGCGGCTGGCAGCCGTCCGCGCCCACGCGGACGACCTGCCGGCCGCCGGCCCCGACCGCACCCGGGCCGTCGTGGACATGATCGTCCGCCTCTACACCGGCCCGCTGTTCCGCGCCGCGCTGCACCTGTGGACGGCCGCCGCCACCGAGGAGCCGCTGCGCGAGCGGATCATCGCCCTGGAAGGGCACGTCGGGCGCGAGGCCCACCGGGCCGCCGTCGAGTTCCTGGACGCCGACGAGACCCGGCCGGGCGTACGCGAATCCGTGCAGGCCACCCTCGACCTCGCCCGCGGGCTCGGCCTGGCCAACCTGCTCACCGACGACAGCGTCCGACGATCCGGGGTGATCCGGCAGTGGACCGGCGTTCTGGAGAGTACGCTGCGGCCGGTACGCCCATGACGCCCGTACAACCGGAGCGACCGGACGGCCCCTGACCAAGGGGTCGCCGGGCGGCCGATGTCCGTGCAGTCTGGAGAAGAACCCCGGCCGACACGGACCGCGAGTCCCACCCGGCCGGGCACGAGCCGAACCGGGGTGCTGCCTGATCATGCACGGACACGAGTGGGACGCGACCGACGCCGCCGGCACCGTACCTGGCGGCGCCCCCGTACGCCCCGATGGCCATCGGATCGTCCCGCTCGCGACGGCCCTGCTCCAGGACGACGGCCTGATCCTGCACTGGAGCGAGGACGCCGAGGCGCTGCTCGGATACTCCGCCGAGGAGGCCGTCGGCAGTTACGCCGCCCAGCTGCTCACCGACGGCACCGACCGCCCCGAGGTGCTGGCCCTGTTCGCCGACATCATGGCCGGCACCGGCTGGTCCGGCGTCTTCCCGGTCCGCCACCGCGACGGCCACCGGGTCGAGCTGGAGTGCCGCACCTACCCGATCGCCGGACCCGCCGGCACCCTGCTGCTGCTCGCCACCGCCTCCGACACCCGTGCCCTGCACGCGATCGAGGCCGACCTCGCGGTCCTGGACGGCGTCTTCGGCCGCTCGCCGATCGGCATGGCCGTCTACGACACCGAGCTGCGCTTCGTCCGGCTCAACGAGGCGCTGGCCCGGATGAACGGCGTCACGGTCGCCGGCCACCTCGGCCGCCGGCTATCGGTGGTGCTGCCGGGCATCAACAGCGTCGAGATCGAGCAGATCATGAGACAGGTGCTCAAGACCGGCAAGCCCGTGGTGGACGCCCGCTCGCACGGCCGGGTACCCGGCGACCCGACACACGACCGCGCCTGGTCCGCCTCCTACTTCCGGCTGGAGGACTCCACCGGCCAGGTCTTCGGGGTCTGTTCGTCGATCATCGACGTCACCGAGCGCTTCCAGGCCGAGGCCCGCGCCGCCCGCGCCCAGGAGCGGCTCGCCACCATCGCCGAGGCCACCGCCCGGATCGGCACCACCCTCGACCTCCAGCGCACCGCCGAGGAGCTGATCGAGGCCGTCGTCCCCCGGTTCGCCGACTTCGCCACCGTGGACCTGCTGGAGCCGGTGCTGCGCGGGGCCGAGCCCACCGCGATCCCCGCCGACCGGACGATCACGCTGCGTGCCGTCGCCGTCGGCGAGTCCTACGAGTCGGGCCTCGCGCACGCCGTGGACACCGTCGGCGAGGCCTCCGAGTACGCCCCCGACCGCAGCTACACCCAGTGCCTGCGCAGCGGCCGTCCCCTGCTGCGCTCCCACGTGGACGCCGAGGTGCTGCGCGGCCTGGTCGCCAGCGAGGACCGGGTCGCCCCCGGCATAGCAGCCGGCATCCACTCGTACCTGATGGTGCCGCTCACCGCCCGGGGCATGGTGCTCGGCGGCTCCGAGTTCATCCGGATGCGCAACCCCGAGCCGTTCAGCGACGCCGATGTGGCGCTCGCCGAGGAACTCGTCGCCCGCACCGCCCTGGCCATCGACAACGCCCGGCTCTACCGGCGCGAGCGGGAGACCGCGCTCACCCTGCAGCGCAGCCTGCTGCCGCAGGAGATCCACCGCACCCTGGGCCTGGAGATCGCTTACCGCTACCTGCCCAGCAGCGTGGTCAGCGAGGTCGGCGGCGACTGGTTCGACGTGGTGCCGCTGTCCTGCGGCCGGGTCGCCCTGGTGGTCGGCGACGTGATGGGCCACGGCATCCGGGCCGCCGCCACGATGGGCCAGCTGCGCACCGTCGCCCGGACGCTCGCCACTCTCGACATGCCGCCCGAGCAGGTCCTCACCCGGCTGGACGAGACCGCGTCGGGTATCGGCGAGGGCCAGTTCGCCACCTGTATATGCGCGGTCTACGACCCGCTGGAGCGCACCGTCCAGATCGCCGCGGCCGGCCACCTGCCGCCGGTCTGGGTCGCCCCCGACGGCACCGCCAGCAGGATCGAGGTGCCGCCCGGCGTGCCGCTGGGCGTCGGTGGGGTGGCCTTCGAGTCGATCGAGTTCACCCTTCCCGAGGGCGGCATGGTCACCCTCTACACCGACGGGCTGGTCGAGCGGCGCGGCCGCGACCTCGACGAGGGCATCGACGTGCTGGCCCGCACCCTCTCCGGGCCCGGCCGGACGCTGGAGGAGAGCTGCGACGCCGTCCTCCGGGCGCTCGTCACCGACGGCACCGACGACGACATCGCGATGATCATGGCCAGGGTGCTGCCACTGCCCGCCGACCGGGTCGCCACCCTCCCGCTCACCGGCGGCGGCCGCCTGCCCGGCAAGGCCCGCCGCTTCACCCGCGCCACCCTGGACGCCTGGGGCCTGTCCGCCCTCGCCGACTACGCCGAGCTGCTGGTCAGCGAGCTGGTCACGAACGCCCTGCTGCACGCCGAGGCGCCGCGGCGGCTGCGGCTGTTCCGCGACCGGGTGCTCACCCTGGAGGTCGCCGACGCCGGCGGGCCGACCCCGCAGCTGCGCCCCTTCGCCGAACAGGACGAGGGCGGGCGCGGCATGTTCCTGGTCAGCGAGCTGGCCCAGCGCTGGGGCAGCCGGCTGACCAGGGACGGCAAGGTGGTCTGGGCCGAGCTGGAACTGCCCTTCGGGGCAGGCTAGGGCCTGTCCGTCGGGCGGGTCAGCGTGCGACGAGCGGGTAGTGGTCGGACAGGTCGGTGTAGGTGTAGCTCTTGCCCCAACTGCTCACCGTCGACGGCGCGCTGTGCGTGCGCAGGACCTGGTTGGCGTACTGCTGCGGGCGGGCGTGGTCGGCCCGGTAGAGCACGTAGTCCAGGTCCTCCTCGGGCTCGCCCGGGTAGCGGTAGGCGGCGATGGAGTTGTCGGCCGTGTCGAAGGAGTACGGCCAGCCGGTGCGGGCGGAGGCCGGGGCCAGGTTGGCGTTGTCGAGCAGGGCCTGGCACTCGGAGCCGTGCGAGTCGATGTTGAGGTCGCCGGCGAGCACGATCGGCTCGTTCGCCGGGATCCGCTTGGCGTCCAGGAAGTCGCGCATGGCGGTGAGCTGCCTGGCGCGGACGGCGGCCGGCTGGCCGCTGGAGCAGCCCGAGTCGGTGGACTGCAGGTGGGTGCCGACCACGTGGGTGCGCAGGCCGTTCACGTCCAGCACGGCGTAGACGAAGCCCTTGTTCGACCAGTAGTCCGAACCGCAGGCGTCCTTGAAGACGTACTGCTCCTTGCGCAGGATCGGCCACTTGCTGAGCAGGGTCACCCTGCCGTCCTCGGGGGTGGTCGAGCTGTAGCTGCCGGAGGTGGCGTCCCAGCCGCTGGTGGAGCGGCCGACCACCGGTCAGTGGATGGTGTACATCCAACGTCGTCGCCCGCGCGGTGCACAAGACCACGGACGAGCATGCGGTGAACGCGGCTGAAACACTGTCACCGGCCGAAACACGCGAGCCCCCACTACCCGCTGCGGGTAGTGGGGCTCGGACAGCGCGGGTGTGTCAGACCTCGCCGAACTCGCCGGCCCGGACGGCGGCGACGAACGACGACCAGGCGTCGGCGGGGAAGACGAGGGCAGGACCCTCGGGGTCCTTGGAGTCACGGACGGGAGTAAGGGCGGGGAAGTCGGCGGTGACCTCTACGCAGTCACCACCGTTGTCGGAGTACGAGGACTTGACCCAGGAAGCGCCGGACAGGTCTACGCGGTCGGTCATGATTGGAGTTCCTCTCGGGCCCTGCGGATCATCGCCTGGGATGCGGCCTGCGGCAGCGCTTCCACCAGCATCTGATCGTACTCTCTCTCCCATGCTGCAACCGTTGTGCGAGACCGCTCAAGATGGCCCTTCGCCGTCGATTCCGCGTACCCCACGACCGTATGGTCTGGCAGGTCCAACAGGACGATTGGCAGCTTGAACGCCAGGTTTTCGCCGATTCCGAACGGAGCGACCTGCAGCGTGACGTTCGGGCGTTGGGCCAGCTCCTCAAGGTGGTGGAGCTGTTCGGCCATGACCTGCGGACCGCCGACGGGGCGGAGGAGAACGCCCTCTTCGAGCACTGCGTGAAACATCGGGGGAGTCTTCCGGGTGAGGATCTCCTGACGTAGCGACAGATAGTCGGTGCGTTCGTCGGCCTCAGCGGCGGTGATCGTGCCGCGCCTGACGGCTGCCTGTGCCAGCGCCCTTGCGTAGGCAGGGGTTTGGAACAGTCCAGGGACGATGATCAGGCCGACCGTTCTCAGCCGCCGGCACCGGGCTTCGGCGTCGGCGAACTCGGCGAAGCCTTCAAGAAGCGCTGCGCGGCTGAATCGTCGCCACAACTCGTAGAACCGTTGGCCTGACTCGAACACCTCATCGGCCTTAACCGCCAACGACCGTGTTGGGGAACGCTTCCCGTTCTCGACATATGAGATGTGCGCGCCTGAATACCCCAGACGCTTGGCAGTTGCGGCCTGCGACCAGCGCCTTGCCCGTCGTGAACTGCGAAGTTCCTGGCCAAAGCGCACCTGCGGTGATGCTTGGGCGTCAACCTCGGCTTCAGCCATGATCCTTCGGCTCCTTCACGCGACATTGCTGTCAAAGGTAAGACCCTTCCGATCGTAGAGGCTGTCGCGCCACCATGGCTACACCAAGTGACAAGCCAAGAGCGAAGCGCTACGGAGACCCCCATGTCCGAAGACCCGAAATCAGTGCTGCCCGACCTCGTCCCCAACGAGGTGGTGCGGGACCTGAAACACCGTGACGCCGACGGCAAGCCGAGGGAGGGGGTCTTCATGGAAATCCTCTGCGGGGCGGCCTTTCTGAGGCCGCTCGGCGGGGGCCGTGAGTGGACGACCAGGCCCGACGAGCTGCGCCAGTGCGACCCCAGGGAGATCGCGCCGGGCACCGGGAGCAACTCGCAGCGCCGGCCGATGTTTCCGGAGCCGGTGTGACCTCGGGGGAGATGCTGCTCGCCGGGCTGCACGTCAGCTCGTTGGCGGCGGGGGGCTTTGCCGCCATGGCGCGGACGACGGGACCGAACGTGCCCGAGGTGGGGGACGAGTTGATCACCGTGATGCCGCCCCAAAGCTCGTACGAGCTCGGCCCAAGGGGCGCTGGACGCTGAGTTCGCGATGATGCCGGCCGCCAACGGCGGCGCCGAGGGATTCGTGCGAAGCGGCCACCGGGAGTTGCGGGCCGAACCGGACCGCCGTGGTCAACGGCTGCCGCGCCGCTGCCGGGACGGCTGGGAGGGCGACCTCGCCTCCGGCCTGTGGTCGAACCGCGGACCGGACTGACAAGCCCCCGCTGCCACAGTGAGTGCTCATTCCCCCTGCGGCGGCGGGATTCAACGCCTGTTCGTCACCGTGGTGGTGGCGAACGGGCGCCGGCGGGGCCCCTTCTTCCCCCCTGCCGGTTGGCTCCGAGGGCGCGTTGGTGCCAGACCCTCGTCGAGCCGCACCGCTCCCCGCCGGAATCGCCGCTCCGGCGGGGAGCGGCCACCTCGATCACCGGTCGGCGGAGTCCTTGTCTCCCCTGATCGGAACCCCTGCCCGGGGACGGCGCCCCCTTGCGCGGTCGGCGGCGTGTGCGGTTCACACATCCGAGTGTGACGCGGGTCTCGGTCCGGGAAGATCGTCTGCACTCAGAGCAGCGGCAGCAGTTCGGTCAGTGACTCGCAAATCGGACAAACCATGACATAAACCGTGAGCCCGCTCACACCGAAAAAGGTCCACGACGGGCGATAGTGGCCGCTCCCGGCGCCGCCCGCCACTCCCGACCGCGACATCTGTGCAGCTCAGCGCGTTGGCCGGCCGCGCAGCCCGCTCTGTGAATCGACGTCGCCACCCGGGACGTACGACGGTGGATCGTAACAAGGGGGTCTTGTCGGCGACCGATGCCACCTGGCAACAATTGCTGCATCAAGCCACACCGGCTCCTGTCCCGCCGGATGTGGCTCACTGCCAAGTCGCTCCTTGTGACCAATTCGGCCCCTGTCCGGCCATGGTCTGAACGGGGCGTGACCCGGCTCAACCCGATTGAGGTCTAGCCCTACATGCCCACTTTCAAGCTTCGTATGCGTACTTCCGCCGCTGTTCTGGCCGGCGCCGCCGGTCTGACCGCCCTGGGTGCGGCCGCGGTCCCCGCCGTCGCCTCGGCCGCGGACGCCTCCCCGCAGGCCATCGCCGCTCAGATCGTGCCGGCGGACCAGCTCGCTTCGTTCAGCCAGATCGTCTCCCACGAGTCGGGCTGGAGCGTGACCGCGACCAACCCGAGCTCGGGCTCCTACGGACTGGGCCAGGCGCTGCCGGCCTCCAAGATGGCCTCCGCGGGCGCGGACTGGAAGACCAACCCGACCACCCAGATCAAGTGGGCACTGGACTACATGAACACCCGCTACGGCAGCCCGAACGCCGCCTGGGCCTTCTGGCAGACCCACCACTGGTACTAGGAGTCCAGCGGGACCTCGTCGTCCGGCCAGTTCCGAGGGCGGTTTCCCGGGGCCGTTGCACCACGTGGGCGGTTTGATCGGGCCGTGATGAAGTTCATGCAGGCGCTCGGCTGGGGTTTCCCAGCCGAGCGTTTTGCGTGGCCGGACGTGCCTACGCGTCGGCCTTCTCCGGCGCGGGCGCCTCGACCGGGGTGCCCGGGGCGGCCGCGGTGTCCAGGCCCCGCAGCAGCCGCCAGGCCATCGCGGCCGCGCCGACCAGCAGTACGGCGGCCAGGAGGCCGGCACTGTTCATGCCGTGCACGAAGGACTCCTGGGCGCTCGCCAGCAGCGGCTCCGCGACGCCCTGCGGCAGCCCGTGCGCCGTCTCCACCGCCGCGCCCAGCGACTCGCCGGCCCGCGCCGCGGCCGCTGCGTCCGTCCCCGCCGGGACGGTGAGCCCGCTCGCGTAGATCGAGCCGACCACCGAGCCGACCAGCGCGATGCCGAGCGCGGTGCCCAGCTCGTACGCGGTCTCCGAGACCGCCGAGGCGGCGCCGGACTTCTCGGCGGGCGCGGCGCTCAGCACCAGGTCGGCGCCGAGCGTGTAGACCACCCCCTCGGCCGTCCCGACCAGCAGGAAGGACGCGGCCAGCAGCAGGTAGGTGGTGTCCTGCTGGAGCCAGCCGAGCACGCCCACGCCGAGGCCCATGGCCAGCAGGCAGCCGGTCAGCGCCGCCCGGGCGCCGGTGCGCCGCACCAGCCGGGCCGTCAGCAGGCCGCCGACCACCGCGCCGACGAAGGCGGGCAGCTCCGCCAGGCCCGCTCGCAGCGGCTCGTAGCCGCGGACCAGCTGGAGGTACTGCGAGGTCACGAAGACCATCCCGGACAGGCCGATCAGGGCGATCAGCGAGGCCAGTACGGCGGCGGTGAACCGCCGGTCGCGGAACAGCCGCACGTCCAGCAGCGGGGTCTCCAGCCGCAGCTGGCGGCGGACGAAGACGGTCAGCGCGGCGGCGCCCAGCACGAACGCGACCGGGACGTCCCAGCGGGCCACACCGTGAGCGGCGGCCTCCTTGATCGCGTAGACCGTGCCGATCACCCCGGCCATCGACAGGGCGACGCTGAGCACGTCCCAGCGGCCCGGCTTCGGGTCCTTGGACTCCGGCAGCAGCCAGCTGCCGAACACCAGCAGCAGGAGCAGGATCGGGATGTTCAGCAGGAACACCGAGCCCCACCAGAAGTGCTCCAGCAGCACCCCGCCGACCACCGGTCCGAGTGCGGCGCCGGCGGTGGCGGCCGCGCCCCAGATGCCGATCGCGGTGGCCCGCTCCCGGTCGTCCGGGAAGAGGCCGCGGATCAGCGACAGGGTCGAGGGCATGATCGTCGCCCCGGCGACGCCGAGCAGCGCGCGGGCCACGATCAGCCAGCTCGCGCCGGGGGCGTAGGCGGCCAGCAGCGAGGCGGCGCCGAACGCGGCGGCGCCGATCAGCAGCAGCTTCTTGCGCCCGATCCGGTCGCTGAGCGCGCCCATGCTGACCAGCAGGCCGGCCAGGACGAAGGAGTAGGAGTCGCCGATCCAGAGCAGCTGGGTGCCGCTGGGGCGCAGCGTCTCGCTGATGGAGGGGATGGCGAGGGAGAGGACGGTCGCGTCGAGGGCGACCACGGTGACGGCCAGGACGAGGACGGCCAGGCCGGTCCAGCGCTGGCGGGGGGTGCTGTGGGTGGGGGTGTGGACGGTACTGCTCATGGTGTATCGGTTTCCGGTGTGCGGGCCGAAGGTGCTGTGGGCGGGGGAGTGGGGGCGTCCGCTCGGCGCAGTGCGCCGCCGAGGAACAGCTCGGCGAGCGAGAAGGCGGCGTCGCGCGGGGCGAGGCGGCCGTCCTGGATGGCCCACCCGATGCCGGCGACCAGGTCGAAGAAGGCCTCGCTCAGCCAGGCGGCGCTCAGCTCGATGCGGATCACGCCCTGTTGCTGGCCGCGCAGGAAGAGCGCGTGCAGCCGGGCTATCTGGACCTCCCAGAGGTCGTTGACGCCGTCGTCGTCGTAGAGCTGGTTCTCGCCGGCCAGGAAGGCGCAGAGCGCGGCGTCCGGGACGGCGGCGTCGACGAGCCGGCGCAGCGCGGCCTCGGCGTCGCCGTCCTCGACGGCGGCGGTGTCCAGGGCGGCGGCGAAGCGGTGCAGGCCGAGCAGGCCGACCTCGCGGATCAGGGCCTCGCGGCCGGGGAAGAGCCGGTGCAGGGTCGCGCGGCTGATCCCGGCGGCACGTGCGATCTCGTCCAGGTGAGCGGTCGGGCGGCGCGAGAGCACGCCGACGGCGGCTTCCAGGACGGTGTCGCGATCGGTGGCCATGATGCGAGTGTAGGTCATCTGAGACATGGATGTCTCAAAATGGCGATACGAGTCTCGGATGAGGCGTTGATCGCCAGCGTCGGGGCGGCAAAAAACCGGGGACGGCGGGTGCCGTCCCCGGTCGGGGGTGCCGCGGTCGCGCGGCCGGTTCAGCTCTGTCGGGCTCGGCTCGACCGGTCCCGGCTCTGCTGGTCTCAGCTCTGGTTGTAGAACCCGGTCTCGTCGAGCGGTCGGTCGATCACCATGACCTCGACGTCGGCCGGGGTGAGCAGGAACACCCGGCGGGCGATCCGCTCGATGCCGCCCTGGGTGCCGAAGATCAGCCCGGAGGCGAAGTCCACCATCCGCTTGGCCTCGGCCTCCTCCATCTCGGTGAGGTCCATGACCACCGGGATGCTCGCCCGGATGTGCTCGCCGACCGTGCGTGCCGCCTCGAAACCGGTCGGCCGCAAAGAGACGATCTTCGCGGGTGCGGGAGCGGACGACACCGTCTCCTGCTCGACCCACTCGTCGTCGTACACCGCGGCCGGGTAGTTCCCCGAGGGCATCAGCCACCCGTTGTGGTGCTCGTCGCGAAGTGCTCCCATGCCGCGCCTCCCTGCCTCGTCCCGTCCTGGTCCCCCGGGGGTGCGTGTCCTTTTTGACACGTCATCCACTCGTCGGAACTGTCCGAGTATCGCACTGTTCACCGGTCCCGTGCCCGCTCGCGGCCCCCGTACGAGTCGCGCCATGCCGGTTGCCCGGGCGAACCCGGGCAACATCAGCGACGCGGCGGTGCGCCGTACGGTTGCGCGCGTAGACCATATCGGTCGCGGTCGCCGCGTAATTGACCTTTTGTCAACAATGCGGAAACGATTTCACTCGCCGGTCGCGCCGTCCACCAGTTCGCGCAGGAGATCGGCGTGGCCGTTGTGTCGCGCGTACTCCTCGATCATGTGGACGAGGATCCAGCGCAGCGTCACTTCCTGGCCGCGGCGCAGCCGCTTGCCGACGGTGTCCAGCGACAGGCCGGCGCTCGCGCGGCGGGCTGCCTCGACCTCGGCGCGCCAGACGGCGAAGTCGGCCGCGACGTCGGCGGTGTCCACCCCGTTGAAGTCGCCGTCCTCGTCGGCCTCCGTCCAGAAGTGGCCGCTGGTCAGCTCCTCGCCGCACAGGATGACCTGGAACCAGTGCTGTTCCACCTCGGCCATGTGCCGGACGAGGCCGAGCAGCGAGAGGCCGGACGGCGGGACGGAGCGCAGTCGCAGCTGGTCGTCGGTCAGACCCTCGCACTTGAGTGCGAGGGTGCTGCGGTGGTAGTCGAGCCAGGCGGTGAGCATGGCGGTCTCGTCGGCGGCCATCGGCGGGTCGACCCGCGGGGAGAGTTCGGTCATGCGGGCCATCCTGGGGTCCGACGACCGGTGGGCGCGAACGATTTGCCGAGCGCCCCTCAGGCGGCCTGTGCGCGGCGACGGGCCACCGTGGCCCGCCACAGCCCGACCACGCTGCCCAGCACGAGCAGCGCGATCACCCCGGCCGACACCAGGAAGGCCGCCGAGCCCGGCTCGCCCGCGCTGGCCGCCGCCGTCACGTACACGGCGGTGGTCGGCACCACGCCGATCGCGGTGGCGAACAGGAAGGGCGGGAAGCGGACCCCGGAGAAGGCCGCGCCGTAGTTGGCCGCCTGGAACGGCATGCCCGGCAGCAGCCGCAGCACCAGCACGCTGCGGAAGCCCTGCTCGGTGAACCGCCGGTCGAGCGTGCCGAGCACCCGCCCGCGCAGGTACGGGCGCAGCGCCTCGCGGCCGAGTCCCCGGCCGAGCCCGAACGCCATGGCCGCGCCGAGCGTGGTGCCGAGCACCGCCAGCAGGACGCCCTGCTGGATGCCGAGCAGCAGTCCGGCGGCGGCGTTCAGCGCGGGCCGGGGGACGAAGGCGAGGGTGCCGAGCGCGTACACGGCGGCGAACAGCGGGGCGAACCAGTACCCGGGCATCCGGTGGGCGAGCCCACCGTCCAGCAGCGCCGTCGGGCTCCACAGCAGCAGCGAACCGGCCGCGGCGCCGAGCAGCACCACCAGCAGCGCGAACCGCCACCACGGCGAACGCGGCGCGGGGCCGGACGGCGGCGGCTCGGCGGCGACGGGCGGGGGCGTTGCGGGTGCGGGCACCGGCCGAGCCTAACCGGTTCCCCGGAGCGGCCGGCGACCGCGTCCCGCCGCCGTGATCAGCTGTACGGCGGCTTCTCCGGGTTGTAGTGCCAGAACTGGTTGTCGCCGCTGTGGTACTCCCACTGGATCACCGGGGTGCCGTTGGTCAGGGCGCCGCCCGAGACGTCCAGGACGAGGCCGCTGTAGCCGTTCACGATCCGGCGGGGCGTTCCGGGGTGGCTGGCCGGAGGGTCGCTCCAGCTCTGGTTGGCGCCGCCGTCGCAGGTCCACTGGTCGGCCTGGGTGCCCCAGGTGGTGCTGAAGGCCGGCATGTCCAGACACTTGCCGCTGTTCAGGTTCACCCAGCCGCGGGCGGTCTGCGTCCACTGCTGGTTGGAGCCGCCGGTGCAGGTCCAGATCCGGACCGGGGCGCCGTCGTCGGTGCGCCAGTCGGCGACCTCCAGGCAGAGGTCGTTCGGGCCCGGGTACATGCCGGTGCGGATCTCGGCGGGCCCGAAGTCGGTGGTGGCCGCCGGGGCGGGTGGGGCGGTGAGCGCCACCGTGGCGGTGGCGAGGACGGCGGTGGCGGCGAGGAGCCGGGTACGAGGGAACATCAGATCGTCCTCCGGGGGGTCGCGGATGCGGTGCGGCCGGCGAGGAATCCCAGCAGGCGTTGCCAGGAGTCCCGGGCCGCCTCGGAGTATTCGACAGCGGAGAGCTCGAAGAAGTTGTGCGGCGCGCCCGGGTAGGTGACGAACTCGTGCGGCCCGCCGGCCGCGGTGAGCGCCGCGTCGAAGGCGTCGACGGTGGCGCGCGGGATGTGTTCGTCGGCGCCGCCCCAGAAAGCCAGGATCGGCGCGGTGAGGCCGGCGGCGAGCTGGGTGGGCCCCGGGGCGCCGTTGATCGTGTCGGGGTGGCCGTAGTAGCCGACCGCGCCGGCCAGCCCGAAGCGGGGCGCGGCGGTGCGGAAGGCCTGACGGCCGCCGAAGCAGAAGCCGAGCGCGACCACCTCGGCCGGCCCGGCGGCGCGCAGCCGGTCGAGGCCGGCGGCGATGTCGGCGTCCAGGCCCTCGGGAGTGAGCGCGAGCAGGTGGGGGAGCAGGCCGGGCAGTTCGCCGAATTCCGTCGGGCGGTTTTCCGGGTCGGCTCCGGCGGTGCGGCCGTAGTAGTCGAGGACGAGCGCGGGGTGGCCCTGTTCGGCGAGTCGGGCGGCGGTCTGCCGGTAGAAGCCGGAAAGCCCCTTGTTGTCCGGCAGAATCAGGACGCCGGCCCCGGTGGCCACCTCCGGGCGGGCCAGGAAGGCGGCGAACTCGGTGCCGTCCGCCGAGGTCAGGGTGAGTGCCGAGGCCTCGGCCAGGGGCCAGAGCGCGGGGGTGAAGGCGGGCGGGGCGGCGTCGGGGTCGTAGCACACGGGGGATTCCTCCGCGGATCGCGAAAACTGCCGGACGCGGATGCGCCCGGCAGTCGGCGATATTAGCGAGGAATTCCCCGGAATTCTCTGATCATATCGCGGAAAGATCTTTATTGGAAGTGCTTTCCGGTGACATTGCGGTCACATTCCCGGCGGCGTCGGTGGAATTCGGCTCGGCCCGGCGCAGGGCTCCGGCGCTCAGCAGCAGGGCGAAGGCGAGTGCGGTGACCAGGCCGAAGGAGACGGTCAGCGAGGTCGCCTGGGCGAGGGCGCCGATGATCGCCGGGGCGACCAGGCCGGAGGTGTAGGTGACGGTGGCGACGCCCGCGATGGACTGGCTGGGGTTGCTGCCGATCCGTCCGGCCGCCGCGAAGGCCAGCGGGACGGTGACCGCGATGCCGACACCGATCAGGGCGAAGCCGGGGATGGCGAGCGCCGGGCTGTCGGCGGCCACCACCAGCAGGCCGCCGGCGGTGGCGACGGCGCCGCCGAGGCGGGTGGTGCGGACGGCGCCGAGCCGGCGGATCACCGCGTCCCCGGCGAGGCGGCTGGCGGCCATGGTGAGCGAGAAGGCGGTGTAGGAGGCGGCCGCGACGGCGGCCGAGGCGCCGGTGACGTCCCGCAGGTAGACGCCGCTCCAGTCCATCGAGGCGCCCTCGGCGAAGACGGCGCAGAAGCCGACCAGGCCGATCACCAGCGAACTGCGCGGCGGCAGTGCGAACCGTGGCGGCGCCTCCGCCTCCTCCGGCGCCCGCAGGTCGGGCAGGCCCCGGCAGATCGGCTGCGCCAGGGCGAGCAGCACCAGCGCGGTGACGGCCAGCTGGAGCCGGGCGTCGAGGTCGAGGTGGGCGGCGAGGATGCCGAAGCCGGAGGCCAGCAGCCCGCCCGCGCTCCACATCCCGTGCAGCCCGGACATGATCGAGCGGCCGAGCCGTTGCTCGATCTCCACGCCCTGCGCGTTCATCGCGACGTCCGCCATCCCGGCCGTGGCGCCGTAGGCGAGCAGCGCCGCGCACAGCACCGGCAGCGAGGGGGCGAGCGCGGGCAGGGCGAGGGCCAGGCACCAGAGCGAGACCAGTCCGCGGACCGCCGCCCGGCCGCCGTAGCGGTGGACGAACCGGCCGGCCAGCGGCATCGCGAGGGAGGAGCCGATGGCGGGCATCACCAGGGCCAGGCCGAGCTGGCCGGGGGAGAGGTCGAGGCGGTCCTGGATCCATGGGATGCGGGTGACGAAGCTGCCGCTGACGGCGCCGTGCACGCCGAAGACCAGGGCGATGCTCGCCCTGGCCCGGCGTGGGGCGGTCAGCGGCTCCAGTGGCTGTGCGGTCGTGCTCATCCGGTGGTCCCTCCCGGGTCGCGCGTGGTGGGGCGCGACGGTGCCCTGTGGGTGGTGTACGTGTACCCCGTTCGGTCCGCGCGGCGGAGTCAGCCGTCCGGCGGAGGGTTCGATAAAATTATCAGGAAGGGACCCTGATAGAAACACTCTGGAAGGATGAGCTGCCATGACCACCGCGCGTTCGGCCACACCGAGCACCGCCCGGGCGATCAACGACCGGCTGGCGCTCAACCTGCTCCTCGAACAGGGCCCCCTGACCGCGACCGAGTTGCGCGACCTCACCGGCCTCTCCCGGCCGACCGTCGCCGACCTGCTCGACCGCCTCCAGCGCACCGGCCTGGTCGCCCTCGTCGGCGAACGGGGCGAGCAGCGCCGCGGCCCCAACGCCAGGCTCTACGCGCTGGTCGCCTCCCGCGCCCACATCGCCGCCTTCGACGTGCGCTCCGGCGGCGTCAGCCTGGTCGTCGCCGACCTCGCCGGGCGCACCCTGGCCGGCGCCGAGGTCCCGGTCGAGGAGGGCGAGGCGCCCGACCTCGCCGGGCGCCTCGTGCGCACCCTGCTGGACACCGCGCGCGGCGTCGGGGTCGAGCGGCTGCACACCGTCGCGGTCGGCGCCCCCGGGCTGGTCGACCCCGCCACCGGGAGCCTCAACAGCACCGGGAAGCTCCCCGCCTGGCACGCCGACCTGCTCGCCGAACTGCGGCGGCTGCCCGGCACCGACGTGATCCTGGAGAACGAGGTCAACCTGGCCGGCCGGGCCGAGTACCGGATCGGCGCCGCCCGCGACCGCGACACCTTCGTGCTGCTCTGGCTCGGCCACGGCGTCGGCGCCGGCGTCGTCCTGGACGGGCGGCTGCGCCGCGGCTTCTCCGGCGGTACCGGCGAGATCGGCTTCCTGCCCGTCCCCGGCACCGGCAGCCTGCCCAGCGCCACCGGCTGCGACGGCGGCTTCCACAGCCTGGCCGGCAGCGCCGCGGTCTGTGACCTCGCCCGCGCCCATGCGCTGCCCCTCCCCGCCGGGGACGTCCTCGCGGCCGGGGACGCCCCCGCCGCCGAGGCGGCCGTCCGCGCGGCGCTGACCGCACTCGGCCCGGGCGAGCCCGGCGGGCCGTTCCTGGACGCGCTGGCCGAGCGGATCGCCATCGGCGCGGCCGGCATCTGCGTCGTCCTCGACCCGGGCTGCGTGGTGCTCGGCGGCGAGATCGGCCGGGCCGGCGGTGCCGAGCTGGCCGGCCGGGTCGAACGGCGGCTGGCCGAGCTCTCCCCGCTGCGCACCGAGGTCCGGGCCGGGACGGCGGGCGGCGGCGCGGTGCTGGCCGGGGCCGTCCTCACCGCCGGGGACGCGGTGCGGCGGGACCTCTTCGGCGAGCCCTGACCCGGCTCGCTTGGCGGCCCCGGCCGCCGGTACGGCAGGATGACGGCGACGGCCCGCCCCGGGTGCGCCGTCCCCGTGCCCCATGGCCGGTGTCATCCGCAGAGCCAGAGTCAGAGCCAGAGCCAGAGTCAGTGTCAGGAGTCGCACATGGGCCAGCCCGAGGCGCCGGTCAACCCGTACCGCATCGGCGAGGCCGCGGCGCTGCTCGGCGTCAGCGCCGACACCCTGCGGCGCTGGGTGGACGCCGGGCGGGTCGCGGCCGAGCGGGACGAGCACGGCCACCGGATCATCCCCGGCGCCGACCTCGCCGCCTTCGCCCGTGAGCTGGCCCGGCCGGAGAACGTCGAGGCCGAGGGCCGCCCGTCCTCGGCCCGCAACCGCTTTCCCGGGATCGTCACCAACGTGGTGCTCGGCGACGTGGCCGCCCAGGTGGAGATCCAGGCGGGGCCGTTCCGGGTGGTGTCGCTGATCAGCCGGGAGTCGGCGGAGGAGCTGAACCTCGTCCCCGGTGCACCCGCCACGGCGGTCATCAAGTCCACCAATGTGATGATCGAACGGCGCTAGTCCGTAGTCCCCAGTCCCGTACCGAGTCCCGCCCGTACCGAGTCCCGCCCGATCCGGTTCCGAACGAGAGGCCCCGCCAGGGATGTCCCACCCGCACCTGCCGACCACCCAGAGCGCCGTCCGCGCGGTCGAGGAGCTGGCCGCCCGGCACGGCCGGGAGGTCCGCGCCCAGCACGACATCGGCCGCGACCAGACCTTCGCCGGCCTGGTCGGCAACTACGGCGGGGACGGCGAACCCGCCCCGATCCCGCACGAGGCACTGCTGGAGTTCGGCGGCCGCCCCGAGATCGCCGTCCGCCTGTTCACCCACGACGAGGCCGTGGTCACGCTCGACGGCATCGCCTTCGACGTCCGGCGCGACAGCGTGCCCGCCTTCCTCAACTCGGTCTGGAGCGGCCTGGTGCACGTCAAGGCGCGGACCTTCCCGCCGTCCACCACCATGATCGTCACCGTTCCCGGTGAGCCCGGCTACCGCGAGAGCGTCGGCATGCGCGACCTCACCCCGTGGATCGCGGGGCTGATCCGATGACCGCCGCCGACCGCACCGCCCCCGCCGACCGCCGCCCGGTGCTCGCCGTCGCCCACCGCGGCGATCCGTACCGCCACCGCGAGAACACCCTGCCCTCGATCGAGTCCGCGCTCGCTGCCGGCGCCGACGCCGTCGAGGTGGACGTCCAGCTCACCCGCGACCGGGTGCCCGTCCTGCTGCACGACCGCACCCTGGAACGCCTCTGGGGCGACCCGCGGTCGATCGGCCGGGTGACCGCCGAGCAGCTCGACGGGCTGCGCCAGGGGCCGCTCGTCGTCCCGACCCTCGCCGAGGCGATCAAGGTCGTGGCGGCCGCCGACGGCCCCCGGCTGCTCATCGACCTCGACGACCCCGGCCCCGCCGCCGCCACCTGGTCCGTCGTCACCGACCTGGGCGCCGAACGGCTGGTCGCCTTCTGCGGTCCCGCCACCGCCATGCTCGCCGTCCGCGCGCTGACCCCGGACACCGAGATCGCCCTCACCTGGACTCGGCCCCGGCTGCCCGTCCGCGCCCTGCTCGACGACCTGCGCCCGCGCTACCTCAATCCGCCGTTCGGCCTCGTCACCCCCGAGTTCACCGCCGCCGCCGCGGACGCCGGGCTCGCGGTCTCCACCTGGACCGCCGACCTGCGCCGCACCATGCGCCGGCTGCGCGACACCGGGGTCGCCTCCATCACCAGCAACCGGATCGACGTGCTGCGCGCCGTCCTGGACGGCCGCCGGTAAGCGTGCTGACCCCTCGGGAACCGGGCGGTGCCCTGCCGACCCGTCAGCACCTGCTCACCCGCAGCACCCTGGAGCCCCTCGCGGTGGTCCGCCACCTCGGCGGCTCCTTGGAGGAGAACTGACGTCCGGCGCTCGAAGGCCGGTGTCAGGGCGGCTCGCTCGATGAGGTGAGGCGCGCCGATCGCTCTGTACGCGACGTACGGGGGCGGATTGAATCGGCTGCACCGTTGACCGGCGGCGCCTCTCCCGGCGGTGGGCCGGGCATCGTGCCGGCCCGGGCCCGCCAGGGGTGCCGGCGAAAAGGGGCGCGATGTCGGGTGGTCTGTTGAGATGGGGCGATTCGGACTCGTCGACGAGCCAGGCGGAGGTGGCCGTGCCGGAGCAGCGTGCGGATGAGGAACGTGCGCGAGCGGAGCAGCCGGTGGACTACGCGCCGGACCACCGCAGGCCGTATCTGATGCTGCCGCCGGTGGTCCGGCAGGCGGCCGCCTGGTCGGCGGCGGTGATCCTGCTGCTCTCCGTCGCCTCGCTGCTGGTCTTCGCGCTGGTCGAGCTGCGGGCCGCCACCGTGCCGGTGGTGCTGGCGCTGCTCGGGACCTCGCTGCTCTACCCGGCGGTGCCGTGGATGGTCCGGCGGGGCGTCAGCCGGGGGCTGGCCGCCGGGCTCACCTGCGTGCTGCTGGTCGCGGCCGTCTGCGGGGTGATCGCGCTGCTGGTCAACGCGCTGGTGCACAGCGCCCCGCAGATCGCCGAGTCCCTCCAGCAGTCCGGCAGCAGGCTCGCCGAGTGGCTCGGCCCGACCGGCGAGAAGATCCGGCACGCGCTGGACAACGCCAAGGGGGAGACCAACTCGCTGGTCTCGACCATCACCAACGGCGTGCTGTCCGGGCTGGGCCTGGCCACCCAGCTGATCGCCGGCGGGGTGCTGGCGCTCGCGCTGGTGTTCTTCTTCCTCCGGGACGGCCACCGCACCGGCGACACGATCCGCTCCTACCTGCCCGAGCGCAGCGCCGAGACCGTCACCGCCTGCGCCGAGCGGGCCTTCGACGCGATGGCCGGCTTCATGCGCGGCACCACGCTGATCGCGCTGATCGACGCCACCTTCATCACCATCGGTCTGGTGGCGCTCGGGGTGCCGGGCGCGCCGGGGCTGGGCGCGCTGGTGTTCATGGGCGCCTACATCCCGTTCGTCGGGGCCTTCCTGTCCGGGGCGGTGTCCGTGCTGGTCGCGCTCGCCGACGGTGGGCTCGGGACGGCGGCATGGGCGCTCGCCGTGGTGATGGCGGTCCAGCTGATCGAGGGCAACGTCCTCCAACCCCTCATCCAGAGCCGGACGGTGGAGCTGCACCCGGCCACCATCATGGTCGCCGTGGTGGCCGGCTCCGGGATCGCCGGCATCCTCGGGGCCCTGCTCGCCGTGCCGGTCTGCGCTGCCGGGGTGGGCATCGTCTCCGTCCTGCGCGGCGTCCCCGCCCCGCGTGCCGCCCGCCGTGCGGGCAACGGAGGTAACCCGGTTGCCGGGGCCGGGACAGGCGTGCGAAGATCGCTAATGCGACGGAAGTCGCGATAGCGGTGAGGGGGTTCGCATGGAACGGGTCATGGAGCTGATCGAGGTCGCCGAGGAGGGGGCCGGACCGTACGGGGTCGCGGTGGGGCCGGACGGCGGCGTGTGGTTCACGCTGGTGCACACCGGGGAGATCGGGCGGCTGGCGGCGGACGGCACGGTCGAGCGGTACGGGCTCGGGGCGCCGGAGTGCGGGCCCTCGGTGATCACCGCCGGCCCGGACGGCGCGCTCTGGTTCACCCGGATGCGCGACCACCGGATCGGGCGGATCGACACCGACGGGAAGGCGGGCTCCTTCGCCGTGCCGACGGCGGGCGCCGGGCCGTACGGGATCGCCGCCGGGCCCGACGGGGCGCTCTGGTTCACCGAGCTGAACGCCGACCGGATCGGGCGGATCACCGTGGACGGCGAGGTGACGGAGTACCCGCTGCCGCAGCCCGGGTCCTTCCCGTCGCTGATCACGGCGGGCCCGGACGGCGCGCTCTGGTGCACGCTCAACCAGGCGAACGCCGTCGCCCGGATCACCGTCGGGGGCGAGGTCGCCGTCCACCCGCTGCCCACCGAGGGCACCGCCCCGGTCGGGATCACCGCCGGGGCGGACGGCGCGCTCTGGTACGTCGGCATCGGCGGCGGGTTGGTCGGCCGGATCACGGTGGACGGCGAGGCCACCGAGTACCCGCTGGCCGACCGGGCGGCCCGGCCGCACGCGATCACCTGCGGACCGGACGGCCGGCTCTGGTTCACCGAGTGGGGCGCCGGCCGGATCGGGGTGCTCGCCGTCGACGGACACCTCGACGGCTACCGGCTGCCCGGCCCGGGCGCCGAGCCGCACGGCATCGCCCTCGGCCCGGACGGCGCGGTGTACGCGGCGCTGGAGCGCGGCGAGCTGGTACGGCTGGCACCGGCGTAGGGCGAGCCCTACGGCTGACGGCGCAGCAGCTCCTCCAGATCGGCCAGCAGGTCGAGCGCGGCGGCGCGGTCGGGCACCGCCGCCGGGGCGGGCGCGCGCTCGGCGATCACCCGCAGGGCGGCGGCGGCCTGGCGGGCGAACAGGGCGAGCAGGTCCAGCTCGGGCAGGCTGGCCCGGGCCTGCGGGGCCGGGTCCAGCACCTCCAGGACGCCCAGCACCTTGCTGCCGTGCGTCAGCGGCGCCGCCATCAGCGCGTTCGGCACGTACGCGGTGGACTCGGCGAACGCCCGGTCGAAGGTGCGGTTGGCGCCCAGGTCGTCGACCACCATCGGCTCGCCCGAGGCGGCGACCCAGCCCGCGATGCCGCTGCCCGCCGGGAACCGGCGGCCCACCAGGGACTCCTCGCCGCGCCCCGAGACGGCCTGGAACACCAGCTCGCCGGCCGCCTCGTCGAGCAGGCAGACCGAACCGGCCTCGGCGCCGAAGATCGCGCGGGCCACGTCCACCACGGACTGCAGCAGCTCGCGGGCCAGCGGGTCGACGGCGGGATCAGTGCTGAGGGTCATCGGGCGCCTACGTGGTGGGGGTGGACGGGCGGGTGCCGCCGCCGACCTGGACGTTGGCCGCGGTGAGGTAGAGCGCGCTCTTCAGCTGGAACGTCGTCAGCCTCGGGCGGCCGGACAGGATGCGGGCGCACAGCCCGGCGACGTACGGGGTGGCGAAGCTGTTGCCGGTGGTACGGATGGTGGCGCCGCCGAGCCAGGGCACCCGGACGTTCTGGCCGGGGGCGAAGAACTCGACCGGCGGCGCCGGGTTGTACAGGTGCAGGGCCGGGTCGTCCTCCTGGTGGCTGCCGACCGAGATGACCGAGGAGAACCGCCAGGGGTAGCTCTCCACCGGGGTGTTGTGGGCGGAGGCGACGATCGCGGTGCGGGCGAAGAACGCGTCGTCGGCGATCGCGTGCAGCTCCTCCAGGAAGCGGGTCCGGGTGGTGGAGAGGCTGAGGTTGACGACGTCGAAGCCCTGCTCGACGGCCCAGCGCAGCCCGGCGATCAGCATGTCGCCGGTGCCGGTGAAGCGCTCGCCCAGCACCCGGACGCTGTAGAGCTCGCAGTCCGGGGCGGTGCGGCGGATGATGCCCGCGCAGGCGGTGCCGTGGCCGCAGGTGTCGCCGGTGCGGTCGGGGCGGATCACCAGCTCCCGGGTGGTCGGGTCCTTGACCACCGCCCAGGAGCCGTCCAGCGGGCCGACCAGCGGGTGGTCCGGCTCGATGCCGGAGTCCACGACGCAGACCCGCACCCCCTTGCCGGTGCTCCCGCCGTCCGGGGCGGCGGTGTCGGCGAGCACCGGGAGGTCCGCGGCGGCCCGGCCACGCAGGCTCCAGGTGAGGCCGGCCGGGCCGCTCACCGGGTGCCCCCGAGGCGCTCGGCCCGGCGCACACCCGGCAGGTGGCCCTTGGCGGCGAACCGGTCCCGGGCGGTGGCGGCCGCCACGGCGGCCTCCGCGGGCCGGTCGAGCAGCAGCAGCGCGTGGGCGCGGTCCAGCGTGGTGAGCGCCTGCAGCAGCAGCGACTCGGTGGCCTCGGCGGCCCGGACGGCGGACCCGGTCAGCTCCAGTGCCGGCTCGGCCTCGCCCCCGGCGGCGGCGAGCCGGCCGCGCAGCGCGTCCAGCTCGATCGCCAGCACCGGCGGCAGCGCGGTCGCGGCGTCGACACCGTCCAGGTGGCGGGCGGCCGGGCCCGGGCGGTCGGTGTCCAGCAGGACGCGGGCGGTGGTGAGGGCGAGCCGGGGCAGCGGGGCGGCGGCGCCCAGCCGGCGGGCGACCTCGGCGGCGTCGGCGAGCAGGTCCAGGGCCTGCCCGGTCTGGCCGGTGGCTGCCGCGGCCTGGGCGGTCAGGGCCGGCAGCGAGATCATCGCGTCGGCCAGCGACAGCTCGCCCGCCAGGCCGTTGGCCTCGGCCAGCAGCAGCTCGGCCTCGCCGGGCCGGTCGCGCAGGGCGAGCAGGACGGCCAGCGGGCCGTTCAGCGCGACCCGGACGGTCCGGTGGCCGGCGCCGTGCCCGGCGAGCAGGGCCCGCAGCCGGAAGACGGCGTTCGGCACGGGCTCGGGGCCCGCCAGCAGCGAGGCGGCCAGGGCGGCCAGCACGGCGGCCCGGTCCAACTCGGCGTCGGTGCGGGCGGCGTGGCCGAGGGCGTCGTCCAGCAGCCGCTCCGCCTCGGTGTGCCGACCCGCCAGCAGGTGCTCCTCGGCCAGCCGCAGCCGGGCGCGGGCCTGGCCGAGGTCGTCCCCGAGGTCGGTGAACAGCGGCAGGACGGCGCGGGCGGTGGCGGCGGGCTGCTCCGGGCCGGGCGGCAGACCGCGGGCGGCCAGGGCGAGCCGGGCGTGCGCGGCGTCCAGCGGGTCGGCGGCCGAATCGCGGACCTGCGCCAGGACGGGCAGGGCCTCCTCGGCGCGGCCGAGCGCCAGCCGGGCCTCGCCGAGGCGGCGCAGGGTGGGGCCGGCGGTGCGCTCGTTCGGGTAGTGCAGCCGGACGGCGCGCTCCAGCAGGTCGGTGGCGGCGGGCAGGTCGGCGTGGCCGAGGGCCTGCGCGCCGGCCAGGCCGAGCGCGGCCGCCGCGCGGGTGCGCAGGGAGTCCGTCCGGGCGTCCAGCAGGCCGAGTTCGAGCCGGTAGCGGTGGGCGCGCTCCAGGTGGCCGCCGACGGCGGCGTCCCCGGCGGCGCGGACGGCCGGCAGATCGGCGGCGCGCTCGTGGCGCTCGGCGCGGGCGCGCTTGGACATCGACTGGTAGACCGACTCCTGGACCAGGCCGCTGCTGAACCGGAAGCTGGTGCCGGCCGGTTCGACCAGGCGGCGCTCGGCCAGCCGGGCGAGCGCGGCGTGCAACCGCGGCGGGGTGGCGTCGCCGGTCTCGGGCAGGCCGGGGAGGCCGTCGATCGGGCCGGTGAAGACGTCGTCCTCGGGGTCGGCGAAGACGTCCTGGTCGGCGCCGCCGTGGGCGAGTTCGGCGAGTTCGGCGGCGGTGAAGGCACGGCCGAGGACGGCGGCGAGGTCCAGGGTGGTGCGCTCGTCCCGCTCCAGGTCGTCGATCCGGGCGCTGAGCAGCGCCCGGCCGGTGGGCGGGAGTTCGTCGGCGAGGGTGGGGCCGTCCGCCTCGGTGAGGGCGGCCAGCAGTTCCTCCAGGTGCAGCGGGTTGCCCTCGGCGCGCTCCAGGAGGCGGGTCGGCACCGCGTCCTGGTGGGCGCTCAGCTCGGTCAACTGGGCGGCCAGCAGGGCCGACTCGTCCCAGGACAGGCCGCCGACCGGCAGCGCCGGCAGCTCCGGGCGGGAGGCCGGGAGCTCGGGGCGGGTCAGGCAGAGCAGCAGCACCGGGGCCGGGCCGAGTGCGGCGACCAGCCGCTCGGCGGCGTCCAGCAGCACCGGGCCGGCCCACTGGCAGTCGTCCAGGACGAGCACGGCCGGGCGCTCGACGGTGCGCCCGCGCAGGATCGCGGCCAGCCGGTCCAGGGACTCCTCGGCGCCCACCCCCGGGGCGGTGGCCGCGTCCAGCCGGGCCAGCGCCTCGACGGGCGCGGTCGCCCCCCGGTCGCCCAGCAGGGCCCGGACGGCGTCCGCCAGTGGGGCCAGGACGCCCTGCTCGCCGTAGCTGCGGCAGCGGCCGGTGCCGCAGCGCGCGCTGTGCCGCCCCACCCGCTCCTGCCACTCGCGCACCAGCCGGGTCTTGCCGATCCCGGCCTCGCCGACGACCAGCAGCAGCTCGGCGCCGTGGCCGCCGGCCGTCCGGGCCAACGCAGCGTCCAACTGGGCGAGTTCGCGCTCGCGGCCGACCAGCGGGACGTCGAAGCGGCGCAGCAGCTCGGGGTCGTCCTCGTCCAGCCCGACCAGGCGGTAGGCGGTGACCGGCTCGGTCTTGCCCTTGAGCCGCAGCGGGCCGACCTCGTGCACCTGGGCGGCCGGCCCGGCCGCGCGCAGGGTCTGCGGGCCGATCAGCACCTGGCCGGGCGCGGCCTGGGTCTGCAGCCGGGCGGCGATGTTCACCGTCTCGCCGGAGATCAGGGCCTGGCGCGCCGAGGCGTCCGAACCCGCCACCACCTGGCCGGTGTTGACGCCGATCCGGACGTCCAGGCGGACCCCGAGGGTGGCGTCCAGCTCGGTGTTGAGGTCCTCCAGGTCCTCCAGCATGGCGAGCGCGGCGGCCAGCGCCCGGTGGGCGTCGTCCTCGCGGATCACCGGGACGCCGAACACCGCCATCACCGCGTCCCCGATGAACTTCTCCAAGGTGCCGCCGTGCGCCTCGATCTGACGGTGCATCCGCTCGAAGTAGCGCAGGATCACCTCGCGCAGGGTCTCCGGGTCGAGCGCGCCGGACAGGGCGGTGGAGTCGACCAGGTCGCAGAAGACCACCGTGACCAGCTTGCGCTCCTCGGCGGCCAGGTCGAGGGCGGCGGCCCGGGAGGTGCCGCAGGAGGGGCAGAACTGGTCGTTCGTGCTCGCGAGTTGGGCGCAGAGTGGGCAGGGCATGGCGGCAGTCCTTCGCTAGTCCTTCGCGGTGCGGGGAGCGCGGGGCGGGTCCGGGCGTGCGGGCGTGCCGGGCCAGGCTCCCCGGGCCGGCTTCGGGCCCGGTTCGCAGCCGGCTTGCGGGCGGTATGGCCGCAGCTCGGAGCGGGTGCGGGGGCCCGCCGGGCGGGCCCGTGGGGCTGACGGGGGCCGTCGACGGCGCCGTGACCTGCGGCCATACCGCCGCCGTACCGGTTCCCAGGCCGTGCGCAGCCCCATGTCCCTACCGTCTTCAGCACGGCGGACCACCCTCCGTCGAACCCCTACCGATCAACCCAGTGAAGGGAGTTCAGCCATGGCCGAGAACATCGACCAGACCGTCGGCGAGGACGGCGAGGAGACCCCCGAGGTCGAGGCGCACACCGCCAACGTCCTGGACCTGCAGGCGATGAAGGTCCTTCAGGACGCCTCCGACGGCAACTGCTTCAGCCTGATCAGCTACGTCAACTCCGCCGAGACGTCCGCCTCCTGACCGGCGGCAGGTCAGCGGTGTCCGGCACGGGGGCGGTCGCACCGCCGCCCCCGACCGCCGGGCGGCGCAAGGCGTTCCGGGGCGGTCCGGCCGACGCGGGACCGCCCCGGCCCGATTCCACCACCCCCCCACGCCGGAGGACGGCCATGGAGCCCACCCCGCTCTCCCGTAACCGGGACTTCCGACTGCTCTGGGTCGGCGGCCTGCTGGCCTCGCTCGGCTCCCAACTCGCCTCGATCGCCCTGCCCCTGCTGGTCCTGCGGGAGACCGGATCGGCCGCCCAGGCGGGCGCCATCGGCACCGTGTCGGTCGGCGCACTGCTGCTCACCATGCTGCCCGGCGGCGTCCTCGCCGACCGGATCGAGCGACGCCGGCTGATGCGGGTGTGCGACGTCGGCAGCCTGCTCGCCGTCACCGCACTGGTGATCGCCGTCCTGCGGGGCCACACCCCGCTGCCGCTGGTCCTGCTGGTGGCCGCCGCCGGGGCGCTGATCGCCAGCACCTACGGGCCCGCCGCCGGTGGCCTGCTGCGGGCGGCGGTGCCGCGCGAACAAGTCCGCGCGGCCTCCTCCCGGATGCAGGCGCGCGGCGCCGCCGCCCGGCTGATCGGGCCGCTCGGCGGCGGCGCGCTGTTCGCCTGGCACCCGGTGCTGCCCTTCCTCGCGGAGGGCGTCGGGCTGCTGCTCTCCACCATCTGCGTGGCGCTGATGCGCACCCGCTCGGTGCCCGCCGCCAGGAGCGGGGCGGTGTTCAGCCGCAGCGAGCTGACCGCCGGGCTGACCTTCATCTGGCGCCAGCCCTACCTGCGCACCCTGCTGCTGATCTTCGGGCTCGGGATGAACTTCGCGTTCAGCGCGCTGATGTTCGCCACCCTGGCCGTCGCCTCCGACGGCGGCCGCTCCGGCGTCGGCGGCGGCACCGTGGTCTCCTGCACCGCGGCCGGTGCCCTCGCAGGCGCGCTGCTCGCCCCGAAGCTGGACGCCAGGGCGCGCGACGGCAGCCTGGTGGCGCTCAGCTGCTGGGCGGCCGCCGCCACCGCGGGCGTGCTGGTGCTCACCCGGGTGCCGGTGTTGATCGGGCTGCTCTGCGCGGTGTGCATGTGCCTGTCCACGGTCGCCAGCATCGGCTTCGTCTCGGGCATGCTGCTCGCCGCGCCGCCCGACCGGATCGGCCGGGTGCAGAGCGCCGCCGGCTTCCTCTCCACCCTGGTCCAGCCGTTCGGCCCGCTGGCGGGCGGCGCGCTGCTCGGCACCCTCGGCGGCACCAGGACCTTCGCCCTGCTGGCGCTCGGCATCGCGCTCTGCGCGGCCGTGGTCACCTGGGCGCCGCCGGTCCGGCGCGGCCCGGCGCCGGTGCCCGCCGTCTGAGACCGCCTGGCACATGGTGGGTGGGTGAAGGAGCGGCGTTGGGGTGCGTGCATCGCAAGGCGGAGGAGGGAGTAGCAGCGGAGCTGCGGCGACTGACGACAACGCGGCGAGGTGCGTGCCCCAACGCCGCGACGCCGCTCACCATGTGCCAGGCGGTCTGAACCGTCCAGCGACCCGGAAGAGGAGGCGTGCCATGGCCGGCGCCCAGGAGACCCAGCTGTACTGTCTCGCCGACCCGACGTACTACGACACCCCCGGCCGGCTCCGCGACCGGGGCGACCGGTACCCGCTGGGGCTCGGCGCGCCGCCCGCCGGCTGGCGGCGCGAGCAGCGCGGGCTGTGGGCGGTGCTGCGGCCGGACGGCGCCCGGCTGCCGGAGCAGGGCTGGAAGATCCACGTCTCGGCCGTTCCGGAGGAGGCCGCGGAGACGCTGGCGGCCGTCGCGCGGATCTGCACGGCACGCCGGACGACCTTCAAGTTCCTGCGCGGCGACGCGGCGCTGCGGGTCGCGAACGGCAAGTACACGGGGCGCGGGAGTAGCGGCAAGTTCGTCACCGTCTACCCGGGGTCGGAGGCGGAATTCCTCGCGGTGGCCGGGGAGTTGGCCGAGGTGCTGGCGGGCCGCCGAGGGCCGTACGTGCTCACCGACCTGCGGATCGGGACGGCCCCGGTGTACGTGCGCTACGGCGCCTTCGTCGAGCTGTGGTGCCAGGACGGCGACGGGCGGCCCGTCCCCGCGCTGCGCGACCCGTCCGGCGCGCTCGTCCCCGATCGGCGCGACCCGGTGTTCCGGCTGCCCGCCTGGGTCGAGCCGCCCGAGGCGCTGCGCCCGCACCTGGCCGCCCGGGAAGCGGCCGGCGGTGACCTCCCGTACCGGATCGTCGAGGTGCTGCAGTTCTCCAGCGCCGGCGGGATCTACCTCGGCGAGCACCGGAGCACCGGGGAGCGGGTGGTGCTGCGCGAGGCCCGCCCGTACGCCGGGCTGGACGCCGCCGGGGACGATGCCGTGACCCGCCTGCGGCGTGAGCGCCGGGCGCTGGAACGGCTCGCCGGCCTGGACTGCGTGCCCCGGCTGCACGAGGTCCGCACCGTCTGGGAGCACACCTTCCTCGTCCAGGAGCATATCGAGGGCGTCCAGCTGTACGCCGAGGCGATCCGGCGCTATCCGCTGGTGCACCAGAACTGCACCGCCGAGCAGCGGGCCGAGTACGCCGGGTGGGTGGCCGGGGTCGTCGCCGGGCTGGAGAAGGCGCTCGGCGCCCTGCACGAGCGCGGCGTCCGGTTCGGGGACCTGCACCCGGCCAATGTCATCGTCCGGCCGGACGGCTCGGTGGTGCTCGTCGACTTCGAGTACGCGGACGAGCTCACCGGCCGCCGGGTGCCGCTGGCCGGCGCGGGCGGACTCCAGCCCCCGCCCGGGCTCGACGGTGCCGACGCCGACCGCTACATGCTCTGGGCCACCTGGCTGATGCTGCTGATGCCGGTGACGGAACTGGCCGAGCGCGACCCCGGCAAGCTGGCCGGACTGGAACGGCGGGCCCGGGACTGGTTCGGGCTCGGGCCGGAGGAGGGGCCGGTGCGGCCGGGTGCCGTGGCGCTGGTGGAATCGGTCGCCGAGCGGCGGGTGCGGGACCTGCTCGCCGGGCCCGCACTCGACGCGGTCGGCGGCGAACTCGTCGCCGGGATCCACGCCGGGGCCACACCCGACCGGCCCGACCGGCTCTTTCCCGGCGACCCGGCCGGATTCGCCGACGGCGGCACCGGCGTCGCGCACGGCGCGGCCGGCGTGCTGTACGCGCTGCACCGGGCCGGGGCGCCCTGCCCGGAGGAGTACACGGACTGGCTGGTCGCGGCGATGCGGCGGCGCGGCCCCCGGCCGGGCGCGGGCGGCCTGTACGACGGGCCGCTCGGGGTGGCGGCGGTCCTGGCCCGGATCGGGCGCGCCGAGGAGGCGGTCGAGCTGGTCGCACAGGTCCGCGAGGCCCGGCCCGCGCCCACCGTCGCCCTGTACGGCGGGCGGGCCGGCACCGCGCTCGCCCGGCTGCGACTCGCCGACACCCTCGGGAGCCCGCGCGAACTCGCGGACGCCCTCGCCGACGCGCGGGCGCTCGACGCGGTGCTGCGCGGCGAGGCCGTCGCCGGGCTCGCCGAGCCGGCGGCGGCCGGACTGCTGTACGGGCTCGCGGGGATCGCCCTGGTGCAGCTGAGGCTGTACCAGCGGACCGGCGCGGACTGGCTGCTGGCCTCGGGGCGCGCGGCGCTGGCCCGGGCCATGGCGCAGTGCGTGCGGGTGCCGGACGGGTCCGTCCAGGTCCTCGACCGGGGGCGGCGGCTGGCCTACCTCGACCGGGGCAGCAGCGGGATCGCGCTGGTCGCCCGGGAGTACCAGGCGCTCGGCGCGGGCGGGTTCGACGGGTTCCTGGCCGATGTGCGGCGGGTGTGCGCACCCGGGTTCGTCCGGGAGCCAGGGCTGTTCCGGGGCCGGACCGGGCTGCTGCTGGCGTTGGACCGGCTGGGTGGGGCGGCGAGCCGGGAGAGCGTCCTCGGGCAGGTGCGGAAGCTGCAGTGGCACCTGGTGGCGCGGCCGGAGGGGCTGCTCGTCCCGGGGATGCGGCTGCGGCGGTTCTCGGCGGACCTGCACACCGGGGCGGCGGGCGTGCTGCTGGCCCTGCGGGCGCTGGAGGGCGGGGAGTCGCTGGACGTGCTGACGCTGGGGTGAGGGGCGCGGTGGGCCGGGCCGGCTTCAGGTGAGGGTGTTGGAGAGGGTCGTGGCGTGTTCGCGGGCGTGGAGGTGGGTGAGACGGGGGAGGGCGTAGAGGGCGGCGTGGGCGGTGACCTCGCCGGTGGGGGAGGTGACGGCGCCGGTGTCGGTGAGGGCCTCCAGGGCGCGCAGGGCGAGGCGTTCGGGGCGGCCGAGGGCGGCGGCGGCCTCGGGGAGGGTGAAGAGCAGGGAGAGCGGGAGGGCGGCGAGGCGGCCGAGGGCGAGGCGCCCCTGGTCGGTGAGGTCGCGCCAGCCGGAGTCGAGGCGGGCGCGGACGGTGACGTCCCCGGCGACGAGTTCGTCCAGGGCGCCGGCCGGGTCGGCGAGGCGGGCCGCGTACTCGGCGAGCGGCAGGTGGCGCAGGACGGCGAGCCGGGTGCCGGCGACCCGGACGGCGAGCGGCAGCAGCCCGCAGGCCTCGGCGATCCGGGCGGCCGCCGCGCGGTCGGCGCCGATCCGCCCGGTGCCGACGATCCGGCCGAGCAGGTCGAGGGCTTCGGCGGGGGCGAAGGGCGGGACGGTGACCCGGTGCACCGAGGCCAGCCCGGCGAGTTGGCTGCGGGAGGTGACGAGGGTGGCGCTCGGGCCGAAGCCCGGCAGCAGTTCGCGGACCACGGCCTCGCCGGGGGCGTCGTCGAGGATCAGCAGCATCCGGCGTCCGGCCAGTGCGGCCCGCCAGAGGGCGGCGGCCTGGGCCGGGTCGGCCGGGCCGGGGCCCGACCGGCCGGTGAGGACGGCGAGTTCGGCGAGGACGTCGGCGAGCGGGCGCGGGGTACCGTCCGCGGTGCGCAGCCGGATCAGCAGCCGGCCGTCCGGGAAACGGTCGGCGAGCAGGTGTCCGGCGTGCACGGCCAGGGCGGTCTTGCCGATGCCGGCCGGGCCGGAGAGTACCGCGACGCGTTCGCCGCTTTCGCCCAACTCGTCGATCAAGTGGCGTAGTTCGGCGGAGCGACCGGTGAAGTCGGCGGTGCCGGCGGGTAGCAGCGCGCTGTTCGGGCCGGCGTTCTGTGCCGGTCCGGAGGTGGCGGGCCGGGCGGGACCGCGGGCGAGCAGCTGCCGGTAGCGGGTGGTCAGGGCGGGGCTGGGTTCCAGTCCCAACTCGCGGGCGAGCAGCTGGCGGTGGGCGTCGTAGACGGCGAGTGCCTCGGCCTGTCGGCCGGACAGGTGCAGGGCGTTCATCCGGGCGGCCTGGAGGCGTTCGCGCAGCGGGTGGCGTTCGGCCAGTTCGGCGAGTTCCTCGGCGACGGCCGTGGCGTTGCCGAGCTCCAACTCGGTCTCCGCCCAGTCCTCGTGGACGCCGAGGCAGCGGGCCTCCAGCCGGTCGGCCTCCGCCTCGACGGCGGGCGAGCAGCGCAGGTCGGCGAGCGGCGGGCCCTGCCACAGGTCGAGGGCCTGGCGCAGCAGCCGGGCGGCGGGGGCGAGCGCGCCGCCGTCGGCGGCGGCCCGGCCGGCCCGGGCGAGGGCGCGGAACTGCAGGACGTCGAGCTCGGGTTCGGCGACCCGCAGCAGGTAGCCTCCGGCGGTGTGGGCCAGCCGGTCGGGGCCGGCGCCGCGGCCGAGCAGGGTGCGCAGGGTGCAGATGTAGACCTGGAGGTTCTTACGGGCGGTGCGCGGCGGTTCCTCGGGCCAGACCGCGTCGGTGAGCAGGTCGACCGGGACGGCCGTGTTGGCGCGGCTCAGCAGGACGGCGAGCACCAGCCGCTGCTTGAGCGGGCCGAGGGCGAGCGGCCGGCCGTCCACCTCGCCGGTCAGCGGGCCGAGCACGGAGAAGCGCGGCCGGGCGGGGGCGGCGGGCTGGGCCAGGGGCATCGGCGTACCTCCGGGGCGTGGGTGGGGGCGTGCGGGGGCGTGACCGGCGGTGGTGCGGCGTGGGCGCAGGCTACTTGACGGCCGATCCGATCTGTAGGGCACGGAATCGGACCGGTTCGGTCACCCGACCCGCACACTTCGGTCACCCGGGGGAGGGGACGTCAGGGGGTGGCGGCCGCCGCGGTGTGCGGTGTCGCGGCAGGTGGGGCGGGGCGGGCGGGGGCGGCGGGGTGCGGCGGTGGGCCGGCGGCGGGGGCGCGGGCCGACTACCGGTCAGGGGTGGTCCGGGGGCGCGGGCGCGGGGCGCTTCCGGTGTTTCTCTAGCGGCGCTCGTCGACGGGGTGAGCGTCGCCCGAGGGACCGGGGCGTCGGCGGGAGGCCACCGGAGGTCCCGGTCCGGGCGCCGGAACGCGGGCCGAGCGGCCCCGGGCGCGCGGGCCGAACGGCCCTAGGGCGCCGGTGCGGTGCGTCCCGATCATGGATCGCCAGCTATTCGCACGACGTTCCTAAGGAGTGCGTCCTTGAGCGCCACCCCGGCACAGGGCGACCCCACGCCACCGCCAACCGCCGTACCACCGGAGTCGGTTCGGGCCCGACGGCCCGGTTCGGCCGTGGTCAGACTGCTGACCACCACCGACCACAAGACGATCGGCTCCATGTACCTGGTGTCGGCGTTCGGGTTCTTCCTGATCGGCGGTGTCCTGACGCTGGTCATGCGCGCCGAACTCGCCCGGCCCGGCACCCAGATCCTCTCCAACGAGCAGTTCAACCAGGCCTTCACCATGCACGGCTCGGTGATGCTGCTGCTCTTCGCGATGCCGCTGTTCACCGGCTTCGCCAACTGGATCATGCCGCTGCAGATCGGCGCCCCGGACGTCGCCTTCCCGCGGCTGAACATGCTGTCCTTCTGGCTGTTCATGTTCGGCTCGCTGATCGCCGCCGCCGGCTTCGCGACCCCGCAGGGCGCCGCCGACTTCGGCTGGTTCCTCTACGCGCCGCTGTCCGACGCCGTCCACTCGCCCGGCGTCGGCGCCGACATGTGGATCATGGGTGTGACGCTCTCCGGCTTCGGCAGCATCCTCGGCGCGGTCAACTTCATCACCACGATCATCTGCATGCGCGCCCCCGGGCTGACCATGTTCCGGATGTCCATCTTCTGCTGGAACGTGCTGCTCACCTCGGTGCTGGTGCTGCTGGTCTTCCCCGTCCTGGCCGCCGCGCTGCTCGCCCTCGAATGCGACCGCAAGTTCGGCTCGCACGTCTTCGACCCGGCCAATGGCGGGGCGATGCTGTGGCAGCACCTGTTCTGGTTCTTCGGCCACCCCGAGGTGTACATCCTGGCGCTGCCGTTCTTCGGGATCGTGTCGGAGATCATCCCGGTGTTCAGCCGCAAGCCGATGTTCGGCTACGCGGGGCTGATCGCCGCCACGGTCGCCATCGCGGGCCTGTCGGTGACGGTGTGGGCGCACCACATGTACGTCACCGGGCAGGTGCTGCTGCCCTTCTTCTCCTTCATGACCTTCCTGATCGCCGTCCCGACCGGGGTCAAGTTCTTCAACTGGGTCGGCACCATGTGGAAGGGCTCGCTCAGCTTCGAGACACCGATGCTGTGGACCGTCGGCTTCCTGGTCACCTTCCTGTTCGGCGGTCTCACCGGCGTGCTGCTCGCCGCCCCGCCGATCGACTTCCACGTCTCCGACTCGTACTTCGTCGTCGCCCACTTCCACTACACGCTGTTCGGCACGGTGGTCTACGCGATGATGGCGGGCTTCCACTTCTGGTGGCCCAAGATGACCGGCCGGAAGCTCGACGAACGGCTCGGCCGGATCAGCTTCTGGACCCTCACCATCGGCTTCCACGCCACCTTCCTGGTCCAGCACTGGCTCGGCGCCGAGGGCATGCCGCGCCGCTACGCCGACTACCTCGCCTCGGACGGCTTCACCACCCTCAACACCGTGTCCACCATCGGCTCCTTCCTGCTCGGGCTGTCGATCCTGCCGTTCCTCTACAACGTCTGGAAGACGGCCAGGTACGGCGAGAAGGTCGAGACCGACGACCCGTGGGGCTTCGGCCGCTCGCTGGAGTGGGCCACCTCCTGCCCGCCGCCGCGGCACAACTTCGTCCGGCTGCCGCGGATCCGCTCCGAGTCCCCGGCCTTCGACCTGCACCACCCCGACATCGCGGCGCGGGACGTCCTGGAGAACAGCGGCGCACCGGCCACCCACCTGGGCGACGTGACCCCGGCGGCCTACGACCGGCCGCGCACCCGGGCGGAGCGGGCGCGGTCCGCCGCGGACGGCTGACGCGGTCGCCACCCCCGAACGCCGCACACCCCGAACGCCGTCCCCGCCCGCCGCCCCCGTCACCGGTCGGGCGGGGACGGCTCCACCCCTGCGACCCGGAAGGCCGGCCCCATGACCCACACCGTCCTCGCCATCGGTACCGCCGCCCTCACCGCGAGCGGCTGCGTCTGGTACCTGCCCGCCATCGCCGACCTCCAGGCCGGCGCCGACCGGCCCCGCTCCACCCGTACGGCCGCGGCCGCCTGCGTCCTCTGGTGGGCGGCCCTGGCGCTGGCCGGCGGGCTGCTGCTCGCCCAGCCCGACTGGCGGCCCGCCGCACAGATCGCCCTCGCCGGGCTGGTCGGCGGGGCGGCGCTGCGGGTCCGGGCCCGATCGGAACGGCGCGGGGAGCAGCGGGAGTGCGCCGTCCACTGGGCCGCGCTGGACGCCGGGCCGGCGCCGCGCTCCGGGCGTCCCGCCGCCGTCGCCCTCGCGGGGTGGCTGGTCGTCGGTGCGGCGGTCGCCTCGCTGGGCGCGGTGGCGATCCTGCTGTCGGGCGAGGGCGGCCAGGGCCTCCGGGTGGCGCTCGCGGCGGCCTGTGGGGCGGTGGTCGCGCTCGCCTTCCTGCTGGCGGGGCTGGGCAGCGCGCGGCGGCGCTGAGGCGTCCTGCGGTACGGGCGGCGCGTCTCCTCCGGGAGCCGCGCCGCTGCTGCGCTCCGGGGTGCGGGAGCGGCCCGGGGGCCGTTCGTCGGGCCGGAATGGGGTCGTTGGGCCCTGGGCCCGGGGCCGGTGACCGGGGATGATGCCGCTGGGCCCCGCCGGGAGTGTGCGGGGGTGACGAAGGTGGAGCCGCGTGATGGCGACCAAGACGGCGGGCGCCGAAGCGCCGGCGCCGGTCCGGGTGTTCCTGCTGGACGACCACGAGGTGGTGCGCCGAGGGGTGCACGACCTGCTGGACGGCGAACCGGACCTGGAGGTGGTCGGGGAGGCCGCCACCGCCGAGCAGGCGCTCGTCCGGGTGCCCGCGCTGCGGCCCGACGTGGCGGTGCTGGATGTCCGGCTGGGCGACGGGGACGGGGTGTCGGTCTGCCGGGAGCTGCGGTCCCGGATGCCCGGGCTGGCCTGCCTGATGCTGACCTCCTTCGACGACGAGGAGGCACTGCTGGACGCCGTGATGGCGGGCGCCGCCGGATACGTGCTGAAGCAGATCAGCGGGACGGACCTGGTGGCCGCCGTCCGGACCGTCGCCTCGGGTCGCTCGATGCTCGACCCCGGTGCGGCCACCCGGCTGCTGAACCGTCTGCGCAACGACGCCGAACCCGCCCAGCCGGTCGTCACCGGGCCCGCCCTGACCGTGCGCGAGCAGGAGGTGCTGGCGCTGATCGGGGAGGGCCTGACCAACCGGCAGATCGGCGAGCGGCTCTACCTCGCCGAGAAGACGGTGAAGAACCACGTGTCGCGGCTGCTCGCCAAGCTGGGCGTGGAGCGGCGGGTGCAGGCGGCGCTGATCGCCACCGAGCTACGCCAGGCGTCGGCCGCCGCGCAGGCGTCGCAGCCGCGCTCCCGCTGGCGCTGACGGCCCGTCCGCTGCCGACTGGGTGGGACCCCCGGCGGGACCATCGGCCCTCGCGGCGAGGCCACCGCCGGGGCGAGCATCGAGGGCATGAACGGTGATCACGACCTGCTCGAACTTGACCGGGAGCGGGCGTTGGAGCTGCTGGCCCGGGCGGCGGTCGGCCGGGTGGTCTATACCATCCGAGCCCTCCCGGCGGTGCTGCCGGTGCGCTTCCGGCTGGACCTGTCGGACGGCGGCGGCGTCCTGCTCTCGGCCCCGGCCGGCTCCGAACTGGCGCGGGCCGTGGACGACGCCGTGATCGCCTTCGAGGCCGACGAGGTGGACGGCGCGGACGGCTCCGGCTGGTACGTCACCATCCTCGGCCGCGCCCAGGTCGGCCCCGCCGCCGGACGCACGCCCGGGGCCGTCCGGATCCGCATCCGCCCGGAACTGGTCGTCGGCCGGCGGCTCTCCCCGATCCGCTCGCACGATCCCGCCACGATCCGCCGCACTCCCGGTCGGGCGGGGGAGGCGAAGTGATCGACGGCGACGCCCAGGCCGTCGAGCGGCTGCCTGCCTTCCGTGCCTGAGGAGGTGCCACGACTCCAGCAGCGAGCGGGCCGTGCGGCGGAGTTCGAGTCTCCTATGCTCCACAGCGCCTAATACTCCAGCCGGACTTCTCCATTCCCGCTGGTCAGGGGGGGCCGGGCGACGGGGCGTCAGTCGCAGTCCTCGGCGGCCGCCTTGAGGTCGCCCAGCCAGGCCTCCAGGCCCTGACGCAGGATCGCGGCCGCGGCCGGGACGTGCGCGTCGACCTGCGGCCCGGAGTGGGTCTCCTCGGTGCGCACCAGGACGCCGCCGGGGGCCGGGGTGAAGGTCCACACGTGCACGCCGTCGATGTGCAGTCCCTCGGCGACGGCGGGGCCGGTCCAGCGGATGCAGGCACCGGGCTTCAGCTGCCGGACGGTGGAGGTGATGTCCAGGGAAGGGCGGAGGTGGCCGGGGCGGGCGGCAGCGGGGTGGTCCAGTGGAACGCCGAGCCGTCCGCGCAGCGGGCCGTGATCCAGGCGTTCGACGCCGGCCACGGCCCGTTGCCAGGACGGCCAGCGGGCGGGCAGCGCGACGCTGACGATCGAGACGTCCAGCAGGGTCCTCGCGAGTCGCAGATCCAAGGGATGGTCCTGCCTCACCCCGCGCGGCGGCAGCCGGGTGGTCATCCGGGCCGACCCACGGATGCGCCGGGACGGCAACGGTGCTGCTCGTCCCTTCGTGCGGAAAGGGGAAGGCGGCCGGTCGAAGCGCCGACCGCCTTCGGTGCGCCCCGATGCCGGGCGCCTCACCGGGTGACGACGGTGATCGTTCCGGCGCCTCCTTCTCGGTGCTGTGCGGCCAGGGCTTCCTGGTAGGTGACGTACTGGCGAACGGTGCCGTCAGGCAGGTTCAGCTGGTAAACGACGGTTTGCGGTGATCCTCCGCCGCAGTTGCAGGCCATGAGTTCAGTGTCCTTTCCGGGTGCTGGGGTTCGGGTCTTCTGGAGAGGGGGCGTTGGTCAGTCCAGCCATCGTGAGGCCACACCCGCCAGGTACGAGATGCTGAGCGCGGTCGCCGGTATCCGGAACCACGGGCTGCCCTCCAGGCAGGCGGCGCAGCCGGCCGCGACGGCGGACACCCAGACGCTCGAACACCAGCCGCAGGTGATCAGATAGGCGGCCTTGGACTCCTCGCCGAAGCGATCGGCGACCCAGATCCTGAGACCGCCCGCGAGGGTGTCCTTGGTCAGGAAACGGGTGACGCGGCAGGTGGCGCCGAGCGCGAGAAGGAACATGGTCAAGCTCATCGGGACAACTCCACTGACCAGGGACGCGGCAGTACGGTTGCGGGCGTGGCGGCGGGTACGGCGGCTTCGCCGCTACGCCCCAGCGCGTCCGTCCCCCCGCCGTGCGAGGGCGGGGGGACGGACCTTCGAGGTCGGCTGCTCATCTGCGGACGATGAGGTCAGGCCTCACCTGGCTCGGCCACCAGTACCGGTCCGCGATCCACGTCCCGGGCCCGATAGGACCGGTCCGGTCACTACTGCGGCCGGCAGGGCAGCAGGGTGCCGGTCGACTGCAGCGTCGTGCCGCCGACGGTGGCGGTCGCGGTGAAGGCGCCGGATTGGACCTGAAGCAGGTTCAGGTCGGTGGTGAGGGTCGCGATCCCGGACGCGTCCGTCACCGCCGAGCCCACCGGCTGTCCGGCGATGAGGAAGTTCACCGTCACGCCGGCGGCCGCGGGAGTGAGCTGGGCCTTCAGTGTGGCGATGAAGGGGTACGGCTGCCCGTGCGAGGGGGTCGCCAGCGCGTGCTCCCAGTGGCCCCGCCAGCAGGACGGCAGCGCCTGCAGGCTCGCGGCGGGGCCGCCTACGCCGACGGTGATCGGGACGGGGAGCGAGACGACGTTGGTGCAGGTGCAGGTGGTGCCGGCCGCGGTGACGGTGGCGGTCAGCGACACCGGCCCGGCGGTGAGGAAGGTCATCGACCCGGTGGCGATGCCGAGTGCGCTGGTGGTGGCGGTCACCGGGGTGGCCCCGTCGCCGTTGAAGGTGACCGTCGCACCCGGAACGGGCACGCCGTTGCACAGCACCACCGCGGACACGACGGCGGGCTGGCCGGCGACCACCGGGGTCACCGGCGGCAGCAGGAACACCAGGCAGGTCGGCGGCGCGGTCACCGTGACGGTGACCGGGATGGAGACGACGTTGGTGCAGGTGCAGCCGGTGCCGGCCGCGGTGACGGTGGCGGTCAGCGACACCGGCCCGGTGGTGAGGAAGGTCATCGACCCGGTGGCGATGCCGAGTGCGCTGGTGGTGGCGGTCACCGGGGTGGCCCCGTCGCCGTTGAAGGTGACCGTCGCACCCGGAACGGGCACGCCGTTGCACAGCACCACCGCGGACACGACGGTGGGCTGGCCGGCGACTATCGGGCCGACCACCGGCTGGATGATGACCACCGAACAGGTCGACGGCGCCGGCACGGTGACGGTGATCGGCACGAAGGTGCAGGCCGCACAGGTGCCGGCGGAGGGGGTGAAGCTGACCCCCACCACCTGACCGGCCGTCAGCGACAGTCCCAGACCGACCGGACCGACCACGCCGTTGACCACCGGGGCGGTGACCGTGGCCCCGCCCGGCAGGGTGTAGGTCAGGGTGCCGTTGACGGAAATCAGGCCGGCGCTGCAGGTCAGGGTGGTCTCGGCGGTCACGAGGCCGCCGACGGCGATCGACAGCGTCGTGGAGATGGTCCCGGCCGGCGCCGCGTCGACGGTGACCGTGCCGCTGTCGACCGCGACCACCGTGGCGACGGCATTCAGGTAGGTCACCAGGACCAGCTGCGCGCCGGAGCCGACAGCCGTGAACGTCACCGGTCCGGCGGCGCCGGCGACCACCGGCAGCGACTGCGGGGCGGCGCCGTCATAGAAGAAGACAGCGGTGGCGGCCGCCGCGGGCGCGCCGGTGGCCGTGGCGGTGAAGGCGGAACACGCCGCCACGGGAGTGGGAACGATGGTTACTGCCATGTGAGCAGCCCCTTGAGCGAGTCGGGAGTGGGGCTGCCCGAACACGGCCGCGCCAGATGGTACGGCCGACGAATTCCACCTGTCAGGGTGCCCGTGTATGGGGACGGTGACCCGTCAAGCGATCACCACCCCGACGCCCCGACAGGGGAATGGGCACCCCACAGTCGGTCACTGCCATTACAACTACACCGGCCGGCCAAGGCCATACCCCCCCGATCGAATAACCCGTATGGGCCAACGTTCGGAACACCACCACACCCAACAGTCGCTCCGACCACGGAACTTGCACCGCACGGGGCGCACTGCACGACTCCGCACGCCCCGTTCCCGCCACACTGACCGCCTGCCGGAGCGGTACGCCGCGGCAGTTGCCGGCGGGGACGAGCGGCGATCAACGCGGCCATGTACTCCAGCGCCCGCCCTCGCGGCTCCGATCTGGTGAAACGCGATGCAAAGCGGGCATGCAACCCCGCCACCGCCGCCTTCCACTCCTCGACCTGCCCCACCCCAAGATCAATCACCCGCCGAGGCAATCATGATCAAGTGCGGTTGCAGTACTAATACTCCAGTGAGAGTTCTCCGTATGTCCTGGTCAGCGGCCTGGTGGCGGTGAGTGTAGCGGCCTGATGTCCCATCAGGGACGGTCTTCATGAGATCGCCCCTCGATCGTGTGCAGCCGACGTTGGTAGTGACAGCGGCGGGCGATGGCCTGGCGTTGTCGGCGCCAGGTGGACCAGTTCAAGGAGTGAGCGCGGGGCGAGCACCGTGGCGGACGCGGCCCGTGGGGGCGGCCAGCCGCCAGGAGCCGCCGGATCTCTGCCACGGTGAGGTCCACCAAGGCGCGGGAACCGTTTCTGCAGCCCCCTTTGATGCCGCCGCCATCGCGGCCAGGAAGGCGTGGGCGAGCATGGCCAGGGTGATGTGCCGCATCCAGCCGGTGTAGCGACGGACCTCGTACTGATCCAGGCCGCATTCGTTCTTCGCAGCCTGGAAGCACTCCTCGATCGCCCAGCGCATCCCGGCAATTCGCACCAACTGCTCAACAGTCGTTTCGAGTTGTGAGTAGGCGAGGTAGTAGGTGATCTCGTCGGGCCTGCTCAGGCTGCGGCGGGCCAGTGCCCACCGCTGGCGGACCTGGACCTCGCCCTGGTAGTCGAACTCCGCCACGGCGGGCAGCCGGATGGCCGCCCAGTCGTAGATACGCGGTCCCTTTGCGCTGGCACCGCACGAGATCCGCTGCCAGGCGTCGGCCGGGGCCTGGGAGAACAGCCAGCCGATGCGTGGACAGCCCACGCTGAACTGGGGCTTGGGCACTGCCAGGACATAGCCGACACCGGACTGTTCCAGCAGTCGGCGGAAGCGTCCTTCCTGTCCGTAAGCCGAGTCGGCAGTGACCCAGGCGATGGGCAGCGGGGAGGCAAGTGCGCGTAGGACCAGGGCCTTGGCGAGCTGGCCCTTGGTGTGGAACTCCCGCTCGTCGGGGATCTTCGCCGCGCGGCAGCGGTCCCGATCCTCGGTCCAGGACCTGGGCAGGTAGAGCTCGCGGTCGACAAGGGCCCGTCCGCGGCTGGTGACGTAGGCGGCGAAGACTCCGATCTGGCAGTTCTCGGTGCGGCCGGCGGTGCCGGAGTACTGGCGTTGCGCACCGGCGGAGGTGGTGCCTTTCTTGACGAAGCCGGTGTCATCGATGATCAGGACTCCGTCGTTCTCGCCGAGGTGTTCGGCGACGCAGTGCTGGAGTTCGTCGCGGATCTCGTCCGCGTTCCAGCGGGCGCCGGCGAGCAGGTGCTGGAGGCCGTCGGGGGTGGTGTGGCCGGCGTACTCGGCCAGCTGGTGAGGTCGGTCCGGGGCGCCCTGCCGACGTTGCCGTCGGTGGGTTTCCCCGAACCGCCTCCCGAACCGGACGTGCCCGATTTCCAGGCATCCGGCTCTCCACAAGCCCTCTCAGGCGACCGCGTCGATCGTGGCCCCGCTGGGCCAGGGCGAGGGGATCTTGGTCCCGCGATACAGGTAGCGGCTGGTCCGCACCTTCGCGGCCTTGAACAAGACCACCTCGCCGTCGGCGGGCCACCATCGGCCCACGCAGTAACGACGGCGCAGGGTCTTCCAGTTGGTCCGGCGATGTTTGTGCCGCAGCCATCCGAAGACCTGTCGCCACGTGAAGGCCGACAGGTACTGGAAGGTCGCGGACGACACGCCGTGCCGGAAGTACGCCGTCCAGCCCCGCAGTACCGGGTTGAGCCGGTGCAGCACGGCCGCCAGCGGTAGGTTCGTGTCCTGTCTGCACAGCGTCTTGACCTTATCGTCACGGGTCCCGGTCACGGCGATCAGGAAGTCGTCCGCGTACCGGAACAGCCGGTAGTTGGGCAGCTTCCGGCGCCGACGCCTGGCCCGCTCCGCCTGAGTGGAGTTCGGCCCGCCCGGACCGGCCGCGATGAACTCATCGAGGACGGAAAGGGCGATGTTTGCCAGCAGTGGTGACAGGATCCCTCCCTGCGGAGTGCCGCTGTCGGTCTCCCTGGACAAGCCGCCCTCGGTGAGGATGCCCGCCTTCAAGAACGCCTTCACCAGGTCCAGAACGCGACGGTCCCCGATCCGCCGACGCACCCGGTCCATCAGGGCCGCGTGGTCGATCGAGTCGAAGCACGCCTCGATGTCACCCTCCACCATCCACTCGTAGGAGTTCTTGGCGAAGTGGTGCGCTTCGGCGAGCGCGTCATGAGCCCGGCGCTTGGGACGGAACCCGTAGGAGCACGGGAGGAAATCCGCCTCGAAGATCGGCTCCAACACCAGCTTCAGGGACGCCTGGACAACCCTGTCCCGCACGGTGGGAATGCCCAACCGACGGCGCTTGGCCGTTCCCGGCTTGGGAATCATCCTCTCCCGCACGGGCAGCGGCTGGAAGTTACGACCCTTCAGAACGGATCGCACCTCGTCGAGGAAGACCTCGACCCCGCGCCCGGCCTCCACGGAGCGGGCGGTCTGCCCGTCCACCCCGGCCGAGCGAGCACCCCTGTTACCCCGCACCCGAGCCCACGCGACCAGCAAGAACGCGGGATCAGCAACGAGATTGTGAGGTCGGCCCGGGACGCCCTGCTGGTGTTGCCACCAGTGGGTTTTCCCGGACCGCCTCCCGCACCCGGCGTGCCCGTCTCCAGGCACCGG
>NZ_JARXYZ010000045.1 GCF_029894125.1 Kitasatospora sp. MAA19
TACATTCCGAACCCGGAAGCTAAGCCTTACAGCGCCGATGGTACTGCAGGGGGGACCCTGTGGGAGAGTAGGACGCCGCCGAACAATCATTCCAAGAAGACCCCCTCCCGTCCGGGAGGGGGTCTTTTTGCGTTACCCTCTGCCGACACACGAACCAGAGCTTGTCGGAGAGGCGCGATCCGTTGCAGAACCTGACCCTTACCTGGCAGTCCGCCGGGGGCGCCGCGGTCGCTCTCTACGGTGGCGCGTACGCCGCCTCCAGGGTCCGGAGGACGTCGCTGTCGGCACTGCTGCGGGAGGCCGGCACGCTGCTGGCACTGTTCGCGCTCTGGCAGCTGGTGGGACACCTCTCGGTGATGAGCGCGGACCATGCGCTGGACCGGGCGAGCTGGGTCCACCGCACCGAGTTGGCGATCGGACTGCCGGACGAGGCGTCCTGGCAGGCGGCGATCACGCCCTACCCGGTGCTGGTGAAGCTGGCGAACTACTACTACGCGGTGATGCACTTCGCGGTGATGCTGGCCGTGTTGCTCTGGGTGTTCCTGCGGCACCGGGAGCGGTACGCGTGGGTGCGCAACACGGTGGTGATCACCACGGCGGTCTGCCTGCTGGTGCAGTTCATCCCGGTGGCGCCGCCCCGGATGCTGCCGCAGAACGGGTTCGTCGACGTGGCCGCGGAGTACGGGCAGTCGGTGTACGGCGGCGCGGTGGGCGGGGTGGTGGTGGCCGACCAGCTGTCGGCGATGCCGTCGGTGCACGTCGCGTGGTGCGTGCTGGCGGCGGTCGCGGTGGTCAGGCTGTCGTCGAGCCGGCTGCGGTGGGCGATGGTGCTGCACCCGGTGCTGACCGTCGCGGTGGTCGTGGTGACCGCGAACCACTTCTGGTCGGACGGCATCGTGGCCGTCGTGATCCTGCTCCTCGCGTACGCCGTGCAGGCGGTGGTGGCACGCCGCCGGGGCCGGGCCTCCGTCGACACGGAGGTCCGACCCCGGCGCACTGCGGCGGATCAGCCGCAGCAGGGGAATCCGGTGGAACAGGCGAATCAGCCGCAGCAGGTCACTTGACCGGGAGGGCGATCCGCCCCCAGGAGCCGTTGCTGAGCGCCGAGGTGGCCCAGTACCAGGCGGCGAGCCCGGAGACGGCCGCGACCCAGCCGGCGAACTTGGCGAGGCCGCTGTAGCCGCCGAAGGCGGCGATGGCGGACAGCAGCAGGGAGAGCGTCAGCAGGCCGTAGACGGCGCGGCTGAACAGTCCCGCGCCCCAGCTGGCGGCGGTGAGGGTGAGGGCGAGCAGGGCCCACAGCAGCAGGAACAGGCCGGTCGCGTTCTTGCCCGCTCCGCCGGCCACTGACCAGGTCGCCCAGAAGGCGCCGAGGCTGGTGAAGGCGGTGCCGGTGAAGCCCTCGCCGCCGCGGAGCTGCCAGAGGCCCGCGATGAAGAGGGTGACGCCGCCGACCAGATGGGCGAGGGGTGCCGCGTCCCCGACTCCGGTGCCGCTGAAGACGCCGGTGGAGAGCAGGCCGTAGGCGAGCAGTGTGAGGCCGAGTGCGAGGTAGCCGAGGTTACCCGCGTCGGCTCCGGTGGAACGGGCGTTCGTTGCCCCGGTAGCTTCGTTGCTCACCGGAGGCTCCTTTCACTCTGGGCGCGCGCAGGGCGCAGTGAACGCAGTGGTGTGGTCCGATGAGGTGGATGCGCGCGACCGCGCCGAGGGCGCACGGCTGGAGCGTGCGCGGGCTGCGGTCAGAAGTGATGGGCCAGCGGGAGAGCCGCTGGTCGCGTCCCCGCCGAGGGATTCCCCGGTGAGATCGGTGTACCCGGCCCCACTCGCTTGTACCCTTGTGAATCGCACAATTTGTGACGTCGTCAGCTGTGGACCGCTCAGGGTTGGTCCCGGCACGGGCCGTGGCCGATCAGGAACGACCCGGTCCGGTCCGCTCAGGGGTTGCGCTGGGTCGGCACTCGCAGGGTCAGGATGGCCATGTCGTCGGACGGCGGTTCCGGGGCGAAGCGCTCGACGGCCCGCTGCACCCGCATCGCGACCGCGCCGGCGGTCAGGCCGGTGCAGCCGGTGAGCACCTCGGCGAGGCCGTCGTCGCCCAGCATCCGGCGGCCCTCGCGGCGTTCGGTGACGCCGTCGGTGACGCACAGCAGCACCTCGCCGGGGGAGAGCACCAGGCGTTCGGCGGTGAGGTCGAGGTCGTCCATGACCCCGAGCAGCGGTTGCGGGGTGGCGGCGCGGTCGACCTGGCCGTCGGTGCGCAGCCGCAGCGGCAGCGGGTGGCCGGCGCAGACCAGGGACAGCTCGGTGCTGCCGTCCGGGCGGGGCGTCAGTTCGCCGTAGAGCAGGGTGAGGAAGCGGCTGCGCGAACCCTCGTCCAGGATGGCCGCGTTGAGGCGGCTGAGCACCTGTGGCGCGTCCAGGCCCTCGCGGGCGAGCAGGCGCAGCGAGTGCCGGGCGAGGCCGGTGACCGAGGCGGCCTCGGGACCGGTGCCGCAGACGTCGCCGATGGCGAAGCCGTAGGTGCCCTCGCGGATGGTGAACAGGTCGTAGAAGTCCCCGCCGACCTCGTTGCCCTCACCGGCGGCCTGGTAGTAGACGTCTACCTCGACGCCCGGGATCTCGGGCAGGTCCGGCGGCAGCAGGCTGCGCTGCAGGGCCTGGCTGGTGGCGGTGCGCTCGGAGTAGAGGCGGGAGTTGTCGAGGGCGAGGGCGGCCCGGCGGGAGAGGTCCTCGGCGAGTTCGAGGATCTCCTGGCGGAACCGGACACCGGCCGGGACGCCGAGCGCCAGCAGGCCGATGACCCGGTTGCGGGCGGTCAGCGGCAGGACGACGGTCTCGCCGAGCAGGCCGGCGAGTTCGGGGCTGTCGGTGAGGCCGCCGGCGGCGGCGGTCTCGGTGGGCGCCGACCAGAAGCGGACGCCGTGGGTCGGACCGGCCTCGGGGGCGGGGGTCTTGTCGAGCAGGTCGCGCAGCGGGTCGATCCGGTCCTCGTCCTCGTGCAGGACGAAGGCGAGGCCGGCCGAGGCGCCGTGGTCGCCCTGGGTGTAGACGGCGCACCAGGAGGCGAGGGTGGGGACTGCCATCTGGGCCATCAGGGCGAGGGTCTGCTCGTGTTCGAGGGTACCGGCGAGCAGATCGGAGGCCTCGACGAGGAAGGACAGCGAGCCCCGGCGCAGCCGTTCGAGCTCGGTCAGCCGGGTGCTCTCGACCGCGAGGGCGACCCGGTCGGCGGCGAACTGCAGGCGCAGCGCGTCCTCGTTGTCGTAGCGGCCGGGGGCGGCGGTGGCGATGCCGAGCGAGCCGATCAGCCGGCCCTCGACCTTGAGCGGCACGGTGACCAGGGAGCGCATGCCGCTGCCGGTGAGCAGGGGCAGGCCGGTCGGTCGGGCGGCGAGGTCCTCGTGCACGGAGGGCAGCCGGGCGGAGTCGTAGCGGTTGCCGGTGTCGACCGGGAAGCGGGTGTGCCGGCGGTGTCCGGAGGTGAGGCCGGTGGCGGCGCGGACCTCGAACTCGGTCTCGTCGTCGGTGGTGAGCAGCAGGTACGCGGCGTCGGCGTCGAGCAGGTCGCGGGCGCGCTCGACGGTGCGCTGGAGCAGGGTGTCGAGGTCGTCGGTGGCGACCGGGCCGGCCAGCAGGTCGAGCCGGGGGCCGGCCGGGTCGGTGCGGTCGCCGGGCAGGGCCCGGGCGGGGGAGCGGAGCACCGCGCGGTCGGGTTCGAGGACGAGCAGGCAGAGGGTGGAGGGGACGCCCTCGGTGTCGCGGACGCGGACCTGGACGCCGTACACCTCGACCTCGTGGCCGTCTGCGCGCCGGACGCCGTAGCCGCCCTCCCAGCGGGCCAGCCGCAGGGTGTCGGTCAGGCCGAGGCCGCGGCCGGCCGACGGCGGCCAGACGGCGAGGTCGGCCCAGGGGCGGCCGAGGACGGTGGCGGCGGGGCGCTGGAAGAGCGCCTCGGCGTCCGGGTTCCAGGCCAGGACGCGGCCGTCCTCGTCGAGCTGGACGACGGCGACGTGGACCGGGCCGGGGCTGCTGGGCAGGTCGCTGCCGGGGGTCGCGGGGACGGCGTAGCGGGTGCCGGCCACGGGGGCGGGCAGCGCGAGCCGGAACCAGACGGTCTTGCGGCCGGCCGCGTACTCGACGCCCCAGCGTTCGGCGAGGGCGGAGCACATCAGCAGGCCGCGGCCGCCTTCGCCGTCGGGGTCGGCGTAGCGGTCGGAGGCGGTGACGGGGCCGTCGCCGAGGGAGGGGAGGCCGCGCTCCGGGTGGTGGTCGGTGACCTCGATCCGGACGGTGCCCTCCTCACGCAGGCAGCACACCTCGGCGGCGGTGCCGGCGTGCACGACGGCGTTGGTGACCAGTTCGCTGACCAGGACGACGGCGTCGTCGACGACCTCGGGCAGCCCCCAGCCGAGCAGCGCGTCCCGGACGAAGCCCCGGGCGGCGGCTGCGGACCGGCCGTCGGGGTCGAAGGTGGCGGCTGCGCGCGCGGTGACCACGTTGCCACTTCTCCTCTGCTGCTCTTGCCCTGGCTGTCCGGGGGTGCGGCGCCGACTCCCGGTGCGCGCCGTCGGGTGGCGGCGGCGCTGGGGCGGGTCGTGGCCCGGTGCAGCGCTCCACCCTACTTTCCGCTTGGTTCCCCGTGGGGGCGGGGCGTCGAAACAGGCACCAGAGGGTGATTCTGCCCACCTGTTTCGGACGGCCGGCTACCAACCGAGCGCAACCGGCCGTACACCCGGCGCCAGTGCTGCCAGACTGGGGGGTCCGCGACGGCCGGTCGGAGCAGTACGGTCGGTGCGGGTGCCGGTGTGCCGTGTGGGCGGCCGGTACGCAGCCCGACCGGGCCGGTGTCCCGGTGCGTGCCGTACCGGCACGCACGGTCACCGGACAGTTCACGATGTGGGAGGGGCCCGTTGAGTTCGGCCACCAAGGACGCAACCGGTACGACGCCGCCCGTTCCGCGCGGTGGGCGGTCCGGGACCGCGCCGCGGAACGCGGCCGGCCGACGAACGAGCCACAGCCGGGAGGCGGAGCCGGCCGAGCTGCGGAAGCTGCTGTCCGCGCTGACCGCGATGCGCGACGGCAACTTCCGCCGCCGGCTGACGGTTCCGGGCGACGGGCCGCTGGCGGAGATCGCCGCGGTGTTCAACGAGGTCGCCGAGCGCAACCAGCACCTCACCGGCGAACTGGCCCGGGTGCGGCGGGCGGTGGGCCGCGAGGGCCGGTTGAACGAGCGGCTGGAGACCGGCGCGGGCGAGGGCGCCTGGATGGCGGCCGTCGACAACTGCAACGCGCTGATCGACGATCTGGCCCGCCCGATGGCCGAGGTGGGCCGGGTGCTGACCTCGATCGCCGAGGGCGACCTGGACCAGAAGATGGAACTGCGCTCGCTGCACAGCAACGGGGTGAGCCACCCGCTGCGCGGCGAGTACCTGAAGATCGGCCGGACCGTCAACGGACTGGTGGACCAGCTCTCGGAGTTCACCGACGAGGTGACCCGGGTGGCCCGTGAGGTGGGCACCGAGGGCAAGTTGGGCGGTCAGGCCAAGGTCCGCAGCGTGTCGGGCAGTTGGAAGGACCTGGCGGACTCGGTCAACACCATGGCCGGCCGGCTGACCGCGCAGGTGCGCAACATCGCCCAGGTGACCACGGCGGTGGCCAAGGGGGACCTGTCCCGCAAGGTCACCGTCGAGGTGGCCGGCGAGATGCTGGAGCTGAAGAACACCGTCAACACGATGGTGGACCAGCTGAACGGGTTCGCCGCGCAGGTCACCGGGGTGGCCCGGGACGTGGGCACCGAGGGCCGTCTCGGCGGTCAGGCGCAGGTGCCGGGCGTGGCCGGGGTCTGGCGGGACCTGACCGACTCGGTGAACTTCATGGCCGACAACCTGACCGGCCAGGTCCGCAACATCGCCCAGGTGACCACGGCGGTGGCGCGCGGGGACCTCTCGCAGAAGATCGAGGTGGACGCGCGCGGCGAGATGCTGGAGCTGAAGAACACCATCAACACGATGGTCGACCAGCTCTCCGGCTTCGCCGAGCAGGTGACCAGGGTGGCCCGCCAGGTGGGTACCGAGGGGCGGCTCGGCGGTCAGGCCCAGGTGCCGGGCGCGGCCGGGGTGTGGCGTGATCTGACCGACAACGTCAACTTCATGGCGAACAACCTCACCGATCAGGTGCGCAACATCGCGCAGGTGACGACCGCGGTCGCCAAGGGTGACCTGTCGCAGAAGATCCAGGTGGACGCGCGCGGGGAGATCCTGGAGCTGAAGAACACCATCAACACGATGGTGGACCAGCTGGGCGCCTTCGCCGACGAGGTGACCAGGGTGGCCCGGGACGTCGGCACCGAGGGCATCCTCGGCGGCCAGGCGAGCGTGCCCGGGGTGTCCGGGACGTGGAAGGACCTGACCAACAGCGTCAACCTGATGGCCAACAACCTGACCAGTCAGGTCCGCAACATCGCCGAGGTGACCACCGCGGTGGCGCGCGGCGACGTGTCGAAGAAGATCACCGTCGACGCCCGGGGCGAGATCCTGGAGCTGGTGACGACCGTCAACACCATGGTCGACCAGCTGTCGGCGTTCGCCGACGAGGTCACCCGGGTCGCCCGCGAGGTGGGCACCGAGGGGATCCTGGGCGGCCAGGCGCGGGTGCGCGGCGTGTCGGGGATCTGGAAGGACCTGACCGACAACGTCAACTTCATGGCGTCCAACCTGACCGGACAGGTGCGCAACATCGCCGAGGTCGCCACCGCGGTGGCCCGCGGCGACCTGTCCAAGAAGATCACCATCGAGGCGCAGGGCGAGGTCGCGGCGCTCGCCGGGACCCTGAACACCATGGTCGACCAGCTCTCCTCCTTCGCGGTGGAGGTGACCAGGGTGGCCCGCGAGGTGGGCACCGACGGCACCCTGGGCGGCCAGGCGAGCGTGCCGGGCGTGGCCGGGATCTGGAAGGACCTGACCGACAACGTCAACCTGATGGCCAACAACCTCACCGGCCAGGTGCGCAACATCGCGCTGGTGATCACGGCGGTGGCCCGCGGCGACCTGTCACAGAAGATCGACGTCGACGCGCGCGGCGAGATCCTCCAGCTCAAGACCAGCATCAACACCATGGTCGACCAGCTGTCGGCGTTCGCCGACGAGGTCACCCGGGTCGCCCGCGAGGTGGGCACCGACGGGCGGCTCGGCGGCCAGGCCCGGGTGCCCGGTGTGGACGGCACCTGGCAGGACCTGACCGAGTCGGTGAACGAGCTGGCCAACAACCTGACCCGGCAGGTGCGCGCGATCGCCCAGGTCGCCACCGCGGTGACCAGGGGCGACCTGAGCCTGCGGATCGACGTGGACGCCGCCGGGGAGCTCGACGAGCTCAAGGACAACATCAACCAGATGATCGCCAACCTGCGCGAGACCACCCGCACCAACCAGGAGCAGGACTGGCTCAAGACCAACCTGGCCCGGATCTCCGGCCTGCTCCAGGGCCGCCGGGACCTGGAGGCCGTCGCCTCGCTGATCATGACCGAGCTGACCCCGGTGGTCTCCGCCCAGCACGGCGCCTTCTTCCTCGCCCAGCCGGCCGGCCGCACCGCCGAGCTGATCACCGAGGACGACGACGAGAACGACACCGTGCTACGGCTGATCGGCAGCTACGGCTACCAGCGGCGCGCGATGCCGACCACCTTCCGGCCCGGCGAGTCGCTGATCGGCCAGGCCGCGGTGGAGAAGCGGGCGATCATCCTCAAGGAGGCGCCGCCCGGGTACCTCAAGATCGCCTCCGGCCTCGGAGAGGCCTCGCCGGCCCACATCGTGGTGCTGCCGGTGCTGTTCGAGGGCCGGCTGCTGGGCGTGATCGAGCTGGCCACCTTCAGCTCCTTCACCACCGTCGCGCTGGACTTCCTCAACCAGATCGCCGACCTGATCGGCGTCACCGTCAACACCATCAGCGTCAACACCAAGACCGAGGGCCTGCTGCTGGAGTCCCAGCGGCTCACCGCCGAACTCTCGATGCGATCCGCCGAGTTGGAGGCGCGCCAGGAGGAACTGGAGCGAACCAACGAGGAGTTGCAGGAGAAGGCCGAGCAACTCGCCCAGCAGAACCGCGACATCGAGATCAAGAACAGCGAGATCGAGGAGGCCCGCCAGGTCCTGGAGGAGCGCGCCGAGCAGCTCGCCCTGGCCTCCCGGTACAAGAGCGAGTTCCTCGCCAACATGTCGCACGAGCTGCGCACCCCGCTCAACTCGCTGCTGATCCTGGCCAAGCTGCTCTCCGACAACAACGAGGGCAACCTCTCGCCCAAGCAGGTCGAGTTCGCCGACACCATCCACGGGGCCGGCTCCGACCTGCTCCAGCTGATCAACGACATCCTCGACCTCTCCAAGGTCGAGGCCGGCAAGATGGACGTCCGCCCGGCCCGGATCGCCCTGGTCCAGCTGGTCGACTACGTCGAGGCCACCTTCCAGCCCGTCGCGCTGGACAAGAACCTGGACTTCGCCGTCCGGGTCTCGCCCGCCCTGCCGGTCACCCTGCACACCGACGAGCAGCGGCTCCAGCAGGTGCTGCGCAACCTGATCTCCAACGCGGTCAAGTTCACCGACGCCGGTGCGGTCGACTTCTCGATCTCCCCGGCCGGCGCGGAGGTCCCGCAGCACGTGCGCGAGCGGTTGCTGGAGTCCGGCTCGATCAAGGGCCCGGACGAGGAGCTGATCGCCTTCGCGGTCTCGGACACCGGTATCGGCATCCCCGGCAACAAGCTCAGGGAGATCTTCGAGGCGTTCAAGCAGGCCGACGGCACCACCAGCCGCAAGTACGGCGGCACCGGCCTCGGCCTGTCGATCAGCCGCGAGATCGCCCGGCTGCTCGGCGGCGAGATCCACGCCGAGAGCGAGCTGGGCAAGGGCTCCACGTTCACGCTCTACCTGCCGCTGCGCACCGAGGCCCCGGGCGCGGCCCAGGGCGACCGCGCGGCCGGGTCGAACGCCCCGGCGCCGCGCGCCTCCGTCGGCGTGACCCCGGTCGGGGTGCCCGTGCCGGTCGGCGAGAACCCGGCCGACCACTGGGCCCAGGAGGTCCGTGAGCTGGCCGAGGAGCGCCGCCGGGGGGCGGTGGAGCGCCGCCGCGTCGCGGCCCTGGACGCCGCCGCCACCGGGACCCGCCCGGTGGCGCCCGCGCCGCTCCGCCCCGCCCGCGGCGACGTGCGCTTCGACGGCCAGCAGGTGCTGATCGTGGACGACGACGTCCGCAACGTGTTCGCCCTCACCAGCGTGCTGGAGCAGCACGGCCTGACCGTCCTGTATGCCGAGAACGGCCGCGAGGGCATCGAGATGCTGGAGCAGCACGAGAACGTGGCGCTGGTCCTGATGGACATCATGATGCCGGAGATGGACGGCTACGCGACCACCGAGGCGATCCGCCGGATGCCCCAGTTCGCCGGCCTGCCGATCATCGCGCTGACCGCCAAGGCGATGAAGGGCGACCGGGAGAAGTCCCTGGAGGCGGGTGCCACCGACCACATCACCAAGCCGGTGGAGACCGACCACCTGCTGACGGTGATGCGCGAGTGGCTGCGGGCGGACCGCGCGTAGCCGCCCGGGAGGGCGTGAACCCCGGGGCGGGCCCCGGAGTTCGCGCCGTCCGGTGGGCCGGTTTGCTGGCGGTCGGGCCCGGGAACCGGGTAGGGTCACCGATCGTTGCGAACAGTGACCGGATGGCGACACGCTGCTGAGCGTGCGCCGGAGCACTGGCCGCGCGCCGCTCCGGATCGGGTCACGACGGAGCGATGTGCCGGGCGAGGGGGTGCGGCTAGCATGACCGGGGTAGCGGTGGGCAGTACGCGAGTGCCATCACCGGGCGGCAGTCAGGCGACAGGAGGGCGAGCCCTGATGCAGAAGGCGAAGATCCTCCTGGTCGACGACCGGCCGGAGAACCTGCTGGCGTTGGAGGCGATCCTCTCCGCGCTGGACCAGACGCTGGTGCGCGCCGTCTCCGGTGAGGAGGCGCTCAAGGCGCTGCTCACCGACGACTTCGCGGTGATCCTGCTGGACGTCCAGATGCCCGGGATGGACGGCTTCGAGACCGCCGCCCACATCAAGCGGCGCGAGCGCACCCGGGACATCCCGATCATCTTCCTGACCGCGATCAACCACGGTCCGCACCACACCTTCCGCGGCTACGCGGCCGGGGCCGTGGACTACATCTCCAAGCCCTTCGACCCGTGGGTGCTGCGAGCCAAGGTCTCGGTCTTCGTCGACCTGTACGTGAAGAACTGCCAGCTGAAGGAGCAGGCCGCGCTGCTGCGGCTGCAACTGGAGGCGGGCGGCGGCGAGCCGGCCCTCGGTGGGGCGCTGCTGGGCGAGCTGTCCGCGCGGCTGGCGGCGGTCGAGGAGCAGGCGGAGGCGCTCGGCAAGCAGCTGGACGGCGTCGAGGACGCCGGGGTGGCCGCCACCGCGGCGCACCTGGAGCGCAAGCTGGTGGGCCTGCGCCGGGCCCTGGACGCGCTGCGCCCGGGCACCGCGTAACCGGTCGGTTCGATTCACTCCTTCGGGTGGTTTCCGGGGGCGGTCGGGTGAAACCCGGTCAGCGTGACGGTGTGTCTGCGACACGGCCCGGCGCCCCGACTCGGGCGCATGTCCACTGGTGGTCCGCCCCGGTAGGCTGCTGACCCATGGCCACTCGTACGCCCGGAAGCGCGGCACGCAACCCGAGTCCGGGACCGTCCAAGAAGGCCGCGGCGAAGGCCCCGGGCAAGCCGCCCGCGAAGAAGGCGGCGGCCAAGAAGGCGGCCCCGGCGAAGAAGGCGGCGGCCAAACCGGCTCCGTCGCCCCCGCCGCCGCCCAAACCGATACTCTTCCGCGCCGTCCGGGCCGTCTGGCTCGGCCTGGCGAACAGCCTCGCCGCGATCTTCCGGGGCTTCGGCGACGGGGCCAAGAACCTCCATCCCGCCCACCGCAAGGACGGGGTGGGCCTGCTGCTGTTCGCGCTCGCGCTGGTGACTGCGGCCGGCACCTGGTTCAGCCCGCAGGGCTGGCTCGGTCAGGCGGCCATCGCCGTGGTGTCCGGCCTGTTCGGGCGGCTCGACGTGCTGGTGCCGTTCCTGCTGGCCGGGATAGCGATCCGGCTCTGGCGCCACCCGGAGCTGCCGGAGGCCAACGGTCGGATCGTGATCGGGCTGAGCGCGCTGCTGGTCGGCGTCCTCGGTCTGGTGCACATCGGCTGCGGCGCGCCCATGATGGGCAGCGGCGCCTCCCGGATAAGGGCGGCCGGCGGAATCATCGGCTGGGCCGCGTCCACCCCGATGATGGCCGCCGCCGGGCCCGCGTTGGCCGTGCCGCTGCTCCTGCTGCTGGCCTTCTTCGGGCTGCTGGTGGTCACCGCCACCCCGGTCAACCGCATCCCCGAGCGGCTGCGCTCGGCCGGCGTACGGCTCGGCGTGGTGGAGCCCGGGCCGGAGGACGAGCTGCGCGGGGGGCGTACGCCGGAGCGGGAGCTGTCCACCGAGCCGCCGGAGGACGCCGACCCGTCCGCGCTGCCGTTCACCGTGGACACCGACGGCGAGGACCCGCGCGACGAGGTGGGTGCCCGCCGGCGCCGCCGCCGGCGCAAGCCGGACCCCGCCGTCGGGCCGGACCAGGACGAGCCGGAGGCCGTCCGGGTGTCCCTGGACAAGGAGCCGCCGGACCCGTACGCCACCCGCAACCTCGCCGCCGGTGCCGCCGCCGACCTGGACGGGGCGCTGGTCTACGGCGTGCCCGCCTCCTCGGCGGTGGCGGACATGATGCACCAGGTGCAGGACCGCACTGCCCCGCCGGAGGAGGCCGCCGTCCCGGCCGCCCGCAGCGGCGGCCCGGAGGCGCCCGAGGAGCACGGCCCGGCGCCGGTGCGGATGGAGCAGCTCCAGCTCGTCGGCGACACCACCTACACGCTGCCCCCGCTCGACCTGCTGGAGCGCGGCGGCCCGGCCAAGGCCCGCAGCGCCCTCAACGACGAGGTGGTGGCCCAGCTCACCGGCACCTTCTCCGAGTTCAAGGTGGACGCCAGGGTCACCGGCTTCACCCGGGGGCCGACGGTCACCCGCTACGAGGTCGAGCTCGGCCCGGCCGTCAAGGTGGAGCGGATCACCGCGCTCGCCAAGAACATCGCGTACGCGGTGGCCAGCCCGGACGTGCGGATCATCAGCCCGATCCCGGGCAAGTCCGCGGTCGGCATCGAGATCCCCAACCGGGACCGCGAGATGGTCAGCCTGGGCGACCTGCTGCGCTCGCGCACGGCCGCCGAGGACACCCACCCGATGGTCGTCGGCATGGGTAAGGACGTCGAGGGCCACACCGTGATGGCCAACCTCGCCAAGATGCCGCACATCCTGGTGGCCGGCGCCACCGGCGCGGGCAAGTCGTCCTGCATCAACTGCCTGATCACCTCGGTGCTCGCCCGGTCCACCCCGGACGAGGTGCGGATGGTGCTGGTCGACCCCAAGCGGGTCGAGCTGACCGCGTACGAGGGCATCCCGCACCTGATCACGCCGATCATCACCAACCCCAAGAAGGCCGCCGAGGCCCTCCAGTGGGTGGTGCGCGAGATGGACCTGCGCTACGACGACCTCGCGGCGTTCGGCTTCCGGCACGTGGACGACTTCAACGCGGCGGTGCGGGCCGGCAAGGTCACCCCGCCGCTCGGCAGCGAGCGCGAGCTGAAGCCGTACCCGTACCTGCTGGTGATCGTCGACGAGCTGGCCGACCTGATGATGGTCGCGCCGCGCGACGTCGAGGACTCGGTGGTCCGGATCACCCAGCTGGCCCGCGCGGCCGGCATCCACCTGGTGCTGGCCACCCAGCGGCCCTCGGTGGACGTGGTCACCGGTCTGATCAAGGCCAACGTGCCGTCCCGGCTGGCCTTCGCGACCTCCGCGATGGCCGACTCCCGGGTCATCCTGGACCAGCCCGGCGCGGAGAAGCTGATCGGCAAGGGCGACGCGCTCTTCCTGCCGATGGGCGCCAGCAAGCCGATCCGCATGCAGGGCGCGTTCGTCACCGAGGCGGAGATCGCCGCGGTGGTGCAGCACTGCAAGGACCAGCTGGCCGCCGCCTACCGGGACGACGTGATGGTCGGCGGCGGGCCCAAGAAGGAGATCGACGAGGAGATCGGCGACGACCTGGACCTGCTGATCCAGGCGGCCGAGCTGGTGGTCTCCACCCAGTTCGGGTCGACCTCGATGCTCCAGCGCAAGCTCCGGGTCGGCTTCGCCAAGGCAGGGCGGCTGATGGACCTGATGGAGTCGCGCGGGATCGTCGGTCCGAGCGAGGGCTCCAAGGCCCGCGACGTCCTGGTGAAGCCGGATGAGCTGGACGGGGTGCTCGTTACCCTGCGCGGGTGACCGGCCGGGCCTCCGGCGGGTCCGTGTCCCGAACGAGGTGTCACTCGTTCGGGGGAGGGTAGGCGCGATGTCGGGAACCGAACGTCCGTACACCGCGTCACAGGCCGGAAAAGCGAACCCCGGGTTCCCCGCGCGGATCCGCTGACGAACAGTCAGCGGGGCGCCGGGCCCCGGTCGGGGCGGGCGCGCGCATTCGGGCCTGTTCCGCTTGAGAAACGATCCGCCCACGCCCCTAGACTGTTCCCCAGCAGGTGGCCATCCGCTCGAAAGGCGCGCCCCGTGACCATCGGCAAGTCCCGCGACCGCGAGAACGCCCCGTCGTCCGCCGAGACGTCCGACGAGGCGGTGCAGGCGGCCGATGCCCCGAGCATCGGCCGGGTGCTGTCCACCGCCCGGATCGAGGCCGGGCTCACCGTGGACCAGGTGAGTACGGCGACCCGCGTCCGGGTGCCGATCGTCCATGCCGTCGAGGAGGACGACTTCGACCGCTGCGGCGGCGACTTCTACGCCCGCGGACACATCCGCGCGATCGCCCGCGCGGTCGGCGTGGACGGCGAGGCGCTGATCACCCGGTACGACGCCGCGCACGGTGGGTCGCCCGCCTCCAAGCGGCCGACCCAGCTGATCGACAGCGGCCCGATCAAGGTGCCCGGCCGGGGCCGGCCGAACTGGGCGGCGGCCATGGTCGCCGCGATCGTCGCGGTGGTCGCCCTGATCGGCTTCAACCTGGTCAGCGGCAAGGGCGACCACACCGGCACCGGCTCCGCCAGCGCGCCGCTGCCCAGCGGCTCCGGCACCGGCTCGGTCGCCCCCGCGCCCTCGCCCGACGTGCAGCCGCCGGCGCCCGCGCCGAGCGCCGCCGCGATCGCCGCCGTCCCGGCCGACAAGGTCACCGTGAAGCTGGTCGCCGAGGGCACCAGCTGGGTGTCCGCGGTGGACGGCAGCGGCAAGTCGCTGTTCCAGAACAACATCAGCGGCGGCCAGGACCAGACCTTCACCGACCCCAAGCAGATCAAACTGGTGCTCGGCAACGGCGGGGCCGTGCACGCGTACGTCAACGGCAAGGACCTCGGCCTCCTGGGCAAGGACGGCCAGGTGGTGCACGTCACGTACACCCCCGGCGACCCGCAGGCGGGCTGACCACAGGGCCTCCCGAGGCCCTGGAGGCCGGGGCGGCGGCCTGGCGGAGATCCGGTAATCCGAGGTGCATGGCCTCCGGGGCGAACGGCACCGGAGGCCGCGCGTTAATCTTGGGCCTATGCCTGAACGCCGTACTGTCGCCCTTGTCACGCTCGGATGCGCCCGCAACGAGGTGGACTCCGAGGAACTCGCCGGGCGACTGGAAGCCGACGGCTGGTCGCTCGTCGACGACGCCGCCGAAGCGGACGTCGCCGTCGTCAACACCTGCGGCTTCGTCGAGGCCGCCAAGAAGGACTCCGTGGACGCCCTGCTGGAGGCCAACGACCTCAAGGGGCACGGCCGCACCCAGGCCGTCGTCGCGGTCGGCTGCATGGCCGAGCGGTACGGCAAGGAGCTCGCCGACGCGCTGCCGGAGGCCGACGGCGTGCTCGGCTTCGACGACTACGCCGACATCTCCGACCGCCTGCAGACCATCCTCTCCGGCGGCCACCACGCCCCGCACCTGCCGCGCGACCGCCGCAAGCTGCTGCCGATCAGCCCGGCCGAGCGGCAGTCCGCCGCCGAGGCCGTCGCGCTGCCCGGCCACGGCGCCGCCGAGACCCCGGCCGAGCCGATCACCGACCTGCCCGAGGGCCTCGCCCCGGCCTCCGGCCCGCGCACCCTGCGCAAGCGGCTCGACGACAACCCGGTCGCCTCGGTCAAGCTCGCCTCCGGCTGCGACCGGCGGTGCTCCTTCTGCGCCATCCCGGCCTTCCGCGGCTCCTTCATCTCCCGCCGCCCCTCCGACGTGCTGCACGAGGCCCAGTGGCTGGCCGGGCAGGGCGTGCGCGAGGTCGTCCTGGTGAGCGAGAACAACACCTCGTACGGCAAGGACCTCGGCGACATCCGGCTGCTGGAGACGCTGCTCGGCGAGATCTCCGCGATCGAGGGCGTCGAGCGGGTCCGGGTCTCCTACCTCCAGCCCGCCGAGATGCGCCCCGGACTGATCGACGCGATGACCGGGACCGCGGACGTGGTGCCCTACTTCGACCTGTCCTTCCAGCACTCGGCGCCCGCGGTGCTGCGCCGGATGCGCCGCTTCGGCTCCACCGACCAGTTCCTGGAGCTGCTGAAGACCATCCGGGACAAGGCCCCGCAGGCCGGCGCCCGGTCCAACTTCATCGTCGGCTTCCCCGGTGAGACCGAGGAGGACTTCGCCGAGCTGGAACGCTTCGTCACGCACGCCGGGCTGGACGCGATCGGCGTCTTCGGCTACTCCGACGAGGACGGCACCGAGGCCGCGACCTACGACGGCAAGCTGCCCGAGGACGTGATCGCCGACCGGCTGAGCCGGCTGAGCCGACTGGCCGAGGAGATGACCGCCCAGCGGGCCGAGCAGCGCGTCGGCACCGAGGTCGAGGTGCTGATCGAGTCGATCGAGGACGGCGTGGTCGAGGGCCGGGCGGCCCACCAGGCCCCGGAGACCGACGGCCTGACCACCCTCGCCGGCGTCGAGAACCCCGAGATCGGCCAGTTCCACCGGGCCAAGGTGGTCGCCAGCGAGGGCGTCGACCTGATCGCCGAGGCGCTGGAGCTGGTCCGGGTCCGTCAGGCCCCGGGAGCCGGGGAATGACCAAGGGGCCAGGTGCCCCGGCCGCGGCCCACCCGGGCAGACCGGCGGCCGCGGTGCCGCCGGCACCGGCCGTCTGGAACATCGCCAACATGCTCACGATGCTCCGGCTGCTGCTGGTGCCGGTCTTCGTGACGCTGCTGTTCGCCGACGGCGGGCACGACCCCAAGTGGCGCTCGGTCGCCTGGGCCTCGTTCGCCATCGCGATGATCACCGACCTGTTCGACGGCGAGCTGGCCCGCCGCAAGGGCCTGGTCACCGACTTCGGGAAGATCGCCGACCCGATCGCCGACAAGGCGATCATGGGCTCGGCGCTGATCGGCCTCTCGCTGCTCGGCGACCTGCCCTGGTGGGTCACCGCGGTGATCCTGGCCCGCGAACTCGGCATCACCCTGATGCGCTTCTGGGTGATCCGCTACGGGGTCATCCCGGCCAGCCGCGGCGGCAAGATCAAGACGCTGACCCAGGGCATCGCGGTCGGCATGTACGTCCTGGAGCTGACCGGCTGGCTGGCCACCGCGCGGGCCGTGCTGATGGCCCTGGCGGTGCTGCTGACCGTCGGCACCGCGCTGGACTACGTCGGACAGGCGCTGCGACTGCGCCGTGAGGGACTGGCCGCGGAGCGCGCGGACCGGTGAGCGACGGGGGAGACCGGGTGACGGATTACGACCTGGCGGTGCGCACGCACGAGGCGCTGCGCGCCCGGGGCGGCACGCTGGCCGTCGCCGAGTCGCTGACCGGCGGGCTGCTCGCGGCCGCGCTGGTGGACGTCCCCGGGGCGTCCGCGACCTTCCGCGGCTCGGTCACCGCCTACGCCACCGAGCTGAAGGCCTCGGTGCTCGGCGTGGACGAGGGGCTGCTGGCGGTGTACGGGCCGGTCCACCCGGTGGTGGCCGGGCAGATGGCCGAGGGCGTGCGCCGACTGCTGGGGGCCACGTACGGGCTCGCGACGACCGGGGTGGCCGGGCCGGACCCGCAGGACGGACAGCCGGTGGGCACCGTACACCTGGCGGTCGCCGGTCCGGAGGGAACTCTGGTCAGTTCGCCCCGGCTGTCGGGCGGGCGTGCCAGAATCCGTCACGGGGCGGTGACCGCCGCTCTGGAGCTGCTCGTCGGGCGGCTCCCGGCCGGTACGCCCACGACCTGAACCCCGGGGGCCCCGCACCCGGGTGTCTCGTACCCCGTTGGAAGCACCGCGGAGGCGCGGTGGAGCCCCGGCCGCGGAGATCTCCACCGAACCGAGATCTGCCGGTCTGGTACGCGGGTATGGCACAGCTGGAGGATCGTGTTACATCCAACGGCCTGGTTGGGCAGAAACCAGGTGGCGAACGAGTTGCGTGACGGTGGCCGGGCGGCCGGCGACGGGTACCACGAGGGGCCCGCGGACCCGGGAACGACACCGGAACGAGGAGGGGGACGGCCTTGCAGCCCAGAGTGAACACGACCAGGGTCCCCGCACGCGAAGCGGGCAAGGCGGTACGGTGGGGTCGTGACATCTCGATCCGCAGTCCGAGGAGGGAGGCACCGATGATCCTGCTCCGTCGCCTACTGGGCGATGTACTGCGTCGGCAGCGCCAGCGCCAGGGCCGCACACTCCGCGAGGTGTCGGCGGCCGCCAGGGTTTCGCTCGGTTACCTCTCCGAGGTCGAGCGGGGACAGAAGGAGGCCTCCTCGGAGCTGCTCTCCGCCATCTGCGACGCGCTGGACGTCCGGATGTCCGAGGTCATGCGCGAGGTCAGCGACGAACTCTCGCTCGCCGAACTTGCGGCGATGGCCACCCTCTCCGAAGGTGATCTGCTGAGGCCGGTACTCGAACCGGTTCCGCTGCCCGCCCCCGGCACCGACCGGGCGAACATGTCGCCCAAGGCCGCCGCGATGGACGTGGTCGCCGCCTGAACCCGGCCTCGACTCCCGGGCTCCTGGTGCCCGGGGCGAGCGAAGGAGGGCGGTCGTGCGAAGAGCCGCGACGGTGTGCACGGAGGCCCGAATACGGCTGCGGCGCTTGGAACCGTGGTCGGCCCGCCGGGTCCTGCTGGTCCTGTCGGCGGGGCTGTTCTGGTGGCTCCTGGTGGTCCGCGGACAGTTCGCGGACGGTGCGGTGCTGGGACTGCTCGTGGCCGGCGGCTGGGGGCTCGGCCTGATCCCGGTCCACGCCGACCGGAACGCGACCGGGCCGCAGCGGCGCCCGCACCCCGAGGCCGTGGTCCCGGTGGAGGCGCAGCCGCCGGTGGGTTGAGCCACCCGAACGGGTGATACGAACGAAGGCCGTGGGGCGACAGCCGCCCCACGGCCTTCGGCGCTGTCCGGGCCCGCAGCGCCCTCCGGTCGTGCCTCAGGGGCGCAGGCGCAGGCCGCGCGGGGTGGCGTGGAAGCCGGCCGCCTCCAGGGCGGCGCCCAGCTCCGAGCCGAGGGCCGGCTCGCCGTTGGCCCGCTCGACCGTGACGCTGCCGAGCGCGCCCTCGCGGACCGCGCCCGCCAGCGCGCCCGCCGCCACCGCCCGGGTGGCCTCGTCCTCCGGCCAGGCCAGCAGCGACTTGCCGCCCCGCTCGACGTACAGCGCCAACTCACCGTCCACCAGCACCACCAGGGCGCCCGCCTTGCGGCCCGGGCGGTGCGCCCGGGCCTCCTTGGCGCCGGGGGCCGCCGGCGGCTCCGGCCACGGCAGCGCGGCGCCGTAGGCGTTGGCCGGATCGGCGGCGGCCAGCACCAGCACCTGCGGCGGCTCGGCGGCCGGGGCGGCCGGCCACTCGGTGGCCCGGGCCCGCTCCAGCCGGCCGTTGACCGAGCGCAGTCGGTCCGCCGCGCCCTCCATGGCGAACTGGGCACCGCCCAGGCCCTCGACGAAGTACCCCCGGCGGGCCCGGCCGCGTTCCTCCATCGCGGCGAGCACCCGGTACACCCCGGCGAAGCCGCCCGGCACCCGTTCGGCCGTCACCGCGCCCCGGGTGAGCAGGCCGTGCCGGTCCAGCAGGTTCTGCGCCCGGGTGGTGGCCCGGACCGTCGGGTCGGCGGTGAAGGCGGGCAGCAGCGACCAGCGCCCGGCCACCGTCGGCGGGCCGCTGCGCGGGGCGCCGCCGACCCGGCCGAAGGCGCGGCCGGCGCCGCCGTAGCGGCCGCGCGGGGTGGCCCGGGGCGCGCGGTGGGCGGTGGCGCCCGCCGTTCGGCCGGACCCGAGCAGGGCGCGCAGCGGGGCGAGGGTGTCGTTGGTGACGTACCCGGCCCAGGCGAGGTCCCAGAGTGCCTCGACGATCTCCGGCTCCGGGGTCTCCTCCGGCAGCTGCTGGACCAGTTGGCGGAAGAACAGGCCGTAGCCGCCGGCCAGCGCCGCCATCAGCGCGCTGTGCACGGGGGTGAGCGCGGGCGGGACGGGCTCGGGGCGCAGCAGGTGGGCGCTCTCGGCCAGGTGCAGGCTGAGCCAGCCGTCCTTGCCGGGCAGCGCGCCGGCTCCGCACCAGCCGATCTCGCCGGCTGCCATCAGCTCGTCTAGCAGGCCGGGGGAGTAGTCGGCGAGCCGGGCCGGGAGGATCAGCTTCTCCAGGGCGGAGGCGGGCAGGGCGGTGCCCTGGAGCTGCTCGACCACGCGGAGCAGGCCGTCCGGGCCGCGCAGCCGGTGGCCGGCCAGGTGCTGCCACTGCGGGAGGAAGGCGGCCAGGGCGCGCGGCGGGACGGGCTCGACCTCGTGGCGCAGGGCGGCCAGCGAGCGGCGGCGCAGTCGGCGCAGGACCTCGGCGTCGCACCACTCGGCGGTGGCGGTGTGGCTCTCGACCGGCCTGAACTGGCCCTGGACCAGGCGGCCGGCGGCGGTGAGGCGGTGCAGGGTGCCGGTGACGACGGCGGTGCCGAGGCCGAACCGGGTGGCGGCCTCGGCGGCGGTGAACGGGCCGTGGGTGCGGGCGTAACGGGCGAGCAGGTCGCCCAGCGGGTCCTTGACCGGTCCGGTGAAGGCCTCGGGGACGCCGACCGGCAGCGGGGTGCCGAGCGCGTCGCGCAGCCGTCCGGCGTCCTCCACGGCGGCCCAGCGCGGTTCGCCGGCGATCCGGACCTGGATCACCCGGCGGGTGGCCTCCAACTCCAGTGCCCAGAGCGGCTCGGCGCCGCGGGCGGCCAGCTCGGCCTCGGTGAGCGGGCCGAGCAGGCGCAGCGCGTCGGCGACGCCCTCGGCGTCCTTGATCCGGCGCTCGGGGGTGAGGCGCTGGAGCTCGGCCTCCAACGCGGCGAGCACCTGCGGGTCGAGCAGTTCGCTCAGCTCGGCCTGGCCGAGGAGTTCGGAGAGCAGCCGGGAGTCCAGGGAGAGGGCGGCGGCGCGGCGTTCGGCGAGCGGGGAGTCGCCCTCGTAGAGGAACTGGGCGACGTAGCCGAACAGGAGGGAGCGGGCGAAGGGCGAGGGCTCGGGGGTGGTGACCTCGACCAGGCGGACGGCGCGGGATTCGAGGTCGCCCATCAGCTCGACCAGGCCGGGCACGTCGAAGACGTCCTGCAGGCACTCCCGGACGGCCTCCAGGACGATCGGGAACGAGCCGTACTCGGAGGCTACTTCGAGCAGTTGGGCGGCGCGCTGGCGCTGCTGCCAGAGCGGGGTGCGGCGGCCGGGGCTGCGGCGTGGGAGCAGCAGGGCGCGGCCGGCGCACTCGCGGAAGCGGGAGGCGAACAGGGCGGAGCCGCCGACCTGGTCGGTGACCAACTGCTCGATCTCGGCGGGGTCGAACAGGGCGGCGTCGGCGCCGACCGGGGCCTCGTCCGAACCCGCCTGCGGGGAAAGGCCGGTGGGGCTTCCGAAGTCGAAGTCGGGGGCCAGCAGGTCGGCGTCGGGCAGGCGGAGCACGATGCCGTCGTCGGCGTGCATGACCTGGGGGTCGAGGCCGTGCTTCTCGCGCAGCCGGGCGCCGAGGGCGAGTGCCCAGGGGGCGTGCACCTGGGCGCCGAAGGGGGAGTGGATGACGATCCGCCAGTCGCCGAGCTCGTCCCGGAAGCGCTCGACCACGATGGTGCGGTCGTCCGGGAGGTGGCCGCAGGCGGCGCGCTGCTGGGCGAGGTAGTCGAGCAGGTTGGCGGCGGCCCAGTCGTCCAGGCCGGCCTGCCGGAGCCGGGAGGTGGCGTCCTCGGGTGCCAGGGCGCCCAGCTCGCGGGTGAACGCGCCGAGGGCGCGGCCGAGTTCGAGCGGGCGGCCGAGGGTGTCGCCCTTCCAGAACGGGAGCCGGCCGGGGACGCCGGGGGCGGGGGTGACGAGCACCTTGTCGTGGGTGATCTCCTCGATCCGCCAGGAGGTGGTGCCGAGGGTGAACACGTCGCCGACGCGGGACTCGTAGACCATCTCCTCGTCGAGCTCTCCGACCCGGCCGCCGCCGCCCTTCTTCCCCGTCTTCGGATCGGACCCGGTCGCGCCGGCGATGAAGACGCCGAACAGTCCGCGGTCGGGGATGGTGCCGCCGGAGGTGACGGCGAGCCGCTGGGCACCGGGGCGGCCGGTCACGGTGCCGGCCACCCGGTCCCAGACCACCCGGGGGCGCAGCTCGGCGAAGGCGTCCGAGGGGTAGCGGCCGGCCAGCATGTCGAGCACGGCCTCGAAGGCGGACTGCGGGAGGGTGGCGAAGGGCGCGGCGCGGCGGACCACGGTGAGCAGTTCGTCCACCGGCCAGCTGTCCAGCGCCGTCATCGCGACCAGCTGCTGGGCGAGCACGTCCAGCGGGTTGCGCGGCACGCGCAGTGCCTCGATCCGGCCGGCCCGCATCCGCTCGGTGACCACGGCGGACTGCACCAGGTCCCCGCGGTACTTGGGGAAGAAGACGCCGGTGGAGACGGCGCCGACCTGGTGGCCGGCCCGGCCGACCCGCTGCAGGCCGGAGGCGACCGAGGGCGGGGACTCGACCTGGACGACCAGTTCGACGGCGCCCATGTCGATGCCCAGCTCCAGGCTGGAGGTGGCGACCACGGCGGGCAGCCGGCCGGCCTTCAACTCCTCCTCGACCAGTGCCCGCTGCTCCTTGGAGACGGAGCCGTGGTGGGCCCGGGCGAGCACCGGGGGGACGCCCCTGGCCGCACCGGAGCCGCCCATCAGCTGGGCCGGGGCGTGCGCCTCGTGCGCGGCGGCGCCGGTGGCGCGCTCGTGGGCGATCTCGTTCAGCCGGTTGCACAGGCGCTCGGCGAGGCGGCGGGAGTTGGCGAAGACGATGGTCGAGCGGTGCGCCTGGACCAGGTCGACGATCCGCTCCTCGACGTGTGGCCAGATGGAGGCCTGTCGCTGCGGGTCGTTGTCGGCGGAGCCGCCGGTGGCCGGGGCGGCGGGCAGGTCGTCCAGGTCGGGGACGGGGACGACCACCGACAGGTCGAACTCCTTGGCGGCGGAGGGCTGGACGACGACGGCGCCGCGCTGCGGGCTGAGGTAGCGGGCCACCTCCTCGACCGGGCGGACGGTCGCGGACAGGCCGATCCGGCGGGCCGGGCGCTCCAGCAGTTCGTCCAGGCGCTCCAGGCTCAGCGCGAGGTGGGCGCCGCGCTTGGTGCCGGCGACCGCGTGCACCTCGTCGAGGATCACCGTGTCGACGCCGCGCAGGGCCTCCCGGGAGGCGGAGGTGAGCAGCAGGAACAGCGACTCGGGGGTGGTGATCAGGATGTCCGGCGGGTGGGTGGCGAAGCGGCGGCGGTCGGCGGCCGGGGTGTCGCCGGAGCGGATGGCGACCTGGACCTCGGGCTCGGGCAGGCCGAGTCGGACGGCGGCCTGGCGCAGGCCGGTCAGCGGGGCGCGCAGGTTGCGCTCGACGTCCACCGCGAGGGCCTTGAGCGGCGAGACGTAGAGGACCCGGCAGCGGCGCTTGGGGTCGGCCGGGGGCGGGGTGCTGCTCAGCCGGTCGAGGGCGGAGAGGAAGGCGGCGAGCGTCTTGCCGGAGCCGGTGGGGGCGACCACGAGGACGTCGGTGTCCTGCCGGATGGCGTGCCAGGCCTGGGACTGGGCGGTGGTGGGGGCGGAGAAGGCGCCGGTGAACCAGGCCCGGGTGGTCGGGGCGAATCCGGCCAGGGGGTCTCCGGTGGGCGGGGTCGGGTGCTGGGGCGCCATGCCCCCCATGGTGCCGGGTGGCACCGACAACCGGGGGCCGGGGGAGCGGGGGTGCGCGGGTGTAGTTGAAGGAGCACAAAGAGCAATCCGCTCATATGGTGATGATTCAGACCAGTGATCCATTCGTGACCCATCGGACCGACGAGCGGAGGCCGTGCGATGGCGCAGGTGAACCCGTCCGGCGGTCCCGCCTGCCCCGCCCGTCGGCGTCGGACCGGCGGGCCCGCCCGGGCGCTGCTCGCGATGCTGCTCACCGCGCTCGTGGTCGGCGGCGCCGTCCCGTACGTGGCCGGATCGAGTCGGTCCTACCTCAGCTACCTGGTCCTGGCCGAGCAGGAGGACACCGCCGGCGCCGCCCGGGCCGGCGCCGAGAGCCGGGCGGCGGGCGGGCAGGTGGTCCAGGAGTACCCGCAGATCGGGGCCGTCCTGGCGTACGCCACCGGCGGCTTCGCGGACAAGCTGCGGGCCCGGCCCGGGATCGCCGCCGTCGGCGCCACCCGGACCGTGCCGGTGGTCGGGCCGCCCCGGCTGCTGGACGGCGCCGGGGACTTCTCCGCCGGCGCCGACCGCGTCGGCCGCAGCAGCGCCGACCGGATGGACGGCGGCACCGTCACCGTGCCCGATCCGGCCGAGGGCGACCCGTGGAACCTCGCCATGCTCGGCGCCGCCGGTGCCCGGGCCGACGACGCCTCCGCCGCGCCGCCCGGGCCCGCGGCCGGCGCCGCGCCGACCGCCGACGCGCTGCGCAAGGTGCTGGTGGCGGTGCTCGACTCCGGCGTCGACGACACCCACCCGGACCTGCGGGCCGCCGTCGACCCGAAGGCCTCCGCCTCCTGCGCCGACGGCCGGCCCGACGCCCGCTCCGGCGCCTGGCGGCCCGACCCCGGCGTCGGCGAGAGCGGTCACGGCACCCACGTCGCCGGGATCGTCGGCGCCGCCCGGGACGGCCACGGCGTCACCGGGGTCGCGCCCGGCGTGCGGATCGCCGCCGTCCGGCTGCTCGGACCGCTCGGCCAGTACTACGCCGAGAACATCGTCTGCGGCATGCTCTGGGCCGCCGACCACGGCGCCAAGGCGATCAACAACAGCTACTTCGCCGACCCGTGGAAGTACAACTGCCCGGAGGACCCGGACCAGGCCGCGCTGATCGCCGCCGTCGGTCGGGCGTCCGGCTACGCCCAGCGCAAGGGTGCCGTGGTGGTCGCCTCGGCCGGCAACGACGGGCAGGACCTCGGGGCCCCCCGGTCCGACGAGCGCAGCCCCAACGACCGGGTCTCCGGCCCGGCCCGCTCCCGCTACCTGGGCGCCGAGTGCATCCGGCTGCCCGGCGAACTGCCCGGCGTGGTCACGGTCACCGCCGTCAACCGGGACGGCCGCCCGTCCGGCTACTCGAACCTCGGGCGCGGCCGGGTCTCGCTGGCCGCCCCCGGCGGAGACCCGGACGGCGGCGCGCAGGGCGCGATCGTCTCCGACTGGCCCGGCGGGCAGTACGCGGCGCTGGCCGGCACCTCGATGGCGGCGGCGCACGTCACCGGCGCGGTCGCGGTGGCCGCCGCGCTGCACCCGGACTACGGCTCCGGCCCGCTCGCCGCCCTGCTCGCCGGTACCGCGGCCGCCGCCTGCCCGCCCGGGCCGTACGCCTGCGGGGGCCGGCAGTACTTCGGTGCGGGGCTGCTCGCGCTGCCGCACTGAGGCGGGTGGGGGACCGGGTGCGGAAAACCGGGTGCGGCGGCCGGGCCGACGGGTGAGGATCGGGGCGTGACCACCTTCCTCACCACCGAGCGGCTGCTCCTGCGCCGCTTCACCGCGGCGGACGCCGACCACCTGGTCGAGCTGGACGGCGACCCCGAGGTGATGCGCTACCTCACCGGCGGGCGGCCGACCGCGCGGGAGACGGTCGAGGGCGAGCTGCTGCCGCGCTACCTCGCGCACTACCGGCAGTACGGCGACCTCGGCTGGTGGGCGGCCGAGGAGCGGGCCGGCGGAGCGTTCCTGGGCTGGTTCGAGTTCCGGCCGACCACGGACGGCGCGCGTTCCGAGGTCGAGCTGGGGTACCGGCTGCGCCGGGCCGCCTGGGGGCTCGGGTACGCGACCGAGGGCGCGCGGGCGCTGGTCCGCCGCGGCTTCACCGAGCTGGGCGTGCGGCGGGTGGTGGCGTACACGATGGCGGTGAACGCGGGCTCGCGGCGGGTGATGGAGAAGACCGGGCTGTCCTACGTCCGCACCTTCCACGAGGACTACCCGGAGGCGATCCCCGGCAGCGAGCACGGCGAGGTCGAGTACGCGCTGACGGCCGGGCAGTGGCAGGCCGCGGGCGGCGCGGGGCGGTCCGGGATACTGGAGCCATGAGGCTGACCGAGTTCTGGCGACGGATGCACGCGCACTTCGGGGAGGCGTACGCGGAGTCCTTCGCCGCCGACCACGTGATGAGCGAACTCGGCGGGCGGACGGTGCGGCAGGCGCTGGAGGCCGGCTGGGAGGCCAAGGACGTCTGGCGGGTGGTCTGCGAGACCCAGGGCGTCTCCGGCGTGCTGCGCTGATTCCTGACCCCTGATCTCCCTGGGCCGAACGGGGGTGCCCGGTGCTCGGGCGGGCCCGGGCGATGGGTGAGACTGTCGGAGTGACCAGCAGCACAGAAGCACAGAATTCGGACAGGTCGGCGCGGGTTGCCGACGAGGCCGCGGGCGCGCCGCCCGAACCGCGGCTGCCGGAGGGCGAAGGGCCGGGCAGCAGGCTCTGGGGCAGCGGGATGCCGCGCTGGCTGCCCCGGGCGATGGTGTTGGCCCTGGTGCTGGTCGGGCTCTTCCAGCTCGCCGACTGGGCCTTCCACCAGCTGATCGACCTCTTCGTGATGCTGCTGGTGGCCTTCTTCCTCTCGCTGGCGCTGGAGCCCGCCGTCGACCGGATGGCGGCGCGCGGGGTGCGCCGGGGGGTCGGCACCTTCCTGGTGTTCGTCGCGGTGGGGATCGCGGTGATCGGGTTCCTCGCGGCGCTCGGCACGCTGCTGGTCGATCAGGTGGCGAAGATCGCCGGGGACCTGCCGCACCTGGTCGACAATCTGATGAACTGGGTCAATCAGACCTTCCATCAGGACCTGTCGCTGGGTGAGCTGCAGAAGAAGCTGCTCAAGGACTCCGGTGCGATCGAGAACTACGCCCAGCAGGCCGCCGACAACGTCTGGGGCGTTTCCTCCACCGTGATCGGCGGGCTCTTCCAGGCCTTCACGGTCGGGCTGTTCACCTTCTACTTCACCGCCGAGGGCCCGCGGGTGCGCCGGACGGTCTGCTCGCTGCTGCCGCCCGCCAAGCAGGGCGAGGTGCTGCGGGCCTGGGAGATCGCGCTCGCCAAGACCGGGGGCTACCTGTACTCCCGGGCACTGCTCGCGGTGGTCTCGGCGGCCGGGCACTGGGTGATGTTCGCGCTGCTCGACCTGCCGTACTCGGCCGCGCTGGCGGTCTGGGTCGGCGTCATGTCGCAGTTCGTGCCGACCATCGGGACGTACCTGGCCGGCGCGCTGCCGGTGCTGGTGGCGCTCACCGTGCAGCCGGTGGACGCGCTCTGGGTGCTGGTCTTCGTGGTGGTCTACCAGCAGGTCGAGAACTACCTGCTGCACCCGAGGATCACCGCGAAGACGGTGGACGTGCACCCGGCGGTCGCGTTCGGGGCGGTGATCGCGGGCGCGGCGCTGCTCGGCGCGGTCGGCGCGCTGATCGCGATCCCGGCGGCGGCCACCCTGCAGGGCTTCGTCGGGACGTACGTGCGGCGGTACGAGGTGGCCACCGACCCGCGGATCGACCGGGGCGAGCAGCGGCGGGCCCGGCGGGAGCTGCGCCGGGAGGCGGCGCGGCGGCTGCGGCGGATGGTCGGCGGCGACGGGAAGTGACCCCGCTACCGCTCGGACGTGCGAGGCTTGAATCGAACAGATGTTCTTTGTACTCTCCGGCGAGGAGTTTTCCACAGGCGGAGCCGGGTCGGGCTCGTTTGTCAGTGGGACGCGCTAGCGTCGAGGACGATGAAGCGCACAGCACAGAACCCGAGGGTGGAAGCCATGGCAGGTACGGACCGCGAGAAGGCTCTTGAGACCGCGCTCGCCCAGATCGAGCGGCAGTTCGGCAAGGGCTCGGTGATGCGCCTGGGCGAGAAGGCCAACGAGCCGATCGACGTGATCCCCACCGGGTCCACCGCCCTGGACGTGGCCCTCGGGGTCGGCGGCATTCCGCGTGGCCGTGTGGTCGAGATCTACGGGCCGGAGTCCTCCGGCAAGACCACGCTGACCCTGCACCTGGCGGCCAACGCCCAGCGGGCCGGCGGTACGGTCGCCTTCGTCGACGCGGAGCACGCGCTCGACCCGGAGTACGCCAAGAAGCTCGGCGTGGACACCGACGCCCTGCTGGTCAGCCAGCCGGACACCGGTGAGCAGGCCCTGGAGATCACCGACATGCTGATCCGCTCCGGCGCGATCGACCTGGTGATCATCGACTCGGTCGCGGCGCTCGTCCCGCGCGCCGAGATCGAGGGCGAGATGGGCGACTCGCACGTCGGTCTGCAGGCCCGGCTGATGAGCCAGGCGCTGCGCAAGATCGCCGGTGCGCTGAACCAGTCGAACACCACCGCCGTCTTCATCAACCAGCTGCGCGAGAAGATCGGCGTCATGTTCGGCTCGCCGGAGACCACGACCGGTGGCCGGGCGCTGAAGTTCTACGCCTCGGTCCGGCTGGACATCCGCCGGATCGAGACCCTGAAGGACGGCACCGAGGCGGTCGGCAACCGCACCCGCGTCAAGGTGGTCAAGAACAAGGTCGCCGCGCCGTTCAAGCAGGCCGAGTTCGACATCCTCTACGGCGTCGGCATCAGCCGCGAGGGCGGCCTGATCGACATGGGCGTCGAGCACGGCTTCATCCGCAAGTCGGGCGCCTGGTACACCTACGAGGGCGACCAGCTCGGCCAGGGCAAGGAGAACGCCCGCAACTTCCTGCGGGACAACCCGCAGCTCGCCGACGAGATCGAGCGGAAGATCAAGGGCAAGCTCGGCATCGGCCCGAAGACCGACGAGCCGGCCGAGGGCGAGGCGGCGCCCGCCGCCGCCGACGGCGCCGCGAAGCCGATCACCGCGACCGCCGCCAAGACGGCCGCGGCGAAGAAGACGGCGGCGGCTGCCAAGGCCTGAGCCGTTGACGCAGCACGACGCAGTGGGTGGCCCGGCCGGCCCCGAGGACGACGACTACGGCCCGCCGGACTGGTTCGCCGCGGTGGCGGAGCAGCCGGAGCCGTCGGCCGCGAGGGCGCCCCGAGCACGGTCGCAGTCCCGGAAGGAGCGGCGGCGGGAGCGGTCCTCCGCCGGATCGTGGGCATCCGGTTCGGAGCCGGAGTTCGACCGGGCGCCGGCCCGGGCGGTGCGCGGCGCGGCGCCCGGGCCGGCTCCGGCGGAGCCGACGGTCGATGAGCTCGGGCTGGTCTCCGCCTCGGAGCTGCCCGCAGGCCGCCGCCGGCGCCGCTCGGCGCTGGCGGCCGAGGAGTTCGACGCGACCGCAGCGGCGGTCGACGGTTCGGGCGGGGTCGAGGCGGCCGGTCACGGGGGTGTGGCCGCCGCGGCCCCGCACACCGGCGCCGGCGCGCGACGGGGCCGGCGCGCGGCAGGACGCTCCGCGGGGCGCTTCGCCGAGCGCGCGTCGGGCGAGGAGGGCGAGGAGCAGGACGCCGGAGCCGGTACCGCGCGGAAGCGGGCCGGGGCCGAGGAGTCCGTCGATCCCGAAACCCGCGCCCGCGACATCTGCCTGCGGCTGCTCACCGGCGCCGCCAAGAGCCGCAAACAGCTCGCCGACGCCCTGCACAAGCGGGAGATCCCGGACGACGTCGCCGACGAGGTGCTCACCCGGCTCGAAGAGGTCGGGCTGATCGACGACGCGGCCTTCTCCGCGGCCTGGGTGGAGTCCCGGCACGCCGTCCGGGGCCTGTCCCGGCGGGCGCTGGCCCAGGAACTGCGCACCAAGGGGGTGGCCGCCGACCTGGTCGAGCAGGCCGTCGCCCAGCTCGACCACGACGACGAGACCGAGGCCGCCCGGGCGCTGGTCGACCGCAAGCTGCGGGCCACCCGAGGGCTGGACCGGCAGGTCCGGACGCGACGGCTGGTCGGCATGCTGGCCCGCCGGGGCTACACCGAGGGGCTGGCGTTCCGGGTGGTGCGCAGCGCGTTGGAAGAGGAAGAGCCGGGTGAACTGTCAGGAACCGAGAGGGACTAGTGGCAGTTTCGTACGCTTCTTGGTCCAGTCCAGGTCGAGCCTTGACCGTTTCATGACCCACACCTAGCCTCGCACTCAGTGCGGGGGGCGCTTCCGGACGGCGGTCCACGCCGGGCGGCGGGCAGCGGTGACGGGGAGTGGGCGGCATGAGGATCTCGGCGGGCACCGAATCGGACGCCTCCCTGCTACCGCTCGCCGGGTCGGCCGGCGCCGCCCTGCTGGTCCTCGCGGTACTGGCCGGGCTGATGGTCAGGCGGCTCCGGGCCGCCCAGCGCAGCGCCGCCGCCGAGGCCGAGCGCGTCCGGGGCTGGGCCGAGCAGCAGACCTCCCGGCAGCGGGCCGAACTCGCCCGGCGCGAGGAGCAGTTGACCGAGGAACTGCGCCGGATCCGGACCCGGGAGGACGAACTCGCCGTCCGCTCCGCGGAGCTGGAGCGCACCCGGGGCGAGGCCGAGGCGCTGGTGACCCGCCGGGCGGCGGTGCTGGAGCGGGCCGCCGGACTCTCCGCCGAGCAGGCCCGCGCCGAACTCCTGCGCGAGGCCGAGACCTCGGCCCGGCGGGCGGCCGCCGTCACCGTCCGGGAGATCGAGCGCGAGGCCAAGGAGGAGGGTGAGCGCCGGGCCCGGAGCATCCTCGCCGGGGCGATCCAGCGGTTGGCGGCGGTGCAGACCGCCGAGACGGCGGTCACCGTGTTCCGGCTGCCGAGCGAGGACATGAAGGGGCGGATCATCGGCCGCGAGGGCCGCAACATCCGTGCCTTCGAGGCGGTCACCGGCGTCAACCTGATCATCGATGACACTCCCGCGTCGGTGCAGCTCTCCTGCTTCGACCCGGTCCGCCGGGAGGCCGCCCGGCTCACCCTGGCCCAGCTGGTCGAGGACGGCCGGATCCACCCGACCCGGATCGAGCACCTCCACGAGCGCAGCCGCGAGGAGGTCGAGCAGTGCTGCGTACGGGCCGGCGAGGACGCCCTGCTGGACGCCCGGGTCGGCGGGATGCACCCCGAACTCGTCCGCACCCTGGGCAGCCTTCGCTACCGGGTCTCGTACGGGCAGAACGTGCTCGGGCACCTGCTGGAGTCCGCGCACCTGGCCGGGATGATGGCCGCCGAACTCGGGGTGGACCCTGAGCCGGTCCGGCGGGCCGCGCTGCTGCACGACATCGGCAAGGCGCTCACCCACGAGGTCGAGGGCAGCCACGCGGCGGTCGGCGCGGACTTCGCCCGTCGGCACGGGGAGTCCCCGGAGGTGGTGCACGCGATCGCCGCGCACCACGGCGAGGTGGCGCCGCACAGCGTGGAGGCCGTGCTCACGCAGGCCGCGGACGCCTGCTCGGGCGGGCGGCCCGGGGCGCGCAAGGAGTCGCTGGAGGTGTACGTGCGGCGGCTGGCCCGGCTGGAGGAGATCGCCCGTGCGCACGAGGGCGTGGCCGAGGTGTACGCGATGCAGGCCGGGCGCGAGGTGCGGGTGATGGTGCGGCCGGAGGAGGTGGACGACCTGGGGGCGCAGTCGATCGCCCGGGAGGTCGCCCGGCAGGTCGCCGAGGAGCTGACCTACCCGGGCCAGATCCGGGTGACGGTGGTCCGGGAGAGCCGGGCGATCGCGGTGGCCAGCTGAGTGAGCGCCATCCGCTGGGCGGGCGTCACGCGCTCGGCGAGTCCACCTGTTCCGGCGTAGGTGCGGGCGCGGCCGTGGGTTCGGGCTCGGGCTCGGGCTCGGGTTCGGGTCCGCCGGCGAGCGGGGCGGGCCCGCCCCGCGCCCGGTCGGCGAGCGCGAGCAGGTCCTCGGCGGCCGCGCCCTGGGTGACGCCGACCAGGTGCCCGTCCGGCCGGATCAGCAGCACGGTGTGCGGCCCGGCCTCCGGGTACTCCTCGGTGACCAGCACCTCGGCCGGCACCGGCAGCGCGGCGGCGACCTCGGCGAGCCGCGGCATCAGCCCGGCGCCCAGCCAGTGCTCGGCGGACCAGACGGCGGTGCCGGGGGCGACCAGCAGCAGCAGGAAGGTGGCACCGAGCCGGGCGTGCAGGTGGTCCGGGGTGCCGTCGGCGGCGAGCACCGGCAGGTCCGGGACGAGCACGCCGGGGGCGGTGGCGGGCAGCAGTTCGCTGAGCGAGGTGGCGCTGCGGGCGCCGCGCTGGACCGGCACCCGGCCGGGGACGCCCGAGGGCGCCGCCGGGTAGGCGGGCGCGCCGCCGAAGCGGCCGGTGCCGAGCTGGCCGTCGGCGAGCAGCGGCGCGTGCTTGCGGAAGCCCCCGACCAGCAGCGAGCGCCGGGTCTGCTGCCAGCCGCGCAGCGGGCGCAGCAGCGGCATGGCCTGGTCGACGGCGCGCAGCCGGGCGCCGACCGCGCCGCGCCGCTCGGCCTCGTAGCCGTCCAGCAGGGAGCCGCCGGGCTGCGGGCCGCCGGAGTGGAGGTGCCAGGCGAGGGCGAGCCGCCAGGCGAGGTTGTCGGCGTCGCGCAGCCCGTCGGCGAGGTTCTGCATGCCGAGGGCGCCGTGCAGGTGGGCGGCGTCGCCGGCGAGGAAGCAGCGGCCGCTGCGGAACCGGGCGGCCAGTCGCTGCTGGGCGGTGTGGTCGGCGGCGGCGAGCAGTTCGAAGCGGGGGAGTTCGCCGCACCAGCCGGTGAGGGTGGCGGTGACCCGGGTGAGCAGGGTGTCGCCGGTGACGATGCCGGGCCAGGTGGCGTGCGGGTCGACCGGTTCGGTGGCGGCGGGCCGCCCGGGGGGCAGCCGCCAGTCGAGCCGCCAGACGCCGTCCGGCAGCGGGCGGGCGGAGGCCTCGCGGTCGCCGCGCCACGGGGGCTCGCGGTGCAGCCGGGCCTCCTGGAACGGCAGGTCGACCCGGACGGTGGCGATGGCGTTGCGGTCGACGGCGGGGCGGCCGGGGAAGCGGATCTTCAGGAGCTTGCGGACGGCGGACCTGGCGCCGTCGCAGCCGACCAGGTGGCTGCCGCGCCACCAGGTGCTGGAGCCGTCCTGGGTGCCGTGGGTGCGGACGCTGACGCCGTCGCGGTCCTGTTCGAGCTCGCAGACCCGGCTCAGCGGGACCAGCTTGACCAGCGGGGTGCCGGTCAGGGCGTCGCGCAGGCCGCGCTGGAGGCGGTGCTGGGGGAGGTGGAAGGTGGGGGAGTCGGTGAGGTCGATCCGCAGCATCTCCTGGCGGCGGCGCCAGACGGTGAAGGAGTCCCACAGGGCGGAGTCCGAGACGGCCCGCGGGTAGCCGATCCGGGTGAGGAAGGAGGCGGTGTCGGCGCCGAGGACGACGCTGCGCGGGCCCTCGGGACAGAGCCCGGAGCCCTCGTCCAGGACGATGGTCGGCACCTCGTGCCGGGCCAGGGCGAGGGCCAGGGCCAGACCGACCGGTCCGGCCCCGACCACGATCACCGGGTCCATGCCGTGACCTCCGGGCACGAACCGGCCGCTGGGCCGGCGTCAGTTACCGCTGCCGCATATGCCGCGTGGATGCTCCCGGGAGGTGTCACGAAGAGCAATGCAACAGTTCACCTGCGTGTGCGTCAAGCAGCAGCTGAAGTGCGCCGGTTCGCGCCGCGACGGCCGCGTGCTTCGATCCACCGGGCGAGCGCGGTGAGGAGCAGGCACAGGGCGACGTAGATCGGACCGATCACGAGGACCACGGGGATGTAGGGGAAGCCCGCGGCGTTGATCGGCTGACTGGCGATCGCCTTACCGACGAACAGCAGCTCGTGGTAGGTGATGATGAAGCCGAGCGAGGTGTCCTTCAGGGTGACGACCAGCTGGCCGATCATCGAGGGCAGCATCGAGCGGACCGCCTGCGGCACCAGGATGCCGGCCATCACCTGGGTCTTGCGCATGCCGAGCGCGTAGGCCGCCTCGCCCTGGCCGCGCGGGACGGCGTTGACGCCGCTGCGGATGATCTCGGCCTGCACCGAGCCGTTGTAGAGGGTGAGCCCGAGCACCAGCGCCCACATCGGCTCCTTGGCGAAGAACGCGTAGTAGAGCGCGACGATCAGGATCAGCAGCGGCATCGCCCGGAAGAACTGGACGAAGCCGACGCACGCCCAGCGGATCGGCCGGTGGTCCGAGAGCTGCCCGGCGGCGAGCAGGGCCCCGAGCGTGAGCGAGAACAGCGCCGCCAGCCCGAAGGCCTCCAGGGTGGAGACCAGGCCGTCCAGGATCCGCTGCTGGACGGTGTTGTACTGGAACACGTCCCACATCTGCGGGTCGAACTGGCCGTTGTCGGAGAGCGCGGCGAAGACGTACCAGAGCAGTCCGGCGACGCCGATCAGCGCCAGCACCCCGAACAGCCGGTACCGGGCGCGGGCCCGCGGGCCGGGGGCGTCGTAGAGGACGCTGGCCGTGGAGGTGCGGGTGAAGAGGCTGCTCATCGGGCCACCGCCAGTCGGGATTCCAGGACGCGGAACAGCGTGGCGACCGCGGCGCTGATCACCAGGTAGGCGCAGGCCACCCAGAAGAAGATCGCGAAGATCGCGTAGCCGCGCTCGGAGAAGGTCTGCTGCACGCTGTACAGCTCGCCGACGCTGAACGCGCCGGCGATCGCCGAGTTCCTCGGCAGCGCGATGAACACGCTGCTCAGCGGGGCCAGGACGGTCCGGGCGGCCTGCGGCAGGACGACCAGGGTGAGGGTCTGACCGAAGGTCATGCCGAGGCTGCGGGCCGCCTCGGCCTGGCCGAGCGGCACGGTGTTGATGCCCGAGCGGATCACCTCGCAGACGAACGAGGCGGTGTAGCCGCCGAGCGCCAGCACCCCGAAGACGAGGTGGCTGAAGTGCACGCCGAGCGGCGGCAGGCCGAACTCGACGGCGAAGAACAGCAGGGTCAGCGGGGTGTTGCGGAAGAGCGTCACCCAGGCGGTGCCGAAGGCGCGCAGGACCGGCACCGGGGAGACCCGGAAGGCCGCCAGCAGGGTGCCCAGCAGCAGGGCGAGCAGGGCGCTGAGCGCGCTCAGCTCGATCGTCTGCAGGAAGCCGTCGCGGAACAACGAGAAGTTGTCGTCCTCGAACAGGAACCCCATCCGGCGGCCCTCCTCTCAGTGGTCGGGGACTCGGGAGTGGTCAGGAGCGGTCGGCCGGGAGCCGGCCGACCGCGGGTGGATCAGTAGCGGTCGAGGGCCGGCGGGGTCGGCGCGGCGGAGCCGGACAGGCCCAGCGTCGCGTCGTAGGCCTTCTTCCAGTCGCCGTTGTCCTCGTGGGCCTTGAGGGCGTCGCTGATGGCGCCGCGCAGGGCCGCGTCGTCCTTGTTGAGGCCGACGCCGTAGTTCTCCTTGGTGAACGGCTTGCCGACGACCTTGAGCTTGCCGGCGAACTTGGAGGCGTAGCCCTTGAGGATCGCGTCGTCGGTGGTGACCGCGTCGACCTCGCCGGCCATCAGCTTCTCGACGCAGGCCGAGTAGGTGTCGAACTGGGTGACCTTGGCGTTGTACTGCTGGATGTTCTTGATCGAGGTCGAGCCGGTGGCGGTGCAGATGTTCTTGCCGGTGACGCTCTCCGGGCCGGTGATCGAGGTGTTGTCGTTCTTCACCAGGAAGTCCTGGCCGGCGATGTAGTACGGGCCGGCGAAGGAGACCGACTTCTTGCGCTCGTCGTTGATGCTGTAGGTGCCGACGTAGAAGTCGATCTGGCCCTTGGCGATGGCCGGCTCGCGCTGCGAGGAGACCAGGGTCTGCCACTTGATCTGCTGCGGGGTGAAGCCGAGGTCGGCGGCGATCATCTTGGCGATCTCGATGTCGAAGCCGCTGCGGTCGCCGCTGGCGACGTCCTCGAAGCCCAGGAACGGCTGGTCGGCCTTGGCGCCGATGATCAGCTGGCCGCGCTTCTTGGCCTCGGCGAGGATCGCGGAGTCGATCTTGACGTCGGTCTTGACCGTGTAGGTCGGCAGCGTCGGGGCGTTGCTGCCGCTCGCGGCGGCGCCGGCGGCACCGGGGGAGCCGTCCTTGCCGCAGGCGGCGGTGGCGGTGAGCGCGACGGCACAGAGCGCGACGGCGAGGGTGCGACGAGTCCTCATGAGGGTGTTCTCCTGGGAGCTGGGCCACGGCGTCAACCGGGCTCTGGCGTCTGGAAGGTGCGTGCACGGGCGGGGCCGCCCGGCGCCCTTGCCGGCGGCGGCCCCGGGTCGTCCCGGAGCGTCAGTGGTGGAGGATCTTCGAGAGGAAGTCCTTGGCGCGGTCGGAGCGCGGCGCGGTGAAGAAGGCGTCCGGGGTGTTCTGCTCGACGATCCGGCCGTCGGCCATGAACAGCACGCGGTTGGCGGCGGAGCGCGCGAAGCCCATCTCGTGGGTGACCACGACCATCGTCATGCCGTCGGCGGCCAGCTGGCGCATGACCTCCAGCACCTCGTTGACCATCTCCGGGTCGAGGGCCGAGGTGGGCTCGTCGAAGAGCATCACCTTGGGCTTCATCGCCAGCGCCCGGGCGATCGCCACGCGCTGCTGCTGGCCGCCGGAGAGCTGGGCGGGGTACTTGTCCGCCTGCGCCCCGACGCCGACCCGTTCCAGCAGCTCGCGGGCGGTCTTCTCGGCCTCCGGCCGGGCGACCTTGCGCACCTTGACCTGGCCGATGACCACGTTCTCCAGCACGGTCTTGTGCGCGAACAGGTTGAAGCTCTGGAACACCATGCCGACCTCGGCGCGCAGCCGGGCCAGCTCCCTGCCCTCGGCGGGCAGCGGGCGGCCGTCGAGGGTGATCGCGCCGGAGTCGATGGGCTCCAGCCGGTTGATCGTCCGGCAGAGCGTCGACTTGCCCGAGCCGGACGGCCCGATCAGGACCACGACCTCGCCCTGGACGATCTCCAGGTCGATGTCCTGCAGGACGTGCAACGCTCCGTAGTGCTTGTTCACGCCGCTCAGCACGACCAGGGGGGCGGCTGCAGGGGTGGAGTCCTCGACCGGATTCTCGGCCATCGCGCCTGCTCCCTCGTGTCGGCCCGTGAAAGTCTGAACTCCCTTGGGCGGCAATGGTGGTACGAAATCCGGGAGCCGCGACCGGCGGAGCCGCAGCCCCCGGTGGGCCGACCATAGGAGCGATGACGACGCGCCGTCAGCCGATCTGAGCGGAACTTGAGGATCACAAAACGGCCACACGCTGCTCGCGGACTGTTCGCCCGGCCGCCAACGGGGCATGTGACAGCGGGCGCTCGCGCCGGTGCACCCCGTCCCGGGGGAGCCCGCTGGGCGGCCGAGCCTGGCGTCCGGCCGCCCGCTGGCCCATACTGCGCAGGACCGGGACCCGACCGGGTGGGCCCGGTGATCAGGTGGGGGAAGGAGGAGAACAGGATGCGACTGCTGCTCGTCGAGGACGACGAACGCGTGGCCGCCGCGCTGGTCGCGGTGCTGGGCCGGCACGGCTTCCAGGTCCGGCACGCCCGCAGCGGGCACGAGGCGCTGGACGCCCTGGTGCCGGACGGCAACGACCCGTACCGGGTGGTGCTGCTCGACCTCGGGCTGCCGGACCGCGACGGCTTCGAGGTGTGCAGCCGGATCAGGGCCGGCAGCGGCGTACCGGTGATCATGGTCACCGCCCGCGCCGACATCCGCTCCCGGATCCACGGCCTCAACCTGGGCGCCGACGACTACGTCACCAAGCCCTACGACATGGGCGAGCTGCTCGCCCGCATCCACGCGGTGGCCCGCCGCGGCCTCGCCCCGGCCTCGGTGTCGGTGCCCGCGCCCGACGCCGTCCCGCAGCAGCGCGGCCCGCTGGAGTCCCGCGGCATCCGGATAGACCGGGAGCGCCGCCGGGTCAGCGTGGACGGCCGGGACGTGCCGCTCACCCGCAAGGAGTTCGACCTGCTCGCCCTGCTCGCGCAGAGCCCCGGCGTGGTCTACCGGCGCGAGCAGATCTTCAGCGAGGTCTGGCGCAGCGGCTGGGAGGGCAACGGGCGCACCCTGGAGGTGCACATCGGCTCGCTGCGCAACAAGCTCGCGCTGCCCGGGCTGGTCGAGGCCGTCCGCGGCGTCGGCTACCGCCTGATCCCCGAGTCCCCGGCGTCCGCCGCGGGCCCGGCCCCGTCCGCCGCGGGCCCGGCCCCGTCCGCCCCCGCGGAGCACTGACCGCTCGTGCGTACCCGTCTGCTCGGGATCCTGATCGCCCTCATGCTCTGCGTCCTGGCCGCCCTCGGGCTGCCGCTCGCGGCGGCGGTCGCGGCGGCCGAGCAGAGCAGGGTGGTCGTCGACCGGCTCGACGACGCCGCCCGCTTCGCCCAGGACCTGCCCACCTCCGGCCCCTCGGTGGTGGAGTCCGCGCTCAAGGGCGACCCGGAGCCCGCCCCCGGTGACGCCAGCCGCCGGCACGCGATCGACGCCGAGGTCCGCCGCTACCACGACCTGTACGGCGTGCGGCTGGGCATCTTCCAGCGCGACGGCCTGCCGATCTCCGCCGCCCCCGCCGACTGGCGGGTGCCCTCCGGCGGCTGGGGCGCGCAGGCCTTCCAGGAGGCGCTGGACGGGCGGCGCAGCCACAACCCGCCGCAGGTCTGGCCGTGGACCGCCGACCGCACCCTCACCGTGGCCACCCCGGTGGTGCGCGACGGCGACGTGGTCGCGGTGGTGCTCAGCGAGTCCCCGACCGGGGCGCTGCGCACCCGGATACTGCACAGCTGGCTGGTGATCGGCGCGGGCGAGGCCGCCGCGATGATCGTCGCGGTGCTGCTGGCCGTCCGGCTCACCGAGTGGGTGCTGCGCCCGGTCCGCACCCTCGACCGGGCCACCCACGACATCGCCACCGGCCGGATGGCCGCCCGGGTCGCGCCCGGCGGCGGGCCGCCCGAGCTGCAGCGGCTGGCCCGCTCGTTCAACGAGATGGCCGACCACGTGGTGCTCGCCATGGACCAGCAGAAGGCCTTCGTCGCGGACGCCTCGCACCAGCTGCGCAACCCGCTGGCGGCCCTGCTGCTGCGGGTCGAGGTGCTCGGCCTGGAGCTGCCCGAGGGGCACGAGGAGGAGCTCGGTGGCGTCCGGGAGGAGGGCGCCCGGCTGGCCCGGGTGCTGGACGACCTGCTCGGCCTGGCCACCGCCGAGCACGCCCGCCCCGAACCCGAGCAGACCGACCTCGCCGCGCTCACCCTGGCCCGGGTGGACGCCTGGCGGCCGGTGGCCGAGCAGCGCGGGATCGAGCTGTGCTGGGAGGGCCCGGCGCTCGCCCTCGGCATGGCCGACCCGATCGGCTTCGGCTCCGCCCTGGATGCCGTGGTGGACAACGCGCTCAAGTTCGGCCCGGCCGGCAGCCGGGTGCGGCTGAAGGTCACGGTGCGCCGGGACGAGGTCGCGGTGACCGTCACGGACGCCGGGCCCGGCCTCGCCGAGGACGAGCTGCCCCGCGCCGGGGACCGGTTCTGGCGCAGCCCGCGGCACCAGAACGTGGACGGCTCCGGGCTGGGCCTGTCGATCGCCCGCACCCTGCTGGCGGCCGGCGGCGGCTCGCTCGGCTTCGCCCCGGTCAAGCCGACCGGGCTCGCGGTGACGCTGGCGGTGCCGCGGCCGGAGCAGCGGTAGCGCCCTGCGGCGTCACCGGGCGGTGGTGGCCCCTTACGGCTTCACCGAGCGGTAGTAGCGCGCCGCGCCCTCGTGCAGCGGGAGCGGGTCGGTGTAGACGGCGGTGCGCAGGTCGACCAGCTGGGCGGCGTGCACCTGGGAGCCGATCTGGTCGCGGCTGTCGATCACCGCCCGGGTCATGCCTTCGACCAGACCCGGGTCCACGTCGTCCCGGGTGATCAGCAGGTTGGGCACGGCCACGGTGGCGACGGCGTCCTTGGGATCGGCGTTCGGGTAGGTGCCCTTGGGCATGGTGGCCGCCCGGTAGGCGTCGGTGCCGCCGCCCTCCATCTTGTGGAGGGCCCCGGCGAGGTCCCCCAGCGGCACGATCCGGATCCGCACGTGGTCGGACAGGTCGGTGAGGGCGCTGGTCGGCAGGCCGCCGGACCAGAAGAAGGCGTCCAGCTTCTTCTCGCGCAGCTGGTCCGCGGCGTCGCCGACGCCCGCCGACACCGGGACGATGTCGTGGTCCGGGTCCAGGCCGGCCGCGGCCAGCAGCCGCCTGGTCACCAGGTTCACCCCGGACTGCGGCAGGCCCACGCCGACCCGTAGCCCCCTGAGGTCGGCCGTGCTGTGCACCGGGGAGGAGGCCGGGACGATCAGCTGGAGGTAGTCGTCGTACAGCCGCGCGATCGCCCGCAGCCGGTCCTTGCCGGGGCCCTGGTAGTCGGCGACGGCGTCGGCGGTGGCGATCGCGAAGTCGTCCTGGCCACTGGTCACCCGGGCCAGGTTGTCGACCGAGCCCTCGGTGTTGTCCAGGGCCAGCCGCACCCCCGGCATCGCCTTGGCGACGTGGTCCTCCAGCAACTGGCCGTACCGGTCGTAGACGCCGCGCTGCACGCCGGTCGCGAAGCGCGTCTCGCCGCGCGGGTACCCGGGCGAGCGGCCCGCCGACAGCCACCAGCCGCCCAGCCCCGCGACCAGCAGCACCAGGACCAGGACCGCCCGCCACAACGGGCTGCGGGCCGCGGTGCGGACGGCGGCGCCGAGACGGGACGGGGTGGTGGGGGCCATGCAGGGATACTGCCAGGCCGCCCGGCGGAACGGGAGGGGTCGGCGGGAGGAACGGGCCGGGGCCCGGGGGTGAGCGCCCGCGCAACGGCGGGGGAAAAGCGCTTCGCGGCTGCCCGTACCCTGGTCTGGTGAGCGGTGAGAGCGGATTGAAGAGCTACAAGGTCGTCACGTACGGCTGCCAGATGAACGTCCACGACTCCGAGCGGCTGTCCGGCCTGCTGGAGGACGCGGGCTACGTCAAGGCCGGGCAGGACGGCGACCCGGACCTGGTCGTGTTCAACACCTGCGCGGTGCGGGAGAACGCCGACAACAAGCTGTACGGCAACCTCGGGCAGCTGGCGCCGGTCAAGACCCGCCACAAGGGCATGCAGATCGCCGTCGGCGGCTGCCTCGCGCAGAAGGACCGCGACACCATCGTCCGCAAGGCCCCCTGGGTCGACGTGGTGTTCGGCACCCACAACATCGGCCACCTGCCGGCGCTGCTGGAGCGGGCCGCGGTCGAGCGCAAGGCCCAGGTCGAGATCCTGGAGTCGCTGGAGACCTTCCCCTCCACCCTGCCGACCCGCCGCGAGTCCGCGTACGCCGCCTGGGTCGCCATCTCGGTCGGCTGCAACAACACCTGCACCTTCTGCATCGTCCCGGCGCTGCGCGGCAAGGAGGAGGACCGCCGCCCCGGCGACGTCCTCGCCGAGATCGAGGCGCTGGTGGACGAGGGCGTCATCGAGGTGACCCTGCTCGGCCAGAACGTCAACGCCTACGGCTCCGACCTGGGCGACCGCGAGGCCTTCTCCAAGTTGCTGCGCGCCGCCGGCCAGATCGAGGGCCTGGAGCGGATCCGCTTCACCTCGCCGCACCCGCGGGACTTCACCGACGACGTGATCGCCGCGATGGCCGAGACGCCGAACGTGATGCACCAGCTGCACATGCCGCTGCAGTCCGGCTCGGACACCGTCCTCAAGGCGATGCGCCGCTCCTACCGCCAGGAGCGCTTCCTCGGGATCATCGGCAAGGTCCGCGCGGCGATGCCGGACGCGGCCATCTCCACCGACATCATCGTGGGCTTCCCCGGCGAGACCGAGGAGGACTTCGAGCAGACGATGCACGTCGTCCGCGAGGCCCGCTTCACCAACGCCTTCACCTTCCAGTACTCCAAGCGCCCCGGCACCCCGGCCGCCGAGATGGAGGACCAGGTGCCGAAGGCCGTCGTGCAGGCCCGCTACGACCGGCTGATCGCCCTCCAGGAGGAGATCTCCTGGGAGGAGAACAAGAAGCAGGTCGGCCGGACCCTGGAGATCCTGGTCGCCGAGGGCGAGGGCAAGAAGGACGACCGGACCGACCGGCTCTCCGGCCGCGCCCCCGACAACCGGCTGGTCCACTTCACCAGGCCGGCCGAGCCGGTGCGCCCGGGCGACATGGTGACCGTGGAGATCACCTACGCCGCCCCGCACCACCTGCTGGCCGAGGGCCCGACGCTCGCGGTGCGCCGCACCCGGGCCGGCGACGCCTGGGAGAAGCGCCAGGCCAAGCCCGTGGCCAAGCCGGCCGGGGTGATGCTCGGCCTGCCGACCGTCGGTGCCCCGGCCGCGCTGCCGCTCGCCGCCCCGGCGGGCGGCTGCTGCGGCGACTGACGGCCCGCTTCGAACGGCGGCCCGGCGGGATCTTCGAGTCCCGCCGGGCCGCCGTCGTTCGCGGTTAGAGTGATCCACATGCTGGTAGCCGCCGCCGTGTGCCCCTGTCCGCCGCTGCTCGTCCCCGAGGTCGCCGCCGGGGCGGCCGCCGAGCTGGACGCGCTGCGGGCCGCCTGCGACGAGGCGCTGGCGGCGCTGGTCGCGGCCGACCCGCAACTGGTCGTGGTGGTCGGCGCCGGTCCGGAGGCCGAGGTGTGGACCGAGGGCGGGGCGGGCTCCTTCCAGCGCTACGGCGTGCCGCTGGTCGCCAAGCTGCCCGGCGGCCGGATCGAGGGGCCGGAGCTGGCGCCCTCGCTGACGGTCGGCGCCTGGCTGCTGGAGCGCGCCGGGGTGACCCTGCCGACGCACGCCTGCGCGGTGCCCGCCGACGCGCCCGCCGACCGGATGCTCGGGCTCGGCCAGGGCCTGGCCCAGCTGGCCGACCGGGTCGCCCTGCTGGTGGTGGGCGACGGCAGCGCCTGCCGCTCGGTGAAGGCGCCCGGCTACCTGGACGAGCGCGCCGAGGGCTTCGACGCCGCGCTGGCCGCCGCCCTGGGCTCCGCCGACCTGCCCGCCCTCGCCGCCCTGGACGCCGCCCTGGCCGCCGAGCTCAAGGCCGAGGGCCGGGCGCCCTGGCAGGTGCTGGCCGGCGCCGCGGAGGGCGCCGGCCTCACCGCGCGGCTCGGCTACCAGGACGCCCCGTACGGGGTCGGGTACCTCGTGGCCTCCTGGAGCTGATCACCGCGGGGGACGTCAGGACTGCGGCCCCTGGCCGTTGCCGCCGGCCGGCCCGTGGTCGCCCGTCTTCGGCTTGTGGGCGAAGTCGTCCACCGCGTCCTTGGCCTTGCTGGCACCGTGCTCGATCTTGTCGCTGTACTTGCCCTTGGTCGCCTTGTCGATCGCGCCGCCGGCCTTGTCCACCACGTGCTCGATCTGCTCGCTGTGCTTGCCCGCGAGCTCACTGGCCTTGTCCTTGAGCTCCCCGGCCTTGCCCTTGAGGTTGTCCATCAGACCCATGGCGATCTCACCCTTTCTTCCCTGTCTCCTGCACAACGCTCGTCACCGCCGAACCGTTCGCAAACCGGCTCCAACTGCGGAAATGTCCGGAAACAGTCATATCGTCGCGCAGTCGGGGCCGACGGGCAGCCCGGTCTCCGGTGCGGCGGCGGTTTTGCGAGACTGGAGCGGTGAGCAGCTCCCGCACCGTCCAGCCCCGCGTCCTCTCGATCGTCGGCGCGACCGCCGCCGGCAAGTCCGATCTGGCCGTCGCCCTCGCCCGCAGCCTCGGCGGCGAGGTGATCAACACCGACTCGATGCAGCTGTACCGGGGCATGGACATCGGCACCGCCAAGCTCACCACGGCCGAACGCGGGGGAGTGCCGCACCACCTGCTGGACGTCTGGGACGTCACCGAGGCCGCCAGCGTCGCCGAGTACCAGCGGCTGGCCCGGGCCGAGATCGACCGGCTGCTCGCCGCCGGGCGCACGCCCGTCCTGGTCGGCGGCTCCGGGCTGTACGTCCGGGCGGCGATCGACGAGATGGAGTTCCCCGGCACCGACCCGGCGGTCCGGGCCCGGCTGGAGGCCGAACTGGAGCAGGACGGCCCGTACGCGCTGCACCGGCGGCTGGCCGAGCTGGACCCGGCGGCCGCCGAGGCGATCCTGACCGGCAACGGGCGGCGGATCGTCCGGGCGCTGGAGGTCATCGAGATCACCGGGCAGCCGTTCACCGCCAACCTGCCGAGCAACACCGCCGTCTACGACGCGGTGCAGATCGGCGTCGCGGTGCCGCGCCCCGAGCTGGACGAGCGGATCACGCTGCGGGTCGACCGGATGTGGCAGGCCGGGCTGCTGGACGAGGTGCGCGCGCTGGAGCGGATCGGGCTGCGGGAGGGGCGGACGGCCTCCCGGGCGCTCGGCTACCAGCAGGTGCTGGACCACTTCGCCGGCGAGTGCACCGAGGACGAGGCGCGGGCCGAGACCGTCCGGGCCACCAAGCGCTTCGCCCGCCGCCAGGAGTCCTGGTTCCGTCGCGACGGCCGGATCCACTGGCTGTCCCGCCCGGCCGGCACCGACCCCGTCGAGCTGCTGGAACGCTCCCTCGAACTGATCGACCGTCAGGAGGTTCCGGCCGGGTAGAACGGGTTCCGGCCAATCCGGCGGTGCACCTGCGCGCGCAGGTGGCCGTGCAGGACGAACCGGCGGTCACGGGCCGATCACGTGATGGCCACGGATCACCCGTCGACGCCGGTCAGGCCCGGAACGCCCGTCTGGACATGCCATCATCGAAGCCGTAGGGGTCGGCCGCGCGGGCCGACCGTGCCCGACCGCGAGTCCGCTCGTGTCGAACTGTCAGGGGAGGCCGCGTGTCGACGGGTACCGGCCCCGAATCGGGTCAGGGCGGGAGTGTCACCGCACCGGCCGACGAGTCGACGAGGGGCGACCTGCCCGTGCTGACCGACCTGGACGCGCCCACCTCGTACGCGGTCGCGCTGCCCGCCCTGGACACCCGCACCCCGGCGGGCGCGGTGCACGAGCGGGAGATCCGACCGCTGCGCCGGCTCCGCTGGTGGCAGACCCTGCCGATCGCCCTGCTGGGCACCCTCGGCTCGCTGATGTTCGCCTTCCCGCTCGCCTTCGGCTCGGCCGGGGCGCGCTCCACCATGGTCGGCATGCTCGGGCTGCTGTTCACCGCCGCCTCGGTCGGCTGGGGCGCGATGGCCGCGCGGCACGCCGGGTACAAGTGGCCGGGCCTGCCGCGCCGCGGCTCCGGGCAGCGGGCCGGCTGGAAGGCGATCGTGGTCTACACCCTGATCGCGCTGGCGGCCTGCGCGCTGGCCGTCTGGCGGGTCGCCTACCTGCGCTGATCCGCCCGTCGGACCGGCCCGGTGGCGGGCGCGCCGGTTCAGTACCATCGGGAGGGTGAGCGCATCCTCCCCGCAGCCGGTCGGCGTCCCCTTCTTCAAGGGGCACGGCACCCAGAACGACTTCGTCATCGTCCCGGACCCGGACGGCGAGCTGGCGATCGGCCCCGCGGCCGTCGCCGCGCTGTGCGACCGGCGGGCGGGGATCGGCGGGGACGGGCTGCTGCGCGTGGTGCGCTCCGCCGCCGACCCGGCCGCCGCGGACCAGGCCGACCGGGCCGAGTGGTTCATGGACTACCGCAACTCCGACGGCAGCATCGCCGAGATGTGCGGCAACGGCGTGCGGGTCTTCGCCCGCTACCTGGTCGCGGCCGGCCTGGCCGAGCCCGGCGAGCTGGCGATCGCCACCCGCGCCGGGGTGCGGACGGTGCGGGTCGCCGAGGACGCCGCGGACGGCACGCCCGGCGAGGTCACCGTCGACATGGGCCGGGCCCGGCTGCCCGGGCCGGACGGCGTCGAGGTCGCGGTCGGCGCGCGGCGCTGGCCCGCGCTGAACGTCAACATGGGCAACCCGCACGCGGTGGCCTTCGTGGCGAGCCTGGACGACGCCGGGGACCTGTACTCCGCGCCGCTCACCACCCCCGAAGGGGCCTACCCGGAGGGCGTGAACGTCGAGTTCGTGGTGGACCGCGGGCCGCGGCACGTCGCCATGCGGGTGTACGAGCGCGGCTCCGGCGAGACCCGCTCCTGCGGCACCGGCACCTGCGCCGTCGCGGTGGCCGCCATCCGCCGGGACGGCGTCGACCCGGCGGTCACCGGCGAGCCGGCCACCTACACCGTGGACGTGCCGGGCGGCCGACTGGTCATCACCGAGCACCCGGACGGCCGGATCGAGAAGACCGGCCCGGCGGTGATCGTGGCCGCCGGCGAGATCGACGCCCGTTGGTGGGCCGAGCTGACGGGCTGACGGCCCGGTTTGCCCATTTCGTACGGCGGCGAATCCGCCCGTTCGGGTGACGCCTGTCGCGGACGGGAAGCAACGCAACGCGGAACGTGCTCTGCTCGGTAGCATGGACCACCGGGAAGGCGCCCCTCGGCGGGGTGGCGGCCGGTGATCGCTGCCGGAGGTGCGCCGATGACCATCGAAGCCGGGCAGCCCCTGACGGGGCAGCCGACGTCCGCACGGCAAGCCGGGGCCAGGCGGCCCCTGGGGGAGCTCGGCCGGGCCGCGCTCGGCCGGGCCGGGCGGGCCGCCCTGCTGGCCACCGGCCGGCCGCCCGTCCCGGACGCCCTCGAACCGCTGGTCCGGGTCCACCGCGAACACCATCCGCAGGCCGACCTCGGCCTGCTCGCCCGGGCGTACCGGCTCGCCGAGGCCAGCCACCGCGGCCAGAAACGCAAGAGCGGCGAGCCGTACATCACCCATCCGCTGGCCGTCACCATGATCCTGGCCCAACTCGGCGCCGGGACCACCACCTTGGTCGCCTCACTGCTCCACGACACCGTCGAGGACACCGAGTTGACGCTGGATCAGGTCGGCGCCGGGTTCGGTCCCGAAGTCGCCTATCTGGTCGACGGGGTGACGAAGCTGGAGAAGGTCGACTTCGGCGCCGCCGCCGAGGCCGAGACCTTCCGCAAGATGCTGGTCGCCACCGGGGACGACGTCCGGGTGATGGTGATCAAGCTCGCCGACCGGCTGCACAACATGCGCACCATCCGGCACATGAAGCCGGCCAGCCAGGTGCGGATCGCCAAGGTCACCCGGGACGTGCTGATCCCGCTGGCCGAACGGCTCGGCATCCAGGTCCTCAAGGCGGAGCTGGAGGACATCGTCTTCGCCACCCTGCACCCCGAGGAGTACGCCCGCACCCGGGCCCTGATGTCCGGTCACGAGGACCGGCCGGACACCCTGCTGGAACCCTTCGCCCGGCTGCTGGCCCGCCAGCTGGCCGAGACCGGGGTGGCCGCCGAGGTCACCGTCCGGCCCCGGCACTGCGTCTCGCTGCACCGGGTGCTGCTCAAGCGGGCCGCCGCGCCCGGGCGGGACGGGCAGCCGCAGGGGCCGCAGCCGGCCGACTTCGGGCGGCTGCTGGTGGTGGTCGAGGAGAACGCCGACTGCTACGCCGTGCTCGGCGAACTGCACACCTGCTGGACGCCGCTGCCCGGCGAGTTCAAGGACTTCGTCGCCGCTCCCAAGTTCAACCTGTACCAGTCGCTGCACACCGCCGTGGCGTTGACCGGCGGCACGGTCGTCGAGGTGCTGGTGCGCACCCGGCGGATGCACGAGGTCGCCGAGACCGGGGTGGTCGCGCTCGGCGACCCGGAGCCGGCCGGCGCCGTCCAGGACGCCGACGAGCTCGACCGCACCGATCCGGCCCGGCCGGGCTGGCTCAGCCGGCTGCTGGAGTGGCAGCAGGAGACCCCGGACCCGGACGCCTTCTGGTCCGCGCTCACCGCCGACCTGGCCGGCGACCGCGAGATCACCGTCGTGACGGAGTGCGGCGAAACGCTTCAGCTGAGGGCCGGCGCCACCTGCGTGGACGCCGCCTACCTGCTCGGCGAGGAGACCGGCCACCGCTGCATCGGCGCCCGGGTCAACGGCCGGCTCACCGCGCTCTCCACCGTCCTGCAGGACGGCGACCGGCTCGCCGTGCTCACCGAGACGCTGCCGACCGGGAGCGTGCACACCGAGGACGGGCCGCGCGCCGCCGAACCCTCCGGCCCCTCGCCCGAGTGGCTCGCGCACGCCCGGACCCCGGCCGCCCGGCTGGCCATCGAACGCTGGCTCGCCGACCATCCGGCGCGGCTGCCGGTGGTGCGCACCGGCCCCTCCAGCGGCCAGCCCGCCCCGCCCGCGCACCGGGCCACCGAGCGCCGGTCGGCCCCGGTCGCGGTGGCCGGCCGGCCCGGGGCGCCCGTGCGGCTGGCCCGCTGCTGCACGCCCGTCCCGCCGGACGAGGTGGCCGGCTACCCGATCCGCGGCGGTGCCGTCGCCGTGCACCGCACCGGCTGTCCGGCCGGGGAGCGGATGCGCGCGGCCGGGCGCGCGGAGCTGGACGTCCGCTGGCAGCCGGAGGGCGCCCCGGCGGACGGCCACCGGGCGACCCTGCGGGCCGAGGCGCTCAACCGGCCCCGGCTGCTCGCCGACCTCACGGCGGCCATCTCCGCCGAGGGCGTCGGCATCGTCTCGGCCGAGGTCGAGCCGCCACAGGAGCTGCGGGTCCGGCACACCTACACCGTCGAACTGCCCGAGCCGGCCGCGCTGCCCACGCTGATGCGGGCGATGCTCAGGGTCTCCGGGGTGTACGACGTGAGCCGGCCGCAGGCCCCCGAGGGCGGCGGCGCCCGGGAACCCGGGGGAAATGGGGATGACCGGCCCGCGCCGGGCGTGCGACCATCATGGGGAATTCACGGCCGGTCCACGGCGTTCTCAGGGCACAGGAGCCCCGGTGGCGCCCAAGGACCTGAGGGGTAGCTCACCTCGCCCGGACGGTAACCGGGGCGGCAGCTGGGCAGACTCCGGGTGGGACCGTACGTGCGGTCCCCACCGGCCACCCGCACCAGCGACCAAAGGACAGAATGACCTCCACGTCCGACACCCGCGACCACGCCGACGCCCCGCGCCGCCTCGACGGTCTGCGGGCGGAAGCCCTCATGGACGAGGACCTCGCGGCCATCGACGAGGACCTCGGCCACCACTACGACGGCGACCAGTACGACCGCAGCGAGCGCGCCGCCCTGCGCCGGGTCGCCGGCCTCTCCACCGAACTCGAGGACGTCACCGAGGTCGAGTACCGCCAGCTCCGCCTGGAGCGCGTGGTGCTCGTCGGCGTCTGGACCGACGGCACGCTGGAGGAGGCGGAGAACTCGATGGCCGAGCTCGCCGCGCTCGCCGAGACGGCCGGCTCCGAGGTGCTGGACGGGGTGATCCAGCGCCGCGACAAGCCCGACGCCGCCACCTACATCGGCTCCGGCAAGGCGAAGGAGCTGCGCGACATCGTCGCCGCGACCGGCGCCGACACCGTGGTCTGCGACGGTGAGCTCACCCCCGGCCAGCTGATCCAGCTGGAGGACGTGGTCAAGGTCAAGGTCGTCGACCGGACGGCCCTGATCCTGGACATCTTCGCCCAGCACGCCAAGTCCCGGGAGGGCAAGGCGCAGGTCTCGCTCGCCCAGATGCAGTACATGCTGCCCCGGCTGCGCGGCTGGGGTCAGTCGCTGTCCCGGCAGATGGGTGGTGGCGGCTCCGGCTCGTCCGGCGGCGGCATGGCCACGCGTGGTCCCGGTGAGACCAAGATCGAGACCGACCGGCGCCGGATCCGCGAGAAGATGGCGAAGCTCCGCAAGGAGATCGTCGAGATGAAGAAGGGCCGCGACACCAAGCGCCAGGAGCGCAAGCGCCACCAGGTGCCGTCGGTGGCCATCGCCGGGTACACCAACGCCGGCAAGTCCTCCCTGCTCAACCGGCTCACCGGTGCCGGCGTGCTGGTGGAGAACGCCCTGTTCGCCACCCTGGACCCGACCGTGCGCCGGGCCCAGACCCCGAGCGGGCGGGTCTACACCCTGGCCGACACCGTCGGCTTCGTCCGGCACCTGCCGCACCACCTGGTCGAGGCGTTCCGCTCGACCATGGAGGAGGTCGCCGACGCGGATCTCATCCTGCACGTGGTCGACGGCTCGCACCCCGAGCCGGAGACGCAGCTGGCCGCCGTCCGCGAGGTCATCGTCTCGGTCGACGCGCAGAACGTGCCGGAGATCGTGGTGATCAACAAGGCGGACGCCGCCGACCCGCACGTGCTGCAGCGCCTGCTGCGCCGCGAGCCGCACGCCATCGTGGTGTCGGCCCGCAGCGGCGCGGGCATCGAGGAGCTGCTGAAGCTCATCGACGACGAGCTGCCGCGCCCGGCGGTCGAGGTGCGGGCCCTGGTGCCCTACACCCAGGGCGGGCTGGTCTCCCGGGTGCACGCCGAGGGTGAGCTGCTCGCCACCGAGCACACCGGCGAGGGCACGCTGGTGCACGCCAAGGTGTCGGCCGAGCTGGCCGCCGAGCTGGAGCGCTACGCGGTGGCGCTGCAGGGCTGAGGCGCCGAGCCGACGAAGGGCCTCCGGACGCGAGTCCGGGGGCCCTTCGCGTGTGCGGCGGTGGGGCTTCGCGGGCCCGGGCTACTTCACGTTCTTGGCGAAGTAGTCGAAGGCCTGCTTCGCCTGGTCCTGCAGCGAGGGGCCGGCCAGGTGCGCGGACGGGGTGCGGTTGCCGATCGCGGTGACGCTGATCAGGTTGGGCTTGCCGTCCTTGGTGATGAACCAGCCGCCGCCGCTGGAGCCGCCGGTCATGCTGCAGCCGAGCACGTACATCGGCGGGCGGGTCCGGTCGAAGGAGAGCCTGGCCGGCGGGACCGGGGAGTCGCAGCGGTCGAGCTCCAGGCCGTCGAACGGCCGCTCGGCCGGGTACCCGTAGGAGGCGGCCGAGGTGATCTGGTCGCGCGGGGCGTTGAACCAGACCGGCACCGATCCGCCCACCGCCTCCTCCAGCGAGGTGCCGGAGCCGCCCTCGCCGCGCACCCGGATGATCCCGTAGTCGTACTGGTGGTGGGCGCCGACGCCGCTCTCCTTGAGCCAGGTCGGCGACACCAGCGCGCGCACCGCCGTCCACCGGCCGTACGGGGCGGCCTGCTGCTCGGTGAACGGCCGGCCGCGGACCGCCTGGCCGTCCCGGTTGAAGCCGGGTACGAAGACGATGTTCTTCAGCCAGTTGCCGCCCTTGCCGTCGTGCAGGCAGTGCGCGGCGGTGTAGACGAGGTTGCTGCGGCCCGGGTTGACCGGGTCGGAGACCACCGTGCCGGAACAGGCCGCGTCGCCCTGGGGCATGGTGACGAAGAGCCGGCCGACCACGGCGCCGGCCGGGCCGTACGGGTGCGGCTGCGGCGTGGCCGCGACGGCGGCCGGCGGGGTGGCCGGCCGGTCGTCGCCCGGCGCGGCGGTGAGCGGGTACTCCGGGGTGGGCCGGCCCTTGGCGGCCGCCATCCGGGCGGTCGACCAGAAACCCGGGGCCACCTCGTTGGCGAAGCCGCTGTCGGCGACGAACCGGCCCCAGTCCTCCAGCTTCCAGCCCGCCAGGTCGCCCAGGCTGGTGGGGGCCGGCCTGGGGAGGGCCGGCGGCGGGGCGGCCTCGGCGGCGCCGGAGCCGTCCGGCCCGCAGGCGGTCGCGGCGAGGGCGAGCACGACGAGCACCGCGGCGCCGACCGGTGCGGGTCGGCGCCGCGGTCCGCGGCCGGTGTGCTTCGGCATGGTGCATCGTCCCCCGGGGGCGGCCTCCGCCGCCCGTACGGCTGGGGCCGGACAGGCCTCAGCGCTACGGCTTCCTGGAGATCCAGTCCAGCGCCTGCTTGGCGACCTCCTCCAGGTACGGGCCGCTCAGCGAGGTGTGGTCCTGGGTGCCGATGGAGGTGTTGCTGACCAGGGCGGTCTTCCCGTCCGGCATGGTGGCGAACCAGCCGCCGCCGCTGGCGCCCTGGGTCATGGTGCAGCCGATGGTGAGCATCGACGGGCGCTTCGGGTCGAACGACAGCCGGGTCGGCCTGCCGCCCTCGCACTTGTACAACTCCTGGCCGTCGAACGGCTTGTAGAGCGGGTAGCCGACCGCCGCGACGGACACCTTGTCGCGCGGCGCGTCGAACCAGACCGGGACGGCCGAACCGACCGTCTCCTCCAGCGACTTGCCGGTGTCGTTCTGGTTGTGCACCCGCATGACGGCGAAGTCGTACTGGTTCGCGGCGTCACCGCTGCCGCCGCCCTCGACCATCCACTGCGGCGAGGTGGTGACCAGGTCGGCCCACCAGGTGCCCAGCGGGGCCAGTTCGGACAGCGGGGCCTTCTTGCCACCGCTGGAGGCGCCCGAGTTGTTGTAGGCGGGCACGAAGACCAGGTCCTTGTAGAAGTCGCCGCCCTTGCCCGAGTGCACGCAGTGGCCCGCCGTCCAGACCAGGTTGCTCTTGCCCGGGTGCTGCGGGTCGGTGATCACCGTCGCGGAGCAGTTGCCCCGGCCGCCCTGGGCACTGAAGAACACCTTCCCGGACGGCTGCTTGGTGTACGGGCGGGGCACCGGCACCGCCTTGACCGCCGGCGGATCGGGGTCGGTCACACCGTCGTCGGTGGCCGGTTTGGCGGTGGGCGGGGCCGGCTCGGCGGGCTTGGAATCGCCCATCTTGTCCGGGTTCCAGAAGTCCTTCACCACCGGGTTGTTGAAGACGTGCTTGGACGCCCAGGAGTCCCAGTCCTCGAACTTCCACTTCTTCAGGTCGTCCCAGCTCTTCGGCAGGCCCTCCAGCAGGCTGGTCGGGATGCCCGACGGGAGGGTGATCCCGCCGATCACGCCGCCGCTGCCCGCGGCGGTGCTGGTCGGGCTCGCGGAGGCGGGTGGCGGCGCGGCGGTGCCGCTCCCACCGCCCGCCGGGCCGTCCGGCCCGCAGGCGCTCGCCGCGAGCAGCGTCCCCGTGACGAGGGCGACGGCCATGGCTGACCGGTGGATCGATGGCATCTGTGCGCTTCCCCCTGGGCTCGGTCGGGTTGTCGTGCGGCGGCTCGCCGCTGTGGAGTCTTCCACCGGTCACCAGGACGGCGACGGCCGCCCCCCGGGTTCCGGCCCTGACCGGAGGTCACCGATCCGTGACGTGGCCGCAGTCGGCCCGTCGGCCCAGCAGGGCGGTCCGCCCCGGTGGAGCACAATCCCCGATCTTCACCTGGACGAGTGAGCCGACCTTGTGATCACCCGTCGGGGATAGGTAACCCTTACCTGACGCGATGGTGCGAGCGCCCGCCGAATCCCCTCCACCACCCGTGCGCGTCCGCACCCCCACGCGCCCCAAGGAGCAGCCTTGAGCACCGCCCTCACCGGAGCCCCGCCCGACCCGCTGCTGCCCGCGGACCGGTCGGCCGAGCCCGACCAGCTGCTGCACCCGGACCCCGCCGTCGCCGCCGAACAGGCCGCGCTGGAAGCCCTGCTGCGCTGCTGGACGCGCGAGACCGGCGCCCGTCCCGGCCCCGACGGCCAGCTGCGGATCGCCGTCCTCGGCGGCGCCGCCCGGCTCTCCGCCCCCGTCCGCTACTGGTCGCCCGCCGGCTGGCACCGGTTCGGCCCCGCCGTCCTCTCGGCCGGCGAGGGCACCGCCGACGCCCCCGTGGACGCCGTCACCACGGCCGCGCTGCTCGCCGCCGCGGCCGCCGACCGCCCCGACCCCGGGCAGGTCGCCGACCTCGCCGCCCGGGTCGCCGACTCCGTCGTCCGCACCGCCGACATCCTCGCCCACCGCCGCACCGCCGCCCCCTCCGGCGGCCCGGAGCGCTCGCACTTCCTCGCCGCCGAGCAGTCCCTGCTGCTCGGCCACCCGCTGCACCCCACCCCGAAGAGCCGCGACGGCCTCGGCCCGGCCCAGAGCGCCGCCTACTCGCCCGAACTGCACGGCTCCTTCCAACTCCACTGGTACGCGGTGCGCCGCGACCTGCTCGCCGCCGGCTCCGCCCTCACCGAGAGCGCCGACCGGGTCACCGCCGGCCTGCTCGGCGGCCACGCGGCCCTGCCGCCCGGCACCGCCGCGCTGCCCCTGCACCCCTGGCAGGCCCGCGAACTCGCCCACCGCCCGGCCGTCGCCGCCCTGCTCGCCGACGGGCTGCTGCACGACCTCGGCCCGGCCGGCGAACCCTGGCACCCCACCTCCTCGGTGCGCACCGTCTACCGGCCCGGCACCCCGTGGATGCTCAAGCTCTCGCTCGGCCTGCGGATCACCAACTCCCGCCGGGAGAACCTGCGCAAGGAACTCCACCGCGGCCTGGAGGTGCACCGGTTGCTGGAGAGCGGCCTGGCCGCCGAGTGGCGGGCCGCCCACCCCGGCTTCGACATCGTGCGCGACCCGGCCTGGATCGGCGTCGACCACCCCGGCCTCGGCGACCCGGGGGGCCTGGACACCGTGCTGCGCGCCCAGCCCTTCGCCCCCGCCGACCGCGCGCTGTGCGTCGCCGGGCTCGTCGCCGAACAGCCGCTCGGCACCGGCGACGCCGTCCCGTCCCGGCTCGGCGACACCCTGCGGGCGCTCGCCGCGCGCTGCGGCCGCCCGCTTCGGACCGTCGCCGCCGAATGGTTCCTGCGCTACCTGGACGCCGTCGTGCTGCCCGTCCTGTGGCTGGACGGCCGGGCCGGCATCGCCCTGGAGGCCCACCAGCAGAACAGCCTCGTCCTGCTCGACGCCGACGGCTGGCCCAGCGGCGGCCGCTACCGCGACAACCAGGGCTACTACTACCGGGAGGGCGCCGCCGACCGGCTCACCGCGCGGCTGCCCGGGCTCGGCGCGCACAGCGACACCTTCCTGCCGGACGAGGTGATCGACCACCACTTCGCGTACTACCTCGGCATCAACCACGTCCTCGGCCTGGTCGGCGCCTTCGGCAGCCAGGGGCTCGCCGACGAGGCCGTCCTGCTGGCCGGGCTGCGCCGGTTCCTGGCCGGCCCGCGGGCCGCCGCCACCGGCTCGGCGCTGCCCGCGCTGCTGCTCGACGCGCCCACCCTGCCCTGCAAGGCCAACCTGCTCACCCGGATCAACGGACTGGACGAACTGGTCGGTCCGGTCGCCACCCAGTCCGTCTACGTGGACATCCCCAACCCGCTGGCGGGCGCATGAGCATGCTCGACGACCTGCCGGGGTGGGGCGCGATCCCCACCCCGGTCGGCGAGTTCCGGCTCCGCCCGGTCCGGCTGCCCGCCGACCTGGACCTGCTCGCCGGGTGGATGAACGACCCCGAGATCGCCGCGTTCTGGGAGCTCGCCGGTCCGCCCGACGTCACCGAACGGCACCTCCGGGCCCAACTCGACGGCGACGGCCGCAGCGTGCCCTGCCTCGGCCTGCTCGACGGGGCCCCGATGAGCTACTGGGAGGTCTACCGCGCCGACCTCGACCCGCTCGCCCGGCACTACCCGGCCCGCCCGCACGACACCGGCGTCCACCTGCTGCTCGGCCCCGCCGAGAGCCGCGGCCGGGGCCTCGGCGCCGTCCTGCTGGCCGCCCTCGCCGAGCGGATCCTGTGGCGACGCCCGTGCTGCGAGCGGGTCGTCGCCGAACCGGACGTCCGCAACCGGCGCTCCGTCCGGGCCTTCGAACGGGCCGGATTCCGGTCGGACGCCGAACTCGACCTGCCCGACAAGCGCGCCGCCCTGATGATCCGCGCCCGGCTCCCCCTCCCCGCCTAGGACACCCTCGTGGACACCCCCGCACCCCAGCCGCCGTACGACCTGCTCGGCGTCGGCATCGGCCCCTTCAACCTCTCGCTCGCCGCGCTCGCCGACCCCGTCCCCGGCCTGCGCACGCTCTTCTGCGACCAGCGCCCGGAGTTCCGCTGGCACCCCGGCATGCTGGTGGACGGGGCCCGGATGCAGGTGCCGTTCCTGGCCGACCTGGTCTCCCTCGTCGACCCGACCAACCCGTGGTCCTTCCTCAACTACCTGCGCGAGCAGGACCGGCTCTTCCCGTTCTACTTCGCCGAGCGCTTCCAACTGCCCCGCCGCGAGTACGACCACTACTGCCGCTGGGCCGCCGAACGGCTCGACAGCTGCCGCTTCGGCACCGAGGTCACCGCCCTGCACTGGGTCGCCGGCTCGGGAGGGGGCGGCCTGTTCCGGGCCGAGTTGACCGACACCGCGACCGGGCGCCGGACCGAGGTGCAGGCCCGCAACCTCGCCCTCGGCGTCGGCACCCGGCCCGTCCTGCCCGAGGCCTTCACCGCCCTCGACGGCCACCCGCACGCCTTCCACTCCGCCGACTACCTGGACCGCCGCGACGACCTCGCCGGCGCCCGCGACATCACCGTGATCGGCAGTGGGCAGTCCGGCGCCGAGGTCTTCCTCGACCTGCTCCGGCGCCACGCGGGCGACGGCGTCCGGCTGCGCTGGCTCACCCGGACCAGGGCGCTCGCACCCATGGAGTACTCCAAGCTCGGCCTGGAGCACTTCACCCCCGACTACACCCGCTACTTCCACAGCCTGCCCGAACCCGTCCGGGACGCCCTGGTCAGCGCCCAGTGGCAGCTGCACAAGGCCGCCAGCGCCGAGACCCTCGCCGAGATCCACGACCACCTCTACGAGCGCACCATCGGCGCCCCGATCGACACCGCCCCGGTCGAGATCACCCCCGGCACCGCCGTCACCGAGGCCCGTCCCGGCCCCTGCGGCGGCCTCGAACTGCGCTGCCGGCACGCCGACTCCGGCGCCGAACACCTCCTGCGCACCGACGCCGTGGTGCTCGCCACCGGCTACCGGGCCGCCCGCCCGGCCGCGCTCGAACCGCTGGCCCGGCTGATCGACTGGGACCGGGACGGGCGCTACCGGGTCGACCTCGACCACCGGGTCGCCACCCGGCCCGAACTCACCGGCGGCCTCTACGTCCAGAACGCCGAACTGCACACCCACGGCGTCGGCACCCCCGACCTGGGCCTCGGCGCCCACCGGGCCGCCGTGATCCTCAACGCCGTCACCGGCCGGACCGTCCACCGGCTGCCCACCCGCACCGCCTGGACCGGCTTCGCGCCGCCCGGGGCCGCCCCCGTCGTCGGGCGCACGCCCGCCGCCGAGCGTCCCCCTACCGAGCACGCCCCCACCGAGAGCACCCCCGTCGTCCCCCGCCCCCAGGAGCTGACCCGTGCCGCAACCGCCGGCCGCTGAACCGCCGTTGTACCTGCCCCCGCACCTGACCGCCGGGCACTGGCGGCGGGCCGGCCGGGCCCTGCTGGCCAAGATGCTCGGCGAGTTCGCCTACGAGGAACTGCTCACCCCCGTCCGCGGCGCCGCCGACGGCGAGTACCTGCTCTGGCTGCCCGAGGCCGAGTACCGCTTCACCGCCCGCCGCGGCGCGTACGGAAGCTGGCAGGTCGACCCGGCGTCGGTCCGCTGCTCCGACCCGGACGGCCTCGACCCGCTGCGCTTCCTCCCGCACGCCCGGCACGCCCTCGGACTGCGCGGCGAGACCACCGGCCACCTGATCCGCGAACTCACCGCCACCCTGACCGCCGACGCGCACCAGCTCGCCACCGCGCTCACCGCCGCCGAACTCGCCGACCTCGACCACTCCGCCCTGGAGGGCCGCCAGAACGGCCACCCCTGGATCGTCCCCAACAAGGGCCGGATCGGCTTCTCCGCCGCCGACGCCGCCCGCTGGACCCCGGAGGCCCGCACCCCGCGCCCGCTGCCCTGGATCGCCGTCCACCGCCGGCTCGCCGAGTACCGCGGCGTACCCGGCCTGGAGCGGCCCGAGCAGCTGTACGCCCGCGAACTCGACGACCCGGACGCGCTGCGCGCCGCCCTCGGCCCGGCCGCCGACGACTACCTGCTGCTGCCCGTCCACCCCTGGCAGTGGGACGAGACGGTCGTCCCGCTGTTCGCGCCCTGGATCGCCTCCGGCGAGATCGTCCCGCTGCCCTCCGACGGTGACCCACGGCTGCCCCAGCAGTCCATCCGCTCCTTCTTCAACACCGCCCACCCCGAGCGCTGCACCGTCAAACTGCCGCTGTCCATCCTCAACACCCTGGTCTGGCGCGGCCTGCCCACCGAACGCACCCTCGCCGCGCCCGCCGTCACCGCCTGGATCCACGGCCTGCGCGACGCCGACCCGTACCTGCGCGAGGAGTGCCGGGTGATCCTGCTCGGCGAGATCGCCTCCGTCACCGTCGACCACCCGCTCTACCGCGAGCTGCCCGAGGCGCCCTACCAGTACAAGGAACTCCTCGGCGCGATCTGGCGCGAACCGCTCGGCCCCTGCCTGACCGGCGGCGAACGCGCCCGCACCCTGGCCGCCCTGCTGCAGACCGGCTCCGACGGCCGGGCCCTCGCCGCCGAACTGATCGCCCGCTCCGGCCTCACCCCCGCCGCGTGGACCGGCCGGCTGTTCGGCGCCATGCTGCCGCCGCTGCTGCACTTCCTCTACCGGTACGGGCTGGTCTTCTCCCCGCACGGCGAGAACGCCATCGTCGTCTTCGACGAGCATGACGCCCCCGCCCGGCTCGCGGTCAAGGACTTCGTCGACGACGTCAACCTCAGCGACCAGGACCTGCCCGAACTGCGCGGCCTGCCCGCCGAGGTCGACGACGTGCTGCTGCGGGACGGCCCGCAGGAGCTCTGCCAGTTCATCCACTCCGGGCTGTTCATCGGCGTCTTCCGCTTCCTCGCCCCGCTGCTGGAGGCGCAGACCGGGCTGCCCGAGGCCGAGTTCTGGGCCCTGCTGCGCGCCGAGATCCACCGTTACCAGGACCGCTTCCCCGGGCTGCGCGAGCGCTTCGAGCTGTTCGACCTGTTCCGGCCCCGGATCGACCGGCTCTGCCTCAACCGCAACCGGCTGCTGCTCGACGGTTACCAGGACCGCCCGCACCGCCCGCACGCCGCCCGGTACGGGACCGTCCCGAACGCCCTGGTGACCCTGGAGACGGATCTTCCCGGGCGACGGAGCCGGATTGTCACCCCTGCCCCGTAGGCTGGGAGGGTCATGACGAACGACTCCGAATCCCAGCTCCCCGGCGCGACCGAGCTCCCAGGCGAGGACGGCGACGCCGCCGTCGACGTCGAGGAAGCCGTCGCCGTCCCGCGCTCGCGCATCCCCGACCTGCTGCATGCCGCGGTGGCGGCCGTCGGCGGCGTCGAGCGGCCCGGCCAGGTCCGGATGGCCGAGGCCGTCGCCGACGCCGTCGACAACGCCGAGCACCTGCTCGTCCAGGCCGGCACCGGCACCGGAAAGTCCCTCGCCTACCTGGTGCCGGCGGTCGCCCACGGGGACCGCGTGGTGGTCGCCACCGCCACCCTGGCGCTGCAACGCCAGCTGGTCGAACGGGACTTGCCGCGCACCGTCGAGGCGCTGCACCCGGTGCTGCGCCGCCGCCCGCTGTTCGCGATGCTCAAGGGCCGCTCCAACTACCTGTGCCTGCACCGGGCCAACGAGGGCACCCCGAGCGACGAGGGCGAGGGCCTGTTCGACGCGGCCGAGGCGCTCGGCGGGCCCGCCAGCAAGCTCGGGCAGGACGTGCTGCGGCTGCGCGAGTGGGCCGAGGAGACCGACACCGGGGACCGGGACGACCTCAGCCCCGGCGTCTCCGACAAGGCCTGGGCCCAGCTGGCGGTCACCTCCAAGGAGTGCCTGGGCGCCACCCGCTGCGCGTACGGACAGGAGTGCTTCGCGGAGAAGGCCCGGGAGCGGGCCAAGCTGGCGGACGTCGTGGTCACCAACCACGCGATGCTCGCGATCGACGCCATAGAGGGCGCGCCGGTGCTGCCCGAGCACGGGCTGCTGATCGTCGACGAGGCGCACGAACTGGTCAACCGGGTCACCGGCGCGGCCACCGCCGAGCTGACCGTCGGCGCGGTCAACCGGGCGGTCAAGCGCGCCGCCCGGCTCGCCAACGAGAAGGCCGTGGACGCCCTGCAGGCCGCCGCCGAGAACTACCACGGCCTGATGGAGACCGCCCAGCCCGGCCGGGTCGAGGAGCTGCCCGAGTACCTGGCGTACGCGGTCACCGCGATCCGGGACGCCGCGCGCCAGGTGATCAGCTCCCTCGGCGAGACCCGCGACAAGGGCCTCAGCGACGAGGACGCGGTCCGCAAGCAGGCGATGGCCTCCGCCGAGTCGCTGCACGAGACCGCCGAGCGGCTGCTGGAGGACTCCGAGTACGACGTGGTCTGGATCGAGCGCAGCGACCGCTTCGGGATGGGCACGGCCTCGCTGCGGGTCGCCCCGCTCAGCGTCTCCGGGCTGCTGCGCGAGGGCCTGTACAAGGAGCGCTCGGTGGTGCTCACCTCGGCCACCCTCAAACTCGGCGGGGACTTCAACGGCGTCGCCGCCTCGGTCGGCCTGCCCTCGGAGGCCCGGCTGCCGGACGAGCGCACCCCCGGGGACAACCCGGAGCCCGGCTTCGGCGAGGACGCGGTGCCGCACTGGCGGGGCATCGACGTCGGCTCGCCGTTCAAGTACCCCAAGCAGGGCATCCTGTACGTCGCCCGGCACCTCGCCGATCCCGGCCGCGATCCGGAACGGCCCGACATGCTGGACGAGTTGGCCGAGCTGATCGGCGCGGCCGGCGGGCGCACGCTGGGCCTGTTCTCCTCGATGCGCGGCGCCCAGACGGCCGCCGAGGCGCTGCGGGAGCGGCTGGACAACCGGATCCTGCTCCAGGGGGAGGACACCCTGGGCGAGTTGATCCGCGAGTTCGCCTCGGACGCGTCCACCTGCCTGTTCGGCACGCTCTCGCTCTGGCAGGGCGTGGACGTGCCCGGCTCGGCCTGCCAGCTGGTCGTGATGGACCGCATCCCGTTCCCCCGGCCGGACGACCCGCTGATGAGCGCCCGCCAGAAGGACGTCGAACAGCGCGGCGGGAACGGCTTCATGGCCGTCGCGGCGACGCACGCGGCGCTGCTGATGGCGCAGGGCGCGGGCCGGCTGGTGCGCGCGGCGGAGGACCGGGGCGTGGTCGCGGTGCTGGACCCGCGGGTGGAGACCAAGCGGTACGGGAGCTTCTTCCGGTCCTCGATGCCGGAGTTCTGGTACACCACGGACCGCAACCAGGTGCGCCGCTCGCTGGCGGCGATCGACGCCTCGGCGCCGCCGGTCAAGCCGGTGGTGAAGCGGGGCTGAGCGGCGGGCATTGTTCAGACAAGCCCTGGACGCCGGAGGGGCTCCCCGCAGCAGGGCGGTTTCTAGCGGTCGTCGCAACACGTAGTCGGTTGTCTAGGCCGCGATGAGTTTATGCAGACGCTCGGCTGGGGTTTCCCAGCCGAGCGTTT
>NZ_JARXYZ010000046.1 GCF_029894125.1 Kitasatospora sp. MAA19
TCACCTGACCGGACGGATGGCTCTTGCTCTCGCCGGAGAACCACTGGCTCTCAAGCAGACCGGAGTCGTGGCTCTCGTTCACCCCGATAAAAACAACCGTGAAGAGCAGCGGCCGGCCTGACCCCCCGAGCGGGTTGGAGCGCTGCACCGGAGGGACGGCGCCGGGCCTTCGGCCGGGATCTACTTCCCCGAGCTGCCGGTCATGATTGCCCGCATCTCATGCAGGGTGGCGGCAGTGCGGGTGTAGGCGGCGATCAACCGGACGACCCGCTCGGGGTCGTGGATCTCGAAGCGCTCGCCGAGTTCGTCGGGCGAGCAGACAAGGTAGGCCGGACCCGGGGTGCCGTCAGCCAGGGACCGGGCGGCGAGGTCGATGGTGACCTCCAGCGAGGGCCAGCGGTACCCGTACCCAGGCCCGGGCCACTCGGCCAGGGTGAAGCCGGCGGTCGGCCCGTAGTGGATGACGTCGGCGAGCGTCCGGCGGTCGCCTGCATGGTCAGGGTGGGGCGGCGCGTCGTTGCACCAGGGCGGGCAGGTGAACAGCCGCTGGCCGTCGGGCCCTGTTGCGGGAGCCTGCAGCGTGGCGATGTCGATGGTCATGGTGGAGGCATCGGCGACGGCCGCCTGGGCCGCGATGACCGGTTCGAATGAAGCCCCGCTGGGGGCGGAGCGACCCGCCTTCGGTTACCTCTATCGGGCGACGGATAGCTGCGCCCGGGCTCAGCAGACAGCGGATCGGGGCGGCGGTTCGCACGGCTCTTGGCCTACTCCTCGGGCCGCATCCGGACGAATCGGACCTGCCTATGGCGCCCCGAGCCGACCAGCACTTCCACCAGGGGCCGTGGTTCGGTGATCCAGTGCACCCAGGCGTGCGAGGGGTCCGGACGTAGCCGGCTGCGAACCGCCTGCACCACCTGGTGGGCCTGCACGGTGGTGAGGCGGGGTGAGGTGGTCGCCTGTCGGCCGTCGGGCAGGTGCACGAGCAAGGCTTCGGGCCGAGCCGGGTCGCCGACGATCCCGGCGAGTTCGCAGTCGGAGGTTTCGGTGTGCCGCAACTTCACCCACGAAGAACCCCCCGGCCGGTAGGGGGCCGCAGCCGCCTTGCAGACCAGACCCTCCACACCTGCAACCTGCAGGTCCCGGTACCAACCGATCGCCGTCTCCCGACTGCGCGTCGCCATGACCTGTTCGATCGGCGGATGGGCCCCGGCAAGTACCTCCGCCAGGAGCTCGCGGCGTTCGGTGAGCGGCAGGCCCCGGACGTCGCGCCCCGGGACGGCGAGGACGTCCCAGGCGACATAGCTCACCGCGACCCGGTCAGCGGCCCGGGCCCGGGCCGAGCGCAGCACCTCGGTGAACGCGAGCCGACCGTCCCGGTAGGCGCAGACCTCGCCGTCGAGGACGACGCCCGGGTCGAGCGTCTCCGCCAGCGCCGACAGCACCTCCGGGAACCTCGTGTTCAACGGGCGGCCGCGCCGCGACCACAGCTCGATCCCGGCCTCGGTGCGCACCGCACAACAGCGGACGCCGTCCAGTTTGATCTCGTACAGCGTGCCGCCGGGCATGCCGTCCTCGGCCGGGAGCACCTGCACCGGTCGCGGCTGCATCAGCGGCACCGGCGGGTGCAGGACCAGCGGACTCGGCGCCTTCCGTCGCGTGGCCACGCCTCCAGCGTCGCGCGACCGGCCGCGACCAGGGCGCCGGATAGGGCCGCTCAGCCGAACGCGGACCTTGGTGCCCGGTCCTCGCGGCCGGAGGTCTCCGCCACCTGGCCTTGCTGCTTGCGCACCTCGCGTTCGGCCCACGCGGTCACGGTCGCGACCTGGTCGGGGCGCACGCCCCTGGTGACGGCTGCGAGGACTGCCTCGGCGCGTGCGGCGTGTCCGCCCTGGATCGTGCACGCCTCTCCGACGGGGGCCTCGCACGCGGGGCACGGCTCGGTGAGCATCTGCCGGGCGGTCAGACGGGGTACGCGCCCCGAAGGCGCCACCCCGCGCTGACCGGCGCCCCATCGGAGGCCGCGTCAGGAGGTCTTCGGGTCACCCCTGGGTGAACTTCAGCATGTCGTCAAGGTATCCCTGACAGAGCTTATCTGTCAGGGATACCTTGACAACATGACGAGTGATGACACACCGACCCCCGGCACCCTCGTGCCGGCCGACGAGGCTTTCGTCGCCCACGCCCACGCCCTTCGGCGGCTCGTGAACACCGCGCTTGAGCAGTTCCCGCTCGACCAGAGGGCCTCCGTTGACGGGGCGCCGACCCTGTCCGACGCCATCGAGCTGCGTGAACTCGCCGACGAAGTCGTCAGGTGGGCGGCCATCGCCGAGCGCGAGCGCGGCGCAACCTGGCAGGACCTCGGCGACGCCGCTCACAGCAGCCGCCAGGCCGCCCACGAGCGGTGGATCACCCAGCTCCGAGGGTGGGCCCTGATCAACAGACGCCGCCGAACCCCCGCCGGGGAGACGGCCGACACCCGGGCGCTCGCCGCAGAGCTGGATGCCTGGTACGCCGAGCTCGTGCCCGGAGAACCGCCCGCCATCAGCGCCCACCTCGCCGCCGCCGACCCCCGCAACGAGGCGGACCGGCACCTCGCCCAGCAGCACCGGACCGAGGCCGTCGAACTACGCGCCCGGCTCGACCACGAGCGCGCCTACAACGCCTACATGGGCCAGGAGCCTGGAGGCTCGAAGGAGTCATGGGCAGAGGCGCACCTCGCGCGTGCCGAGGCCTACGAGCGCCTGGCCGTGGTCGAGCCGATCCTGCGCAACGACCACCGCCAGGCGGCGCTCAAGGAGCGCGAGATCGCCGCCGGGATCCTCGACCCCTCCGCCTGGACGGCCGAGCGGGACGGCAAGATCATCAACGTCACGTCCCGCGGAATCTGACGCACCACCCGTCGCCGCACACCGGCCCGCCGGCAGCGGCCGTGCACCACCCGACCCCAGCGCAGAGGAGAACCTGATGTACGACGACGACACCCGGCAAGGGGCCACCATCCTCACCACCGTGACCATCGACCAGGTCCGCGAGCTCGCCGACTTCATCCAGGACCGCATCCGGCCGAAGGTGGTGGACGCCACCGGGCCGCGCACCGACGAGCGACGAACGGCCGAGGCGCTGTTCGACCAGGTCAACTCCGCAGCCGCCGCCCTGGAGACCTACCTGCTGCCGTCCGCGGCCGACGAGGACGAGCGGCTGGCAGCCGCCAAGCGGGTCCTGAGCGCTGACGCCTGGGATTTCCTGGCCCGCACCGCCCAGCTGTGGGACGACCGACCCGCATACGCTGAGCCGATCTGGATGGGCACCCAGGAGATGGAACTCATCGCCCTCAACGCGCACGCCCCGGCCCAGACCAGCGCCTGAACCACCTCCCGGGCGGCGCTCCTGCAGCGCCGCCACCACACGACGAACCGAAGGGAGCCCGCCCGCCCATGGCCGCCGACGCCGCCGACCAGGACATCTTGGACGCAGAGCTGGTCGACGACGACGCGGTCGACTGGTCCGGAACCGCTCTGCTGCCGGCCAGCACCCGCAGTCACCACCCTCGCTACCTCGTGGACCGGCACACCGTCCTCGCCCCCGGCGAGCTGCCGCCCACCGCCGAGGACCAGCCGCGCTACACCGAGGCGGACTTCCGGATCTCCGCGGACACCGCCCAGCGCCGCGCCCGCGCCGGCGCCGACAACACCCGCATCAACCGCGCCGCCGCGATCCGCCGGTTCGAGCAGTGGTGCGCCGCCGAAGGCCGCGTCGCCAGGCCCTGCACCGACGCCACCTACCTCGAGTACGCCGCCCACCTGATGCGCCAGCAGCCCAGCCCCAAGGCCGACACGATCAACACCTACATGGGGCACATCTGGCGCTGGCAGCCGCCCGGCCGCAGGCCCGAACGCGACGAGACGCTCGCGCTGCTCGACACCTACCGCCGCGAGAACCCCCGGACCAACCGCAAGAAGCAGGCCCCCGCCCTCCAGCTGTCCGACGTCCTCGCCATGATCGACGCCTGCGACGAGTCCACCCCCACCGGCCAGCGCGACGTCGTACTGCTCGGCATGATGTACCAGATGCTGGGACGCCGCAGCGAACCGGCCGCCGTGGACATCGAGTACCTCGAAGTGCTCGACCACCAGGTCGTCATCGACCTGGAGATGGACAAGACCCACCAGGATGGCGAAGGCCTCGACCTCATCCGCCTCCACGACCGCCCGGACACCCAGCTCGTCCGCCGCACCCGCACCTGGCTCGCCTGGCTGCGCCAGCAGGGCATCACCAACGGCCCGCTCCTGCGCCAGCTCTCCGTCGCCCACAACCTGACCAAGCGGGCCCGATCGGCCGGCCCCGAAGCCCGGCTGTCCCCCGCCGCCATCGGCGAGCGGATCAAGGTCCTCGCCGCAAACGCCGGCATCCGCAAACCGGCCACCATCACCTCCCAGGGCATCCGCGCCGGGGCCTCCACCGACCTCGCCGAACACGGAGTCCGCGGCAAGCAGCTCGCCCGCGCCGGACGCTGGCGCGACGACTCCGCCATCCCCGAGCAGGTCTACGTCCGCCCGCTGATCGACCCCGCCGTCGATCCCTTCGCAGCCGTCCCGGCCGCACGGCCCGGCGAACCAGCCCAGGAAGCACCAGCACCAGCCTGAACACCAGCCGGTCCCCGAGGTCACCCCTTCGGGGACTGGCCCTCCCCGCCCCATCGTGAAAGACTCCCCGAGTGAGGGATAACGAGCCCGAATCCACCAGCGAACTCGACACCGACGGCCGCCACCGCGCCGCGCGCGAGGAACTCCCCGTCCTGGTCGACCTCGCCATCGCGGAAGGCGTCAGCAAGGCCGTCGAGAACGGGCTGCGCTGGATCGAAGGCACCCTGAAACTCGCCCTGGACGACGACGACTTCCGCATGCGCTACGGCAGGTCCCTGCGCGACCTCCTTGGCCCCGGTGCCGCCGAGCTCCTGCGGCTCACCGCCCAGGGCGAGCTGCGCAAGGCCGAGCTGCAGACGCCCACCAAGGGCGTACTCGCCTCCCAGCGCCGCCGCGCCACCATGCTCCGCCGCCTGGCCGCGACCGCCGGCGTCCCCTGCGGCGCCCCGAGCTTCTCCAAGCCCACCCTCAAGGACTCCCTGCCGAGCTGGGCCCGCTCCGCCTTCCACGACCGGCTGGACACCCTCGTCCAGCGCCGCCCCACCGACCACCAGCGCGCCAGGATCCTGGCGATCATCGGCGTGGTGCTCGACACCGCCGCCCGCGCCGGCGAACTCTGCTCCCAGGACCTGGACGACCTCTCCCCGGACCTCTCCTGGACCAGGATCCGGCGCAACCCGCAGGCCCAGATCGCCACCGAGGCGATCACGGAGGTCTGGGCGCTCTCCCCGACCAGTCGCGCCGCCGTCGGCCACTACCTGCCGCTCCGCCAGGACCTGGTCCGCGGCATGGAGGGCAGCGCGGATGCGCTGTGGGTCTCCCTGCGCGCCAACCACAACGGCGGGACCGCCGCCGCGGGCAACCGCGGTGCCCGTCGCCCCGGCATGCGGCTGGAGACGCACGGCCTGGCCACTACCTACCGCAAGCAGATCCAGCTGATGAAGGACGACCTGACCGCCAGGGGCGGGAAGGGCTGGGAGATCCCGGTTCGCATGGAGCAACTGCGCCGCGGCGTCCAGGAGCGCGCCCGCCGACGCGCCCAGGACCACCCGGACGCACCGAAGCGCGACCGATGGGCGCCGGTGCTGGTCCTCGGACCGACCCCCGACGGCAAGCGAACCGCCCAGGCCTTCGCCGACGTCGCCCGTGCCGTCGACGCCTTCCACACCGCCCGCCCGAAGGCGGACGGCGACGACACCGAACCGGCAGTACAGCGCGCGCGAAAGGACCTCACCGAAGCCACGCGGCAGGCCTGGGCCACCGGCCCCGGCCACATCCTCGTCCTCACCGTCCTCCACCAGGCCGGCCTCGCGCCCACCGACCTGGCGGCCGCCGGCTACGACGGGCGCCTGCTCGCCGCCCTCGGGGTGTAAATCACCCAACCTGAAAGGCCCGCCCCGGTGATGCGGAGTGTCTTGGACGGCCCTCCGCCGGCCCCACTCCGACGGTTTCGTCTGGCCCCCCCGAACGGTCAGCGGAATGACTGCCTCGCCCGCCACGGGCCCGTTCCTGCTGGCTATGTCTGTAGGCCAGCCCGGCAAGCGGCCCGCCTTCGAACGTTTGGCGGCGCCAACTCCCACCGTTCAGGCGGGGCCACTGGACTCTGTCGCAGACACAAATAGAAGGTTGGCCCCGGCGCCGTCGCCCGGACCGCGCATCATGCACTGGGTACCGTCGGCCGATGACTCGAACGTGACGAAGCCCTGCCTCGAAGGCCACGCCACCAACCGGCCAACCGGCCCCGAACTGGCCCGCCAGGATCTGCGCACAGGCCTGTACCACCTCTGGGACCCCCGCTACGGCCCACGGTTGGGTTTCTGCCCCCGCTGGAACAGCCCCTGCCGGGCACTGATGCCCGATCCTTGGTACCGCGTCCCGGACACGTACCTCGGCCCGCCCGCAGGAGCCGCCACCGTCCCCCCGGACCAGCGCTGCAACACCTACGGCTGGCCTCTGTACGTCGAGCGCCCGATCGGCCCCCTCCCGAGGCAGTGGCCCGCACGCGGCAAGATCCCCCGCTGGTACGTGTGGTGGCGCCTCTACGAACTCCAGGACGGCCGCTGCGCCTGCTGCGCAACCTCCCCGGCCACCATCGACCATGATCACCGAACCGGCGAGGTCCGCGGCCTGCTGTGCATCTCGCACAACGCGCAGGAGTACCTGTACCTCAACGGGCAGCGGGCATGCACCCACGCACGGCCCCATTGCTTCGAGGAGTACTGGAACTCCTCACCGGCCCGCGAACTGCACTGGACCCAGGTCGGCCAGGCCTACCACCACTCGGCAGACCCCCGGGCCCGCTCGCACAGCCCAGCCCAGCCCTGAACCGCCAACCCGGCCGATGAGAGACTCCCTCCGGCTTCCGCGCCGGGCCCGGACCAGGCAGCAGGTGACGTCCACCCGTCTCACCACCAGCGCCGGGCAGGACGCCCGGTGGCCCCACGGCCGACATCGGCCCCCGAAATCCCCCACGACTGGCCGTCAGCGACGGCTACGCTCCCGTCCATGACCCACGACACCACCAGGAGCCTGCCCCTGCCGGCCGTCGGTACCGTCCACGCCCTCGACGCCTTCATCCAGGCCCGCCTCGAAGAGTCCGTGCAAATCCTCCTCGAGCGCATCCCTACCGACCAACGCGAGACCCCCGACGCGGTCGAACTGCTCCGCCTGCCCCGAGCCCTCGGCCAATCCGCACACGCCGCCGCCCAGGAACTGGAGCGCCATCTCCTCGCCGGCCAGCCCGAGGAGACCCCAATCCACCTGCTGTGGAACCTCCTCCTCAACATCGCACGCCCCTACCAAGACCGCTCCCGGCCGGCGAGCGTGCGTGAAGCCCTGGCCGCCGCTGACGAGGCGCAGCCGTGATCAGCGCCGTCCGCCGACTGCTGACCCGTCGTCCGGCCTGGGAGCGCCGCGGACACTTCCGGAAGGGTCAGCAGGTCCTCACCCACCGCGGCGCGCCTGTCACCGAGACCGTGGTGTGGGTCAAGGACGGCAAGGTCGGGATGAGCCACAACGGGCTGATGACCGTGTGGACCGAAGCCGCCGAAGTACGCCACGCCCATGGCTGCCGCCCCTGCCTGGACGACCTGAACGCCCAGCTAACCACCCACGCCGAAGAACAGCACACCTACTGGAACCAGTGGCCCAGGGACGCCCGGGACGCCCACGAGAAGGCCATGGACGACATGGTCCATGGCTCCGACCGCACACACTCCTTCGGGCCCAACACCCGGATCCCGGCGTGGATGCGTGCGGAGTTCGACGGGAGGATGCACCCCTCCACGTCGCCCTCCCTCGCGCTCGGCAGGCTCTGGGACCCGCTGGACTGGCCCCGCATCTGCCGTGAGCACCCTGACTTCGTCCTGGAGCCGGCCTGGCAGGACGACCTCAACACCGACGCCCTGGTGGCCGCCTACCAGCTGCTGCGTGACCGCAGGTTCGACCCCTACCTGGACGTGGACCTAGAGATGGAGCTCCGGCCTGTCCCGGAGGCGCCGGCCGCGATCACCGCCAGCGCCGTCGTGACCCGGCTCGCGGTCGAGCAACAGCTGGATCCCGACACCTACGACGAGGTTGTCCGTCTTCTCGGTGACGCCAGCACTCACCCGTCCAGCAGCCTTTGCTACCCGATGCTCCCCGACGGCCCGGGAGAAGACCGCACCCAGCCCTACACGGTCAGCGCCAACACCGAAACGGTCTGGGGCTGGTAGCCCGGCGGGGTGTGCCGCCCGCGCCGCCCTGCCCGACGGCGAGGACGGGTGTGAGTAGTTGGCGTACAGGAAATCCCGGTGAGATTGATCTTGGTCAGCTAGCACACCTGCCGGGGGCCTAGCTGAGGTTCACGACTTCCACCAAGCCGATGCCCTCGCCCGCACCTTCCACGCCCGCCAGGTCCAGCCCCAGCCCCGCCGGCATCCGCCGCGGCGGTCGCCCAGCCGCAGCAGCAGAACCGGGAGCCCAGGATTGGGCGGTAGACCCGGACACGGCCCTGCGCTCGGGTAGCTACGGCAGGGGGACAGGTAGCACTGAGTAGCTCTCGTGACTCACCGTGAGATGGCTGCTGCTGGTCGGGGCTGGCGGCGGGTCGCTCGGCTCCGAGCCGTGGGGCGCCGCCCTTCATCCGGTGCTTGCGGGGATCACAGCGCTGCCCCTTCCGGGCGGTGGGTGGCGGCCGGCCGGCTGTGCTGGGTCACCAGGTGGTCGCACGGCTCGATCCCGTCGGCCAGGGCCTCGGCCGCCGCGTCGGCTTCCTCGGCTTCGGCGAGCGCCCGGTAGACGGAGGCCACCGACGGGTTCTTCCCGGTGTTCTTGCCGGTCTTGATGACCAGTTTCCCGGCGATCTCCGGCACCGGAATGCCCTTGGCCTTGAGCGCGAGGGCGAAGGTGAGCATGTCGTCGTCGATCACCTTGGGCCGGCCGCCGTGGTTGCCCTTGGCCGCGGCGATCTGCTGGCCCTCCAGCGTCTTCTCCCGGATGTAATTGCGTTCGATCTGGGCGGCGGCGGCCAGCACGGCGAAGAACATCGCGCCCATCCCGTTCGGGTCGTAGACCCCGGTCAGCGGGCCGGTCAGCAGCTCCAGCAGGATGTCCGCCTTCTCCAGGTCGGAGGACAGCTGCATCAACTCGGCCGCGTTGCGGGCCAGGCGCTTCATCTCGTGGACAGTCAGGATGACTGCCTGGTCCGGGGCGGCCTCCTTGATGTTGTTGGCCAGCGCGAGCGCGGCCTCCATCTCGGGCCGACGGTGCACCCGGGTGGAGATCTTCTCCTGGAACACCTTCGTGCAGCCGGCCTTCTCTAGTGCGACCAACTGACTGGCGATCTCCTGCTCAGCCATCGAGCAGCGTGCGTACCCGATCCGGATCACCGCCGAGCCGGTCTCGGCCGGCCGGACCGCCAGTGGCGGGCGCTCGACCCACACCCGGCCCGGTCCCCGGCCGGCGGGAACCAACACCTCCAGCTCCTCGCGCAGCTTGGCCACGAGGGTGAAGCGGGCGGTGTGGTACTTCGCAGCGACCTTCCCGCCGAGGGTGCGGCACGGGCTTCCCGCCGGGGCCTCGCACTTGGGACAATCGTGCCGCTCTACCGCATCTGCGGCCTGATCGTGTGTCAGATCCATGCCGGGATTCTCGCAGAAGTGCCTCTCAGAACACGGTGGTTCTGAGAGATGTTCTGCGAACGGAGACCTGGGCAAACCGGACGCGATCCGGGCCTCTCCCAGAACTCGCACAACTGGTCATTTCTGCGAACCGCAACCCGGCGGGCGCCGTCATGCGTGCCAGATGATCGCGCTCGCGGAAAGGGGCGACGTCGTGAGCACGGTGAAGTAGCCGACAGTCCCGGCGTCGCTGGAGAAACACCCCATCTGGCCGACCCGCAAGGGGACGTACCCTGGCCCGCTCGTCTGTGCCGTCAATGCGGAGCCGCACTGGTCGGGGGTCGGCGGCTTCGTCCCGCTCCAGGGAACAAGCAGTTCGCCACCGATCACCTGCGGCGAGCACGCTCCGCACAGGTACAGCGCCTCGCCTGCCAACAGCGCGGTGGCGGGCGTCGCCGCCACCGGGTGGGTGTCCGAGCCGGGCTGCGAGGGGAAGGTCAAGGTCCCCTGCCACAACACCTGGCCTGGCGTGCCGGCGGGAGTCGACGGGGGCGGTCCTGGCGACAGTGTGGCGCCGGGGCCGGCGCCGGTGCCGGTGCCGCCCGCGGACGGCCCCCCTCCTGGCTCTGCGGTGCCTGGGCTGCCCGGGGCAGGCAAGATTGACTGGGTGGGCGCGGGCTGGGTGATGATCGGACCCGGGGACTGACGGTTCGCCAGTGCGAAGAGGCCGACGAGCAGACACAGACCGGCTCCAGCGACAGCCCACCCCCACGACCGGGATCTGCGGGCCGCGACCGCCAGGTTGCCGACGGCGGCCCGCGCCGGGGCCGCGACGGTTGCCGAGCGCGGGGACATCGGTGGCTGCGCGGGCGCGGAGCGGGCGCGGATCACCGTCTTCGATGCCTGACGACCCGCCCGGCCTTCGGCGACGGTCTCCGGCGCGGCGTTCGGGGCCGCGTGCGAAGGCGGCCCGCCGGCCGCTGGAACGTCGAGTAGCGACGCAAGGAAGCGTCGCCACCAGTTGCCTCCGATGGCCCGCTCCGACACCGGCTCCGGGAGTGGATGGGGCGCTGCGGACAGGAGGGAGTTCATGTAGCGCCGTTTGAAGCTCAACTGCTCACCTCCCCAGTCGTCTCGGCCTGTGGCTGGACGGGCATCGGCGGATGCTCCGGCCCAGATGGGACGGTCACTGGAGCATCCGGGTTCCGCTCGGCCTGTGGCTGGACGGGCATCGGCGGATGCTCCGGCCCAGATGGGACGGTCACTGGAGCATCCGGGTTCCGCTCGCCTGCATCCGGACTTCCGCCCTGGACGACCTCCTGCACTGTGCGTAGGGACCCCAGCTGTCGCAGCAGTGCGGGGGCGGAAGCACCGGCGGCCACGGCCGCGTACAAGCCGGTGATCTGAGAGTGAAGAAGCCAACCCACCAGGGCCCCGAGCAGCAGCCGGCTGACGGCTGCTGCCAGATCCGCCGGCGGGTCCACGTAGGCGCGCAGTGGCGGGAGCCTGCGGCGCTTGGCGTCCCGGGCCCGGCGCCGCGCCGCCTGCCACGTCAGCACACGCCCGTTGAACACAAGTGCTTCGATCATTGCACCGCCGACCGCCCCGTAGGCCGCGCCGTGGATCCAGTCCACCTGGCCCCCCAATCGTCGCGGACATAATCCAGCAGTTGACCGCGGCGGATCAACCGGATCCGCGCAATCGCCACAGTCGCAACGCGATTTGCAGCCTGCCGAAATGAGGGTGCGTCATATCCCAGCGCCCTGGGTCGGCTGCTCGGAACGCGGCCCGGGCACCGTCGCAACCGACGGGAGGAGGTGGAGGCGGGAGTTCATGTCCAGCTCGAACCGGCCGTAGGGGTTCACGTGGGTCCAGAACAACGGGGAGAGGCCGCGCCGGTCGGCGTCGGTCAGGCGGTCGGCCCACTTCGGCTCGGCCAGGACCTGCTGGATCAGCAGCGTGTTGACGTGGACCAGGGCGGACTGGAGCAGGTGCAGCGCGAGCATGCTGACCTCCATGCTCTCCCGGTCCTCGCCGGTCAGGTCGCCGTCCTTGCCGTAGAACAGGTCCTTGTTCGCCGAGTTCCAGTTCTCCACCACCTGCAGCCCCTCGTTGATCTCCCGGCGAAGTCCCTCGTCCGCCAGGTAGTCGCAGATGAACGCCGTACGCACCGCCCGCCCCAGCTCCTCGATCGCCTGGAACGTCGGGTGCTTGGGGCCGCCCCGGGTGAAGCGTCGCAGCACCTGCTCGGCCTCCGCCGTACCGAGCCGCAGCGCGGTGGTGTACTTCACGATCTGGTCGTACTGCTGGGCGATCAGGCCCCAGTTGATGGTGCGGCTCTTCGGGGTGAGCACCGGGGCCAGCGTCGGCCACTCGCCGTCCTCGTCGGTGCCCGGCCGATACAGGGTGGCACGGCCGATGTTCTTGAGCCGGGGCAGCAGCTTGAAGTCGAGCATGTGCGCGAACGCGAACCCGACGATGGACGCGCCGTGGGTGTCGGTGTACTGGCGATCCACCTCGGTGTCGGTGCAGTGCCGCAGCACGCCCTCGATCATCGCGGCGACCTCGGACGCCGAGCAGTGCTTGAGCTGGGAGTAGATGCACACCGACTTCCGCTCGACGTGCCAGTAGATCATCACCCCGGGCCCTCGGTAGCGCTGGTGCCACTCGGTCATCAGATTCGAGGACCAGGCGCCGAATTTGCGGCTGTCGGAGGCGCACGCCGTCCCGGTGCCCCACCAGCCCTTGTCCCGGGCGGCGAAGGTGGCGTTGACCAGCTTCACCACCGCAGCGCGCATGTTGGCCCGGTTGACGAACAGGTGCCGCACCCGGCGAAGCGTCGCCTCCGTCTCGCCGTGCTTGCCAGTCACCGCCACGCGCTTGATGCCCATGTTGGTGCCCAGGGCGAACAGCACCAGCAGCAGCCGGCGCCGCAGCTTGTCCTGGGGCAGGTTCTGGCGGGTGGCCACCGAGGAGAACTCCTCGGTGAAGCCGACGTCGAACTCGGCGTACTTGAGCATGTCCAGCAGGTCGATCGTGCCCCAGCGGCGCTCGATCTCGGCCTTCACCGCCGTCAGGTTCTCCGGCTCCTCCTGCTTGTCCAGCGGCGGGACCTTGATCCACGGCTCGCCTCGCCGGATGGTGACTGTCACCCCGCCGGCCGTGCCGTCCACCAACGCCTGCTCCAGACGGTCCAGGGCCTCACGGTGGCGCTTCTGCAGGGCCGCGATGAACTCGGCTGGGTCCTGCGGATGCCCCAGCGCGTCGTAGTGCACGTCGCGGTTGTCCTCGAAGTCGGCCGGCAGGTCGTCCTCCGGATTGCGCCACCGGTTCGCACCGACCACCCAGATCTCCCGGCGCCGCAACGCGTCCCGCAGCGAGACCAGCACGCACAGCTCGTACGGGATCCGCTCCACCCGGCCCTTGTCGTCCACCACCGCCGCCCGCCACTGGGCCGGCACCACCCCCTCCAGCGGCACCGTCTCGGCCGGGTCGAAGAACGCCCCCTCCTTGAGCGGCTGGTCCAGGTACCGCTCCAGCAGCTCGATCGCGTCCATCACCGGCCGGTGCGCGTCGTTGTTGCTCTTGAGCGTCAGCGCCTTGAGCAGCGGCTTGAGCATCCGGCGCCAGTGCCCCGAGTACGACGAGCGCAGCACGGTCCGCACCCTCGCCTGGTACTGGCGCTCGTTCGCCGCGGCCTCCGCCGCCAGCGCCTTGAGCGTCTTCTCACCGCCCATCACCGGGTAGATCACCCGCCGCACGATGCCCGACGGCTCTGCCAGCGCGGCCTCCGCGACCCGCAGCAGCATCGCGTCCTTGCCCCGGATCTTCTTCAACTCGTTGGTGAACTCCTTGTCCACCTTCTTCTCCGCCCGGGTGTTGATCCGCAGCACCAGCTGGGTGAACAGGTCCACCAACGAGTCGGTGATCTCCGCCTCCCGCACGTGGCACAGCGCGGCCAGCAGCGTCCAGCGCACCTCCGGCTTCATCCGCGGCGGCAGCAGGTTGGCCGGGTACTCCTTCGAGGCCCGCGCCCGCCACGACTCCACCAGCTTCTCCGACACGTTCGCGAACAGGTCCCCGGGCAGCGCGAGCCGGCGCACCCGCTCCAGCTTGTTGATCTCCGCGAACAGGCTGTCCAGCCCAGGCGCCCCCGGGTCGGCCTTGAGCTCGGCGAAGAACGCCCGACCGCCGCCCGCCGACGTCGCCTCCTCCGCGCCGCCGTCACCGTCCTCCTGATCGCCCGTCACCAGCTCGTCCAGCCGTGCCCGGGTCAGCTGAGACAGCCGACGCACCGTCCGCCGGCAGAACTGCGTCTCGAAGTCCTTCACCGCGCTCGCCACCAGCCGGCGCACCTGCCCCGGCGCCGGCGGCTCGATCCGCTCGTTGCGGCACCGGGCCACCACCGCCTCCGCCAGCCGCTCGCGCGACAGCTCCACCGGGCACAGCTCAGTGGCCAGCCACTCCGTCAACCTGGCCTGGTCGTCCTCGGTAGTGGGCCGGAAGCCGTAGACCGAGCGGATCTCCACCCGGTGCCGCTGAATCGCCTTGCCCAGCCAGTCGTAGGACCCCCACTCCCCGACCGGCACCTTCACCTGCTGGGCCACGTACCCGACCACCGCGCCCGGCACCTCCCCGGACCCCTCCGGGAACCGCGCCTCCACCTCGAAGAACTTCAACAGCAACGCGAACCCGAGGCGATTCGCCCCGGACTTGTTCCGCAGCCGCCCCATGTCCTCCTCCAGCAGCGTCCAGACGGAGATCAGCTCCTCCGGCTCCCACTCCTGCTGCACAACCCCTCCTCGGCCTCGGCCACGCCAGCGTGATCAAGATGCCGACGGCCAGCCCGGCCGGGACGAGAACACCGAAACCCGTGACAACAGCCCGTCAAATCGGCTACGCAGAGCTACTTGTCCCTCTGCCGTAGCTACCCGAGCGCAGGGCCGACACGGGACGGCGGAGCGAGACCGGTTCCGCTGTCCCTCCTTCGCCGGAGGGTGTCGTACGGAAGTAGTCGGCGCGCAGGGACCGGAAGACGGACTCCTTGACCTCTCAGGTCACAGCTCCGCAGCGGCTCCAAGGAGCTGCCTGGGCCCGGAGTGCGGGCGCCAGGGCCGACCCGCGCCCTAGCGGCGGCAGCGGCTAGCTGCCCCCCCTTCGGGCCGCCGTCCTGCGGCCGCCGCCACGCGGGCCGAGCACGGCTGGCTCCGTCTCGATCGAGCCTTGCGGACGCACGACTACACGAACCTCGTCGAGACAGCCGAAGACTGGGCGGAGACCGACCGCACGCTCGACGATGACCTGCAGGTCTATGGTCGGCCGTCCGCGATCTTTGGCGACCAAGATCCGCATTCGGCCAAGACCCTTGGCTACGCCTCCGGCGATTCAACCGCTCCGCTCGCCGTCTCGGCAGTTGCCCGCTTCCTCGGCCTGGCGAACGGTGTAGACCACCGGAGCGACGCCGAACGCCAAGTCCCCGACAGTAACGGGGCGTTCACCCGAATCGGTCAGGCAGTGAACGTCTTTGCGAACTTTAGGAGCTCCGTGAACGCCTCGGGCGTGATGAGTAGGGCCGGGCCGTCGGGGTCTTTCGAGTCGCGGATGGCGACGGCATCGTAGGGCGTGCCGGTCAGGTTGGCGATCTCAACACAGTTGTTCCCGGATCCGCTGTAGGACGACTTGATCCAGTCGGCCACGTCGGCGAGTTCGGGGGCGGTGGTGTGCTTGGTCATCAGATGCTGGTCTCTCGAATGAGTTGTTGCAGGAATCCGGGCGTCGCCTCGGCCGGGAGCGCCGAGCGGGACAACGACTCGAAGCTGCGGACGAAGGTGCCGACGTCGCGCGGCTTGTCCGTGATGGACATCCCGGCGCCGGCGGTGTCCACCTGGACCGTGGCGGGCAGCCTGTCGCCGAGGTCCAGGAGTGTGAAGTCGGCGAGCGCCAGGTAGCCGCGGTTGGCCTGGGGGAGGACCTGCACCGTCACGGTGTCGAGCCGCGCGAGGCGCAGGATCTCCTCGTACTGCTCGCACATGGTGCTCTCGTCGCCGACGACGTACCGTATCGCGGGCTCGTAGAGGATCGCCCACAACTTGACGGGATCGTCCGGATCATGCAGGCGTTCCTTGCGGGCCATTCGCAGATCGACGGACTTCTGGATGAAGTCGCTGGTCGTCTCCTCGATGGGCTTGGCGAGTAAGTGGAGTGCCTGGGCGTAGCGCCGGGTCTGGAGCAGGCCGAGTACGACGGTCGGGTGGAAGGCCCGGATAGCCTGTGCGGCGCTTTCGACGCCGAGGAATCGCGGCATCGACGGCGCCATGGTGGCCGCTGTGTAGGGCGTCCACCAGTCCTGGCGGGCGGCGGTGCGCTGGAGCTCCACCAGCCGGTCGACCTGGTCGTCGTCGTCGACGCCGTACCTGTCGAGGAGTTTGCGCAGGTCTCCCGCGCTGCGCAGGTCTTGCAGTCCGGTCTCGACGCGCTGGAGTTTCGTCTCGGAGAATCTCAGGCCCTTGACGGCGTCTTCGAGGGTGACGCCGGCCTGCTGGCGCAGTTCGCGGAGGTCGTGGCCGAGTTCGATGCGCCGTGCTGTCGGCCGTGGCCGTGCTGACACGTGGTTGCCTCCCGGGTGCATGCGTCTACCGCCCGTGCTGATGCGCGCAGTGTGGCACGTCACGTGCTCGCCACACCAGGCCATGCGTTTGCGCTGGCATGTGCCATCTCCTCGGCGCCGGGTGATTCAACGCAGATTCAGTTGCAGATTCAGCGTAAGCGCGCCACCTTGATGACACGCCCTGTTTGACGGGGCATCAGCGGCGGATTCGCCCTGGCGTCGCGGACGCCGCAGCGCCGCCGGTTCCTCGACGACGAGCCCCCCTTTGGCAGGCCATGATGACGTCCTCCACCCCCGCGCACCCGCTCCCGGATCCCGGGCCCATCCGGCCCCCGCGTTCCCGCCGGCGCCTTGCCCGGCTGCCCGCTCCGCTGTGGCTCGCCTCCGCCGCCGAAGGCGACCGGGACGCGACCCTCGCGTCGTGGCCGGGCAGGCCCGGCGGTCTGCTGCTGCTGCCCTGCGGGGTGCGCTGGGACGCTGTCCGGCTGCCGGAACGGCTCGGCCTGGCCGTCCTGGAGGCGCTCCTGCGCGATGCCGCAGAGCCGGGCCCGGTCCTGCACGACCGCGACACCGCGCTCGTCTACGTCCTCATCCCGCCGGACAGCGGCGTCGACTGGGGCAGGAAGAACGCGCGGGCGCGGCTGCTGTCCACCGGCTGTTACCTCGCCGTCCCCTCGCCCGAACTCGGCTTCCTGAACCGGGCGGTCGTGTGGGCTCACATGCCGCCCCTGCCCGCGCCGACCGACCCGCGCGACCTCGCCGCCGCGCTCGACACCGTCGCGGCCATGCCCTCAGTCGCCGCGGCGGCCTGACCACCCCTTCGACTCCACACCGGCCGACGGACTGGACCCCTTCCGGCCGGTGTGGCCCGGGCGGGCCCGGCCCGCCTCCCCCGCGGAGGCCGGGCCCGCTCACTCTCGCTCCCGGCACCGACGGTGCCGGACTCGCCAGAACGGAGCACGCGATGCGGATCGCGACCTACGGACGCCCCGGCGCCGGCAAGAGCACCTTCACCGGGATGCTGGCCGAGCAGTTCGGCCGCCGAGGAGTCCCCGTCGTCAGGATCAAGCTCGGCGCCCCTCTCTATGACCTCCAGAGCCTCGTGTACCAGGTCGCGGGGCGCCCGCTGGTCAGCGCGGACCGGCAGGACGGGCAGCTCCTCAACGCGCTCGGCTCCCACCTGCGCCGGATTAACCCGGCCGCACTGACCGACACCTTCGAGGCGAAGGTGAAGGCGGCCACGGAGGAGAACCCCGACGCGGTGATCCTCTGCGACGACGCGAGGGCCGCGGACGTTGACGCCCTCGACGCCCTCGGCTTCAAGTTCATTCAGGTCTGGGCGCCCGACGACTTCCGCCGCCTGCGCAAGGCGCAGCGCGGCGACCTGACGCCGGGTGACGAGAACCACCCCACGGAGGCGGAGATCACCATCACCCCGCATTACCGGATCGAGAACGCCGGATCGGTGCAGGCCTTGCTGGTGCGGGCCGAGGAACTCGTCGACGGGTTCGTCCTGTGATCCTCACGGGCCACCGGATCCGCGAGGAGGTGGCGACTGGCCGGATCACCATCGACCCTTTCGACCCGGCCCTGCTCAATCCGGACAGCTACAACTACCGGATCGGCCCTGTCCTGCGTGTCCACCGTACCCACCGCATCGATGCCCACGCTGAGCACGAGCTGGACGAGTTCACGATCCCGGCTGGCGGCTGCGTGCTGGAGCCCGGCCGGATCTACCTCGGCACCACCGTGGAGAGGTTCGGCAGTGCGCACTTCGTGCCCAGCCTCATCGGGCGCAGCAGTGTCGGCCGTCTCGGTGTCTTCATGGAGTACTCCGCCTACATGGGCAACTTGGGCGCCTGCCACGCCTGGACGCTGGAGATCGAGGTGGTGCAGCGCACCCGGATCTATCCCGGCGATCGCATGGGCCAGATCACGTGGACGGTGAAGAGCGGCGAGGTCCCGGAGTACACCGGCCGGTTCGGCCGGATCGACGAGGCGACCCTTCCGTCCTCCGGCCACTTCCTGACCACCCCACACCACCTGGAGGTACCGCTGTGATCCTCACCGGCCCCAAGATTCGGGAGGAGCGCGCTGCCGGCCGCATCACGATCGAGCCGTTCGACCCGGGGTCCGTGAACCCGGACAGCTACAACATCACCCTCGGTGCGACGATCGGCTACTACACCGAGGCCGTGCTCGACACCCGTCGCCCGAATACCTACGAGACGGTGGAGATCGGGCCGGAGGGATTCCTGCTGGAGCCTGATCGCATCTACCTCGGCCACAGTGTTGAGGTGATCGGGAGCGATCACTATGTGCCCACCATGCACGGCCGCTCCGGGTTCGCCCGGTTGGGCGGCTACGTCCACGTCACCGCGGACCTGATCGACCAGGGCTCGGTCGGCCAGCTCACCCACATGCTGCGCGTCGTCCAACCGCTCGTCGTCTACCCGGGCGACTCCATCGCGCAGGTGGACTTCCGCGTTGTCCTCGGCGAGCCGATGCTCTACCGGGGCAAGTACCAGGGCAGCCGCGGGCCGATGCCGTCCCGGATCCACCTCGACGCCCCCCGCGCCCTGGCGGCCGCCTCGTGAGCGGCCCCGGCCCGGTGGACGCCGTCAACCCCGCCGTCACCTGCGCCGACCCGCAGGCTGCCCGCTTGGTCGCCACCGCCTACGACGTCATCCGCCAGCGCTACGCCGAAGGCCGCCATCAGATCGGCGCCGCGATCATCGCCGCCGACGGCAAGGTCTACTGCGGCATCCACGTCGAGGCCATGGTCGGCCGCTACAGCATCTGCGCCGAGATGGCCGCGCTCGCCGCCGCCCGCCTCTACACCCGGCAGCCGCTGATGGCCGTCGCCGCCGTCCGCTACCCGAAGCCGTCCGAGGCCGGTGGCGCGCGGATCGTCTCCCCCTGCGGAGGCTGCCGCGAGGTCCTCCTCGACCACGCCCCGCAGATCCAGGCGGTCGTCCCCCAGGGCGAGCACGGCGTCTTCGCGCCCCTGCACACCCTGCTGCCGGTCAAGTACGTCGGCACGAAGTGGGCCGCTCAACTCCCCACCCAGACACCGTAAGTGATCACGCTGTGATCGTTGGTAGCGTCGTCCGCCCGCCGCGCCACCGCGGCGCAGCACCCGTCGAGATGAGAGAGGGTCGCATGGCCCCCAAGACGATCCGCCGAGCCGTCATCCCCGCCGCCGGCCTCGGCTCCCGCCTCCTGCCTCTCACCAAGGCCACCCCGAAGGAGATGCTGCCCGTCGGAGACCGGCCGGTCATCGAGCACACCGTGCGCGAGCTGATCGACAGCGGCATCACCGACATCACCATCGTCGTCAACGGCGACAAGAGCCTGATCCAGGAGCATTTTCGCCCCAACCCGGTGCTCGTCGAGCAGCTGCGCCGCGACGGCAAGGACGCGTTCGCGGACGCGGTCGAGGAGGTCGGGGAGCTGTCCCGCAAGGGCCACATCAGCTACCTGTACCAGCACGGCCCGTACGGCAACGGGACGCCGGTGCTCAACGCGGCCCGCCACTTCGGCGACGAGCCGTGCCTGGTGCTGTGGCCGGACGACGTGTTCGTCGCCGACGTCCCGCGCGCGCAGCAGCTCATCCAGGCGTACGAGCAGACCAACGCGCCGGTGCTCGCGCTCATGCCGATGGCACCCGAGGACTCCTACCGGTACGGCGTGCCGGTGGTGAAGGAGGACCTCGGGGGCGGGTCCCTGCGGATCAGCGGCCTGGTCGAGAAGCCCAAGCCCGCCGACGCCCCGTCGTCGTACGCCGCGATCGGCGGCTACGTGATCACCCCCGGCATCGTCGACGAGCTGCGCGAGGCCACCCGCCGCTGGCAGGAGAACCCGGTCGACGAGGTCTACCTGACCGACGCCATCAACGCCTTCGCCACCCGCCGCGCGGTCTACGGGCAGGTCATCGACGGCACCTGGTACGACACCGGCAACCCGGCCGCCTACCTGCGCGCGCAGTTCGCCGCCGCCCTTGCCGACCCCGAGTACGCGCCGGACCTGCGCAAGCTCGCCGCCGAACTCGGCGCCCCCACACCCACCGAATAGCCCGCCACCGCGGTCGGGTCCGGGGCGTCCCGCTGCCCGGGATGCCCCGGACCCGACCGCGGGGCGTGCACAACGACGGAGGAGCCCTCGTTGGCCGACCTCATCCCCGCCACAGCCCGCGACGACGTGAAGATCATCGACGTCCACGACACCTGGTCCGTCGTCAACCCGATCGTGGGCTGCCCGGCCGCCTGCGCCTACTGCTACCTCGAAGACCTCGGCCTCACCCGCACCCGGCCCGTCGAGCTCGCCACCCCGGAGGAGACGGCCGACCTGCTGCTCGCCGACCCCCGTCACCGCCCCACCACCATCTACGCCCTGTACACCTACACCGACGCCCTCTCCACGCCGAAGACCCGCGCCCACCTCATCGGCCTCCTGCGCGCCCTCGTCGCCCGGGCCGTGCGCAACCCGGTGTGCATCATCACCAAGTTCCACGTGACGGACGCCGTACTGGGGGAGATCGTGTGCTCCCGCGCGGCCGGCCTGCCGGTGCTCGTCTACCTCTCCTACTCCGGCCTCGGCCGCGACATCGAACGCGGCATCCACCACGACCTGCTGCGCGCCAACTTCCCGCGCCTGCGCGAGGCCGCCGTTCCCGTCCTGCACTACTGGCGCCCGGCGCTGCCCGCGAACTCCACGCCGGAGGCGATGCGCACGGTCCTGTCCTGGGCCAGCACGTACGCGGACGCGACCATCTCCGTCGGCCTCAAGGTCAAGCCGTCCGCGCGCGACCAGGCGGCCGACCTGTGGCCCGCCCTCGCCGACCCCGGGCTCGACCTGCACGCGGCGGAATCGATCTGGCCCGAGGCGATGCGGACCTTCCTGAGCGACCTGCCGTCCCAGTACGCCCACCACCCGATCTTCGAGACGAACTCCTGCGCCCTCGCCTACGTCCTGGGCCGGGCCGACCGCGCCGGCGTCCACGGCACGCCGACCTGCACCCGCTTCAACCGCTGCCCGGACAGGCAGCGCGGGCGGTGCACGACGCTCACCAGCCGCCGCGCCCCGCTGACCCACGCGCGCATCCGCGGCGAACTCGCCGCCATCGGCCGCGCGCACGTGCCCTACACCTGGGACGCCCACACCCTCACCCTCGCCGCGCCGCTGGCGATGCGCGACCAGCACTTCCTGAGCCAGGCCCTCGCGGTCGCCGTCCGCGCCCCGCGCCACCCCGGCGACCCCATGTGGTCGGGCAAGGCCGCCGGCGGCCTCCCCCTGGTCATCCCCAACCACAACGACGAACGGGAGACCCCGGGATGCGCCTGAGCGTCGACACCGCCCTCATCTTCTTCCCGCGCGGCGGCAGCGCCCAGGTCGCCCGCTACCTCAACCGCGAGTACAACCGCCGCGGCTTCACCACCCGCATCCACGCCGGATCCCTCGGCCAGCCCGGCGACCCCGGCCACGCCCCCACCTTCTACTCCGGCCTCGACCTGCGCCCCTACGACTACAACCCCGCCCACCACCGCTTCACCGACGGCCGGGACCCCCAGGCCGACCCGCTGCCCTTCCACCCCTCCTACGAGGACCGCGCCCTCGGCGCCCGAGGCTGCCCCGACCCGATGTTCGCCGCCGTGGCGCCGACCGCCGACGTCCGCCTCACCCGCGCCTGGACCCACCACCTCGCCCGGCACCGCTCACAGGCCCCCGACGTCCTCCACCTCCACCACCTCTCCCACCTCCAGAACGCCGCCTACCGGGCCTACAGCGGTGTGCCCCGGATCACCACCCTCCACGGCACCGAGCTCAAGCAGATCCACGGCATGCGCAACCGCATCGACCTGGCCCACCACCTCGGCACCACCCCCCATGCCCTCGCCGACACCCTCCACCCCGACCACCCCCACCGTGAGCGCACCCTCAAGCAACTCGCCCACGACGGCCGCCTCGACGACGACCAGGACCGGCTCCTGCGCACCACCGAGTGGCCCAAGTGGCGCTTCGCCGACTACTGGCACGCCGCCCTCGCCGCCGCCGTCCCGCACGCCGGTCACATCGTGGCCGTCTCCCACCACGACCGTGATCTGGCACTGCGTCTCCTGCCCGCCCTGCGCGACCAGACGGTGCCGGTCATCACCAACGGCGTCGACATCAGCGCGTTCCGCCCCGCCGACCTCTCCGACGACCAGCGCATGGCCAACCTCCGCCGATGGCTGGTCACCGACCCCCGAGGATGGGCAGAGAGTCGGCCGCCCGGCAGCATCCGCTACACCGACACCGACCTCACCCGCCTGCACGACTCCGCCACCGGCCGCCTGCGCCCCCTGCTGCTGTGGGTCGGCCGCTACCTTGAGTTCAAGAAGGTCCCGGTTCTCCTGAAGGCCGTCCGCCAGGTCCGCGACCAGGTCCCCGTCCCGCCGGTTCTGCTGATGTGGGGCGGCTACCCGGGCGAGTGCGAAGGCGAGCACCCCGCCGACATCGCCCGGCGCCTCGGCATCGACCGCGACGTGTACTTCATCGGCTGGCGCGGGCACGACGAACTACCCGCCGGCCTGCACACCGCCGACCTCATGGTCGCCCCCGCCGTCAACGAACCCTTCGGCATGGTTTACCTGGAGGCGATGGGCTGCGGCACCCCGCCCATCGCCACCGACACCGGCGGGCCCGCCCGCACCATCACCCCGGCCGGGCACGACGCCACCGGCTGGCTGGTGCGCCCGAACGACGCCGTCTCGCTGGCCGCCGCGATCAAGCAGGCCCTCGTCGACCCGCGCGAACGAGCCCGGCGCGCGGCAAACGGTGCCCGTCACGTCCAGGACGTCTACGACTGGGCGCCCGTCGCCGACCGGTATGCCGAGCAATACGAACAGGCGATCCACGCCCGCCAGCACCAGCAGTGAAGCGCCCCGCCCCCAAACCGCGTCCCGGCGAACGGGAGAACGGAGACACCACGGTGACCAAGCCCAAGGGCGTGCTGTTCGACTTGCACGGCCTCTTCCAGATTTTCGACGGCAGGGGAGCAGCCGAGGGCGAGAGTGCCGCCGGCCTCGACCCCGGCACGCTCGCCCGCTACGCCTACCAGCACCCGGACTACGAGGCGGCGAAGGTCGGCCTGATGACAGATACCGAGTGGGCGCTGGGCGTCGAACGGCGTCTGGTCGCCGACTGCGGCGAAGTCGCACGCTCCGCGATCGGGCCGTGGCGCGCGGACCGGGGCCGCCCCGACCCCGTGATGATCGACCTCCTCGGCCAGGTGATGGCCGCCGGAACCCCGTGCGGCGTCCTGTCGAACTTCACCGATGCCATGCACGCCGACCTCCACCGCCACGGCATCACCCCCGACTACGCCTTCTCCTCCGCCGACCTGGGCGTCGCGAAACCCTCCCCGCTCGCCTTCCGCGAGGCGGCCGAGCGCATGGGGATCGCGCCGGGGGACGTCTGCTACTTCGACGACGCGATCACCTTCGTCGCCGGAGCCCGTGCAGCAGGCATGCAGGCTGAGCTGTTCACCACGGCCCAGGCCTGCGCACACCGACTGCGCACCCTGGGCATCAACGTCCGCCTCGCCCACGCGGACCTGTGTGAGACATCCCGCGGGTTCTCCTGAGCCCCGCTGAGTGCCCGAGGTCCTGACCAGAGACTTCTTCCTCCTTCGAGTGTTTCGCCGGCCTGTGAAGTAACTTCGGGATACCTGAAGCATTCTCAGCTCGTTCGACCGATCTGCAGTCCGGTCGAAGGCGAGGAGGCGCGAGTTGGCGGCCCGGGCCCGTCAGTGGGCTGTTCATGTTCCTGTCGACCACCACCACCGCACTCACGGCTGCCGACCGACACCGGCACCCCCTACGGGGCGAACTCCGAGCCGCATACACCGCACAGGATCGGCCCGCCGTCCAGCAGGCCCGGCGTGGCTTGGATCCGGCGCGGACCCGGCCAGACGCCCCGATCAGCTGTCAGGCCCTGCCCGCGTCCCAGATCGTGTCGGGGTCCGACCGCCGGTTCACGCTCGTCTTCGCGTCGCTGGCGAGCCTGACAGTCGTCACCTCCAGGCCGGTCCACTTCCACGCGATCTTCGCGACCCGGGCCTCGTCGCAGCGGTTGTGCACGTAGACCGTGGTGGTCGCCCACCCCGGGTCATAGCTCCAGGCGATACAGCCGTCCACGCCACGGTGTATGCCGCGTGTCTGCGCGTAGACGGTCGGAGCGGACAGGCCAGTGACCAGCACGGCCGCCGCAACCACGGTGGCAGGACGGACAAGAACACGGACAGCGCAGCGCACGGAACCCCCAACGGTGAGCACGGATCGACACATGCCAACCGCCACACGACCCGCGCAGGCACGGCCGCTAATCCATCCGAGCGGCCCAGGGCCGAACCGGCAGCGGCCGACTACAGACATCGGCAGCTCTGGGAAGCCGGTTGGCGCTGGATCGGGCTTTCGGTGTCACAGGCTGACGCTGTGAGCTGGGGTTTCTGACGGTTCCGCGTCCTGTGTCGTCTTGATCATTCCGCGTTCGGTGTCATTTTCCGGACCGTGCGGCCGTTCGGCGCCGCCCCGGGCACGGCTCCCCGGCCCAAGTACGGGCCCGGGCAGTCGCTCACCCCGGCAGAGGCTCAAGGCACTGCGGGTGGGCCGGGTACCGAGCGACGGCCAGTCGGCCAGGGAACGGGCGGAGCCGAACGCCTGCCGGACATCCCCGCTGCGCGCTGGCAGAGCTCCACGAGGGACCCGGGCAGTTGACCGACCTGGCGAGCGGCCCCACACGGGTCTGTCCCTCCCCCGCTGGCCGGAGCGGCCGGTTCGGGGACGGGGCCCGGCTGGGGCCGGGGAGCGGATGCCGGCCCGCCGTGGTCCGACCTTCCACTAAGCGCAGGCGTCCGCCCCGGGCGCGGGCGGACCGGGCCATCGTCGGCCGGGCCGCTTCCTTGGACGTCGGCCCCGCCTTCAGGCGCGGGTTCTTCCACCAGGCCGGGCTCGCCGAACGTCGGCGGAGGGGAGACCGGGAGCGTGGCCGATGGCTGAACCGGCGTCGGCATCGGTGCGGGTCGCGCGTCGCCCTGCAGCGCACCCACCAAAACGGGCGCGACCACCTGTTGATCCGGCAGCGCAACGTCGTCGGGCCGGGAGGGCGGGATCGAGGACACCGCTCCGGCGAGCAACGCCGCCAAGACGCCGAGTGCGACGACCGTCCCCCGTCCCAGCACCCGGGCCGGGGGCCAGCCCGAACTCCCCCCGGCCGCCGGAGACGACACCAGGGTCGGCGTGGCAACCCGCGCCTGCCGTCGGCAGAACTCGGCATTGCGCTCGGCCGTCCACCGCTCCCACGCGCCCCGGCTCGCCCACGCCGCCGCGGCCTCCGCGTAGAGCTCACCCGCCCGTACCCAGTCGGCGCCAGCCGCAGCGACGTGGGCCTGCACCTCTTGAGCGCGCAGAACCTCCGGATGCCCGGCACCCCGTCGCGCTTCGATGTCCTGCCGGAGCTCTTCAGTAAGCCGGGCTGCCAAAGTCCCGTCGCCTGACTCCACCGCGGCCCGAATCCGGGCGACCCGGGGAGCGTAGGCAGCGGGCAGCACCTCTGCGGTATCCACGGTCGACGGTTGCGCTGCACCGGCTTCCGTGTCGTACATGGGGACCTCCTCCGAGCAGTCCAGTCACGCACCGTTCCATTATGTCAGCGTTAAGTAACAGTTCGGGAGCATACAGGCAGCCCAGGACGGCTCGGCACGCGTGGGCGGCAACTCCGTGCGCTGCCGTCGTGAGCAACGGCTCGGTCGGCACCCTCCTGATCAGCGGCATCGTTCCGCCCGACTCCCCATTGGTGTGGCCGCTCGTCGTCCTCGCCCTCGGCTCCACGGCCTACGACCTGGGGGTCCGCGCACTCCGGCACTAGGTTGGGGTGGGGCCTGACTGACCCGTCCGTCGGGCCGGTCAGGCCCGGGGCATGCCCTCGATCCGGTCGCCGGGGTATCCGCCTGTGGCCGGGGTCGTTGGCTGGGCATGGATACCGTCTCGAACCCCTCCCTGCCCGAACTGCGCGGCGACGTCCTGGCCGTGGACATGCTGCGGGCCTGCGTCCGGCACGACGCGGACGACCTGCGCGACCTGCTGGCGGAGCTGAACACCGCGATGCGCCGGTTGACCGACCCGGCCGGCGGCTTCGCGCTCGACAGCTACATCAGGTACCGGGTGGAGGAGCTGTTCGCCGACGCGGTGGAAGCCCTCGGCTGCCACCCGGGCGACACGGTGGCGATGTCGTCCAGCACCGTGGCGGTGGAGGTCGTGGTGATGATGGGCCGGTTCATGATGCCACCGGAGGTGGGAGCCGCGCTGCGGGCCTTCGCCGACGGCGACTTCGGCCCGCTCGGCGACCTGGGTGGCCTCGACCGGGTGGCGGCGGTGTCGCTGGCGACGGCGGCCGCCGAGCGCGCCAGCTCGTCGTCACCGGAGGCGGTCCTGGAGAAGCTGGACCGCCTCCGCCAGCAGTTCAGCGCCTGAACCGTCAGGCAGTACGCCGGGCGACGGCGGCCGCGGTGTTGCTGCGGCCGATCGTCTCCAGCACCTGGGCCAGCCGCGCCCCGAGCTACGTGAACACCTCGTGCGGGGTCACCGCGGGTCGCCGCTCCGGTCGATGCCACCGGCCAGCGGGCGGCGGCCAGTGCGCGGGGCCTGCGGCTCGACCACCGGCACTACCGGCGTGCCCACCAGGCCCGGCACCAGCAGCCGCTCGACCGCGCTTCCGCGCCGGTGGATCAGGGCCTGTTCCTCGCCCTGGCGCTCGGCGGGCAGGGGGCCGGTGTTCAGCGGGCGGCGGGCGGTAGTCATCCCCGAAGTCTCCCACCTGACCGTCCGTCAGCTGGACCGCAGTGTCAGCGGTTCGTTGACAGCCGTGGATCCCTGGCCCGCTCGGCGGCCAGCTGATCGAGCAGCCCCAGGACCTGATCGCGCGCCGACAGCGCTTCACCAGTCCGCTCTCCGTCAGGCAGCCGTTCCTGCCCGCTGGGCGAGTCGAGCGCGTACCGCAGTCCCCGCAGCAGCTGCGCCAGCTCCGGGCCTCGAGTCTCGTCCTCGGCGGCGGCAGCCAGGGCCCGCACCCTGGGCGCGCCGGCAGCGTCCCGCAGCAACGGCCAGGCCTCCGCGACGTCGACCAGCGCGGCCGCAGCCGCACGTAACTGCTGCTCGTGCGCGCGGCACCAGGACTCGCCGTTGCGCTGGCGGGCACGGTCCTCCCGCTGCCGTTCGACGTAGCGGTCGCCCCGTGCCTGAACCGCGCGCTCCAGGCGAAGCGCGCGGTTCTCGGCGGCCTGGCGGCTGGTCAAGCCGAGGTGGTCGGCGATCTGCTGCCAGGTGGCTCCCCGCTCGCGCGCCCCGGCGATCAGGTCGTGCTCCAGGACGTCGAGGTCGTGCTGGGCCTCTCCCACCTGGGTCAGGGCCGCCAGCAGGTCACCGGCCGGCACCTCCGGCGCGGGCTCGCCGGCCGGGAGCCCCAGGCCCAGGGATGCGCCCCGGACCGCGTTCATCGCCCGGGTCGGGATCAGGGGCTGCCCGCTGCCGTACCGGGCGCGGAGCCGTTCCTCCGCGGCCTCGCGCAGCTGCTGCTGGCTCTCGGGGTCGACTGGCATGGAGAGGAGCGTGCCACACCGGCCCTGGTGTCAGCGAATCGTTGACACCAGGGCCGGCAAACGGGCCTCGCCGAGCGACGGAGCGGGCTTTGCGCCCGTGAAGGGCCGCTGACGGGCTGTCACGAGGAATCGGCCGTGCGCACGCCGTTCGGCCCCTGGAGGGGCCTTCCAGGGCCTGTACGGCGTGATTGCGTGCTGACCAGCAGTCACGTTCACGTTCGCGCTCGGGCCGGGCTACTGCTTCTAGGAGCCGCGCGAAGCGCGTCCGCTTGAACCATTTACGGTCTGCAGGCTGCCGACGGCGGGTCAGGGGCGTACGGACGAAATGCAGCTCGTGAGGGTGGGGCGGGGCCTGCCCGGCCCCGTACGGGCCCGCAGGGAGGGTAGAAGGCGAGCCACCGGCCCCGCCCCACCCTCACGACCCGTTCCGCGCGCCCTTGGGCGCGCGTTCCCTCAACCAAGGGGGATAACGAGCCCAGGCGCGACGAGACATCGCCCCGTGACGTCACCGTCCTACGCTCGCTCGCCTCGCGGGCCCAGGCCACCCCTCGTACGCCTCAGCACGCACCGTCCTTCCTCTCGAAGGGCCGGGGCAACTACGGCCGGGGGCCTGCCGGCGTCCGCGCACAAGGGGTGTCACGAGGGGGAGGGTGCCGAGCGGGCACCCTCCCCCTCAGAGGAGTCCACGCCGCCTGGGCTCGTTATCCCTGCATGCTGGAGAAGGGCCTGACGTGCACGGCCGACCCTCGGCGTGTTCGCCCGGGAGGCCAGGCAGCCTCCCCTCAGAGTGGGGGCGAGCGGGCCGGATCCCCCCGGCCTTGATGGGAACGGAGACCGCGGTGCCGGTGAGGACCGACAACGACATCTCGGGCGCGGCGCTGGCCGAGGACCTGCTGCAGGGCGTCGGCAACGAACAGATGAGGGCGGCCACCAGGCTCCTGGGCGCCCACCGCAACGGCTACTGGCTGCGGCGCTTCATCGGGGACCAAGAGCTCGCGGCCGCCACCGCCGACCATCCCCTGATCGACCGCGATGCCCGGCGCCCCAGCGTCGACTGGGACGCCGTCGGCCTGGTCCTGCTCGACAAGCCGTGGATCCTCAAGGCCTCCAGCAGCGAGAAGGCAGTCCTGGAGATCGCCGCCTCGCTCCTGAACCGCTGCGGAGTCCAGCTCGGAAGGGTGCTCCGCGCCGTGGACGGCAGGGAGTTCCGCCTGATCCTGGACGCCCTAGCCGAGGCAGGCCACAGCCCGGCGTAGGCAACCGCGAACGGCGGAGGCCGGTCACCCCGTAGTAGGTGACCGGCCTCCGCCGTTGCTGCAGGACCTGCTACTCGTCCTCGTCGTCCTGGCCGTGGCGCCCGAACGGCAGGTGGTGGACGGTGGCCAGATCCTCCGCGGCCTCGTCCTCGCCCTCGCGCCGTTGCAGGCACTCAACGACCTGCCTCACCAGCGGGCCGACCCGGTAGAAGTTGATCGGGCCCTGGCGATAGCTGAGCTCGAGCCAGCCCTCCTGGGCCAGGCGCCGGATGCTCTTGGAGACCGTCGGCTCGCTCAGCTTCAGCCCCTCGGCCACCGACTTCGCAACGATCCGCACGGTCTGCCCGAGCGGGGCCGCCGTGGCGTAGAAGGCCAGCACCCTGAAGTCGGCGCCAGGAGCCCCCGCCGTCCGCAGCAGGATCTCGTGCATCAGCGCCTGGGTGAAATCGGCGTCATGCTCCTGATGCATAGCGGGCGTGCTCACGCGGCCTTCCTCCTCTTCGGCTTCGCCGGCGCTTCCGGAGCCGGGACTACCGGGAAGCGAGCGTCCTTCGTAGCTTCTACCTGCGTCCGCGCAGGGCCGTCGTAGCCTGCCCGCGGGTTCACCCGGTAGAACCGCATCCGCCCGAACTTCTCCGCCTCCAGGAGCAGCCCCCCTCGGTGGAGCGTCTCGACGGCCACTCGCACGGTCTTCGGCGCGGGACCAAGGATCTCAGAGATTTCCGCGAACGTCAGCCGCAGGGGCTCGGCCCCGTCCGGAGAGTGCGCCAGGAAGAACCCGAAGATGTCCCGCGCGTTCTGGTCGTACCCGGAGTCCTTGTGCCACAGCTTCCGGGCGAGCGCCTTCGGCAGATTGATGTGCCGCCCAGCGTGAGGGTTCCAGTCGTAGCGGACCTTGTCGGGTCCGGGCTTGGTCTCCTCCTCGCTGAAGAGGTCCAGCTGCATGACCACTTCACCTGTCGCCCGGTTCACGCCCTCCAGACGAACCGGGTTGGATCGCGACATACCCCTCCTCACCTCGCGATGTTGCCTATAGGCAACCTGAGGGAACCACCATATCGTGGACTTGCCTATAGGCAAGTCCCTGCGCGGGTGAATCGTGTCGTGTCGCCCCCCGAATCACCGCCGAAGGTTGCCTATAGGCAAGGTGAATGCACGTTTCGTCCACTGCAATGAACGAATCGTCCACTCGATATGGCCCCTGACCTGCGGAAACGCGTTTCTCCTCTTAATACTCACTAGACGTCTCCGACCACGTGCGGCACCGTCTCGCCGGCCAAGGGCCGGAGGACCGGCGCGCTGCGCCGGTGCCGGGACCGGCCCCGGCAGGCCGCCAGCGCCCGGGCGGCGCTGGACCCGCCAGCTACCGCCTGCCCTGAACGCGCTCGCAAGCTCCCGCGTTCACCACTCGGGCCTGGCGGCCCTCCCTGGGCAGTTGGTTCCGGTGCAGGTGGCCAGTCGCCGTCGGGGCGGACTTCGGGGGCGAGCACCGTCCTCGGACAACACGCCTGCGGGGGTGGACCTGGTGGTGCTGAACGTCGAGCTTCGGGCGGTTCGGGATCGTCGTTCGGGTACCAGCAAACGGGGGCGACGGCCCGGGGAGGGCTCAGGGAAAAAAAGTCCGAACACCACTCGAACTTCTCTCACCACAGGCAGCTGGCTCACCCTGACCACCCCGAACGGGAGCCCGGCAGCCCACGGCTAGGACCTCGTCCAGGTGGCGACTACACGCGGGAGCCGGCTGATGCGTGGTGCCGCGATGCGCCACGGTGAGGACCACCTACGAGCATGGGGGCGCATCGTGGTGCCGCGCAGCGCCGGTTAACGGCGAGCAACCACCGAAGTCTGCTCTCGACGGAAGGCTCCGCTCCGACGTTCACGCCGCGGGTGGGCGGAGGCCAGCTCGTGGTGCGGCTATCGGAGGATGGTCGGAAGGACCGGCTCCGCTGCGGTGAGAAGCTCCTCTTCACGGCCCGGCCCGCGGCGAGATTGGCGGCGTTGGCCGTCGACCGGCTGGATGCCCGCCGCAACGACCGCCATGCAGAGAGCGATCTCCGAGTACCACTACGGCTCGGCCGGCTAGGAGCAGCGGGCACAGGCCCCTGACACGTGTCAACGAATCGCTGACACGTCTACCAGAGAGCCAGCTGCTCCGGAGCACCCGTACGGGAGGTGCGGATGATCCCCGTGAAGAGCCCGCCGGGGGGCGCGCTTACCGGCTCCGGTGCGACGCCGGGGAGTTCCTGGTCCCAGTGCACGGTGCTGCAGTGCGCCAGGTAGCCGGCTAGGCCTCCCTGAACCTGAATCGGGCAACGGTCGCACTGGTGCCACCAGGAGGGGTCACCCGCAGCCCGGGTCCCCTCCACGAGGTGCAGCTGGTACTCGGGCGGGAGGTAGGAGCGGAGGAGCAGAACAGCGTTGCCCGTCACTGTGGATCTCCTCGATGGTCGCCTGGTCGGCTCATGCTAGTTGGCGCTGCGGCCCGTCGTACGACCAGATCCGGCCTGTCTGGCCTCCTGGGCGTCGGCCATCTTCTGCCGGATCTCCCAGAGGATCTGGTTGGCGTTCGGACCGGCGTCCATGGCCGGGTACCGCAGGTCCTGCACGTCTCCGCTCCCATCCTCTCCAACCGGAGCGGGGGTCGTCGCGACGACCCCCCGTGGGTCGCCGTCGATCCGCCCGTCCGGAACAGCACCGCCTGCGTGCTGAGGATCCGCACGCCGCTCGCCGAGCGCGGTGACGTTGTCGTACCGAACCTCGCCCTCGCAGGGCGGCTGGGCGTCATGACGGTGCCCAGGAATCTCGACACCCGCATCCCGGAGCGCGGCGTAGGAGCGCCGGTAGGCGGTCGCCTTGGTCAGGTCGCGCTGACGGGCGCTGAGGTTGATGCCCAGCTCGCTCGCGCAGCGCAGGATCTCCGCCACAGGGAGCACCCGAGGGATCGCCAGGCCGTACCGGGTACGGCTGTTCACGTCCCCTCCGGATTCCTCGTACACCAGGTCGGCGGCGACGAGGAGCTTGAGGGCCCTGGCGACGGAGGCCTTGCCCTTGTTGGTCAGTTCCGCCAGAGCCGCGCGACGGCGCGGATCCTGCAGGGCTGCGCCCTTGCGGGGGGTGGTCGCGTACTCGGCTGACCCCTCGCCGATCTCGTACACGGTCGCGATGTCGTATCCGACGAGCAGCATGTCCGCGGTCGGTAGGCCCCGCAGATCCTCTGCGTGCTGGAGCATGAGCTCCCTGAACCTGGCGCGCCAGGCCTGCGGTGCGAAGACCGCCTCCAGCTGACCTTCAGGGCGACCGTTGTGGTCTGGGCCGAGGCCATCGCCTACGCTCTGCAATGTCCGCTCCGTCGTCCTTCGTGAGTGTGAGCGGCAGCTGCCGATTACGGGACTCGTCCTCCCGCCGGCAACCCGAGCCCCGGCCGTTGGTCGGGGCTCTTGCCTTCACGGCACCCTATCCGGCGAGCTGCGCGATCCGGCGGCGGCTGATCGGTTCCCATCCAGGTGTGTGAGCGCATCAGATCCGGCTGCCTCCGTACCCCTTGGAACAGTCAGCTGTAGTACGGAGAGAAGTACTCCAGTTACCCAGAACTCCAGTAAGAAGAAGGGGGGTCGTCACGACGACCCCTGCAGGGGTCGTCGTGACGACCCTTCGAGGGGTGGTCACGACGACCCCCCAGAGGGGTCGTCACGACGACCCCCGGCGACTGCGGGATCCGCCGGCCCAAACCCACGCCGCCCTACCGAACGGCGAAGGCCCCGACCGTCCTCGGTCGGGGCCTTCGCCGTCGGGTGTAAGTCGATGCCGGGCTCCTCGGTGATGCCGGAGCCACGGCTCAGTCGCAGTCGGGTACGGCGTCCGCTGCTGCCATCTTCAGCAGCGGACCGACGCCGCGTGTGACCCCTGCAGCCCGCTGGAAGAGGGCTCCCGATCCTCGGTGCTCGAGTTCGACGGTTCGCAGGTGTTCGAAGCCGCGGGCCCGGTAGTAGGCCTGGAGACTTTCGTTGGACTTCCACGCGTCCAGCCGGAGCCAGCGCTTGCCGCTCTCCTCGGCCAGCTTGCTCGCCCAGTCGAGCATCGCGCTGCCCAGCTCCTGGCGGCTCGCGTCCCGGCGGACCGCCATCCGGTGCACGTAGAACGCTGGTTCAGCTGCCTCCTCGCTCGTCCAGAACTCGGTGTCGGCGTGCTCGTCCACGGTGACCGTCGCCACCGGCACCTCGCCGTCCCAGACGAGGTAGCACTGCCCGGCCGCGATGTTCTCCTGGATCCGCTCGGTGCGGGGCGGGTACTGCCACTGGTCGATGCCTCGTTCCTTGAGCCAGGACGCGGCGTGTTCCCAGAGCTCGACCACCGTCTTGAGATCGTCCGGCGAGGCTGCCGAGACCGTCAGCTCGTTGCCGAGCCGGGGCCGGCGCCGCTCGAACAGCATCTTGATCCGGTCGCCCGGCAGGCAGTTGACCACCACGCGTGGGACCTGCCCGTCCGCCGTGTAGCCGGTGGAAATGTGCTCGGCCACCGGCGTGCCCGGCGGGATGCTGAGTCGGCCAGCCTCATCCGGGGTGGGCATGCGCCACTCGAACTCATCGATGGCGTCGACCTGGTGGTACCCCAGCTCCGACAGGACCTGGTTCGCTCCGCGTGCGATGTCCGCCGGGTTCATGATCTCGGAACCCTGGACGATGGCCAGGGGGTAGTAGGAGTCGTTGGTGAGGTAGGGGTCGCCGTCGAGCAGGCGGATGCGACGCCGCACGGCCACCAGTTCGCCGGCCTTCAGGTGCATGCGCTCCTGGACGGCGGCGGGCGCCGGCAGGATCTCGATCGTGATGGTCTGGCCGGGCGTGCGCCCCTCCCGCACCATGTCCGTCATGAACGAGTCCATCTGCGGGCTCAGCGGGCGCTTCCGGAACTCGGCCTGGGGACGGTAGACCATGGGCTGGCGCGAGCGCACGAAGTGCCCGCGCGGACGGTCGGCGTAGATCAGCCCTTCGTTGATCAGCACCTCCAGAGCGCGCTTGACCGTCGTCCGGGTGGTCTTCCACTGCTCGGCGAGAGCGTTCTCCGTCGGGAGCGCGTCGCCAGGCATGAGGCGGTCGTCGTCCAGAGCCCCCGCCGGGCCGGCTTGGCCCGGCACGATGCGGGCGCGGAGCCAGCTCGCGATCTGCAGATAGAGCGGCTGCTGCTTCTGGTTGCTAGGTGACATGAGTCTGTTCTACCTGCTCAGACGCCCATTGTCTAGTCAATATGAACAACATGCGCCATAGCCCTTGACCAATCGCGTCCGGGGTGCAAGAGTTCTCGTTGTCCGCACATTGTCTAGGCAATGTGATTCGACAACAAGGGCTAGGCAATGAGCCCTTGAGTAGGCAAAACGAAAGGCCCGCCGGGCATGGCGGGCCTTTCGAGAAGTCACCAAGGCCCGCCGGGCATGGCCGGCCTTGGACAACAGGGTCACCAACGTGAAGGGAGCTGACCCGTGAACAGTCTGACAGCTCTGCCCGACACCGGGCGCCACGGCGGCATCGCTGGAGGTGCCCGATGAGCATCCGGTCCTACTTCGGCTTCGGCGCCAGCCCGTCCGCGACCGCCGCCGAGCCCATGACCAAAACCCGCTACGCCACCTCGAGCCCGACCGCCGCCTCCACGGACACCCGCCCCGAGCGGCAGATCGTCCCGGTCGACGGCCGGGTGCCCCTCACCCCCGAGCAGGACCCCTACGGGGAGGGGAGCAGCGAGCCCGTGCGGCGCAACTTCGGGCGCCCCGGACCCTGGCCCGACCTGCCGGGCGGCGCCGCGTGACGGACGCGCCGGTGCTGAACCAGGCCGACCTCGCCCTCAGGTGGGCGCGTCAGGCCGACGCCAGGCGCACCCCCTCCGGCGAGTGCCCGCCCCGAGTCGCTCAGTTCCGGCCGCCGGACGCGCCGGTGCTGAACCAGGCCGACCTCGCCCTCAGGTGGGCGCGTCAGGCCGACGCCAGGCGCACTTCCAACAGCGGCTAGTCCGCCGCACCCCCGTACGCGTCGCCATCTTGATCGACGCCCACCCCCGGGCCGATCCCCTTCGCGGGCTGGAGCGGCCCCGTCAGTGGGCGCCGACCGAGCCATCGGTCAGCGCACCTGATCCGCACCACCCAGCGCCCGGAAGTCGCTTCCCCATCAGGACGGCCAAGGCAGCGCGGTTCCTTGATTCGACAACAGCCTGCGGGGCCCTGGCACGGCCTGCCGCAGGAGCACCATCCGCAGCCCGTGGCTGCCCTGATCCCCCGTCCGCCGGCATCAGCCGACGGCCGGGGGCGAACGGGGAGCTCCGGACCTTCGGGCCCACGGCCCGAGCACGGATGCCGACCGCCGTCCGCGACGGCACCGGACCGCCCGGCCCCAGCTTGCAGGCACGGCCGGGCGGCCCACCCCACCGATCCGCTACACGAACCGAAGGGAGACACCAGGATGCCCGACTTCGCGCGCTGGGCGCTGGAGTACGTTGCGGCGCTGTTCCTCCTGTTCAACGCCGCGCTGATCGTCTACGGCTGCTACCTGCTGATCCGGAGGTGGCCGCGGTGACCGACCAGACCACCAGCCCGGCCGACCTGTTCGACACCGTCTTCGCCACGCACACCGGCGAGATCGTGGACGCCGTAGTCATCGAGGACATCGCCGACGCCGAGATCATCGACCCGCTCCCCGAAGCCGAACCGGCACCGCAGATCATTGTGATCGAGCCCGAGCCCGTCACCACCGTGAAGGACTCCCCCGGCCCAGGAACCCACGTCCCGCCGCCGAGGACCGTCCCCTACGTCCCCCCGGCGCCCAGCACGTTCACCGCTCCGCCCCCGCCGCCGCTACCCCCGTGCACGCCGTGCGCTCCCGGCAGTAGCCCTAACTGCGGCGGATGCAACCTCCGCCCCGGCGAGCCGATCCCCGTCGAGGTCATCGCCCCGGTCCCGGTCCCGGTTTACGTGGTGGAGCCGCCCGCCCCGCCCGAGCCGATGTGGGACTGGTCCTGGCTCCAGCTCGGCAAGAACGCCGTCGCCGCCGGCCTGGCCGTCGTCCCGGCCTGGTACCTGCAGCCACTCGGGGCGCACTACGGCGTCCCCGTCGCCGCCACGGTACTCGTGCTCTTCCCGCTGCGGCCGGTCGCCTTCGCATCCGCCACCGTGTGCGCGGCCTGGTACGCCTCCGCCGCTGCGGGCCTGAATGAGGCCACCAGCAACACCATCGAGGCCCTGGCCTTGATCGCGCCGCTCGCCAGCTGGCGCATCCACGCCGCCAAGAACGGCACCCTCGCGCCGGTCTCGCCCCTGCGCCGGCTGGCCGCCTGGGTCGCCGTCCTGACCGGCGTCCTCAACATCCCCGCCATCACCGACTTCACGACCTGGACTGTCCAGGTCTTCACCGGAGGGAACTGAAACCCATGGACATTACCCTCGGCACCTACGCCACCGTGCTCGGCCTCACCACGTGGCGCGTCGTCAAGGTCACCGGAATCGGCAAGCTCATCGCCGGCTCGAAGAACGTGACGGATCTGGTCCCGTTCGGTGTCGGCAACGTCGTCGGGGTCACCGGCGGCCTGTGCACCGGCGGCATCCTCGGCGGCCTGGGCTGGCTGAGCTACCAGGCCAGCGTCTACGGCGGACAGCTCACCCTCTGGGGCGCCACCGGCGCGGACTCCACCACCCAGTACCACGGCGTCGAGCCGATCCCGCTCTCCAACGGCGGCTCCCTGCTGCTGTTCGTCGTCGCCGTCGGAGGCGCCGCCGCCTGGAAGGGCCTCAACAAGGGCCCGAAGCGCCAGCTGATGGCGGGCGTGGTCAACGGGGCCGCCCTCACCGCCGTCCCCCTTGTCGCCTACTACTCCCACCTCGCCTTGTCCACGGGCGGCGACAGCCTCCTCACCGCCCTGAACCACGCCGTCAGCTCCTGACCCACGACCAGAAAGGACAGCTCGACGTGTCGGTGACGCTGAACAAGCCCGCCCCCGACGACACACCCGACGAAGACGAGGTGGTCGACGCCGAGCTCCTCGACGACGACCACCCCGGCCCGCGGCCGGTCCAGCCGCTCCCGTGGTGGGAACGGCAGCGCGCCCACACCCGCGAGGGCCTGCGCGTCCTGGCCGCCGAGCGCGGCGCCTGGCTGACTGGCCACAACCTGAGCGACGAGTACGTGGCCGTCGACCTCCTCAACGGCCGCCACCGGCAGTGGAAGGGCGCGCAGGACATCGAGCACACGAACCTGAGCGCCCGCGCGAAGGAGCACCACGTCGAGGCCAAGAAGGCGACCTCCGCCTCCCGGGTCCAGAGCGTCACCCCGACCGAGTACGGCGCCGCCCGCAAGACCGCCCTCGCCGCCACGGCGACCGCCGCCCAGTGGGAGCAGCAGGCCGCAGCCGTCCTCGCCCGCAGTTACCAAAACCACCTGCCCGCGACCCCGGCGGAGATCAGCGAACACCGGCGCCGCATCGCCTCCCGGCGGCTGTGGCGCCGGTGCGTGCCGACCGTGCTCGCTGTTGTCGGGACGGTCCTGCTGACCGGCGGCGCCCACGGCCTGATGGTCGTGGGCGCCGCCGCGGCCGCCGCCGTGACCGTTGCGGGGTGGGCGAAGGGCGCGAATCCCAGCTGGCGCGCCGCCTCTCCGCAGCCGCCCGGCCTGGCCTACCCGGTGCCCGAGGGCACGCTCCTGGTCGCCCGCAACCCCGCGCCCGACGAACAGCGGGATCCGGCGGCGGCGCCGACAGAACCACCCGCCGCCGCACCTGCGCCGGGCCCGGCCGGCGCCCCGCGCGCCGACGCCCCGCAGCCGACCGGCCAGCCATACCCGATCCGGCTGGCCGCCACCCCGGAGCAGGCCGGGCAGTGCATCCACCTCGCCCTGCGCGCCGAGGGCCTGGCCGTGGGCTCCGTCACCGATGTCTCCCAGGAGCGCTGGGGCTGGAGGGCAACGGCTCACCTCACGAAGGGCCGGCCGAGCACCCTGGTTGCCAAACTGCCGGACCTGGAGGTGCTTCTCGGCGTCCAGCAGAACGGCGTCATGGCGCAGCCGCAGCGCGCCGCCGCCGGATCCGTGGTCCTGCGGGTCATCACCAGCGACCCGTTCGCGCAGATGCCCGAACACCCGGTCTACGCGCCGAAGTCGAACTCCATCCTGAACCCGGTGAACCTGGGCCCGTCCATGGACGGCACCGCGACGACGGTCGTGCTCGCCGGACAGAACATGTTGGTCGTCGCTGCCTCAGGTGGCGGGAAGTCCGCGCTGGTACGGACGATGGCCGACTACGTGACCAGCTGCTATGACGCCGTGGCGTGGGACATCGACCCCACCGGGCGCGGCCTGGGCCCCCTGCGGGGCGCGGCCGGACGTACCGCCTACACCAAGGCGGACATCGACAAGGCGATCGGCGACATCATCCGGTACGCCCAGGCCCGTACCCGGCTGCTGGGCGACGACGTCGACAACTGGCAGGTCACCGAGGACGCCCCGGCGATCATCGTGTTCTGTGACGAGTTCCTGCAGCTGACGCCCAAGCAGAGGGCCCGGCTGATCCAGGGCACCCGGATCACCCGCAAGGTCAGAATCTCGTTGGTGATCCTGGTACAGGACGGGACGGCCGACGCGGTCGGCGACGCGATCGCCGACGCGCTCGGCATCCGCATCATGCTCCCCTGCCGCCTCGCCGACGTGCCGCTGGTCGTCGGATCGAGCACCGCGGTCTCCGAGGGGTGGGCACCTCACCGGCTCACCCCCTCCCCGGGCGACTGGGACCCGGCCGACGCCGGGAAGTTCTACATCCTGGGGCCGGGCCTGACGGACCCGATCCTGCGTAAGTGCACCTACATGGGGCCGGTCGCAGCCAAGCAGCGCGCCGTCGAGCGCCAGGCGGCCGGAATCGTGCAGATCGACGCGGCGACCCTCACGGAGGCCGGCCACGATGCGGGCGGCGACGACGGAGACCAGGACGCCCGGATCGGGTGGGTCGCGGCCGCCTTCGACAACGACGCCGCGCTCAGCGCGGAGACCCTTCTGGAGCGCCTCACCGAGCGCTGGCCCGACGAGTTCGGCGACTGGAACCGCACCCAGCTCCGCGATCTCCTCAAGCCCCTCGTGGGCGTGCCGAAGCCGGTCAACGTCGGCGGCAAGACCGCTCGGGGCTACCGGCTCCAGGACCTGACGGACGCCCTCGAAGAGGCGTAACCGAGGCCGCTGCGGGGGTGTAACCGGGGACGCCGGCCGTACGGCCGGATCACACCCTGGTTACGCCCCCACACAGGCTCTGACCTGCTCAGTTACGCCATTACGGCCATTACACCCACCCCCCGCCCAACGCCCCCGGAGGTGCCCTCCAGGCCCCTCCGGGGGAGGCCTCGACGGCGACCTGCCGGACACGCCGTCACCGCCCGGGACGGAGATCGCCAAACCCGCCCCACCCGGTCGGCCCGGTTCACCAGACTGTGCGTCATGGGCTACTACACGACCACCCGCCACGCCTCCGACGCCGCCGATGCGATCCGCACCATCCGGGAGAAGGCCACCGACCGCGACGCCTACGACGACGTGGACGAGATCACCCGCACCGCCGAGCACCTGCGCGCCCTGGCCGAGCACCTGCCCCCCGTCCTCACCCAGCAGGGCCTCGCCCTGCTCCTGCACGCCCGCGACCCCGAACAACGCGAGGTTACCGACGGCCAGAAGGCCCTCGCCCAGGCCGCCGCCCACGCGGTCCGGCTGGAGGAGGCCCTGCGCACGGCGATCGAGGAGATGCGCCGGGTACGCGACTGACCCACCGTCAGCGAGCACCACCCGGCTTCTCAGGACGGTTTTCCGTGCGGCTGCTCCGGTCCAGGAGCAGCCGCAGGCGGGACACAGAAGCCGGCTTCTGCACCAAGCCGTTCCTGACGTCCTAGGCAGCACTCTCCTCGAGCCAGCCGACACCGCACGAACGCCACCGGCGGCAATCTGCCGACCGGACGGTGTGCGCCAGGCTTCCCAATCAGGACTAAACCTGGTAATGTTCTCTGTGTTGGGGGGCGGATATCCCGCCCTTCCAGAGCGATTGGAGACCCCTTGAGCAGGAACTCCCGGGCCGCCTCGAAACGGCCCCGAAAGACCCCCCGGCAGGCCGCCCCGCCCGCCGTCCAGGACCCGGCGGAGGGGGTGCCCCGCGCCATGCCGGCTATCCCCGGCGAGGAGCAGGCCGCCGCCCCGGGCGAAGAAGACCGCAAGGGCGCAGAGGAAGCCCTCGCGGCCGCCGACCAGCAGGCTCAGGACCTGCTCGCCGAGGCCCAGAACAAGGCCGACGCCCTGGTCGCCGAGGCCCGGCAGGAAGCGGAGAAGGTCTGCGCAACCGCGAAGGGCACCGCCGAGACCGAGGCCAAGCAGGAGGCCGCGCGGATCCGCGACGCCGCTCGTCAGGAGGCGGACCGGATCCTTGCCGAGGCCGCCGCTGCGGCCGGGCGCCTTCAGGAGGAGGCGAAGCAGCAGGCCAACGCTCTGAAGGCGGAGGCCGAAGAGGCCCAGCGCACCGCGCGTGCCGCGCTGATCACCGCGCAGCAGACCGCCTCCAACCTCCAGGACCAGGCCGCCGCGGACACCGACCGCCTGCGCCAGGCCGTCGGCCGGGAGGTCGACCAGCGCCGGTCGGATGCCGACACCGACGCCGCCGCCCTGCGCGACGCAGCCCGCAAGGAGGCCGACGCGACCCGCACGGCAGCCAACCAGGCCGCCAGCGACGCCAACGAGCTCCTGACGAAGGCCCAGGCTCGTGAAGCTGCAGCCAAGGAGCGGGAGTTGGCCGCCGGAAGGGCCCTGGCCGAGGCCGAGGAGGTGCTGGAGCGTGCGATGTCGCGCACGATTCAGCGCAACCACCGCCGCGAGCTCAAGGACCAGGCGAAGGCGGACCGCCGACGCGCCCGACAGGCCGAGCGAGCGGACCGTGGCACCCTGTCCGACCGGGTCATGCGCTTCGTGCAGGCCAACCTGCGCCGTCTGATGGTGGTCATCCCGATCACCTCGCCGATGGCGGTGGCCTGGACCGGACAGGCGTCGTTCGCGGAGACCGTCCTGGACTGGGCCTTCCCGTTCACCATCTTGTTCGCGGCCGCCTGGGAGCTGTCCACGACCTTCACGGGCTGGATGTACCACGAAGCCCGTAAGCAGGGCGACGCTGGCACGATCTACCGGGTCGCGACCTGGTGCTTTGCGAGCGGGGCCGCGGTAATGAACTACTGGCATAACTCCGGGCAGGTCACCGGCCGCAGCTTCGACTCGGCATCCGGCAAGTGGGTCGACCAGATCACCTACTGGCACGCCACCCCCAAGGCGGTCAGCTTTGCGGTGGTGTCGATTACCGGCATGGTCCTGTGGGAGCTGTACGCCCGGCTGATCCACAAGCAGTACCTGCGCAGCAAGGGACTGGCAGCGCGGGTGCGGCCAAAGATCACCCTGATTCGATGGGTCCGCTACCCCCGGCACTCCTGGACCGCATGGTCCCTGACCATCACCGACGAGTCGCTGGTCACGCTGGAACTGGCGTGGGCTGCTGCCGAGACCAAACTGGCGCACCGCCGGTCCCTGAAGGCCGTACGCGCCGGCCTTCCGGTCCCGTCCACGTTCAGGGTGGTCCCGATCAGTCCCAGTCTCTCCCCGGCCGGTCTCCCCGGTCTCGCCGTGCAGGAGACCGGTCTCGCAACGACGCCGTACAACCGGGCCGCGACCTACGTCCTGGAGCGCCTGGACACCCAGGGAGGTACCTCGGGAGGGACGAAGCGCGAGACCACGGCCGGGACCCGACGGAAGGCCGAGACCGGCTTCCCCGCCCCGGCCCTGCCCGCCAGCGAGACCAGCTGGACCGAGACCCGCAGCATCGGGACCGGCGAGACTGGCACCCGCCGTCGCGAGACCAGGGAGACCTCCACGATCCCCGGCGTCGAGACTCGGCGCCGTGAGACCAACGGGTCCGGGACCAGGGCCGGAGAGACCACCGCTTCCGAGACCGAGACCATCGCTTCCGAGACCTGGACCGCCGAGACTCGGCGCCGTGAGACCAACGGGACCGGGACCAGCGCGGGAGAGACCACCGCTTCCGAGACCGAGACCACCGCTTCCGAGACCGAGACCATCGCTTCCGAGACCTGGACCGCCGAGACTCGGCGCCGTGAGACCAACGGGACTCCCCTTTCCGGTACCGAGGGGAGCGGGACCTCCGAGCCCGAGACCGACCAGGTCCCGGCCGAGACCGGCGAGGACGAGCCGGACGGCGAGGTCTCCAGCATCGGCGAGATCGAGACCGAGATCGACCTCCTGCTGACCCGGTTGGTCCAGCGCGGGGGCCGGTTCACGGTCAAGCTCCCAGAGGCGATGTTGCTAACGGGGAGGCCCAAGTCGACGGCAGCCAAGCGCCTCGCCGTCGCGCGGGACCGGTACGACCGCCGTCCCAAGCCCAGCCCCGAGCGCACACCGGGGATCACGCAGGGCGCCTGACGACGGCAAAGGGCCCCGGGATGAAGCAGACACCCCGGGGCCCACGCCGGGCGCCGACGGCACCCGCGGGCCGGGTTCGCCCCCGGCCTGCCCAGGCCAAGGCCAGGGCGGCCCAATACTCCCACCCCCGGAAGGTCGACGGGACGTCACCCTTCCCGATTAGTTCTAAAACTGGTAATGTTCTATCTGTCGGGACCGGTGGTCCCGACCACCCGGACGCACGTGGCAGTGCTCCGGCACCCGAAACACACCCCCTTCCGACGAGAGACGAGGACCCATGTCCGAGAACACCGCCGCCGGCATCTCCGAGACCGTCCAGCAGCTGCACGCTGAGGCCCGCCAGGCCTACGCCGCCGCCCAGGACCCCCAGCGGGCCGCCGACGCCCGCGACCTGTCCGCCCGGGCCCGCACCAGCGGCAACGCCGCCGCTGGCGCCTGGACCGGCCAGCAGCACTGAGCCCCCACCCGAGCCCGGTGGGGCGGTACCGCCGTCCCGCCGGGCCCAGCTGACGGAGAGACCGATGTACAGCGTGACGCACACCTCCATCCAGAGCCTCGGCCTGGACACCGACGACAAGCTCCGCCAGTGGGCTGCCGACGCGCTCTTCGCCAGTGACATGGCGACCTGCGACATCACGAACGGCCCGCGCCTCCAGGCCCGCCCCCTCGTGCGGGCCACCGTCTGGAGCCTCACGGAGACCGAGCGCGCCGAGCTGGTCCGCGCTGCCTTCTCCAGCGACACGGCCGCCGCCACGCAACGCATGGAGGCCTGCCGCGGAGCCGTCCACGACGCGCCGGCCTGGCCCCTGCTGGATACCTGGAAGGTCGCCATTTCCGCCTCCCCGGACTCCTGACAGCGAGCGGGCCCAGCTGGCTTAGCCCGTGCCGCCCGGACCACACCTCCGGACGGCGCGGACGGAGCCGGAACCCCGGACCGCAGAACAGGAGGAGCGCATGTCCGTCCACCACCTCGACCTCCTCGACGGAGCCCCCGCCGGCCGCAGCGCCCGCGTGGGGTGGGACCAGGCCTTGGCCACCTACTGGGCTCAGGTCTACGACGACCGCGGCCGCGAGCAGCAGCCCGTCGACCACGTCTTCGCCGGCGGGTCGCGGTACGACATCAGCAACCCCGACACCGTCCTGGAACTCGTCGCCCCCTACGCCCGGATCACCGAGGGGCTGCGCGAGCAGCTGCTCGCCGACCGCGAGCGGGAGGGCGACACCTTCGCCGGCCTTCCCGGCACCTTCCTGGCCGCCGCGGCCTGGCCGCCCGCCGCCACCACCATCGGGCAGTTGACCGCCGTCAGCGCCCTGCTCACCAGCATCGACGCCCCCTGACCGCCCGCCGCGAGTCGAGGCGGCCCCCAGATCCCGCCAAGGGAGCCGCCGAAGTCCGCCGATCGCCCCCAGCCGACCCGGCCCGCGGCAACACCACCAAACCGCACGAGCGAGAGGAACACAGACATGGGCAAGACCGCGATCCGCAGGAGCAAGCCCGGCGTCAGCCGCGCCAAGGCGTGCAACGGCAAGGCCCACTACAGCAACAAGACCGACGCGCAGCAGGCCGGACGCGACTTCGCCGACAAGCACCCCGGCTACCTGGACCGCGTCGCCTACGTGTGCCCGTACAGCCGCACCGGCAATCCGCACTACCACATCGGCCGACGGCTGAATGTCCCGAAGCGGACGACCCGCTGACGAACCGTCGGCAACCATCGAACCCGAACGAGAGGACCACACCGTGACCACCCAGATCCCCGGCAGCCTCATCGCCGCCGCCGCACACGCGCCGCAGCTCGTGCACGCGGCCGTCCACGAGCTGGTCAGCCGGGCGAGCGACGAGTGCACCGACTTCCTCGCCGACGTCCCGGCGCACGAGTTCGAGAAGTCCGCCGCCCTCGACGCGGCCGGTGAGCTGTACGACCGGGTGGCGCGGGTCATCGATGCCGAGCTGACCCACCCCGGTTCCTTCGACCAGCGCCATATCCGTGCCCTGCTGCAGAGGGCCGACCAGGCCGCCCGCGACGGCGGCGTCCCGTTGGCCCTGGTCGAGACGCTCGTCCACCTGCTGCCGTGACCAGCCGACCGACCCATGCCCCCCTCTGGGGGGCACCCAGCCCGGCCCAACTGGAGCCCTGGCGCCTGCCGAAGGACGACCAGTGGTCACACGGATGCCCCCGCTGCTATCTGGTCTGCCAAGGAGGGCGCGCCGGCCTGACCGCGCACTTGGCCACCGTCCACCAGGGCGAGTCCACCCCGACGACCCGCTGGACCCTCGACTGACCGGGCGCTCGAAGTCGAGCAGGACCCACCCCTGCTCGGCCTCGGCTACCCGGCCGACACAACCGTGACGGAGGAAGTGCCCATGACGACCACCCCCTTGACCTTCGCCGTCCTGGCCGACCGTTACGGCCGAGCGGTCGCATACCTCGCGAGCCTCGACCGCAACCCAGTGCCATCGGATCCGACCGCGGCCGACGCCGCCACGTTGGTCCAACTCGTGATTGATGCCGCTGACTTCCTGACCCAGGACCACAGCTTCGAGCAAGCCGGGCTGCTGACGGCCGCCGCCTCCCACCTTGCCAACGCCCTCAAGGCGGGCGACGACGACCGGCCCGGGCTGCTGCGTCAGGCCGAGGAGAAGCTCGGCTTCATCGGCGACATCACGCCGGACCTCCGCGCCCACGCCGACGAGCTCGGTATCGCCTGGGCCTTCTGACACCGGCGCACGCACCACGCTCCGCGCACCCGGTCTTCAGGGTGACGCAGGCAGCAGAACCACCCAGGCCGGACAGGAAAGTCCTGTCCGGCCGCACCACAGCCCAGGAGGAGACCGTGCAGCATCAGGAGCCGGTGGTCAGGCCCACCAACACCCAGTACGAACGAGCACACGCCACGGTGGCCAACGAGCTGGCCCGCGCCGAGGCGAAGGCCCAAGCCCTGACGGCCGCGCTCGGCCTGCCACTTGCCGTCCTGGTCGCCCTGGCCCCAAGCCGACACCTCCCGCCGGTGGCAACCGCGCTGGTCGCGCTCGGAGCAGCCGGCCTCGTCGCTGCCATGGTGATGGTGCTGCTCGTCGTCCGCCCCCGCCTGGACGGCCAGGTGCGCGGCTCCTGGCTCCACTGGGCCAACTGCACCGCCGACGACCTCGCGGCCGACCTCACCACCGAGCAGCTGTCCAGCCAGGTGGTGATCCTGTCCCAGCTGGCCCGAAGCAAGTACAAGGGCCTGCGACGAGCCATCGACACCACCATCGTCGCGCTGCTCGTACTCGCAGCCGCCGTCGTGGCCGTCGTCCTCACCTGATCGTCTGCTGCTTCTGCCCCTGGTGGTGGTCACCCAAATTTGGGTGACCGCTGCTGGGGGTTTTGGTGTTTGTGCGTCGGTTTGTGGTGGTGGGTGGGGTGGTGCGGGGGTTGGTGGGTGGTGGGTGGGGTGGGCGCCGGCTCGTTGGTGGTTGGTTGTGGTGGTGCGCGGGTGGGGGTGGGGGGGGGGGCCGCGGGGGTGGTGGTGCGGCGTGTGCTCTCCGGCATCGGCCTTCGGCCGATCCGGCAGTGGGCGCGCTTGGTCGTGTTCGCGCGCTGTGCGGGTCTGGTGGTCGGGTGCGGGACGCGTGCCCGCGCTGTGCCGGTCTTGGGAGGCTTCGCCGCGCGCGTGGGCTCCGTGGGGGGCTCCTCCGGACCCCCGCCCCCCACGGCTCCGTTGGGTGGCTGGTCGCCGTCGTGGTACGGGCTGGCGGCGGGCGCCGTCGTCGGCTTGCCGACGTGCGGGGGTGGTCGTGGTGGTGCGGTGTGGTGGTTCGGGTGGTGAGGGTTGGTCAGCGGGGTGCCGGCCTGTGGGGGCCGGGGCCGGAGGGCTGGCTGGGAGGGGGGTCCGGTGGGTGGGGACGGCCTCGGGAATGATCTTGTCATTCGGGTGAAAAGTGCTGGTCAGGGCCCTTTCAGGTCTTGCTTTCCTGGCTAATTCTGGTATTGTTGTCTTTGTCGGAAGGGGAGGGCGAGAGCCCCCCGGACGACAAGCCCCGGAGATGCGGTCGGCAACCGCCCCGGAGGCCCGGAACACACCAACCAACCCGAAAGGCAACCACCATGCTCCGCACCTTCATCGAGACCTTCAAGGCCATCCGAGCCCGGAAGCGCGCGGCGGCCGCGACCGGCGGGCTCAAGCCCTACACCGTCGTCCTGGACTGGATGCCCGAGGCCTACCAGGACTACGCGGTCGAGGTGGTCCACGTCCGCGCCGCCACCCCGCTGGCCGCCGTCTGGGCCGCCTACCTCCAGGCCGCCCGCGCCTACGCCAGCCAGGTCGCCGAGTTCCAGGGACTGGACGGCGAAGAGCTGATCCTGGCCGCCACCCAGGTGTTCCGCCGCGTGTGCACCTTCCCCGGGGTCCAGCACGCCACCAACTCCATGGACTTCTGACCACCCCACCCGGGGGCGGCGCTGGCCGCGCCGCCCCCGGCCACCCGAAGCACACCACCGAAGGAGCAAGAACATGATCCGCAGGCTCATCAACCTCCTCACCGCCGCCCGCCGCGAGAAGACCGCCGAACAGGAACGCAGGTTTTACACGGTCGTCCTGGACTGGGGCGACACGCACAGTCTGCTCGGGCCCGAGATTGTCCACGTGGACGCCGCCGACCGGTTCGACGCTCGGGAAGTCGCCTTCCTCGCCGTCGGCGAGGCCTACGCAGATCACATCAGCGAGTTCGGAGGACTGGCCGGTCAGGAGCTGGCCCTGGCCGCCGACCAGTTGCTGTACCACGTGGCGACCTTCCCCGGTGCCCTCCACACCGCCGACTTCTGACCCATCCTCGGGCGCGCTGGCCGCGCCGCCCCGGCCCACCCGAAACACCCCCACAGGAGAGACGATGCAGAACGACTCCAGCCAGGCGATCCGCCCGGCCGCGACTCAGTCCGCCGACCGACAGGCAGTCCTAGCAGCCCTGCTCGAGCGGGCGGTCGAGATCAACGATCTCGCGAGCGACCCCGATCACATGAACGACCACAACTGCACCTGCGACCTCGACGCCCTGGACCTGGTCCGCGAGATCGCCGCATTCTGCAGCTGACCCCAGACCCGGCCGCGCCCGACCAGGCGCGGCCGGGTCTGCGTTCGCGGGGGGCGCAGCGCGGCGCCCCCCGCGAACGGGAGCCGTCGCCGGAACCGCTGCGGCCGGGTGCGCCGACCGGTCGGGTGGCGGCGGCGGTGCGCCGGCCGTTGGGTGGCTGAGCAGGACGAACGACGGCCGCGTGCCTCCGGGTGGCCGCAGCGCGCGGGTCAGTGAGACCGGCGCTTCGCGCCGGTGCCGGGACCGGCCCCGGCAGGCCGCCAGCGCCCGGCGGCGCTGGACCCGCCTACCCCTGCGGGGGGCGCCTCCCCCCGCACCCCCCACCAGCCCTGCGCGGGCTGGACATGCGCTACCGCCTGCCCTGAACGCGCTCGCAAGCTCCCGCGTTCACCACTCGGGCCTCGCGGCCCTCCCTGGGCAGTTGGTCCCAGCGCAGGTGGCTGGTCGTCGTCGTGGCGGGTGCTGGGGCGCAGCAGCGTCGCCGATCTGACGGTTCGCGGGGGTGGCCGTGGTGGTGCTCGGTGTCGCGGTCGGGTGGTGAGGGTTGGTCAGCGGGGTGCCGGCCTTCGGGGGTTGGGGTCACGGCGGGCTGACTGGGAGGGGGGTTCCGGGGGTGGGACGGCCCTGGAAATGATCTTGGCATTCGGGTGAAAAGTGCTGGTCAGGAGCCCTTCAGGTCTTGCATTCAGGGCTAACTCTGGTATTGTTGTCTTTGTCGGAAGGGGGCAAGGCCCCCCGGACGACAAGCCCCGGACGGGCGGTCGGCAACCGTCCCGGAGGCCCGGAACACACCAACCAACCCGAAAGGCAACCACCATGACCACCACCTACACTCGCGCCCAGGCCATCGCCGACGGCTACCTGATCGAGGCCGACCCGCAGCTGGTCGCGACTCTCGGGGGCTTTCCCGCGCCAGTCGCCTACACCGATGCCGTGTTCCGGGAGTGCATCGCGTGGCGGGACGCCCCCGGCACCGAGGCCCTGCGGCAGGACGAGGTGCAGCGCGAGTGGGACCTCCTGCTGATGACGAGCCGGGCGATCGGCGCCGCCTGCAGCTCCGCCCGCCCGCGCGGCAACCGGCTGACCGTGGAGCTGTTCCGCATCCCCTGTGACGGCTCCAGTGTCAAGGCTCAGCGCGTCATCCTGGTGGCGACGATCGGCCCCGGCGACTGCGGCGAGCCGGTGATCACGATCGCCCGCCCCAGCGAGGGCTGAGGCGGCGCGGCCGGGCGGTCGACGAGTCGACCGCCCGGCCGCGAGGAACCAAGCAGCGCGAAAACGGCAGCTCAAGGACCGTCTGACACTTCCAAAAACGGTCTTTTGCTGGTAATGTTGTCTTTGTCGGAGGGGGTTGCTTCCGACATCCGGGGGCGGCGCTGGCCGCGCCGCCCCCGACCGAAACGCACCGCTCACCACGAACGAGAGGCATGAACGTGACCGACACCGTCACCGAGTACCAGTCGGCGGCCCTTGCGGACGGCGAGGCCGAGGAGATCCAGCGCACGGCCTACGAGGAGCTGCGAGCCGAGGTGCTCGACAGCGACCACCACCCGGAGGAAGAGCAGGACCCCGACGCCGGCGCCGGGGCGGGCCGCTTCGTCTGGGCCGACCCGTTCGTCCTCGTGGTGGACCCGTTCAACCACCGCAAGAAGCGATCCGACGGAGAGGACGAGGACGACACCACCGAGCCCAACCTCGAACTGATCGCCAGCGTCGAAGAGTTCGGCGTCCAGACGCCCCTCCTGCTCCGCCCGCAGCCCGACGGCACGCTCGGCATCATCTTCGGCCAGCGCCGCAACAAGGCCGCGCAACTGGCCGCCCCGGCCCGCAAGGCCGCCGGGCAGCCCTGGAAGGTCCCCGCCATCGTGCGGGACGATCTGGCCGACGCCGACGACGACGCCCTGGTGCTGAGCGTGGTCGAGAACCGGCACCGCGAGGACGCCAGCACGCTCGACTACATCGAGGCCGCCCAGCAGCTCGCGCTGATGAAGGGGGGCACGAGGACGAAGCGCAAGCGCCAGGCCCGAGCGATGGGCCTGACGGAGCAGGAGCTGGACGCCGCCGCCCAGGCATCCCAGCTCGACGACGCCACCCTGAAGCGGGGCGTGGACCGCGACTTCGACCTCCTCGAACTGGCCGACCTGGAGACCGTCAAGGAGCACCCCGACGCGATCTCCGAGCTCTCGACCGCGAGGTACTGGGACCAGCGGTCCGGGGGCGCCGATCGCGGACGCTGGAACCACACGCTGCAGAAGCTCCGCGACGAGCTGACCGAACGCGCCAAGCTCGCCCAGCTCCGGGAGCAGCTTCGCGAAGCCGGGCTGACCGTGCTCGACTGGCGCTCGGACTGGACGCAGGTCGCGGCCCGTCCGGTAGCCGGCCTGCTCGGCTCCCTGGGCAAGCCCCTCGACGCCGAGCGGCACGCCCAGGACTGCCCCGGGCGCGCGGTGGCGATCGACCCCTCCGGCGAGCCGGTGCCGCTGTGCGCGGACTGGAAAGCCAACCGGCACCAGATGCCCGAGGCGCCGAAGCCGGTCGCGGACAACTCCGAGCTCAGGCAGGTGAAGGCCTACAACGCCGCGTGGAGGTCCGCCCGCACGGTGCGGCACGACTTCATCAAGCAGATCTGCGCCCGTAAGGGCGAGGCATCCTCCGAAATCTGGACGCAGATCCTCTCCATCATCAGCAGCGGGTGCGCCGCCAACACCGACATGATGGCGCAGTTCCTCAGCGCCGAGCCGAAGTCGGGCAGGGATCCCCGCTACGGACGCCAGGACCCCTTCGGCGACCTGATCGCCCGTACCGGCAAGCAGCGCCGATGGACCATCCTTTTCGCCCAGGTCGCCGCCCACTGCGAGCGGCAGTACATGCACGACGGAGCCTGGCGCAACACCATCGACCGCGCAGTCGTCCAGTGGATCGAATTCCTGGCCAAGCACTGCGGCTACACCCTCAGCGAGATCGAGGAGGAGACGCTGGAGACGGCCCGACAGCAGGCCGCCGAGGTCGCGGCCAAGGAAGCGGCCCGAGCGGCGGCCCAGGCGAAGGACGACGAGGCGGAGCTGGAGCTGGACGGCGACCTCACCGACGACGAGGCGGAGCTGGACGGCGACCTCACCGACGAGGGGTCCAGCGAGTAAGACGGCCCGGGCGGGGCGGCGCGATCAACGCCGTCCCGCACCCCGCAGGCGAGCGGGCCGAGCGCGCAAAAAACCGGTGGCCACCCGCCATAAGGCGGACCCCCCGCACAAGTGCGGCAGGCTGGCGCGGCCACCGGTCCCGAAACACACCGACCTCCCCAGGAAGGAGATGCCAGTCTGTACCACCGAGCATAGCGGGTCCGACACCAGGGGAATTACGCCGGTCGTGACCGCTCACTCTCGACAAGATGGTCTAAAGCTGGTAATTTTCTTCATGTCGGGCTAGGTTCTACCCCGGCAGGGCGCCGGTTGGCACCGGTGCCCGGAACTCCGAAACACACCCACCAGGGAGACGACATGTCCACCACCCCCGCCATCGAGCTCGACCACCCCGCCCTGCAGGCTCTGTGCGAGAAGATCGCCGCTGAGGCTGCCGCCGAGGACCGCAGCCCGTCCGAGGAGTTGGACGGCACCAGCGACAGCTTCCTGACCGCTCGCTACTACGGGTACCTGGTCGCTGGCCAGCAGAACCTGACCGGCGCGGCGCTGCACCGCTGTGCCTTCCTTGAGACGGTGGCGCTGGAGTCCATCGGAGGGGATTGGAGCAAGCTCGTTCCCGGTCAGGCGCGAGCCATCCGTATCGCCGTCGCGAAGGCCCTGGCTGAGTAGGTCCGCAAGGTGCGGGGGCGGGCTCAGTACGCCGGGCCAGCCCCCGCTGCCCGGCGCGCCAGGCCGGGTCGGGCGGCATCGAGCCGCCCGACCCGGGGCTGACGCTCCCTCGGCCGGCCCTCCCCACCTACCGCACCATCCGAAGGGGCACGAGCTCAGGGCCGGCACCCTGGCCGCTTGCGGCCAGGAGCTGTGACTGGGCTGGCCGGAGGTCGGCGACCGCCGACTCGAGGTGCAGGTCTCTTGCCTCATCCCGGATCGCCCCGGCCGGGCCTGGACCGCATTGCACGGCCTCGCCCAGCTCGCCACCGCAGCCACCGACCGCCCCCGAGGCCGAGTCGTCTGCACGGTCTGCGACGCATAGCTCCCCTAAGCACCTATGGCAGCCAACAACACCCCGAGGCGCGGCGGCACCGCGACCCGGACGACCCCGGAACACACCGAACACCACCTCACCCAGGAGGAGCCATGCTCACGATCGGCCACGCGGCCGCCGCTTCCGCCCTTGCTGCCGCGAGGCAGCAGGACACCCCGCTGAAGCTCAACGACCTGGAGATCGAACTCTTCGTGCTCGCCACCACCTCCGCGCCCGCCCGCCCCAACGCCATCAAGGCCGCCGAGGCGATCAGGACCGCCCGCGAGCAGATGATGACGGACGCTGACCAGGCGTACGACCGGGCCACGCTGGACGCCGGCTTCGGCTTGGCCGCCGCCGCCCTGGCAGAAGCCGCCCCTGAGGCACAACGCCTGGACGGCTACGAGGGCTGCGACGGCCGCCCGTTCTGATCAACACCCGTGCAGGCCCCGGAGCCGACCCGGCCCCGGGGCCTGCACCCGTTCCGCCACGACTCCACTCCGCCCGAGCGAGACCACCGGAGCCCGCCATCCCCGAAACGAGCAGACACTGGCCAATGCGCCCCATCTACCTGCCCGACGAACACCTGCCCAGCAGCGCCGCGGGCTGGACCTGCCGCACCTGCCAGACCCCCTGGCCCTGCGATACCGCTCAGCCCTACATCCAGAGCGGCACCTGCCAGTGCGGCGCCCCCACGTACCACGACCTCAAACTGCCCCGCCGCTGGCACATCGGCCCCATCTGCTACACACACACCGACCAGCTCGCCGCCCTCGCCGAGGAACTGCACGCCTACCACCAGGCCAACCCCAACTACCCGCCGAGCCACTACTACCCGCCCAAACCACGACGGCGTACCAGCCCACGACCCCACCACCCCAGCCACATTCCCACCGGCCCCGGCGACATCCGCCCCGGTGCCTCCCTCTGGGTGCGCCCCGGCGGGCTCCACCCGGGGTGGGGAGACATCCACCGTCTCGCCGTGCTCACCACGCCGGCCCTGCCGACGAGCGGCATCTGGCTCCACGGCGACAGCACGCTCCACCAGGTCCGCTCCGAAATGCTCCTGATCGACGGCACGACGAGGGCCGCCGCCAGCGCCATCGGGCGTAGCGAAGCGTCGCTCTACACCACCAGCCGCCCCCACCGGCTTTTGCCTGACTGGGAGTGGCTGGGGTGGACGGTCGCCGACCACCTCCGCTACCGCCAGCAGAACGCCCCCGTCTACGCCCAGGCCCCCAGCCCCGTCCAGGACCCACTCTTCGCACCGGAACCGGAGTAGGCCCAGGCACTGGTTCCTGCCCCTGGTAGCGGTCACCCAAATTTGGGTGACCGCTGCTGGGGGTTTTGGTGTTTGTGCGTCGGTTTGTGGTGGTGGGTGGGGTGGTGCGGGGGTTGGTGGGTGGTGGGTGGGGTGGGCGCCGGCTCGTTGGTGGTTGGTTGTGGTGGTGCGCGGGTTGGGGTGGGGGGGGGGGCCGCGGGGGTGGTGGTGCGGCGTGTGCTCTCCGGCATCGGCCTTCGGCCGATCCGGCAGTGGGCGCGCTTGGTCGTGTTCGCGCGCTGTGCGGGTCTGGTGGTCGGGTGCGGGACGCGTGCCCGCGCTGTGCCGGTCTTGGGAGGCTTCGCCGCGCGCGTGGGCTCCGTGGGGGGCTCCTCCGGACCCCCGCCCCCCACGGCTCCGTTGGGTGGCTGGTCGCCGTCGTGGTACGGGCTGGCGGCGGGCGCCGTCGTCGGCTTGCCGACGTGCGGGGGTGGTCGTGGTGGTGCGGTGTGGTGGTTCGGGTGGTGAGGGTTGGTCAGCGGGGTGCCGGCCTGTGGGGGCCGGGGCCGGAGGGCTGGCTGGGAGGGGGGTCCGGTGGGTGGGGACGGCCTCGGGAATGATCTTGTCATTCGGGTGAAAAGTGCTGGTCAGGGCCCTTTCAGGTCTTGCTTTCCTGGCTAATTCTGGTATTGTTGTCTTTGTCGGAAGGGGAGGGCGGGAGCCCCCCGGACGACAAGCCCCGGAGATGCGGTCGGCAACCGCCCCGGAGGCCCGGAACACACCAACCAACCCGAAAGGCAACCATCATGACCACCTTCACCAAGGCCCGTCGTCGTCGCTCCGTCAAGAAGGCGGCGGCCCCGGTGTTCAAGCCCAGCGCGGTCCGCGTCACCACCTACCCCGAGGCCGGGTGCCGCGCCCGCAGCTACGAGCTGACCATCCAGGTGATGGAGCGCTGCGAGGAGGTCGGCCCGGACGGTGTGCGCCTCGGCCTCTACGCACAGGCCACCATCACCGAGCTTCAGGGCCAGCGGCCCACGATCCTGCACCTGTCCCGGCTGGTGAAGGAGCAGGGCTGGACCGTGGACGCCAAGACCGGCCCGGACGGCCGCATCCACACCCGCCGTCTGTTTGGCACCCGGCACGCCCTGGTCAAGCCCATGATCGAGGAGTTCGCCGAGGCCCTGACGTTCGCCGCCATTCGGAACGGACTGGCCGCCCCGACGGAGTTCGGAACCCGCCTCACCCTCCCCAAGGCGTAAGACCCCAGAGCGACACCCGGGGGCGGTGCTGGCCGCGCCGCCCCCGGCCTCACCCGAAACACACCACCGAACCACGCCGGAAAGGCCCAGCGATGAACGAGACGACCGACCAGCTTACCCCCGAACAGCGGGCCGAGGCGAAGAAGATCGGGGTGGCGGCCTACCGGGCGGTGCGCGCCGAGATGCTGGAAGCGGCCCGGCAGTACGAGGAGGCCGAGCCGGACGTCGACCCCGCGCTGATCATCCGGGCCATGGAGGCCAACCACCTGGTCGGCAGCACGCGCGCGGCATGGCGTGACGCCCTACAGCTCCGCCAAAAGGCGCTCTACGACCTGTGGTCGGTGCTCAAGGACACCGCCGCCGTCGCCCGCCTGTTGCCCCGCGACGTCGACGCCGACATGGTCGCCGTGGCCGTCGCCAAGCTCGCTCCGCCGACCGACTTCACCCCGCTCCCGCTCTGGGTCCTGCCGGGCGAGGAGGAGCCCGTGCACGAGGTCCGCGCCACGGACTGACCAAGCACCACCCTGGGGCGGCGCTGGCCGCGCCGCCCCAGGTCCCGAAACGCACCCCACCAGGAGGAGGACCCATGAACCCCACCCTCGGATTCGCCTACGCGACCAGCACCGCAGCGAAGGTCTCTGTGACGACCGACGTCCCGCTCACCGCCCACGAGATCGCGCGCGACTTCGCCTGGCACCTGGGCAACCTCTTCGACGCCCCGCCGGTCCGCATCGCCCACGAGCACCGCCTCACCGGCGACCCGATCACCACCGCCATCGTGGAGATCGAGCTGACTGACGGAAGCATCCTTACGGCGAGGTACACCGTCGACCACGACTGCGACACCCCCGCCGAGGCCATCAGCCTGTACCTGGAGAACAAGGTCGTGCTGTTCCGCTGGCACCTCGGCGCCACCGTCGGCTGGATCCTCGCTCAGGCCGTCCACCGGCGTCACCAGCGCCAGCTCAAGCGCGCGACCCGTACGCGCCGCTGACCGCCCGTCCGGGCGCCCCGCCGGGCCGATCCGGCGCGGCGCCCGGACCGGCTGCGGCCCGTACGCGCCGCCGGGCACGGCGGCAGCCGGCGCCCCGCGCCTGCCTCGGGCGTGGGCGTAGTTGACCGCCGGAAGCCCGCGAACCAGCAGGAGGCGCGCCGGTTGTCCCGCCCGGCGCCGCTTGCCAGATGATGCCTGGTCGTAGGCCCTCCAGGGCTTGCTTTTCGGGCTAAATCTTGTATTGTTTTCCTTGTTGAAAGGGGTGGTGATACCCGGACAACAAGCCCCGCGTCTGACCGCAACCAACCCGCCGGGGCGGCGCTGGCCGCGCCGCCCCGGATCCCGGAACACACCACACCGACCAACTCCCCTGGAGGACACATGACCACCGTCACCGCGATCGCCGCTGCCCCCGATGAGAACCCCGGCCCCATGACCGTGGGCGAACTTCGCGCCATCCTTCGGAAGCTGCCTGCCGACCGGCGGGTCGTGCTCTCTGGCGACGCCGAGGGCAACTGCTTCTCCCCCGCCTGGGGCATCGGCGACGCGATGTACGACGACCTGTACGGCTGGTGCGGCGAGGCGTACCCGCTTCCGGAGGAGCTGGACAACGACCCGGAGCTCAAGCTCCTGACCGGGAAGATCCCGGACAGCGCTGTCCGCGTGTTCGTCCTCTACCCGATGGGCACTGAATTCATCGGGTCATATGAGAGCCACTGCTTCGGCGTGAACGGGAGCCAGGCGTAGGCCGTTCGTGGCGGTGATGTACTCGACCGTGGCAGGT
>NZ_JARXYZ010000047.1 GCF_029894125.1 Kitasatospora sp. MAA19
CGAACCGTCAGAAGCCGACCCGATCTGGTGATCCGTCAGCGAGCTCATCAGTGTCTCCCTTGATCAGGGTGTCCACCTGATTCATGACACTCCCCGATCGCGGGCCACCACCGCTTGACCTTCTCCGTCGCCATCCAGTCCGACTGGATGAGGTTTGTTGCTGCTTTGTTGGCGTGTCTCACATTCCTCAACTCCCGTTGATAGGTCGTGGGGTTAGCAGTTGATGAGGGTCGTGTCGCGGGCCTAGCGTCCCGGCACGTGTTGGTGCACTTTTTCTCTGGCGAGGGCTGGCAGTCCTGGGGGCTCAGTGGGGAGCCGTTGATCCCCGAGCAGATGCCGGTGCTGTTCGACGACGACTTCGTGTTCGAGGACGGGGGCGGTCCGCGGGCGACGCGGGCAGTGAACGCATGGCTTCGTACGCTGCCGTCGAGCGGGGCGCCGTCGCCGAACTCGTGGCGGGCGTACGCGCTGGCAGCCCGGGACTGGCTGATGCATCTGCGCCGGCACCGTGTGGATGTGTTCGGCACGCGGCAGGAGCTGGTGGCAGCGCTCGGTACGTACGCCGACCGGCGGCTGTCGGGTCCGTTGGACGAACGGCTGGGGTCCTCCTCGTGGGAGTTGCAGGTCACGGCGCTGAGCCGGTTCTACGACTGGGCCGAGGACGAAGGCCTGGCGGCCGCGGTGCCGTTCACGCTGGCGACCGGCAAGCGGATGGTGCAGGGCCGGCTGGTGGAGACGAGACGGAACCAGGCCCGGAGGCGGCGGCCGAAGCCGCACGTGAAGGTGCAGTACCTGGAGTCGGACTTCGCCGATCTGTTCCGCTACGGCTTGGCCGGGCTGGGCCCGGACGGGTTGGAGGACGGGACGTTCCGCGGCCGGTTCCCGGGCCGGAACGCGGCAATGGGTGGTCTGGTGCTGGGCACCGGGATGCGGAGCCGGGAGTTCACCCACCTACTGGTCCACGAGGTCCCGCCCCTGCCCGCCGAGCCGACCGAGGTGCCGATTCCGTGGGCGGTCCCGGAGCTGGGGGCCAAGGGTCGGAAGCTCCGCACGACGTGGATCGACTACGCCGCGCTGGCGGCGGTGCACTCCTACATCGCCCTGGACAGGGAACTGTCGCGAGGTCCGTGGAGGCCGAGAAGGCCGCTGGTGGTGGAGGAGGCGGACTTCTACGGCGGCCGGGTCAATGGCCGGCGCACACGCTGGGCGGCCCTTCGGCCGGAGGAACGGCTGCGGCTGGTCGACCCGGAGGGCGGCTCGCTGCTGCTGGCACTGAGTTACGACGGGCAGCCGTTCGTCGACTGGGGGACGCTGTTTCGCCGCACGGCCCGCAGGATCCGTGAACGCTTCGAGCTGCGGTTTCCCGATGTCGCGCCGCACCGATGCCGACACACATTCGCCATGGCCACGCTGGAGAAGCTGGTGGAAGGCCACTACCGGCAGGCTGCTCAGCTCGCCGCGGCGACCGGTGATACGTCCGGGCTCGCGCTCTACCTACTGAAGGCCGACCCGCTGCTGATCCTGCGGGATCTGCTGGGGCATTCCAGCGTGGTCACCACGGAGGTTTACCTCAAGCGCCTGGATGTCCACCGGATCTACCGCGCGGCCTGGGAAAGGACGCGCGGAGTCATCGACGGAGCAACGTTCGCCGAGGCCGACGCCGAGTTCGCGGAAGGGTTCTGATGCCAGCCGAAGTCCTGCACGATCCGCTCGCGCTGAAGCTGTGCCTGCCCGGCGAAACGACGACGGTCATACCCGTCGGCGACCTGCCCAACCTGAAGCTGGCGACCGACCTGGCCGAGGGCCTTGCCGCCTCGATCCATCCCCACGGGCCGCTCGCCAAGCTGACCACGGTCAAGAGCTTCCTCTACACCCTGCGGCGGATGGTGCGCGAACTGGCCGAGGACGGCTTCACCGGGTCCGCGGCCGAACTGACCAGAGCTGTGCTCGGGGTGTTCTGGCTGCGGTCGCACTACCTGGTCGAATACCGGACCCGCACGATCCTGCGTGCCTTCGACACCCGGCACCAGGGGCTGGCCGAGCCGGTCCGGCAGATGGTGTTCGGCGTCAACTACACGCGCCCCGCGGTGGGGGAGCCGCTACCGCCCTACGCGCCAGCCGAGTGGAATCGGCTGATCGACCTCTGCAAGAAGGAGGTACGCCGCCTGGGAGAGAGACAGCGGGCGATGGTCGCGCTCGCCGAGAGCGGGCAGGACCCGGCAGTCGGCGGCTGGAGCGATGCGAACGCGGCCTGGCTGATGACGCGCATGGGGCCGGTGACGCGAACCGAGGCCGCCGCTCACCTAGGCGTCACGCCGAAGTGGTTCACCGAGCACTATCGGGGCATCGACAGGGTCCGGACGGCGCTTTTTCCGTCTCACAAGGATGCGGTTCCCTACGTCCTGCTGCTGGCGGCATGGACGGGTATCGTCCCGGACGGCCTGACCGGCCTGAAGACTTCCGGGATCCGCTGGGTCGGGAGGCAGGCGACGCTGCTGTCCTACACCAAGGGCCGCACGGCGGAGGAGAGCCTGGTGCTGTCTCCGCGCGCGTCGCGCCTGCTGGAGCAGTGGCTGCAGCACAGCGCCGTGCTCCGCAGGCATGTTCCCGCAGAACTGTCCGAGCACGTGTGGCTGGTGACACTGCAGGGCAAGCCGGCCCGCGGGTCCTTCGAGGAGTACGTGATGCGTGGATGGGTCAAAGCCCGTGATCTTCGTGGGGATGACGGCGGCCTGTTGCGCATCGACCGCCGACGACTGCGGACGACGTTCATCGCAGAGCGTGGTCAGCGGCAGTGGTCCCTGCGGACGACGGTCGATCCGAACCACTCGCCGCAGGTCGAGGGCGACCACTACCTGTCGGCCGTGACCCCGGCACAGAAGGTGGTGGTCGAGGAGATCGCCCGGGACGCGCAGAGCGACCTGCTGCGGCGCGCGAGTGCGCCGCTGGTCGTCGACGAGGTGGCCAGCGCCACCGGGCTGCCGGAGGAAGTACGCCGCCTCGGTCTGGCCGAGGGGGCCATCGCCGAGTTGCTCGCGGGCGAGCGGGACGTGTTCAGTGGGGCCTGTGCCGACCAGTTCGCCGGCCTGCACGGGCCGAAGGGCAAGCCGTGTCCGGCCCGGCCCTGGGTCTGCCTGCTCTGCCCGCTGGCGCTGTTCGCCCCGCGGCATCTGCCGAATCTGCTGCGGTTGAAAGCCTTCTTCGCGCGGCAGTTCCGGCAGGTGCCGCGCGATCAGTTCGCCGCCGTCTTCGGTCCCTACGCCCGCCGCCTGTCGGCGGACATCCTGCCGCGATTCGAGAAGGCCGCCGTTGCTGCGGCACAGCACGACGTCGGTGACGAGGACGCTGGGCTGCCGTTGCGAGCCGAGGAGACCACGTCGTGAGCATGCTTCCTGCCTCTGGCGAGCCGGTGGTCCGGTCGGTGTTCGCCGGAGCGGACATCGCCGCCACCGCCCGCCTCGCCTGGCGGGACGGGCACCCGCGGCCCCGTTTCGAGGACGACGTGTGGTCGTTCGTCGGCTGGGCCGACGCGCCGGTCCAGATGGAGGTGACGGAGAAGACCTGGCTGTTCGACCGGATCGCTCACCGGCCCTGGCGCGTGGTCGCCAAGGAGCTCGCCCTGGCCTGGCTGGCCAGCCAGGACGAGCACGTCCTCGCCTTGCCGCGGGCCCGTCGGCTCCCCCGGCACCCCCGCACCGTCTTCATCCGCATCTACCACCTCACCTTCTGGCTGAACTGGCTGCACGAGCGCCGGATCACCACGCTCGCCGCCGTCACCCAGGACCACTGCGAGGCGTTCCTGCGCGAGCACGGCGTCGTCCGGGACAGGGATTCCGGCGCCGTCCTGCGGGACAAGGCCGGTGGCTCGCTGCGGTCGGTGGTGTCGGCCATGCAGGACATCACTGACTACGGCGAGCTGCTGTCCGCGGACCGGCACCGTCCCGGGTTCCGGCCCTGGGGCAAGCGTTCACCCCGCGTCGTCACCGGGGCACCGTCCCGGCCTCACGTGGTGATCAAGACGGAGCCCCTGGACGACGAGATGCTGCGGCCGCTGCTGACGGCCTGCTTGCACCTGGTCGACGTGCTCGGTCCGCACATCGTGGATCTGTGGACCGAGCTGCAGGCCGAGCGCGAGGCCCGGCGGAAAGTCGAGTGGTCGCGGAATCTGCGGGACGCCGACAAGCTCGCCGCACTGGTTGACGCACATCTGCGGACCGGCCAGCCGCTGCCACGGCTTGAGGACTCACAGGTGACCAAGCGCCTGCGGTCCGGATGGAACCCGAAGGATCCGTTGCTGGATGCCAACTTCCAGCACCTGCTTCGGCCGACGGGACACCGTGACATCGGCAAGGCTCTCCTGATCCAGGCACGACCGCTGCTGGAGGAGGCGGTCGCCGAGGTCGGCACCGAGTACGTGTGGTGCCGCAAGCCCGCCGAGGTCCCTCGCGCGGACACCGGCGAGATGATCCCGTGGTCTCTGCCCCTGTCGAACAAAGGCGCCGATGCCCTGATCCGGGTCGCCGGCCACGCCTGCAAGGTCGCCACCTCCGCGCTGACCGGCATGCGGTCCAGCGAACTGATGGAACTCACGGTCGGCTGCCGCCGCACGGACGACGCCGACGGCACCGGCCTGGCCCGGCACCGGCTGGTCAGCAAGGTCGTCAAAGGCCGACAGTGGGGCGGCGAGGCCGACGAGTGGGTCGTCATCGAGGAAGTCGTACGCGCCATCGCGTTGGCCGAACAGCTCACCGACGCCGGCCCCGGACAGCCGCTGTTCGGGCAGTTCCACGGCTTCGAGTCCAACGGGGCCATGACCTGGCTACGGCAGTGGGTCGCCTCGCCCGCCGGCCGACGCATGGGCCTGGAGCCGATCCCCGACAAGCCGGTGCATCCCCGGAACCTGCGGCGAACGCTGTCCGTCGAGATGGCAGCCCGCCCCAGTGGCCTGCTCGCCACCAAGGTCCACTTCAAGCACCTGCAGGTGGCCACCAGCGAGGGATACGCCAACCCTCGGGAATTGCATCAGACGGGCGAGAAGTCGCAGGTCGCCAGCTCACAGAGACGCCCTGACGCTCTCGAAGGCTACTACTAACTAGCCGTCTGATCAGGTAGTTTGCCACGCTAATCCCATCTGATGCAGGATCTGCCCTCTAGAAGGGATGGTCTGCGTGGCGCAACAGCGAACAGTGGCCCTGGCCGGAGCGGCTCAACTGGAGCTGGTCTCCGGAGTGATCCAGCTGCGTCCGGAGGACGCGATGGTTGAGGCGATGCTGCGCGGATGGCGGGCCCAGCAGCTGTCCCGGGGCTTGAAAGAGGACACGATCGCCGGCCGTGAACGGCTGATCCGGCGCTTCCACGAGTTCACCAACGAGTACCCGTGGCAGTGGCTGCCCGGCCACATGGACGAATGGTCGGCCTCGCTGACCGGCGAGAGGCATCTGGCGCCGTCCACGATCCGCAGCTGCCAAGGCGACGTGCGGCAGTTCACCGAGTTCCTCATCGACGGCCGCTACGGCTGGGCGACCGCCTGCGAGGACGCCTTCGGTACGCACCCGGTGGCGATCTGCCACGAGTGGAACACCATCGCCCACCTCAACGACTACGAGGGCGACCCCGAGGCCCGGCCATTCACCCGCGACGAGCTGCAGCGGTTCCTCGACTACGCCGACGACCAGGTCGACCGCGCGGTGCGGTCCAAGCGCAAGGGGGCCCTGGCCGCCTACCGTGACGCCACGCTGTTCAAGGTCGTCTACGGCTGGGGCCTGCGGCGCACGGAGACCTCGAAGTTGGACGTCGTCGACTTCGGCCGAAATCCGAAGGCGCGTCAGTTCGGCCGGTACGGAACGCTCAACGTGCGCTACGGCAAGGCGAAACGAGGGCAGCCGCCGCGGCGCCGGAACGTGCTGTCGGTCATGGACTGGGCGGTGGACGCGGCCCGGGACTACGTGGAGAATGTCCGCCCGCGCTTCGGCTACGAGGACCACCCAGCGCTGTGGGTGACCGAACGTGGCGGCCGCGTCAAGCCTTCCGAGATCAACGCCCGGTTCGTCGCCTACCGCGACGCCCTGAAGCTCCCGAAGGCTCTGGTTCCCCACTCCCTCAGACATTCATATGTCACACATTTGACCGAAAACGGTGTAGATAGACGTTTTATCCAGCAGCAAGTAGGCCACGAGTGCGACAGCTCGACAGCCGTATACACCCACGTCAGCGACGACTTCATGAACACTGCTCTGGGTAACGCACTCAACCCGGCGTTCGATGAGGCGCCGACCGGGAAGGACCGATGATGGCCGCCAAGCTCGACTACCGCTGGCACCTGCGTCACCTGATGGCGGACAACGGCATGTTCTCCACCACTGACCTCCTGCCGCCGCTGGCCGCGCGCGGCATCAACCTGTCCTCCAGCCAGGTCTACCGGCTCGTCGTTGAGCGCCCCGAGCGCCTGAGCCTGAAGATCCTTATGGCCCTGCTGGACATCCTCGACTGCACGATGGACGACCTAATCGAACCCGTCGCCGCCGCCAGCGCCGCCCAGAGGCCCAAGAAAGTCGCGGCAGGCGGGACAGCCGCCGAGAGCATCGGCAACCTGCGACCCAAGCGGGCCAGGATCGCCCCGGTGGACCAGTGACCGACACCATCGACGAGGCCCTGACGGACCCGGTGGGCCTGATCGTGCGACTGGTCGCGAAGGTCGAACACAGCTTGGACGCCGCCCGGATCCACGAGGTCGTCGTCGATGTCGCCAGCGGCCGCGCGAAGCGCCGCCGGCTGGCCCAGCTCCTCTCGGACTGCCCGCAGGTGCTGACGACCGGCGGGCCGCCGGTCGCGTGGGCGGTGGGACAACTCCTGCGAGAGCTGCGGGCTGCCGGCGCGACCTCGATCGCCGCTCCACGCTGCGGTGAATGCGCACGAACACTGACCTACATGATCAGCCGGCGTGGATACCTGCTCTGCTCGCCATGCCGGGATACGGCCCAGACCTGCGCCGCCTGCGGAGACCAGCGGCGCGTCTCCACTCGCGACCGTCACGGGCAGCCTCGCTGCGATCAATGTCCCGACGACCAGGGCGACCCGATGGTGCTGCTGACGGAAGCCGTCGCCGTCGTCTCCCCGGGCCTGGAGGCGACCACCGTCATGGCTGCACTGGGTCGAGCGACGGTCCGCCCGGCCGGGCAGCGCCGGCTGGCCTGGGCGATCGTGAACCAGCCCTCGCTGCTGACCGGCGCGGGCAGCGACGCTCCGACCCCGGCGGTCCTACGCTTCATCGACGAGCTTCTCGCGGCGGGTGCAAGTAACATCCTGCGACCGTCGTGCCCGCGCTGCGGTCGGACGGTGGCACTGTCCAAGCTGCTGGACGGGCAACGAGTCTGCCGGACCTGCTTCGCGCACCACCGGGCGGTGCCCTGCGCTGTCTGCGGAGCCGTCCGCGAACCGGCGACCCGCGATGCCGAGGGCCGCCCCTTGTGTCCGAACTGCCTCACCAGCGATCCGATCAACCTCGAAGACTGTCGCGGCTGCGGGCACCGTCGTCGCGTCGTGGCCCGCACCCCGGACGGCCCCTGGTGCGGGCACTGCCGACCTCGCACCGCCGCGACCTGCGGGATCTGCGGGCGATCAACACTCTGCGAGATCTCCGCCGCGACCGGCGAACCGTGGTGCGACCGGTGCCAAGCGTGGTGGGCCCGCTGCAGCAGTTGCCACACCATCGCCTCGATCCGCGGCGGCACACGCAAGACGCCGTTGTGCGCGAAGTGCCTCAATCCCGATCCCGATTTCTGGGAGCGATGCCCGACCTGCAAAACCACCTGGCAGACCAGCGCACACCGGCCCTGCCATCGCTGCACTCTCACACAACGCGCCGATGAGGTGTTCGCCGGCCCCGATGGCTCCGTTCGCCATGAACTGGCCCCGCTGCACGCCGCATTGATCAGCATCGACCGGCCGGTCACCGCCGTCGCCTGGCTGTCGCGGCCAGCCGTCGCCGGGCTGCTGAAGGAGATCGCAGCCGACCAACGCACGGTTACCCACGACGTCCTCGACGAGCTCGCACCCGGCAAGGCCCTTGATCATTTGCGGGCCGTTCTCGTCGCCGGAGGCATGCTGCCCGACCGTGACGAGCGACTCGTCACACTCGAACGCTGGACATTCCGGATCGTCGCATCCCGTGACGATCACGAAGAACGCGCGGTACTACACCGCTACGCGATCTGGCACCACCTTCGACGTCTGCGAGGCCGCTTGGGCACCGGCCACGCCACCCACCTGCAGATCGCCAACGTCCGCAGCCACATCACCGCCGCCGTCGACTTCCTGGACTGGCTGACTGGCAGCGGTCTGACCCTCGCCACCTGCACCCAGCCCGACCTGGACCACTGGAAAGCACGTGAGGACCTCAGCCACCGGGACCAGACCGGCCACTTCATCCGCTGGGCAACCAAGAACCGGCTGGCGAAAGGGCTGACCTTCGGCGCCGAGCGCTGGCAGGGCCCGGTCGGCCCCCACGACTCCGAAGGCCGGTGGGACAACTCTCGCAGACTCCTCCACGACGCAACGCTGACTACAGCCGACCGGGTCGCCGGACTACTCCTGCTCTTCTACGCCCAACGGCTCAGCACCATCAGCACTCTCACCGTCGACCAGGTCAGCGAGGCGAACGGCCGGGTTTCGATCCAATTGGGGACGGCCCCGACCGTTCTACCCGAACCGCTCGCCGTACTGGTCCGCGACCTGATCGCCACGCGACGCCCCTACACGGTGATCGGACACGCCGACCAGACGCCCTGGCTGTTTCCAGGGCAACGCCCTGGCCAACACGTCAGCGCCGCTCGTCTCGGCCAACGACTGGCCAACGTTGGGATCCAACCTGGCCAGGCCCGGTCAACGGCCCTGTTCGCCCTCGCCGAGGAAGTCCCGGCCGCGATCCTGGCCCGCATGCTCGGCATCCACATCCAAGTCGCCGTCCAGTGGCAGAAGGCATCCGCCGGCGACTGGGCCACCTACGCCGCCGACGTGAGCCGTCGAAACAACCAGCCCGACCGAGTAGGAGTGGCGCATGACCACCGTTTTGAATCCGGGCCCGCTACTGTACTGAACTTGATTGGGTGATGTCGGGGCTGTTCGCCTGACGGCCTCGGGGCCCCGCAGGCGGGGCACCCGGCTGCGTGCGAGGACTTCGATCATCTGCGGAGCGCCTCCCCATTGGTCGGGGGTGACCAGCAGAGTCATGGACCGGCATCCCCTTCGCCGCCGAGGCGGATCTTCCAGGTCAGACCGCCTCGGGACCGTCTCAGTCCCTCGTCCGGGCGGTGGTTTCGAGGCATCGTCCCCCTTTTGGGACGTGTGTGGGGGACGGAGCCTTGCGTCCATCGGCGTATGGACGGTCTCGGCGGCTGCTCTCCGGTGCTGACGGCAGCCGCTTTCACTGGCCGTCAGGATGCTCTTGGCTCCACACCTGTGCAACATCACACGGATGCCTCACGAAGTCACCCAATTGCCGCGCACGAAATGCCGGCCCCGCGCGTAGAATCGATTAGCAGGCATTCGCCTGCACCCAATTTCATTGGGCCCATCCGTTAAGGGGTTCTCATGTCCGACGACTCCAGCACGGTCAAGAAACTCAACGTACAAATTGCAGAGCTCGTCAAGGAGGTCAGGGCTGAAGATCTCGTTCAGGTCCTCATGGGGCCTGAAGAATCCCTCCTCCGTCTGGCCGATCAGCAGCAACAGCAGCAGCAACAACAGGTCAAGCGGCCGGCGGAAAGGGCTACAGAAATCCCCTCTTAGTCGGCAGCGGAGGGCCGGTGACTCGACTGCCCCGGTCCTCCGTTCCATAAACCCATGCGATTCCGAAGGACGCTGCATTCCATGCCCGATTTGTTGCTCGTGTTTCCTCCCCAGTGGAGCCCGTTCCAGCCTGCCTTGTCCCTGCCGTCCCTGTCGGCATGGCTGAAGCGAGCACGTTTCCAGGTGCAGTCCTTCGACATGAATCTGGCATTTTACGAGTGGCTCCTCTCTGACGAGTGCGCCGGGCTGCTGATCGGACATTTGGATGCACTTGACTGGAGTGAGGATACGAAGCTTGCCTATCGCTCCATCTTCCTTCGTGCGGCAGATTTCCGCCAGGGAATCCAGAATTTGAAGGATGACTCGACGGCAGAGCAAGCCACGTATGTCAGTCAGCACTACCAAGCAGTAAAGTCCCTAGAGATCTACATGGACGCAATTTCAGAGGTGGAGCAGAGTTTCACAATCACACCTTATGATTTCCGCCTCGCGGCGGATAACCTTCGCACTTCCGCTTTGGAGCTGGCGGTTGAATCACCTCCGGAACTCATCGATCGATTCGTGCAAAAAATTGCATCGGAAGTTATCGCGCCAGCCAGCGCCAATGCGATTGGGATCTCGTGCATTGGCCAAGAGCAGCTCTACTTCACGCTGTTGCTTGGTGCCTCTCTGAAGAAGAGTGGCATCACAATTCCAATCTTCGTCGGGGGAACGATCTTCGCAAGGATTTACGAGCGTGGTGCGATCACCCCGGGCTGGTTTCAGCGATTCTTCGACATCATTGTGAGGAATGAGGGAGAAAAGCCGTGCGAACAGCTCCTCTCCAATCTTCGGGACGGCAGAGAGCTCATCTACAAGGTCCCCAGCATCGTCTACGCTGAGGGAGACAATCTGGTGGCTTCTCCTATTTGTGCACCATTGTCACCAGCAGAGCTCCCGACTCCCGATTTTGATGACACTCCCTTGAACAGGTATTTCTCGACGGAGATCACCCTCCCGCTCCTTTCGTCTCGCGGTTGCTATTGGGGTAAGTGTGAGTTCTGCCACCATGGCATGGTGTATGGAGAGAAGTATGCGGGCTACGACGTGTCGCGCGTACTGGAATCCGTAACGCTTCTGGCTGAAAGGTACGGAGTTCACCACTTCGCCTTCAATGACGAGGCCATTCCCCCAAAAATCGCCCGCGCCATCGGGGAGAAATTTCCAGAGAACGAGAAGACCGGATGGAACTTCACCGGCCTCATCAAGTTTGAGAAGTTCTTCAAGAACGAGGACTTCCGTAATCTTCACAACATCGGATTTCGATCCCTATATGTGGGGCTGGAGTCTGCGTCGGAGCGCGTCCTTGCGCTCATGAAGAAGAACAATACGCGCGAGACAATGGTCAGCAATCTCTCTGACGCGACGTCGGCGGGGATCTGGATGCATTGTTTCGCATTCTTCGGATTCCCGGGCGAAACCGACGCGGAAGCCCAAGAGACACATGACTTCATCCTGCAGAATGCCGACATCATCAGTTCCTACGGATCTGCAATTTTCGTCCTGGAGCACAACGCTCCGATCTTCCGCCACCTCGCGGACTATGGGCTTAAGATCAAGTCGCTCCCCAGCGACAATATTGACGTCTACTATGACTTCGAGGTTAGCACTGGAATCACGCCAGGCAGGGCTTTGGAGTGGATGCATAAGCTCAACAATGCGGCTCTGGATATCCCGAGCTATAATGCTGCAGGTTGGCTTCCGAGAGAGCTTCAACTGTGTGTTCTGGCCAAGATGACTCCACAAGATCTGGTCTCATCTGGTTTGCGGATTCGCGAGCAGGGCGGACTCCCCGGCGAGCTCCCCCTACGTGATTTCCTAGGTCTGGAAATGCACCCCTCGGATTCCGCCCGTATCATCGTCAATCGCATTAACGGGCGGGTATTCTTCGCCAGAGGAAAAATGGCCGAGCTGTTCGACCTGTGCTGCGGTGAGGGCCTGACAATGAACGAAGCCCTACAGTGCGCGCCAGACGTGTTCAGTCGATTGAGCTCTGGCGGTGCACGGCTGACGTCCGAGGCAGTTCTCTCGCCGGTTCCTGCTCCTCTCTAAGAACGGCTATTTGAACTCCGGCGATCAGCGACGCCTACGCGAGCAAGTTCTACACACACGCACGCGACGTGGCCGCGCTGGCCGCCGAGATCGAAGCCCTGCGCGACAAGTAGCCCTCCGCCGGAGAACGCCGCTTCCCTTCGGCGCCTGAGGTCAGTGGAGAGCATGCGACCGCTGTTGCGGCGCGGGCAGGGTGAAGTTCAGCCCGTTCTCGTCGAGGGCATTGAAGACGGTCACCCGACCGATGTGGAAGACGAAGCTGACATCAACGCTCCCCTGGGCCACATCGTCGCCGGTCCATTCGAGCAGCTCGACGCTCTGGAGGGTCAGGCCTCGGAGTGCCCGCAGCTCGGCCAGCGGTTCCGGACGCCACGCCAGATCGAACCCTGGCCAGCGCACTGGACGATGGGGGTCGATCGTGGCCCAGGTGAGGGCAATGTCGTCGAACTTGTAGTGATTGATCTCGACTTGTTCACCCTCGAAGTCGAGCAGCACAGGACAGTCGCAGAACCACTCGTCATCCTTCAGGTCCCAGGCCATCCAGACCCGCGTCAGCGTGCGTCCGCGCAGGGCGCCCAGACGGCGCCCGTGCTGGCGCGTCACGGCGTCACGGCCGTTCAACCACTGTGGCTGGTATCGCGCAATGTCGAAATCGAACACGCGATCATCTTGCCAGCATCAGCATCACAGGATCGACGACAGAGCCCGTTCACCCGTGCCTGCCTGAGTACTTCAACGAGTACGCGAGCCGTGACCTCAACGCCCCCAGGAGCCAGGCATTCGGACAGTTCCAATACCCGACTCCACCATTAGGCCGGCCAGGCGGCGCCCAGGCCGTCTTCCACCACGAATGGAAGAAGGGGGAGGCGAAGGAGAAACTCAAGCGGACCGTCGAGGCATACCGGCAGTTCGAACAGGGACAACTGCCCGTCGGCCCTGGAGCCGACGCTCTACTGGCCGCCTTCCGCGCCGTCGAGGACGAGCTGACCGACCACGAGCCGGGCCCGGCGAAGGTGGTCACCGACCGGCAGGTCGAGTTGCTGCTGAAGAAGAAGGCGTCGGTGCTGCACCTGTCCGCGGCGAACTACTGCTGGTTCGAAGACCCCGCGAAGGCGCTGTGTCTCAAGCTCGCAGGCGCCAAATCCACAGCGGCTCCACTGGCCGGGTTGTGTGACAGCTCCCGCTGCCCGCAAGCAACCCACCACCTCGTCCACCGCTCCGTCTGGCACGCCGCGGCCAACAACGGCGCCGTCCTACTGGCCAGCCCCCGCATCCCGGCCGGGGAGAAGGAACGGATGCGGGCCGAGCACGAGCGGTCCATGCGGGTCCTCCAGGAGATCGACAAAGCAGCCGGAAAGGCCGGATGACATGGCACTCAGCCACCAGCAGCGCGACCAGCTCGAACGACGCATCCGCGCGGCCATCGACCGGCTGCTGGCCGGGCAGATCCCGCCCGGCGGCGCATGCGACATCAAGACGCTCGCCCGCGAGGCGGGCATCTCCCGCGCCGCTCTCTACCGGACCTGGGGCCACCTCAAGGACGAGTTCGAGAAGCGGCGGGCGGCCGCCCAGGCTGCCGGCCAGCAGCCCGACCCGCGCGAGGCCCGCATCGCCCAGTTGCGCGATCTGAACCAGCGGCTCACCGGCAAACTCGCCCGCACCCACACGGAGTTCAACCAGCTCAAGGAACGCCACCGAATGCTGCTGTCCGCCCTCGCGGCCAAGGACGACGAGCTCCAGCGCCTCCGCCGCGAGCGAAGTACGTTCAGCCGCGAACTCGACACCCTGGCAACCGACATGGAGCAAGGGGGCGATGCCGGGAGCGTCATCCCCCTGCCCGCCGCTGAGCGCCTATGTCCTTCAGGGCGTGGTGGCCTAGCGAGTGGCATTCGAAGCACCCGGGGTGTTGATCACGCGCATGCGGATGCGGGGCGGCGGGTGAGCATGGGCGAGCGGAGCTTGGGTAGTCATCCACCACCCCATCGGTAGTCACGATGCCGATGTGCCGTCAATTCTGTTGAGTGACAACGGGAGACACGCCTCATGGCCAGGTGGACTTGGGTGGAGATTTACCCTCCTTGGGGCAGGCTCGATGCGAGCGTGTTCACGCAACGCCATCCCCGGCACTTCAATCCCTATGGGAGGTCGTTCACGACCTTCGAGACCGCCAGCGAGGCCATCATCGACCTGCGGGACTGGCTGTTGGACGTTGGTGGCCGGGTGCACTATCAAACGGACAGCCTGCCGCAGGTCCCACTAGGTGAGTTCGTCATTTGGTTCGATGATCACCGGGCCTGGATGGTTTTCACGGTGCCGGAGGGGGCGTCCCCGGTTCAGAGTGCTGCTCTAGCGACCTGGCAGCTCTGGCAGCACCGGGCACGGGAGGTCTGGATGAAGGACTCGGTTAGCCGTAAGAAGCGGCACAACGGCAGGATGGGACTCTGGCAGCCGAAGTGAGCAAGAGAGGCCCGGCCGAAGGTGGCCGGGCCTCTCTCATGCTCACGGGCCGGACTGTGAGGCGACGACGGTGTCCGTGCCGTCTTCCACTCCGGGGTCGTCCGTGCGGACCGCTGGTCAGGGACTGCATTCCAAGGGAGGCAGCATGGAAAAGTGGACCTGGGTTCAGGTTTCGAGCCCCTGGGAGGCCGGGGAGCGTGGGTCAAGGGACTTCTCGCAAGTTTTCATTGACGGCTCCTACGGTGGCGAGCACTTCAGAACGTTCGACACCGCCAGCCAGGCGAGCTCCGATCTGCGCACCTTTTTGCTAGGCGAGGGCGACGGCCAGTGGCCAGGCTTTGCGGCTTGCGCGGCGCTCTTGACCAGCGATGTCACGGGCGGTGAGTTCATGCTGTGGGGCATGGAGCCACCCCGGGCATGGCTGGTATTCCGAGTGCCCGACGGTGCACACCCAGCCGTGGTCGGGGCGGCTATGCACAAGCGATGGAAGGCGCAAGCTCATGACGAATTCATGAAGTCGTCATTCGTCTACCGAAGGGGAGAGCTCCAGGGCTATCGCCCTGGTGTTTGGACTCCCGCCAGGCGTCGCCCTTCTCCGCCAACAACTCCCGGCAGGCGTAGTGCTTCTCCGCCAACAAGCGGAGGATGCGCGACCACCCTCGTGCTGATCATCTGCGCAATCGTGTTCCTGCTCTCTTGAGAACCTTGCTCTCAAGCCCTCGGGCCGACGGGCTCGGTAGCCTGGGTATCAGGTGGGCCCCAGGGCAAGTTGGTGGCCACCAACTTGAGAACGATCAAGGCCGAGTCGGTCCGCCGACCGAGTTCGCCGGCCTCCGGGTGAGAGGTCTCCCTGGAGACCGCCCCGTACTTCGCACCCACCCCGACACTCCGGTCGTCGAACGGTCGCAGTGACCGTTCGACGAGCACTTCCACGAATCCCTCATTCCGGACATTCGCGGGTTGACCTGTGGCTTCGGGGATTGGAAACAGGTAGTCATTTAGCGGAGATCACAAGCGGGTGATCAGGAGCGCGGAGACAAGCAGAGCCAAGGCGTGCAGAGCTTGATCAGCCAAGTACATCCCATTGAGCCCGCCCGTCCGCAGGTTGGCGAAGTCCGGCGAGCCGGTGTGCTGCAGCAGCCATCGCACCGGCCAACGCCGGTCCAGCACAGCATGGCTGGCCGCCGACCATGCAAAGCCGGCGGCCAGCCCGGTCACGGACAGCGGGAGCGGGATGAACAGCCATACCAGGGCGAGAAGCGCGGCCATGACGAGGTGGTACTGGCCAACATGGGCCAGGCAGGCCATCCAACCCCGGCGCGGACTCACCCCGGCGGACACATCATCGGCGCTCGGCGCACCCTTGTTCGCGGCCTGGTGATCGCTCTGGCCGAGTACGTGGTCCGCGACGTTGTGACCAACGGCCAGCACAGCCCAGACGGAACCGAACGTCGCCAAGGTGGCGAGCTGATCGATCGACGTCGTCATGCCGTCACCCCTGAGAGTGCATTCCGAGGCGCAATGTCGACGCCCGCCAACCGAGACACCCGAACGGAATCTCGGGCGGACCGCGCTCGGCGAATGCCCCTCGAAAGCGAGACGCCGAGGAAGGTGGACACGGCCTTTGCCGCGTTAACCCAGTGATCGGCGAGGTCGGCGGAGGCGCGGAGGAGGGTGTAGGCCGTGGCGAAGGCGGCGGCTCGGGAGGTGGGATGCGGTGTGGGCATGGGGGCTCCTGGCGGGGTGAGGGTTTTCTGGGGTGGTGGTGCGTTGTGGTAGCAAGGCAGGCATGACGGAACGGCCTGGCGAGCGCAGCTCGTACCATCACGGATCCCTGCCGGAGGCGCTGGTCGAGGCGGCGTGCGAGCTGCTGGACGAGTGCGGGCAGGAGAAGGTGAGCATGCGGGAGGTGGCGCGGCGGGCCGGGGTGTCGGCGGGGGCACCGTTTCGTCATTTCGCGGACCGGCAGGCGCTGTTGACGGCGGTGGCGGACCGGGTGCTGGCCGACTTCGCGCGGTGGCAGGAGGGCGAGGCGGCGGCGGTGGAGCCGGTCGGGGGGTCGGTGATGCGGGCGATCGGGCTCGGCTTCGTCCGGTACGCGCTGCACCACCCGCGCCGGTTCGAGTTGTTGCGTTCGCGGGTGTTCACGGCCTCCCGGGAGCCGGAGTTGCGGGAGCAACTGGACGGTATGGACCGGGAGTTCACCGGCCTGATCGTGGCGGATCAGGAGGCCGGCCGGCTGCGTCCGGGGGATCCGGTGCTGGTGGGGTTGGCCGGGCAGGCGCTGGTGTACGGCTTGGCGCAGATGATCGTGGACGGTTATTTGCCGGGGGAGCGGGCGGAGGAGTTGGCCGGGCAGGTACTGGACACCTTCGGTCAGGGTGTGGCCGGCGGCTCCGCCAACCACCAGGCGCAGTAACCGATTTGTGCGCGCCAGGAGCCTTGACCGGATTTCCCGGCCCTGATGTAATCACCGCTTACATGGGATGGGTGCGGGAGGCCGAGATGTCCATGGGAACGACGTTCGTCCGATCGATGTTCGCCAAGCCGATGCCGGGCTACACCACCGCGGGCGCCACCGGCGACACCGTGGTGCTGCTGATCGGCATGCGGATCAACCGCTTCTGGGCCGTCCACCACTGGGGCCCGGTGATGTACGCGATGCTCCGGATGCTGTACGAACTCGGGCGCAGCCCCGAACGCGGCCTGCGCGGGCGGATCCTGCTCACCGCCTCGCCGCGCACGTACTACGTCGTGCAGTACTGGGAGTCGAAGGAGAAGCTGTACGGCTACGCGAGCGCGCCGGACGGCTTCCACCACACCGTGTGGGGCATCGCCAACCGCAAGATGCGGGAGGGGAAGATCCGCCAGCACGTCGGGCTGTGGCACGAGACGTACGTCGTGCCGGAGGGCGGCTACGAGTCGATCTACTTCGACATGCCGCCGTTCGGCCTCGCCGGCGCCACCGGCTCCCTGCCGATCGAGGCGCGCGGACGGCATGCGGCGGCGCGGCTGGCCTACCGGTCCACCGGGTCGGGCGGCGCGGGCGGCGCGGGCGAGCAGACCGCGGCGGGGAAGCGAGTGGGGGACGGCGCGGCGGGCGGACAGGCGCTGGTGGGCGACGCGCCCACCGGGGACGGCGGCCCGGGCGGGCACCTGAGTACGGGTGCTCAGGGAGTGTCGTGAGTCGGCCGGGTGCCGCGGCGTGAGAGCGTCGGGGGATGGCGGAGCAGCATGGCGGGGTGCCGAAGGGCGGGCCGACGGGCGGGCCGGTGGTGCACGAGGTGCCGTACCACGCGCAGTGGGAGTCGGCGGAGCTGGTGCGGGCGATCATCGACGGGCAGGTCGACGCGGCCGAGGACCCGCGGTGGGGGCAGTCCGGCGCGGGCACCCCGGAGGAGTACGCGTGGTGGTCGTGGCGCCTGTGCGGGGTGGCCTGCCTGCGGATGGCGCTCGACCACTGGTGGGGCCTGGCGCCGCCGGCGCTCACGCTGGCCGGGGAGTGCGTGGCGGCCGGGGCGTACGTCCGGGACGGCGAGAGTCTGCGCGGGTTGATCCACACGCCGTTCGCCGCTTACGTCCGGCAGCGGTGGGGGCTGGCCGCGCAGGCACAGGAGTTGGCGCCCGTGGAGCTCGCGGCCGAGGTGGTCGGCGGGGGGCTGGTGATGGTGTCGGTGCATCCCGCGATCCGGGAGCCGGCGGGGCCGGCGCCGGTCCGGCGGGGCGGGCACCTGGTGTTGGCGGTGGGCGCCACGGACACGGCGGTGGTGATCCACAACCCGTCCGGTTTCCCGGGGGAGTCGCAGTCCTTCGCGCACGTGCCGTGGCGGTCGTTCGAGCGTTTCTTCGCCGGCCGGGGGATCGTCCTCGGTCCGCCGGGTGCGTAGCTGCTGAGCAGAGGCCGGCAGAGGCAGGAGCTGTCAGAGGCAGGAGCCGTCGGAGGCGGGAGCTGTCAGAGGCAGGAGCCGTCGGCGGCCGGCAGGAGCTGTCAGGGGTTGTCCGGCAGACCGACCGGGTTGACCGGGAGCTCGCTGCGACAGAGTGCCGAGATCGGCTTCAACGCGGCGGCCAGACGGTCGAGTTCGGGGCGCGGGTAGTCCTCCCAGACGCGTGCGGCGGCCAGGTCGGTGGCGGCCTCCAGCGACTGGTGCCGGATCCGGCCGAGTTCGGTCACCGAGCCCTCCGCCGTCAGCCAGCCCCGCTCGACCAGGCGCCCCGCGGCCGCCTCCCACTCCTCGTCCGTCCACCCGCGCATCGGCTGGAGCAGGTCGCGCCGGACGTCCATCGCGCACCGGACCACCAGCGCCTCGCACCCGTCCAGCCCGGCCGCCACCAGCGCGGCCACATGGCCGTCCCCGCGGTGCTCGCGCATCACCGTGGCGGCCTGCCACAGCCGCTCGTACAGCCCGGTGGGCCGGGGGAGCGCGGCGTTGGCGGCGGCCAGCACCCGGCCGACGCAGTCGAGCCGGCCCGCGGCCCGCTCCAGGGCCTCCACCGCCAGCTCGACCTGCCCCGGGTCCACGTGCTCCAGCAGCCGGGCCAGCGCGGCCGACGCGCCCTTCAGCCGGGCGGCCAGCGCCTCGTCGGGGCTGGCGTGGGTCCACACCTCCGGCAGGGCGCGCTCGACCATCGCCGGGGAGAAGCTGAAGAACGCGGCGATCACCGGCGGCGCGTCCACCGCGCCCAGCGGCGCGGAGCGGCTGGCGAAGTAGCCGCGCCAGCCGCCGCGCAGCCCGGCCGCCTCGAAGGCATCGCGGCTCTCGGGCAGGAAGTAGGTGACGGCGTGCACCGGTTCGAAGAGCCACCACAGCGCACGGGCGGGGTGGACGAGATCGGCCATCGAAGGACCTTCTTCGGAAGAGGGGCGGGGGAACCCGGCCTGGACGGGGTGGCCCGACGGGCGCCGACGAGTCGGGCGCGCGGGCCGCTCCAGTGCTGATGACCACGGCGGCGGTCACGGTAACCCCGCACCGGGTGTGATGACGGTCACGCGGTGGTCGCGGGGTGCGCCCGGCGGGGTGGCGGCGCGAGATGATGGGACGAGGTGCCCGACCCCGCGGCGCCGCAGCCCTCGTGTGAACCCTCGTGTGAAGGTAGTCGGTAATGGCGCAGATCAACCCCAGCATCCTGTCCGCGGACTTCGCCCGGCTCGCCGAGGAGGCGGAGGCCGTCAGGGGCTCGGACTGGCTGCACGTCGACGTGATGGACAACCACTTCGTGCCCAACCTGACGCTGGGCGTCCCGGTCGTCGAGTCGCTCGCCCGCTCCACCGACATCCCGCTCGACTGCCACCTGATGATCGAGGACCCGGACCGCTGGGCCCCCCAGTTCGTCGAGGCCGGCGCCGGCTCCGTCACCTTCCACGTCGAGGCCGCCGCCGCGCCCGTCCGGCTCGCCCGCGAGATCCGCGCCAAGGGCGCCCGCGCCTCCATGGCCCTCAAGCCGGGCACGCCGATCGAGCCGTACGAGGACCTGCTGCCCGAGCTCGACATGCTGCTGATCATGACCGTCGAGCCCGGCTTCGGCGGCCAGGCGTTCCTCGACATCATGCTGCCGAAGATCCGCCGCACCCGGGAGCTGATCGCCAAGCACGACCTGGAACTGTGGCTCCAGGTCGACGGCGGCGTCTCCGCGAGCACCATCGAGCGCTGCGCCGAGGCCGGCGCCGACGTGTTCGTGGCCGGCTCGGCGGTGTACGGGGCCGAGGACCCGGCCGAGGCCGTGCGCAACCTGCGGGAGCTCGCGGCCAAGGCCACGGCGGACGCCTGGTGGGCCTGCGAGCACTGAGCCCACCGGGGGCTTCCGGTGAGGCGTCCCGGCGACGGGGGTCCCCGGTGAGGGGCTTCCGGCTTCGCGGCGAGGGGTGTTCCCGGTGAAGGGCGTTCCGGTGAAGGGCTTCCCGGCGAGGGGTGGAAGATCCGCCGACCGTCATGGATCATCATTGGCGAACGCCCCTCGCCCGGCCCCCTCTCCGCACGGTGGTGGAACCGCACATGAGCAACCTCGACCGGAAGCCCTCCCCGACCAGCTGCGGCCACGAGGCCGCGACCGGACCGGTGAAGGAGCTGCTGACCGGACGCCAAGTCCAGCTCGGCGAAAGCACGATGGTCCGCCGGCTGCTCCCCAACCTGGGCCGTCGGATGGTGGGCGCCTGGTGCTTCGTCGACCACTACGGCCCCGACGACATCGCCGACGAGCCCGGCATGCAGGTCCCGCCCCACCCCCACATGGGTCTCCAGACGGTCAGCTGGCTCCACCAGGGCGAGGTGCTGCACCGCGACAGCCTCGGCAGCCTGCAGACCGTCCGCCCGTACGAACTGGGCCTGATGACCTCCGGCCGGGCGATCTCGCACTCCGAGGAGTCCCCGCGGCCGCACGCCCGCTACCTGCACGGCGCGCAGCTCTGGGTCGCCCTGCCGGACGCCCACCGGCACACCGCCCCCGCCTTCGAGCACCACGCCGACCTGCCCGTCGTCACCGCCCCCGGCCTGCGCGGCACCGTCATCCTGGGCACCCTCGACACCGCCACCTCCCCCGGCACCGCCTACACCCCCCTCGTCGGCGCCGACCTCGCCCTCACCGAGGGCGCCGACCTCAAGCTCCCCCTCGTCCCCGACTTCGAGTACGCCGTCCTCTCGATGTCCGGCAGCGTCGACGTCGACGGCGTCCGCGTCGAACCCGGCTCCATGCTCTACCTCGGCTGCGGCCGCCCCGAACTCCCCCTCCTCGCCCGCACCGACGCCGCCGTCCTCCTCCTCGGCGGCGAACCCTTCGACGAGAAGATCCTCATGTGGTGGAACTTCATCGGGCGCACCGGCGAGGAGATCGTACAAGCACGAAACGACTGGGAGAAGAGCCCGCGCTTCGGTGACGTGCACGGCTACGACGGCGCCCGGCTGCGGGCGCCGGAGCTCCCGGCCCTCCCGCTGAAGGCGCGCGGGCGAGTGCGCTGACCTGGTGAAGTGCGCTCGTGAGGCACGCGCCCGCGGTCCTCTCCAGAGGCGGATCCGGATCGTGGTGTGCCGGGTTGAGGAAGGCGTGGGGCGCGCGCTGGTCGGGTGAAAGGGCCTTGCGGGGATGTCACGTCGAGTCGCGTGTTTGGGACGGTGTGACAGCCTTTGATCGGATCGATGCTGACCTTTTGCTGACTTTCCTGACGGGCCATCAGTTGACTCGCCGGGTCCGCGCGCAGACGATCCGCTGGCCCGCCGGGACCGCCTGAAGCTGGCCGACCTGGCCGACCGCCGCCGGTTCCGGTTCCCGCAGGACACCGACCCCCGCTGGCCGTCGTACTGGAACGGCGGGGAGCCGCGCGAGGGTCCGGTGGTGCGTGCCGTCCAGGAATGCCGGCAAGCCGCCCTGTGGAACGGCACGGTCGGCCCGACCCTCCTGGGCCACGAGCCGACGGCGGGGCTCGCCGTGGTGCCGCTGATCGACATGCCGCCGAGCCGGGCGGTCGTGGGCTGGCACGCGGGCGACCCGAATCCGCTGGTCCGCTCGTTCGTCCAGCTCGCGACCGCCGCCTACCGCCGCCTACTGCCGGTGAACGCCGCCTACCGCCGGTGAACGCCTTACCGGCGGCCCGGAATCGGTGGGCGGGTTTCGTGGTTGCGAGGGAGAAGAACCTTCGACGGGAGGTGCGAGATGCCCCGAGCAGTACGGTTCGACAAGTACGGCGACATCGACGTGCTGGAGGTCCGGGAGGTGTCCCGGCCGGAGGTCGCGGCCGACGAGGTCTTGGTGCGCGTGCGGGCCGCCGGGATTAACCCCGGCGAGAACGCCATCCGGGCGGGCACGCTGCACGAGCGGTGGCCTGCGACGTTCCCGTCCGGTCAGGGCAGCGACCTGGCCGGCGTGGTGGAGGAGGCCGGCACGGCGGTGCGCGGCTGGTCGGTCGGCGACGAGGTGATCGGCTGGGTCGACACCCGCGCCAGCCACGCCGAACTGGTCGCCGTCCCGGCCGGCAACCTCGTCTCGCGCGACCCCGCCGTGCCGTGGCAGGTCGGCGGCGCGCTGTTCGTCGCCGGCGCCACCGCGTACGCGAGCGCGCGTGCCGTCGGGGCCGGTCCGGGCGACACGATCGTCGTCTCCGGCGCCGCGGGCGGGGTGGGTTCACTGACCGTACAGCTGCTCCGCCACGCCGGGGCCACCGTCATCGGGCTGGCCCGCGAGCCCCACCACTCCTGGCTCCGCGAGCACGGCGTGGTCCCGGTGACGTACGGCGACGGCGTGCTCGACCGGATTCGCGCGGCCGCGCCCGACGGCGTCGACGCGTTCGTCGACACCTTCGGCGACGGCTACCTCGACCTGGCCCTCGAACTCGGCGTGGCGCAGGACCGGATCAACACGATCATCGACTTCGCCGGAGCGGCCCGTACCGGCGTCAAGAGCGAGGGCATGAGCGTCGTCGCGAACGCCGACGTGCTGGCCGAACTCGTCAAGCTGGTCGCGGCCGGCGACCTCGACGTCCCGATCGCCGCGAGCTACCCACTCGCCGAGGTCCGCGCCGCCTACCGCGACCTGATGCACCGGCACACCCGCGGCAAGATCGTCCTCGTACCGTAGGGGCGTGCGGCGCCCCGGTCCGGGGCGTCCACATCGCTGCGGACCGAGTCCCCGGCCACACCCGTCGTGCCTCAACACGCCGTTCGCCGGCGGACGGTGGCCCCGATTCGGTGCGGCGACGGCCCATCGGCTTCGCCGATCATGGCACCAAGTGCGCGCCGGAGGGGGAGAGTCTACGACGGCTACGACTGCGGATGGACCAGCCACCCCGACCCCGACAAGGCCACCCGCACCCTGCGCACAGTCGAGGAAGCCGCCGAGTGGCCGATCTCCCACCCACGGTGCGCCCGGACGTTCGGGCTGCGGCCCGACGCGTTGGACGCGCCGCGCGAGGACGGCGCTGCCGCGGCCCCCTGGCCGTGAGGATCTGTGCCGGTAGGAGATGCCTGCCCGACCCGTCCTGCCCGCGCAGGCTCCGTGTCGAGACTACCGACTCGCCGTGCACCAGCGGTCGGCGCCGGTGTGCAACCTTCTCGGTGGCGCGGCGGTGAGTAGGGCAGAGCGATGGCCCGGTCGGGTCGTCGCGCGGACGCGAAGAGGAATCGGATGACCGCGAGCGTATTGCACATCCCGGTGGAGGACCCGCCCCCGTCCACCACGGCACCGGCTTCCGCGGGCGGCCCCGGCCTGCGGGAGATGGACTTCGAGGGGTTCGCCGCCACGCGCTGGCGGCGGCTGGTGCGCACCGCCTACCTGCTCACAGGCGACTACCACGAGGCCGAGGACGTGGTGCAGGCGACGTTCGCGAAGGTCTTCAGGAACTGGTCCCGGATCAGCCGCCTGGAGGAGCCGGACGCCTATATCCACCGGGCCCTGGTGAACAACAACCTGAGCCGCCACCGTCGGCGCCGGGTCAGGCAGCTGCTCATGCCCGTCCTTCCCGACCGGGCGCACGCCGCGGGCGGCGGCCACCGCGACGTCGAGGAACGCTCGGTGCTGCTCCAGGCACTGGCGGAACTGCCGCAGCGCCAGCGGGCCGTGGTCGTCCTGCGCTACTGGGAGGACATGAGCGAGTACCAGGTCGCCGAAGTGCTCGGCTGCTCGCTGGGCAATGTCAAGAGCCAGGCCAGCCGCGGCCTGGCGAAACTGCGCGGCCACCCGGCGCTGGCCTCGTACGCGGCGAACACCGATTCAACGATCGACGGCACGAACGGAGACAACAGGTGATGGACACCGAGGACATGGTGCGCGGCGCCCTGCGGGACGAGGCGGCCCGGGTCGCGGTGGCGGACTGGTCCGCCGCGCCCGTGCGGGTCCAGGTGCGTAGGCAGCGGCGGGGGCGCCGGGTGGCGATGGGCGCGTCGGCTGTGGTGGCCGCGCTCGCGGTGGTGGCCGGCACGGGTGCGGTACTGTCCGCGCAGCGCGCGGTCCAGGCCGTCGGACCGGCCTCGCAGGCTCCGCTCGTACCGGAGGGGCCGGCTCCCGAGGCCGTGGTGGTGGAACCCGGCCAGCAGCTGCCGTTGGGCCGCCAGGACTGGTGGATGCAGCTGAAGGACCAGGAGATCTGCATCCACGACGCCCCCGCCTACCGCAGCGGTCCGGGGTGCGGCGGGCACTCCTGGGCGGGCGGCACGACCGAGATCACCATGCAGTACTACGGGAGCCCCCCGCAGTACCAGGAGGCTCTGTACAACCTCATCTACCACGGGCCCGGGCAGGTGGCCCGGATGGCCATCGAGGTGGACGGGCACGCGTACTGGGCCACCGTCGCCTCGCTTCCCGGCAACCCTGGCTACGCCACCGGCTATGTCTGGGGGCCCAGCAACAAGACCCCCAACGGTTCGACGGCATACCCGCTCGAAGGCATCAAGCTCGCCGCGTACGACGCCCAGGGGAAGGTACTGGCGAGCAAGACGCTGTCCTCCTGAAGCAGACCGGCACCGTGCTCCTGGAGGACCCGGCGACGCATCGTTGTCGTCGTGCCGTCCGGGGTGCGGGCCGGGATGCCGGCGTGCTTCACGTCCGGCTCGGCGGGCGCCCCACCGAGCTAGTGGCCCAGGGCGGAGGCGGCGAGCAGTCCGCCGGGACGCAGGGCGCGGGCAGCGGCGGGAAGCAGCCGACGGGGGTCGGCGGCGCCACGACGCCGGTTGCTCCCGGGTTGAACATCTCGGCTACCAGGAAGGCCAGGTCAAGCGCCTGGCCTCCGTTGAGGCGCGGGTCGCACGCCGACTCGTACCTGCGGTGCAGGTCGTCGAAACCCAGATCCGCGCCGCCGCCGACGCACTCGGTCACGTCCTCGCCGGTCAGCTCCACGTGCAGTCCACCGGCGTGGGTGCCGAGTGCCTCGTGCACCTCGAAGAAGCCGGCGACCTCGGCGAGGATGTCGTCGAACCGCCTGGTCTTGTGCCCGCTGGCCGCCTCGAAGGTGTTGCCGTGCATCGGATCGCACACCCACACCACCGGCGCGCCGGAAGCCGTGACCTTCTCCACGAGCTCCGGCAGCAGGTACCGCACGCGGTGTGCCCCCATGCGCACGATGAACGTCAGCCGGCCCGGCCGCCGGTCGGGGTCGAGGCGGTCGATCAGGGCCAGCGCCTGCGCGGGCGTGGTGGCAGGGCCCAGCTTCACCGCGATCGGGTTGTCGATGGTCGCGAAGTAGGCGACGTGGGCGCCGTCGGGCTGTCTGGTGCGGTCGCCGATCCACAGCATGTGGCCGCTGCCCGCATACCTTCGGCCGGAACGCGGGTTGTAGCGGGTCAGCGCGGCCTCGTAGTCGAGCAGCAGTCCCTCGTGGCTGGCGAACAACTCCGTGGTGCGCAACGGATCGCCGCCGCACGCGTCCTTGAAGGACAGTGCCTGGCCGATTCGACCGGCGAGTTCGTCGTAGCGTTCACCGGCAGGCGAGCGTGAGACGAAGTCCTGGTTCTCCTTGTGCAGTTGGCGTAGATCGGTGCCGCCACGGGCGAATGCGCGCATGACGTCCAGGGTGTAGCGCGAAGCGTCGTACATCCGAAGTAGCCGGGCCGGGTCCGGCCGTCGTTCGGCCTGGCTGAAGCCGATGCCGTTCACCGCGTCGCCCCGGTAGACCGGCAGCGTGCGCCCGTCGACGGTCTCGGTCGGCCGGGATCGGGGCTTCGCGTACTGCCCGGCCATCCGGCCCACCTTGACCACCGGCACCGCCGACGCGTACGTCAGGATCACGGCCATCTGCTGCAGGAGGCGCAGCTTGCTGTGAATCGCCTGCGTCGAGAGGCGGTCGAAGCGTTCGGCGCAGTCGCCACCCTGCAGCAGGAACGCTTTGCCCTCTGCCGCCCGGGCGAGTTGTGCGGTGAGCGTGTCGCACTCCTGTGGCGTGACCAACGGGAGCAAGGCTGCCAGGTGATCCGCCACGTCGCCGAGCTCAGCCAGGCTGGGCCACGCCGGCCGCTGATGGGCGACAAGTGTCCGCCAGTGCGCGTCGGCTTCGCCGGTGAGGGGCAACATGATCTCCGTCCGCTTCTCATGGCTCAACGGTGCGGGGCGGTCATAGCTGGACCATCTCGACGAGGTCGTGGCTGATGCCCAGGTCGTTGAGCAGCAGCTGCAACGGTCCGGTGTCCCGCGCGGGCACGGGACGGGACGCGGCCCACTCGCTCAGCTGACCGGTGTCGATCTCGAAGCCGCCCTGGGCCGCCACGGTCACCCAGGGGTCCAGGTCCGCGGAGCGGAACGCGGTCAGTCCGGTGACGAGCGCTTCGCGGAACGTCCGCTGCAGTGCGCCGTCCAGGTTCCGGTAGAGCGAGCCGCACAACTCACGGAACACCACCGCGTGTCCGCTCTCGTCCCGCCGGTGCAGATCGGTGGTGATCCGGTTCATCGGCTGGATCTCCTGGGCGGTGGCGAGTGCGGAGAGGAACCCGCTGATCGTCGTCTCGGCGGCCAGGGAGAACGCGATGTCGACGATGTCGCGGTCGAAACCGGACAGCCCGGCGCGGGTCGCGTCCAGTTCCTGGACGACCGACCAGACGCCCGACGCGAACCGCACGTCCGTCAGGTCGCGCCGCCTGCGGGTGACGCCGACGGCGTTGTGGCACATCAGGATGTGGTAGTGCTCATCGATGATCGTCTGGTGCAGCGCGTCGACGGCGACGTCGTCGCGGCGGACGGGGATCCGTTCCTGGAGCATCAACCGGCAGGCCGGCAAGATGATCTCGTCCTCGATGGCCGCGGTCTTGGCGTTGTAGGCGATCCACGCCGCGGACAGGATGCGCTCGCGAGCGTCCCGGTCGAGCCGGTCGGCACCCGGCAGTCCCAGCACCGGGACGAGGTGTTCGGGGAAGTCCGGCATCGCCGTGTCGAAGTGACCGTCGAGGTCGAACTCGTCCTTCTTGACGGCCGCTCGCTTCCCCCAGCGGCGCGTCAGCTGCACCAGCAAGTCGCGCTCGTACGTGGGCTCTTCACGTGCCGAGGTCATCGGGAAACCTCCTTCATGGGTTCACCACAGGAATCAGGGAGGCGCTGGCCGGAACGGCAAGCGCAGCCAGGCGCGACTGCCAGCGCTCGGCCGCTGCGGCGTCCGTGTCCTGGAACCGGCCCAGCCCCTCGGCGACCGGCCGGATGCCGTGCAGGGCGTTCAGCGTCCAGACGGGCACGCCGGCGAGATCCGGCACGGTGGCCTGCTCGGTGACGACCTGGTGCCCTGCCGTACCGGCGAGCTCGCCGAGCAGGGCGCGGGTGATCCCGGGGAGCAGGCCGGGGCCGGGTGGTGGCCCGCACAGCATGTCGCCCCGCCACCAGACGATGCTCGTGGACGCCCCTTCGACCACATGCCCTTCCGCCGAGACCAGCAGCGCCTCGTCAGCTCCCGCCGTAGCCGCGGCAGCGCGCAGGGAAGCCAGGTGATCCAGGTCGGCGCCCTTGACGGCTGGCAGTCGACGACGGTCGGGTCCCGCCGCGGTCCACAACCGGACGGTCGCGGTGCGCGATGGCGCGGGGCGCAGCCACATCCGCAGCCGCGTTCCCGACCCGATCTCCACGAGTTCGACGCGAGGAAACCATCGGCCTCGCGCGGGCAACGACTCGGCGACCGCCCGCAGGAACCGGTTCGTCTGTTCCGCTCCCGGTTCGCAGAACCGGTCGCAGGCCGAACCGAAGCGTTCGGCGTGCCGGTCGAGTCCCCGCACCCGCCCCTCGTCCACGAGCCAGGAGTCGATGACCAGCACCGTCCCGGCGGCGTCGGCCGTCGACCATCCGCCATCGGCGTCCCACCACCGGCGGACGCCCTGGTCGGTGGCTGTGCTCATTGCTGTGTTCATCGTTGGGAGCCGCCCACGTCCGACACCGCCGGCGCACGCCAGGCGCGGAGCGACGCTGCCGCCTTGAGCAGCATCTCCTCGTACTCTTCATGCGGGTCGGAGTCGAGCACGATCGCCCCGCCGGCTCCGACGGTCAACCGGTCACCGACGCGGACCGCGGTGCGGATCACGATGTTCAGTTCCGTGCCGCCGGAGAGACCGAAGTAGCCGAGGGCGCCGGAGTAGACACCCCGGGCCTCCGTCTCCAAGCGGTCGATGATCTCCATGGTGCGCAGCTTCGGTGCCCCGGTCATCGACCCGCCTGGGAAGCACTGCCGGGCGCAGTCCATCGCGCTGACCCCGTCATTGAGCCGTCCACGAACAGTGGAGACCAGTTGGTGCACGGTCTCGTAGCTCTCGACGGCCAGGTACGGGTCGACCTCGATGCTGCCCACCTCACACACCCGGCCCAGGTCGTTGCGCAACAGGTCGACGATCATCAGGTTCTCGGCCTGAGTCTTGGCGCTCGAGGCGAGGGTGGCAGCCAGTTCGGCGTCGCGCACCGGGTCGGCGTCGCGAGGGGCTGTGCCCTTGATCGGCTTGCTGGTGACCGTGCGGTCTCTCTCGATGCGCAGGAACCGCTCCGGCGAGGAGCTGAAGACCGTGACGTCGCCGAGGCGCAAGAGCGCGGCGTACGGTGCCGGGTTCGCCCGGCGCAGCCGCAGGTAGAAGGACGTGTCGTCGTCATGGAACGGCATGTGCAACTTGTCGGTCAGGCAGATCTCGTAGCTCTCGCCCCGGTTCAGCTGCCGTCGGCACTCCGTGATGTCCGCCAGGTACTGGCTCCGGCCGCGGCCGAGGTACTCCTCGGCATTCGGGGGCGGGCCGGCGGCAGGTTCGCGCGGCGGCTCGGCGTCGGCCGGGTTCAGGCCCATCAGGAGCGCGGACGTCCGTTCCACCCACTCCTGCGCGTCACGCCGGGTCTTCTCGTCGTGGACGGCCACCAGGTAGGTCAGTCCCTCCTGGTGGTCGACCGCGATGACGCGATCGGCGAACATCCAGATGGCGTCCGGCGTTTCAGCGGTGTGGCGGGCCGTGGCCCCGCATTCGGCCTTGAGTTCGTAGCCGAAGTAGCCGACGTAGCCGCCGGTCAGGTCGAACGGCAGGTCCGAGTCGGGGATGCGCCGTTCGCGCAGCCGCTGTTCGAGGACGTCGAACACGCTGCCGGTGACGATGCCGGCGCCGTTCGCATCGCGCACTTCCACCATCCCGCTGCCGGTGCGGTAGGTCAGGACCTCGCTGAGCGGACCTGACGTGTCGCCGAGGAACGAGAACCGGGACAGGCCTTCCTCCACCCGGCTGCTGTCCAGCCAGAAGCAGTACGGGGTGTTGTCGAAGAGCTTCAGAAAAATGGACTCGGAATCGGCAGCGGTCGGCACGGCCGTGCTGATGATTCCCAGTTCCTCGACCGCGCCGGGCGTGTCGTCGGACAGTGCGGTGCCGGTGCCGGTGCCGGTGCCGGTGACGGATGGCCGTTGTCCGTGCTGCGTCCGGCGGGTCAGTTCGGCGAAGTTCTGCAGGATCTCACGCCCGTACTGGGAAGCGATCGACTCGGGGTGGAACTGCACGCCCCACTGCGGCAGATCGCGGTGACGCAGCGCCATGAGTACACCGTCGTCTGCCCACGCGGTGGCGATGAGTTCCTCGGGCAGGGGCTCCTGCACGCACAGCGAGTGGTAGCGAACCGCGACGAATTCACGCGGAATTCCGGCGAACAGCGGATCTCCCTCGTGGGAAACCTTGGCGAGGTGCCCGTGTTTCGGTTCGGGCGCGGCGACCACCGACGCTCCGGCCAGGTGCGCGATCATCTGATGGCCGAAGCAGACGCCCAGCACGGGCAGCGTGGTGCGGCGCAGCAGGTCGCCGAGGAGGCCGACGTCGCGGGGGTTCTGCGGCCGTCCAGGGCCGGGTGAGACGACGATGTTGTCGAAGTCCTCCAGCCGCAGGCTGGACAACATCGGATCGTCGTTGACCATGACGACGGGCTCCTGGCCGTTGATGTCGGCGATCAACTGGTACAGGTTGAAGGTGTACGAGTCATAGTTGTCCAGCAGCAAGGTACGCATCACGGACCGTCCAAGATTTTCCGGAGCGCCTGGACGTCGCCCGGTTCCAAGGTGATCCCGAAGATCTCCTCGGGAGCGGAAAGCGTCTCGTCCTTATCGAGTTCCCGGAAGGTCGCCGGCTCTGCGGGACGTATTTCCGTGAGAGTGCTGCCGACGAGGAGGTGCCTCACTTCGGGCTGTGTGCGCTGGAGGACCATCCGGTGGTTGAACGGCGAGTGCGGGTGAGTCAGGCAGAAATGGTTGAGGAGCTCGAAGTCCGACGGATAGCGCGCGTCGGTGGTGAAACCGTAGAGCTCTGCCGGACCCTCAGGTCGCAGGAACCGCAGCACGTGTTCACCATTCGGTTCCCGCACCAGGTCAAAGGGCCAATCGCCTTCCAGTCGCGAGTTCTCGGCGAGGCGGATAGGGACGTGCGGCCCGTATGCACCGAAACTCACGTCGAAGAGCCAGCGTTCGTCGTCGAGCTGCACGCACAGGGCGACGTGGAGTGCGGGACCGAATTTGTTCCCGGTGCGGATCCGTGTTCTGCCCGCGAACGCCGAGAACGTGAAGCCGATCCGGTCCAGCACCGCCGCCATCAGGACGACCTGTTCCAGGCACCAGCCGCCGCGGCCCTGTCGTACGATCTTCTCCTGGACGCTGTCCAGGTCCAACGGCACCGTCGGCCGCCCAAGCACCGCGTCGAGGTTGTCGAAGGCGATCGCGTCGACGTGGGCGGCGTGCAGACCCCGCAGCGTGGAGAGGTCCGGAGCCACATCGCCCTGGTAGCCCACGCGGGTCAGGTAGGCGTCCAGGTCGACGCCACTCCCCTGCCACATCGAATCTGTCACACGTAGCTCATCCTTCATGTGAACTGCCCGGCGACCACGGCCGCGAGAATGATCCAACCGAAGTAAGTGCTGGTGACAAAGGCGTCCCAGCACGATTTTGGATCATCCAGGTCCACACGTACGACCAGATAGGACAAAAAGACTCCCGCGAGCACGACGATCAGGTAGAACGCCCACCCCATCGGCGTCCGGGAACCGGCCCACAGCACGCCGCCGACGCTGAGCACGACGAAAATCGCCAGCCACGCCTTGGTGGCCTTGCCGAACAGCAGAGCGGAAGACCTGACACCGATGTTCCGGTCGTACTCCTTGTCCTGATGGGAGTAGATCGCGTCGTGAATCAGGGTCCAGAAGGCCCCGCAGGCGTACAGGCCGTACACCGCAAGCGGGTAGTCGACGCTCCCGGTCACCGCCGTCCAGCCGATCAGCACGTAGACGCTCATCACCAACGCCAGGAACGCCGAGGGCCAGAAGAAGATGCGCTTCATGTAGGGGTACGCGACGATCAACGGGTACGAGGCCCCGGCGACCAGGGCTGTCTCGACGTTCGCCACCGCCAGGACCAGCAGGGCGACCACGGCCTGTGCGGCGGCGAACAGGAGTGCGTTCCCGACGCTGATCGTCCCCGACGCGACAGGACGCGACACGGTGCGGGCGACTCGGGCGTCGACGTCCCTGTCGACCACATCGTTGACCGCGCAGGCCGCGCCGCGCACCAGCACCGCAGCGACAGCGACAACCACCACCGCCAGCAGGTCTGGTCGTTGCCCGGAGGCGAGGACGACAGCCCACAGCCCCGGAAGGAGGTACAGCACGTACCCCGTAGGCCTGTCCAGTCGCATCAACAGGAGATATGCGCGGACTGAATCCGGGCTCTTCGTGACGACGCCTGTAGATATTTTGTGCAGCATCAGGATCCAATCACCATGTCACCGGAAGTTGGATCAACCCGCCGATCAGCGTGTTGTGGCGCAGCCCCAGCTCCTCTACACCGACAGCCAGACGCATGGTGGGGAAGCGCGCGACGAGCTGGGTGAGCACCACCTGCAGCTGCATCCGGGCCAGCATCGCGCCGACGCAGGAGTACGCGCCGCGCCCGAATACGAGGCTGCCCGTGGTGTTGCGAGCGACATCGATCCGGCCGGGGTCGGCGAAGGCCGTCTCGTCGTGGTTGGCCGCGATGATGTTCAGCAGCACGAAGTCGCCGGTCCGGATGGTCACTCCGTCGATCTCGAAGTCCGTCAGCGCATAACGGGGCATGCCGCCGTTGTGCGGGTTCGGCATCGACATCCGCAGGGTTTCCTCGACCGCGCCGGGGACGAGCCCCGGGTCGTCCAGCAACGCCTGCCACTGCTCGGGGTTGGCCAACAACAGCGACACACAGGTGCCGATCCGGGCCACCGTGGTCTCATAGCCACCGAACAGCAACAACGCCGTCAGCCCGAGGACCTCGTTGTCGTTGATCCCCTCGGTCGCGCAGATCCTGGAGATCACGTCATCGCCCGGATTTTGCCGCTTGTCCGCGACGAGTTGCCTGCAGTAGCCGAACAGCTCGCCCAGTCCCTGCTTGGACCTGACCGGGTCCCCGACGTTGGCGGCGTCCTGGGTCCAGCTGCCGAACTGGTCCTCGTCCTCCTGGGGCACGCCCAACCACTCGCACATCACCTGAATCGGCAGCGGCAGCGCCAACGTCTGGCGCAGGTCCACCGGTGGCTTCTGCCTGGCCAGTTCGTCCAGGAGTCGCCCGGTCAGTTTTTCGACGTGGGGCCGCAGCGCCAGCATCCGCTCGGGTGAGAAGTGCGGCTCCAGCAGCGCACGCAACCGAGCGTGGTCGGTGGCGAAGTCGCCCAGCAGGCTGGCGAGCAACGCCGACCCGCTGTCCTTCGCCGCGGCCTCCGGATCGGGATTGGAGCGGCCGAGCCGGTCATCGTCGAGCAACTGCGCCACCTGGGCATGACCGGTGACCAGCCACGCCTCGTCGCCCTCGACAGTACGGACCCGATGGACCGCGCCCTGGGATTGGAGCGTGCGCAGCCCTGGCGCGAGTTGCAGCACATTCGTCTGCTCGAAAGGCAATTGAGCTGGGGTACTCACTGACGGCCTCCGCCGGAATCGAGGTTCAGACCACCTTGTCGAGGACGATCACGATGTACTGGAGCTCGTCGCCCCGGTGTCCATCGAGGAACGAGGAAGGCCGACCCGCCGTCGACCCCCCTCGCGGTGGGCAGGAGGTCGCCCAGCGGCAGGTTGATCGGGGCCTGAGTCTTGGTCACGTGGTGGGCCTGCTCCCAGCGCGCGAACTCGCCGCGGATGACGGGCGGGGCCGGGCTGTCGTGGGTGCTAGCCATGATCATGTACTCCGATCCAGATGCCGTCCCTGTCGGGAGTTACGGGTCATGGCGTGCGATTGACGATGCGGTCGAACAAGGCGGTCAGTTCGGTGGACGCGGCCGGGGACAGCTCGGCTCGTCCGAGGTACTCCAGAGCCGAGTCCAGATGGCTGCGGGACAGCTGCTCGGCCGTGTGCCGGCTGCCGGATTCCTCGACGAGGTCGGCCATCTCCTGTAGGTACGCTGCCGTGGTGCCGTCGGCGTGCCACAGCCGGCGCAGTCGTTCGCTGGCCGGGCTCTCGGTGGACAAGGCCGCCAGCACCGGAAAAGTAGGGTTGCGCCGCAGGATGTCGCTCCGGATGGGCTTGCCGGTCACTGTGGGGTCGCCCCAGATGTCCTCGACGTCGTTGAAGATCTGAAAAGCGAGGCCCAGATGCCTGCCTGCGCTGCGTAGGGCAGCCAGGACGTGCTCCGGTTTACCCGCCCGTAATGCGGGCGTCACCAGTGCGCACTCCAGCAGCGCGGACGTTTTCTCCTCCACGATTCGGTCGTACTCCGCGATGCCGGTGCCCGAACCCATTCGGACGGTGAGCTCGCGAGCCTGGCCCGCGAGAACCAGACCGATGGCTTCGGCGAACACGCTGGAGATTTCCGCACGGCCGGGGCCAGGGTCGGCGACGACCATCTGCAGCCCAAGAGCCTGCAACGCGTCCCCGGCCAGGATGGCCAGACTGGCGCCGAACACCTTCCACGCGGCTGGGCGGCCGCGACGCAGCTCGTCCGCGTCGATGATGTCGTCGTGGATCAGGGTCGAGTTGTGCAGCAACTCCAGTGCTGCCGCCTGGCACCGCACGTCCTCCGGCCGCAGGCCGACTCCATCAGCCGCCGCCATCATGAGGGCGGCGCGGGTCAGCTTGCCGCCCTCTGCACTCCTTGGGTCACCGTGTTCGTCGATGAAGCCGAGGTGGTAAGAGCAGATCCGGGCCAGGGTCGGCTCCAGTGCGGAAGCCTGCTGCCGCATAACGGGCAATACCGTGGATTGCACCATATTCGGCGACGGGAAGGCTTGGAGCCCGGTCGACGAGGTGTCGAGTGCGCTGATCGGGATTCTCCTTCGGTCGCGCGCCTTCCCAATTCCTGGTCAGAACCTACGCGCATGGGGTTCGCGAATTGCGCCACTGAAAATCACTGTGCTGGATATTTTGCGTAAATATCTTCTCAGCCCTTGCCACACCGCGCCGTGCGGTGAAACATCGGCGAACTGTCGATATGCGAATGCTTGTGCAAAGTTCATGATGACCCGACATCACTACAGGTCAATACGTAGGCAGCTCCCGCGTCTACGCGCAATCTGAACCTGGAGTGATGCACCGGAATTTGTGTGATCGTTTCGTCTGTCATCCTGAACTACCTCTCCCGTCGTGTCAACGACGCGGCGTGAGCATCTTCGACTTTAGGAAAAACCCCAAAGAAGACGGCGTGAGGACTGGATTGGAGTACCCTGCAGATTGGTAGCTGCTGGGCGGCACCCAAGGCCGCACTTCGAGTCCGGCTATTAAGCCGGCACCGAACGGCGGACAAGACTTCCTGAGAAGGGCTCGGTTTCCACCGACCGGCGTGGATGCCCTGTTCGGCAACGCAAGCCAGGCGTTCCGACGCAAACGTCATGGCACGGAACGGAGTGGGATGCGTGACGGTAAGCAGGTCCTGCTGGCCGAGCCACGGAGTTTGTGTGCCGGTGTACGCCGGGCGATAGCCATCATCGACCTCGCGCTGGAACAGCACGGCGCGCCGATCTACGTCCGCAAGGAGATCGTGCACAACCACTACGTGGTGCGCGAGTTCCAGCCCCGGGGAGTCCGGTTCGTCGACTCCGAGCAGGAGGTACCGGAGGGCGCGGTGTGTGTCTTCTCCGCGCACGGCGTCTCCCCGCAGGTGCGGCAGAACGCGGACGCACGCTCCCGACCAGACGGTCATCGTCGAGACGGTTGCCGACGCGGAGGCACTGGACCTTCCCCCCGACGCACCACGGAGATGGAGCGGCGAAGATCTGCTGCGCTTCGACTGGGTCGGCCGTACCGAGATCGCTGAATAGCTCCTAGGCCGAGCAGGCATGTCTCGGCCCCGGCGGGCCGAGCAGTATCACACAACGTCACTGATCATTACCGGGAATGGTTCACTGAAAGCTTGAGAGGCGGAATGGCTATGTCAGTTGATTCTGGGCAATTGCATGAAGTCAGGTCGTTCGACCCGTATGGCGCACATCGCGACGACCCGTATTCATTTCTGGCCGACATCGGAGAGACGGAACCGGTGTTCTACGCCCCTTTGCTCGGCGCGTGGTGCGTCACTCGGCGCGAGGACATGGTTGCCGTGCTGCGGGACGACCGAAGCTTCTCGGCGCGTGACCACAACCCTCGTCCCGCGGTCGCGCTGCCCGAAGACGTGAGTCGGATGTTCCGCACCTGGCGCGGCGCTGATGCGGTGGCCGTCGGCTCACTCGACCCTCCCGAGCACGCCAGGGTCAGGGAAGTGCTCAACGCCGGGTTCACGCCGGCCAGGGTCAGGGCGTTCGAACCCACGATCCGCGCGATCGCCACCGACCTCGTCGAGCGTGCTGCGGTCTTGACGGAGTTCGATTTCATCTCGGCGTTCGCCGTTCCGTACGCCCTCGAGGTGATCTGCCGGCGCCTTGGGGTCCCGGACGAGTACGTCGACCGCTGCCGCACGTGGTCCGAGCAACGCATCGAACTCATGATGTCGCAGCGCAACGCCGATCCTGACCGGCTGCGTGAATACGCCCGCGGGCTGATGGACTTCGGAGCGTTCGCCCGTTCACTCGTGCAGGAGCGGCTGGCCGCACCGCAGGACGACCTGATCAGTGAGCTGCTCCACGACGGCAAGGAGGGCCGCACGCTCACCGCCGACGAGGTTTCCGTCCAGGTCCCCACACTGATCTTCGCGGGACACATGACCTGTGCCGAGGCGCTTGGCACGATCCTCTACCAGCAGCTTCGGTCACCCGGCGGCTGGGCCGAGGTCGTCAACGGGACGATCGCCACACGGGACCTTGTCGAGGAGGGGTTGCGGTTCGACAGCCCACTGGCGGGCATGTACCGGACCGCGGTCCGTGACGTGGTGGTCGGTGACGTCCACCTGGCCGCGGGGAGCCGGCTACTTCTGCTGTACGGAGCGGCCGGCCGGGACAGTCGCTCTCACGCATGTCCGGCCGCGTTCAGTCCAGACAGCCGGTCTGCCACGCATCTCGCGTTCGGGCACGGCATCCATTTCTGCCTCGGAGCCGGATTCGCCCGCGCGGAACTGGAGATCGCGATACAGGCCATCGCCACCAGGATGCCGGGTCTGACTCTGGCGCCAGGGCTGGCGCCACATCACCGGCCGGTGTTTCCGCTTCGGGCGTTGACCGAGTTGCGGGTACGGCAATGAGGACGGGCATCCGGGCGGTCGTCGGGGACCTGGACGACACGTTGCCCCCTGCAGAACTCACTTGTCCGACGGCATTGCAGGTGAGGACCCTGGGTTCCACAGACCAGGATGCTGGCTAGCCTCGGCACTTCGTGACGGCCCGTCGGTTCAACTGGCGGGCCGTTTCGGCTTGTCGGACTGGTGATGGGCCTGCCGGTGGCCCGGCTGTCGCGTCGGGTGGGCGCCGGGTTCCACAGCCAGATCCGGTTCTGCGCGGTGTCGTGGAGGGGAGGCTGCGCAGGCCGGTTGTGCGGGCGGCGCGAATGCGGTCCTCGGCTCTGGCCTGCGGCCGGTGACGCAGTTCGAGTACGGCGATCGGCATGTCCTTGGGTTGGTGGCGAGGCAGGTCAGACGCATGCCGTCGGCGTCGGTGAATCGCCATTGGACACCCGGGTGCGGGCCTTCCTTGCGCACGATCAGCTGCATCCCCGCCGGCCAGCCCTTGAGGCAGTCGCCGTCGAGTTCGGCCACCCAGGCTCCGTCGCGGATCTCATCGCCCGGCTCGACGGCGGCCGTTCGAGCGGTGGCCGGGAGGCTCAGCACCGCGGCGTGGATGGCGTCGGTGAGTCTTGTGGTCTTGATCGTCCGTCAGCGGTTGACTTCGAGACCGGTGAGGACGAGCAGGGCGCGCAGGAGCGCGGTGGCGCGGCCGGGGTCGGTGTGGAGCTTGGTGAGGATCCGCCAGTTCTTCAGGTGGGCGAATCCGTGTTCGACGGGGGCGCGTCCGGCGGCCAGTGCGCGGTTGGCCTGCTTCTGGCCCGGGGTGAGCTTGCGGGCGCGGGTGGCCACCGGCCAGGTCGAGCAGGCGCTGGTCGTGCCGCAGCACCTCGCCGACCGCCCGGGTCGCCACTGGTGCCCCGGCCCGGCGAACGACGGCGAGGATGCGCTGATACTCCGGCGGCAGCGCGGTCTCGGCCGTACCGCCCTCTCGCTGCGGGACCAGCAACACCGAGCGGCCCGCGACCTGCCCGACCACCGGAGCCGCCGCCGCGTGTTCGTCGGCGAGCTGCTCGGCCATCCGGTGCCAGACCCGCTCGGCGACGGCGAGTTCGTCGCGCTCGGCCCGCACATCGGCAAGCTGCTTGGCCAGCTGTTCTTCGAGTTCGTCCAGTTCCGCACGCCGCGCGGCGATCCGTTCCGCGATCTCGGACTCCACCATCAAGCGGATAGCAGGCGGCACCGGGGCAGCAGCGCGGCGGAGCCAGCGAAACCGCCCCGGTCACCGAGTCAGACGATCAAGACCGCAGACTCCCGCCCACGGCCAGCACGAGCATCTCGAAGAGCCGCCACGCCAGCGCCTCCGACCAGCACGTTCGAAGATGGCGAAGGCTCACTGTTCAGGAAGCGTCAGGAAGTATTTCGACCTCAGCCTTACGCCATGAGACGCCGAGCTGAAAACCGGGGACGGCGCCCGCGGTCATGCGCGGACCGCGGTCAGGAAGAGGTAGCCGCTCTCCGGGATGGCCCCGAACCTACGCACGAAGTCGATGAGCGAGTCGGCCTGCTCCTTGCCGACCAGATCGGACAGCTTGTCGCTGACAGTCTCAAAGGCGTCGGCCATGAGCCCGAGGGTACGGATGACGTTGTCGGTGATGTCACGGATCTCCACGTCGACGAAACCGTTGGCGGCCAACGCCACCCGGTATTCGTCCACCGTGCCCAAGGAGCGCACCGCGTAGTTCTCGAGGATGTGGTCCAGGACCACGCGTCCCTCAGGGCTGACCGGGCCGCGCTGGATGACGTCGGCGATGGCGAGGCGGCCGCCGGGGCGCAGGACGCGGGCGGCCTCGGAGAGCACCTGGCCACGGTCGGGCATGTGCCACATCGACTCAAACGCCCAGGCCGCGTCGAACGAGCCGTCGGGGAAGGGCATGTCCATCGCGTCCGCGAACTGGAACGTGGCCCGGTCGGCGAGCCCAGCCGCGGCCGCGAGTTCCGTGGCCTCCTCCACCTGGATTTGGCTGACGGTGATGCCCACCACATTCACGTCACAAGCGCGGACGAGCCGTTGCGCGGGATGGCCGATGCCGCAGCCGATGTCCAGGACCCGCTGGCCGGCCTGCGCGGCGAGACCAGAGATCATCAGGTCGGTCAGGCGGTCTGTGGCTTCCTCGACGGAGCTGTCGTCGGCCTCGTTCTCCCAGTAGCCGTAGTGGATATTGGGGCCCCAGACGGAACCGTAGATCCGACCGAACCCGTCGTACACGTTGCGGACGTCGCCGTGAGCGGGAGACTGTTCGAGCGTCATGAGGAACTCCGTATCGTTGTGAAGGTGGCGGGAAGTCGGCGGCGGTTCAGCCGTACCGGCGGTGAGCCCGCGAATGATCGTGGTGGTACGTCACCGCAGGTCCTGCGGGTCGACCGCGAGCCACCTGCCGGGGAACGCGTCGAGGAGATGGTCGGCGACGTGGATACGGCTGACGTAGTCCTTGAGACCTTGGCCGCCGAAGGTGTGGCGTTGCGGAGGCCCGTCGTCCCCAGGGCTCTCGTGGTGCGGCGCGACTCGGAGCTGTACCGGCTGGCCGCCGCCGTTTACCTCGACGGCGGGCTTGTCCGCGGCGTCTTTCGTGTACCAGCCGTCGACGACGAGCTGGTCCATGTCGGCCGATGACAGACCCTCTGCGGCGAGGATGTCAGTCAACCGCCCTGGAATCCGGCAGTCACATCGAAAGGCGGGCGGAAACCCGCTGCGCAGGCGCTGGGCAACCCCAGCCCAGCGCCTGCGTGATCTACTGAAAACCACTGACAACCACGTAAGCCATCAGGTGTTGCGAGGACCCCGAGAATCCGCCAACATGAGGCGCCCATTACATTACTTGTCCGGCAGCCCAGCTTGCGTGCGGATTTCCGGCATCTTGTCCCGTTCCTTGCTCACTTCAGCTCGAAGCGCAAGAAGCCCAGCTGCAAGCCCCCTGCTTGCCATTCAGCGCCAAGCGCCTGGTTCGCCATCAGAGATATCCTCAGGTTCCTGCGGTCAACTGCTGAAAGGCTGCTGTCGCTGTCCAGTACCGCCTTCGTCCAGGCGGTACTCTCCTCCCAGAACGGCAAGGTTTCTGACGTAGCGTCGACTTCGTCGACCAATTCGAAACCCGCAGACTGCGCGGCTTCTGCGTAGTCGAGCACCGTAGCCGGTTTCGTGTAGAAGTATTCGGCCCACACATCGGCCCCGTGAGGGCGTGTAGTGAATACTTCCTCGATGCAGACACTCGCGCCTGGACGAAGCACGCGCGCCAGACGCTCGAACCACAGAGGACGGTTGAAATATCCGCTGCTCTCGATTGCTACTGCTGCGTCATAGGGGCCGTCCAAGGGGAGATGCATTGCATCACAGACCAGTGTTCGGACCTTCCCGCCCAAACCGCATTCCTGCGCGAACCCGTCAACTATCGGCGCGTGTTCCGGCGCATTGGTGACCGCCGTGACGTCGGCGCCGTATTCCTGTGCCCAGAAGAGCGAGCCCCCGCCAAGACCGCAGCCGACATCCAGGATTCTCCCCGACAGCCGGTGTTCAGCGCCCCAGATCTTGGCCGCATACCGCAGCAAACCCTCTTGATGATGCCGTATGCTGCGGCGAATATCATCCGGCGTCACATCGTGAGGATGTAGTGGCGTTTCAGAGGAAGGGTAGTGACCTACGTGATAGTGAATCCTGGGTCCAGGCCCGTATTTGCGAACAAGCCTAGCTGTTTTGTCGTCGTAGTATTGGCCAACTATTCTTACCTCATCCTGAGGCTCCAGCGCTGTTTGAGGCGAACTCAAAAGTTCATCCAGATTTGACACAGTCACTCCTCCAGAGCTCGGATGCCGACGACGTTGGCGAATGGCCTGCTTTGGTTGTTACGCTGTGCTCGTCATGATTTTGGCGAGGATGCGTGGTTTAAACAAGGATCGCCGGACCGGATTCCATGGCTTGCGGCATGGGCAGCGCCTCGTTCGAAATGTAGAGCCGCCCTCATGATCCGGAATCTTGAGTCGCGCCGAAATTGAGTGGCGGCTATTGGATTCCATCCTGGAGGACAACCATGGTCGTGTCAACGACGCGGCGTGAGCATCTTCGACTTTAGGAAAAACCCCAAAGAAGACGGCGTGAGGACTGGATTGGAGTACCCTGCAGATTGGTAGCTGCTGGGCGGCACCCAAGGCCGTACTTCGAGTCCGGCTATTAAGCCGGCACCAAACGGCAGACAAGACTTCCTGAGAAGGGCTCGGTTTCTACCGACCGGCGTGGATGCCCTGTTCGGCAACGCAAGCCAGACGTTCCGACGCAAACGTCATGGCACGGAACGGAGTGGGATGAGTGACGGTAAGCAGGTCCTGCTGGCTGAGCCACGGAGTTTGTGTGCCGGTGTACGCAGGGCGATAGCCATCATCGACCTCGCGCTGGAACAGCACGGCGCGCCGATCTACGTCCGCAAGGAGATCGTGCACAACCACTACGTGGTGCGCGAGTTCCAGCGCCGGGGAGTCCGGTTCGTCGACTCCGAGCAGGAGGTACCGGAGGGCGCGGTGTGTGTCTTCTCCGCGCACGGCGTCTCCCCGCAGGTGCGGCAGAACGCGGACGCACGCGGGCTGGACGTGCTCGACGCGACCTGCCCCCTGGTGGCCAAGGTGCACCAGGAGGCCCGCCGGTTCGCCCGCGACGGGCGGACGTTGCTGCTGGTCGGACACGCGGACCACGAGGAGGTCGAGGGCACCTACGGGCACGCTCCCGATCAGACGGTCATCGTCGAGACGGTTGCCGACGCGGAGGCACTGGACCTTCCCCCCGACGCACCGGTCGCCTACCTCACCCAGACCACGCTCTCGGTGGACGAGACCAGGGACATCATCGCCGTGCTCCAGCGCAGGTTCACCGACCTGCGCGGGCCCGCCACCGACGACATCTGTTACGCCAGCCAGAACCGCCAGGACGGCATCAGGGCCATTGTGGACCGGTGCGACCTGGTGCTGGTGGTCGGTTCGACCAACTCCAGCAACTCGATCCGGATGGTCGAGGTGGCGCGCAGGCTCGGCGGCAGGGCCGAACTGGTGCCGGACGTGACCCACTTCGACCCCGCGTGGCTGGCCGGCGTGAGTACGGTCGGCGTGAGCGCCGGGGCGAGCGCGCCGGAGATCCTCGTCGACCAGCTGCTCGACCGGCTCGCCGAACTGGGTTACGTGGACACGTCCGTAGAAAGGGTGGCGACCGAGGACATCGTGTTCTCCCCGCCCTCGCGGCTGACCGGAGTGGCGGACGTGCCGTGACCGATCGAGACCGATCGAGACCGGGCGACCCCTGTCGCTGATGGCGCCGGCAAGGACTCGGTCGGCAAGAGCGCGTCGGCGGTGAGCCGCGTCGGCCGTCGTTCCGACCTGTCCGACCAGCCGCGGCCACCACATGCCATGAGGGTCCTTCCAGGCGTCAGCCGACACACGGCGTGCACCCAGTGGTGGCCATCTACTCCACGTTCGTCAACCGCGCGCTCGACCAACTGCTCATGGACGTCGCGCGGCACCGCCGCCCGGTGACGTTCGTCCTCGACCGGTCCGGGGTGACCGGCGACGACGGGCCGAGCCACAACGGCATGTGGGACCTGTCGGTGCTGCAGGTGGTGCCGGGGCTGCGGATCGCTGCGCCGCGGGACGGCACCCGGCTGGCCGAACTGCTGGCTGAGGCGGTGGCGTGGCACGAAGGTCCGACACTGCTGCGGTTCCCCAAAGGTCCCGCCGGTGAGGACCGGCCCGCCACCGCCACGTTCAACGGGATTGACGTGTTGTGCCGTTCCGGCCGGCTGGACGTGCTGATCATCGCGGTAGGTGCGCTGGCCGGTCTCGACGCCGCACCGGCGTCAGGAGGCATCGACGACCCCGGTACCTGGCCGGTTCACTCAGGGGAGGAACATTGACGACCGTCGATTTGGGAATGCCCTTGCCACGCAAGGGCGAGGTCCCGCTCTCGGTGGCCACGCGGCGGACCTCCCGCCGGATCATGGTGGGCACGGTGCCGGTCGGCGGCGTCGCGCCGGTGTCGGTGCAGTCGTGACCACCACGTCCACCGCCGACATCGACGCCACGCCGCAGCAGATCGCCGAGCCAGGTCACGGCGTGGCCCGCGCACTCGTGGCCGGTCAGCGCCTGACCTCCGACCTGACCAGAAGGAGCGAGATAAAGTAAACGTCCAGGAAACATGACACAAAATGCAGTTCATGCAGTTCATGTAGAATGTGCGGATTGCGATCTCGCGAACCACCGAGCATTAATCCACAGTTTCACACGCAATGCGCGGGGGCCACGAATCTGTTCGCAGAATCTGGAGGACGAACGCCCTCGAAACCAACGCGACACGATTCGGCGCCTGCAGCTTGTCGGACATGACGCGGACGTGATAGTCAATGGTCTTCGAACTGAGGTATAACTCTCTCGAAAGTCGCCCGCTGGAGAAGCCGGCCGCAACACCCTCCAGGATCCTGACCTGGACCGAGCTGAGAACCCAGTCAGCGACCGGCTGGGACACTTCGCAGCCGTTCTGATCATTATCCATGGCACTCGTCCATTCCGTATAGCCCGGCTAGGTCAGGACCGTAAACGGAGGCCACAGCCGCGACAGGCGGCAGCTCGACGTCCAACTCGATCGAGAACCGCCTCGCTTCCTGGGCCATGCCGGGTCCGTCAAACAAAAGGACGTCATCGCTCGAACGGACCTCGTGGGGTTCGCGTATCGGCTGGGCTTCCGGCCAGGAAAGGCAAATTGATCCGACACCGTGAGGACCGACGAAAGCTATTGGTAATAACGTCGGCGAAAATTCTCCCGCCGGAGTAGTGTGGGTTTTCGGCACGACACTCTCCGCTCATGTCTACGAGGGCGATTCAGGGCCTGTGGCGAGTCATTCCGACCTGAAAATCCTAACACCGCAAGATCATCCAGGCCGAGCAGCCAGTAGTGCTTCAAAATGGCTTCACTGGCTGTGGGCTGGGGGTTTGTCGGATGGTCAGCTTGCTCGGTGGTGCTCGTTGATGAGGCCGGTGGCGGCTTGTCGGCGTTCGATGCGGGCCGTCGGGGTGGGGATGACGTTCGAGTCGTCGAACGGTGCGAGCTGGTTCCGGCCCTGGTGCGGAGACCTGCGCCCGGGCGTCGTCGCCGTGGTCCGGCAGGTGTTCCAGCAGCTGCCCGACCGCCGGCCGCCGCGGGTCCCAGGCGTGCAGGCCGCGGGCCGCGGCGAGCACGGCGGCGGTGTCCGTGACCGGCCCCTCGGGCAGCAGCAGGGCCGCCGGGCAGTTCCGCTCCAGCTGGGTCATGCGCACCCACTTCCCGTACGTCTCATCTGTGTTGACCGTTACCAGAAAGAACGTAGAGTCCGGGCCTGACGGTTCGCCCTGGCGTACAGCCGGCGCCCCGGGTGATCGCCGGAACACCGGCCTGGCACCGCAGGGCGCTCCGCAGGCCTCAGTGGCCGCCGCTCTGCCAGCAGTTCGCGTCGAGGGGTGGTGTGCGTGCCATAGCCGTGCCGGATCGGGCGGTACGTGATGGTCACTCGGGGACGCCCATGGGCCGGTGGTCTGCTCGGGCGCAGGTGGGGCGATGTCCAGGTCGGAGCGGGTGGGCCATGCCAATCCTTGTAAAGCGGGGGTCGTCGGTTCGAACCCGACAGGGGGCTCAGCGCCAGACATGGCAGAAGGGCCAGCTCGCCGGGGTGATTGGGTGGTGGACCCGGACTCCTCCGCCTGCCTCCCGGCCGCGTTGCGGTACCGGATCTTGTACTCGTGCGGGCACCGGGGCCACCGGGACTCGGGGTACTCGCACTCCTTGAAGAAGGAACCCACGCCGCGGATGAGGCTGGTGGTTGCCATGATCGATCTCGCTCCCCGGGCGTCTTGCTGACGTTTTGCTGACCCCGGATGGTCGATCAAGTCCCTGAGCTGGGACGAACCGCCGAAAGCGTGCTATGTGGTGGAACTTCATCGGGCGCACCGGCGAGGAGATCACCCAGGCCCCGCGACGACTGGATGGCCACCTCCCGCTTCGGTGACGTCCACGGCTACGACGGCGCCCGCCTGCCCGCCCCCGAACTCCCCGCCACGCCACTGAAGGCGCGCGGACGGGTGCGCTGACCTGGTGAAGCGTGCGCGGGAGGCGTGCGGGTGCGGTCCTCCTCGGGGGGTGGATCCGGATGGCGCGGCGGGTGGGGCTGTGGAGGGCGCGGGGCACGCTGATCGGACGCATGGGTCCTGTCGAGATGCCATGTCGATTCGCGCGTCTGGGGTGGTGTGCCAGCCGTTCTCGACCGCGCAGCGGGCCGGGCGCAGGCGTCCGGTCTCGGTCAGGGGTGCGTTGCGGTGTGGCGGGAGGCCTTCTGGCGCTGGTGCGGATGTCGCAATCCATACCGGGCCAGAAGGCCCTCACTCATCTCAAGTTCCGCCAGCCGTGGGCCCGGTCACCAACCTCCGTGGTCAGTGCAGCCAGGACGCATCAGTTGCTCTTGGCCAGCATTTCGATGATCTCGGCGGAGGTGCCGCGCTCCCCGAGCATCGGGAAGATCCGCTCGATGCTGTTGTGGTGCGCCTCCGGATCCATGTCGGCCATCGCGTCGGTGGCGAGCGTGACGTGGTAGCCGAGTTCGTGCGCGTTGCGAGCGGTGGACTCCACGCCGATGCTCGTGGCGATGCCGCCGAGCACGACCTGGGTGATGCCGCGACGGCGCAGCTGCAGATCGAGATCGGTGCCGTAGAACGCGCCCCAGTTGCGCTTCGTGATCACGATGTCGCCGGGGTGGCCGCTGAGCTCCTCGACGATCTCGTCCCACCCGGTCGGCATGGGGCCCGTGTAGGTCGGTGCGTCCTTGCGGCCCGGCGTACCGTCCGCCCGGTCCTCGGACTCGGTCACGCGGACGAGGACGACCGTGGCGCCGCGCTCGCGGAACGCCTCCGCGAGTTCGGATGCACGGGTCACGACGTCGGGACCGGTGTGCGGCACACAGGGTGCGCCGACCGTGGCCTTCTGCAGGTCGATGAGTACGAGAGCAGTTCCCGCGTCGAGCTTGGTGACCGGCACGTTGCGCCCTTCCAGTTTTGGTACTCGCGTCATCAGCGCCACGCCACGCGCCGTGGCTCGAACGACTCCGTGACAGCTGATCGGCCGAAGGTTGTGCGGCGACAGGATCCGGAGTCATGAATTCCGATGCGGTGTGCGCGTTCATGACGGAGTGGAGACAGGTTTGGAATATGGCCGGCCGGCCCGTGACCGGGCAGTTCGACCGGGTCGCCACCGGATCCGTGGTGCAAGTCCTCACCTGGTGGCGCACGAAACCCTACCGTTTCCCGGTGGCGCACGAAACCCTACTGTTTCCGGAAGGGTGCGCGAAATGTGTAAAGGTGCCGTGCGCGCGGGGCGTGGGCGGTTGTCCGGCAATTCGACGATGCTTTCCGGCCAGAAATGGGGTGGCGACCGGATCCGTGGGTGTCGCGTGGCGGAACCCACTACCATGCGCGCGTCCTTCCGGGTCCCGAGCGGGTCCTTCGAGGCGGGTACCGTGCCGGCTGCCCGGATGCGGTCGCGGTCGGCCCTCAGCGTGCCCAGGTCGGGGTCCACACGTCGTCGCGGGCGGTCTTCCGGTACCTGTCGTGGAGGTAGTCGAGGAAGTTCGCGAGGACGGGGTGCGGATTGTCCGACCGCCAGATCACCGAGAGGGGGTAGACGGGGGCCGGGTCGACGATGGGGATCCGGCAGAGGTTGTAGCTTTCCGGCCAGAGGTAGCGCGAGCCTTCGCCGACGAAGGTGGCGAGCCGGTTCGAGCGGGCGATCTCGGTGAGGAGCACTTCGACGCCGAAGCTCGGCCCTATCGTGTCGATGGTGAGCCCGAACGCCTTCGCCAGGTCCTCGTAGTAGCCCATCGGCTCGGCGTCGGCGATGCCGGGCATCCAGATGAGGTGGCCGGTGAGCTCGGCCAGGGTCACGGTCTCGGCGTTCGCCAACGGGTGCCGGGGGCCGACCAGGAGCTCATGACGGTCGTCGATGACGCGCGATGACCGGAGCCCCTCGGGGGCTACGCCGGCCGAGGCCCGGAGGGACCTGAACGTCGCGTCCAGGGTCCCGGCGCTGATCTCCGCCAGTGCCGACGCGGCGTCGGCGTTGGCCAGGGTGACGACATCGAGCTGGATGTCGGGGTGCTGTTGGTAGAAGTCGCGAAGGATGTTGGAGGGCGCGATCCTGCGGCCGACGACGTCGATCCGCAGCGGCCTGCGTCCCGGGGTCACGGCCGCCGTGAGGCGCTCGGCCGCCCGGAGAAGTTCGCGTGCGTGGGGTAGCAGGGCCTCTCCGTCGACGGTGAGCTGGACGCCTCTGGCGATCCGGGTGAAGAGCTGTACGCCGAGCTCCCGCTCCAGGCCCGCCACGCGTTTTGAGGCCCCCTGCTGGGTGATCCCCAGGTCGTCGGCGGCGGCCTGTAACTGGCCGGCGTCGGCAACGGCGACGAAGGTGCGAACGGCGTTGAGATCCACGGGGCAGAACCTATCTCCCCTGGGGTGGACGCGCGGCGCGCCACTCCCGCCGCCGCCGGTGGCGGGCGTCCGCCGGCCGGCTCCGGTCCCCGTGGCGACGGGTCGGTGGTCGGTGAGGCGTGCGGCGGAGCGAAAAGGCCCGGTATTCTGCACGAGCCCGCAGCACGTGAAGTCGAAACCGTGCTGGCAATGCGTCCTATTCATCTGACGTGGAACGTGAGGCGAACGGATTCGGCGCGCGGATTTTCCCCGGTCTCCGCGACGTGAACAAAGGTTCACTAGGCATCCGGTGCGCGCAGCTGTTAGGAATGTGACTTGACTTTCAAGACGGCTGGAATCGAAGGGAAGCTGATGACCAAAGTGACGCCTCCGGACGCACCCTTCATTGTCGATGAACAACACATCACGGACTTCCGGGAACACGGATTCGCGCGCATCCCGGGCCTGATCCCCGCGGACGAAGTGGCGCGGTGGCGCGAGATCGCGCTGGACACGATCGAGGAGGACGGCCGGCGGGCCGGCATGGGCGGTGGCGGTACCGCGCTCAGGACCACCTCGGACCCCTGGTGGAAGCACGACACCATGACCGGCCTCGTGCGTCACCCCCGCGTCGCCGCGGCGGCGGAGCAGCTGGCCGGCACCCCGATGCGGGTGTGGAGCGGGCAGGCGTACGCCAAGCACCCGCATGACGAGGTGCCCACCATCTGGCACGAGGACCTCACGCTCACGCCGCTCGACGCCCCGATGAACGTGAACGCCTGGGTCGCCCTGGTCGACGTGCCGGTCGAGCGCGGCTGCCTGATCTTCCTGCCCGACTCGCACAAGCGCCCGGAGCCGCATCGGGCCGAGATGTCGGCGGTGAAGAGCCACGCGACGACCTACATGTTCAACGAGTGGCCGGAACTCGAGTGGTACCCGCGCGTCACGGTACCGATGCGCGCCGGGGACGTCACCTTCCACCAGAGCACCCTCGGGCACGGGAGCCACGGCAACCACTCCGACGGGACCCGGCTGGCCTTCATCATCTCCTACACCGGCGCGTCGGCGATCTACCAGCCGCGCCCGGGTCACCAGCGGATGGACGAGGACCTGGTGCCCGGCCAGCAGCTGCCCGACGACCGCTACCCGCGGGTCTCCGACCTGCTGGCGGAGGCGCCCCGGCCATGACGGCGGTGACCGCGCACATCGGCATGTCCCTCGACGGATTCGCTGCGGGGCCCCACCAGAGCCCGCAGCATCCGGTCGGCGTGGGCGGGATGCGCCTGCACCAGTGGCTGCTCGGGACCAGGGCGTGGCACGAGCACCGGGGTCTGGAGGGCGGCGAGGAGTCGGCCGACTCCGTAGTCCTGGCGGAGGCCATGCACGGCATCGGCGCCTACATCATGGGCCGGCGGATGTTCGGTGGCGGTGCGGGCCCCTGGGACCTGACCTGGCGGGGCTGGTGGGGTGAGGAGCCGGCGTTCCACGCGCCGGTGTTCGTGCTCACCCACCACCCGCGGGAACCGCTGGAGATGAAGGGCGGCACCACGTTCACCTTCGTCACCGACGGCATCGAGTCCGCACTCGAACAGGCACGGGCAGCCGCCGTCGGCCGGGACGTCTCGCTCGCGGGCGGGGTGACGGTGGTGCGGCAGTACCTCGCCGCCGGCCTGCTCGACGAGTTGACCATCCACCTCCGGCCGATCCTGCTGGGCGCGGGCGAGCGCCTGCTGGAGAACGCCGGAGACCCGGTTCTCGAACCGCGGAAGGTGGTTTCGACCGACCTGGCCACGCACATCACCTACCGGGTCGTCCGCTGACGCCGGTGCCTCAAGCTGACGTCGGCGCCTCAAGAGGAGGACAGCTGCGCCTGAGGCACCGGCTCCGGTAGCGGCCCCGCGCGATCGGGCCGGGGAAGCAGCAGCGGGGTCGCCAGGATGGCGAGGCCGGCGACGGCGACCGCGGCGCGCGGGCCCGTGAAGCCGGCCAGCACGCCCCACAGGGCGGTCACGGCCGCGGTGCTGGCCTTGCCCGCGACCGCCCAGGCGGACAGCGCGCGGGCGACGATGCCCGTCGGGATCTGGTTGAGGCGATGGGTGGCCAGCACGGGGCTGAAGACGGCACAGCAGGTGATCAGTCCGAACTCGACCGTCATGACGAGCAGCAGACCGGGAACGCCGGGGCGGACGAAGACCAGCCCGATCAGCCAGCACGTGCGCACCGTCCCCGCCACGAGCATGACCCGGTGCTGTCCGAATCGCGGGACGAGTCGGCGAGCCAGCCGGGAGCCGAGGAGGCCGCCCAGGCACGGTGCCGCGAACGCGAGAGCGTACTGCCACGGCGTGAAGCCGAGCTCGCCGAGCATGATGATCGCCATCAGCGGCGAGACCGCCATGACGAGGCCGTTGAACAGCAGCACGTTGAAGAACAGCCGACGCAGCGACGGGTGGGCCAGGATGTAGCGCCAGCCCTCGAGCACGTCGGCTGCGCGCATTCGCCGCCCCGGGGACCGCGCCGGCTGCGGTTCGTTCCCTCCCATGGCCCGGATTCCCGCCGCCGACAGCACAAAGCTGACCGTGTTGGCCATGACCGTCACGACCGGGCCGACCAGCCCGATCGCCGCGCCGCCGATCGGCGGTCCGAGCATGGTGGCGGTCCAGGTCGTGGATTCGAACCGACCGTTGGCCACCAGCAGATCGTCGCGGGGCACCAGCGCCTTCAGGCACGCGCCGCTCGCCGCGGTGAAGGTGATGTCGGCGGCGCCCACCACCATCGACACGACGATCAGGTGGGAGAAGCTGAGCAGCCCGAGCGCGTACGCCGCGGGAACGGTCAGCAGTGTCGCGAACCGGACCAGATCCATGGCGATCATGACCGGCCGCTTGCGCCGGAACTCCACCCACGGGCCGAGCGGCAACGCGATCACCGCGCCCACCGCCGGCCCCACGGCCGCCAGCGCCGAAACCTCCCTCGGCTCGGCGTGCAACACCTGGATCGCGATGATCGGAAAGGCGTCGAAGGCGAGCCACGTACCGAAGGTGCTCACCGCGTACGCCGCCCACAGCCACCCGAACTGCCGCCGCAGCGCCTGTTCGCCCCGCATGCCGTACCCGCTCCGTTCCATCGGACGATCCCGCTCCTGACCAGGGGGGATCCAAGCCGATGTCCGGCGGCAGGGTCAAACAACCGGCCCTCGGCGAGACACAGCCAACGGTTGTGCCTCGCCGAGGGCCGACGTGTCAGAGTGCGCCCAGCCACGCGTCCACGGTCCGGGCGGTGCTCTCCGCGTGCTCCGAGACGATCGTGAAGTGATCGCCGCTGATCTCCAGATCCGTGTCGCAATGGGCCCACTCGGGACCCCAGTCACAGTCCGGCAGCGGCTTCCCGTCGGCGTCGGGCAACGCGTCGGCGGCCCGCAGGAAGAGCGTCGGCACACCGGAACGTTGTGGCTCCCAGGCGCCGAACACCGAGAAATAGCCACCCATGGCGGTGAGCGACACGTGGTCGGTTGATACCAGTTCGCTGCGCCGGGCGAACAGCCCGTGGGTGAAGGCCTGGTTGAGCCGGGGGTTCATCTCCCGGGGCAGGTAGGTGTCCAGCAGCACGACCCCGCTCGGCGGCGCGTCCGTCTCCGCCAGGCGCCGGGCCACCTCGTGCGCGATCCAGCCGCCCGATGAGTAGCCCAGCAGGGCGTACGGCGCCCCGGCGGCCTGTTCGAGCACCGCCTGCGCCTGCACGTCGACGAGGGCGGTCACATCCGCCGGAAGCTTCTCGCCGGCCACGAATCCGGGCTCGGGCAGGACCACGGTGCTGCGACTGTCGCGCAGGGCGGCGGCGAACCGCGCGTACTGGTGCGCTCCCGACATCGCCACCACGGCGGGAAAACAGAGCAGCATCGGCTCGGCCGACCCACGGGACAGCGGTACCGGGTGGGGGCGCCGGCCGAGTTCCTCCGGCGTCCGGAATGCGGGCCGGAAACGCGCCGCCAAGCTCACCAGTTCGATGCCCTCGTCCATCCTTCCCTGTTCACACGCCTCGGTGAACAATGCGCCGAGAGTGTCCTGCGGGTCGGTGGATTCCGGCGCTGCCGAACCGAATTCGGCGGACAGGAATCGCACGAGATCGGGAGCGGTCGGGTGGTCGAAGACCAGGCTGGCCGGCAGCCGCAATCCGGTCGCCTGTTCCAGCCGGTTCCGCAGATCCACGGCGGTCAGCGAGTCGAATCCGAGTTCGGAGAAAGCGAGTTCGCCGTCGAGCGTGTCCACCGAGGAGTAGCCGAGCACCGTGGCCACCTCCCGGCGGACCAGGCCCAGGAGCTGACGGTCGCGCTCGTCCGCGGACAGCTGCCCGAACCGGGGCGACGCGTCCTGTCCGGCGCGGGGCGCGTCCTTCGCGGGCGGGCGGACCAGTCCGTGCCAGATCGGCGGCACCTGGTGCCGCTGCGCCGCGGCGCTCAGCGCGGCGAGGTCCGGGTGCACCGGCACCAGCAGCGGCTCGGGCCTGGTCAAGGCGACATCGAACAGCGCAAGCGCCTCCTCGGGGCTCAGCGGCACCACCCCGGCGCGTTCGAGCCGCCGCCGGCCCGCGGACATGCCGATCTCGGTGGTCCAGGGGCCCCAGGCCAGGGAGAGCGCGGGGAGCCCACGGGCGGTCCGGTGCGCGGCGAGCGCGTCCAGCGCGCTGTTCGCCGCGGCGTAGGCCGCCTGCCCCGCCGAGCCGAGGATCCCCGCGATCGACGAGAAGAGCACGAGGAGCGTCGTGTCCCCGGTGAGCTCGTGCAGGTTCCAGGCACCGTCGAGCTTCGGGCGCAGCACCCGGGAGAGCTGCTCGTCGGTCAGTGACTCGATCACACCGTCGTCGAGCACGCCGGCAGCGTGCACGACGGCGCGCACCGGCCGGGACGACAGCAGCGCGGCGACCTGGTCCCGCTCGGCGACGTCGCAGGCGGCCACCTCCACGGTCGCTCCCGCGCTCTCCAGTTCGGCGCGAAGCCCGGCCATCTCGCCGCTGCGGTTCACGAGCAGCAGGTCGCGCACCCCGTGGTGGTCGACGAGGTGGCGGGTGACCAGCCGGCCAAGGGCTCCGGAGGCTCCGGTGACCAGGACGGTACCGGCCGACAGATCCACCGCAGCCGGGTCGGACGCGGCGAGCGCGGCGAACCGGGGCACCTGCGCGGCACCGCCTCGAAGGGTGACGTGCGGCTCCCCGGAGGCGAGCGCCGCCGCGAGCACCCGGCGGTCGAGGCGGTCCGTACCGGAGCCGATGTCGACCACGGCGAGCCGGCCCGGGTGCTCGGCCTCGGCGGCCCGGACGAGTCCGGCGAGCGCGGCGGCGACGGGATCCGTCGTGGCGTCCCGGGTGACCAGCACGAGACGTGTCCCGGCGAAACGCTGGTCGGTGAGCCAGGTCCGCAGGAACGCGAGGACCTGGGAGGCCAGCCGAGCGGTGGCCGTCGGCACGTCGGAGCCCTCCGGTGCCGTCGGTGCGAGGAACACCGCATCGGGCGTCGCGCCGGAGGCGGCCACAGCCGTGGTGAGACCGGCGAGGTCGGCGTGCTCCTCGATCCGGCCGCCGACGCCCCGCAGCAGCGACGCCAGCCCGAGTCCGTCCTCCCCGAGCATGACCCACCATGACGGCTGGGCATCGGGTGCGGGAGGAAGGTCCTGCCACCGCACGTCGAGCAGCGACCGCGGCGCAGTCGTCGACGGGTGATCCGCCGGTACGCCGCGGAGGGTGAGGGCGTCCACACTGCCGATGACGCGTCCGCTGCCGTCGAACAACTGGAGCGTGACGGTGTCCGGGCCGACGACCGCCAGACGTACCCGCAGGGTCGTCGCGCCGGGCGGGCCGGCCTGCACGCCGCGCCAGGCGAACGGCAACCGCGGACCGGTTTCGCCCGCGTCCACGAGACCGCCGAAACCGATGGCATGCAGGGCGGCGTCCAGCAGCGCGGGGTGCAGCACGTGCCCGGTCACGTCGGTGCCCTCGGGAAGGGCCGTTTCGGCGAACAACTCACCCGGTCGTGACCAGGCATGACGCAGGCCCTGGAAAACGGGGCCGTAGTCCAACCCGTGAGCCGCCAGCGTGGGATAGACCGATGCGAGGTCGAGCGGCTGCGCGTCCGGCGGGGGCCACTCACCCGGACCGTCGGGCACGGACGGCGCGGACGGCGCAGCCGGAGCGGTGAGGACGGCCCTGGCGTTCCGGTTCCACGCGCTGTCGGGATCCGAGCCGCGACTGTGCACACGCACCGTCCGACGGCCCGCCGCGTCAGGCGGCTCGACGGTCATGCGGACGTCTATCGGGGTGTCCCGTGGAATCACCAGCGGTGCTTCCAGCGTCAGATCGTCCAGCTGGGACAGCCCGCACGCCGCGCCCGCGTGCAGGAGGAGATCGACGTACGCGGTACCCGGCAACACCATGCGGCCCGCGACGACGTGATCGGCCAGCCAGGAATGCGCATCGGCACCGATGCGACCGAGGAACATCAGCCCGCCCGACTCCGGATCAGCGATCACTGACGTCACCAGAGCGTGCCCACTGCTGTCCAGACCTGCCGCACCGAGATCGACCACGTCGGACGGCCGGTTGTCGAGCCAGTAGCGGGTGTGTTGGAAGGGGTAGGTGGGGAGGGGGGTGCGTTGTGCGCCGGTGTTGGTGAAGTAGTGGTCCCAGTGGGGGTTTGCGCCGTGGGCGGTGAGGTGGGCGAGGGCGGTGGTGAGGGACCGGGTGTCGCTGTGTTTGGGGTTCAGTGAGGCGATGGTGTTGGTGGGGAGGTGGGGGGTGAGGGAGGCGCTGGGGCCGATTTCGAGGTAGGTGTCGGCTGGGGTGTGGGTGATGGCGTCGGCGAAGCGGACGGTGTGGCGGGCGTGGCGGATCCAGTGTTCGGGGTCGGTGTGGTCGATGGGTTGGCCGGTGAGGGTGGAGATGAGGGGGATGGCGGGTGGGGAGAGGGTCAGCTGGCTGATGACGGTGCGGAGTTCGTCGAGGATCGGTTCCATGAGGGGGGAGTGGAAGGCGTGGGAGACGCGGAGCCAGGTGGTGCGGTGTCGGTCGAGTTTGTCGATGATTTCGGTGAGGGTGGTGTGGTCGCCGGATAGGACGAGGGAGGTGGGGCTGTTGATGGCGGCGATGCCGGCGTGGTGTTCGTGGCCGTGGAGGAGGGGGCGGATGTCGTCTTCGGTGGTGGTGATGGCGACCATGGCGCCGCCTTCGGGCAGGGCTTGCATGAGGTGGGCGCGGTGGGTGATGAGGGTGGCGGCGTCGGTGAGGGTGAGGATGCCGGTGATGTGGGCGGCGGCTATTTCGCCGATGGAGTGGCCGGTGATGACGTCGGGGGTGATGCCCCAGTGTTCCCAGAGGCGGTAGAGGGCGACCTGCAGCGCGAACAGGGCGGGCTGGGTGTACTGGGTTTGGTTGAGGAGGGTTTCGTCGTCACTGAAGACGATGTCGCGTAGCGGGTGGGGGAGGTGGGGGTCGAGTTCGGTGCAGGCGGTGTCGAAGGCGTCGGCGTAGACGGGGTAGGTGTCGTACAGCTCGCGGCCCATGCCGAGGCGTTGGCTGCCCTGGCCGGAGAACACCATGGCCAGGGTCCCCCTGTCACCCCGGCCGGTGACGAGACCTGGGTGGCTACCACCGCGGGCGAGCGCACGGAGCGCCTGAGTGTGGTCGGCCGGATCCGTTGCCACGATGACCGCCCGGTGTTCGAGGGCGGTGCGGGTGGTGGCGAGGGAGTACGCGACGTCCAGCACCGAAGCGTCGTCCCGATCGGCGAGCTGCGCCGCTTGAGCACGCAAGGCTGCCGGGGTGTGCCCGGAGACTGTCACAGGAACGCAGGGCAGTGTGCGCTGCGGTGGGGCCTGGCGACTGTCGGTGACGGGTGGTTGTTCGAGGATGACGTGGGCGTTGGTGCCGCTGATGCCGAAGGAGGAGACGGCGGCGCGGCGGGGGCGGTCGTGGGCGGGCCAGGGTTGCTGTTCGGTGAGGAGGGAGACGGCGCCGGCGGTCCAGTCGACGTGGGGGGTGGGTTCGTCGATGTGGAGGGTGCGGGGCAGTACCCCGTGCTGCATGGCGAGGATCATCTTGATGATGCCGGCGGCGCCGGCGGCGGCCTGGGTGTGGCCGATGTTGGATTTCACCGAGCCGAGCCAGAGGGGTTGTTGGCGGTCTTGTCCGTAGGTGGCTTGGAGGGCTTGGGCTTCGATGGGGTCGCCGAGGCGGGTGCCGGTGCCGTGGGCTTCGACGGCGTCTACTTCGGAGGGCTG
>NZ_JARXYZ010000048.1 GCF_029894125.1 Kitasatospora sp. MAA19
CCTGTGGGAGAGTAGGACGCCGCCGAACAATCATTCACAGAGAACCCCCATCCGGGAAACCGGATGGGGGTTCTCTGCATTTCCGGGCCGGAATCGGAGCCGGGGTGCGGCGATGACTCCGGGGGAGAGGCTGGTCCAGGCGCGGCTGGAGCGGAGCCGGTCCGGGGAGATCGCACCGCGCGGGCGTGCACAGGGTGTTGACGGCTCGTCGACGCGTGGGGGTCGTGGGGTGGGAATGGCTTGAGTCGAGCGTGATTCATAAGATGGCAAGTCAGTAGTTATTTGCCGGTGTCATGATCTGCGGAGGGCGCCCAGGACCAGGGCGCGCCCGTGGATCCGGGCCGGTCCCTGGATTCACTCCGGTCCTCGGGCTTGATTCAGGGGGAACCATGCATGGCACCGTGCTCGCCGACCGCTACCGGCTGGTGGACTGGCTGGGCGGTGGGTCGATGGGCGACGTGTGGCTGGCCGAGGACGAGGTCCTGGGCCGCCGGGTGGCGGTCAAGGTGGTGAAGCCGGCCCTGCTGGACGAGTCCGGCTTCGCCGAGCGCTTCCACGACGAGGCCCGCGTCATGGCGCAGCTGCGGCACCCGGGCATCGTCGGCGTGTACGACTACGGGCACAGCGTCGCGGACGGGCAGCGCTCGGTCGGCTACCTGGTCATGGAACTGATCGAGGGGGAGCCGCTCAGCGCCGTGCTGGAGCGCCGCGGCGCCCTGCCGGTGGCGGAGACCCTCCGGACGGCGCTCCAGGTCCTGGAGGCGTTGGAGGCCGCGCACGAGTCGGGAGTGGTCCACCGGGACATCAAGCCGGCCAACCTGATGGTCCGTGCCGACCGGACGGTGATCGCGGACTTCGGCATCGCCCGGCCCGGCTGCGACGCCCGGCTGACCGTACCGGGGGTGGTGCTCGGCACCGCCGCCTACCAGGCGCCGGAACAGGCCTCCATCGGGACGGTCACCGCCTCGGCGGACCTCTACGCACTCGGCGTCGTCCTTTACGAATGCCTCGCCGGGAGGCTGCCCTTCGACGGGGAGACCGCCCTTGAGGTGATCCTCAAGCACCTGACGGAGCCTCCGCCGCCGCTTCCCGAGGACGTGCCCGCGCCGGTTCGGTCGCTGGTCGAGCGGGCGATGGCCAAGGAACCCGGCGAGCGTTGGCCCGACGCGGCGACGATGGCCGCAGCGGTACGGGACGCCCTTACACCGGTCGGGGAGAAGGCGCCGCCGACCCCGGACCGGCCCCGGCAGGTCGCCGGACGCGCACCGCGGGTCGGGCTCCGCCTGCGCAGGCTGATCGGGGTGACGGCGCTGTCGCTGCTCTGCATGGCCGGGGCCGCCGGAGCGACGGTGATCCCGCCCGACCAGGACGGCGCGCCGGACAGCACCGTCGTCGCCGGGCCGAAGGCCGGCCTCGCGGGGTCGGGCGATCCCTCGCCGGTGGAGGTCGCCCGCCCGCTCGCCGAACAGCAGCCCGCCCAGACGGCGGTTCCGGTGCCGTCGGCCGGACCGGGAGCGGGTGAAAGTCCCACGCCCGGCGCCGAGCCCGAACCGGTCGCCGGGCGGACCCCCGCCGCGCCGCCCGTCCGGCCCGGTGCGCCCGACTCCGCCTCCACTGCGCCCGCCGGCGGCCAGAACCCCACCGCACCCGCGCCGACCTCCGCCGCGCCGCCCGTCCGGCCCGGTGCGCCCGACTCCGCCTCCACTGCGCCCGCCGGCGGCCAGAACCCCGCCACGTCCGCGCCGACCTCCGCCGTCCCGTCCCAGCCCGCCTCCCGCGAACCGGCCACGCCCACGGCGTCGGCGACGGCGGCGCAGCCCACCCAGCAGCCGAAGCCGCAGCTGCCCACCATGGTGCAGATCAGCGGCACCGACGGCGCGCTGGACAATTCCCAATCCAGGGACCAGGACGGCAACGAGGTCGACACCTACGTCGTCAACGGCACGCTGGCGCAGACGTGGCGGCTGGAGAAGGTGGCCGAGGGGACGTACCTCCTGCGCAACGGCTCCAGCAACTTCGCCAAGGTGCTGGATCTGGACTGGAAGACCGGGCGGGTGCAGATCTGGACGAATCCGCCGGGCGCCGACAACCAGGCCTGGTCCTTCGTGCCGGTTCAGGGCGGCTACCAGATCGTCAACTTCTGGAACAAGGGCTGTCTGACGTCCGACGGGATCGCCCACATGGCCAGAGTGGCGGCCTGCTCGAACGCGGCGAACCAGGTGTGGACGCTCTCCTGAGCCGACGGACCGGCAACTGGACGAAGCGCGCCCTCCGGGGGAGCACACCGGGAGCCGAACGCAACCTCCGGACCGGGGGTCACGCCGGCAGCCAGGACGGCCACTGCCGGCGGGGCCGGTCGGCGGGCCGGCCGAGGCCGATCAGGGCGTGCAGCCGGTCGGCTTCGGGGGAGCCGATGGCGGCCAGGATGTCGTAGGCCTCCGACCGGCACGCCCGGGCCGCGTCCTCGGTGGCATCGCGGTCGGCGAGCGCGTCACCGAGCGCCGCCAGGGCCAGCCCCCGCCCCCGGCGGTCGCCGTCGAGCGTCAGCACCTCGACCGCCCGGTCGGCCGCCTCCACCGCCTCGTCGCTGCGGCCGACGGCGCGCAGCGACTCGGTGAGCCGCAGGAGCGTACGGCCCGTCCGGCGCCGGTCGTCCGGCCGCAGCAGGGCGAGGGCGCCGCGGTGGTGGCGCAGGGCCTGCTCGAACTCGCCGCGGTCGTGGGCGATCGTCCCCAACGAGTCGAGGGCGAGCGCCTGGAGCTCGTGGTCGGCGAGGTGGTGGCAGATCAGCAGGGACTGGTCGACGACGCGGACCGCCGCCTCGAACCGGCCGAGTTCGGTGAACGCGCCGGCCAGGTTGAGCAGTTCGCCCGCCACCGAGCGCCGGTCGCCGAGCCGCTCCCAGACCGAGATCGCCGCCGTGAAGCCGTCGACCGCGTCGCCCGGCCGACCGGCCTGGACGAACAGGGCGGCCAGCGAGGCGTGGGCCAGGGCGAGCAGCGGACCCGGCAGGTCGTGGGCGGTGCACAGGTCGCGGGACCTGAGCAACTCGCCGAGGGCCGCGGGTTCGGAGCCGACCTCGGTCAGCAGCCGTCCGAGCACCAGCCGGGCCCTGACCTCGGCCGTTCGGTCGCCCTGCCGGACGGCGGCCTGAAGCAGGACCTTGGCCGCGTGTCCCAGCGGCCGGGTGGCCTGGCCGGTCTCGCACAACAGGCTGCACCCGAGCAGCAGTTCGGCCACCAGATCGAGCCGGGTCGGCTCGTGGAGCCCGGCGTACTGGCCGACCAGGGCGCCGATGCCGTGGTACTCGCCGCGACCGCGGGCCACCGCACGGGAGTCGGGAGCGTGCAGCGCACCGGCGCCGGGCAGGGCCGCGCGGGTGGCGGACGGGCCGAGGGCCGCGATGGTCTCGGCGTGGTGGCGGATCGCCAGGCGGGTGAGGACGGCGGCCGGGCGGTCCGCCTCCGCCTGCGCGTCCGAGCTCGCCGTCGTATCCGGGGTGAGCCGCTGGGCGAAGGCGCGCAGCAGGTCGTGGAACCGGTAACGGTCCGGTGGCGCGGTCTCCAGCATCGAGCAGTCGACCAGTGACTCGGCCAGCTCCTCGGCCGCGTGCTCGGGCAGGCCGAGCACCGCCGCCACCGCGCCCGGCGACAGATCGGGCACGTCCGGCACCGCCAACAGCCGGAAGGCGCGAGCCTGATCGGATGTCAGCTGGTCGTAGCCGAAGCGGAACGCCGACTCGACGGCGAGGTCCCCGGTGCGCAGCACATCCAGTCGGAGACGATTCTCGGACAGCTTGTCGAGCAGCCGGGCCATGCTCCAGTCCGGCCGGCAGGCGAGGCGGGCGGCGAGGATGCGCACGGCCAACGGGAGATGGCCGCAGAGCCGGACGAGTTCCCCGGCCGTGTCCGGCTCGGCCCGCAGCCTCTGCTCGCCGACCACCTGGCCGAGCAGGCCGAGGGCCTCCTCCGGGGCGAAGGCCGGCAGCTCGACGACGTGCGCGTTGGGAAGTGAACCGAGCCTGGCCCGGCTGGTGACGAGCACAGCGCAGCCGGGCCGGCCGGGCAGCAGCGGCCTGATCTGTTCGGCGTCCCGGGCGTTGTCGAGAACCACCAGCACACGTCGGCCGGAGAGTAGTGAGCGGAACTGGGCGGATCGTTCGGCCGGCCCGACGGGCAGCGTGTCCGCCGGCACGCCGAGGGCGCGGAGGAAGGCGCCCAACACCTCCTCGGGCGGGGTCGGGTGGCCGTCGGCCCCGTGCAGGTCGACGTAGAGCTGGCCGTCGGGGAAGTCGGCGGCCAGCCCGTGCGCGACATGGACGGCCAGGGCCGTCTTGCCCACGCCGCCCAAGCCCGACACGGTCGCCACGGGCACGGTGCGGGGGGCGAGCAGGACGGTCCGCAGCGCCTCGGTCTGCGCCTCGCGGCCGGTGAAGTCGGCGAGGTCGGCCGGGACCTGGGTCGGCGGTGCCGGCGGCTGGTACGGCGGGCGGGCCGCGGCGGTGCCGGTACGGGGTGCTGAGGGGGCCAGGAGAGCGGGCGTCACGAGAGTGGCGTCGGCCACCAGGATCCGGCGCTGCAACTCGCGCAGACCGGGCCCGGCGGCGACGCCGAGCTGTGCCTGCAGCCGCCGGTCCGTAGTGCGGTACACACTCAGCGCCTCGGCCTGCCGGCCGGCCCGGTAGAGGGCGAGCATCAGCAGCTCGGAGAACCGTTCCCTGAGCGGGTGTTCGGCCGCGACCGCGGTCAGTTCGGCGACGGCCTCGCCGGACGGTCCGGCCTCGACCTCGGCCTCCAGGCACGACTCCAGGACGGTCACCCGGCGTTCGGCCCACTCGCCGCGCTGCCGCTCGGCATAGGGGCCGGGGAGCCCGGACATCGGCTCGCCCTGCCAGAGGGCCAGCACCGAGCGGAGCGTGGCGGCGGCGTGGGCGTGCTCCCCGGCGCCGCGGAGTTCCTTCGCCTCGCCGACGAGCTCCTCGCAGCGGTCGATGTCCAGTCCCCCGGGGTCCACGGTGAGCAGGTAGCCCCCGCCGAGCGAGGTCAGCGCGGTGGGCCCGAGGATGCGGCGCAGGCGGTGGACGTACGTCCGGATCACGGCCGTGGGCTTGGCGGGCGGATCCTCGCCCCACAGGTCGTCGACGAGTTGACCGAGCGACACGGTGTGGTTGGCCCTCAGCAGCAGCGAGAGGAGCAGGCTCCGCTGTTGCGGTGACCCGAGCGCGAGCTCGCCGCCGTCCCGCCACCCCCGCACCGGTCCCAGCACCGCGAACCGCAACTCACCCACCAGCTGTCCCCATCCACCCGCAAACGAACCCCCCGGCGAATGATACCGACCGCATCACCCCTGGTCAGGGGGTTGCCCTCGGCACCTGGATGCCGTTGACGCAGGTCGGCGGGCTGATGCCGGGGAGCCGGACGGCGTGGAAGGGCTCCTGGCGGCGGGCGCGGGCGCGGGCATGGGCGTCGGGCGGCGCGGGCGCAGGTGCGGGCGTTCGTGGTGGGGCCGGTCGCGTTGAGACGGTCCGGCGGGGTGACTATCGTCGTGGGGTGAGTGAGCGTGTGATGCAAGAGCCCACCTTGATGGTGTTGACCGCCCTCGCGGATGCACCCCGGCATGGGTACGCCATTGCGCAGGAGGTCAAAGCGATGACGGGCGGCCGTGTCTCGTTGCGTACGGGCGCCCTGTACGGGGCCCTGGACCGCCTGCTGGCCGACGGCCTGATCGACATCGAGCGCGAGGAGATCGTCGACGGCCGGGCCCGGCGGATCTTCACCCTGTCCTCGTCGGGGCGGGAGCGGCTGGCGGTGGAGGCCGAGCGGCTGGCGGCGGCGGCGAAGGAGGCCACTCGCCGCCTGTCCGTCGCGCAGCCGCCGGCGGCCACATGATCGAGCACGTGCTGCGGCTCTATCCCGCTGCCTACCGACGGGCCCATGGTGGGGAGATCGTCGCGACCTTTCGCGAGATGACCGCGGGCGAGCCGCTGGGTTCGCGGCTGCGGGAGGGTGCCGGTCTGGCGGCGCACGCGGTGAGGATGCGGATGGGGCTGGGGTCGGCGGCTTCCGTCGCGAAGGTTCTCGGTCTGGCGTACCCCTTCGCCCTGGCCGCCTCGGCCGCCGCCTGCGGCCTGCACCTGCTGCGCTGGTACGCCGCCTTCGTCTCCTCGCCCACCCCGTGGAGGACGCAGCTCGGGGTCGATCTGGAGGGGGCGTGGGGTGCGCTGCTCGTCTCGTCGCTGGTCGTGTTCGCGGGAGCGGCGGCGGCGTTGGCCGGCCGCTGGCGGGTGGGGGTGCCCTGCACGGTGGCCGGGCTGCTCTCCTTCGCGGTGGCCGTGGTGGTCAGCGGGCCGGCGTTCGGTGACCCGGTCGTCACTCCGGCCGCGATGGTCCTGGCGGCGGCCGTGGTGCTCGCCTGCCCGCCGGACCGGCGGGTGGAGAGCGTCGCGGCGGGGCGGGCGGGCCTGGCCGGTGCCGTGATCGCGCTCGTGGTCGTGCCACGGGCGGCCGTCGACGCGCACGGCGTGCCGTGGGTCAGTACCGACTACGGGTGCTGGCCGCTGCTCGTCCTCGCCGCGACCGGCGTCGCGCTGACCTGGCTCAGCGGATCACGAGGCGGTCGCGAGCTGGCGGCCATGGCCCTGTCGTCCCCGCCCCTGCTCGCCCACGCGTACACCGTGGCGTGGGGCGAGGCGGCTGTTGTCGCGGGTGTGGTGGCCGCATGGCCGGTCACTGCGGCGATCGCCCGTCTTGCCGGCCGCCTGAAGCGGGCCGGACGCCCCCTCCTCTGACCTCTGACCTCTGACCGGCCTGTCGAGGTCGAGCATCCACACGGGTGCGACGAGTGGCGTCCATCGCCGGCCCATTAGTCCGTTTGACGTAGCATTCCGCTCGACGGACTATTGGGTCCTGTGCGAGAGGAGACTCATGCCGTTCACCCTGTCCCACCCCGCGGCCGTACTGCCGTTGCTGCGGCCGCCCTTCAGCCGGACCGCACTGGTGGCCGGAGCCGTCGCACCGGACCTGCCCTACGTCGTCGTCGCCACGGGCCTGCCCGTCAGTGCGCAGTCCTGGTACGAACCCTTCGTCAACGCCACGACCACGCACGGCGCGTCGGGGGCCGTCACCGTCACCCTGCCGTACGCCCTCAGCCTGTGCGGACTGGTCCGGGCCGGCCGTCGCCCGCTGGCGTCCCTGCTGCCGGTGCCCGTCGCCCCGTCGCGGCCCCGGACCGCCGGCACGCTGGTACGGCGGGCCGGGTGGATCGTGCTGTCCGCCCTGATCGGCATCGCCACGCACCTGGTCTGGGATGCCTTCACCCACCACGACGGCTTCGTGGTCACCCGGGCGCCCTGGCTCAACTCCACGCTGGTGGGTGGCCTCACCTGGGCGCGGGCGCTGCAGCACGCGAGCACGATCGGCGGCCTGGCCGCCATCGCGGTGTACGCGTGGCGCAGGCGGGCCCGCCGTGAGGGTCAAGGTCGCGCGAGGCCCGACAGCGCAACACGGCGCCCTGTCCTCCTCGCCATGGCCCTGGTCGCGGTCGTCGGAGCCGTCGCCCACGCCTGGTGGTGGCTGGCCGGCCCGGAGGCGGTGGCCACCGGGCTGCCGCTGGGCATCGTGATCGAAGGGGTGCTGTCCGACGCCGCGAAAGGCGCGGGCGCCGGTCTGATCGGCGGCCTGACCCTGTACGTCGTCGTGTGGTGGATCCGGCGCGCCGTCACGGCAACCCGCCCCCGCAGGAGCGGAGTCGGCTCCGGGTACGAGGATGCCCCGCGGGCGAACAGCGCCGCCTGAGGCCGGACGGCGGCGCCGAGGTGGCGCCGGAATCCGGAACAACTCGTAGCGTTGGACGGAGAGTTCGGAGCCTGGCCGGAGAAGGGGAACACGTGCGGACGAGTCGTGATCAGGACCCGCTGAGTTTCGCGTTGCTCGGCGAACCGCGTGTGCGGCGCGCCGACACGGACGTAGACCTCGGCAGCCCGCAGCAGCGGTCGGTGCTGGTCGCCCTGCTGCTGCGCCCGAACGCGGTCGTGACGGGCGACGAGCTGATCGACGACCTGTGGGGAGACGAGCCGCCCGGTGCGCCCGACACCACCTTGCGCACCTACATGTGGCGGCTGCGGAACCTGCTGGAGCCCGTGCGCGCGAAGCCCACGGTGCTGATCTCCCAGGCGGGCGGCTACCGGCTGGCGATCGCACCGGACTGCGTGGACCTGTGGCGGGTCAAGCACCTGCAGGAGCTGGCCGGACAGCACGCCGCCGAGCGGCCGGAGGCCGCCCGGTACGCGCTGGGGGAAGCCCTCGCCCAGTGGCGCGGGGAGCCGCTCGTCGGCCTGCCGGGGCCGCTCATGCGCCGCGAGCGGGAACGGTTGTCGCAGCTGCGCCGCACGCTCCTGGAGGAGCGCCTCGCCCTCGACGTGGCACTCGGCGCCCCCGCCGACTACCTGCCGGAACTGGAGGAGCTGGCCGGTGACCACCCGTTCAACGAGCGTCTGCAGGAACTGCTCATCCGTGCGCTGCACCGGCAGGGCCGTACGCCCGAGGCGCGTGCGGTCCACGACGCGCTTCGATCGCGGCTGGTGGAGCAGCTGGGGATCGAACCGGGGCCTGTGCTCACGGAGTTGTGTCACGATCTCGACGTGGAAACCACCGAGCGATCGAGGGCCGCTCTGCCCGGCCCGGACTTACGGCCGGACGCACGGCCAAGCGCACGACCAGGCGCACCGGCATCGCCCGCGCCGGCCGACCGCGGCGACGGGTGCGACGTCCCGGACCAACTCCCGCCGGACCTGCCGCAGTTCACCGGACGGCAGGAGCACGTCGACCGGATCGGACAAGCGCTGACCGGACCGGCGCCGACCGGGCGGACCGGCTCCGGACTGCGGCTGGTGACCGTGACCGGGATGGCCGGGGTGGGGAAGACGACCCTCGCGGTGCGAGCCGCCCACACCCTGCGCCCGGACTTCCCGGACGGCCGGCTGTACGCGGATCTGCGCGGCGCCGACCTGGTGCCCGCGAACGCGTCCGACATCCTGGCGGACTTCCTGACGGCGCTCGGCATCCGGGCGGACGTCGTGCCCAAGGACCTCGACGGCAGGTCCGCGCTGTTCCGGACGGTCTGCGCGGGACGACGGCTGCTCATCCTCCTGGACAACGCCGGCGACGACGCCCAGATCCAGCCATTGCTGCCCGGCTCGTCCGACTGCGCGGTGATCGTCACTCGCCGCACGGCGCTCACCGGTGTGCCGTCGGTCCTGCACGTCGCGTTGGAGGTGTTCAGCGAGCACGAGGCGATCAGCCTGCTCGACTCCGTCATCGGCGCGGCACGCCGGGCCGAACAGACCCCCCAGGCCAGGATGCTGGTCGACGCCTGCGGCCGACTCCCCCTGGCCGTACGGATCGCCGGGGCCCGGCTCGCCGCCGCCCCGGACCAGCCGATCGCCGATCTCGTACGGTGCCTGGCCGACGACCGCGAGGGCATCGCCGCGCTCCGCACCAGCGACCTGGCGATCGAGCAGGTCTTCGAGCTCAGCTACCGGCTGCTCCCGGCGTCACCGGCCACCGCATTCAGGATGCTCTCCTGGGCGGAACCCGACGTCGGTCTGGCGCAGGCGGCCGCAGTCCTGGGCCTGGCGGAGGACGAGACGGAGCGGCTCGCGGAGTCGCTGGTGGACCAGGCGCTGCTGGAGTCGACGGGCGCCGGGCGCTACCGCTACCACGACCTGGTGCGCGCCTTCGCCCGCCGGACGTCGCTGCGGACCGACGAACACGAACGGGCCACCGCCCGGCAGCGGCTGCTGGCCCAGCTGCTCACGTGCGCCCGCGCGGCCTTCGCACTCGCCGTGCCCGGCGATCCGCTCGCCGACGTCTTCGGCGAGCCGCTTCAGCAGCAGGACGGCCGTCCGGGCTTCTCGGTCTCCGCGGATGCCACGGGCTCCCCGGATTCCACGGTCTTCGCGGATTCCACGGTCTTCGCGGTCTTCGCGGATCTGGCGGAGGCCCGGCGGTGGGCGCGGACCGAGACACCCGGCGCCGTGGCGCTCGCGGCCGCCATCGCGACGGACACCCTGCACGGCGTCGCCGACGACAAGTCGGCGGCGACGCCAGAACTACGGTCGGCCGTCGACCTGCTGATCGCCCTCAGCCCGCTCGGCCTCGGCGGCGTCGGCGGCCGGGCGGAGGACGCGACCCGCATGCTGATGGCCGCCGCGGTCGAGGGCGGCGACCGTTTTGCGGAGGGCCGATCGCGGTTCCTGCTCGGCACGGTCCTGCTGGCCCGGGCCCGGCTCGGCGAGGCCGAAGCGCAAGCCCGGCAGGCCGCGCAGGCCTGCCGGGAGGCGGCCGATCCGGCCGTTCTCAGGCAAGCCCTCAACGACCTCGGCCTCATCGCCCAGGCCGAGGGCCGGCACGAGGAAGCGATCACCGCCTTCGACGAGGCGGTGGCCCTCGCCCGGCGACTCGGCCACCGTTCCGGTGAGGTGGCGAGCGCCGCGAACGCGGCCCTGTCCCGCATCCGCACCGGTCACGCGGCCAGGGCGGTGCAGACCTGTCGGCGGATGCTCACCGGACCCGGGGAAGGCGCCGGATCCGGGGAAGCCGTCGGACCTGGGGGAGCCGTCGACGCCGCGATGACCGCATACGTGCACTACGTCCTCGGCCTCGCCTACCAGGAGCTGGGCCGACTCGACGACGCCGCGGCGCAGCTGCGGTCCTGCATCGGCTGCGCGAGCGCCATCGGCGATCACGACCGCGAGTCGGCCGCCCGAAGCCGTCTGGCCGATGTCCTGCGCCTGCTCGGACGGCTCGACGAGGCCGTGCACCAGGCGGAGCGGGCAGTGGAGCTCGCGGAGAAAGGTGGGCGACAGCGCGAACGCGCCCTCGCCCACCTGGTGCTGGCCCACGCGATGACCGCCCGCAGCGACCACCGCGCCGCGCAGGATCAGGAGACGAAGGCGCGCCTACTGCTCGGTCGGCCGAGCACTCCGGAGACCGCCGGCACGACGTCGATGCTGACCGCCCTGGCCACCGCCGACTGAACCCCTCACACCCCCGGAGGAAGGACGAGGCCGGTCCCGTTCCACACGATGTGCCCCGACAGGCAGTGCACGTTGGCAGACCCGCCGCAGACCTGCGCCGACGGCGCGGTCGGCGAGCTCTGCCGCACGGGATCTCCCGCGTTCACGGCCATGGCACCCAGGGCCGACACCAGAACCGCCGCACCGGCAACAGCCGTGCGGACGAGGATCGTTCGAAACACGGAAGACACTCCCTACTCATCTGTAACAAGGCGTCCGAACGTTCGCAGGAGCCGGTAGACAGCGCATCAACGTGCCTTTGACCCCGGCGCGGGGCGGGACGCGACGGGACGACCCGGCCCGGACACGGGCATCGACGGTCGTCAGGGGTGCCGGGCAGGCGTACCTCGCGGAGGGCGGGACCGGTGCTTCGACGGCGTGCGCCGGTCATCGACGCCAAGTGTTGATCAAATGTCCATCCGCGCTTCGTAAAGTCGCGCCCGCTTCATGTCGTCAACGGCGGGAAAGAAATGCACCACACGTCACCACGCTTCAACCACCCCCCGAGCGGGGTTCCACGGCACCGGCCGGCCGGTCGGCGCCGGGTCGAACCCGCTGTGGCACACCAAGAACCTCCAGGACGGCCGCACTCCCGGCTACCTGAGGTCCTACGGCGTCGACACCGGCCTGCCGAGCGGGCAGCTGACCGGGAGCTACGCGCCGAAGTGCTCGGACGCGCTCCAGGCGCCCTGGCTGTGGAACGACACCAAGAAGGTGTTCCTGTCCACCGAGAACGAGAAGTCGATCGACGCCAAGGCCCGCTACATCGTCGACAAGGGCATCGGCGGCGCGATGATCTGGGAGCTCGCCGGTGACTACGCCCAACGGCCGGGCGGGGAATGGGGCATGGGCTACGACCTGACCACCCGTCTGGACAACGCCTTCAAGGGTGCCGGAGCCGCCGGCAGCACGAAGGCCGGCGGCCGGCCGCAGCCGGCCGAGGTGATCGACGTGAAGGCCGAACTGGTGGAATTCCCCACCGGGGAGAACGACTTCTACCCGGTCCAGCCGAAGCTGCGGATCACCAACAACTCCGGCGTCACGCTGGCCCAGGGCACCGAGATCGCCCTCGACCTGCCCACCTCGATGCCGCCGATCGTCAAGGACAACGACTACAAGGAGATGAAGGGCCTCGCACCCGGCCACACCGGCCCCAACACGGGCGGCCTGAAAGGGGACTTCCACCGGCTCACCCTCACCCTCGGCTACTGCGAGGACCTGGCGCCGGGCGCCTCCCGGGACATCGACCTGAAGTACTACCTCCCGATCACCGGGCCGTCCAACGTGACGTTCAGGATCGGCGGACGGGAGTACGGCTCGACCGGGGACCAGCGTCGCGACGTCCGGACGGTGACGCCGCCGGCCCCCGCCACGGGCAGCTCCTGCCAGGCCCCGGACTGGCGCCAGGGCCAGGTCTACCGGCCCGACGGCGGACGGCTGTGGCGGATGTACGACAAGGGTGCTGCGGGGCCGGCCGGTCAGCGGCCGGCGGCGGCCTGCCGGATGAGGTCGGCCACCGCGGCGGGCTGGGAGACGTAGACGGCGTGGCTGCCGGGGACCTCGACCGTTGTGGCACCGGCCCGCTCGGCCATGGCGCGCTGGGCCGGCGGCGGGATCATGCGGTCGTCGGTCGCGACCAGGTACCAGGCGGGCTTCATGCGCCAAGCGGGCTGGAACGCGGCCCCGTTGAGGGCCTCGACGCCCCAGGGGACCTGGGAGTCGGCCATGAACGCGGCCAGGTCCGCGGGGACGTCCGCGGCGAAGGAGGCGGCGAACCGGCTCCGGTCCAGGAACAGGAAGCCGTCCCGGGGCGGCAGGATCGGCGGCACCGGGGCGCCGGGCGGCGGGTCGGCGATGAGGCTGCCCACCGACTCGCCCTTGTCGGGGGCGAACGCGGCGATGTAGACGAGTGCGGCCACCTTCTCGTGGTTGCCGGCCTCGGTGATCACGACGCCGCCGTAGGAGTGGCCGACCAGGACGGCCGGTCCGTCGAGGGCGTCGAGGACCTGGTGGGTGGCGGCGACGTCGCCCTCCAGCGACAGCGTCGGGTTCTGCACGATGCTGACGCGGTAGCCCTCCCCGGTCAGCTGCTCGTACACCCCCTGCCACCCGGAGCCGTCGACGAAGCCCCCGTGGACCAGGACGACGTTCGTGGGTCGTGCGTTCTCGCTCATCACTTCTCCTGTACTGATCTGTACGCATCGGACGGACGAGGTCACGTGGAGAACGGTAGGAGTGAGGGCGGGGCGGTCGATTCCGTCATGTGACGTACTTCGGGGAAGAGGGAGGAGGGGCAGCGGGAGGGGGAGGACCGGAACCATCGACGGACCTATCCCTCCTGGACCTGGTCGAGTGCGTCCCGCAGGGCGGCCCGGGAGGTGACACCCAGCTTCGGGAACAGCTGGTAGAGATGGGTGGAGACGGTCCGCGGAGACAGGAAGAGCCGCTCGCCGATCTGCTTGTTGGACAGGCCTGCGGCCGCCAGCTCCGCGATCTCCCGCTGCTGCGGCGTCAGCGAGACGCCCGTAGTCCTGGTCCGGGCGCGCACCGGGCTGCCGCAGGCGCGTAGCTCCTTGTCGGCCCGGTCGGTCCACGGGTCGGCACCGAGCCGCCGGAACACGTCCGCGGCAGCGCCCAGGTGGGGGCGGGCCCGGGCCGAGGCCCTGCCGCGGCGGAGCCGCTCGCCGAAGTACAGCTGGATGCGGGCGTGGTCGAACGGCCAGCGCTCGGCCCCCTCGACGGCCAGGGCCTCGCCGAACCTGCGGACGGCCTCCTCGTCGTCCTCGGTGGCCAGGGCGGCGGAGGCGAGCAGGACCATGCGCAACCGCGGTGACACGGCGTCCAGTCCGGCCTCCCGGGCCGCTCTGATGTGGTCGACGGCCTTCTCGCGCCGGCCGGTTCGCACCGCGGCCTCGACCGTGTCGAGGACCACCCACAGCGCGTGCCCGGTGAACGGCGACAGCGATCCGACCGGCGTGATGGTGTCGGCGTGCCGGTAGGCCGCTTCGACATCGCCCTGCGACAGGGCGATCAGCGTCCTGGCATGGGCGGCGTAGCAGCGGACGGCGTTGGCGCGGCGGGACCCGGCCCACTGGTCCATCCGGTCGGCGAACGCGCGGGCGGTCGCGAAGTCGCCGCAGGCCGCGGACACGCAGGCCAGCACGAACGTGCCGGTCCAGGAACGCAGCGGATAGTCGAACTCCGCACACAGGCTCAGCCCGTGGTGGGCCACCCGTCGAAGCTCCGACCATTCGCCGGTGAACCAGGCATGGCTGCTCCACAGGAAGGAGGCCTGGATGGCGGGGAAGATGTTCTCGCCGGTGCGTCCGCCCCGGGCCGTACGCCGCAGCGGCTCCTCCAACGCACCGAGGCGGTCCGCGTAGGCGCCGGCCGTACCGATCCGCACGATCCGGATCGGATCCGACGTGCCGGGCAGTGCCGCGATGGCGGCGTCGAGCCGGGCCCAGTCGGACGGGCGGGCCCGGGCGGGGTCGGCGAAGGTGGCCCGCAACAACTGCACGGTGTCCGGGACCGAGGTGCACTTCGCGAGCGCCTCGTCGAAGTCCGGCCACAACTCGGGCCTGCCGCCGTAGACGCACACCATCAGCAGGGTGGACAGCGCTTCGAGCACGGTGGCGTCGGTCGGGTCGTAGGGTGCGGGCTGGAGGGCGATCGCACCGCTGAGCAGGCGGTGCGCGGTGTCGATGTCTCCGTAGCTGTTGAGCAGGTACAACGCGGCAGCCACCGCGGCGGCCAGGGAGTCGGCATGCGGGGCGGCCTGTCGCGCGTCGTCCAGCAGGCGCGGCACGTCACGCAGGTCGCCGGTGAGGTTCGCGCCGACGTACGCCGCCTTGGCCAGCCGTCTGGCCTGCTCGGACCTGGCCGGGCTCAGCTCGGCGGCCCGCACCAGCGCCGCCACCGCGTTCGGCCCGTCGCCGCGGCGGGCGCTGACGTCGGCGGCCTCCTCGAGGAGGGCCGCGATCTGTTCGTCGGGTTCGACGGTGGCCTGCGCCAGGTGCCAGGCCCGCTGCTCGGGGACCCCGGTCCACGCCTGCGCGAGTGCGCGGTGGACGTTGCGTCGCTGGTCGCTGGTCGAGAGGTCCACCACCGCCGAGCGCATGAGCGAGTGCCGGAATCCCAGCCGGCCGGTCGTGTCGTCGACGTGGACGAGCTGAACGCGCTCCGCGGGAGCCAGGTGCTTCAGGCTGCACCGCCCGGCCACCGCCCGGCGGACGATCCGCAGGTTGCCGCTGCCCTCCAACGCCGCCACGAGCAGGAGGTGCCGGGTGGCCGCCGGCAGAGTCGTGATGCGGGAGGCGAACGTCGACTGGAGCCGTCGGGTCAGCGGTATGCGAGCGGGCAGGGCCTGGGACGCGGCCCGCTGGGGATCGGTCAGGGCGGCCGGGAGCTCCAGCAGCGCCAGCGGATTGCCTTCGGCATCCGCCATCAGGCGCCGTCGGACCCGGGGGGCGAGCGCCGGGAAGCGACGGCGGAGCAACGCCTCGGAGGCGTCCTCGCTCAGCGGACCCAGCTCGTGCAGCGGAAGTCCGCTGTAGTCGAAGAAGCTCTCGTCCCCGGGTCTGGCCGCACAGAGCATCCCCGCGCCGGTGCCCGGCAGCTGACGGGCTACCTGCCCCAGCACGACGGCACTGGCCCGGTCCAGCCACTGCACGTCGTCCAGCACCAGCAGGGTGGGCAGGTCGCGGGAGAGGTCCGCGAGCAGCGACACCACGGCCTCGGTGACCGCGTCGTGCCCGGGTGCCGTGCCCCGCTCGAAGCCCAGGGCCGCGGCGAGGACGGGTACGCCTGCCGCTTCCGATCGGCTCTCGGGTGCCGAGGCCAGCAACTGCCGGAGAGCGCCGTAGCCGGCCTGCGCCCGGTACTGCACACCCACGGTCTGCAGTACCCGCACCCCTGCGGCCTCGGTCTCCCGGGCGACCGCGGCGAGCAGTGCCGTCTTCCCGACTCCCGGCTCCCCCAGCAGCACCAGCGATCCACCGGCACGCGGGATGCCGGCGAGGAAGGCACCGACCCGCTCCCGGTCGGCCTCGCGGCCGATCAGGGCGCCGTCCCCGTCGTCCGAACTGCCGGACGTGGTGGGACCGGTGGCTCCGTCTCCCATGACTGCACCTCCCCGGAGCGGCGATCGTCGAGACCCCCATGGCCGCCAGGGACACCGTAGTGACATAGTCGGCCGCTGTCCGGTGGGTGCGCCGATCTCCCGGGCGCCCCGGGTGCGAGTGACGCCGCCGCTTCCGGGCGCCTCGCCATGGCTATTCGTCGACTTTCCGACGGAAGGGCAGTCGGCTATGTCGAGGAAACCATGCGAATCCGTGTTCGCAGCCGCCCGCCTGTATCTGATGTGACGCCAAAATCTCCATTATGCCTGCGACTTGCGCAAGGCGCCTTTAAGCTTCGGTTAAAAGGCGGTTCTCCGTCACTCCGGGGACTTCTCGCGAGTCCGGGCACAGGCCTTCTCGACGATGAGAGTGGGTAATGACACCTACAAGTGATCAAATGGGCGGCTCCGCGCGCGGGCCGGGTCGGCGGCGGTCGGGTTTGCCCGGCCGCCGTGTCGTGGGGCGCGTCACGGTGCTCGCGCTGGGGATCGGCAGTTGCTCGCTCGCGGCGGCTCCGGCGGCGTTTCCGCAGGCGGGTGACGGGTCGGTGACGGTCCGGGTGGTGCGGGCGGTGGATGCGAGTGGGGTGTGGACGCCTGCGCTGGAGCCGGGTATCGCGGGTGTGCGGGTGACGCTCTCGGATGACGCCGGTGTCGGGATCGAGGGGGTGACGGCTGCGGATGGGACGGTGACGTTGGCGCCGGCCGTGGCGAAGCCCTCCGGTGGTAGGTACCGGGTGCAGGTGGTGAATCCGAAGCCGGGTGTGTTGTTCCCGGCGTTCGCCTCGCGGCAGGGGCTGGACGGTGCGCCGAACCAGCTGAGCAGTAACGAGGAGTTCGTCGACCTGTCCGGTGGCAAGAACGTGGCGTACACCACGGGGTTGTGGAGCCCGGGTGACTACTGTCAGAAGAACGCGACGCTGGTGACGACCTGTCAGCCGGCCACGCGTGAGGGCGGGGGTCAGCGCACGCTGGTGTCGTTCCCGTACAGTGCGCGCGGGCAGGACGGCGTGGACGTGAACGCGACGAGTATCGCCTCGGATGCCGAGACGGGCACGTTGTTCGGTATCGCGTGGAACAAGGCGGATCGGCGGGTGTTCTCCTCGGCGATGGCGAAGCGGACCACCGATTACGGTCCGGGTGGTGCGGGCGGGATCTATGTGACGGATCCCGCGCAGAAGAAGACGACGTTGTTCGCCACGGTGCCGGACGCGGGGGCGACGGTCCACGGCGGCGGCACGGACGACGCGTTCCTCGATGTGCCGGGGCGGGAGAGTCTGGGCGGTATCAAGGTCACCGATGACGGCAGGGACCTGTTCGTCGTCAACCTCAACGACCGCAAGCTCTACCGCTACGACGCCACCGTGCCCACCGCGGCGGCGCCGAAGGCCTCCTACCCGATCCCGGATCCGGGGTGTCCGACGGCGGGGGACTGGCGCCCGTTCGGCCTGGGCCTGCAGGACGCCACCGGCTACCTCGGCGGGGTGTGCTCCGGCCAGTCCACCGGCAAGCTCACGGACCTGCGCGCCGTGGTCCTGCCGTTCGACCTGGCCACGGGCGTGTTCGGCAAGGCGGTGCTGGACCAGCCGCTGGACTACCCGCGTCAGTCCACCGTCGGCTCGGGCCCGTGTGACGGGGCGGGCTGGTTCCCGTGGACGAGCACGTATCCGGACGCGCAGAACGGCCGCCCGTGCGGCAACGCGACCATCGCCCAGCCCGAACCGGAGCTCGGCGAGATCGGCTTCGAGACCGACGGCTCGATGCTGGTGTCCTTCCGCGACCGCTTCGGCGACCGCGCGCCGGCCTCGCCCGCGCCGAACTCGGTGGCGGTCGTGATGTCCGGTGGTGATCTGAACAAGGCGTGCCCGGTGAACGGCGTCTTCGTGCTGGACACCAACAACGGTTGCGGGCTGTCCCCGCGGGGGACGCGGTTCTTCGACACCACCTGGGGCGGTCACCGCAACACGGCGTTCGCGGGGATGGCGTTGTCCAAGGTGGAGAACACCATCGCGACGTCCGCTTTCGACCCCAACCACACCGCTCTCGGCTACGGCACGTCCTTCCTCCAGCGGCGTGACGGCACGCAGGACCCGAAGTTCGGTCTGCGGCTCAACCCGGCGGGGACGATCGCCCCGTTCGGCAAGGGTGCCTCGATGGGTGATCTGGAGGTGCTGTGTGACCAGGCGCCGCTGCAGATCGGCAACCGGGTCTGGTACGACCCCGAACGCAAGGGCATCCAGAACCCGGGCCAGAAACCCGTCCCGGGTGCGACCGTGAACCTGTACGACGAGTCGGGCAAGCTGGTGGGCACGACGAAGACGACGGCGCGCGGCGAGTACTACTTCGACGACTCCGACGTCACCGGCGGCCTCAAACCCCACACCAAGTACACGATCAGGCTCGACAACCCGGCCGACTACGCCAAGGGCGGGCCGCTGTACCAGTGGGTGCCCACCGAACACGACATCGGCGACAACCACTTCATCGACTCCAAGGGCACCGTCCCCACCGGCGGGACGTACCCCGAACGGGCACTGACCACCGGCGGACCGGGCGAGAACGACCACACCTACGACTTCGGATTCCGCCAACAGGAAGGCGCACTGCGCCTGGTCAAACACGACCAGGACGGCAAGCCGCTGGCGGGGGCGACGTTCCAGCTGTGGCACGAGACGAACGGCACCGACGGGCTGCAGCCCACCGGTGACAAGCCCGATACGGCGGTGGGGAGTCCGTGCACGACCGGGGCCGACGGCCTGTGTCAGGGTGCGGGTCTGCCGGGGACGTACTACTGGCAGGAAGTCAGCCCGCCCACGGGTTACGCGGCCCCGGACACCACGGTGTTCGGCCCGCTGGTTCTGACCCCGGACAACCTCACGGACGGCGTCTCGGTGACGGCGGTCAACCGACTCCTGCCCACCCCGTCGCCGACCCCGACACCCACTCCCACTCCCACTCCCACCCCCACACCGACGACGCCGGCCGTGACGCCGACGCCGCAGAGCCCGCCGGACACGCCTGCGGCGCCGACCGTACCGGCTCCGCCGCAGGCCCCGCCCGGCTCGCACCTGCCGAACACCGGTACGGGCCCGCTCGCACCGATGGCCCTTGCCGCCGTGGCGCTCACGGCGCTCGGTGGGGCGCTCGTCCTGGTGCGCAGGCGTAGGGCCCGACACCGGTAGCATCCGGGCCACGGCGGCCGGCGCTCGACGCGCCGACTGCCGGTAGGGCGGATCGGGCGGGTTCGCGGACCATCGGGTCCGCGAACCCGCCCGAGTGTTTGACCGACGTGAGAGAAGGCATCTTCATGGCCCGGAAGAAGACCGGCGGCCGTACGCCGCATCGGACCTTCTGGTTCAGGACACTGCTGGCGGTCGCGGTGTGCGGGACCGCGGCGGGTGGCCTGGCCGTCTACCAGACCGTCTCCGACGGCACCACGAGCCGGGCGGTGACGGTTGACGAAGCGTCCCGCATCGCGATCTCGCGCCTGAACCTGTATCAGGCGAGCCCGGCGAGGGTGACCCTCACCGCCGCCGAGGGCGGTGGCGTGGTGGTGCGGGTGGAGGGGATCGTGGACTACCGCACTCACCGCGCGGTGGGCAGCTACCGGGTCACCGGGGCCGCCGGTGACCTCGACCACGGCCTGATCGTCTGGGACGGCGACGGCCTGGGACTGGCGCCGAAGGCGGATGGCGCCGGCGGCCCGCCGTGGCAGCAGGCCGAGCACGTTCCCCGCTCGGGCTGGTCACCGCGCGCCTACACCGCGGACCCGCTGGACTCCGGACTCCGGCTGCTGATCCAACTCGGCGCGGACCGGCCCGACAACCCGCTGCTGCTCGCCCAGTCCGGGCCGCGATGGCTGGGCCGCGACCGGATCGACGGTCGGAGCTACGACAGGTTCTCCGGTCCGCGCTCCGGCGACGCGGCGCACGGGGCGGGGGCCGACGGCGAGTTGTCGCCGCTGACTTACTGGATCGACGGCGACGGCGGTCTGCGGCGGGTGACGATGCGGATGCCCGGCCTGGGCACGCCGACGACCGTCGAGATCACCGGGCGGGACGACGGCGCGAAACTGCCCGAAGCTCCCTGGGTCGCCGGCTGACCCGGCCGCGGCCGGTGGCGGGTGCCGAAAGCGGCGTCGGCGAGGCTCCCCGGCGCCCGGTCGAGCAGTGCTTCCGATGCTTCAACCCGACCGCCGGGAGGCCTCGTCGGCGGCGACCCGCGTGCTCCGCGCCGACCGGGCTCAGCTCGGCTGCGGCATGGCGGCGATGTCGGTCGGCAGGGGGTAGCGGTTCGGATCGACCGGTCCGGGCAGGTCCGTCGCCGGGCGGCCGGGTGCCGCCGGGTCGGGCATCGACGGTTGGGCGGGCGGCACGGGTACGGAGCTGAACGGTGTGCCGGGTGGCGGCTGGACGGGGGCCGGCCGGCCGGCCGGGACGGCCTGGCGCGAGGTGGCGCCGCACCCGGCGAGTTCCTCCAGGCCGTTCGGGCTCTGCGTCGCGGGCGAGTTGCCGGTGAAGCAGTTGGTGGGGTCGGCCGAGGCCAGCACGAGGTCGGCGCCGTTGGCGGTGACCTGGTTGCCCTCGACGTGGTTGCCGCTCGCCGGGTGCCCGGGCGGGTCCGTGACGATGACCCCGGCCGCGCGGTTGTCCCGGACGAGGTTGCGCAGCACCTGGTTCGCGGTGCCGCCGCCGATCCCGACGCCGATGCCGAAGCCGCCGTCGGCCTGCTCGGGCGAGTCCGCGGCGTTGTTGCCGGCGATCACGTTGCCGGCGATCACCGCGCCGTGCTGCGGGGCGAGGGCCTCCAGGTCGTTGGAGTTCACCGTCACGCCGACGCGATTGCCGACGACGCGGTTGCCGAGCACCGTCAAGTTGTCCGAGGCGTTGGTGATCTCGATGCCGACCGCGTTGCGCTCCACCGTGTTGCCGTGCACCAGCGTGTCGCAGGGCTTGCACTGGCCGACGTAGATGCCGGAATCGGCCCCGCCGGAAGCGTAGGACTCCTCGATGACGCCGCCGCGCGCGTCGAAGGCGTAGATGCCGTAGAGCCCGTTGTTGTACGCCGTCACCCGGGAGGCCCGGAAGCCCTGCACCGGTGGGAAGCGGACGGTGTCCAGCGGGTCGTAGGCCGAGCCGCCGGCGCCGCGCCGCTGCAGCTGCTCGTCGGTGACGCCGGTGAACAGGACGCCGTTGGCGAGGTAGCCGCGGACGGTGAGGTTCTCCACCACCGAGCCGGCGCCGGTGACGGTGATGCCGTTGACGAGCCGCACACCGCCGTCGAGGACCACCGCGTTCCGGTCCGTGCCGCGCACCACCACCCGTGGCACGGTGACCCGCACGCTCTCGCGGTACACACCGGGTTGGATCAGCACCGTGTCACCCTCGCGGGCGATGTCCACCGCCTCCTGCACCGTGTGGAAGTCCTCCGGTACACGAAGGACGCTCCCGGCCGGATGCCGTGTGCCGGACGGCTTCGAATCCGTCGACGAGCAACCCGTGGCCGCCACCGCGACCAGGGCGACCAGCACCGACAGGTATCGCGGCACCGTCGCCCGGAACGCTCCGGACCGGGCGGCCCGATGAGGTGACAGGCCATGAGGAGAGGGGATTTGCATGACAGGTGTTCTATCGTCTCCAATATCGGCCATGCACACCGAACCGGGAAAACCGCAGGAGCCGGCCCGACCTGCCGCGACCGGTTTGGGACGCAGGGCCGTGCTCGCGGCCGGAGCGGTCCTGGCCGCCGGGATCGGCGCGGCGGCGGAGGCGGTGACGAGCAACATCCTCTCACCGGACGGCGGTTCGCCTGCCGGTGCACCGCCGCCGCCCGCGTCGGCGATCCCCTTCCACGGGCCCCGGCAGGCCGGTGTGACGGAACCTCAACTGCCCTCCGCGCAGCTGCTGTCCTTCGACCTCCCGCCGACCACCGCCGCCGCGGACCGGGAGGCCCTGCGCGCCGTCCTCGACGCGCTGACCCGAACGCTCTCCACCGCGGCCGCCGGCACGCTGCCCGACTCGCGCCTGCGGACCGGCGCCCCGACCCGGCTCGCCTCCCTGGTCGGTGTGGGCCCCCAACTCGCCTCCCGGCTCGGCCTGAACGTGCCCGCCGAACTGGCCGACCTGCCGCCGTACCCCGGCGATCGCCTCGACCCGACCCGCAGCCACGGCGATCTGCTGGTCCACCTGTGCGCCGCCGACCGCTGGACGCTGACCGTCGTCGCCGAACTGGCCACCACCGCCGCGAAGACCGCCGGCATCGTCCCCCGCTGGACCCAGTCCGGCTTCCTGCCCCACGCACTCCCGGGCGTCACGCCGCGAAACCTGTTCGGGTTCAAGGACGGCACCGCCAACCCCGACGACGCGGCCGCCCAGCAGTGGGTCTGGGGCCCGCCGGGGCCGCACGAGAACGGGACCATCCTGGTCTACCGCAGAATCCGCATGGACACCGGCGGCTTCGCGGCACTCCCCGAGGACCGGCAGAACCTGGTGATCGGCCGCCGGGCCGGCGACGGCGTCCCGCTCACCGGCACGGCCGAGCACGACGACCCGGACATCTACGCCAAACACCCGGACGGCTCCTACATCATCCCCGCGACCTCCCACGTCCGGCTCAGCAGCCCCCGCCTCGACGGCGGCGCCCGCATGCTCCGCCGCAGCTACAGCTACGACGACGGCCTGAACGACCGCGGCCTGCTGTTCTGCGCCTTCATGCGCGACCCCGCCCTGTTCACCCGCGTCCAGAACCGCCTGACCGAACGCGACGCGCTGGCCCCGTTCATCGAGCACCAGGCGTCAGCCGTGGCCTACGTGCTCCCCGGCGCCGCACCGGGCGGGACGCTCGGCGAACAGCTCTGGACGTGAAGCCCCGCACCCGCGGTGCGGCCCGGCGTGCCGCAGCGGGGGCGTCAGACCTGGTAGCGGTCCGGGGCGAAGAGGTGCAGGTGGGCGGCGATCCAGTCGGAGGTGCGGCGCAGGCCCTCGTCCAGGCCCACCTGCGGCTGCCAGCCGGCCAGGTCGCGGGCCTTGCGGTTGTCGGAGAGGAGGCGCTCGACCTCGCTGCCGCCGGGGCGCAGCCGGGTCGGGTCGACCACGATCTCGGCCTCCCGGCCGGAGGCGACGATCAGGGCCTTGGCCAGGTCGCCGATCGACACCTCGGTGCCGGTGCCGAGGTTGACGACCTCGCCGAGCGTGCGGTCGGCGCGGGCGATGGCCAGGAAGCCTTCCGCGGTGTCGGTCGCGTAGGTGAAGTCCCGGGTGGGGGTCGTCGATCCGAGCCTGATCTCCGAGGCCCCGGAGTGGAGTTGGGCGAGCACGGTGGGGATCACGGCGCGGGCCGACTGGCGCGGGCCGTAGGTGTTGAACGGGCGGACCACCGAGACCGGCAGCTCGAAGGCGTGCCAGTAGGAGAGCGCCAGCATGTCCGCGCCGATCTTCGAGGCGGAGTACGGGGACTGCGGCTGGAGCGGGTGCCGTTCGTCGATCGGCGCGGTGATCGCCGTCCCGTACACCTCGCTGGTGGAGGTGTGCACCAGGCGGGCGCCGTGGCGCAGGCAGGCGGCGGCGACGTTCTGGGTGCCCGCGACGTTGGTCTGCACGTAGGCCTCGGGGGCCTGGTAGCTGTAGGGGATGCCGATCAGCGCGGCGAGGTGGAAGACGGTGTCGCAGCCGGCGACGGCGTCCAGGACCCGGCCGGCGTCCCGGACGTCGCCGGCGAGCATCCCCACCGGGCCGTCGGGGTCGGTGAGGTAGTGGGCCAGGTAGCCGCGCTCGGCGTACGGCTTGTAGTGCACCAGGGCCCGGACGCGGGCGCCGCGGGCTACCAGCAGGTCGACCAGGGTGCTGCCGATGAAGCCCTCGGCGCCGGTGACCAGGACGGTTCGGCCGGTCCAGTCCCGGTTCGGGGCGGGGGTGGTCGGGGCGGAGAGGGTGTTCGGGTCGGTCATGAGGTCCTCCGTGGGGGAGTCGGTGGTCAGCGGTCGAAGGGGGCGGGGGCGAGGGCGGGGGAGGTGACGGCGGGCGGCTCGGGCGCCGGGGCCCGGCCGATGACGCGGAGCACCTTGGCGGCCAGCAGGTCGGCGGCGCGTGCGTGGTCGCCCGGCTCGGCCGCCCGGGCCATCGCGGCCAGCCGGGCCGGGTCGGCGAGCAGGGGTTCCACCAGTGCGGCCAGCCGCTCGCCGGTGCACTCGCCGTCCGGCAGCAGCAGACCGGCGCCGGTGTCGGAGAGGACGCGCGCGTTGTGGGTCTGGTGGTCGTGCGGCGCGTGCGGGTAGGGCACCAGCACGGCGGGCATCCGTACGCTGGAGAGTTCGGCGACGGTGGCCGCGCCGGCCCGGCACACCATCAGGTCGGCCGCCGCGTAGACCAGGTCCATCCGGTCCAGGTAGGAGACGGCGCGCGCCATCGGGTTGCCGGCCAGTGCGGCGCGGACCTCCTCCAGTGCGGCCGGGCCGGTCTTGATCAGCAGCTGCCGGTCGGTGCGGTGCCGCCAGCGTGCGGCCAGTGCGACGGCGGCCGCGGTGAGCCGGGCGGCGCCGAGGCTGCCGCCGTTGAAGACCAGTAGCCGGGCGCCGTCCGGGACTTCGAGCTGCCGGCGGGCCTCGGCGCGCAGCGCGGCCCGGTCGAGCCGGGCGACGGCGCCGACCAGCGGCATCCCGACGGTCTGCGCCGACCGGCCGGCGGGCAGGTGCTCGCGGGTGCGGTCGAAGGCGAGCGCGATGTGCGGGGTGAGCCGGGCGGCGAAGCGGTTGGCCCGCCCGGGCACCGCGTTCGACTCGTGCACCACGCTCGGCAGCCCGGCCAGCCGGGCGCCGACGATCGCCGGTGCGCTCGGATAGCCGCCCATACCGACCGCCACCTGCGCGCCCTGGGCCCGCAGGATCTCCCGGCACTGCCCGCCGGAGCGCAGCAGCGCCGCGGGCAGCAGGTAGCGGCGCGGGCCGAGGGAGGCGTCGAAGGGGATCATGTCGACGGTGTGCAGCCGGTAGCCGGCCTCCGGGATCAGGGTGGTCTCCAGGCCGCGTTCGGTGCCCACGAAGGAGATCACGGCCCGGGGGTCGGCTCGGCGCAGTGCCTCGGCCAGCGCGAGGCCCGGGTAGATGTGTCCGCCGGTGCCGCCGGCGCCGATCACCACCGACAGGGGACGGTCGGGATCGTGGTTGCCGTGGTTGCCGTGTTCTGTCCGCATGCCGTCGAGCCTGCCGAGGCCGTCTAAGAGACTTCTCAGAGTCGTTTTGAGAGGGTTGTCGGTATGAGCAACGGGCAGAGGGTGCTGGTCGTCGACGACGATCCGGAGGTGCGTGCCGCCGTCGAGGACGGTCTGGCCGTCGAGGGGTACCTGGTGCGCGGCGCGGCCGACGGGCTGGCGGCACTGAGCGAGGTGGCCGGCTGGCAGCCCGACGCGATGGTGCTCGACCTGCTCATGCCCGTCCTGGACGGACTGGCGGTCTGCCGCCGGCTGCGGGCCCTGGGCGACCGGATCCCGATCCTGGTGCTGACCGCCCGCGACTCGGTGACCGACCGCGTCGACGGCCTCGACGCGGGCGCCGACGACTACCTGGTGAAGCCGTTCGCACTGGACGAGCTGACCGCCCGGCTGCGTGCCCTGCTGCGGCGCAGCGCCCCGGCGGCCGAGGAGACCGGCTACCGCTTCGCCGACCTGGAGGTCGACCCGGCCACCCGGACCGGCACCCGGGCCGGGCGGCCGGTGGAGTTCTCGCGCACCGAGTTCGCGCTGCTGGAGGTGCTGCTGCGCCACCCGGGCCAGGTGCTCCCGCGCGAGGTGATCATGGAGCGGGTGTGGGGCGCCGACTTCGGCCCCGACTCCAACTCGCTCGCGGTGTACGTCGGTTACCTGCGCCGCAAGCTGGAGGCCGACGGCGAACCGCGGCTGGTGCACACCGTGCACGGGGTCGGCTACCGCCTGGACCGGGGGTGAGGGCGCACGCCCGCTGGCGGCGCCGGCGCCCGCTGCGCACCAGACTGGCGCTCGCCTGCACGGCCGCGGTCGCCGTGGTCGCGCTCGGGATCAGCGCGGCCGCGTTCAGCATCGTCCGCTACGAGCTCAACCACCAGCTGGACCAGCACCTCACCCAGCAGGCCACCCTGGTCCAGCAGCAGCACCGCGCCGAGGGGCCGCAGGTCGTCTACGGCGAGTGCAACTACCTGGCCGCCCCGGCCTGCGCGCAGATCGTCTCCGCCGACCCCGGCAAGGCGCCGAACGAGCCGTACCTGCTGCCCGTCACCCCGGCCACCCGCCAGGTCGCGGACCGGCAGCGGGCCGGCTACTTCACCGACCTCACCATCGGCGGCCACCCGGCCCGGATGCTCACCACCCCGATGATCGCGGCGCCGCCCGGTGCCCGGCAGGCCGTCCAGGTCGCGCTGCGCGCCGACAGCGTCCGGGAGGGGGTGCGGCAGGCCGGCGCGCTGATGGCGGCCGTCGCGGCGGCGGGCGTGCTGCTGGCCGCCGCGCTCGGGCGCACGGTGGCCCGTACCGGCCTCGCCCCGGTCACCCGGCTGACCCGCACCGCCGAGCGGATCGCCGACACCCGGGACGCGAGCCTGCGGATCGAGCTGCCGCCCGGGCGCCGGGAGGACGAGCTGACCAGGCTGGCGGGCAGCTTCAACACCATGCTGGGTGAGCTGGAACAGTCCGTGACCGCCCGGCGCAGGCTCGTCGCCGACGCCTCGCACGAACTGCGCACCCCGTTGACCGCGCTCCGCACCAACGCCGAACTGCTTTCGCGTGCCGATCGATTGACGGACAGTCAGCGCGAGCGGGCGGCGGCCGCGCTGCGCCGCCAGCTGCGCGAGGTCACCGGCCTGGTGAACGACCTCATCGAGCTGGCCCGCGACGAGGAGCCGCAGCCGCTGCTCGAACAGGTCGGGGTCGGCCGGCTCGTCGGGCACTGCGTCGACACCGCGCGCGACCACTGGCCGACGGTCGCCTTCACCCTGGAGAACGACGCCGCGGAGCGCACCGTCCCCGGCGTGCCGGCCCGCCTGTCCCGGCTGGTCACCAACCTGCTGGACAACGCGGCCAAGTTCAGCCCGCCGGGCGCCACCGTCGAGGTCCGGCTCACCGCCGGGCTGGAACTGACCGTCCGCGACCACGGCCCCGGCATCGCGCCCGAGGACCTGCCGTACGTCTTCGACCGCTTCTACCGGGCCTCGGCCGCACGGGCGCTGCCCGGCTCAGGCCTCGGGCTCGCGATGGCGCGCCAGATCGCCCAGGCGCACGGCGCCACGCTCACCGCCGAGGCCGCCCCCGGCGGCGGCGCGCTGTTCCGCCTGCGGCTGCCGGGCTGAACCCGGGACCGCGAGGAGCGCCGAAGTCCGGCGCACGCCCACCCTCCGCCGTCCGCACGCCGACGGCTACCGGGTCTTCCCCGCCGGCGAACGGGACGACGTCACCGAGGTGATCCTCCCCGACCCCGGCGGCCACGCCGCCACCCCTGCGGATGCCGACCGCCTCCGCCGTGCCCGCCCGGTTCGGGAGCCGGTCGGATCAGCCGGTCAGATCAGCCGGTCGCGGTCACGCGTGGCGATGGCGCGGACGCGGGTGGCGAACCGTCCGCGGCTGCGTTGTTGGTGCAGTTCCTCGGCGGCTTCCTCGTCGCCCGCGTCGGTGGGGGTCTGCGGTGTCTCGTCCCCGTCGTGGTCGGTGTCGGCGTACTCGTCGTGGAGGAGCCAGCAGCCGTGGATGCCGGCGAGGAGGTCTTCGAGGAGGTCGCGGGCGGGCCGTTTCGGGTCGAGGGGGGTCAGGCGCAGGCCGGTGTCCTCCGCGTCGAGCTCCCCGTCCTCGTCCTCGTCCGGGTATTCGGCGAGGGCTTCCTCGAAGTCGTCGATCTGGTCGCGGAGGGCCGTCGGGTCGGGCAGCAGGCCGTCGGCGACGTGCAGGGCGTGTCGGACGAGGGCGGTGACGGCGTCGTACGGGGAGGCGCCGGCGTCGATGAGTTCGAGGACGAGGGTGGGGGTCTCGTGGGCGAGGGCCTCGATGGTGTCGGCTTCGAGGACGACGGTGGCCCGGTCGTGGCCGGAGGCCTGGGAGGCGACCTCGGCCGCGGCGGTGAGCCAGTGGGCCGCGGCGACGGCGGCGGCGGTGGGGTCGATGTCGGAGAACAGCTGGGCGGGGCCGAACGGGTCCTGCTCGAACAGCAGGTCGGCGGAGGCGACCTGGGCGGGGGAGGCGTCCTCGCGGCTGAGGAGGACGGCCTGCTGGGCGCGGGCGGTCAGGTCGCCGAGTTCGGCGTTCTCGACGGCGGCGAGTTCGGTGGCGGCCTCGGCGAGGACGGTCTCGGTCAGTCCCTCGTCGTCCAGGGCGGCCAGGGCGCGGCCGACCCGGTTCGCGGACTCGACGACGGGGCTGTAGGAGACGGCCAGCATCCCGCCCTGGGGGAGGTTCGGTCGGGCGATGGCGGCGGCGACCTCGGCGAAGGCCCCGCGTTCCCGTTCGCGCCGCCATCCCTCGGTGTCGGGTTCCAGGGAGCCGGCGGCGCCGGCCGGATGGGTGTAGGTGTGCCAGGCCGCTTCGGACAGCTGGGTCAGCGTGGCGGCCAGGCGCAGGAGCGCGGTGGTGCCGGTTCCGGCGGGGAGGGTGGCGATGCTGGTGGAGAGGTCGCCTTCGCCGGTGCCCCAGGCGGCGATCAGCTCGTGCCGGACGGGGTCGACGCTGTAGCGGGTCATCAAGCCGTTCCTTCGGATCGGGCCGGTACGCCACGTGGCGCGAAGCAATTCTGACGTATCACCAGGTGCTGACCGTCCGTCCGCTGTCGGGGTCGGGGTCGGGGTCGGGGTCGGTGCCTGGGTGTGCGGGCGTTCCGATGCCGGTGGCGGTTGGGGCCTGTGCTGGCCCCTGCCGGGGAGACGCGCGAGGGGGCGCAGCGGGGGCGGTCTGGTGCGGGCGGGGCGTGTGGTGGCCGTCGATGCGGGGGGCTCGTCCGAAGTCTTGCCGGAGAGCCCATGCCGGGATCTCCGGCGCGGTAGAACAAATGCTCGGTCCGGGCGGGGGGTGTCGGCGGCAGCGCGAGGGTGTGCCGGGTGGGCGGCGTGGCCGCCGCCTCACACCGCAGCCGCGCCCCTTTCACCTGCTTGGCCCAATTCCGTCGCCGGCTCGGGACGCCGGTCGCACGCCTGTTCCGGTGGGCGTCCGGCGGCGAGGGGGGAGCGGCCTGTGGCGGGCGGATGCCCGGTGGTACACCGGCCCTGCGGCGGATCGTACGCATCGGGCCCGCAGTCGCTCTGGCGGTGCGAGCTGCGGGCCTGCCGGGAAACGACCTGCCAGGGCCCCGTGATCGGAGCCCTGGCGGGGTCTGCGCATCGTGTGGGTCTATCGGATACTGGTCGGGAGGGCGTCCCGCCTCGGGGTGCGGTGCACCCCGGGGCGGGGGCCGGACCGGAGCCCCGAGCTGACTCCTCGGGGCTCCGTGTCATGCGGTCGCAGCTATCCGGTCGACTCAGCGGTAGTGCTCGACCACGCGGAAGCTGCCCACGACGCCGTCCTCGACCCGGATGCCCTCGGTGCGGTGGATCTTCACGCCGTCGCTGGTGCTGCGCGGCCCGACGGTGGCGATGGGGGCGCCGTTGTCGCAGACCGCCCCGCGGAACACCTCGACGGTCTTGTGGCTGTCGTTGCGGATGTTCAGGGTCCGGGCGCCCAGGCCGCTGATCACGGTGATGCAGCCGCCCGAGTGCGCGGAGTAGGTCCGCTCGTTGATGTGGATGCGGCCCTCCTCGTGGCGCTTCTCGTTGTGCCCCTCGTTGTGCCCCTCGTTGCGCCCCTCGTTGCCCTTCCCGCCAGCGGCGCCGCCGTCGGCGGGCAGCTCGGCCGGAGCAGCCACCTGCCGCGCCGAAGCCTGCGGAGCCATCGGCTCGGAGGCGGCCGACGCGTACGTGACACCGGTGACGGCCAGGGCCGCGACTCCGAGGGCGGCGGTGGTGGCGGCAAAGCGGTTGGTCTTCATGGAAGCTTCTTTCGCTCTCAGACGATGTCGGCTGGGCAGCCGACCCGAGATTGAACGTACTGAATGCCCCCATAGCTGTCATTTCGGGCATATCGAAATGTTGGCGAACGGGGTACGCCGGTCCGCGTGTCGCCCCTGAGGCTGGCTGAGCGTCCCGTCAAAGTGCTTGCTGTAGAGGCAAGTTGATGGGGGGTGGGTCCATTAGTGTGATTACCTGACTCCCGCTCACCCCTTTGACGTTCAGAGCTGCCTGGCACCGTGGGTGAGGCGGAGTCGCGGGTCAGCTGACGGTCGGTGCTGCCGGGGCTGCGGGGCCGGTGGGCCGGGAGGCCGGGAAGGCCGGGCCCGGCGGCCGGCCCCACGGCCAGGCGCGCCGGCAGAGCGCCCGGCCCGGCCGTAATTCGCTTGACCTGGCCACGGGGCGACGCTGCACTGTGGCGGGACACCACGAGTCGTGGTGCCGGTATTCCCAAGGGGGCAGCGGCAACGATGGAGATCCGTTCCACGACCGACAAGGACCTCGACGTCTTCGTCGACACGCTCCACGCCGCCTTCGGGCGCTTCCCGGAAACCCCGGCCGAGGGCGCCGGTGTCTTCTGGTCGGCGCTCGAACTGGACCGCGGCCTGCTCGCCGTGACGGCGGACGGGCGGCCCGTCGGCACCGCCGCCGCGTACTCCTTCGAGCTCACCCTGCCCGGTGGGGTCCTCGTCCCGGCCCCCGGGGTGACCAACGTCGGTGTCCTGCCCACGCACCGACGCCAGGGTGTGCTCACGGCGATGATGCGTCATCAGCTCACCGAGGTGCGGGCCCGCGGGGAGTTCCTCTCCGTACTGCTGGCCTCCGAGGCCGTGATCTACCGCAGGTTCGGCTACGGACCGGCGACCTACACGCAGCGGCTGACGGTGCCGCGCCACCGCGCCGCCCTCGCCCGCCCCCGGGCGGGCGCAACGGCCGACGCCGCGGCGGCCGGCTCGGTCGAGCTGCTGCGGCGTGCCGAGTGCGGCGGGATCCTGGAAGAGGTCTACGACCGGTACCGCCGCGCCCAGCCCGGCGCGCTCTCCCGGCCGCACCGCTGGTGGGCCCTGGGCGCGGGCCGGCCCCCGGTCTCCCGGGCGCCGCGCTACGTCGCCGTCCACCGCGACGCCGACGGCGTCCCGGACGGGTACGCCAGCTACTCGCTCGGCGAGTCCGACACCCTGACGGTCGACGAGACCATCGCCACCGACGACGCCGTCTCCACGGCCCTGGCCCGGTTCGTGCTCGGACACGACCTGGTCTCCCAGGTCGTCTTCAAGCACTTCCCGCCCGACCACCCGCTGCGCTGGCAGCTCGCGGACTTCAACGCCGGCCAGCTGAGCAACCACACCGACTGGCTCTGGGTGCGGCTGCTGGACGTCCCGCGTGCGCTGACCGCACGTGGCTGGTTCACGGACGGCGAGCTCGTCCTCGACGTCGACGACCCGTTCCTCGGCGAGCACGGCCGCTACCTGCTGACCGTCCGGGACGGCAAGGCCGACTGCGTCCTGACGGACCGGGAGCCGGACCTGTCCCTGGACGTGAGCGACCTGGGCTCGGTCTACCTCGGCGGCACCGCCCCGAGCACGCTCGTGCGCGCCGGACATGTCCGGGCCCACCGTCCGGGCGCGGCCGCCCTCGCCGACGCCCTCTTCCGCGCCGAGCGCGCCCCGCACTGCCTGCACTGGTTCTGACCGCGCGCTCGCCTCGTGCGTGCGGGCCCGTCCGGGCCGGCGCCTGCTGCGGAAGGGCCGTCGGCCGGGATTCCGGCCGACGGCCCGGGGCTGCCCGCTACCGGAACAGGCGGTCGCCGCCGGTGGCCATGCGGTGGGTGCCGCTGTGGCGGTTCACCCAGTCACGGACGAGGTTGATCGCGTTGGCGCACTGCCAGCTGTTGTCGTACTCGCGCACTCCGGTGAAGGCGCCGTAGCCCGCGATGATGCCGTCCACACCCGCATCGCCCAGCAGCTTGTCGACGTACCACGGGTCGTTGTAGGTGGTCGTCCAGGACAGCGTGGCCGCGAGCCGTCCGGCGGCACGGTCCCCGGCCCCCTTCTTCAGCTCCGCGCACGTGTTGTAGGTGGTCTCCGTGCAGTTGCCGAACCCCTTGGTGATGTCGGAGTCGCCGTAGTCCATCGCCCGGTGACCGGCCGGGAACCCGGAACCGGACCGGTTGAAAGCGCCCTGGACCTGATCGCGGGTCCCGGTCGACGTGATGCCCTCCAGCGGGCCGAGCTTGCCCTCCAGGCTCTGCCAACCCCGGCCGCCGACGTCCGGGGTGCTCCCGCCGTGGTACTCGAAGAAGCCGTAGAGCACCTGGATCCCGGCTGCCGTGAGCCGCTGCGCCTTGTCCCGCAGCCCGGCGACACTGCACGTGCGGTTCGGCTGCTCCCCGCAGTAGTTCGGGTCCTTGATGTCCAGCCAGACCAGCGACAGCCGGCGTCCGGCGTTGGCGTTGGAGAGGATACGGTCGACCATGCTGTCGAAGCTGGGGCCCAGCCGGTTCTCACCGGCCGAGGAACAGTCGTGGTAGGCGCGCCATTCGTTCGGGTTCCACCAGGCACAGACGTCGATCTCGATGCCGTTGGCGCCGTGGCCGAGCGCGGCGTCCACGCCGTCCAGGGTGTCCACCCGGTGCGCGATGGCGTAGACCGCGTGGCGCTGGTCGGCTGCCGCCGCCGGGGTCGTACCGAGCGCGGTGAGGCCGACGATCCCGCACAGTGCCGCCAGCAGCGCCAGCACCTTCCGCGGGCCGGTGCGATGCCTGAGGTGAGTGGTCAAGAAAGGTACTCCTTCATGTCGGTGCCCTGAAGCCGTCGCGCCGATGACGCCGCCGTCCTGACGCGCCGCTCGTCCCCCGCCGGCGGCGACCCCAACTCGGCCCTGGTCATGGCCACTTCATCTTGCCATCGCGCCGTGACGGACACCGGGGAAACAGCGCACATCCCTTCGCCTACGATCGCCGGTGCCGCGAGGGGGCGAGATGATCGCCGCGGCCCGGGAGTGCGTGCTGCGCTCGGCGTCGCCCGAGCCGGGGGGCGGCCATCGGTTCGGCGGGCCCGGTTCCGAGTACCGGTGTCAGTGGTGTCCGGTCATGTGGGCGAGGGCCTGTGCGGCGGAGTCGGGGGCGAAGGCGCTGGCGAGTCCTTCGGCGGCCCCTTCGGCGGCCTCGGCGGAGCGGGGCAGCAGGACGTTCTCGTAGGCGGTGATGGCGTCGTCGACGGTGGGCCGGCCGGAGAGGGAGCGGGCGAGGTCGGCGCCGTCGAGCATGGCGAGGTTGGCGCCCATGCCGGAGAAGGGGGACATGAGGTGGGCGGCGTCGCCGAGGAGGGTGACGCCGGGGGTGTGCGGCCAGGCGTGGGGGAGGGGCAGGGCGTAGAGCGGGCGGTTGGTGTAGCCGGTGTCGGTGTCGGTGATGAAGCCGGTCAGGCTGTCGCTCCAGCCGGTGAACGCGTGGAGCAGGGCCTCCCGTACGGCGGCGGTGTCGGTGAGGTCGAGGCCGGCCTGCCGGTGCCAGTGCTCGTCGGTGCGCAGGCCCAGGTAGCTGCGGATGTGGCCGTTGCTGTTGCGCTGGGCGATGAAGCCCCGGTTGTCGTCGAGGGCCATCATGGTGCCGTTGCCGGTGAGGGCGGCGAGTCGGGGGTGGCGGGTGTCCGCCTCGTCGAGGCCGGTCTCGACGAACGTGACGCCGGTGTAGCGGGGCACGGCGTCGGACAGCAGGGGCCGTACGCGGGACCAGGCGCCGTCGGCGCCGACCACCAGGTCGGTCTCGATGGTGGTGCCGGTGGTGCCGTTGGTGCCGTTCGTGAAGTGCAGGCGGTGGGTGCCGCCGCCGAGCGGCTCGGCCTTCTCCAGCTTGTGGCCCCACCGGACGGTGTCGGGGGCGAGGGAGTCCAGCAGGATGCCGCGCAGGTGGCCGCGGTCGATCTCGGGATTGCCGTCCGCGCCGGCGGCCGGTGGCGGGACGGCGTCGAAGACGACGCGGCCGTCGCGGCCGACCAGGCGCAGCTGCTGGCCCTCGGGCCGGGCCAGCCGCTCGAATTCCTCCCACAAGTCGGCCTCGCGCAGGGCGTGTTGGCCCGATTCGGGGTGCATGTCGAGGGTGCCGCCCTGGTCGCGGGCGGTGCGGGAGGCGTCCAGGTCGTAGACGGTGACCTCGATGCCGCGGCGCTGGAGGATGCGGGCGCAGGTCAGGCCGCCGGGTCCGGCGCCGATGATCGCGATGCGGGGGGTGTCGGTGCTCACGAGGTGCTCCGGTGGTCTCGGTGGTCCGGTGATCGGAGGTGGGGCGGGGTGGGCGGCGGCAGGGGCGGGTGCCGACCGGGGTCATCGCCGGACCGGCCGCCACGATGACGAAAGCACACTCGGTAAAAAAGTGCAACGACACAACTTATTTGACCGTGCAATTCAAGGTATGATCCAAGCATGACTGCACCCATCGGCCGCCGTGAGCGGAAGAAGGCCGCCACCCGCCAGTCCCTGGCGGACGCGGCCCTGAACCTGTTCCTGGCGCACGGCTACGACCGGGTGACGCTCCGGGACGTCGCCGAAGCGGCCGACGTGTCGACCACGACCCTGCTCAAGCACTTCCCCGGCAAGGAGGCCCTGGTCTTCGACGAGGAGGCCGACCAGGAGGCCCGCCTCGTCGCCGCCGTACGCGACCGCGCACCCGGGCAGTCCGTCCCGCAGGCCCTGTGCGCGCACGTCAAGCGGACGCGCATCGGTGAGCGGAACCCCGATCCCCGGTTCGCGCCCTTGGTTGAACTCGTGCGGAACACGCCCGCGCTGAGCGAGTACTCCCGCCGCATGTGGATCCGCCACCAGGGCGCTCTCGCACGCGCCATCGCCGAGGACAGCGGCGCCGATGACCTGCGGTGCGCCGCGCTCGCACGCTTCGCGCTCGAAGCCTCGGCCCTCGTCGACCACGCCGACGATCCGGGGCGGGCCGTCGACGCCGCCTTCGACCTCCTCGAACACGGCTGGCAGGCCCGCTGACCGCCCGTCCGCAGACGGGCCGACCGGCGGCCCCGTCGGGGCCGACGCTCTGATACTGGGAGGTCGCCCACTGTCATCATGGACCTCCATGGATGCCCCCGGCCTGAGCCGGGGGAGGAAATGGACTGCCCGCGTGGCGGGTCGGGTGGCTGCGTTTCGCCCCCAGGGCGGGCCGCGGTGCTGTGACATGCGGGATTGGATCCTCACGGATTCCCCGTTAGGTTGTGAGTCATGACCATGACTCACGTGAAGCGGGCGTTCAAGTACCGCTTCTATCCGACGGATGCGCAGGCGGCTGAGCTGTCGCGCACCTTCGGGTGTGTGCGGAAGGTCTACAACATGGCGTTGCAGGCCCGTTCGGAGGCGTGGACGCTGCGTCGGGAGAGGGTCAACTACAACGCCACGTCGGCGATGCTGACGGGGTGGAAGAGGACCGGGGAACTGTCCTACCTGTCCGAGGTGTCGTCGGTTCCGTTGCAGCAGGCGCTGCGGCACTTGCAGGGGGCGTTCGCCAACTTCTGGCAGAAGCGGGCGAAGTACCCGACGTTCAAGTCCCGGAAGAAGTCCCGCAGGTCCGCCGAGTACACGTCCTCGGCGTTCCGGTTCCGGGACGGCCGGCTGACGCTGGCGAAGATGGATCGGCCGCTGGACATTGTGTGGTCCAGGCCGCTGCCGCGGGGCGCGGCGCCGTCCACGGTGACCGTGTCGCAGGACAGCGCGGGGCGCTGGTTCGTCTCGCTGCTGTGCGAGGACCGCCCGTCGATGCCCGCACCCGTGAACACGGCGGTCGGGATCGACGCGGGGATCACCAGTCTGGTGACGCTGTCCACCGGGGAGAGGATCACCAACCCCCGGTACGGGCGCAAGGACCGGGAACGCCTGGCCAGGGCCCAGCGGGAGCTGTCCCGCAAGACCGAGGGCAGCGCCAACCGGGACAAGGCCCGGCTCAAGGTCGCCCGCGTGCACGCGCGGATCGCCGACCGCCACAGGGACTTCCTGCACAAGCTCACCACCCGACTCGTCCGTGAGAACCAAACGGTCGTGATCGAGGATCTGACGGTCCGGAACATGCTGGGGAACCGGACGCTCGCCCGCGCCATCGGTGACGCGAGCTGGACCGAGATGCGGTCCATGCTGGAGTACAAGGCCCAGTGGTACGGCCGGGACCTGGTGACCGTCGACCGGTGGTTCCCCAGCTCGAAACTGTGCTCGGCCTGCGGCGTGATCGCCGCGAGGATGCCCCTGAACGTCCGCGCGTGGGAATGCGCCTGCGGCGCGCGGCATGACCGGGACGTGAACGCGGCACGCAACATCCTGGCCGCCGGACTGGCGGTTGCAGCCTGTGGAGACGGTGTCAGACCTCAACGGAGCACTCCGGGCGGGCAGTCGTCGGTGAAGCAGGAGACATCCCGACCGCAGCGCTCACGCGCAGCGGCTCAGCCGCGAGGCTGAGGGGAATCCCCCGGCTCCAGCCGGGGGAGGAAGTCAAATGCTTGTCACTCTGATGTGGTGCACGGTGGGGGGTGCGCGTGGACTTCCGACTGCTGGGCTCGGTGGCCGCAGTGGCCGCGGACGGCCGGGAGCTCCCCGTCGGGTCGGTCAAGCGCCGGAGCCTGCTGGCCATGCTGCTGCTGAATCCCGGCGCACCCGTCACCGTCGACCGGCTCACCGAGGCCGTGTGGGACGAGGAGCCGCCCCGGCACGCGCGGACCGTCATCCAGAACCACGTGTCGGGACTGCGCGCGCTGCTCGCCGCGCACGGTGCGCCCGCCGTCGGCGTCGAACTCGTCACCGACGGCGGCGCCTACCTCCTGCGGGTGCCCGAACTGGCGGTGGACACCGGCCGGTTCGAGCACCTCCTCCAGTCCGCCCGGTCACTGCGCGCCGCCGGCGACTCGGTGGCCGCGCTTCAGGAGGCGCTCGCCCTGTGGCGGGGCCCCGCGCTCGCCGGCACGACCGCCAGCCTGCCGCTGCAGTGCGCCGCGCAGGGCCTGGAGGAGCTGCGGCTCGTCGCCGTGGAGGAACTGGCGCGCGCCCACGGCCGGCTCGGCGACCACGGCGCGGCGGCGGGCGTGCTGCGCACCGAGGTCGCGATGAACCCGCTCCGGGAGTCGCTGGTCGCGGCGCTGATGCTGGCGCTCGGCCGGGCGGGAAGGCGGTCGGAGGCGCTGGGCTGGTTCCACCGCACCCGCCGGGCCCTGGCCGACCAGCTGGGAATCGACCCGGGAGTCGAACTCGTCGACGCCTACGACGCGCTCCTGCGCGCCACCGCCCCGACCGACCGGCCGGCCCCCGGCCCGTACACCGGGGCCCCGCCGGCACCGGACCTGCCCGTCGACGGTCCGCCCCCGCCAGCCCCCGCACCCGCACCCGCCCCCGCACCCGGGCCGACGCCGCCCCGCTCCGCCGCCTGGACCTTCCCCCGGCGCCCCCGGGGCTTCTCCGGCCGGCAGGACGAACTGGCCGCACTCGACCGGGCCACCGGCACCCCCGGCGCGATCGCCGTCGTCACCGGCGGCGCCGGGGTCGGGAAGACCACCCTCGCCGTGTACTGGGCCCACCACCGGCAGACGGACTTCCCCGACGGCCGACTGTTCGTCGACCTCTGCGGCCACAGCCCCCTGCCCGAGCGCTCCACCGCCGCCGTGCTGCGCGAACTGCTGCTCGCCCTCGGCCTGCCGGCCGAGCAGATGCCCGGTTCCGCCGAGGCCATGGCGGCCCGCTACCGGGAACTGACCACGGACCGCAGGATGCTGATCGTCCTGGACAACGCGCGCCGCTCCGAGCAGGTCCGCCCGCTCCTGCCCGACGGGGAGGGCTGCGTCACGGTGGTGACCAGCCGCGACCGGCTCGGCGGCCTGGTCGCCTCGGACGCCGCCCGCCCCGTCTCGCTCAGCGAGCTGTCGCCCCCGCAGTCCGTCACCCTGCTCGCCGCCACCCTGGGCACGGACCTGGTGTCGGCCGAACCCGAGGCCGCCGCCCGCCTGGTGGGCCTGTGCGACGGCCTGCCGCTCGCGCTGCGCCTCGCGGCGGCCCGGATCGCCACCTGCCCGGCCCGCAGCCTGGCCGCCCTCGCCGACGAACTGGCGGACGAACAGCGCAGGCTGGGCCTCCTGGAGGTGGAGGACACCAGCCTCGCCGCCGCCCTCGCCCTCACCGTGCAGCACCTGTCCGAGCCGGCCCGCCGGATGTTCCACCGGCTCGGCGCGCACACCGGCGCCACCCTCGACAGCCGTACGGCCGCCGCACTCGCCGATTGCCGGCTCGACCAGGCCGCCGGGGCCCTGGACCAACTGGCCACCGCCCACCTGCTCGTCGAGATCGGCCAGGACGCCTACACCCTGCACGACCTGGTCCGGCTCTACGCCCGGAGCATGCCGGGCGACGACGACGCCGACGCCGACGTGCTGCCACGGCTCCTCGACCACCTGCTGAACACCCTCCTCGCCGCGAGCGCCGCCGCCGAGCCGGGCAGCGAGCCGTGCTGCGCCCTCCCGCCCGGCACCCGGCGCCCCGCCGAGGTGCGGCCCTTCCCGGACCGCGCGAGCGCGCTCGCCTGGTACGCCGTCGAACGGGACACCCTGCGCGGCGCGGTCGCGGCGGCGGTCGCGGCCGGGCTCCACGACCGGGCCTGGCGCCTGGTCCTCCTCCAGTGGCCCCTGATCGTGTGGCAGGCCCGGGACGGATGGGTGCCGCTGCTCGAACACGGCCTGGCCGCCGCCGAGGCCGACCTGGACCCCGGCGCGCAGTCCCGCGCACGGGCGCTCCTGGGGTGGGTCCTGCTGGAGGAGGGGCGGCACGAGGAGGCCCTCGCCCACCTGGAGCAGGCCCCGGGCCTGGCCGCCCTGGCCGGGGACGGCACCGCGCAGGCCGTCGCGCTGGTCAACCTGGCCGTCGCGCTCGCCCGGTACGGCCGGAGCGCGCGGGTGCGCGACCTGCTGACCACGGCCCTCGCGCTGGCCACGCAGGCGGACCGCGCCGAACTCGCCGCCCTCGCCCGCCAGCACCTGGCCGACGACTGCCTGGCGGCCGGCGACCCCGAGGAGGCCGCCCACCACGCGGCCTGCGGTCTGGCCCTCGCGCAGCCCCCGTTCCCCGTCGCCCGCCAGGTGGTCCTGGAGACCCTCTACGGCCGCGCCCTCGCCGCGATCGGCCGCCCGGAGGAAGCCGCGCTCCACCTCGGCGCCGCCGTCCGGACCGCCCGGGCCCACCAGTATGGGGAGGGCGAGTCGGCGGCCCGTGCGGCCCTGCACGCCCTGTCGGCTTCCGCCGCCTCCGCCGCCGCGATGGCCTCGGCTGCTGCCGAGTCGCACGTCGGACCGTCCGGAGCGAGCCAGGCTCCGCCCGGCCGCTGCTGACGACGGGGTCGAGCGGGCGCCGACCGGTCGCGCTCGATCAAAACGCCAGCTGGTGACGGCAGATGACGGACCGTCTGATCCGCGGCGATGGCATCGCCCGGCGCGACAGGGGCACTTCACTCCGTTGTCGGGCCGTGTTAACGTCCGGCAGATGTCGAGGATTCTGGTCACCGATCTGGACGGGACGCTCCTGGGCGGCGAGGTGGCCGACCGGCGCCGGCTGTACACCGCGCTGGTCCGCCATCCCGAGGTGACCGTGGTCTTCGCCACCGGCCGGGGCGTGCCGTCGGTCCGCGAGGTCCTGCGGGATCCGCTCGTGCCCAGACCCCGCTGGATCATCGCCGATGTCGGCGCCACCGTCGTGGACGGCGAGGACTTCGCGCCGGTGGCCCCGCTGCAGGAGCAGTTGCGCGCCGGCTGGCCCGGTCCGGAGCGGGTCCGCGCGGCGCTGGGCGGCTTCCCGGCGCTCGTCTACCAGAACGGCGTTGCCCAGGACGGCCGTTGCTCGTACCACCTGGCGCCGGACGGGCTCACCGAGGAGCTCGCCGAGGCCGTCCGCTCCCTCGGCTGCGACTGGCTCTACTCGGCCGACCGCTACTTCGACGTCCTGCCGTCGAGGGCCGGCAAGGGCGGTGCACTGCGGGCCCTGGCCGAGAAGCTGGGTTGGTCGATGGACTCGGTCCTGGTCGCCGGAGACTCGCTCAACGACCTGTCGCTCTACCGGCTCGGCGCGCACGGCGTCATCGTCGGGGAGGCCGAGCCCGCCCTGCTGGCGGCGGTTCCCGAGAGCCCGTCGGTGTGCCGGCCCGGACGCCCCGGCGCGGCCGGGATCCTCGCGGCACTCCAGGAACTCGGCTGGGTGGCACCGGACTTCGACCGCGCGGAGCGCGGCCACCCGCTGGTGGTCGGCTACCACCGTCCACCGGGGACCTGGACCCCCGAGGGCTGGCAGCCGCCGTCCAGCCCCAACGGCATCCTGCCCACCCTGAACAGCCTCTTCGGCAGCGGGCTGCCGGGCGTCTGGGTCGCCGCCGCCGTCGGGGGCCCCGCCCCCGAGCCCCGCCCGGGGCCGCCCCTCTCGCTGCTGCCGCTCGACGGCGCCGAGTGGGCGGGCTACTTCCACCGGGCCTGCAAGCAGATGCTCTGGCCAGTGCTGATGTCGGAACCGGAGCGGCTGGGCTTCGACCCCGCCGACTGGGCCGACTACCGGACGGTGAACGCGCGCTTCGCCGAGCACATCGGCGCGCAGGCCGCGCCCGGAGCCACCGTCTGGCTGCACGACTACAACCTGTGGCTGGTGCCGGGCCTGCTCCGCGCCCGCCGCCCGGACCTGCGCATCGGGCTGTTCCACCACACCCCGTTCCCGCCGCCGGAGGTCTTCGCCGCGCTGCCCACCGCGTGCGAACTCCGTTCCTCGCTGGCCTGCCTGGACTGGGCCGGGTTCCATACCGCCACCTTCGCCGAGCACTTCCGGCGGACCCTGGCCGGCCGGTCCCGGCTGCCGCGCCTGGGCATCCACCCGCTCGGCATCGACCGCCCCGCCATCGAGGCGCTCGCCCGCCGCCGCGCGCCCTACCGCCCCTCGGACGAGGGCCGGTTGGTGCTCTCGGTCGAACGCCTCGACTACGCCAAGGCGCCCGTCCAGAAGGTCGAGGCGATCGCCCGGCTGCTCGCCGAACGCCCCGACCTGCGCGGGCGGTTGCGCTTCCGCCTGGTCTGCCCGCCGCCCGAGCCCGGCATCACCGCCCACGACACCACCCGCCGACTCCTCGAACAGCGCATCGACGAGATCAATGACGTGTGGTGCGAGGGGAGTCGGCGGCCGATCGAGTACCTGCCGCGCAGCCTGCCGCCCGCCGAGGTGATCGACCAGTACCTGGCCGCCGACGTGCTCTGGGTGACGTCCCTCCAGGACGGGATGAACCTCACGGCGAAGGAGTTCATCGCAGCCCAGGCAGCCGCCGGGTCAGCCGTCCCCGGGGCGGCGGTGCCCCGCGCTGGTGCGCTCGTCCTCTCCCGCCACGCCGGCGCCGCCACCGAACTCGGCAGCGCGGCCCTGCTCACCGACCCGCACTCCGCCGACGACCTCACCGCGACCCTGGCCCGCGCCCTGGCCCTCACCCCCGCCGAGCGCCGCGCCCGCCTGCGCCGCCTCTCCGCCCTCCTCGGCCGGGAGAGCCCCGCCGACTGGGCCGCCCGGATCGTCCGGGCCATCGGGGTCTGAGGCCCGGTCCCGAGTGATGAGTCGGGGAGCGATCGCGGCGTGGTGAGTCCGGGCGGTCCGGTGCCGGTCGGCGGTACGGCCGTGAGCTGGGCGGACGCGGTTCGAACGGCTGCGATCGGGCGTTGATCGAATGTCAATCTCGATCGGTGACAGTACTGCCGGGGGGTGCGGCGGCAGCGCGGAAGCCTCGCCCCCGTGACGCCACCGACCCCGACCTCTGCAAGCGGAGACCATGAAGCACCGCATCACCTTCAGCGCGCCGGCCCGCACCGTCGGCCTCGGCGCCACCGCCTGCGGCAGCGTGTGACGGGCCGGCCCGCGCCCCTACCTCTGCTCGCCGTCGTCGTCCCTCTCGTCGCCCACCAGGCAAGGCCCACACCCACCATGCGCATCGGACTCTCCCTTCCTCAGTACGGCCGCTTCGCCGACCCCGCGCTGTCCGCCCGGGTCGCGACCGCCGCCGAGGAAATCGGCTACGCCGGCCTCTGGGTCGGTGACCGGCTCCTGGTCGCGACCGCCCCGCAGAGCCGCTACCCGGGCGGTGACGGGACGGTCCCCCCGCCCGAGTGCGAGGCCTTCCTGGACCCGCTGATCGTGCTGACGGTGGCGGCCGGTGCGACCCGCCGCGCGCGGCTGGGCATCAGCACCCTGAACGCCCTCTGGTACCCGCCCGTACTGCTCGCCCGCACCCTGACCTCCCTCGACCTGGTCAGCGCCGGACGCCTGGACGTCGGGCTGGGGCCGGGCTGGTCCAAGGACGAGTACCAGGCCGTCGGCGTCGCCTGGCAGGGCCTGGGCGACCGGCTGGAGGAGAGCCTGGACGTCCTGGAGCGGGTGTGGGCGGCGGACGACGTGATCCGCCACACCGGGGCCCGGTGGACCGTCCCGCCCGCGGTCATCCGGTCCGGGCCCGTGCAGCGCCCCCGTCCTCCGCTGCTGCTGGGCGGCTTCGACCAGGCCACCCTCGCCCGAGTCGGTCGGCGCGCCGACGGCTGGCTGGCCGTGGGCCTGCCCGTACCGGCCCTGGCGCAGATGTGGCGCGCCGTCCGGCAGCACGCCACCGACGCCGGGCGCGACCCGGACGCGCTGCGCCTGGTGCTCCGGGTGAACCCCGCGATCACCGCCGAGCCGGCCCCCGAGGAGCTCGTCCCGCGCCGCGGAACGGTCCATCAGATCGCCGACTACCTGGCCACGGCGGTCGACGCGCTGGGTGCCGAGCCGCTGATCGACCTCCACGTCGCCGCGCGCGACGCCGACGAGTACTTGGCGCTCGCGGGCGCCCTGCACGACCTGCTGCGCGAGCGGTAGCAGTCTCTCCGGCCTCCGCCGCCGGCGAGGAACCCCACCGAAGGCCACCACCCCGGAAGAGGAATTCTCCCCATGTCCAAGATCATCGTTGCCGCCACGCCCGTGGCCGGGCACACCGGCCCGCTGCTGCGGATCGCCGGCCACCTGTCCGGCCTGGGACACGAGGTGGTGTTCCTCGGCGGGGCGCGGTTCGCCGCCCAGGTCGCGGCGGAGGGCTGCCACTTCCAGGCGCTGCCGGCGGCGGCCGACTTCGACGACCGCGACTTCGCGGCGAGCTTCCCCGAGCGGGAGCTGGTACCGGCCGGTCCGGCCCGGCTCAGCTGGGACGCCAGGCACATCTTCGGCGACCCGGTTCCGGCCCAACTCGCCGCTCTCCACGAGCTGTTGGCATCCTTCCCGGCGACCGTGGCGATCCATGACAGTCTGTTCCTGGGCGGGGCCGCCCTGGCACTGGGCCGGAAGGCGGGCGACCGGCCCGCGGTGGTGGCGATCGGCACCTTCCCGGTGATGGTCGGGAGCCGGGACACCGCCCCGTTCGGCCCGGGCCTGCCGCCCCCGGTGGACGAGACCGAGCGCGCCCAGTACGCCGCACTCGCCGGGCAGTTCGCGGAGCGGGGCCGCCTGGTGACCGAGTACGTGCGCCAGTGCTTCGCCGCCGCCGGGGTGGAGCTGCCCGCCGGAGAGCGGCCCAGGGTCCTCACCGAGGCCGCCGACCACTTCCTGCAACTCACCGTCCCCGGCTTCGAGTACCCGCGCAGCGACCTGCCCGCCAACGTCCGCTTCATCGGCGCGCTGCCGATACCCGCCTCGAAGGGCGACCGAATCCCGTCCTGGTGGCCGGAGTTGGAGCAGGCCAGGGCGCAGGGCCGCAAGGTCGTCGTGGTGACCCAGGGGACCGTCGCCAACGGGGACCTGACGGCGCTGGTGGTCCCGACCCTGCGCGCCCTGGCCGGGCGGGAGGACCTGCTGGTGATCGCGGCCACCGCCCGCCACGACGGCGAGCTGCTGCTGGCCGCCGAACTCCCACAGCTGCCGGCCAACGCCCGAGCGGCCGGGTACGTCCCGTTCGACGCACTGCTGCCGCACGCGGACCTGCTGGTCAGCAACGGCGGCTACGGTGGCGTGCACACCGCGCTCGGGCACGGCGTACCGCTGGTGATCGCCGCCGAGAGCGAGGACAAGCCGGAGGTCGCCGCCCGGGTGGCGTGGAGCGGTACGGGCATCGACCTCCGCACCGGCCGACCCACCACGGAGGACCTGGCGGCAGCGGTGGACGAAGCCCTCAGCCGCCCCTCCTACCGCCGCCGCGCCGAGGCCCTGTGCGCCGAACTCGCCCGCCACCGGGCGCCGGCCGCGATCGCCGATCTGGTCGCCGAAATCGGCTGACCACCGCACCGGAACGGAACCAGGGCCTGTCCGGCCGATCCTGCCCGGCAGGATCGGCCGGACAGGCCCTGGGGACGCAAGGAGCGCACTTCAGACGGTCTGACCGCTCGCGGTCGCGGACTTGAGCGCGTCCAGCGATTCCCGCATCACCTGCGACAGCTCGCGCTGCTCGGCCGGCGCGATCCAGAGCTCGAAGCCGACCTTGAACACGGCGACGCCCGCCTCGGCGGTCAGGCTCGCGACCGGTTCCGCGACCCCGCGCCCGCGCAGGGCGCCGGCCAGCGCCGTCGACATCGAGGCGAGCTTGATCAGCTCCCGCTCCCGGAGTTCCGCATTCGCCTGGATGACGGCCTGCCGCCTCCGGGAGTACTCGCGGCGGCCGGCGAAGACGTCGGTGACCGCCTGCAGGCCCGCCGCCATCGCGTCGATCGGCGCCGCCGACTCCTGAGCCTCGGCGACCGCGTCCACGAACCGCTCCTGCAGCGCGTTGGCGCCGTCGAACAGCACCTCGCGCTTGTCGGCGTAGTGCCGGAAGAAGGTTCGCTCGGTGAGGCCGGCCCGTTTGGCGATCTCCGCCACGGTGGTCTGCTCGTAGCCCCGCTCGCTGTAGAGCTCCAATGCCGCTTCCGCCAGGCGTCCGCGCGCGTTCGGCTCCCATCTACCCATGGACAGATCCTACGTGATGACAGTGACTGACGTCGGGTGCTACCGTCGATGACAGCAACTGACATCACCAGTGAGGGGCTCTTCCCATGCGCATCTTCGTGACCGGCGCGTCCGGCTGGATCGGATCCGCCGTCGTTCCCGAGCTCATCGACGCGGGGCACCGGGTGACCGGGCTCGCCCGCTCCGAAGCCTCCGCCGCCGCCCTCGCCGCGGGCGGGGCCGAGGTCGTCCGCGGCACCGTCGACGACCTCGACGTCCTGCGGGACGCGGCCGCGGCGTCGGACGGGGTGATCCATCTCGCGTTCAAGCACGACATCGCCTTCACCGGCGACTTCCGGGGCGCCGCCGAGGCCGATCGCCTCGCCGTCGACACCTTCGGCGACGTGCTGGCCGGTAGCGACCGCCCGTTCGTCCTCGCCTCCGGGCTGATCGGCTTCAAGCCGGGGCAGCTGGTGACCGAGCGGGACATGCCCGCGGTCGACGGCTCGCCGTTCTCGATCCGGGCGGCCACCGCGGAGGCGACGCTCGCGCTCGCTGCGCGCGGTGTGCGCTCGTCCGTCGTCCGGCTGTCGCCGACCTGCTACGGCGAGGGGGACAACGGGTTCCTGGCGACCCTGGTCGCCATCGCCCGGGCCCAGGGCGTCTCCGGCTACATCGGTGACGGCGCCAACCGCTGGCCGGCCGTCCACCGCCTCGACGCCGCACGGCTGTTCGCCTTGGCGGTCGACAAGGCTCCGGCCGGATCGGTCCTGCACGGCGTCGCGGGGGAGGGGGTCCCGATCCGCGACATCGCCGAGGTGGTCGGCCGCCACCTCGACGTACCGGTGGTCTCCGTGGCCCCCGAGGCCGCGGCCGAGCACTTCGCCTGGCTGGGCGCCGTCCTCGCCCTGGACCTGCCGACGTCGAGCGCCCTGACCCGCGAACTGCTGGACTGGCGCCCGACCCGCCCCGGCCTCCTCGACGACCTCGACCGGGGCCACTACTTCCGCGAGCCCGCCACCGCCGCCTGACCGGTCGCGGGGGTCGCCGATGTCGACTTCGCGACGTTCGGTCCCGAGGTCGGCCCCCGGACGGGCGTGACAGCCATCGCACAACTCCCTGAGCACCCAAGCTCGTTGAGGAGAGTTGTGCGATGGCTTCGTGCTGCCCGGGGGCGGTCGGGGGTGGTCTGTGGTGGCGGTGGGGGACGGCTGTTCAAAGATGAACACTCCTGCTCGTTATTGCGCAGAGATGAAGATTTGCACTATAAATCAAGCATCTTCACGCACCATCTTGCAGTCCTACGCAGGAGGACGTCATGGCTCACGTCGACGAAGAGATCGCCAGCCAGCCCGAGTGCTGGCAGCGCGCCCTTGATCTGGCTCCGGGGCACCTGCCCGAGCCCGGTGAGCGGGTGGCGGTCATCGGGTGCGGCACCTCGCTGTACATCGCGCAGGCCTACGCGGTGCTGCGCGAGTCGCTCGGGCTGGGGGAGACCGACGCGTTCGCGGCGTCCGAGTTCCCGGCCGCCCGGCGGTACGACCGGGTCGTCGCCCTGACCCGCTCCGGCACCACCACCGAGGTGCTGGACGCGCTGGCCCGGACCGAGGACACCGAGACGGTGGCGATCACCGCCGCCCCGGAGACCCAGATCGGCGGGGCCGCGCGCCACGTGGTGGCGCTGGAGTTCGCGGACGAGAAGTCGGTCGTGCAGACCAGGTTCGCCACCACCGCCCTCGTGCTGCTCCGCGCCCACCTGGGCGCCGCGCCGGCGGACCTGCCGGAGCAGGCGCGGCGGGCACTGGTCGCGCCGCTGCCCGAAGGGGCGCTCGACGCCCGGCAGTTCACCTTCCTGGGGACGGGCTGGACCTGCGGCGTGGCGCACGAGGCCGCGCTCAAGGTCCGGGAGGCCTCGTCCTCGTGGACCGAGTCCTACCCCGCCATGGAGTTCCGGCACGGACCGATCAGCGTCAGCCGCCCCGGGAGCGTGGTGTGGTTCCTCGGCGAACCGCCGACCGGCCTGGTCCGGCAGGTCGAGTCGACCGGTGCCCGGGTCAGTGTGTCGGCGCTCGACCCGCTGGCCGACCTGATCCGCGCGCAGCGCCTGGCGGTCGGCCTCGCCGTCCGGCAGGGCCTGGACCCCGACCACCCGCGCAACCTCACCCGCTCCATCGTGCTGGACCAGGCATGACCCGCCTGCGGACCGCGTGCGGCAGGGCGGAGCCGGCGCCGTGAGCGTCATCGCCCTGGACGTCGGCGGCACGCACATCAAGGGCGCGGTGGTCGAGAACGGCGAGCCCGTCGAGACCGAGCAGTGGCACACCCGGGCCGAGCGCGGGCCGGACGCCGTTCTGGACACGGTGCTGCGGTGCGCGGACGAGCTCGTGACCCGGGCCGTTCGCCGCGGGGCGAAGCCGGCCGCCGCCGGGGTCGTGGTGCCGGGGCTGGTGGACGAGGCGAGCGGCACCGCCGTCCTCGCCGCCAACCTCGGCTGGCGCGAGCTGCCCGTGCGGCGCCGGGTCGCCGAGCACCTGGACCTCCCGGTGGCCTTCGGGCACGACGTCCGGGCCGGCGGCGTCGCGGAGGCCCGCCTCGGGGCCGGGCGCGGCTGCGCCGACTTCGCCTTCGTCCCGGTCGGGACGGGCATCGCCGCCGCGCTGATGCTCGGCGGCCGGCCGTTCGCCGGCGACCGGGGGTTCGCGGGGGAGCTCGGCCACCTGGTGGTCCGCCCCGGCGGCGACCGGTGCGCCTGCGGCAACCGGGGCTGCCTGGAGACGATCGCCTCCGCCTCGGCGATCGCCCGCCGCTACGCGCTGGCCTCCGGCGGTCCCGCCGTGAGCGCCAAGGACGTCCGGGCCCGGGCCGAGGCGGGCGAGCGATCGGCCGGGCGGATCTGGACCGAGGCGGTCGAGGCGCTGGCCGACGGCCTGGCCGCCCTGACCGCGCTGCTCGATCCGGGGCGCCTGGTCATCGGCGGCGGTCTGGCGGAGGCCGGTGAAGCGTTCCTGCCGCCGCTGCGGACCGCGCTCGCCGAGCGTCTCACCTTCCGTCCGGCTCCGCTGCTGGTGGCCGCCGAACTGGGCCACCGGGCGGGCAGCCTGGGGGCGGCGCTGCTCGCGCAGGACCTCCTGGACGGCGGTGCGGCGTGATCCTCACCGTCACGCTCAACGCGGCCCTGGACATCACCTACCGGCTGCCCGAGGTCCGGCTGCACGCCAGCCACCGGGTGCCGAGCGTCCGTCAGCAGGCCGGCGGGAAGGGCGTCAACGTCGCGCGCGTGCTCGCCGCGCTCGGCCACGCCGCGATCGTCACGGGCCTGGCCGGGGGGCCGGCCGGTCAGGCGGTCCGGGCCGATCTCGCCGAGGCCGCCCTGCCCGACGAACTGGTCGAGGTGGCGGGGGAGACCCGCCGGACCGTGGCCGTCGCGGACGACCAGGACACCACCGTCTTCCTGGAGCCCGGGCCCGAGGTGTCGCCGCAGGAGTGGCGGCGCTTCCTGGCCCACTACGAGCGGCTGCTGCCCGGCGCGTCGGTCGTCGTGCTCTCCGGGAGCGTGCCGCCCGGGCCGCCCGCGGACGCCTACCGGATCCTGATCGAGCGGGCCCGCTGCCACGGCGTCCCGGCCGTCCTGGACGCGGACGGTCCGGCGCTGCTGCGGGCGCTGCCCGCGGGCCCGGCCGTGGTCAAACCCAACGCCCACGAACTCGCCGAGGCCACCGGTACCGGGGACCCGGCCGAGGGCGCGGAACTGCTCCGGGCGGCCGGCGTCGGCGCGGTGGTCGCCTCACTGGGGCCGGACGGTCTGCTGGCCTGCACGGCCGAGGGCAACTGGCGGGCCCGCCCGCCGGACGCGCTGCGCGGCAATCCGACGGGTGCGGGCGATTCGGCGGTCGCCGCCCTCGCGCTCGGCCTGCACACCGGCGCGCCCTGGCCCGACCGGCTCCGGCAGGCCGTGGCGCTGTCCGCCGCCACCGTCCTGGCCCCGCTGGCCGGGCGCTACGACGCCGACGCCTACCACCGCATGCTCAGCCTCGTCCGGGTCGAGGAAGTCGGCCCGGCACACCCTCAAGGAGAACCGTGACCCTGGCCGGAACCGGAGAGATCATCGCGCCCGCGCGGCGGAGCGGATCCGGCGTCGGAGCGTTCAACGTCATCCAGCTGGAACACGCCGAGGCCATCGTCGCCGGGGCCGAGGCCGTCGGGGCCCCGGTCATCCTCCAGATCAGCGAGAACGCCGTGCGCTACCACGGCGGCCTGGCGCCCATCGGCACCGCGACGCTGGCGGTGGCCCGGGCCGCGGCCGTGCCGGTGGCCGTCCACCTCGACCACGCGACCGAGCGGTCGCTGGTGGCGGAGGCGGTCGGGCTGGGCTTCGGCTCGGTGATGTTCGACGCGTCGGTGCTGCCGTACGAGCAGAACGTGCGGGCCACGGCCGAGGTGGTCGAGTTGTGCCACGCCGCGGGCGTCTGGGTGGAGGCCGAACTCGGCGAGGTCGGCGGGAAGGACGGCGTCCACGCCCCCGGCGCCCGGACCGACCCGGGGGAGGGCGCCGAGTTCACCGAGCGCACCGGCGTCGACGCGCTGGCGGTGGCCGTCGGCACCTCGCACGCCATGCTCACCCGCACGGCGGTCCTGGACCTCGAACTGATCGCCGCCCTGCGGGCCGCCATACCGGTACCGCTGGTGTTGCACGGCTCCTCGGGGGCGGCGGACGACGCGCTGGCGGCGGCGGTCGCCCACGGCATGACGAAGATCAACATCGCCACCCACCTCAACAAGGCCTTCACCGAGGCGGTCCGCCGCCGCCTGGCCGCCGACACCGCCCTGGTCGACACCCGCGCCTACCTGGGCGACGGCCGCCAGGCCGTGGCCCAGGAGGTGTCACGGCTGCTGCGGACCCTGACCGCCGCATAGGGCCTGTCCCGTGAGGTCGGAGCCTCGGTTCGGCCGTCGGCGGCCCGGTGCCCTGCGCGTCATGACGCGCAGGGCACCGGTGTTCCGGCCGGAGAACCCGCCCCGCCGCTCAGGTCGGCTTCACGGCGTCGGAACCACGTCGAAGCGCTCGCCGCCGAGGACCCACCGGCCGCGGCGCATGACGGCGACCAGGTCGTGGCTCTCGGAGTCGAGGACGACGAGGTCGGCGTGCTTGCCGGTCTCCAGCGAGCCGATCGAGTCGGCGAGGCCCAGCAGGCGGGCCGGGGTGGTGGACAACGATTCGACGGCCTGGTGGAGCGTCAGGCCGTTGATTCGCACGGCGCGTCGGAAGACCCGGTCGAGGGTGAGGGTGGAGCCCGCGATGGAGCTGCCGTCGGGGAGCATCGCGACGCCGTCCTTGACCTCGACCTGGAGGGGGCCGAGGGGGTAGCGGCCGTCGCCCATGCCGGCGGCGCCCATGGCGTCGGTGATCAGGGCGACCCGGGTGGCGCCGGCGGTGCCGTAGGCGAGGTCGAGGACGGAGGGG
>NZ_JARXYZ010000049.1 GCF_029894125.1 Kitasatospora sp. MAA19
CTGTCCGCTGCCTAATCCGACGGGCTTGGACCCTCTACCGCTGGGACACCCGGCCTCGAAGCCCCCGCATCCGATGACCTACTGGCGGACGCCCTTAGTGCTGTTGGGCGGCTTCGCCGAGCATACTGTCCGAAGGCGGATTCTGACTGGGCGTTTCGGCCCTGGCTTGATGGCTTAGGTTCCGCGCCAGGTCGGGGGTGCTCTCGCCGGTGAGTCGACGGGTCATAAGGTTGATCATCACGACGTGGATCACGGCTTCAGAGCGGGCGGGGAGGGCTTCGTAGTCACGGGCCAGGCGGCTTTCTGAACCTCCGGGTGGCGTCAGCTCGGTATTGTCGCCTCCTGGGTCAGGGCGCCAGGTGACGGTACTCGATGCCCCAATTGGCTATGGCGACCAGCGCTTCGTCCAGGCTGGCACGGTGGCCGATCAGTTCCCCCTGGCCGCCGAGTCGGATGCTCATGTTGCGAACGAAAACACTCCAGGAACCGGGCCAATCCTTGATCGCCCAGCCGATGGCGGTCATGCCTTCGTCGTAGTCGGGGTGCCATAGGAACGTTGCGTCGCCCTCGACCGTGGTTGTGTAGCCCTGTTGTGCCAGTTTATTCCGTGCGTTCCGTCCGAAGAGCGCCACGTGTCCCCCTGTGTTGATGGAACGTCAAGTTCTAGGTGATGCTAGATACTCTCGCCTATTACAGGAAGGGTCCCTGGGCCGAAGGCCGGGCTCCCGGGGCGGGGCAAGGGACGGCGGGCGCCAGGGTGCCCACTGTTCAGGGTTCGAGTTCGGTTACGGTCACCGACCGGTCTCCGCCGTGCCGGTGTCGAGCCCGGCGATCTGTGCGGCGAGCTCGCGCTGCCGTCGGGCACGGGCGTGGTGGTCGTCGGCGATGGCGGGCTCCAGCTTCATGGCGCGTCGTCCCTGCCCGCCAGCTCGTCGACAGCGGGCGTGTCGTCTAATGCGTGGTAGACGGATCTCGGGCGCGCACCTACCGTGCAGGTATGCCTTGGACGTCCGCCGGCGAAAGCTCCGGGACCTCAACCATCGAGCCGTCCCTCGTACGCACTGCACGCAGACGAACCGGATTCACCGCGATGTGTCCCCGCGCTGTTGCCCAGTCGTAGAGCATGCGCAGGGCCGCGAGCTCCCGCCCCCACTTCGCTCCGCCGATCGGTGCGTCGTTGGCCTCGGCACGAAGCCGCCAGTCCTCCCAATCCTCCAGATCCTCCGCCGCGGCGCGGTCCCAGGTCAGGCCCGACCTCCACAAGAACGTGAAGAACAAGCGGTAGTCCAGCGCGTACGACTCCTGCGTACCAGGTGCCTTCCCAACGAACGGTGGCCGCCGGAAGAATTCGCTCAATCGAGCATCGACACGGCCGTCCGGAGACACCAGGATCGGCTGCCTGAGCCGGACTCCCAACCGTCGCTCACGCTCTTCCAGATCACCCCAACCGATGGGCGGCAGAACCGCGGACCCGCTGCCCCGGTCGGTCCAGAACAACTGCCACTCGTCGACCACAAGCACGCTCCGCGATTGCAACACAACCTGCAGTAACACGGGGAACGTACACGGAAATCGCCGGACCCTGACCCTGCATCAGCACGACCCCAGATGGTCGGGCCCCCAGATGAGGAGCCCGGCCGTCGGCGTACCCGGCAACTGCCAGCCAGGCCCAGTCCTCCCCTTCGCTCTTCCCCACTCCGCAACGCGCGCGGCCTGCCCTGCCGACCGGGCCGGGAACGGGCGGCAACCACAACACCGTTGCGGACGGCAGCCGCCCAGGTGGCTGGGCGCGGCGTGCTCCGCCCCCGCACCCTGGCCAGCGCCTTGGATGCGCTGGACCATCCCCCGGTCGAGGCCTGCAGCGCCGGCTCCGTCACCGGGGCCGTAGCTGGCCCCGCCCCCCCCGGAAATAGTGGCTGCTGCCCGTGTACGGTGCGCAACCTGCTGATCCGGCCTGCACCGAGTACTGCAACCTGCCCACTTCCGAGCGGTTTCCGACGTCACCACCTGCCGACGAAGACCTTGCTGCCCACCTTCACGACCTGGGAGCGCTAGCCGGGACCGCCCGGTGGCCCGCACCCGGCTGGCGGGGCGCAGCACCAGCAGCGGCAGGGGCGGGCACCAGCCGCTGGACTTCGTAGGCATGGAAAGGGCCCCAGGGGCCCGGGTCCGGCGGCAGCCGGACTTCCATGACTGGCGCAGTGACCCCAGCCTGCCCCGGCCAGCAGGCCAACCTCGGTGCCCGGCCTGGACGGCGGCAGCGGCACGGACGGTCAGCCCGCCGGAGGCTCGACGGCTGGGGACAGTGCGGCGGCTAGTTCTGGAGTTAAGAGGGGTAACGCGCTGACCTGCGGAAACGCGGTGCGAATGTGGGGTTACAACCCCCAGTTGCCAGCGAGTAACGTGGGTTGTAACCCCACATTCGCTGGGCCGACGCGCCGACTGCGGGTTGTAGCCCCACAAAAGTTATGCCCTGAGATAACATTTGGTGGTGATCAGTGCATCGAAGGGCGGCCGTGTGGTCCGCCTCCCCGCCTCCCCGCCTCGCGGCCCGGCCAGCCTGCCGCGCCGCCCCCCGCTGAGCCAGCGGGCGCGCACAACGTGGTCGCCATCCGGCTCCAGCCGGGTGAGACGGTCGCCATCAACCCGCCCCCTGAGCCCGAACCGGCCAGCGGCAAGCGGGAGGACTTCGACTTCCTCGGCCACACCTTCTACATGGCGTCGAAGGAACTTTCCGCGAAGCTGCCGTTCATCGGTCTGACCGCCACCGAGTACGACGTCTGGCACACCATGCTCGGCGCCCAGCTCAAGGGCGGCATCGTGCCGATCACCGTCATCAAGCTCGGCGAGCGACTCGGTATCGGCCGCAAGGAAGCGGGCGAGGCCCTGGCCCGTTTCCTTGACATGGGCTTCATGTGGTTGGAGCGGCGAGGCCGCTACCGGATCAACCCGCGCATCGCCTTCTGGGGATCCAGCGCCGAGCAGCAGCGCGCCCTGGCCCTGATGCCGGATTCCATCCCCGAGATCCGCCTGCCCGAGGGCGAGGTCCGCCCGCCCCGCCGCACCCGCCGACCGAAGCTGGAGTCGCTGTGATGACCGCCGCCGACCATGACCCGGGCACGGAAACCTTCCTGACCGCTGAAGGCAGCGTTTTCACCGCGCAGGACCTCTCCCGGGCCCTGCCGCTGTACCGGCTCACCACCCTGCAGTACGACGTCTGGCACACGGTGCTGGGTGAGATGACCGACGGCGGCTTCGTCACCCTCACCCTCGACGATATCGCCGAGCGGCTGGCCACCAGCAAGAGCAACATCTCACCGGCTCTCAACCGGCTTGCCGAGCTCGGCCTGCTCTGGCGGATCTCCAACGGGCTGTACCGGATCAACCCGCGGATCGCCTTCAAGGGCTCGCAGGAGGAGTGGACCGAGGCGCTGGAGGAAGTGCCGGCTGACGTCCCCGAGGTTGTCCTTCCCAGCTACCGCCGGCGCCCACCCCGAACCAACAGGTCCGGGCTGGCCGCCGCCGGCTGAAGCCGAGTGCGGGTTACAGACCCCTGAAAGTTATCCCTGCGCAGAACTTCCAGGCTTGAATGGTCTGTCAGGCCCAGGCATCTGCCCGGGCCTTTTGCTTGGCCCTGCTGGCCAGGTCCCATGCACTACCACCGGTGGTAGCACTGGGCGGTTTCACCGGCCTGGACGGAGCGGTTGGTATAGATCGTGCTCGAGGTGGCCGAGGTGAACCGTCCGGGTCTTTCCTCTTTGGCCCTACGGGTAGGGCCAAAGCACTATCACCGGTGATAGCGGTCTGGCCTACCTCCACTCGGCTGGGCTGCGAGACTGTGATCATGACCGTTGCCCGTCGCAGCCTCTCGCTGCCCGCCTTCTCCGAGCCCGCTGTCGACGCTCCCGTGCCTGCCCAGTCCGGCGGGCGCCGGCTGCTGCCGGTCGAGCAGGGCGCGGCCTTCCGCCAGCCGCCCGGCGAGACCGTGCCCGAACCTGCCCCGGCCCGCCGCCCGCTCGCCCCCGGAGGCCTCACCTTCTCCGACCCGGACCGCCAGATCTGAGCGCTACCACCACAGGTAACGCGACTGTCCTCCGGCGGGTACAAATCCCCGGCCCGCCGACCGCGTCCCGGTAGCCTGCGGACAGGCGCCCGCCGGACCCGGGACGCACACTCACGGGCCATCACCGGCGGGCGCTGACCTGCGGCGGTTGAAAAATCGCCCCCCCGTCCAAGGCCCTCCGGAACGGGCGCGAATCTATAAGCCGCCCACTCTGACCTGCGGTTCTACCAGCCGTCCATCGCCCAGACGTCGCCGCTGATCGCGTAGCGGCGGCAGGCCAGCATCTCCTCGGTGGTGATCCCGATGTCGTCGGCGACGGGGCGAGGACACCCTCGGCCTGGCGGTCGACGCCGGATGGCAGGCCCCTGTTGATCGAGGGGGGTGTCGTTCAGGTGGTCTGGGCGGGGCGGTTGTCGATGACGATGCGGGTCAGGGGTCGGTCGTCGGGGTGGGTGGCGGTGAGGGCGAAGTCGGTGCGGCGGATCGCGCTGGAGAGGTCGATGTAGTAGGCCAGGGCCATGGCGCTGACCTGGATGTTCTTGTTCGGGCTGGTGCTGGCGTTCCAGTAGGTGGTGAACAGGGCGTTGACGGCGGCCATGAGGCTGGGGCCGGACAGCCGGACGGTCGTCATGTCGTCCTTGCCGTCGGTGTTGGCGGCGGGCGGCAGCTGGAAGTGCTCGGCGGTGGCGGAGCACGAGGCGATGAACTGCCAGGCGTGGGGGTGGCAGACCAGCTCGGCGGTGCTGATGCGCGCGGCGGTCTTCAGCGTGTCGAACAGCGCGGCCTCCAGTGAGGCGCGCAGTTCTTGTGTCGTCGGGACCGTCCCGGCCGGGGCCGTCGGTGCGGGGGCTGGCTGGTGTGCGGTCACCGTGTTGCCGGTGACCGTGGTCAGCTCGGTCAGCATGTCGGTGGCGGCCTGCTCGGAGGTCTCGGGGTTCGGGTCGTTCTGGTCGGACACGGCGGTCTCCTCGACGTACTGGGCGGCTGGGGCGTCGGTGCTGGGGCTGGCGGCGGCAGAGGGCTCGGTGGTTGGAACGTCCTCGGCTTCGACGGCCGCGGCTGCTGTCGGCGGCTGCGCTTCCTGCTGGGCGGTCCTCAGCTCGTCGAGTTCGCTCTTCCAGGCGGCCTGCGCCCGCTCCAGCTCCCGGCGCAAGTCGTCGATCTCCTGCCGGGCTTGGGCGAGTTCACGCTGGTCACGGCCAAGAGCGCTGCGGACGTCCGCGCGGATGCCGTTCAGTCCCTGGCTGATCGCCTCGGTCACCCCGGTGGCCAGCGTCTGGTGGCCTGCCTGGATGTTCTGCAGTTCCTTCAGTACAGCGGGGGCGGTCTCGGTGCGCAGGAGCGCCAACTGGTCGGCGGTTCTCGTCAATGGGCCCTCCCGGTGACAGGGCACGGCGGTGGCCGTGCCGGGTCCAGGGTGGCGGGAGCTGCCTCGGCCGGAGGCCCTGTCCCGGGGTGCTGTCCCGATTCGAACGATCACTGTCCGGAATCTCGTCGTCACATTGTTCGACCGGTGTGTCCGGGGCCGCTCATTGCCGGAAACTCAGGACATGGTGGTGGAGACGGCCAGGGCGCCGACGATCAGTGCGGGCCCGAAGGCGATCCGGCCCCGTGTCGCGGATCTGTCGGTCGCCAGGAGGACGGCGGCGTGGGCGGCGCCGAGTGTGAAGCCCGCCGTCAGGCCCCAGAACAGGGCGGTCCAGCTGTGCCAGCCGAGGACGGCGGCCAGTGCTGGGGCGAGTTTCAGGTCGCCCATGCTGAGCCCTCCGGCGATAAGGGAAATGAAGAAGGCGGCGCCGACCACGGCGGCCGCTTCGGCCGCGCGCAGCAGGGAGCCGGTGGTGGCGCTGGTGGTGGCGGCTGTGAGGAGCAGTGCGACTCCGGTGGCCGCTGCCGCGGTGAGGTGGTCGGGGAGGCGTCGTACGGAGGCGTCGGTGATGACCAGCACCGCGCCGATGACCGTCAGCCAGAGCTGGGCGGTCGTCACCCACACTTCGGTCCCGGTTGTGAGGACGGCGGCAACACCGAGCCCGGCCAGGGCCTCGGGGAGCAGTGGGGGTGGTCCGATGCGGTTGGCGCAGTGGGGGCAGCGTCGGGTGAGGCTGATGGCGTAGAGGTGGTGGGGGCGGGTGGCGGTCAGGGGGTGGTCGCAGGTGGGGCAGGTGTGGCGGGGGAGGGGGTGGCCGGTGGGGGCGGTGTAGTGGAAGGCGAGGGGGCGGACGAGCAGGGCGCCGGTGAGGAGGCCTGCGGCGGTGGCGGCGGGGAGCGGGATGGGCATGTCTCGGTGTCTCGTGGTCAGCGGGTGGCGAGGGGGCGGGGGAGGAGTTCGTGGAGGAGGGCGGCGGTTTCGCCTTCCATGTCGAGGTCGCCGAGGCGGTTGTTGATTCGGGAGAGGGTGGCGGCGGCGGTGCGCAGGGCGTCGGTGTCGCCGGCGGCGTGGTGGGCGCGGAAGAGGCAGCGGTGGAGGGTCTCGTTCTCTTCGCCGGCGAGGAGGCCCTGCTTGGCGGCCCAGAGTGCGCCGGGGACGTCGTGGGCGTCGAGGCGGCGGGTGGAGAGCTCGTGGGCGGCGTGGGTGATGGTGGAGACCATGGTCTGGATGGCGGGTTCGGCCCAGGTGTAGCGGGTGGGGTCGGTTCCGGTGAAGGGCCGGCCGCGGACGAGGGCGAGGGCGCGGCGCAGGGCGAGGTCGCCGTCTTCGCCGGTGTCGGCCAGGCCGGTGCGGGTGTGGTGGAGGAAGCGGGTCCAGTCGCAGTCGACGGTGTCGGCGAGGCGGTAGCGGTTGTCGTCGGTGTCCTGGACGCGCGGCAGGTGGAGGGCGGCGTCGGGGGCGGAGCCGAGCCAGGAGCGTGCCCGTGAGATGGCGGCGTTGCGGACTTGTTTGCTGACGATCTGTCCGGGCCACAGGGCGGCGTCGAGGGAGTGGTGGTCGACGCCGGGGTTCAGCGCCAGGTAGGCGATGAGTTCGGTGGCGGTGCGGCGGCGGTTGGAGTCGACCTGGCCGGCGGCGCCTTCGATGGCGACGGGGCCGAGGACCAGGACGGACGGGCCGTCGGGGGCCTTCTCGGGTGCGGGCGTGGGCAGGGGGCGCCGGACCGCGGCGGGGGCGGGGATGGTCGCGGGGGCCGGGATGTCGTCCTGGCCGGCGAGGACGTCGGCGAGGGTCGGGCCGGCGGCCGGTACGGACGCCGGGGGCGGCGGGGTGGGCGTGTGAGGCCGGGGCACCGGGGCTTGGAAGGGCTCGGCGGGCCGGGGGGCCGGGGCCTTCTCGGTGTCGGCGAGTTCGTCCTCCAACTCGGCGTACTCGGCGGGCAGACCGTCGTCGGCGGCGTCGGGGCCCTGGACGCTTGGCGGCTGCTGGTCGGTGCCGGGGGTGCCGGTGATCCAGTCGGGCGCGGGGGCGTCGGCGGGGCTGGCCGCGAGAACGAGGATGTCGACGGCGTCGGCGAGGTGCTCGTCGGCCAGGCCCTGGAGGACGACGGGGATTCCGGAGCCGGGCAGGACGACCGCGGACCCGTCGGACGGACACTCCAGCGTCCAGCCGCAGCCCGGCGCGGGCAGGACGGGCGGGGCGGAGGCGGTGACGATCGCGGCGGCGGTGCGGGGGCGCTGGTCCAGAGCGGTGAGCAGCCGGCCGGTGTCGTCGCCTTCCGGGAGGCCGGCGGCCAGGAGGATCCGCGGGGCCCAAGAGTCGGAGGCCTCGCTCAGCCGGGCGGCCCGCAGGGACTCGGCGCCGGCGGCGGCCAGGGCGCGGTGCTGGCCGGTGGCGTGGGCGAGCAGGCTCTCGACGGCCCGCGCCGGGTCGGCGGCGCGGCGGACGCGGTCCGGGACGGCGTTCTCCAGGCCGGGGACGGCACCGTCGAGGACCTCGACCTCAAGGTGTGCGGGCAGCGGGGAGGTGGCGATTTCGACGGCGACGGCCTGGAGGACGTGGCGGGCGCTGTCCTGGTCGCCGGCCAGGTGGAGGACGCCGATGTGCTCCAGGTCGACGAGGACGAGCCTGTCCCGGGTGTCGTGGCCGATCGACACCAGCGCCGGGTAGGGGGCGTCGGCTGCGGCGAGGCGCTCGTCGTCGGCGATGCCGGTGCTGGTGGCGGGGCAGGTCCACAACCGGTCGGCCGCGGCGGTGAACGGCGCCGCCGGCAGCCCGGCGGCGGTGTCGGCCAGGTGGAGGTCGACACGGGACTCGGACAGGACGACCGCGTCGAGGGCGGGCAGCTCACGGCCCTCGGCGGCGAGGTTCAGCGCGAGGGTGCGCAGCGCGCGGTCGAGCAGGTCGAATCCGCCGGGGCGCTGGGCGGCGCGCAGGGACTGCTCGGTGGCGGCGGCGCGGCCGGTGGGCAGGGGGATGTGGCGGCCGGGGCGCAGCCGGCGCTGCTGCAGGCGGCGGCGCAGGGCGAGGGTGGTGATGAAGGCGGCGGCCAGTGCTCCGGCGCCGGCGAACGCGGCGGCGGGGGCGAGGGGGTACTGCTGGCGGTTCGGTGCGTGTGTGGTGGCGGCCGGGGCAGGGGTGCTGGTTGCCGGGGCGACGGGGACGGTCGGGGCCGGGGCGGCGGGCGCAGGGACGGACGCGGAGGGTATCGGAGAGGTGTCCTGCTGGGGGTCGGTTGATTGGGCCGGGAGGGCGTCGGCGGGCAGTCGAAGGACGGTGCCGTGCGGCAGCGGCTGGCCGGGTGGGGTGTTCGCGAGCGCGGGGTTGAGGGCGGCGATGTCCAGCCAGCGCTGCCCGTCGCCGAGGCGGCGGACCGCCAGGTCCCACAGGCTCTCCGGGGTGTCCACGGTGTGCGTGGGCAAGCTGAGCGTCGGGGTGTCTGCGGGGGTGGTGCCGGTGGTCGGGCTGGCGGTGGAAGCGTCGTCAGCGGTTGCGGACTGCTGGTCGGGGGTGTGTGCGGGGTTGGGGATGACGATGACGTCGCCGGGCTGGAGTTCGTCGGCGTCGGTCAGATGGACACCGCGGGGCTGCTCGGTCGTACGGCTCGCCTCGAACAGCTGCGGGTAGGCGTCCGCGTCACCGAGCTCCCGCTCAGCGATCTCGGAGAGTGTCTCCCCCTCGCGGACCGTGACGGTGTGTTCGCCCTGGCCCGCGTGGTCCTTCTGCGCCGCGTGCGATGCCTTCGCGTCAGCCGGCAGGCGCAGGACCATACCGGGCTGGAGGAGGTCGGTCTTGTTGACCTGTGGGTTGAGGTCGGCGATCTCGTGCCAGCGGGCGCCGTTGCCGAGATAGTCCTGGGCGAGGTCCCACAGGGTGTCCCCGGCGACGACGTGGTGGACAGGACCGGACCAGGCGTCCGGGGTCGCCACCGACACGGCGGCGGCCTGGCTCGCGCTGGCCGTGGTCGGCGCGGTGACGGAGACCGGCGCGGCAGAAGCCGCCTGCGGGGCGGCGAAGGCGGCACCGGCGGGCAGGAGCATCGCCACCCCTGCTACCAGGGCGGCTGCCAGGCGCTGGGTGGCGCCGAGTGCCCGCACCCGAGGGGCCCGGCGGTGTCGCAGGAGCGCGGTGATCTCGACGATGGTGGAGCAGGCGAACGACAGCCAGCCGGCCCAACCGATCAGGGTGAGCGCGCCCATGAAGAGGCTGCCGTTGTCCGGGCTGGTCAGCGCTGCGGTGACGTCGTCCCAGCTCGGTACCTGGTGGGGCAGGGCGCCGGTGCGCCACAGCAGGACCGGTACCACGCCGAGCAGGGCGAGGAGTGCGGCGAGGGAGAACAGGCCGCGCAGGGCTGCCGCGAGGCGGGAGACGGTTCGGCGGGGCATGAGGGGTCAGCCTCCCTGGACGATCAGCGTGGCGCTGCCTCGCCCGGTGACGGTCATGTCGCCGGGCCAGAAGAAGGGGTGGTAGGTCTCAGTGACGGCGACGTTGATCGATCCGTCGGAGCCCCAGCTCACTGTGCCAGCGGTGCCGGCGCTGCGGAGGTAGGCGACGGCGGCGTTCTGCGCCGCGTTGCGGTCGACGGTGATGCCCGCGCCGGAGATGGCCTTGCCGGCGTCGACGGCCTGCGCGCCTGTACGGGCGGCCTCCTGCGCGGCGGCCTCGGCGTGGTTCAGCGCGCGGAGCTTGCCGGCACCGTCGATCACGAGGGCGATCAGCAGCATGATGGCGACGCTCACGACGGCGACGAACAGGGTGATGCTGCCCCGGTCGCCCCGGGGGTGGCGCCGCGGGAAGCTCAGCCGGAGCTTCGATCGCCAGATTCGGTGCGTCATGCTGTGGGCCTTCCACGGTAGGCGTCGATGGCCGAGGTGAAGCTGCCGCTCGCTGTTGTGCTGCCTGGCAGGCCCGGCAGGGCGACGTCGGCCAGAGCCACGGTGCAGCGCACGGTCACCGTGACGGAGGAGGGCGTGCCGAGGGGCGCCTGGAACCCGGAGGTGGGCACGGTGACCGAGAGGCCGGAGCAGGTGAGTCCCTGGTCCTGGAAGGTCTGCTGGGCGACGCGTGTTCCGGCGGCGCGGGCGGAGGCGGCGTCGCGTTCGAGGGAGGCGGCGCGTGCCGCGTTGCGCGCGGCGGCGTCGACCACGTTGTGGGCGAGGTGGACGCGGCCGGCGGCCACGATGACGAGCAGCATCCCGAAGATCACCGGGGCGAGGATCGCCAGTTCCAGGCTGACACTGCCCCGGTCGCCGCGGCGCCGCCGGCCGATTCCCGGCAGCCGGTGAGGGGGTGTCATGGAGCGGTCACCCGCTCACGGGCGGCGGAGGCGTGCTGGCGGACCGGCAGGCTGAGCCCGGGGATCCAGGTGCTGACGGTCCCGCTGACCTCGATGCGCACGCTCGCGCCGTCACTGCCGGTCACGGACCGGTCGCCGATGGAGGATCCGGCCCGGGACAGGAAGTCTTCGGCGGCGGCGGTGCCCTGGCCGACGGTCGCGCCCTGGATGCGGGCGCGTTCGGCACCGCGCTGCGCGGCGGACAGGGCGACGCTGCGGGCGTGGTACCAGAGCCCGGCCTGGATGATCGTGAAGATCGTCAGCATGACGAGGGGGAAGACGATGGCGAGTTCGAGGCTGACCGCGCCGCGGTCCCCGCCGGGCGCGCGGCGGCGCGGCCTTCGACGGGCCCGGGGGGCCGGGCGTGGTGTGGACATGGACTGCTCCTGCAAGAAGCCGGGGACGGCAGACGAATCGGCGGACGCTACTTGATCGCGCTCTTCTTCTCGTCCAGCTTGATGCCGAGATAGGCCACCAGGCCGATGGCTCCCAGGACAAGACCGCCGATGATGATCGCGACCTCGATGGACATGCCCCCGTAGTCGCTGCGCGTGCGGGCGGCCCGCAGGCGGTAGAGCTGGTGCCGCATCCGCACAACGAACGCCTGGGCGACGGGGTCGGGAAGCTCGGGCATGACGAAGGTCCCTTCGAAGGTGGGGTGAAGGCCGCGGTCAGGCGGCCATGATCTGTGCGACGGCGGGGTAGCCGATGTAGAGGCCCATGATCAACACGAGGGCCGTCACCGGGACGATCATCTTTTCCGAGACGACGTTCGCGCGGGCCCGCTCCTCGGAGAGCAGGGTGCCGCGCAGACTCGCCGCCTGGGCGGCAAGGGTGGTGTAGACGGAGGCGCCCTCCTCGCCGGCGATCGCCATGATGTCCGCGGGCGCCCCGAGTTCGGGCACACCCAACTCCTCGCTGAGCTGGCGCAACCCCTCCCACGGCGAGAAACCGCCCAGTTCGGAGCGGGTGAGGGCGTCCCGCAGCCGGACGAACACCCAGCCGTCACCCACCGCCGCCGCCTTGCGCAGCGCTTCGCTGGGGCCGGCGTCGGCGGCGCGCTCCAGGCACACGAGTTCCAGGTAGGAGGCGATACCGAAGCGGAACTGGCGGCGTGCCTCTGCGGCCTCCTCACGGACGTTCAGGTCGGGGACCATCGACGCCGCAGCCGCGAGCCCCAGAGAGACGAGGGCGGGGACCGCGAACGACAGGCTCCCGCCGGCCAGGGCGATGACGGCGGGCACGAGAGCGGGGAAGAGCAGTCCGAGGAACGCAAAACCGATCCGCTGCCCGATGTGCTGGGCCGGGGTGCGGCCCAGCAGCTCCAGGTCGCGACGCGGCAACCGGAACGGGCCTTCACCGACCTGGCGGAGCAGGCGGCCTCCGAGGCGTTCCAGCATGGAGTCGGCGGCCCGCACGGGGCGCGGGTCGAGGTGCTCCAGGCGGCGGGCGTCCATGCGCCGCAGGACGTCGCCCAGGTCGGGCCGTGCCCGGGTGGCCCCGGCGATGGCGACGGCCACGCCCAGGCCGGTGACGGCACCCGCGACGATGGCGGGGGCGCTGGCGATCACGGCGCCTCCCCCTGCCGGCCCTCGGACTGGGGGACGAGGATCCGGGGGGCGGGCTTGGCGAGGGACATGCGGCGCATCCAGGTCAGGATCCCGGCGAACGCCGCCGCCAGGGCCAGCAGGTAGAGGTGCCCGAAGCCGGTGCTGTACGGAGCGACGTACTTGCCGGAGAGGACGGACAGCGCGAAGACGCCCAGGCAGATCAGCGCCACCCAGCGCGCGTTGGCACGCGGCTTCTCACGGTCAGCCTCCACCGTCTCGCGCATCCGAACCTCCTCCGCGACCTGATCGGCAAGTTTCTCCAGCGCCCGGCCCAGCCCAGCCCCCCGGTCCTCGACGTGGCCGATCATCAGCGCCGCGACCGCGTCGGCGGTCGCGTCGTCCATCTCGTCGGCGAACGCCCGGTAGGCCTCCTGCGGCCGCCACCCGGCCCCGAGACGGGACGTCAGACGCGAGATCTCGGGAACCAGCGCCGGCGGGGTACTGCGCAGACTCGCGGTGACGGCCGCCTCCAAACTGGTACCGGCGGTGTGGATGTTGCTGAGCCGCCGCACCCACTCCTCAAGGGCCTTCAGGCGCTTGATCTGCTCCGTGCTGCCGCGCCCGGGCTGCAGGATCCACGGCATCCCCGCCACGGCTACCGCCGTCAGCAGGCCGCCCAGCATCCACGAGGAGGCCAGCCACACGGCCAGGCCGGCGACCGCGGCCGCCGCGAGGACGAGCCGGCCCCGGCCGCGAAGCCCGGCCGACACCGCACCAAGACGCCGCTTCAGCGCACCGTCGGGCCGGGCCACGGGCGGAGCGCTCGAACCGACCGCGCCCGCCACGGCCACGACGACCCCCAGCATGGCGACCGTCCCGCCGACCGTGGCCATCAGAACGTCAGGTGTGATGCTCACAGCGCCGTCACCGTCCTCAACGGCTGCTCCCAGGCACCCCAAGACTGCTGGAGGACCGCGCGGTCCAGGCCTGCGCGCTCCAGGTCGCCGATGCACTGCGGCAGCATGTGGGGCACCGCCCGCGGTTCCCGGTGCCCGGAGGCGTCCAGCCGGGGGCCGAAGATCGTCTGACGGGATGGGATCCCGCGCTCACCCACACCGGTGACCTCGACGATCTGGGAGATGAACCGGTGCCGGCTGCCACCGACCGATGTCTCGTCCACCAGACGCACGAAGACGATGAAGTCGACGCTGAGCGCGATCTTCCGGTAGGCGGACCGGTCGGTACGCCCGGCCTCCTCGACTAGTTCGACCAGCCGCTCGATCACCATCTCGGCCGACTTGGCGTGGATGGTGGCCATCGACCCGCCGTCGCCCGAGTTGAAGGCCCGCAGCATCGGCAGCGCCTCCGAACCACGGACCTCGCCGACCAGGACCCGGCGCAGTGACATGCGCAGGGACTGCTCGAACAGGTCGGTGAGGGTGATCTCCCCGACGGGCCGGCCGTCGGGGCCGCGTTCGCCGTTGCCCTCGCGGGCTTCCAGCGCCACGACCTCGGGGGCGTTGGGGTCCTCGTGCAGCCACAGCTCGAAGCTGTCCTCCAGAGTTCCGATGCGCTCGGTGCGGGGGATCTCCAACGCCATGGCCCGCATCAGGCTCGTTTTGCCCGCACCCTGGCTGCCCGCGATGATCACGTTCTTGCGGGCCTTCACGACGGAGGTGAGGAACCGCTCCAGCGTGGAGTCCAGCGTGCCCCAGGCCCGCAGGTCGGACAGCCGCTGTGAGCGGGTGCGGTGGCGCCGGATCACGGCATGGGTCCGGTCGCTGACGAAGGAGGTCACCGCGAGACGGGAGCCGTCATCCAGCCGGGAGTTGAGCAGTGGGGTGGCCGACGTGAGGCTGCGCTCGCTCTGCCCTTGGGTGCGTACGACCTGGTTGAGCAGGGCGACGAGCGCCTCTTCGGACTCGGCGACGGGGCCGACCTCGCGGGAGGGCCGGTCGCGGTAGTCGACCCGCACCCGGGTTCCGACGATCAGGATGTTCTCGACGTCCGGGTCGTCCAGCAGGGGCTGCAGGCGCCCGGCCTGGAACAGCTCCTGGAGGACGGCCTTGCGGACGGCCTGCTCACCGGTCTGGGTGAGGGCGCCCGCGATGGCGGCGTAGTCGGTGGCCCACACGCTCACGACGCTGTTCACGAGCGACTGGCCGAGCTGGATCCGGTCGTCTCGCGACATGCCGGGCACCTCTGCGGTGGCGGCAGCCAGCCGTTCGGCGACGAGGGAGCGCAGCTTGGCGATCTCGGCGTACGGCACGGGCAGTGCGGCGGGGTCCTCGACGACGACCGGGCCGGGTCGGAGCGCGGCCGGATCCGGGCGTGCCGGGACAGGGGCGTGCGTCTGCTGCGGGGTGGCCGGGCTGACGACGCGCCAGCCCTCTCCTGTGTGTCCCGCCAGCAGGGCGTCGTGGAACCGCTTGGTACGGGATCCGCCGTCGGCAGGGGTGGAGGGAGTGATGGTGTCAGACACGCGCCGCCTCCTGGCCCGGCCGCGGAGCCAGCTGGATCCGGCGGCGGGTGGCGTCGAGGGTGAGCTGCTCGTGGGCGGTGCGTGCGGCGCGGATCAACGGGGCCAGCTCGAACCTGCCGCGCACCGTGCCTCCCGAGCCGAGAGCCGAGGCCGTCGCGGGGTCGTACGGCAGGGTGGCGACCACCGGTACGTTCAGGGCGCCGGCGATCTGGCCGGCCTTGAGCGGGCCGTCCTCGATCACCGCGAGCCGCAGTGCTCCAGACCCGGTTCCATGCCGGTCGAGGTCCTCGCGCAGCACCCGCACCACGGGCGCGGCCGCCGCCACCGACTGCGTGCTGGCGCGCACCACGAGCAGGACCAGGTCGGCGCGGCGCAGCAGCGGCGCGGGGGAGTAGGTGGAGTTGATGCTGGTCGACGACTCGACGACCGTGCGACCGGCGTCGACCAGGACGTCGTAGCCGTCCTCTTCCATCACCCGCAGGAGGCGGTGCAGGGGATCCCAGGTGCCCGTCAGGGAGGGGGTCTGGGTTGGGTCGGTTAGGCCGGGCAGCAGCAGGCGGTGCCCGGCCTGGTCGAGGGGGACGAGGTGCTGCTCGAAGACCTCGGCGAGGGTGCCCTCGCGCTGCGCGGTGGCCAGGCGGTGAAGTCCGACGGCGGCGGTGGTGTGGCCCTGCAGGTAGCCGGTGCGGATGGTGCCGCCTGCGGGGTCGCATTCGGCGAGCAGGGTGCGCTTGGGGCTGGACAGCGCCAGTGCCAGCGCGGTGGTGGTGACCCCGCTCGACTTCGCGGAGACCAGGGCGGTGAAGGCCATCGCTAGGGCCTCGCCTTCAGGATGATCGCGATGCGGCCCGTTGCCGCCCAGGAGGCGACGACCGGGCTGTCCACGGGGTTGACGGCGAGGTCGACGACCCGGGAGTTGTTGGCGTCGGGCTCGCCGACCTGCAGTACGACCGCGCCGATCGTGGCGGGGCGTGCGGCCGTTGCGGCCTTGTCGTCCTGGGGGCCGGGGGTGGAGACGACCTGGACCTCGTCGCCGGCCTGCAGGGACTGGGCCGGCAACTGGCCGATCTTGGCGAGCACGCCGACGGTGTCCTTGCCCGCTCGCAGCGGCTGGCCGGAGCGCACCGAGTCGTCCGTGATCAGGGTGCCGGCCGGAAGGTCGGCGGCTGCGGCCTTGCCGAGGATGTCGTGGGCGCGGGGCAGCGGCACCGGGTGCAGGGCCGGGTCCGGGATGACGGAGGCGCTTTTCAGGTCGTCGGCCGAGATGACCTTGCCCGCGGGGATGGGGTGGGCGACGGCGATCACCTCGACCCGGTTGGCGGCCTTCATGTTGTAGTAGCCGGCGGTCAGGCCGCCGAGGGCGGTCAGGGTCACGCCCACGGCGATGATCGCCGGCCGACGGCTGCGGCGCGGCCCCGGGTCCGCCACGGGCAGCGGCCCGGACTGTCCGTCCTTCGCGGCGTCACCGGCCGGAGCACGCCGCTGCCTGGTCAATGTGGGTGCCATCAGAAAACCTCGGGAGTAGGGGAGTCGGCGGCGATCTGGGCCGCGCTCACTGGGTGTTCAGGGCCTGGGCCTCGGCGATCGCCACGGCGGTCGCCGACTGGCGGTCGGTGGTGATGCGGCCGGTCTGGCCAGTGCTCGCGGTCCAGTCCACGACCCACTTGCTCGTCGCGTTGATCGCGTACTGGCCGGCCTTGCTGTAGGTGTGGCCGCATTCGGGCTGCTGGGCGCCGTACGCGGGAAGGTAGGGCTTGCCGGGGGTGCGACACGTCTCGGTCGCGCCGTCGCCGGTGGTCCAGACGATGCGGTCCACATGCGCGGTCGCGGTGACGGTGACACCGCCAGCCGACACCGAGGCCGACTTCGGGCCCCAGGTGGTGTCCTTGACGGCCGTCCACAGCCACACCGGCAGACCCACCAGCGACGTCGCTCCCGGCTTCGGGGCGATACCGATCTCCGCGCCGGTCAGCTGCATGCTGTCCACGGCCTGCTGGGCGAGCTGGGCGGGGTCGACCATGCCACCCATCCCCGGCGGGGGAGTGGCGCTATACATGGCGCCGCTCATCAGCTCGGCGCCCTTCGCCAGGCAGGTCCGGTTGTACAGCGCGCCCTGCCCCGGCTTCCAGTCGGTGGGCAGGCCGGTAGCGAGCTTCCAGCTGTCGCTGTCCGGAGGCGGCTGAGGGTCGTAGGCCTTCCAGTAGCAGCTGTCGCTGGGGTTGTACCAGCCGTACTTGTCGAGGTAGCAGGCCGCCTCGGCACCGTCGATCAGGCACTTCGCGCCGCCCCCGGTGCTTCCTCCACCGCCGTCGCCGCCCCCGCCGCCGGGCTTGCCGCCTCCGCCGCCTCCGCCGCCTCCGCCGCCTCCGCCGCCTCCGCCGCCTCCGCCGCCTCCGCCGCCTCCGCCGCCTCCGCCGCCTCCGCCGCTGCCGCCGCCTCCGGCGTGCAGATCGCAGTCCAGGACGTTGGGCGGGCAGTCCACCCCGCCGTCGGCCCAGGCCGCCGAGACCGGCACGAGCACCGCAGCCGCCGACAGGAGACCAGCCGCCAGCGTGCTCCGCGAGGGTCTCAGCACGTCTGCTCCCGGTCGATCGCCGACTCACCGATCAGCCAGTGGCCGTCGACGCGCTGCGCCACGGAGTTGTAGACGTGCCGGTGGACGCCGTCCGTCTCGCTGGGCTTCCCGGTGGTCTTGTTGAAGGGCAGGAAGTCGCTGCTGTCGATGCAGTCGCGGATCGTCGCGCGGGCGGGAGACGAGGACAGATCCAGGGCCTGGATCTGGGGCGACAGCTTGGGCTGCCCCTTCACCACGAGGTTGTTCTTCTGGTAGTAGGCGACCGCGACCTTGATCCCGGCGAGGGCCTTGTCCCGGGTGTAGGTCTCCAGGTTGTCGACCCCGTCGAGTGAGCCGGCGTTGTACGCCTTCACGGTCACGTCCCACATCCCCCGGTAAGCCACCAGCACTGCGGCCTTGGCATCGGCGGTCGGATCCACGGTCGGCGAGGGAGCCGAGGAGGTGGTGGCGGGCGCGGAGTTCGCGGTGGTGAGCGGCGGGGCCGCGCTGTCTGAGCCGGAGCTGCAGGCGGTCAGCAGGCCGGCCGTGCACAGGAGCGCGGTGGCGGCTGAAAACATCCGGCCGGCCGAACGCCTCGTCGTGTGCTGCACGTCATCCCCCAAGTCGTCCTGGCCGAAGGCGATCACGGGGCGCGTGAAGCAGCGCACGCCCGTAACCGGTGTAACTGGCCGCGGCCCCCCGCAGTCACTTGCCCGAACTGGTGCGGCGGCCGCCGTGAAGACGCGGCCTCGGCGCGCGCGCATGATCAATCCCCATCGTGCGCGTGCGTCACGGCGGCCACACTACGAGAATTCCGGCCATATTCCTATCACTCCGTGGTGTTTCGCCTACACAGCGCGTTCAAACCGGAATAAAGCGGGCGCAGTTGTGACCGGCGGGGTCGGCACCGGCACCAACACCCGCCGCAGCGTGCCGCCTTGGGCGACCGACTGTGACCGGACAGCACAGTTTGCGCGCTTGCTACCGTGACCCGCAGGTCACAGGGCTTCTGGTCACGGCTGTTTGCGAGCCCACCGGGCTCGCAACCCTGAATTCACCTTCCCTGGACCCACGAGCGTCAGGGCCGATTCGTATGCTGAGTCCCGCCTGCCCGACCGAGAGGACCTGAGCGTGCCAACCGCCTACACCTGGAGCGGGAGCTGCCCTGTCGTCGTCTACGCCCCCGACGTGCCACGGGAGCGGCGCGCCCGCGAAAGGCACGGCATCCTTCGCGGGTGGCGCCCCAAGAGCACCGTCGGGCGCCTCGGCGACCAGGCCCTCTACACCAAGGACCTCGCCGTCACCCGGGCCAGGCTTCTCGGGCAGCGCCCCGATCCGAAGGACGGCCGCGGCTACGAGTTCCCCGACTTCTGGTACGCCTGCTGCGCGGTGTGGAAGTCGGCCCAGCCGGTGGCCGGCATCGTGGACCTCGCCGAGGTCGACCACCTTCTCGCCGAAGAGCTCTGGACTGGCGCTCAGCTCATCGCCCAGCTGAAAATGCTGGATGAACAGCCTTACAACACGGTCACGGCGATCTCGCGACTCCTCGACCAACTGGACTCGCGTCGGGCAGACCTTGCGGCGCTCGCCGAACAGAACACGAGACTCTACGAGGCCTCCGGGAGCGATCCCTCCACCGCTCCCGAGGTTGTCCGCCGCGCTCTGGAGCACGCCGAGTCCCTCAATGCGCACCGGCCCGTTCAAGACCTGAGCCTGCTGACCGCCAGCCTGCGCGAGGTCGTCCAACGGATGTTGACAGCGGAGAAGAACGGCTAGCCCCAGCTCTCCCCTGGGCTGGGCGGCCATCAGCTCCCATGAAACGCTGACCAGCACTACCGGCCACCTCACTCGCCAGCCAGAGCAGGTACCGGACGCTCCGGCCCGTCTCAACTGCCGTGCGGCTCGCGCGCTCCGATTCGCAATATTCGGAGTCCATTCGCGGAGCATGCTGTCCAGTCACACCGACCGGGTCAGGCGGCCGCGGCGGCGGGCGCCGGGCCGGGGCACAGCCATGCGTCGACGGGGTCGGCCGGGCCGAGTAGCGGGGTGAACACCGGGGCGAAGGGGCCGTCCTGGCGCAGCCGGTCGAGGGTGGTGGCGCCGGCGCGCAGCGGTCCGGCGGCGACGAGCGGGTCGCTGGCGGCGAGGCTGCGCAGGTCGGCGATGCGCCGCTCCAGGCGATGTTCGGGGGCCCCGGCGAAAACGAGGAGGAGGCGGGGGAAGGCGGGGTAGCGGGCGCGCCAGGCCGGTGCCCCTGCGCCGGCCCGGCCGGGGCGGGCGCCGGCCCGGCCGCCGCTCTGCGGGACGTACTTCTGGTAGCAGGCGTAGGCATGGAGTTTGTGGGCGAGGCGGGCGACGGTCATGGTGGCGCGGTCGATCTCGACGAAGAACGTCAGCAGGGTGCGCTGCCGGGCCTTTTGGTCGGTGTGGACGTAGTTGAGGACGGCGTCCGGGATCAGGGAGAGGTCCTCGCCGGGGCGGCTGTCGTCGCGGTAGTGGTGGGCGGTCTCCGGGGACCAGTCGAGGGGGCCGCAGTCGTGGCCCAGCGTCCGGGCCCAGTGGACGAAGGCGATGCCCGCCTCGACGGTGGCCAGGGTGTGCTCCTGCAGGGGACCGGCGGCGGCCTCCGGGCTCATCCGGTAAGGGCGTACGGGGAGCAGTCCGGCGGCCTCCACCGCCTCGGCGCCCTTGACGGTGAGCCACCACAGCAGGCTGGTCTGCCCGTGGGCGCGGCGTCCGACCGCATCCGCCAGGCCCGCAGCGCGCAGGCGGTGGAGCTGGCGGCGCAGGTACTCGGCCCGGCTCTGGTGCGGGGTCAGGAGGCGGTGCAGCTGGTCGGTGGAGACCAGACGGTGCTGGTAGAGGACGGTCATGGCCTGCTGGCCGATCGCGCCGACGCCCTGGGGCGCGGTGACGGGGTACGGCATGGCGGTGCTCCGGGATCAGTTGAGGACGGTGGTCGGGTCGGCGCCGTCGGCAGGGGCGCAGGGCAGGCCGAGGTGGTGGGACAGGACGGTGCCGTCGAGGTCTTCGAGGGCGGCGAGGATGTCGCCGGCGGTGCGGCGGCTCAGATTGGTGTCGATCGCCCGGTCGAGGTCGGGGACGCCGTCCGGGTTGTCGTAGTGGGCGTAGATCTCCTCGACGGGCAGGCCGCGCACCCGGAACGGGGTGGTGCGCCGGCCGTCCAGGTTCAGCGACATGACGTAGTGGTATTTCGGCAGGTCGGTGATGGTCTCGGGGGTGACGTGGCCGTTCCAGCGGCGGGCGACGAACGCGGCCTCGTCGAAGTCGGCGGCGCAGGTGGCCAGCAGGGACTGGTTCTGCAGCAGTGCCTGCCGGGTGATCGCCGACAGGCGCAGCGCCATTTGCGTCATGCCGGTGAAGCGGACCTCGTACTTGCGCAGCTGCTCGGCGATGGCGGCGAGGAATCCCTTGCTGGAGGCGTCCAGGGCGGTGAGCTCGTCGCCCCAGGCCCAGAAGGTGGCGCGCTTCTCGCGCGGGGTGTCCTGGCGGGAGAGACCGGCGCGGTGCAGGTCGTGGATGAGCAGGCACGACACGAGGGCGTCGGACTCGGAGCCGGACGGGCAGACGAACACGACCTTGCTCTCGTCCATGGCCTGGCGCACGTCGTAGGCGGAGCGGGGCGAGCCGAAGAACGCCTGCAGCGAGCGGGAGGTGTCGAGGCGGTCGATGGCGTAGGTGACGGTCGGCACCGCGTCTTTGGCCAGGGACGGGAACGTCTTCTCCCAGTACGCCCGCACCCTGGGCGGCAGTTTGGGCAGCAGCAGGGCGCGCCAGTCCTCGTCGGTCAGCCAGGTCCGCAGTTGGAAGAGGGTGCACTGGGCGTCCGGGCTGCCGGCGGCGACGGCCTGCAGGTTGAGCAGGGCCAGGGACTGGGCGGCGCGCGCCAGGATCGTGCGGGCCCGGGGCGCGCTGTCGCCCCAGTCCTGGGCGGCGGCGATGCCCTCCACGACCGAGCGCACGACCTCCTGGACGTCGCCGAGCGACCGGTCCTCCATCGACAGCGGGTTCCAGGAGACGACCGTCTGGTCCGGCTCGGAGCGCGCCAGGTTGATCTCCCACACCCGCGGCGCGATGTCAGGATGCGCGAGGTAGGGCTTGGCGCGCACCCACGCCTCGCCGTGCGGGTCGAGGAACCACGTGCCGAAGCCGGCGTGGGCGAGCGCGATGCACTGCACCAGCGCCGACTCCGTCTTGCCGTGCCCGGACTTGCCGAGCACCAGCGCGAACAGCAGGTCACGCACGCGCGCGGCGCCGATGCGCTCCACGCCGTCCGGGTAGACCACCGCGCCCAGCGGCACCAGGTCGCGCTGCCCGCTGTAGACGGGCAGGTCCGCCGGAGCCGGCGGCACCAGGCCTCCGGAGCGCACCACACCGGCGGCGTGGCACCGCGCGGTCGGCGGCTTCAGGAACCCGGCCAGCTCCGGGACCGTCACCCACTGGCGCCGCGCGGGCGCGAACTCCCCGGAGGCGAAGCGCCGGTCGAACGCGGCCACCGCACCCCGGGTACGCGGCGTGCGGGCCTTCAGGTAGTTCTCGCCTCCGGTCACCGCGAACGCGGCGAGCAACTGGTGCATCCGCGCGAGCGCCGCCTGCGGGTGCGCCGCGCGGGTGCGCAGCAGCAACTGGAGGGCGAAGACGGCAGTGCCGGGCTCGAACTTGCCGACCCCCTCGCGCACGTCCGTCATCCGCGGCAGCCGGCTCCCGGCGCCGCCTCGCCCGGAGCCCCCGCCGGACCAGGCCGACGAGAACGACTCCGCCAGCCCTGCACCCCACAACCCGCCGGCCAGCCGCTCCCCGTACGCCGACGGCCCCCGCCGCCTGGCCTGCGCCAGAAGCCGGCGCCGCCGCCGGGCCAGGGCCCGCTCCGAGACCGGCACCAGGTCGATCACCACCTCGGCCTGCTCGCCCGCCTCGGTGCGCACCGAGGCCATGGCGGCGGCGACCTGCTGCAGCGGGTCCGGGGCCAGGCCCAGCGCCGCCAGCGGACGCCGGTCGGCGAACGCCAGGACCAGCTCGGCCCGCTGCACGTACAGCCGCCCGCCGCGCCCGGTGGCACCCGCCGGGTCGTCGGCGGGCTTGGCGAGGCTGACCGCCGGCGCGCTCACCGCGCGTCCCGCTGCGTGGTGAAGCGGACCGGGGTGATCGCGCTGCGGGCCCCGGCGGCGTGGACTTCGACCCCGGTGAAGCCGGGCATCGCCAGGACGGCTGCCGCCGCGGCGGGGCCCTCCAGGTAGCAGTGCATCCGTCCGCCCTCGGCGCTGTAGCGCACCCGCACGGCCGCGCCGCGGGCGGGCACGCCGCCGGCGGCATGGTGGACACGGGCCAGATGGCGGCCGAAGCGGGCGACCTCCCCCTCACCGGGGTCGAACGCGCTGGTGGGGACGACCTCGACCACGGTCCGCCGGGCCAGTGCCGCCCGGCAGCGGCGCAGTCGGCGCCGTGCCGCCCACAGCCACCCGCCGCCGCCCGCCGCCGCGAGCCCCGCCAGGTACGGAAGGGCGTGGGCGCCCCACCCGAGGACATCGATGCCGGGGACGGTCATGACACCCCCACGAGGGGAACAGGGTGAGCGGGGCGGTGGGGCATGGCGGCCTCCTGGTCGGCGACGGCAACGGGAACCTCGCCCGGACCAAGTCGCCTCCGCGGCCCGGTCCAGACACCACCCGCCGGGATTTTGCCGATCCGTTACAAAAGCCTGAGTCGTAGTCAGCCGGCCACGACGCGCCGCGCGGCAAGGACCGGCCCCGCCAGCTGGGACACCTTGACCACGTCGCCGGTGCGGGGGGCCTGCACGATGAGGCCGGGGCCGATCACCATCGCCACGTGTTCGGGGGTCTCCGCGGTGCCGCGGGTGAAGACCAGGTCCCCCGCGCGCAGTGACGCCGCTTCGGTGGACACGGCCGTCCCCTCGCCGACCTGGGTGTAGGTGGTGCGGGTGAGCTGGATACCGGCGACGCCGTAGGCGCGCTGGACCAGAGAGGAGCAGTCGCAGCGGCCGGCCGGGTCCGGGCCGTGGGCGTTGGTGCAGGAGCCGCCCCACTGGTAGGGCGTGCCGAGCTGCTCCAGGGCCCAGCGGATCGCGGTGCGCACCGTCGCGGGGGTGTCGGCGGGGATCTGGTAGCCGGCCGGGAGCTCGCCGGGTGGCGTGGAGTCGGTGGCGGGGACGGCACCGGGGCAGGGGCCGTAGTCGGCCGGGGCGGGGGCGGGCACCGTGGCGGGGGCCGCGCCCAGCGTGGGGGCGATGGCCTGCTGGAGGGCGGTGGCGAGGGTTTCGTGCCGGGCGTAGGCGTCGGGGTACGCGGACTGCTGGACGCGCTGCGCGGCGGCGGTGAGCGGCAGCTGCTGCCAGCCGTCGACCTGCTGGAGGGCGGTGTAGAACTTCGTGCTGGCGTAGGCGGGGTCGAGGATCTGTTCGCGGCTGCCCCAGCCCTGGGAGGGCCGCTGCTGGAAGAGGCCCGCCGAGTCGCGGTCGCCGCCGGGCAGGTTGCGCAGGCCGGATTCCTGCAGGGCGGTGGCCAGGGCGATGACCTGGCCCCGCGCCGGGACGGACATGCGGATGCCGGTGGCGACGATCGTCGTCGCGTGGGGGATCTGTTCGGCGGGCTGGGACAGGTCGGCGGGCGTGCCCGCGCCGGGGCCCCCGGCCAGGAGGGCCTTCACCTGTTCGGTGATCCGCCCGGTGTCCTGGGCCGCCGCCGGCGCACCGGGGCACACGGCCGCGCTCTGGCGGGCGGCCGCCCTGGTGTTCTTCTGGCGGGCGGCGGCACCGGTGGCGTGCGAAGCGGCGGCGGCCACCAGCAGCAGGCCCAGCACCAGCAGGAGGCCGACTGCCGGCAGGGCCGTCTTGACGGTGGATCGCTTCCCCTCGGCTCCGGTGGTCACGGGCGCCGCCGTGGCGGTGTGGGCCGGGTGGCCCGGTTGAGGCGCTGGCGCAGCCGGTGCTGGTGCGCGGACGCCGCAGGCCGGGGGGTGGGCGGCGCGGCGCGCTGCGGGGTGGCCGGAGCCGTGGCCGGGCGCGGCGGGGTGGTGGGGCGTTTCGGGTGCGGGGGCCGGGGCGGGCGCACGGTGGCGGGGCGGGGCGCCGTCGCGGTGGCGGGCGGGCTGGCAGCGGGTGCGGGGGCGCCGTTGTTGGCGGCGCTGGTGCTGTTCGGGGGAGCGGGCGGGAGGGGAGCAGGGGGCTTGGGTCCTTGGGGCCGTCCGGCCGGGCGGGCGGGACGGGTGGGACGGGCGCCGGGGCGTGGGCGGGCTGAGCGCTGGCTGGTGGCGAGGCGGGACATCAGCGCGGTGGCGCCGATGGACTGCGGCATCGCGTAGCCGGCGGCGGCCAGCGGGTTGCCCTGTGCGAGGGCGGCGCCGGCCAGGGCGGTGCGGACCAGGACGCGGGCGGTGGTGCGGGCGGCCTGACGGGGCTTCGCGGCGGGAGTAGGGGGCGGGCTGAAGACGCTTCCGTGGGTTCCGCCGACGCGGGCCGCGGACATCTTCTGGCGCCAGGCGGTGGCGACCTGCCGGGAGCGGGTGGTGATCTGGCGGCGTTTGCGGACCGCCGCGATGCACACGACGTCGACGGCCAGGAACCGCAGGGTCAGTTCGTTGCCCCAGTCGCTCTGGGCGGGGTCGAGGACGGCCTGGAGGACCACGATGAACACGGCCAGGGCGATGATGCTGGCGATCAGCTGGCCGAGCGAGCGCAGCACGCTGGCGCACCAGTCCCACAGGAAGCCGCGGCCGGCGCCGGGGATCGTGCCGACCACCAGGGCGGGCTCGCCGCGCACCGCGTCCCAGGCGATGCGGCACTGAGCGACGAGGAAGGACCCGGCGAGCGCGCAGATCAGGACGGTGACGATGGCGGCGGCGACCAGGAGGAACAGGGCGCCGCCGACCTTGTCGAGGCTGGCCTGCTTGGCGGCGGTGACGTCGCCGGGCACGCACTTCTTCTCGAACTTATCCATGGGCGGGGTGCCGTAGTGGCTGATCGCCCACTGCAGCGCCATGTCGATGGGCGGGTCGGTGAACTGGGAGATGTAGCTCGTGTTGGCCAGGTAGCTTCCGCCGGGCAGGTAGTTGAGGGTGGAGCTGACGGTCTTCTTGATCGCGGCGGTCCTCTGTGCGGCCGCCCGCTCGAAGGTGAGCTGCTCGATCCGGGCGTGGGCGTACTCGCCCGCGCACGGCCCGTCGAAGACCCGTCCGTACTGCAGCAGCATCGCGGGCTTGACGACGAAGGCGTCGGTGAGGGCGTCGGTGAGCGGCCGGGACAGGGTGAAGCGGGTGGCGTCGCCTTCGGGGCGGGGCCCGCCGGGGTCGGCCTGGAGGATGATGCCGGCGATCTCCAGGCTGAGGCCGCGGGCGGCGGCGATGGCGCCGTGGTCCTCGCCCAGCAGCGCCTGCGGGGGAGAGGCGAGCAGCGTCGTGGTCAGCGCGGCCAGCAGGATGGACACGGCCGCGTCCCCCCAGCCCCTGGCCTTGTCCCCGAAGAAGATCCGTGCGGCGCAGATCAGCGCGCACACAGCGAGGAACAGGGACGGCAACCCCATCTCGACGATGATCCGGGCGTGCACGGAACCGGCGACGGCAAGCGCCGGCTTGAGGAGCAGCTTCGCCAGGCCGAAGCTGAGCGCCCAGGAGATCAGCCAGCAGCAGAACGCGATCAGCCACTTGGTGACCATGAAGCACAGCTCGGTCAGCAGGTTCTCGATGCCCAGGTCCCAGTCGAGCACGCCGCCGGTGTCGCTGCGCACGGTGTAGGCGGAGATGGGCAGGCCGGCGCGGTCGGTGACGTTGAAGACGCCGAGCAGCCCGCCCTCGTCGGGCAGCAGCTTGCGCAGCTGTTCCGTCTCCTTCGCCAGACGGGCCTCCTGCTCGGCTGGTGTCACCTTCTCCGACTGCTCGCGCAGGAGGTCCTGTAGCCACTGCGTCTCCTGTGGCGTCGGGCCGGCGGGCTGGGAGGGGGCCGGCGTCGGCGCGGGCTCGGCCTGCGCGGGCAGGGAGGCGACGAACACGGTGGCGGTGGCCGCGAGGGCGGCCACCGTCAGGGCCGTGCGTATCCGGGCCGCGCCCAGTATCCGAAGTCGGCGCAGCAGCGCGGCCATCAGGCGGCCCTGCCGAATGCGGCGTCCCGGCCCGGGGTGGTGTGGATCGCCTGCGCGGCGGCCTCGTCCAGCGGGATCAGCACCTTCATCAGGCCGGTGCGCCCGGCCAGGTCCCGGTACAGGCACTCCCCGGCGCGCGCCGTCTTCTCCTCCTCGGGCAGGTCGATCGGGGACAGGCCGGAGGTGACCAGGTCCAGCAGCGCCGGGTCGGTGCCGTCCAGGCCCAGGAACGCCAGGCCGCGGGCGGCCAGCGTCCGGGAGGTCTGACGGAACAGCAGCCGGTGCGGGATCAGGCCGCGCACGACGGCGCCCTTCTCGCTGTCGGCCGGCCCGATGTCGTCCGGGTCGTGCGAGCCCAGGTACGCGGCGGCGTTGTGCTTGCGGCCGTCGCGCAGCATCTCCAGCAGCAGTTCCAGTCCCTCGTCGCTGCTGGTCAGCCACCAGCACTCGTCGAAGACCACGACGCCGAACTCGTCCCGGTTCTTCATCACGGTCTCGCGTGCCACTGCCGCGATCAGGTACATCACCGCGCGGCCGAGGACCTTCTCGAACTCCAGGCGCTCGATGCGGTGGTCGCTGGCCAGCTCCGACTTCTTCGGCAGTTGCAGGGCGCTGACGGCGAACACGACGCTGTCGGCGCCCTGGGTGTCGACCACCGGCAGGCTCTCGTCGAACACCACCCGGGCCAGGTCCTTGCGCGCCACCGCGGCCAGCTTGCGGGACAGGGCACGCGCGGCGTCGTCGCCGCCGGCCCCGCGCGCCGCGAGCTCGTCGGCGAGTCGCCGCATCGACGGCGCCGGCCGTTCCAGCACCGCCTGCACCGCCTCCGACAGCGCCACGCCCTCCAGGTCCATCGGCCGCACCCCCAGCAGCAGGGTGAGGAAGCTCTCGCAGAACCGGGCCGCGGTCTTCGGGCTGTCCTGGACGAACAGCCGCAGCGGGTCCAGACTCACCGCCGCGCCCTGGTCGATACGGATGACCTGGGTCGTGCCGGGGCAGGCGCGGGCGAAACGCACCCACTCCTCGTCCCGCGTGCGGTCCACGATCACCGCGCGGCCCCGAGAACCGGGCAGAGCGGCCAGGCGGCCGCGCGCCAGCACGTTGAACACCGCGGCCTTCATCGCCACGCTCTTGCCGGAGCCGAGTTCGCCGATGAACGCCATCGAGGCGGAGGCGTTCTCCCGCGGCCCCCTCGCGGAGTCGAGCAGCACCGGCCGGGCCCCGCCCGCGGCGATCTGGACCCCGAACAGACCGCCGCGCTCGTCACCGAGCCGGCACCCGCACCACGGCATCGCCATCGCGAAATCCCGCGCCAGCAGAATCTGCGCGTAGCCCGCCATCACCCGCGGCGTGCGGCAGCCCGGCAGCATCGCCCGCCACAGATCGGTCTGCGCGCCCACCGGCCGGGCGAAGGTGTACTCGTCGCCGCCGAAGTCGGACGCCAGAGAGGCCGCCCGGTCCTGCGCCTCCTGCGCGCTCGCCCCCCACACCGCCAACGTGACCATCGCCCGGATCTCAACCTCCCGCGGCGAGGCGGTCAGCCGCTCGTGGTACTCGTCGTTGTCCTCCGCGTTGCGGGCCACCAGCGGCGGCGGCCCGGCCGGATCCCCCTCGTACTCGGCGGCCTGGGCACGCAGGTGCCGGGCCCGCTTGCGGACCTTCACCTCCGCCTGCCTGCCGGGCACGACGACCAGGCGCGCCGCCCAGTCCACCGGGTAGGCGACGTCGTCCAGCTGCTGCAGGTAGGCCGCACCAGGCAGCGTGAACGCCTCCGGCATCTGAGCCAGCGCCAGCAGCGCCTGGTGGGAGTCGCCCCACTCACTGGACACCCGCAGGAAGCGGCGCGCGAACGGGTTCGCCGGCACCACGCCGTCGGCGGTGCCCCCCTCGGCCAGCACCACGTCCTCCAGCGCGGCGATCCCGCGCCCGCGTCCGCGCAGCAGCGGCTCGCTGCCGTCCGGCAACAGCGGCTCCACCAGGCCGCGGCGGATGCTGTGCCCGTAGATCCACAGGATCTCGGCCTCGCCGGCCGGGCGCATCGCCACCCCGGCAGGCCACTGGGCCTGCATCCTGCGGGCCTGGGCCAGTCGCCGCTCGGTCTCCCCCGCGGTGACGGGCGCGGGCACCAGCCCGAGCTGGAGGGCGAACCCCGCCTTCGCCGCCGAGCAGGCCGACACCACGGCGTCCTTGGGCGAGACGGCGGGCAGCGGCACGGCGAGCCAGTCGGTGCGGCCGGTGAGCTCCATCTGTCCGAGCTGGTCCAGCACCATATGCCCCAGCTGCTCGAAGCGCGGGCTCGCGTCCAGGTCGACGCCGTCCACCATCGCGCGCACCACGGCGACGGGGTCCACCTGCGGGCACAGGCTCAGCAGCATCGGCTCGCCGACCAGGCCCTTCAACAGGGCCTCGATCGCCGCCAGCCGCGCCCGCTTCGCGGACACCGGGGCGTAGGTGTAGCTGGTGGCGTCCACCCGCCACACCGCCCAGCACGCGCCGTGCGTCGTCCAGATCACGTTGCCGGCGATGTGACGGACCGGAAGTCGTCCCACGGTTCAGTCCCCCAAAGACGTACGACGGGCAAGGAGGGCCTGCACCCCGGAGGCGACGGGCGCCTCCACCGGTACGGCAGGCCCGGCGGATCCGGTGCGGCCGACCGCGGGCAATCCCCCAGATCGCGGGTCCTCGGCCGGACCCAGCCGAGGACCCGCCCCCAAAGTGGCCAAAGCGCCGGAACTCGACGAGCGCACCGGCCGCAGCGGCCGACCGCGAAGCCGCCCGGCCCGGGGAGCGGCGAGCATCATCACCACGCTGGCCGCGGCGGCGGCCGGGTTCCGGCCGTCGACGTGCAGATGCCGCAACGCGAACGCCGCACCGAACGGCACCCCGACCAGCACCACCAGGTCCACCAGGCCGTGCCCGCCCCACACCGGCCGCAGCACCACCAGCACCACGACCGAGACGACCATCGCCCCCAACTGCGTCACCGTGTACGGCCCGCCCACCAGCCGCAAGCCGCGCCCGCCGCCGCCCGGCACCACACCCACGACGACAGGGGAGCGGCGCGCCCTGGTGTAGCAGCGCCCGACCAGGACCTCCTTGCCCTCGGGCGCGCTCACCGGTCGCCCTTCTGGACCGTCGAGGTGCTGTCGTAGTGGGTGATGTCCTCGACCGTCTTGTTCTGAAGGGTGTCCATGTTGGCCGACAGCCCCCACACGACCGCGGCCAGGATGCAGGCCATGATCGTCGGCCCCGGTGCCTTCGTCTTCCAGCCGACGACCAGGACGAACAGGCCGCACAGCACCGGGATGCCCACGGTGAAGATCAGGGCCTTGATGTCGTTGCCGAGGCTCGTTCCGGTGGAGATCCAGCCGCCGGCGAGAACAACGTCGTGCATGACGAACTCCTAGAAGCGTGAGAGAAGGAGAAGAAAGGAGAAGAGAAGATCAGGGAGAGGCGGGAGCAGCGGGCCCGGGAACCGGCGCGGCGGCGGCCTCGGCGGGGGCGCCGTCCAACGAGGCGATCTCCCACCGCCCGGCCCGGGAACTGAGCGTCAGCGCGTACGTCAGCGGCACCCGCAGCCCGTCGTGGCCGGCCGCCCGCAACACGACCAGCAGCCGCGTCCGCACGCCGTCGGCCGGCACCGAAGCCGACCCCTCGCCGCCGTGCTCGCCCTCCACCGCCAGCTGGTCGACCGTGACCGCCGTATACGGCGCCGGACTCACCGCCGCCAGCCGCACCCCCGGCGCCAGATACCGGTCCAGCTCCCCGGCCCCCGTCAGATACGACGCCAGGAACGCCGCGACGGCCTGCGTCCGCGGATCACCCGGCAACGCCGGACGCGCAGGCCCGTACACCAGCACCGGCGCCTCGACCCGCGACGGCGCCGACACCTCCGCCGGCATCGCAAGCGCCACATACCCCATCGCCCCGCCCCCCGCAGGCGACGCCGCCACCGGAACCTGGAAGTAGTGCACCGCCCCGGCCGAAGCCGCCGCCGCCTCCGCCTTCGGATCCCGCCGCCCGTCGGCAACAGGCGACGGCGACACCGGACCCGCAGAACCGGCGATACGGGCCGCCACCGTCACCGACCACACATCCCGATCCGTCTGACGCAACCGCACCACCGTCAGCTGCTCACCGCTGCGCCGCCCCGGCGCTCCCTCAAGCCGCAGCCCCGCAGCCCCCGGGAAGTAGGCGGCGAGCCTGGCCTGGTCGCCGTCCCCCGCGGAGATGAAAGCGCCGACGAACAGCTGGGCGAACCCCGCAGCACCCTGGGACCCCGTAGCGGGCTGGCCGGGAGGCGCCTGCTGACGGAGCGCCGACGCAGGTGCCGGCATGGAGTACCAAGCCGCCGCGCCGAGTACCGGCCCGAGGAGCAGCAGGCACCAGGCGGCCCAGCGGACAAGGACCGTGGAGTTCGCCCGTGCCGCGACCGACCAGCCGCCGACCTCGGCGGCCCCGTCCTCGGGAAGAGCGTCGACGGCTTCCTCGGCGGGCTGGGCGGTGTTGCGCGTCGGCAGGAACCTCACGACGCGCTCCCGGCGACGCGGATGTGGTCTCCGCACAGTTCGGCGATCCGGCGCCGCAACTGGGCCTCGGGTCGCTGGCGGAGGACCCGCAGCGAGGTGAGGACCCCAGCGGCGTCGTCGGTGAGGAAGGCCCGAAGGCGCTCGTGGACATCGGTGTCGAAGGGGCGGTGGACCAGGGCGGCGCCGAGCCCGATCAGCAGCCGCTGCGCGCGGGCCACGAGTTCCTCGTCGGCGTCGAGTCCGACGGCCTGGACACCGTGGGGTGTGGTCATCTTCGTCTCCAAGAGGGAAGGGAACGGGGTCAGCAGGGCACCGAGGCGGCCGAAGGCCGGCCGGAAGCAGGGGCGACGGGGCGGTAGACGCTGACGGACTCGCAGCTCTTGCCGGCGACGGCGGCGAGGTGTGCCAGCAGGTCCCAGGCGTCGAGCGTCCAGGCGTGGTCGTCGCCGAGGAGGAGAGCGGAATCGGCGACCAGACGCGAGGCCGCCTCCAGCGCGGCGGTCGGGCCGTTCTCCGCGAGGACCGTGCGGGCCGCCTCGTACCGCTGGCGGTACCAGTACGGCGGCACCGGCCACGGCGGCGGCGCGTACGCGGCCGATGGAACCGTGACGGGTAGCGCCGGGCGCCGCCAGGTCGCCTCCGCGGGTGCCTCGGTGTGCGGGCGGCGCAGCGCGCGGACGGTGCGTGCGACGAGCGGAGCCGGCCAGAGCACCACCACCACGGCCCAGACGAGGGCGGCGGTGAGGGCGGCGGCGGGGCCGTGGCCGGTCTCGCGTCGGCGGATGCCGCCGCTTATCCCGGTGAGCGCAAGGTAGGCCCAGCCGGCCGCGAAGTAGCAGAGCACGCCCAGCACGAGCAGGCGCGCGGAGTCGGTGAGCCCGAGGGTGAGGGCGGGGATCGGCAGCGAAGACACGGGTGACCTCCAAGCGAGGGGTAGGGCGGGGCGCGGGTCAGGCGGTGGGGCGCAGCGAGGCCTTGAGGGCGTGCACTGCGCGGGAGCGGCGGCGCTGCCAGGCCCCGGGGGTGGTGCCGGCGAGGGCGGCGGCCTGGGCGTCCGAGACGGGTGAGTCCGAGTAGTGCCAGGCGATGGCCCGCCCGTCGGCCGGGGACAGGACGCCGGACTCGACGGCGTCGACGAGGAGCTCCAGCAGTTCGAGGCGGCTGCGGTCCGTCTCTTCCTCGGTGTCGAGGCCCGCGGCGGTGGCCGCCGCGTGCACGGTCAGAGCGTGGGCGTGGTCGAACGGGCTGGGGCTGGCGTCGGATCGGGTCTCAACCGCGGCCACGTCGGCACCGAGCGGCTCGCGGTCGGCGCCGAACTCGCGGCACGCGCGGCTTAGCGCGTCTAGCACGAGGTTCGCGGCGGGCCGGCCGGGACGGGTGTGAATGCGGCCCGAGACCGTGGTCTCGTACAGCGCGGCGACGACCACCTGGGCGACGTCCTCGAAGGAACGGCCGCCGAAGGGGCGCACCTGGCTCCGGGCCAGACGAACCGCCGCCGGCACCATCGTCTGCAGCACGATGCGTGCGGCGAGCCCCGCCAAACCACCAGCACCGCACGCGCGCCTCAGAAGAGCACGCAGTACCTCGTCGGACAGGCCGTCACCGAGCCCGTTCCGGCCAGGGCGGAGAGCGGCGAGCACCTGCTCGGGACCGAGATCCCAGGCCCAGGAACCGGCGGCCGCGGCGACGGCGGGCGCCAGGCGGTCGGCGGCCAGCCATCCGGTTACGGCGGCGCGCACGGACTCGTCCACGCACAGCAGCGCCCAGTCGGCGTCCAGGCGTCCGAAGATCCCGGGGGAAAACGAGGGGGTGGTCACGGCACCCTCCTTTCGGATCGATGCCGTGAACTCTCCTCACACCCGCTTGCCCGACGGCTTGCCCGATCCACGAAAAGCGCAGGCCACAGGCTTGCCCATCGAATCGGGCAACCGGGCAAGCCCCGACGTACACCGGGCAAGCCCGGCTTGCCCGGAACCTGGAGACCGCATCCGCGGCGTGCACAGAGCCCGAACACGGGCTTGCCCGGTGAGGACGATGATGGGCTTCAAGGCAGGTGGGGCATCGAGGTCGGAGCCACCGTGTCTACGCGAGATCCGAGGGACCAGCGCCGCCCGCGACCTGCCGAGCCGAGCCGCGCGGCGGCCGAGTGGATCGGTGTCGGCGTCGACGCCAGCACGGTGAAGCGGTGGCGGCGGCACACCTTGTCGGCGACGGGTGAAACAGAATTCAGCCGCCGCCGACAGCCGACACACCTCGCCGTGAAGGGCGCGGGCCACGTGCGAGGACGAGCGGGGCGGCAAGGCACAGTCGTGCCCGAGCGCGCCGACGTCGGATCCGGTCCAGGTGCTTCGACCGAAACACCTGGACCGGGGTCCGCACAGCATGTCCGCTCGTGCTCGGCGATCCCGGTAGGCGTGCCAGCCAGGCAGCCAGCCCAGCGGCGCCGACACCTCGGCCGCCTCGCCCGGGTTGCTTCGGCAGGGTGCTGGACCGTTGTCTGGTCAGTGGGACGGGAAGTTGCACCGGGAGTTGCGCCGAGCGTCGCAGCCGAGTTCCATGGCGAAAGGCGTCTCTGCAGGTCAGGCCCGGCGGGCAAGCGGACCCGGCCCACCGACACCTCTTCCTCGCGATAGCCGAGGAAGAGCCCAACCTGAAACGGGACGGCTGCGTCGACGTCCGCGGCTGCCCGGCCCGCCCTCCGCCCGCCTGTGCACCCGCGTGGTGTCTGCGGTCAAGTTCGGACAGTCGGTCGGTTACCGGCCGGGTGCAGCGTCCTCGATGGCGGCGAGCAGGCGGGCATGGACAGCGCCGGCGGCTTCGCGGGTGGCCGGGTCTGGGTCCTCCAGCTGCGGGGCGATCAGCTCGGCGGCCGCCGCGAGGACCGGTACCGGGATGGTGGCCTCGCGCAGGTGGAGGAGCTGGGCGGCGGCCCGCTCGCTGGGGGTGGTGGCCCGGGACTGCGGGATCAGGGAGGTGAGGCCGCGGGGGAGGGGCTGATTGCTGGTCACCTGTCCTATTCTTCCGTGCCCCGGGTGTCGGTGATCACCATGGTCGGTTGCCGGGTTCCCCGTCCGGCAGGTGGCCGTGGTGGTGGCGGGCGACGGCCTCGAGCAGCGCGGCGCGCGCTCGGCGCCAGCGGACGTCCTCGATGCGGCCGGCGTCGGCGGCCAGCTCGGGCAGCGGCCGGTCCTGGGCGGCCGCGGTGAGGTCGGCGCCCAGGGCACTGATCGCTTGCTGCCAGTCGGCGAGCTCCAGCAGCAGGCCGCGCACCAGCCGGTCGACGGCGGCCGCCGGGTCGGTGCCGAACGCCCGGGCCTCTGCTGCGGCCTCGGCGAGGACGTCCTCGTCCAGGTCCTCGAACGCCTCCCGCCACGGCTCCGCCCGCTGCTCGAAGCGCTCCAGGACGGCTTGCAGCTCGGCCTCGACGGCGGCCGGCGACCACGGCGGCGAGGTGCGCGGCGGGCGGATGGTGGCGGACAGCATTCGTCCGGCACCGGGGGCGAGCCCGCGCCGGGCTGTTCTGCTCATCCGGCCGGCGCCTCGGCGGCGGCCCGGCCAGCCGCGGTGGCGGCGTCCAGCTCGGCGGCGAGCACCTCGAGCTCGCGCGCCAGGTCGCCGAGCACGCACGACGGCATGGCGGCGGCGATCGCGCAGACGGCGATCAGCGGCATCCGCTCGCCGGCGTGGAGCTCGGGCAGCGTGCCGGTGGTGTGCGAGGCACCGAGCACCACGTCCGCCGCCAGCGTGTAGCGCAGCTCCTCGGTCAGCAGACCGTCGCTGCCCGGGATGATCTCGCGACTGCTCGCCTGGGCGATCGCCTCGGCCACCCGCTCCAGCAGCCGGCCGTGGTCCTCCTCGCCCTGGTGGCCGGCCAGCTCGCGCACCCACGCGGCCGCCGCCTCCCCCGCGCCGGCCGCCAGGTGCAGCGCCGCCAGCTCGGCCGCGCGCTGCACCTGGTCCTTGGGGGCCTTGGCCTCGTCGAGGGCCGGGGTGTGGAGCGGCAGCGGGGCGGTCGGCAAGGTCGTCATACCGGGTGCAACCGCGAGCGGGACCGGACAGTCACGGGTGCAGCAAGGACGACCTTGCTACATCGGACGCTGCTGCACCTGGTGCAGCAAGGCGACCCTTGCTGCACCAGGTGCAGCGCTGCGCAGCGGGGACAACCTGCGCGTGCGCAGCGCGCTGGGCGGGACAACATGCGGGACAACACGGCTGGCGGGCGCATGCGGGGGCGGGACAACCTGCACGCGGGCGGCCCGGTACGGAATCCGGAGCGGTGCGAAATTCCCGGCAGCGACCGGCATCGGACGCCGGGAGGCAAAGCGCCCCGGGGCGAAATTCGGTTGCCGCGCCTGGTTACGATCACACCATGGAAAGCGAACCGGTTCGAAATAACGGCGGTGAGGTGGCGCTGTTCGAGCTGGACGGAGACCAGGTCGAGGGCGCGCGCTGTGAGGGGCCGGATTGCGAGGAGCCGCTGCCGCCGCGCGAAGGCCGGGGCCGCCGCTTGAGGTACCACTCGCAGGCCTGCAAGAGCCGCGCCGACCGGGCCCGTGCCAAGGCCCGGACCACTGGTGTGCCCGCCCCGGCTGCCGGCGCCCCGGGCGGCGAGCAGGCCGCCGAGCCGCAGCCGGACCAGCCGCTTCCCGGGCAGCGGCAGCAGCTGCTCGACGTCGCCGACGCGGTCCGCCTGCGCACCGACGCCTTCCTGGCCGCTGTGGACGACGACCCGCAGACTGCCTACGCCGAGCTGGCCCGCGTGATCCCCGCGCTGTCCTCGCTGCTGCTTGCCCGGGCGCAGGAAGTCTGGGACGCGGCCCACCCGGGGGCGGCCAGGACGGACGGAAATACGAACCGGGGCGATTTCCCGGCACCATCCGGGGACGCGCCCGGCGCCGGTGAAACGCCCCGGGGCGAAACTCCGGCAGAGCCGAGCCCCCACCCGGGCGCTGGTAATACGCCCCGGGGCGAAAACACCACCGACACCACCGGCGGGACGGGGACGGCCGACACCCTCGCCGCCGCCGACGCGAACGCACCGCTGCGCACCGCGGTTGCCGACCCGTACGCCCGCTTCGGCCGGCCCGACCGGCTGGACGACCTGGCGGTGACGTTCGGCGCCGGCTGGGAGCTGGCGATCTGGAGCGCGCCCGGGGTTGAGCTGCTGCTGCACGACGGCACGCCGCAGGGCTGGACCTGCCGCCTGCCGGACGGGCCGTGGGGCGTGGGCGGCTGGATCGCCGTCCAGCACCTGGGCGACGGTCGGCCCGGTCGGTTCGTCGCCGACCACTTCGGCCGCCCCCAGACGTACGACAGCGCCGACCTCGCCCTGGACGTCTTCCACCGCGCCGCCGCCCCGGCCGCCCCGCCGACCCCGGCCGAGCCCGACGGGATGCCCGTGCCGGACCTGGCGCTCGGAGCAGCCACCGGCTGGACGCCGCCCACCCTGCGCGGCCTGGGCGACCCGCGCCGCGACTACGCCCTCGGCGGCGGCCTGGTCCACCTCACCTGGCCCGGCCGCTCCGACGTCCAGGCCCTCGAACAGCGCGGCCGCCTGGCCGGCTGGACCGAGGTCTACGACAACGACGGCTCCTGGATCGCCCTCATCAACGGCCACCCCGTCGCCGACGCCGCCGACAACCTCCCCCTGCTCTCCACCAACCCCAACGACGCCCTCACCCTGCTGCGCCTGGCACTGGAACGGGACCTCGGCAGCATCCCGCCCGGCTGGGTGCTTCCCCGCCCCGTGGGGTGATCCCGGGCACGGACAAACCGGGAGGACAAGGCCCTTGACTGGGGCAAACCGGGCAGGACAAGGGGGGTGGTCAAGGGTCAGGACAAGGGGCTGGGCAAGACGTTGGCCAAGGGGTCGTGTGGATCGTCGAGTGCGCCCGGGTGCTCGCCCGGGTGCCGGGCCGGCCACCCGCCGCACGGTGGGCAGCGGAAGCCCGGCGAGCTGGCCGATGGTTTCGACGCCGTAGCGCACCAGGGCGCGTTCCAGCACCGGCCCGACGCCGGGCAGGGCCCGTACGGGCTGGGCGTGGAGGACGGCCAGGGCCTCGGCGGGGTCGTCGCCGATCCGGACGGCGCCGAGCTCGGTGGTGTCGGCCAGCAACTGGGCCAGCATGCGGGTGCGCGCTCCGCCGACCGCGGCGAGCAGGCCGAGGTGCGAGGCGAGCCGGGGCCGCACCAGGTCGGCGATCCCGGCCGGGCTGCGGCCGAAGTACTTCAGCGCGCCGATCACGTCGAGGACGGCAGCGCGGAAGGGCCTGCACGACGGGCGTGATCTGGGCGAGGACGTCGAACAGCTTGGTGTAGACCTCGAACGACGGGCTGGAGAGCCGCAGGTGGAGGCCCTTGTGCGGCGGGCGCTCCTGAATGGTGCGGGGGAAGGCCCGCGCGGGGCTCTGCCTGGGCCGGGGAGAGGAAGGCCGTGAAGGCCCGGCCGGCGAGGCACCGGTTGGTGAGGGCCGGCAGTGGGTCCGGCCGTGGGCGGGGCATGGGCTGTCGTCCCCTTTCCGGTTGGGGGATCGCGTGGGCGCGGTCGTGAGGCCGGGGCGACTTCTCACTCTTTCGGGTGTGGTTCGCCAAACCTCTTGAACTTTGCCTCACTGTGAGTCAAAGTCTGATGTGTCGTCAAGAGGAGGTCGAGATGCCCACCGTCACCACCACCAGCGCCGCCATCCGAGCCGGGGTCACGGTGGCCACCATCCGCACGTGGTGCCGCACCGGCGCCATCGCCGCCGTCAAGCAGGCCGGCAAGTGGGCCATCGACGCCGCCTCCCTCACCTACCGCATCAAGCTCCCCTCCCTGCTGCGCAAGACCCCCTCGCCCATCGTCCTCACCGCCGACATGGTCGTCGCCCTCGGCGGCCGCCGCTGGCAGAAGAACGGCATGGACCGCGTCTACATCAGCGACTGGGCCGAGTTCGCCGGACTGGACGTCTCCTACTACGGCTCCGGCAACGTCAGCGGCGCCACCCTCCGGGGACGCGCCATCGCCAACAGCCGCGCGGGACGCCTCCTCGGCGCCATCGACAGGCTGTGGTTCGACGCCGCTGACGGCAGGCTCCACGCCCGCCACTACGACGCCGACGCCGTCGACATCCGCTACCTCGACGGCGCCCGCGACACCGTCAACCTCCTGGCCCGCACCTTCGCCGGCATCAAGACCGCCGCCGCGGCCCTGTGACCGAAAGGAACCCGCCATGCCCACCGTCACCGCCGCCCTGCTCCGCCAGCTCCTCGACAGCTCCGCCGAGAACCCCGTCCTCTACGTCAGCGCCGACAGCGACACCCCCGAACTCGACGTCTGGGCCGGGGCCCTCGTCGACAACGGCACGGTCGTCATCACCCGCACCGAACTGACCGACTGGCTCGGCGACGACTGGACCGACGCCGACCTGCGCGAGTACCTGCCCGCCCTGCAGGAGACCGCCGACAGCATCACCGGCGCCCACTGACCACACCGGGAGAACCCGTGACCACGACCACCACGTACGGCAGCTGGCTCAACCACGCCAAGCACAGCCTCACCCCCGAGGCCGTCATCCTCGACTACATCAACGGCGGCGGCACCGAATGGTGTGGACGCGTCGCCGAGAGCGGCGCGTTCGACCTCATGGCCGGCGACTACCGCGACGCCGTGCAGAGCAGACTGCCGGACGGCGTCCAGCTGACCGGCGACGAGTTCATCGGCCCGGCAGACGAGGCCGGCCGGAACCAAAACGACGACCTCGACATCGGCGGGATCATCGATGGCGTCGATGTCGGCCCGATCGTCGAGCGCTGGGATCCCGACGCCGAGTGGACGATAGAGGACGTCGCCGACCGCATCAACGCGGGCAGCACCGGCTCCGCCCGCAAAACCCTCTCCCGCTGGGGCGTCAAAGCCTCCGTTCGCCAGGCCGGCCGCGGCGGCCAGTCGGTCTACCGCGCCGAGCGCGTCCTCACCGCCATGAACCACCGCCCCGGACAGGGCGCCCGCACCGACCTCAGCAACTCCCAGTAGACGGGTGCAGCCGGGGTGGGCGTGAAGCCCCGTCACCATCGGGCTTCACGCCCACCCCGGCCGAACCCCTGCCATGGTCATCCCGATGTGGGTCCCGCAGGGCGGCCGAAGCGCCGACCCGCCCGGTCGCCGGCCGCCAGCGCGATACCGGGCCCACCGTTAACCGGCATGGAGAACGAGTGACCGCCACCACCACTCCCCCCACCGCACCCGCGCTCCCGCACCCCCGCACCGGACAACCCGAACTGCGCCCCTACCAGCGGGAGGCCATCGCCGCGATCAGCGCGGGCCTGGCAAGCGGCGGATCCGGGCAGTGGCACGCCTGCTGCGGGTCGGGGAAGACCCTGGTCGCCCAGCGCGCCGCCGAGGAGATCCTCGGCGCCACGGGCACCGTCGCGGTCCTCGCCCCGTCCCTGACGCTCGTGGCCCAGACCCTCGCGTCCTGGCACCGCCACACCGCCACGGGGCCGATCGAGTCCCTCGCCGTCTGCAGCGACGACACCGTCGCCGACGCCGCGACACACCTGTCCGACTTGACGTGCCCGGTCACCACCGACCCCACGCAGATCACGGCATGGCTGCGCACACCGGCCCGCGGCCGCCGCCTGCTGGCCGGCACCTACGCCTCCGCCGACCGGCTCGCCCTTGCCGTGCGCGCGGCCGGCACCCCGCTGGACCTGCTGATCCTCGATGAGGCGCACCACCTCACCGGCCGCCCGGACCTCGCCACACGGCGCATCGTGGACCGGGCGCACCTCCCGGCCATCCGCTCCCTCTACCTCACCGCCACACCCCGGCTGGAGAACCTGCAGGAGAACCGCCCCGGCCTGCTGTCCATGTCGGACAGCACCGTGTTCGGTCCCGTCCTACACACCTATCCGGCCGCACGCGGCATCGCCGAGGGCTACCTGGACGACTACCGCATCGCCGTCGTCGGCATCTCCGACAGCGAGATGCGCGCCATACTGGCCGACTCCGCAGCCGAGTACATCGACCGGCCCGGCGCCCCCGCCCTGCAGACCGTCGTCGCCCAGGCCGCCCTCATCAAGGCCCGCGACCGCTTCGGACTGCGCAGCGCCCTGACCTTCCACCACCGGATCGACGCAGCCGCCGAGTTCGCCCGCACGCTGCCCGCCACCGCCGCCCGGCTCGGCGGCGACCCCACCGCCCTGTACGCCGGCCACGTCCACGGAGATATGCCCCACGCCGTACGCGGCCGGATCCTCAAGCGCCTCGAACACGTCCCCGACGGCCAGTGGGCCGCCGTCGCCTCCGCCCGCTGCCTGTCCGAAGGCGTCGACGCCCCCGCCGTGGACGCGGTCCTGTTCGCCCATCCCAAGGAATCGGCAGTCGACATCGTCCAGGCCGTCGGCCGAGCCCTGCGCCGCCGCTCGGACACCCCCGGAATGTCCACCATCATCATCCCCGTCGCCGTCCCCGACAGCGACGGCGAGATCGGCGACCTCGACGCCGGCGACTACCGCACCCTGTGGCAGGTCATCCGCGCCCTGCGCGCCCACGACGAACCCCTCGGCATCGCCCTGGACCTCCAGCGAGGCCAGGACGTGACGTCCGGCCCGAAACTGCCCGCGAAGATCAGCATCGTGCTGCCCTCGGGCACCTCGCAGCACATCATCGACCAACTCACCGTGCTGACCGTCCGCCAGACCACCTCACCGTGGTGGGAGCAGTACAACCTCGCCCGAACCTTCCACACCGAACACGGCCACCTCGACATCCCGCTGCGCCACGTCACCGACGAGGGCGCCGCCCTCGGACAGTGGCTGGTGCAGCAACGCACGTTCCACAAGAAGGGCTGGCTGAGCGCCGACCGCATCGCCGCCCTCGACGCCCTCGGCGTCGTCTGGGATCCGATCGAAGCACGATGGCGGCAGAACCTCGCCGCCGTCGCCGCCTGGCGCCTGCGCCACGGCCACCTCGACATCCCGCAGGACGCCGTCGTCACCACCGACGACGGCACGAGCCTGCAGATCGGACAATGGCTGGTCAAACAGCGCAGCAGCTACCGCCAGGGAACTCTCGCCCCCGAACGCGCAGCCGCCCTCGACGCCCTGCGCATCGAATGGGATCCCATCGAGGCCGGCTGGCGGCGCAACATCCAAGCCTGGCTCGACTACCGCGCCGCCCATAACGCGGCCGACGTCCCCCAGCGCCACGTCACCGACGACGGCCTGCGCCTGGGCGCCTGGGTCAGCCAGATGCGGGCCAAACGCGCAACCCTGCCCGACCAGCGCGTCGCCCAGCTCGACGCCGCCGGCTTCACCTGGCAGGGACGGCCCCGCTGGAGTCGACACCTGGACGCCGCCCGCGCCTTCCACACCGAACACGGCCACCTCGACCCCGAACCAGGCACCACCGTCGACGGCATCGACGTCGCGGACTGGCTGCGCAAACAGCGCCGCGCCCACCAGAACGGAACCCTGAACGCGGACCTGACCGCCGCCCTGCAGGAACTCGGCATCGTCTGGAGGACCCTCCCACAACAGGACCCGTTCGAAGCCGGACTCGCCGCAGCTCGGGCCTTCCACGCTGAGCACGGGCACCTGCGCCCACCCCACAAGACCGTCCACCGGGGCATCAACCTCTCCGCCTGGCTGACCCGCCAACGCGGAAACCACCGCAACGGCACGCTGCCTCCCGGGCGCGCCGCCCAGCTCGACGCCCTCGGCATGGTCTGGGACCCGGATGGCGAGGACTGGCAGCGCCTCCTCGCCGCCGCAACGGCCTTCCACGCCCAGAATGGCCACCTTCGCCCGCAGGCCAAGGCGGTGCAGGACGGATTCCCCCTGTCCGACAGCCTCATCAGGGCCCGCAAACGCTGGCGCCTCGGACGCCTCAGCGATCAGCAGATCGCCGACCTCGACGCCCTGGGCATGCAATGGGAGGTCCCCAAGGGACGGATCCGCCCGCCCAAGGCGTGACGACGTTCTGCTGGACGGTATGGCGGCGCCGTGGCCCTTCCGCAGCAGCCTCGCTGCCCACCCGGGCGAGGCGCCCCCAGTGCCACTGAAAGGCGAAGTGCCCCGGCCCGGACACCGGGCGGGGCGAGCCCGGGAGAGCAGGTCTGCGCCTGGAGGTGGTGTGGGGCGGGGAGTTCCCGCGCGTTTCGTGGACGGCGCGGGCTGGGTGCCGTCGGTGGGGGTTGCGGGCGTCGCGGCCGGTGGGCGGACGGCGGGTCAGGAGGTGGTGCGCCGTCGTCCCTGGCGGGAGGTGCGGACTTTCTCCAGGGAGTCGGGGCCGGTGATGTCAGCGACGGACCGGAAGACGCCGTCCTCGCCGTAGGCGCCGGCGGCCTCGCGCCAGCCGTCGGGGCGCACACCGCGCTGCTTGCCGAGCAGGGCGGTGAAGATCTGGGCCTTCTGCCGGCCGAAGCCCGGCAGTTCGCCCACGCGTCGCACGAGCCGCCCGCCGCTGTCGGCGTCCTCCCACACGGCGGCGGCCCGGCCGTCGTAGCGGGCGACCAGGAAGCGGCACAGCTCCTGGATCCGGCGGGCCATGAAGGCCGGGTACTCGTGCACGGCGGGCCGGGCCGCCAGCAGCGCGGCGAAGTCCGACGGGCTGTATTGCGCGATCTCGTGCGCGTCGAGGTCCTCCCGCCCCATGCGCCGCGCGATGGCCATCGGTCCGGCGAATGCCCGCTCCGCCGCCACCTGCCGGTCCAGCAGCGCCCCCACCAGCAGGGCCAGCGGGCTGCGTGTCAGCAGGGCGTCGGCGTCGGGCTGCTGTGTGATGCGTACCGCGGTCTCCACCAGCACCGGCCTGCTCGGGACGGATGATCGGCTCATCCGCCCAGTCTGGCCGGGCAGGGTCGGGAGAGGAGGAGCAACACACGCACCCCGGCACGGGCGCGGGGCCGGACGGGGCGTCGGCACCGTCATCCGGGTGACGGACCCCGGTTCACCCGCTCCGGTAGCAGCACCGACGGCAACGGCCCCGGCGGGATCTCCCGCCGGGGCCGCAGGGATTCTCGGTCCCTTGCAATGCGTGCCCACGCTACAACCTCGCACCGACATGGGTGAGCGCTCAGACCTGCCCTGGGCTATTCCTGTGCTCGGAGACGAACGAAGCGGACCGTGCCGTGGCGCCCGGTGCCCGCCACCACTTCGGCCGTGGGATAGGGCTCGGAGAGCCATCGGACCGCCGGGCCGGTGTCGCCTGCCGCCCCGGGGGCCGCTGCTGGCCCTGTCACGGGAAGCACCAGGAGCGGCAGGAGAAGGAGGCCGCCGCCGCGCTCGAGCGCCTGGAGGAGGCCCGCGCGGCGAACGCGGAGCTGCGCTCGTGTTGGACGTTTCGGGGCTCGATCGGCGGGGAGGAGGGCTCACTGCTGGAGCTCGCGGAGAAGGCCGGCCCGGGTCGGTTGGAGTGTCCGCAGTGCGTCAGCGACCGGGAGGTGGAGGGGCTGGGCCCGTTGGTGCTGCCGGCCCCGACCAAGCGGGATTTGGTGGCCGTGCTGGTGTCCGCTCCGGGCGATCCGTGGTGGGAGGACCGCGTGCTTCACGCGAAGCTCTACCCGGTGAGGGACCGCAGGGTGTGACCTGTTGGTGTTGTGGGGCGTGGAATGGCCCTACACGCCGGGTTGTCTGGACCTTTGGTTGGACCTGTTGGGGTGGTGGGTGGGTGGCTGGGGTGGTGACTGTGTGTGGTGGTGGGTGGGGTTGGGGGCCGGGTCGGCTGCTGGCGGGGGTCGGTTCGGTGTTGCGGGTTGTGTTCGGGCGTGAATTCGGCCGGATATTCCGTGCTGCTGCTTTTGTGGATTGGTTGCTTGTGGTGGTTTGAATTCGGGTTGTAATCGCTGGGTGCGGGGATGGGTGTTCGGTTTTGGCGGCCGGTTCCGCTGTCCACAGGTCCGGCGGCGGAGGCTGCGCGGCATGATGACCAGTACCTGCTCGGGGGTCTGCCGGGACCACGCCGATCCGACCGCCCGCCACCGGGGTTGTTGCCCTGTCGGGGCCTACGGCACCGTCCGGGACCAGCTCCTGGCCCTCCTCGCTCGGCACGTCGACGGCCAGCCGCTGCACCTGGAGCGCCGGCTGCGCCGGGACAAGACGACGGCCCGGGCGGTCGAGCGGCTGGCTGTCTGGCTTGGCGTCAGGCCCGGCACGGTGTGGCGGCACGCCCGCGGCACCCACTGGCCCGCCGGCGCCCGGCTGCGCCGTGCGGTGGCGTGCCAGCTGCGGCTGTCGGCGTACGGCCTCAGTTCCCCAGGTGCGTACAGACGAACGTCCCCAGCTGTCAGGCCACCTCGGTGTCTCGCTGAGTGGTCGGCTCCGGAAGTCCTTCGGGGGTTGACGGCGGAGGTGGGGCTGTGGCTGGCGTCTGGTCAGATGTCGGGGACGGCGAGGTGGAGCCGGCAGGCACAGTCGAGTGCGTCTGCGGCGGCTCCCATGGGGCGGCCGGTGGGCACCAGGGAGTCCTCGTAGCGATCGCTGCTGGCGTAGTAGGGGGTGAATCCCCATCTGCCGACGGCGCCGGTGTAGCGCAGGCGCGTCAGCTTGCCCCGTTCGCCGTCGGCCAGTTCGGCCTTCACGCAGGCGAAGGCTCCGTGGCGGCGGACATGCAGCTGCTCCATCTGCGGCCAGGCGGGTGCGGCCGTGCTCACCGCCTCCATCGTGCGCCGCTGGCGATCACCCGGGCCACCGGCCTGCCGCATGCCGTGCCTTGCCCGTTGCCGTCGCCCGCCGCGCGCATCCGCAGCCGGCTCCCGGACGGCGTCGGCCAGTTACCCGGCGACCTGCCGGAGGTTTCCCCGCTGCGGCACCTGCTCCTCGGGGACTGGCGCGGTGGTAAGCACCGGGCTGACGCGGAGTACCAGCCGCAGCACCTCGGGATCGCGCCCGGTCTTGGTCGGGCTAGCTTGCTAGCAAGCTAGCAACGAGCTAGCCTGGTCTCGTGGGCGATGAGGAAGTCAAGCAGTTCAACGTGTACCTGCCGATCGGGCTGATCAAGCAGGTGAAGTACCGCGCCATCGAGTCGGGCATGTCGCTGTCGGCACTGGTCGCCGAGGCGCTGCGTGCCTACCTCGACGACGCCCATGGGCAAGAGTGCCAATCGACCGAGAAGGAGGCCTGACATGGCGACCGAGGGAATCGAGGCCCTGTTCCTGGAGACCCACAACTGGGGCAAGGCGGCACGTTTCTTCCAGGCGCTGGGCTACGACCTGGAGTTCGAGACGGGCCACAGCTCCGGCCAACTCCGCAACGGCGACGGTCCCTACGTCTTCATCGCGGAGGTCCCCGAGGACCGGGAGCCTCAGATGCAGGTCGTGCTGAAGGTGCCGGACGCGGACGCGTTCCGTGCCGATCCGTCCGTCGAGGTGGTCACGCCGTTCGAGGACACCCACTTCGGGACCAGGTTGATGACGGTCCGCGACCCCGACGGGCGGTTGTGGAGCCTCCAGGCTCCGGTCAAGAACTGACTGCGACGGAGAAGGGGAACACCATGGCAGACGAAGCGACCGCGGCGCCGGACGGCACCGCGGTGCGGACCGCCCTCTGGCGGGCGATGCACGTCCAGGTCGACCGGCCGCCCCACGTGTTCGAGGACGAGATCGGCCTGGAACTGGCGGCCCCCGACGGCGACTGGCGCCACCGGCCCGACATGGACCCGCACCTCACCAGCGGGTTCCGGGCGGCCATGGCAGCCCGCGCCCGGTTCATCGAGGACCTGGTCATCGAGCAGGCCGACCGCGGCGTCACCCAGTACGTCATCCTGGGAGCCGGGCTGGACACCTTCGCCCAACGCAGGCCGGAGACCGCCTCCCGCCTGCGGGTCTTCGAGGTCGACCAGCCCGGCCCGCAGGCGTGGAAGCGCCGTCGGTTGGTCGAACTGGGCTACGGCATCCCCGACTGGCTGCAGCTGGTGCCGGTCGACTTCGAGGCGAGCGAGGACTGGCTGAAGAAGCTGGTTGCCGTCGGCTTCGACCCCGGTCGGCCGGCGTTCATCGCGTCCACCGGCGTCACCATGTACCTCACCGAGGACGCCACCGCGGCCACCCTGCGCCAGATCGCCGGGCTCGCCCCCGGCTCCACACTCGCGATGACCTTCCTCCTGCCGCCCGACCTGCTCGACGAGGCCGACCGCCCCGGCCTGCGGGCGAGCAGGGAAGGTGCGCGAGCGTCCGGAACGCCGTTCATCAGCTTCTACACCCCGAAGGAGATGCTGGCCCTCGCCCGCGAATCCGGTTTCGCGGACGCCCGACACGTGTCGGGGGCTTCGCACGCCGGGCGCTACTTCGCCGATCGCACCGACGGCCTTCGCCCGTCGACCGGAGAGGACATGCTGCTCGCCATCACCTGACCCTCGTCGACCCGTCGAATCGGGCAAGGACGGTCCAGCCAGTCGTCCGCCTCGGCGGCGGCCTGGGACCCGACGGCGATGCCGTCGGGTCCTTTCATCACGTGGCCTCACCGACCAAGCAGCAGAGTGCCGGGGAAGGGTCCTCGACACACATCAAGAAGTGGCCACGTTCATCCGTACGCGGCTGGGGACGTTCAGCTGTACGCCGACAGCGGCAGGAGTCTGTGTGGTCGAGCTGGCCGTGCAGGAGGCACGGCGAGCCAAGGAAGCGGCGTGGGACGCCCGTCGGCGGTCGGCTCGGGAGTAGGTGCTGGTGCTGTCGCGTTGCCTGTCGCATGGGGTGCTGTCGCGCCCTGTGACGTGGGCGGATATCCCTCAGCCCCTGTCTGTGGTCCGGGCGCGACAGCACCCGCGACAGCCGCGGGGCGGGTTGTCGTCCGGGGCCGCCGGACCGTTGGGCGTCGGCCGCTGCCGGGGGTCGCCGACCGCCAGGCGCTGGCCGTCCGGGGCTGCCGCCCACGGGCCGCCGGGTACGGCGGGGACGGCTGCCGCTGTCGGGGCCGGTCTTGTTCTGGTGGTGGTGCTCGGCGGCTGGGTGGCCTGGGTGGTGGGTGGGGGTGTGCAACGAGGGGTGCAACAGGGCGTTGCGACGGGGTGCGACACGGGGCGGTGTTGCGGGTCTGACCTGGTGTTATGTGGCCGGGGGCGGGTGGGTGTGTTGCACCGCTGTGTTGCACCGGGCTGCGCGGGTGCGCCGGCCTCGGTTGCTCCCCGCCGCCCCGCCCGCCCCGTCCTGTGCTGCGCTCCGCTGCTGGGCCCTGGCCGCCGTCCTGGTCGGCCGCCAGGCCGTCCCGCTGCGCCTGGTCCGGCGGTCCTGCCGCCGGGAAGCCCTGGTGGCGCCGCCAGGGCCGTGCCCTGACCGCCCGCTGCGCCCGGCTCGGCCGCCCTGGCCGCCCTGGCCGCCGTGCCTGCTGCCCGCGGCTGCGGCCTGGCTGCCGTCCTGGCCCGGTGTTCGGTTTGGTGTTGTTGCTCCGGGAATTGCTCTGTTGACGCTGAGTGGGATTTTCTGGACGGCTTGGAACGGCGGCCGCGGTGTCGGTGGAGAGGGCCGTAGGCCCCTTTCCGGCGTGCCTGAATTTGATTCCTGCCCGCTGCGCCTCGCGGGCCTTTCTGATTTCGCCATGAAAGAGAGCGGAAGGGAATTCGTATTCTCACCGGGAGTGTCGCCTGATAGAGCCGGGTTGGATGGTTGCGGCGAGGTCTGATGTTCGTGTCTCGCGCTCATCTGGGGGCCGGTAGGATAGAGCGGTACGGCGCTCCAGGAAACGCGCCCAGAACGCCGCCGGATACGCCCCGGATACCCGGTCTGGATTCTCGTTTGAGGGCCCGTCAGGGGCCGCCGTGCGGGGTGCCCGTGAGGGCCCGCCACCCGGGCCGGTCAGGCCCGAGCCGGACCGGTGGCCCCAAGGTACCTCCCGAGGGCCGCAGGCCCCGCCCCAGGGGCGGAGGATGGGCCGCCAGCCCAGCAACCAGGCGGTGGACCGGCCATCGGCCGGGACTGGGGGAGGGGGCCCGGGGGTGAGGTTGTGACTGATACCCGAAGTCCGCGACACATCGTCAACGCCCAGGGCCGCAGGCCCGGGCCGGCACCCTCGCCCGATCGGGGGAAGGGGCTGCTACCCGAATTTCGCGTCACATCGTCAACGCTCACCCCCGGGCGCAGTCCGGGAGAGGCTGCCAGCCAATCGGACAGTAGGGCCGTGAAAACACCGGCCAAACAGGGCGGGAAATCCGATCGATTGACGGGCCGTAGGCCCGGTGCAAATGCCACCGATAGGCGGAGCGCAGCGACGCCCGACGCCCGCAATCAACCACCCAAGCATGTCTGCGAATTCGCCGCAGGCGAATTCCCCCAATCACCCACCGCCTGCCCCGGCGTAGCCGGGGCCACGCCACGCACGGTGACGGCGCAGCCGGCACCCCCGCACCTGGCGGTGCGTCAGCGCCGCCGCATTTCCGCCAGGAAATGCTCAAGCCGCAGGCTTCCGCCCC
>NZ_JARXYZ010000050.1 GCF_029894125.1 Kitasatospora sp. MAA19
GACGAGCGTCCGCGTCGTGACGACCGTCCGTCCGGTGGTGGCTTCAACCGCGATGACCGCGGTGGCGACCGTGGCGGCTTCCGCCGGGACGACCGTCCCTCCGGTGGCGGCGGCTTCCGTCGCGATGACCGCCCCGCCAGCGGTGGTTTCCGTCGCGATGACCGTCCGTCCGGTGGTGGCTTCAACCGCGATGACCGCGGTGGCGACCGTGGCGGCTTCCGCCGCGACGACCGCCGGGACGACCGTGGCGGCGACCGTGGCCACCGGGACTACGACGACCGCCGTGGCAACTACGAGCCCGTCAAGCGTCTGCCGATCCCGGAGGACGTCACCGGCTTCGAGCTGGACGCGGACGTGCGCCAGGAGCTCAAGAGCCTGCCCAAGACGCTCGCGGACGACGTCGCCCGCAACCTGGTGATGGTGGCCCGTCTGCTCGACAGCGAGCCGGAGGAGGCCTACCAGTTCTCGCGCGTCGCGCTCCGGCTGGCCTCCCGCGTGGCCGCCGTCCGCGAGGCGGCCGGTTTCGCCTCGTACATGACGCAGCGGTACTCCGAGGCCCTGACCGAGTTCCGTGCCGCCCGCCGGATGACCGGCCGGGCGGACCTGTGGCCGGTGATGGCCGACTGCGAGCGCGGTCTGGGCCGTCCGGAGCGGGCGCTGGCGATGGCCGGTGAGCCCGAGGTGAAGCAGCTGGACAAGGCCGGCCAGGTCGAGATGCGTCTGGTCGCGGCCGGCGCCCGCAGCGACATGGAGCAGTTCGACGCGGCGGTCGTGACCCTGCAGAGCCCGGAGCTGGCCTCCAGCGCCGTGCACCCGTGGACGGCGCGCCTGCGGTACGCCTACGGCGAGGCGCTGATCGCGGCCGGCCGTGGTGACGAGGCCCGCGAGTGGTTCGCGAAGGCGGCCGAGGCCGACACCGACGGCAGCACCAACGCCTCGGAGCGACTGGCCGAGATCGACGGCGTCGAGTTCGTGGACGCGCTCGACCCCGAGGTGGCCGAGGAGGAGGCCGAGCAGACCGAGGCCCCGGCGAAGAAGCGCGGCGGCGAGGTCTCCGACGACCGCGTGATCTTCGAGGACGAGGAGGACGTCGAGGAGTACTACGACGAGGACGACCTCGAGATCGACGAGGAGTTCGACGGCGTGGTGCCCGCGCGTGCCGCCGAGGACGAGGCCGGGAACGACACCCGGAGCTGAGCTCCGACCGACGAGTGAGGCCCTGCCGCTCCCCTGGACATTCCGGGGGAGCGGCAGGGCCTCACGGCGTTTCGGTGGCGGGTGGCCTCAGCCCAGTTCGAGGTTGCGCAGCACCAGTCCGGTGGCCGGTTTCGGACCGAAGGACGTGGACTTGCGCGGCATGGTGACGCCCTGTTCGGCGAGCCTGCGGACCACGCTCTCCCGGACCGGGTGCAGCAGCACGGCAGTGCCGCCGGTGCGCGCCGCCTCCTGCTCGGCGGCCGCCGCGGTGTGCAGGTAGCCGATGTCGTCCGGGCCGTCGGGGACGTGCCAGGTGCGGTCGAGCAGGGTGGAGTGCAGGACGGTGGCGTCCAGGTGGCGCCACTCCTCGGGCCGGTCGTGCGGCACGGTGGCGTCGAGCAGCGCTTCCTCGGGCTCGCCGAGCAGCCAGTAGACGCCGTCCCCGCCGGTCAGTATGAAGCCGTTGCCGCCGTGCCGTTTCTGTTCGGCGAGGGCCTGGAGGGCGGCGGTCAGCGGGCCGGGGACCTCCTTGATCTTCCACTGGTCGCCGAGCTTCTCCAGCGCCTCGGCCACCGGCAGCCGGTACAGCACGCGGTGGATGGCCCGGACCCGCAGCGGGTAGCGGGCGGTGTCCACCAGGAGCACCAGGCCGCGGTCCCACGGGCTGCGCGGCAGGTGGCGGTGCTCGCGCTGGAGGCGGAGGTACATCTCCCAGCGGTGGTGGCCGTCGGCGATCAGGGCCCGGCAGGTGGCGAGGTCGCGGCTGATCTCGGCGATCTCGGCCGGGTCGGCGACGGCCCAGAGGCGGTGGTGGGTGCCGTCGCTGGTGGCGGTGGAGAGCAGCGGCTCGCCCTGGACGGTCCGCTCGATGACGCCGGAGGCGCCGCCGTTGCCCCGGTAGGTGAGCAGCAGCGGTTCGAGGTTGGCCCGGGTGGTGCGCATCAGGCCGACCCGGTCGGCGACCGGTCGGGGCATGACGTCCTCGTGGGGGAGGACCACGCCGGCCTCGCGGCCGCTCACCGCGAGGGCGCCGATCAGCCCGCGTTGGAGCACCTCGGGGGAGTCGCCGGTGGCGGGCACGCGCTGCTCGTAGACGTAGAGCGCGGGCTGCGGGTCGGCGGCGAGGATCCCATCGCGCTGCCAGGCGCGCAGCAGCCGGGCGGCGTGCCGGTACTTGGTGTCGCGGTCGGGCCGGTCGCCGGCGTCCTCGGGCTCGGGCCGGGGCAGGATCAGCCGGACCACGTTGTGCGGATCGGCGGTCTCCAGGTCGAGCCGGCGGCCGGGGTCGACGACGTCGTACGGCGGGGACATGACCGCGGCCAGGGCGCCGACCCGGTCGGGGACGTAGCGCAGGCCTCGGAAGGGTGACAGGGACAGGCCTGCAGTGGCGACGTGCCCGGGATCGCCGGGGCCGCCCTCCGGAGTCTCGACTCCGTCTTCTGCACTGGGTGCGCTCATTCTGGGCATCGTAACCGGGTACGCGTTGTTGAGAGATCGGAATACCCGTGCCGATCTGTGGGCGGGTGTGTGACCGAGGGCGAGGTACCGCATGGACGACGGGCAGGAACGGGTGGACGGCGGCAGCCCGGGCGGGGCGGCCGGGCCGGACGGCGCCGCCGGCGAGGGCGCTCCGGCATCCGGCGGCGTCCCGGCGCAGGGGCGTTCCGGCGAGCCGACCGGAGACGTGTACGACTGGTTCCGGCGTGGTGGCAGGCTGCTGGCCCAGGGCAACCCGGCGGCCGCCGAGCAGCTGCTGGTCCGGGCGGCGGCGGCCGAGCCGCACTCGCGCAGCATCCGGGAGACGCTGGCGCGGGCCCAGTTCGACACCGGTTCGTACGAGGCGGCGCTGGAGAACTTCCGGGCCGTCGCGCTGGCCGACCCGTCGGACGACTACGCTCAGTTCGGGTGGGGCGTCGCGGCGGCCCGGCTGGGCGACTTCGAGACGTCCGCCGAGCACCTGGCGCTGGCCGTGGCGATGCGGCCGGGCACCGAGCACTACCAGGCGGCGCTGCGGCAGACCCGGGCGACCCTGGCGGCCCGCGCCGGGGCGTTCGGCCCGCTGTTGCCCGGTGCACCCGGGTACCTGGCGCCCCCGCCGGACCCGGACGCCCGGTCGGTCGGCGAACCCGGTGCGGACGACGAGGTCTGACCGGCCCGGGGTACCCGGTGGACGCGGGGGCACCCGAACGGAACGCGGGGGCACCCGATGAAGCGAACGACGCAGTGAACGAGGTAGCGCAGCCATGACCGAGACGGCCACCACCACCGCGCGACGGACCGCCCCCGGCGGCAGCGAGCAGCCGCTGACCGAGGCGTACGACACGGCGCTGCTGGACCTGGACGGCGTGGTCTACGCGGGCCCGCACGCGATCGAGCACGCGGTGGACGCGCTGGCGCTCGCCCGTACGGCCGGGATGCGGCTCGCGTACGTGACCAACAACGCCTCCCGCCCGCCGCGGGTGGTGGCCGAGCACCTGACCGGGCTGGGCGTGCCGGCCGATCCGGCCGACGTGATCAACTCGGCGCAGGCGGCCGCCCGGGTGGTCGCCGAGAAGGTGCCGGCCGGGGCGAAGGTGCTGGTCGTGGGCGGCCCGGGGCTGGAGGAGGCGCTGGCCGAGCGCGGGCTGGTCGCCGTCCGCTCGTTGGCCGAGGAGCCGCTCGCGGTGGTCCAGGGCTATGACCCGTCGGTCGGCTGGGCGCAGCTGGCGGAGGCCGCGTACGCGGTGCAGGACGGGCTGCCGTGGGTGGCCTCCAACACCGACCTGACCATTCCGACCGCGCGCGGCATCGCGCCCGGAAACGGGACGCTGGTGGCGGCGGTGCGGGCGGCCGTCGGGGTGGACCCGGTGGTGGCGGGCAAGCCGCAGCCGCCGATGCACCGGGAGACCGTGCTGCGGACCGGCGCGCGGCGGCCGCTGGTGGTCGGCGACCGCCTGGACACCGACATCGAGGGCGCGTTCAACGGCGGGGTGGACAGCCTGCTGGTGTTCACCGGGGTGACCACCCCGGCGCAGCTGCTCGCGGCCCCGGCCGAGCACCGGCCGACCTACCTGGCGGCGGACCTGCGCGGGCTGCTGGTGCCGCACCCGGCGGTCACGCCCGCGGCCGGCGGCTTCGGCTGCGGCGGCTGGGTCGCGTCGGCCGAGGGCGGCGTGCTGCGGCTGGACGGCGGCGGGGACCGCTGGGACGGCCTGCGGGCGCTGTGCGCGGCGGCGTGGACGGCGCTGGACGCGGACGGCGCACCGGCCGACGGGCACAAGGCGCTGGACGAGCTGGGGTTCTGAGCCAGGGGCCCGGCCCCGGGCGCGGCGGCAGGTCGCGACAGCAGGCGTCAGAGCAGGGTGCGCAGCCGCAGCAGGTCGCGGAAGCCCGCCTCCAGCCGGACCCGGCCGCCCGCCCAGGCGGAGGCGAAGTTGAGCCGGCCGCCGACCAGGGCGACCAGGTCGTCGCTGCTCATGGTGAGCCGTATCTCCGCCTTCCCGGCCGGGGGGCCGGGGGCGGCGGCGAGGTCCTGGATCCGGCCGTCGCGCAGTTGGCCGGTGAAGGTCAGGTCGAGGTCGGTGATCCGGCAGCTGAGCGAGCGGTCGAGGGCGGCCGCCGTGCGGACGTCGCCGGTGGACTTCGCCATGTTCCGGCTGAGCTGCTCCAGTGCCTCCCGGCACTCCTCGGAGTTGGCCATGGCGGCGGTTCCCCTCCCTGGGTTCCCTGGTGGTTTCGGCGCGTGACGGCGGTGGTCACTGCCGGGCCACGGTACCGCAGGCGGGTTTTGGCGGTAGCGTCGTCAGTGGGGTGCCCGGATCGGCCCGGGCACCGACGGCGACGAAGCGATGCGCGCAGGCGCTAAGGAGGCACCCGGATGCTGCCGAGGACGGTGCGGGGAGTGGTGGAGGTCGCCGCCGGGCTGGTGGAGGAGGTCGGCAAGCGGGTCGTCGGGACGGCGGCCACGATCCTGGAGCGGAGCGGGGTCGACGTCACCGAGGTCGAGCGCCGGCTCGGCGGGCAGTTCCCGCCGTCGGCGAAGACGCTGCAGACGCTGGCGGAGGAGGCGGTCACCGCCGGGCGGGCCGGGGTGGACCTGGCCGTCGGGGTGGCGCGCGGCGAGGTCGAGAAGGCCTTCGAGAGGGTCGGCGACCAGGTGACCAAGGTCGGAGTGGTGCTCGCCTACCTGGAGAGCAAGCTGCGCGAGGTCGAGGAGGACGCCGTGCCGGCGGCGGGGCCGGCCGGGTCGGACGAGGCGGACGAGGAGGACGAGGCGGAGCGGCCGACGCCGGCGCCCCGGGCGGACGACCTGTTCGGGCGCGGCTGGGAGAGCGCGGACGGGCAGGCGGCGGCCTGGGCGGTGGGGGAGCCGATAGTGGCCGAGCGGGTGGAGGTGGACGAGCCGGTCGAGGTCGACCCGCCGGTCCCGCCGGTGCGGCCGGCGGTTGCGCGCAAGGCCGCGGCGAAGCGGACCCCGGCGAAGAAGGCCCCGGTGGCGGACCGGTCGACGGCCGGCGGGGAGGCGGCCGTCGGGGAGGCGGCCGAGAAGACGTCGGCCGAGAAGACGTCGGCGGAGAAGGCGGAGAAGGCGTCGGCGAAGCGGACGACGGCCAAGAAGGCCCCGGCGAAGAAGTCGGCCGCCAAGAAGACGACGGTCAAGAAGACGGCCGTCAAGAAGACCGCGACCGCGAAGAAGGCCGCCGCCGAGCCGGCCGCGCAGCCCAAGGCGCCCGCGAAGCGCACGGCGACGAAGAAGACCACCGTCCGCAAGGCCACCAGCACGAAGAAGCCCGATGACCGGACCGGCTGAAGCCGTCGAACCGCTCGGCGTCGAACTGACCCCGACCGGCCACCCCGTCGTGGACGCCGGACTGGCCCGGCTGGAGGCCCTGGACGGGGTCCCGGCCGAAGCACACGTCGAGGTGTACGAAGATGTTCACCAGCGGCTCGCCGACACGCTGGCCGCGCTCGACCAGGAATGATCCGCAGGACCCGTAGGAGCTGAAACCCCAGTGGCAGTGGCACGACGCCGACTCGACGCGGAGCTGGTCCGCCGCAAACTGGCCCGATCGCGTGAGCACGCGTCCGAGCTGATCGCGGCCGGCCGGGTGACCGTCGGCGGCACCACCGCGACCAAGCCGGCCACCCAGGTGGAGACCTCGGCGGCGGTCGTGGTGGCCAAGGACGACAACGACCCCGACTACGTCTCGCGCGGCGGTCACAAGCTGGCCGGGGCCTTCGCGGCCTTCGTCCCGCAGGGCCTGGTGGTCGAGGGCCGCCGGGCGCTGGACGCGGGCGCCTCCACCGGCGGGTTCACCGACGTCCTGCTGCGGGCGGGCGCGGCCGGCGTGCTGGCGGTGGACGTCGGCTACGGGCAGCTCGCGTGGTCGTTGCAGAGCGACGAGCGGGTGACGGTGATGGACCGCACCAACGTCCGCGAGCTGACCCCGGAGCTGATCGGCGGTACCCGGGTCGACCTGGTGGTCGGCGACCTGTCGTTCATCTCGCTGGGCCTGGTGCTGCCCGCGCTGGCGGCCTGCGCGGCCGAGGACGCGGACCTGGTGCTGATGGTCAAGCCGCAGTTCGAGATCGGTAAGGAGAGGCTGGGCAGCGGCGGGGTGGTGCGCAGCCCGCAGCTGCGCGCCGAGATGGTCCGCCAGGTCGCCGGGCAGGCGTGGGAGCTCGGGCTGGGCGTGCGCGCCGTCACCGCGAGCCCGCTGCCGGGCCCGTCCGGGAACGTCGAGTACTTCCTCTGGCTGCGCCGGGACGCCCCGCAACTGGATCCCGCGGACGCGGACCGGGCCGTCGCGGAGGGGCCCCGATAGGGTGCTCAGGGGACGTCCGGCCCGTCATGCTGTGTGACGCGGCCGTTACCGGGGCCGAAGGCGACCCGGCAGGCGTGAGGGAGAGGGCAGCGGCATGAGTGGTGACGAACGTACGGTCTTCCTGATCGCGCACACCGGCCGGGAGGCGGCGCTGCGCAGCGTCGAGGCCCTGGTGCACGGGCTGCTGAAGGCCGGGATCCGGATCAGGCTGCTCGCCTCCGAGGCGGTGGGCCTGGACCTGCCGGACGGGGTCGAGAAGGTGCCCGGCGGGCCGGGGGCGGCGGACGGCTGCGAGCTGATCCTGGTCGCCGGTGGGGACGGGACGCTGCTGCGCGGGGCGGAGCTGGCCCGTGAGCACGGGCTGCCGATGCTCGGGATAAACCTGGGCCGGGTGGGCTTCCTCGCCGAGGCCGAGCGGGACGATCTGGCCGTGGTGGTCGAGCGGGTGGTGGACGCGGACTACGAGGTCGAGGAGCGGATGACGATCGACGTCATCGTCCGCACCAACGGCGATGTGCTGCACCAGGACTGGGCGTTGAACGAGGCCTCGATCGAGAAGGCGTCCCGGGAGCGGATGCTGGAGGTGGTGACCGAGGTGGACGGCCGCCCGGTCTCCAACTTCGGCTGTGACGGGGTGGTCTGCGCGACGCCGACCGGCTCCACCGCGTACGCGTTCTCCGGCGGCGGGCCGGTGGTGTGGCCGGAGGTGGAGGCGCTGCTGATGGTGCCGATCTCCGCGCACGCGCTGTTCGCCCGCCCGCTGGTGACCTCGCCGGATTCGGTGCTGGCCGTCGAGGTGCAGCCGAAGACCCCGCACGGCGTGCTCTGGTGCGACGGGCGGCGCTCGGTCGAACTGCCCGCCGGCGCGCGGGTGGAGGTCCGCCGGGGGCAGACCCCGGTGCGCCTGGCCAGGCTGCACCGGGCGCCGTTCACCGACCGGCTGGTGGCCAAGTTCGCGCTGCCGGTGACGGGTTGGCGCGGCCGGTCGAACACTCACTGCTGACGGCTCGTCAGACTGCCAGCGGCGGGGCGCCGTCGGCCGGACCGAACCGACCGCCCGCCGCCGCCCGGGCGGCCGTCGCGGCGAGCCGCCGCACGGCGGCGGGGACGGCCGGGGCGGGCACCGTGAACGGGATCCGGATGTGGTGCTCGAACGCGCCGTCCGAGCCGAACCGGTTGCCCGCGGCGATCCGGACCCCGCCGCGCTCCCCGGCCTGGGCCAGTGCCGCGCCGGACAGCCCGCCGGTGGAGACCCAGAGCGAGAGCCCGCCGGGCGGCTGGGCGAACGTCCAGCCCGGCAGGTGCTCGGGCAGTGCGGCGGCGAAGGCGTGCGCGGTCGCCCGCAGCCGGTCCAGCTGGTGCGCCCGGACGGCGGGCAGCGGCTCGCCCATCAGGTCGGCGGCGATCAGCTGGTCCAGCACCGGGGTGCCGACGTCGCTGTAGACCCGGTCGGAGGCCAGTCGGCGCACCAGCGCGGGCGCGGCCCGGACCCAGCCGATCCGCAGGCCGCCCCACAGCAGCTTGCCGGCCGAGCCGACGGTGACCACCTGGGCGGCCCGGTCCAGCGCCGCCATCGGGCGTGGCATCGGGACGGACTCCGGTACGCCCCAGCCGAGTTCGGCGGTGGTCTCGTCGACCAGGACGACGCTGCCGGCGGCCCGGGCGGCGGCCAGCAGTTCGCGGCGCTGCTCCTCGCCGATCAGCGCGCCGGTCGGGTTGTGGAAGTCCGGGATCACGTAGGAGACCTTGGGCGCGGCCCCGCGCAGCACCCGGCGCCACTCGGTGAGGTCCCACTCCGGCTCGGGGCGGTAGCCGTACGGCACCGGCACCAGGCGGGCGCCGGTGATCCGGAGCGCCTGCAGGGTGTGGGCGTAGCTGGGCGCCTCGACGGCGACCCGGTCGCCGCGGCCGATCAGCGCCCGCTGGATCAGGTGCAGCCCGCCCATCGCGCCGGTGGTGACGAGGATCTGGTCGGGGGTGGTGGGCAGGCCGCGCTCGGTGTAGCGGCGGGCGACGGCCTCGCGCAGCACCGGGACGCCGGTGGGGTAGTGGCCGTGCCCGGCGGCGTAGCAGGACAGCTGTTCGACGGCGCGGGCGGCGGCCTCGCCGAGGAAGGGCTGCGGGGCGGGCAGGGCGGCGACGCCGAGGTCCAGGGTGCGGCCCTGCTCGTCCGGCGGGACGGGGTGCAGGGCGTCGCTGGGCGGCGGGGCGCCCTCGGGCAGGGCCGTCCAGCTGCCGGCGCCGCGGCGGCTGAGCAGGTAGCCGTCGGCGCGCAGGGTCTCGTAGGCGGTGGCGACGGTGGTGCGGCTCAGCTCCAGGGCGCTGGCGAGTTCGCGTTCGGCGGGCAGCCGGGCGCCGACCGGCAGGCGGCCCTCGGTGACCAGCAGCCGGATCTGCCCGGCGAGGACCCGGTAGGCGGGGCGGCGGGCGGTGGCCGGTTCGGGCAGCCGGGCGGCGGCGAGCAGCCGGGCGAGCGCGGGCGGCGTGACGGTGGTGTGCCAGTCGGCCAAGGCTGATCAGTCCACTTGCTCGAAATTGGCCCTGGAGTGGGCGCTATTGGCCTGACCATCATGGCAGCGCGGCTGTCGAGTCCGCCACTGCCGGGGCCACCCCGGGGTGCAGCACCACCCGCAGGAGCGCCCGATGGCCAGCACGACCACGCCCACACCCGCCCCGGACGCCGGCCGGGCCCCGTTCGCCGTCCGGCTGCTCGGCGACACCCACGCCCTGGGCCGCCGGATCCCGCAGCTCGCCGTCGGCCTCTGCCTGTACGGCGCGAGCATGGCGCTGATGCTGCGCTCCGGCCTCGGCCTCGACCCGTGGGACGTCTTCCACCAGGGCCTGCAGCGCGCGGTCGGCCTCTCGGTGGGCGCCTGGGTGACCATCTGCGGCGTCCTGGTCCTGCTGCTGTGGATCCCGATCCGCCAGCGCCCGGGCGTGGGCACCGTCGCCAACGTGCTGGTGCTGGGTGCCGCGATGGACCTCACACTGCGGCTGCTCGACGGCCCGGACGGGCTGCCCGCCCGGATCGCGCTGATGGCGGCCGCGATCGTGCTCAACGGCCTGGCCACCGGCCTCTACATCGGCGCCCGCCTCGGCCCCGGCCCGCGCGACGGCCTGATGACCGGCCTGCACCGGCGCACCGGGCGTTCGCTGCGGCTGATCCGCACCGGCATCGAGGTGACGGTGCTGGTCGCGGGCGTCCTGCTGGGCGGCACCGCCGGAGTCGGCACGGTCGCGTACGCACTGGCGATCGGTCCGCTCGCGCAGTTCTTCCTGCCGTGGTGCACGGTGCCGACACCCGGGCAAACGCCCCGGAAGGGATGAACTTCAGGGCACGGAGTTGCCGCGCGCCGTTGCCGCTCGTCGCGCGCCGGGGGTGGAACCTCGTAAGGTCGTCTCCGTGTTGGACGAGATGCGGATACGGGATCTTGGGGTCATCGACGACGCGGTGGTCGAACTCGCCCCCGGCTTCACCGCCGTGACCGGTGAGACCGGCGCCGGAAAGACCATGGTCGTCACCAGCCTCGGCCTGCTGCTGGGCGGACGCGCCGACCCGGGCCTGGTGCGCAACGGCACCGGACGCGCCGTCGTCGAGGGCCGGCTGGAGCTGCCCGCCGGTTCCCCGGTGGCGGCCCGCGCGGTCGAGGCCGGGGCCGAACTGGACGACGGGGCCCTGCTGATCAGCCGGACCGTCTCCGCCGAGGGCCGCTCCCGGGCGTTCGTCGGCGGCCGGGCCGTCCCGGTCGGGGTGCTCGCCGAACTCGGCGAGGACCTGATCGCCGTGCACGGCCAGACCGACCAGCAGCGGCTGCTGCGCCCGGCCCGCCAGCGCGGCGCGCTGGACCGCTACGCGGGCGAGGCGGTGGCCGAGCCGCTGGCCCGCTACCGGGAGACCTACCGCAGCCTGCGCGAGGTCTCGGCCACCCTGGAGGAGCTGACCACCCGGGCCCGCGAGCGCGCCCAGGAGGCCGACCTGCTGCGCTTCGGCCTGGACGAGATCGCCGCCGCCGAGCCGGTGGCCGGTGAGGACGCGGAGCTGGCCGCCGAGGCCGAGCGGCTCGGCCACGCCGACGCGCTGTCCTCCGCCGCGACCCTCGCCCACGCCGCCCTGGCCGGCGACCCGGCCGACCCGGAGGCGCTGGACGCGGGCACCCTGCTCGCGCAGTCCCGACGGGCCCTGGACGCCGTGCGCCACCACGACGAGCGCCTCGCCGCCCTCGCCGACCGCCTCAACGAGGTCGGCTACCTGCTCGCCGACGTGGCCGGTGACCTGGCCGGATACGCGGACGACCTGGACGCCGACCCGGTCCGGCTCGCCTCCGTCGAGGACCGCCGGGCCGTCCTGGCCCAGCTGCTGCGCAAGTACGGCGGCCCGGAGAACACCCTCGCCGAGGTGCTCGCCTGGGCCGAGGCGGGCTCCGCCCGGCTCGCCGAACTCGACGGCGACGACGACCGGATCGACCAGCTCGGCGCCCAGGAGACCGCACTGCGGGCCGAACTGGCCGAGCTGGCGGCCGAGGTGTCGGCCGCCCGGCAGGGCGCCGCCGGGCGCTTCGCCGAGGCCGTCTCCGCCGAACTCGCCGAGCTGGCCATGCCGCACGCCCGGGTGACCTTCTCGATCACCCAGGTCGACGACCTGTCGGGGATCGAGGTCGACGGCCGCACCGTCGCCTACGGCCCGCACGGCGTGGACGAGGTCGAGGTCCTGCTCGCCCCGCACCCGGGCGCCCAGCCCCGTCCGATCGCCAAGGGCGCCTCCGGCGGTGAGCTGTCCCGAGTGATGCTCGCGGTCGAGGTGGTCTTCGCGGGCGCCGACCCCGTCCCCACCTACCTGTTCGACGAGGTGGACGCGGGCGTCGGCGGCAAGGCCGCGGTCGAGATCGGCCGCCGCCTGGCCAAACTGGCGGAATCCGCCCAGGTCGTGGTGGTCACCCACCTCCCGCAGGTCGCCGCCTTCGCGGACCGGCACCTGGTGGTGGAGAAGACCAACGACGGCACCGTGACCCGCAGCGGCGTCAAGGTGCTGAACGACGAGGAGCGGGTGCGCGAACTCTCCCGGATGCTGGCCGGCCTGGAGGACTCCGAGCTCGGCCGCGCCCACGCCGAGGAGCTGCTGGCCGCCGCCCGGGCCCCGCGCCAACGCTAGGGCCTGCCCGTCGTACAAGCCCTAGCCGGGGGCCCGACCCGCCGACAGGGCCTGGTGGCCCTTGCGGACAGAAGACGACGCGTCCCCGGTGGCGCCGACTGTCCAAGAGGGCCGCCGACCTGGCATGGTGGCGGCTGGACATTGGCTTTCCAGTCCCGAGCGCCGTCGGCGGGCAACCCTCGCGACGCGGCGCGCGAACCTGATCGAGTCGGATGCGAGAGAACGTGGACCATTCCGCCGCCCGGGCCGCCGCGGCCACCCCCGAACCGGGGCAGCTGCACGTGGTACTCGTTTTGGCCGCCAGCACCGGCGGTATCGGTGCCCACGTGCGCTCCCTGGCGCAGGGCCTGGTCGCGCACGGTGTGACCGTCACGGTCTGCGCCCCGGCCGGTACGGACGCGCTGTTCGGCTTCTCCCGCACCGGTGCCCGGTTCCACACCGTCGACATCACCCCCACCGCCGGCGCCCGCAGCGACGCCACCGCGATCGGCGAGCTGCGCCGGGCCTTCACCGGCGCCGACGTGGTGCACGCGCACGGGCTGCGCGCCGGGCTGCTCGCCGACCTCGCCCTGCGCACCGCCGGCCGCTTCCCGGGCCTGCGCCCGGAGACCCCGCTGGTGGTCACCTCGCACCACGCGCTGCTGGCCACCGGCATGGAGCGCCGCCTGCAGCGGCTGATGGAGCGCCGGGTGGCGCGCGCCGCCGACCTCGTCCTCGGCGCCTCCTCCGACCTGGTCGCCCGGGCCCGCGAGCTGGGCGCCACCGACGCCCGGCTCGGCCCGGTGGCCGCCCCGCCGATGCCCGAGGGCCGGCTCGACCGCGCCGCGGCGCGCGCCGCGCTGCTCGGCGACGGCCCGGACCGGCCGCTGGTGCTGGCGGTCGGCCGGCTCGTCCCGCAGAAGGCCTTCGGGCTGCTGCTGGACGCCACCCGCGAACTGTCCGTGCTGGACCCGGAGCCGCTGCTGCTGCTCGCCGGGGACGGCCCGGAGGCGGCCGGGCTGCGCGAGCGGGTGGCCGCCGAGAAGCTGCCGGTGCGGCTGCTCGGCTACCGCACCGACGTGCCCGACCTGCTGGCCGCCGCCGACGTGGTGGTGGTCTCCAGCCGCTGGGAGGCCCGCTCGCTGGTGGTGCAGGAGGCGATGCGGGCCGGGGTGCCGGTGGTCTCCACCGCCGTCGGCGGGATCCCCGAACTGGTCGGCGACGCGGCGGTGCTGGTGCCCGCCGGCGACCCGGTCGCGGTCGGCGCGGCGGTGCGCGGACTGCTGGCCGACCCGGCCCGCCGTGAGCGGCTGGTGGCGGCCGGCCGGCAGCAGGCCGAGACCTGGCCGGACGAGGCCGCCACCGTCGCCCAGGTGCTCAGCACCTACGACGAGCTGGTCCAGCGCCCCTGAGGTGTCCTAGATCGTCGCCTGCTCGACCCGCTCGGCCGCCAGGCCGTCCGGCTGGGCGGACAGGTAGGCGCCGCCGCAGGCGGTCAGCCGCAGCGCGGTGTCGATCAGCGGGACGTGGCTGAAGGCCTGCGGGAAGTTGCCGACCTGGCGCTTGAGCCGCGGGTCCCACTCCTCGGCGAGCAGGCCGACGTCGTTGCGCAGCGCGAGCAGCCGGTCGAACAGCTCGCGTGCCTCCTGCACCCGGCCGATCATGGCGAGGTCGTCGGCCAGCCAGAACGAGCAGGCCAGGAAGGCGCCCTCGTGGCCGGAGAGGCCGTCCACGTTCTCGACGTGGTCGCCGCTCGAATCGTCGTGGGTCGGGTAGCGCAGCACGAAGCCGTCCTCGGTGGACAGCTCGCGCTGGATCGCCTCGATGGTGCCGATCACCCGCTTGTCGTCCGGCGGGAGGAAGCCGACCTGCGGGATGAGCAGCAGCGAGGCGTCCAGCTCCCGGCCGCCGTAGTACTGGGTGAAGGTGTTGCGCTCCGGGTCGTAGCCCTTCTCGCAGACGTCCCGGTGGATGGTGTCGCGCAGCTCGCGCCAGCGCTTCAGATGGCCGTCGGCGGGGGCGTCCTCGGGGGTCTGCTCCAGCAGCTTGATCGTCCGGTCGACGGCCACCCAGGCCATCACCTTGGAGTGGACGAAGTGCCGGCGCGGGCCGCGGACCTCCCAGATGCCCTCGTCCGGCTCCTGCCAGTGGTCCTCCAGGTACTCGATCAGGCGCAGCTGGAGGTGGTGGGCGTGGTCGTTGCGGACCAGGCCGGTCATGTGGGCCAGGTGCAGGGCCTCGACGACCTCGCCGTAGACGTCCAGCTGGAGCTGCCCGGCCGCGCCGTTGCCGACCCGGACGGGCTGCGAGCCCTCGTAGCCGGGCAGCCAGTCCAGCGAGGACTCGGTGAGCTCGCGCTCGCCGGCGATGCCGTACATGATCTGCAGGTTCTCCGGATCGCCGGCGACGGCCCGCAGCAGCCACTCGCGCCAGGCGCGGGCCTCGTCGCGGTAGCCGGTGCGCAGCAGCGAGGAGAGGGTGATCGCGGCGTCGCGCAGCCAGGTGTAGCGGTAGTCCCAGTTGCGCTCGCCGCCGATGTCCTCGGGCAGCGAGGTGGTGGGGGCGGCGACGATGCCGCCGGTGGGGGCGTAGGTGAGGCCCTTGAGGGTGATGAGGGAGCGGACCACGGCCTCGCGGTAGGGGCCCTGGTAGGTGCACTGCTCGGCCCACTCGTGCCAGAAGTCGGCGGTGGCGTCGAGCATCTCTTCGGCGTCCGGGGTCTTCGGCGCCTCCAGGTGGGAGGCCTGCCAGGTCAGCGCGAAGGCGATCCGCTCGCCGGCGGTGACGGTGAAGTCGGCGTAGGTGGTGAGGTTGCGGCCGTAGGTCTCGGCCTCGCCGTCCAGCCAGACCGAGTCGGGCCCGGCCACGGCGACGGTGCGGTGACCGCCGTCGGCCTGCTCGACCCGGTGCACCCAGGGCACGATGCGGCCGTACGAGAAGCGCATCCGCACCGCCGACCGCATCCGGACGGTGCCGGCCACGCCCTCGACGATCCGGATCACCTGGGGGACGGCGTCGCGGCCGGCCAGCGGGCGCGGGGGCATGAAGTCGATCACCCGGACGGTGCCGCCCTGGGCGTCCCACTCCTGTTCGAGGATCAGCGAGTCGCCCCGGTAACGGCGGCGGTCGGCGGGCACCGCGGGGGCGGCCGCGGTGGGCGGCGGGACCCTCAGGTCCGCGGTGTCGGTGAAGCGGACGAGGGCGGGGGCGGCCGGGATGGGGGCGGCCGCGGGGGTGGGGACCTCGGTGACCACGGCTTCGGCCGGGCCGATCCGCCAGAAGCCGTGTTCATCGGTGCCGAGCAGGCCGGCGAACACGGCCGGCGAGTCGAAGCGGGGAAGGCAGAGCCAGTCCACCGCCCCGTCCCTGCTGACCAGGGCAGCGGTCTGCATGTCCCCGATGAGTGCGTAGTCCTCGATACGGCCGGCCACGTGGATCTCCAGTTCGCAATGTGGTCACGACGCATCGGCGATCCGAGGGAGCGAGCGGTCTGCGGGGCCGGAGGTCCACCCCGGGACGTCCGGACCGCCGGGGGGTGGTGGCGGGCCTTGCTGGAGTGTCCGCGCGGGGCTCGGTCGAGCCCCTGGAGTGGGTGGGAGGAGCTGCAAATACGGGGAGGTCCGGTCGCGCATCGGGGACCGGGAGTGTCCTGACCTCCCACGCCCTCCGCGTGCTCGTGCTGTCGGCGATGCGTCCGTGCAGCTTACGACGGACGAAAGGGGCGAAGCACGCGGGCGCAGCCTCGTGTGGTGCCACAATTCGGCGGAAATGCCGTGCATCGCGAGGCCGCCGGACAGGATGGTCCGGACGGATCAGTTCCGGCTGGTCCCTGCGGAGGGGCTGTCATGGCCCGAACGGAGTACTCCGAAGTGGCCCGGTCCGGCCGTGGTGCGACCGGTGTGACTCCTGCGCCTCGTGATGCGCCGGTGGTGCGCCCCGCGCACGCCCCCGGTGCGCCGCGAGCGGGCCGGAAGGCGTCCCGGTCGGGTCACTGATACCCTGGTATCCCGTGGACCGGTGGGATCAAACGCCCCGGACCAGCCGAATCGACGACCCCCCGAGCGCCGTGCACCGCACCGGCCTCCCGTCGCCCGGCGAGCCGAGAGCCATCCCGCCCACGTCACCTCCGACACGCGACCCACGGGAGCCCCCTCTTGGCACAGCCCCATTCCGGCAAGGCAGCGAACGGCCGCGCCGTGACGACCAAGCACCTCTTCGTCACCGGGGGTGTCGCCTCTTCGCTCGGCAAGGGCCTCACCGCCTCCAGCCTCGGCGCGCTCCTCAAGGCCCGCGGCCTGCGCGTCACCATGCAGAAGCTCGACCCGTACCTCAACGTGGACCCGGGCACCATGAACCCGTTCCAGCACGGTGAGGTCTTCGTCACGGACGACGGCGCCGAGACCGACCTGGACATCGGCCACTACGAGCGGTTCCTGGACACCAACCTGCACGGTTCGGCGAACGTCACCACCGGCCAGGTCTACTCCACCGTCATCGCCAAGGAGCGCCGCGGCGAGTACCTGGGCGACACCGTGCAGGTCATTCCGCACATCACCAACGAGATCAAGTCCCGGATCCGCCGGATGGCGACCGAGGACGTCGACGTGGTGATCACCGAGGTCGGCGGCACCGTCGGCGACATCGAGTCGCTGCCGTTCCTGGAGGCCGTCCGCCAGGTCCGCCACGAGGTCGGCCGGGACAACGTGTTCTTCGTGCACGTCTCCCTGCTGCCCTACATCGGCCCCTCGGGCGAGCTGAAGACCAAGCCCACCCAGCACTCCGTCGCCGCGCTGCGCAACATCGGCATCCAGCCCGACGCGATCGTGCTGCGCGCCGACCGCGAGGTCCCGCAGGCGATCAAGCGCAAGATCTCGCTGATGTGCGACGTGGACGAGGAGGCGGTGGTCGCGGCCATCGACGCCAAGTCGATCTACGACATCCCCAAGGTCCTGCACGGCGAGGGCCTGGACGCCTACGTGGTGCGCCGGCTCGACCTGCCGTTCCGCGACGTGGACTGGACCACCTGGGACGACCTGCTGCGCCGTGTCCACGAGCCGCAGCACATCGTCAAGGTCGCCCTGGTCGGCAAGTACATCGACCTGCCGGACGCGTACCTGTCGGTGACCGAGGCGCTGCGCGCCGGCGGCTTCGCCAACAACGCCCGGGTCGAGATCAAGTGGGTCACCTCGGACGACTGCGAGACCCCCGAGGGCGCCCAGGCGCAGCTCGGCGACGTGGACGCGATCTGCATCCCCGGCGGCTTCGGTGACCGCGGCGTCAACGGCAAGGTCGGCGCCATCACCTATGCCCGCGAGAACCGGATCCCGCTGCTCGGCCTGTGCCTGGGTCTGCAGTGCGTGGTCATCGAGGCGGCCCGCAACCTGGCCGGCCTGCCCGAGGCCAACTCCACCGAGTTCGACGCCGCGGCCAAGCACCCGGTCGTCTCCACCATGGCCGAGCAGCTGGCCATCGTCGACGGCAAGGGCGACCTGGGCGGCACCATGCGCCTGGGCCTGTACCCGGCCAAGCTCGCCGAGGGCTCGATCGTCCGCGAGGTCTACGGCGGCGAGCAGTACGTCGAGGAGCGCCACCGCCACCGCTACGAGGTCAACAACGCCTACCGCGCGGACCTGGAGAAGACCGGGCTGCAGTTCTCCGGCCTCTCTCCCAAGGGCGACCTGGTCGAGTACGTCGAGTACCCGCGCGAGGTGCACCCGTACCTGGTGGCCACCCAGGCCCACCCGGAGCTGAAGTCCCGCCCGACCCGCCCGCACCCGCTGTTCGCGGGCCTGGTCAAGGCCGCCATCGAGATCAAGACCGGCGTGGCCAAGTAGGGCGACGCACGTCGTCCGTCGTTCACCGAACGGCGGCCCCGCGATTCCCGCGGGGCCGCCGTTCGGCGTTAGATTGTGTCGTACTGACGAAAAGGGGAGAACGATGGACGAGCAGAGCGACCTGGTGATCGCCGACGCGGCCGAGGAGTGGGAGGTCCGGGAGAGCCGGACGCCGTTCCAGGGCAAGGTCACCGGCGTGCGCAGCGAGGAGGTCCGGATGCCCGACGGCAGCTGGGCCCGCCGCGACTACCAGACCCACCCCGGCTCGGTCTCCGTGCTCGCCCTGGACGACAAGCAGCGAGTGCTGGTCCTGCGGCAGTACCGCCACCCCGTCCGCCAGCGCCTGTGGGAGCTGCCGGCCGGCCTGCTCGACGTGCCCGGCGAGAACCCGTGGCACGCCGCGCAGCGCGAGCTGTACGAGGAGGCGCACTGCAAGGCCGACACCTGGCGGATCCTCGCCGACTACTACACCTCCCCGGGCGGCACCGACGAGGCGCTGCGGATGTTCCTCGCCACCGACCTCTCGGAGGCCGAGGGCGAGCGCTACGCGGCGCAGGGCGAGGAACAGGAGATCGAGGTCGCCTGGGTGCCGGTGCCCGAACTGATCCGGCTGATCCAGGCAGGGCGGCTCCACAACCCGACCCTGGTCACCGGCACGCTCGCCGTGCACGCCGCGCTCACCGGCCCGGACGGGCTGGACGGGCTGCGTGCGGCGGACTCGCCGTGGCCGGCCCGGCCCTTCGAGGGGTGAGTGGGCGAACGGCCCGTACCCCCACTGCCGACCCGGATGCACCCAGCTGTTGATCCGCGGGGGTGATTTACCGGTTCGTACGACCGGATGTCACCTCGGTTGAGCCTGACGGTCGAACTACGCTTCGCAGACGGGGCGCCCGTCTGGGGCCGCCTCCGCTGAGCGCCGGATGACGTCGGGAGTGACACGGGTGGCGAGGAAGACGGCGACGATGGACCCCGGCCCCGACGCGCCCGCCGGGGCCGTTCCGGGCCTCGACCGGCTGCCGGGCGGGCCCGCACTGTTCGTCGGACGGCGTGCCGAACTGGCCGCGTTGCGGGCCGCCGCAGCCCGCCCGGCCATCGGCCGCAGCCCGGTGCTGGTCCTGGCCGGGCGTCCCGGTTCGGGCCGCACCACGCTGGCCGTCCGCTTCGCCCGCACCGCCGCCCCGGCCTACCCCGACGGCGTGCTCTTCGCCCGGCTGTCAGCCCCCGACGGCGGGCGCGTGCCGCCCGCCCGGGCCGCCCGCCTGCTGCTGGAGCAGCTCGACCCCGAGGCCCCCGTGCCGCTGCCCGGCACCATCGAGGACGGGCGGGACGAGCCCGCCTGCGTGGCGCTGCGCGAGGCGCTCGCCGGGCGGAAGGTGCTGTTGGTGCTGGACGACGTCCGGGACGCCGGGCAGCTGTGGCCGCTGCTCGCCGACGAACCCGGCTGCCTGGTGCTCGCCACCACCGCCGGGCCGCTCACCGGCATCGAGGACATCGACCCGGTGATCCTCGGCGGGCTGGACCGGCAGGCCTCCGGCGAACTGCTCGCCGACCTGGTCGGCGGCACCCGGATCTCCTGCGACCCGGTCGGCGGCGCCGACCTGGCCGAGGCCTGCGCGGCCCGGCCGGCGGCGCTGCGGCTGATGGCCGGGTGGCTGCGGGGCGATCCGAAGACGGCCGTCACCGAGGCGGCGCGCGAGCTCACCCGGGTGCTGGGGGAGGAGTCGGCGCGGGCGGCGGCACCGAAGGGGGAGGCATCGAAGGCCGCTCAGGTCGCGAAGGCCGCTCAGGCCTCGAAGGCCGCGAAGCCGGGGCAGGCCGGGCAGGCCGGGCAGTCGGGGAAGCCCGGAAACCCCGGGAGGCCTGAAAAGCCCGGGAAGCCCGTACCGGGTTCGACGCCGGGGAAGGCCGGGAAGGCCGCGAAGCCTCCGACGACCCCGGTGTCCTCGACGCCCGCAGGGCCCCTGGCGTCCGCGGGGTCCTCGACGTCCGTGAAGGGGGGGGAGAAGCCGGCCGAGGGTCCGGCGCCGGAGCCCGCCGACGGTGGGACGGCGGGGGACCGGACGGCCTGGGTGAAGCCCGGCCCGGAGCCCGCAGAGCCGGTGCCCGTGCCGGACAGCGACCCGCTGATCGGCGCGTTCACCCTGCTGTACGGCACGCTGCCGGCCGCCCAGGCACGGATGCTGCGCACCCTCACCCTGGCCCCGGCGCAGACCGCCGATCCGCGCACCGCCTCCGCCCTGGTCGGCTGCCCGGCGCCGGAGGCGGCCGCGACGCTCGCCGCGTTGGTCGAGCGGGAGCTGCTCGGCCAGGAGGCCCCGGCCGCCGACGGCAGCCCGCGCTACCGGGTCCCCGGCCGCCTCTACCCGAGGCTGGTCCGGCTGCGCGAGCTGGAGGACCGGCCCGCCGAGACCGAGCTCGCCCGGGCCCGGCTGCTGGAGCGGCTGGTCCGGCTCACCGAGTCGGCCCGCGCCCTGCTGGACCCGGCGAGCGGCCCCGGGCCCGACCCGCTGCCCGCCGTCCTGCGGCTGGACTCGGCCGCGCACGCCCGGGAGTGGCTGCTCGGCGAGCGGGACCTGCTGCTCGGGGCGGTGGCCGACGCGATCGGCCAGGGCGACCTGGACGGCTCGGCGGGCCGGCTGGTGACCGCGCTGCTGCGGACCCTGCCGCTGACCGGCGCCGCCCCGGCCGACCTCTACCGGCTGCACGAACTGGTGCTGACCGTCGCCGAGCGGCACGGCAGACCCCGCCGGGCCTCGGCCGCGCTGCTCAACCTGGGCGACCTGCAGGCCGCCGCCGGTCGCTGGGAGCAGGCCGTCACGCACTACCGGGCCGCCCTGGAGCACGCCCGGTCGGCCGGGGACGAGCCGCTCTGCGCCCGGGCCCTGGAGGGTGCGGCGGGCTGCCACCGGGCGCTCGGTGACGCGGTGCGCGCCGCCGACTGGTACGGGCGGGCGCTGGGCCTGCGGCAGTCGATGGGGGACCACGCCGCCGAGGCCCGGCTGCTCGCCCGGGTGGCCGAGGCGCACGCCGCGCAGCGCCGTTTCGACGAGGCGGACCGCGAGTACCGGGCCGCGCTGGCGGTGCTGCGCAGGCTCGGCGACGAGCGCGGGCGGGAGGCCGTCGGGGCCGCCCTCGCGGACCTGCGGGAACGCGTCGACGCCGGGTGGTGAGGGGTCTTTCGGAGGTATTGTCGAAGATGCCCGGTTAGTACACCTTTGGCGGGAAGATCGCAAGGGAAGCCTACGAACCTGCCAATGTGTTCGGCAGATTTATTCACTTTGGAAGGCTGACACGCCGACTGGGCTTCATTACACTCGAACTCAGTCGCGCAGCGATCCCCGCCCCGGGCTGCCCCGGTGGCTTCCCCACGTGCGCGTCGCCCGCCGGTCTTCTCCGGTAGGGACCCCCATGGCAAGAGGACGTGTTTAGCCGTGAAGGTCGGCATCCCCCGCGAGGTCAAGAACCACGAGTACCGCGTGGCCATCACGCCCGCCGGCGTGCATGAGCTGGTCCGCAACGGACACGAGGTCTACATCGAGGACAACGCCGGTGTCGGCTCCTCGATCCCCAACGAGGAGTACGTGGCCGCCGGCGCCACCATCCTCCCCACCGCCGACGAGGTGTGGGCCACGGCCGACCTGCTGCTGAAGGTCAAGGAGCCCATCGCCTCCGAGTACCACCGGCTGCGCAAGGGCCAGACCCTCTTCACGTACCTGCACCTGGCGGCCGACCGCCCCGGCACGGACGCGCTGATCGCCTCGGGCACCACCGCCATCGCGTACGAGACCGTGCAGCTCGGCAACGGCGCCCTGCCGCTGCTCGCCCCGATGTCCGAGGTCGCGGGCCGGCTCGCCCCGCAGGTCGGCTCGTACCACCTGATGCGCCCGGCCGGCGGCCGCGGCGTGCTGCCCGGCGGCGTGCCCGGCACCCACCCGGCCAAGGCCGTCGTCATCGGTGGCGGCGTCTCCGGCTGGCACGCGGCCACCATCGCGATCGGCATGGGCTACGAGGTGACCCTGCTCGACCGCGACATCAACAAGCTGCGCGAGGCCGACCGCATCTTCGGCACGAAGATCAAGGCCATCGTCTCCAACACCTTCGAGCTGGAGAAGGCCGTCATCGAGGCCGACCTGGTCATCGGTGCCGTGCTGATCCCGGGCGCCAAGGCCCCGAAGCTCGTCACCAACGAGCTGGTCTCCCGCATGAAGCCGGGCTCCGTGCTCGTCGACATCGCCATCGACCAGGGCGGCTGCTTCGAGGACTCGCACGCGACCACGCACGCCGAGCCGACCTTCCAGGTCCACAACTCGGTCTTCTACTGCGTGGCCAACATGCCGGGCGCGGTCCCGAACACCTCCACCTACGCGCTGACCAACGCGACGCTGCCGTACGTCGTCGAGCTGGCCAACCGCGGTTGGAAGGAGGCGCTGCGCCGTGACCCGGCGCTCGCCAAGGGCCTGAACGTGCACGAGGGCCAGATCACCTTCCCGGCCGTGGCCGAGGCCTTCGGCCTGGAGTCGGTCTCGCTGGAGAGCGTGCTCGCCTGATCCGGCAGGCCGCCCTGCGGTCGTTCGCCCCCGACCCGATCACCTCGGGTCGGGGGCTTCGCCATGCCCGTGAGCAGGCGGTGTTGTGGGTGGGTCGCTCTGTCGTCAATTTCCGTCGGTCGTCTCACCCCACCGCAGAAACGTTAGGGTCAACGGCCTACTCATCCCTTGACATCGGCCCGCCCGATAGTCGACACATCCTGCCCACTACCGTGGATTGTGTTGCTGCGAACGCCTTGAACGGCCTAGAGTCGCAAACCGTTGGCATGCTGCCACGCTGACGAATCGACATAGAGTCCTGGATGCCCAAGGAGGTAAGACGACTTGTGAATGAGTCGACATTTGCTCCCGGGGGTGGTCAGCCAGGACTGGCGGAGCGCACCGCCGGCCAGCCGAGTGAGGAGTCCGGGGCCCGGCAGCCCTCCGTGGGCTCGGCCGAGGTCGGCTCGGTCGCACTCCGTACCTTCGAAGCACGCCAGAACACAGCACAGGTGACCACGGTGACCGATCACGACGCCGATTTGGCGGCCTACGGCCTGGCCTACGGCGAGTTCGCCTACGGCGCCTACGACGACCCGGACGCCGAGTACGAGCCGGACCCGGAGTACGCCGCCACGCTGGCCCCCGACGCCGCGCGCCAGCGCCGCGAGCGGGTCGGCCCGACCGGCCGGCCGCTGCCGTACTTCCCGATCCCCGCGCCGGTCGCCGAGCACGGCCCCGCGCAGATCATCGCCATGTGCAACCAGAAGGGCGGCGTCGGCAAGACCACGTCGACCATCAACCTGGGCGCCGCGCTGGCCGAGTACGGCCGCCGGGTGCTGCTCGTCGACTTCGACCCGCAGGGCGCGCTCTCGGTCGGCCTCGGCGTCAATCCGATGGAGCTCGACGTCACCGTCTACAACCTGCTCATGGAGCGGGGCCTGACGGCCGATGAGGTGCTGCTCAAGACGGCCGTGCCGGGCATGGACCTGCTGCCGTCCAACATCGACCTCTCCGCCGCCGAGGTGCAGCTGGTCAGCGAGGTGGCCCGGGAGTCCGCGCTGGCGCGCGCCCTGAAGCCGCTGCTGCCCGACTACGACTACGTCATCATCGACTGCCAGCCCTCGCTGGGCCTGCTGACGGTCAATGCGCTGACCGCCGCTCACAGCGTCATCGTCCCGCTGGAGTGCGAGTTCTTCGCGCTGCGCGGCGTCGCGCTGCTGACCGAGACCATCGAGAAGGTGTGCGAGCGGCTCAACCCCGAGCTGCGCCTGGACGGCATCCTCGCGACCATGTACGACTCGCGCACCGTGCACAGTCGCGAGGTGCTGGCGCGCGTCGTCGAGGCGTTCGGCGAGCACGTCTTCCACACCGTCATCGGGCGGACGGTCCGTTTTCCGGAGACCACCGTCGCCGGCGAGCCGATCACCACGTACGCGACCAACTCGGTCGGTGCCGCCGCCTACCGTCAGCTCGCCAGGGAGGTGCTCGACCGGTGCCGCCCCGCCGAGTGAGTCTCCCGGGTGCCGACGAGCTGTTCCGGACCACCGGCGGGATGGCGTTGTCGCCGTCCCTCGCACCGCGTCCGGCCGCCGAGGCATCCAGACCGGAGACCGCGCGGACCGGCAACGGCACGGAGGGCACCGACGGCGCCGAGGGCGCCCGGGACGCCCAGCGCACCGGCGAGACCGGGCGCCAGCCGTCCCGGGACCAGCAGCCGGCCACCGGCGCACCGGCGTCCGTGCAGCCGCCAGCCCAGCGCTCCGCCACGGCGGCCGGGCCCCAGGGGGCCGCGCAGGCCGCCTCCGGCGGTCGAGGCGCCGCCGCGCCGATCGGCCGCCAGCACCCCGGCGCCGCGGAGGAGCAGCCCGGCGCGGCCGGGCGCGCCCGGCCGCGCGGTCGGGCGCCGCGCCGCCCCAGCGGGCGCGAGCGGCACGACGAGAAGATCACCGTGTACGTGTCCGCCGAGGAGCTCATGGACCTGGAGCACACCCGGCTGGTGCTGCGCGGCGAGCACGGCCTGGCCGTGGACCGCGGGCGGATCGTCCGGGAGGCCATCGCGGTCGTCCTGGCGGACCTGGAGCAGCGCGGCGAGGCCTCCATCCTGGTCCGGCGGTTGCGCGGCCGGTAGGCCCCCTCCCGGGCCTCGGCGGGCGCCCCGGTGCTGCTCGGCGGCGGGTCGACTGCGCGTCGACGGCTTGTCGACGGCCTGCCGCGTGCGCGACGCGTGCGCGACGAGCACGTGTTGGCGACGTGACGGTGCGTGACGGAGTGTGCCGGCGGGGTCGACGGGGTCGACGGGGTCGACGGCGTGTCGACGGCCCCGGGACGGGGCGGGCGGCCGGGCCGGGTGAAGATGGACCGTCATGCCGAGCACCGCCGAACCACCCGCCACCGCCGTGAACGCGACCGAGCACGAGAACCCGTCGCGGGGCGGCTTCCAGGTACGGCTGGACAACTTCGAAGGCCCCTTCGACCTGCTGCTCAGCCTGATCGCCAAGCACAAGCTCGACGTCACCGAGGTGGCGCTGGCCACCGTCACGGACGAGTTCATGGCGCACATCCGGGCGATGGGCCCGGACTGGGACCTGGACGCGGCGACCGAGTTCCTGGTCGTCGCCGCGACCCTGCTCGACCTCAAGGCCGCCCGGCTGCTGCCCGCCGCCGAGGTCGAGGACGAGGAGGACCTGGCGCTGCTGGAGGCCCGCGACCTGCTGTTCGCCCGGCTGCTGCAGTACCGGGCGTACAAGCGGGCGGCGGCCCTGTTCGGCGAGCGCTGGGCCGCCGAGCTGGCCCGGCGCCCGCGCACCGTCGGGCTGGAGCCGCGGCACGCCGCGCTGCTGCCCGAGGTGGTGATCACCGTCGGCCCGGAGCGGCTCGCGCAGCTGGCGGCCAAGGCCATGGAGCCCAAGCCGAAGCCGGTCGTGTACGTCGACCACATCCACAGCCCGCCGGTCAGCGTGCGCGAGCAGGCCGGGCTCGTGGTCGGGCTGCTCACCGAGCTGGGCGAGGCGTCGTTCCAGCGGCTGGTCGCGGACGCGCCGGACGACCTGGTGGTCGTCGCCCGCTTCCTGGCGCTGCTGGAGCTGTACCGGGAGCGGGTGCTGGCCTTCGAGCAGCCGGAGGCGCTGGGCGAGCTGCTGGTGCGCTGGGTGGCGGAGGCGGATCGGGGCTCGGTCGAGGTGACGGACGAGTTCGATCGGCCGGCGGGAGAGCGGGAGCGGGAGGAGAGTCGATGAGCGGCGGGAGTGGAAGCGGGGGCGGGGGCGGGGGCGGGGGCGGCTGGAGCGGGGGCGGCTGGAGCGAGGGCGGCGGGCGGCCGGTGCGGCGCCCGCTCGGGCTGCCGGGGCGGCCGCGGGTCGAGGAGTGGCTGGAGCCGGCCTTCGAGCTGCTGCCGGAGCCGATTGCGGAGCCGGTGCCGGTGGCGGTGCCTGTGGTGGAGCCTGCCGGGGCGCCTGAGGTGGCTCCTGTGCCGCCTGTGGCGCTGGTGGAGCCGGTGGAGCCGGTGCCGGCCTCGGGGGAGGGTGAGGCGCGGGTCGGGCACCAGAAGTCGGCTCCGTCGACTTCCGGCGCTACCGATCCGGTCGAGGACGAGGGCCCGGCCGAAGCCGGGCTGAAGGCCGAGCTGGAGGCGATCCTGATGGTCGTCGACGAGCCCGCCGGGGAGGAGCGGCTGGCGGGCGTGCTGGAGCGACCCCGGGCGCAGGTGGCCGTGGCGCTGCGCGAACTGTCCGCCGAGTACACCGCCCAGGGCCGGGGATTCGACCTGCGGCTGGTCGCCGGCGGGTGGCGGTTCTACAGCCGGGACACCTGCGCGCCGGCCGTCGACCGCTTCCTGCTGGACGGCCAGCAGGCCCGGCTGACGCAGGCCGCGCTGGAGACCCTGGCGGTCGTCGCCTACCGGCAGCCGGTGTCCAGATCCCGGGTTTCCGCCGTCCGTGGTGTGAACTGTGACGGCGTGATGCGTACCCTGGTACAGCGAGGACTGGTGGAAGAGGCCGGATCCGAGCCCGAAACAGGTGCGATCCTGTATCGGACGACGAACTACTTCCTGGAACGGATGGGGCTCCGCGGCCTGGACGAGCTGCCGGAGCTTGCTCCCTTCCTGCCCGAGGTCGACGACGTGGAAGCGGAGTCCCTGGAGGGCACGATGATCGCGGAGGCGGTCGCCGCCGCTGCCGTACAGGTCGTGGACGGCAGTGGCGAGGCCGGTCGGGCTGCGCCTGATCGGTAGGGGGCGGTGAGGTCGGCCGAAACGACCGCACATCCCAGACGGAACGACGTACGGACACTTTGATGCGTAGCAGTGGCAACGGCAGGAACGGCAGCGGCGGCGGCAGCGGTCGCGGCGGACAGGGCGGGGGCCGGGGCGGCAGCTCCTACGGCGGCAGCGGCAGCGGCCGCGGCGGCTCGGGCTCGGGTTCGGGTTCGGGTTCGGGCTCCCGTGGGGGTTCGTATGGTGGCGGCTCGGGTTCGGGCTCCCGTGGGGGTTCGTATGGTGGCGGCTCGGGTTCGGGCTCCCGTGGGGGTTCGTACGGCGGTGGCTCGGGTTCGAGCTCCCGCGGCGGTTCGTACGGTGGCGGTTCGGGTTCGAGCTCCCGGGGCGGCTCCGGCTCGTACGGGCGGGACAGCCGTCGCGACGACCGGCGGGACGATCGCCGCGATGACCGCCGGTACCCGGACCGCCCGCTGCGGCCCGAGGAGCGGCGCTACGACCGCCCCGAGTTCGGCGGCGGCCCCAACGCCACCCCCGCCCGCGGCGGCTTCGCCGGCCGGCGCCCCGGCCCGGCCCCGCGTCCGCGTCGTGAGGGCCAGGGCGCCCCGGGCGACCCGCGCCGCCAGCCGCAGCGCTCGCGCGAACTGCAGGCCAAGATCGAGGACGCCGTCCTCGCCCGGCACGACAAGCCCGCCGTCAAGCTGCCCAAGACCTTCGGCGAGCCCGAGGGCGAGCGCCTGCAGAAGGTGCTGGCCCGGGCCGGCATCGGCAGCCGCCGCGCCTGCGAGGAGCTGATCGAGCAGGGCCGGGTCGAGGTCAACGGCAAGCGCGTCACCGAGCAGGGCAAGCGGGTCGACCCGCAGAACGACGAAATCAAGGTGGACGGCCTGACCGTCGCCACCCAGTCGTACCTGTTCTTCGCGCTCAACAAGCCGGCCGGCGTGGTCTCCACCATGGAGGACCCGGACGGGCGGCAGTGCCTCGGCGACTACGTGACCAACCGGGAGACCCGGCTGTTCCACGTCGGCCGCCTGGACACCGAGACCGAGGGAATCATCCTGCTCACCAACCACGGCGAGCTGGCCCACCGCCTCACCCACCCCCGGTACGGCGTGACCAAGACCTACCTGGCCGCCATCCAGGGGCCGATCCCGCGTGACCTGGGCAAGCAGCTGGCCCAGGGCGTGGAGCTGGAGGACGGCTACGCGCGCGCCGACAGCTTCAAGGTGATCTCCAACGTCGGCAAGAACTACCTGGTCGAGGTGACCCTGCACGAGGGCCGCAAGCACATCGTCCGCCGGATGCTGGCCGAGGCCGGCTTCCCGGTCGAGAAGCTGGTGCGCACGCACTTCGGTCCGATCGCGCTGGGCGACCAGAAGTCGGGCTGGCTGCGCCGCCTGACCAACCCCGAGGTGGGGCAGCTGATGCGCGAGGTCGGTCTGTAGACCGGTCGGTATATTTCTGTAGACCGGTCGGCATAGAACCCGGGCGATATGTAGACCGGTCGGTATATTCGGGTTTCTGTTGAGGGCCTCCCCGTCGAGTGACGGGGAGGCCCTCAGCCGTTCGGCGGGGGCGGGGTGTGAGGCGGGCCGCAACCCCTGGTCACGGCCTTGTCAGCGTCATGATCCGTGGCAGAGGATGGCCACCGGACCACCACCCGCCCAGTGGCGGGACTGCGCCAGGGCGGGCGCCGGTGGGGGCGAACGGGGGAGACGGCGTCGTGTCCGATGCACCACTCAGCGCACTGGGACTGGCCGAGCCGGACGGACTGGTCTACGCGACGCTGGTGGCCAATCCGCAGTCCACCGCGGAGGAGCTGGCCGCCAGCTGCGGCCTGACGCTCCAGCAGGGCGTGCGCGCCCTGGACCGGCTGGCGCAGCAGGGTATGGCGACCCGGGCGCCGGTCGACCGGCAGCGCTACCTGCCGGTCGCCCCCGACGTCGCGATCGGCACCCTGATCGGCCACCGCGAGTCCGAACTGCGGCACGCCCGGGCCGAGATGCACCGCCTGATGGATGCCTTCCGGGAAGCCTCCCGGTACACCGACCCGGCGCACTCGGTGGAGGTGCTGACCGGCGGCGAGGCGATCGCGCAGCGACTGGAGCACATCACCGAGACCAGCCAGTACCAGGTCCGCGGCTTCGACCGGCCACCGTACATCCAGGACCCGGTGGCCCCGATCCCGTTGCAGCGGCGGCGGCTGCGGGAGGGCCTGCGGCTGCGGACCATCTACGACCGGGACGCCGTGGCCTGGCCGGGCCGGCTGGAGCGGAACATCCTGGCCGGTGTGGCGGACGGCGAGGAGGCCCGGGTCCGGCCGTCACTGCCGATGAAGATGATCATGTCGGACGACCGGATGGCGATCATCCCGATCAGCGTGGGCGACAGCGTCCTCGACGCCGCGTACGTCATCCACCCCTCCGCCCTGCTCCAGGCGCTGGACACGCTGTTCGAGGCGGAGTGGGAGCGCGCCGTCCAACTGCAGGCCGCGATCGGCACCGGGGACGCGACGTTGGAACCGGAGGCCGACCACCGCAAGCTGCTGGGCCTGCTGGCGGCCGGCCTCACCGACGAGTCGATCGCCCGGTCGCTCGGCTGGAGCGCTCGGACGACCCAGCGCCGGCTGCAGAGCCTGATGCGGTCGCTGGGCGCCACCACCCGCTTCCAGGCCGGCATGGCGGCCCGGGAGCGGGGCTGGCTCTGAGCCGGGGTCGGCTTTGAGCCGGGGTCGGTTCTGGACCGGGGCCGGCTCTGATCAGAGCCGAGCGGGCCGCAGGGGTCGTCAGCTCCAGGGGGTGAGGCTCACCCAGCGGCCGTCCGGGCCGCGCTCAACCTTCAGCAGACCCTGGACGGCGGAGCGGTTGAGCCGTCCGTAGACGTGCGGGAACAGCGCGCCGGGGGTGGCCCCGGGCGGCGGTGCGCCGTGCGGGGCCTCCCACTTGACCATCGGTTCCACCAGCGACTCCTCGATCAGCAGCACCATCAGCGGGTCGGGAGTATCGGCGAAGAAGGCGTTGGCCACCGCGAGCGCCGTCTGCTCGTCCGCCGAGCAGTGGATGAACCCGTCGGTGAGCAGCGACGCGGCGGTGTACGGCCGACCGGGGTCGGCCAGCCAGTCGTCCAGGGGGGTGAGGTGGAGGATCATGTTCCTGTTCTACCCGGTTTGGTCTGGTCCTGAGTGGTCGTCACGAGTGGATCGGCGTGGAGCCCGGGGGCGGGGTGCTCGGGTCTGGGCGGTCGGGGCCGGGGTGCTCAGAGGCCGGCGACCTTGGCGGTCGCGGCGATCTCGTACACCAGCGTGACCGTCCGGCGGGCGCCCGGCCCGAGCGGGACGTCCCAGCGGAGGATGCCCGCGGCGTCGAAGGAGTCCGGCGAGGGGGAGCACTCCTCCTTGCGCAGCCGCACCTCCACCGCCGACACCTCGGAGACCGGCACCCGTTCGCGGACCGCGACGACCTGCTCGTCCCGCTCCTCCGGGCCGGAGAAGCGGGAGAGGTGCAGCCGCACCGTCCGGGTGGTGGTCTGGCGGCCGGTGAGCCCGGCGGTGGCCTGGCGCTCCTCGGTCTCGCGGACCACCCGGTAGCCGTCCGAACTGCCGAACGCCAGCTCGGCCTCGGCGCCGGTGGCGGTGAAGCCCAGCTCGCCCCGGCCGGTGAAGCCGCTGCCGCGGACCAGCTCGACCGGGCCGGCGAGCAGCGGGTGCCCGGCCGCGTTGCGGAACCGGACCACCTGGGTCACCAGCGGGGACAGCTCCGGCGCGCAGGCGTACTCGCTGTTCGCCGGCCCGGTGAAGGCGCCGAGCGGCACCCGGTGCGCCCGGCCGTCGGAGGGCACGGTGGCCGGGGCGGGCGCGGGCAGCACCCGGACCTCCCCGCCGTCGTCCACCCCCGGCACGCCGGCGGCAGGGCCGAGCGTGCTGACCGTCTCCTCGCGCAGCTCCACCTCGACCGTGCGGCGCTCCTCTGCCGTGCGCTCGCGCAGCGACAGCACGTCCTCGGTGACGGCGGGCGGGTCGGTGGCGAGGGCCGAGCGGGCGGTGGAGAAGGTGAGCCGGGCGCCGGTCCAGTCCTCGCCGGTGCGCTGCCAGACCACCGCCTCCGACTCCAGCCGCAGGCTCCCGCCGTCCAGGGTGGCCCGGTACGAGGGGCGCCAGAGCGCGCACGGCACCAGGTGGGTGACGGTCACCCCGCTCGGGCCGGGCTGCGCCGCCTCGACGGTGAGCTCCAGGTGGGCGATCAGCTCGGCCGGGTCCTCCTCGGCCTGGTCGAGGGCGATCAGGGCCTGCGAGCGCTCCTGCTCCAGGCGGCGCAGGCGGGAGTGGGTGGCCCGCAGTTCCTCGCCGTGGCGCTCGCGCTCGACGTCCACCCGGTCCAGCTCGCGGGCCCAGCGGGTGCGTTCGATCTCGCCGATCCCGGCGCCCTCGCCGACCTCGCGCAGCAGGTCGGCGGAGAGCTGGGCGAGCAGTGCCAGCCGGGCCTCCAACCGGGCGCGGGTCTGGTCGGCGAGGCGGCTCTCGGTCTCCAGTTCGTGCAGCCGGCGGCGCAGCCGGGAGTCGTCCGGGCCGGGCGGCAGAGGGGCGCGCGGGCTCCAGTCGCGGACGATCCGGGCGTCCAGCACACGGGTGCCGGGGGCGGTGGTCTCGGCGCGCAGGGTGCGGTCGACGGCGAGCGCGGTGAGCGGGCCCAGCCGCAGCCGCTGGACGCCCGCGGCGAGGTCGACGGTGGCCGTGCGTTCGACCTGGCTGCGGTCCTCCAGGCAGGTGACGGCGGAGACGGGGAGGGGGATGGTCGCTCCGGTCATCGTTCAGTTCCTCCGGTTTCCGCCGACGATGGCCTTTCCGGCCGGGATCTTGATCTGGTAGCCGCCGTCCAGCTCGGTGCGGCCGCCGGGCGGCAGGTCGACCCGCCAGAGCCGGGTGCTGGGCGGGCAGTCCGGTGTGGAGACCGTCGGGGCGTGCCAGTCGGCCCGCTCCTCGATCCGGATCTCGGCGTCGGAGGTGACCGGCACGCGCTCGCGGACCTCCACGGTGACGGTGCGGCCGAGCCGGTTCGCCAGCTGGACGTGCACCCGGTGGTCGAGCACGGTGCTGCTGTTCAGCATGCCCGCGGTGGACTCGTGCAGCTCGGTGCGGCGCGCCACCTCGATGCTCTCGGTCACACCGATGCCCAGGCGCCGCTCACCACCGGGGGCGAGGGTGGGCAGGGCGGCGGTGAGCAGGAACTCCTCGTCGACGGTGACCTCGACCGGGCCGGCGAGCACGGCGCGGTCGGTCCGGTTGGCGAGCACCAGGGTGGCGTACACCTTCTCCTCGACCGAGGGGACGGTGACGTACTCCGGGCGGACGGACACCGGGATCTCGTCGATCGTGACGGTGTGCCAGGTGCCGTCGGACGGGATGTCGGCGGGGGCGGTGGAGTCGAAGCGGTGGTCGAAGGAGCCGGCTGACACGCGGGGCGGGACGGCGTGCCGGGGGAGCGAGAGGTGGCGGACCCGCTCGCCGCCGGAGCCGCCCGGGACCGGCGCGGCCGGCTGCTCGCGGCCGACCCGCTCGGCAGGAGCGCGCAGGGTGCCGCGTTCGGTGGCGGGCGCGTCGGGACCGGCGAGGACGAGGTCGGGATAGTCGAGCAGGGCGGCGTCCGGGGTGAAGCCGGTGACGGGGGCCTCGGTGACGGTGCCGTCGCTGCCGTTGTCGCTGCTGTAGCCCCGGTGGCGGGAACGGCGGGCGGCGGGCTGCAGGTCCGGCGGGGGCGCGCCGCCCGGCGCGACGGGGGCGGGCGGCGGTGGGGAGGCCTGGGGCAGAGGGGTTCGAGGCATCGAGGCGGGTGCGGCGCCGTAGCCGGCGAAGCCGGGCGGGGGCGCCGGGACCGGTTCGTTGACGTCCAGGGTGCCGCCGCGCGAGGCGGGGGAGGCCAGCCGGGCGGCGTCGGCCACGAGCTCGGGGGCGGCCGGGCGTGGACCGGAGGCCCGGGCGCCGCCGAGGCTCCCGACCTCGGGGGTGTAGCCGTACGGGCCCGGGGCCGAGACGGGGAGTGCGGCGGCGTGGCGCGGGGTCGGGCGGGAGCCGGTGCCGGCCGCGTCGTAGCCGGTGAAGAGGTCGGCCAGGCCGGCCGGGGGCTCGCGCCAGCCGGACGGCGGCGGGGCGGGCTGGCTGCGGCCGATCCGCAGCGAGCGGAGCCGGGGCAGGTCGGTGCGGCGGTCGAGGTCGGCGGTGGAGACGGCGAGTCGGACGCCGGACCAGTCCTCGCCGGTCTGCTGGGCGATGACGGCGCGCAGGACGAGTCGGCCGGAGTCGGCGCCGTGGCGGTAGGAGAGGCGGTAGGCGGGCACCCAGCGGGCGGCGGGGACGCCGTACTCCAGCTCGATGTCGAGTCGGGCGGGGGGCTCGGCGGGGGCTGGTCCGGAGGGTTCCGGGGCGGCTTCCGTGGCGGGGTCGGGGGAGGCTTCCGGGGCGGGCTCCGGGGCGGGCTCCGGGGTGGTTTCCGCGGTGGGTGTGGTGAGGGTGAGCAGGACGGTGGCGGCGGTCTCGACCGGGAGGGCGGGGCCGGCGGTGGACACGCGGTCCAGCCGGTCGGCGGCCAACTCGCGCTCGTGGTCGGCGAGTTCGATCTCCTGGGTGAGCTCCTCGGCGCGCTCCTGGAGCCGGGCCAGGCGCTCGTCGACGAAGTCGGCGAGCTCCAGCCAGGCGTCGGCGGGCGTACGGCGCAGCGGCTCCTCGCGCCGTCGCGGCGGCACGGCGCGCAGCGCGGAGGTCTCGGCGATCGCGGTCAGGACCAGCCGGTGGCGCTCGGTGAGCGTGCTCTGGCGCTCCATGGCATCGTCCAACTCGCGGCGGAGCCGGGGGAGTTCTGCTGGTTCGTGGAACTCGGCGAGCAGCTCCAGCCGGGCCTCGGTGACCGCCGCCCCGGCCGGGCCACCGAGCACCCGGGCGCGCAGCGAGCGGCCGTCCAGCGAGGACGGCAGGCCGGTCAGCCGCAGCCGGCCGCCGGCCGGGACCGGGACGCTGGCCCGGCGGCGGCACACCGCGCCCTCGGCGTACACCGCGACCGAGTCCAGGACAGACGGGTGGGCGGGGACGGCCGGCGGTTTCGACTGCCCGGCCCCGCCGCCGTGCCGATCGTCGCCGTCGTGCCGGCTGTCAACGCCGTCCCGGTTGTCCACGCTGTGCCGGTTGTCGACGCCGTGCTGATCGTCGCCGCTGTGCTGATCGTCCATGCGCAACCCCTTCGTTCGCGTGCCGTGTTCCGTTCGCGTGCCGTGTTCCGCGTGTCGCCCGCGCCGCGTTGGCGGTCAGTCTGCCCGGCTTCGGTGCGGGCGTCGCCGGATTTCGCGGGGCGCGGCGTGGGTGCCCGCCGCCGGGCCCGCCGTGCGTCCGCACGCTGTGGGACGGGGGTGGGGCCGGCGCGGTTGCCCACCCGGTGGGCGGTGGGGGCACCGGTGGGGTGGATGCGAGAGGATGGGGCGGGTGTGTTCCCGGCCCGTCTCGGGAGCCCGGCCGGCCCGAGAACCAGAGACCCCGAGTACCCGCGTACCCGAGAATTCGAGAAGGAGCGCGACCCGCCATGCGCACTGCCGTCGTCGTCGGTACCGGACTGATCGGCACCTCCGCCGCGCTCGCCCTGGCCGGCCGCGGGCTGACCGTCCACCTGGAGGACGCCGATCCGGACGCCGCCCGGACCGCGGCCTCGCTCGGCGCCGGTACCACCGAGCCGGCCGAGGGCCCGGTCGACCTGGCGATCATCGCCGTCCCGCCCGCCCTGGTCGGCAAGGTGCTCGCGGACTGCCAGCGCCGCAATCTGGCCCGCTGGTACACCGACGTCGCCAGCGTCAAGGCCGGTCCGCGCAGCGAGGTCGCCGCGCTCGGCTGCGACACCGTCCACTACATCGGCAGCCACCCGATGGCCGGCCGCGAGCGCTCCGGCCCGCTGGCCGCCCGCGCCGACCTGTTCGAGGGCCGGCCCTGGGTGCTCACCCCCACCGACGACACCGACACCGAGACGCTCAACGCCGCCTTGGAGCTGGTCGCGCTCTGCGGCGCGATGCCGATCGTGATGGACGCGGCCGCGCACGACCGCGCCGTCGCCCTGGTCTCGCACGCCCCGCAGCTGGTGTCCTCGCTGGTCGCCGCCCGGCTGGAGCACGCCGACGAGACCGCCATAAGGCTCTCCGGCCAGGGTGTCCGGGACGTCACCCGCATCGCCGCCTCCAACCCCGGCATGTGGGTCGACATCCTCTCCGCCAACGCGGGTGCCGTCGCCGACATCCTGGAGGAGGTGGCCGTCGACCTCGGCGACACCGTCACCGCGCTGCGCGCCCTGGATGCCGCCGAGGAGGGCGAGCGCCGGGGGGGCGCGGCCGGGATCGAGGCGGTCATGCGGCGCGGCAACACCGGCCAGGCCCGCATCCCCGGCAAGCACGGCGCGCCGCCCACCCGGTACGAGACGGTGGCCGTGGTGCTCGGTGACCAGCCCGGCGAGCTGGGCCGGCTGTTCGGCGAGGTCGGCGCGGCCGGGGTCAACATCGAGGACGTCGTCATCGAGCACTCGACCGGGCAGCAGGTGGGCTTCGTCCAGCTGTCGGTGGCGCCGGGGGCGGTCAAGCCGCTCACGGTGGCGCTGCGGGCGAGTGGGTGGAGCGTTCGGGACTGAGGGCCCTCGGGGCGGAGGGGCTGAGGGGCTGAGGTCTTCCGGGCCTGAGGGGCTGAGGTCTTCGGGGCCGGAGGGGCTACTGAGGAGCTAGTGAGGGGCTACTGAGGGGTTTGTCGACGGGGGGGAAATGATCATCGAGTTGCCGCTGGGCGAGACCCGGCACGGGTCCTCCGGCCGGTTGGAGGACCTGGGGAACGAGCGGTTCCTGCGGGCGGTGGTGGGCGGTGGGTTCCGGATCCGCCACCGAAGCGTCGAGACGCTGGTCGAACTGCCCAGGCCGGAGCCGCTGTACCTCGAGTTCGCGGAGCCGGAGCCGACCTGGAGCCTGCTGGTGCGGGCGGCCCACGCCGCCTTCGCCGAGCACCTGCCGTTGAGCCTGTCGCCGGACGTGCTCTGGTACGCGGTGGTGCACGAGGTGGCGGTGCACGTGCGGTTGAACGCCTCGGTGTACGAGGGGCTGTTCACGGCGCCTCCCGGGGTGAAGCGGCAGATCGTGGTCCGGGACGACGGTCTGCTCGGGTCGGGGCCGGACTGGGCGCGGTCGATCCGGCTGGTGCGGGAGCCGCTGACGGAGGCGGTCGGGTCGGAGCTGGTGGAGCTGTTCCGGCCGACGTTCTCGACGACGAGCCCGGACGACGAGTCCTCGACGCTGGTGGCGCTGATGGACGTGGTCAGCCCGTACTACGACTTCCGCTGGGAGACCCGCTGCGGCATCCCCCGGATCCGGCTGGAGGGCACGGCCGAGGACTGGGCGCTGCTGGCGGCGCGGGTCGGCGAGCTCGCGGCGCGCTTCGACCTGCTGGCGCCGTGGTTCGCCGAGCTGCGCCCGGTGGTCGACGAGATCGCGGCGACGGCGGCGGGCGGCCCGGTGGACGAGCGCTTCTGGCGTTCGTTCCACAAGTGGGAGTCGATGTCCGGCGGCCCGCAGGTGACCGGCTGGCTCACCACCTTCTTCGCGCACACTCAGACGGCGGCCGGCCCCCGGCTGCGGGAGTCCTTCGGCTGGTGGGAGGCGGCGAACGCCTCCTACCACCGGGACCGCTTCGTGCCGAACGACTTCCCGTCCCACGTCTCGAAGGTGCCCTTCGTCTGGGACCGCATCGGCACCGAGCTCCCGATGGCCTTCGTGGGCGGCGTCCTCGGCATCGAGCGGGACGGCGAGTACCTGCGGCCCCGGCTCGGGAACGCCGTTCTGCAGATCCGGCGGGCGGGACCGAGGCCTGAGGTGGGGCCGAGGCCTGAGACGGGGGCTGCCGGGGCCTGAGGCGGGCGGGGTCGGGGTGTGGCGGCGGTCCATTAACCTTGAGGGAGACAATCCCCGGTCGTGTGCCTGCCCAGGCTCCCGGGTCCAGTGTTTAGAGAGAGGTTCGCCCCGTGGATACTGCCGACCGAGCGCACGCCCCGGTCGTCGTCGCCATCGACGGACCCTCCGGCTCCGGCAAGTCGACCGTCTCGCGGGCGGTGGCCGCCAGGCTGGGCCTGAGCTTCCTGGACACCGGCGCCATGTACCGGGCGATGACCTGGTGGATGCTGGCCAACGAGGTCGACGTGACCGACGCGGAGGCGGTGGCCGTCGCGTGCGGCAAGCCGGTGATCGTGTCGGGCACGGCCGCGGACGGCCCCACTATCACGGTGGACGGCCAGGACGTCTCCGGACCGATCCGCGGCCCCGAGGTGACGGCACAGGTCAGCGCCGTGTCCGCGGTGCCGGCGGTGCGGGCCCGGCTGGTGGAGCTGCAGCGTGGCTGCGCCGAGGTCGCCGAGCGCGGCATCGTGGCCGAGGGCCGGGACATGGGGACGGTGGTGTTCCCGAACGCCACCGTCAAGGTCTTCCTGACCGCCTCCGAGCGGGCCCGGGCCGAGCGCCGGGCGGCCGAGCTGCGCGCCAAGGGCGTCGATGAGGCGATCATCACCGCGATGGCCGCCGACCTCGCCCGCCGGGACGCCGCCGACTCCTCCCGGAAGACGGCCCCGCTGGCCCAGGCCGCGGACGCCGTCCTGGTGGACACCAGCGAGCTCACCCTGGAGCAGGTGATCGACCGGATCGCCGCGCTCGTGGAGGAGCGGGCCGGGATGTCGTCGGTCTGACCGGACACATCGGTGTGACCGAACACGTCGATCGGACCGAACACGTCGATCGGACCGGATACGCCGATCCGACCAGACATGTCGTCGGTACGACGACCGAATGACCCGTGGTGCCGCCGAGGCGCCGCGGAGAACCAATCGCGCTGCCCCGAGCGGGGCAGGTACGCACGGCACGCCCCTGGGAAGGGCCGGGCCGGGAAACGGAACAGACGAACATGACCGCAGAGCACTCTGACACCAGCCCTGGTGAACTGGACGCCGCCGACTACGCCGAGTTCATGGCCCTCGCCGCCGAGGAGGGCTTCGACGTCGACGGCGTGGACGGCTTCGACGGCGCCGAGCACATCCCGCTGCCGGTGCTGGCCGTCGTCGGCCGCCCGAACGTCGGCAAGTCGACCCTGGTGAACCGCATCATCGGCCGCCGCGAGGCCGTCGTCGAGGACAAGCCGGGCGTCACCCGCGACCGGGTCACCTACGAGGCCAGCTGGAACGGCCGCCGCTTCAAGGTCGTCGACACCGGTGGCTGGGAGATCGACGTCCTCGGCATCGACGCGCTGGTGGCCGCGCAGGCCGAGCTGGGCATCGAGCAGGCCGACGCGGTGCTGTTCGTCGTCGACGCCACCGTCGGCGCCACCGACACCGACGAAGCCCTGATCAAGCTCATCCGCCGGGCCGGCAAGCCGACCGTGCTGTGCGCCAACAAGGTCGACGGCCCGTCCACCGAGGCCGAGGCCGCGTACCTGTGGTCGCTGGGCCTGGGCGAGCCGTTCCCGGTCTCCGCGCTGCACGGGCGCGGCTCGGGCGACCTGCTCGACGCCGTCATGGCCGCGCTGCCCGAGGCCCCGCCGCAGACCTTCGGCGACGCCGCCCCCGGCGGACCACGCCGCGTCGCGCTGATCGGCCGTCCGAACGTCGGCAAGTCCAGCCTGCTGAACAAGGTCGCCGGCGAGGAGCGGGTGGTCGTCAACGAGCTGGCCGGCACCACCCGCGACCCGGTCGACGAGATGATCGAACTCGGCGGCAAGACCTGGAAGTTCGTCGACACCGCCGGTATCCGCCGCCGGGTCCACCTGACCGCCGGCGCCGACTTCTACGCCTCGCTGCGCACCTCCTCCGCGCTGGACAAGGCCGAGGTCGCGGTCATCCTGATCGACGCCAGCGAGACCCTCGCCGAGCAGGACACCCGGATCATCTCGATGGCTGTCGAGGCCGGGCGCGCCGTCGTCATCGCCTACAACAAGTGGGACCAGCTGGACGAGGAGCGCCGCTACTACCTGGAGCGCGAGATCGAGCGCGACCTCGTCCAGGTGCAGTGGGCCCCCCGGGTCAACGTCTCGGCGAAGACCGGCCGGCACATGGAGAAGCTCGTCCCGGCGATCGAGACCGCGCTGGAGGGCTGGGAGACCCGCATCCCGACCGCGCGGCTGAACGCCTTCCTCGGCGAGCTGGTGGCCGCCCACCCGCACCCGATCCGCGGCGGCAAGCAGCCGCGCATCCTGTTCGGCACCCAGGCGGGCATCCGTCCGCCGCGGTTCGTGCTGTTCGCCTCGGGCTTCCTGGAGGCCGGCTACCGGCGCTTCATCGAGCGCCGGCTGCGCGAGGAGTTCGGATTCGTCGGGACGCCGATCTCGATCTCGGTGCGGGTGCGGGAGAAGCGCAAGAAGAAGTAGAGCGCCGGCGGGTACCACCGACAGCGGTCGGCAGGTACCGGCACCGGTTCCGGTAGTAGGTGTGGGCGAGGGCCCCGTCACGGTCGTGGCGGGGCCCTCGCTTGCTGTTGGTGGTGGCCTGTCAGTGGTGCTCGCCGTTGCGGCCCGGGGGGAGGGAGAGCATCTGGCGGTGGCGGCCGCCGGTGGGCGGGACGGTGGCGACTCCGGTGGCGGTGCCCATCGCGGGGGAGGGTGCCGGGGGCGGCGCCGGCATCGGGTGCGGGATCGCGCCCAGGTAGCCGGCGGCCACCCAGCCCTGACCGTTGGTGAACTGGGGGGCGGGGGACTGGTGGTGCTGCGGGACGGCGGCCGCCGGGGCGGCCTGGCCGAAGCCGTCGCTGGTGGGGGCGGCGGGCTCGGGGTGGGGGTGGAGGTGTGCCTGGGGGGCGTTGTGGCCGGTGTGGCCCGTGTGGGTGGCATGGGCGGCGTGGGCGGTATGGCTGGTGGCCTGCGTGCCGGCGTGTCCGGTGCTGTGTTCGGTGCTGTGGCCTCCGGTGTGGCCGGGCTGCTGGCTCGGCATGAACTGCGGTAGGCCTGGCGCCTGCCCCCCGTAGGTGTGGAAGGCCTGGTGCTGGGGCGGGTACGGGCGCGGGTCGCCGAGTACGGGGTAGCCGTCGCGGACCGCGAAGCCCGTGAACGTCAGGCCCTCCTCGCCCGAGCGGTCGCCCGGAAGCGCGCGGAACAGCCGTCGGTACTCGGAGTACAGCTCGTCGTAGATCGGCGTCGTCGAGTGCGGGTGCTCCGCGTCGTACGACGGGCGCATGCCCGGGATCGAGCGGGGGACGGTGGTGGACCGGCCGGAGGACGCGGAGACGTCGTAGCTGTACACACAGGGGCCAACGAGCGAGGGGGCACGGGGATGCGGGGTGCCGGGACCCGGCCGGAAGGCGGCCCACACCGAGCGGGGAGGCCGCCTTCCGACGGGTGCGGTGGCGCGGGAGCAGTGTGCAGGTGGCACAGGCGGCGCGGACGCCGCCGGTGCCGGTCGGCTCAGGTACCGGCGAGCGGGAGGGAGGCGGCAACCACCTGTCCCAGCGCAACCGCCCGCTCCAGGGCCTGGCGGAGCAGGTCCTCGCGCGGCTGGCGGCCGACCATCCCGGCCGGGACGGCGTACATGGTCACCTCGGAGAGCTGGCTGGCGGCCATCCGCCAGGCGTCGGTGACCTGGAGCGGCTGGTGCGCCTGCCACCAGCCGGTGCTGCCGCCGGAGGCCGCGGGCTGCAGCACCGCGTGCAGCTTGCCCATCGCCACCAGGACCGACCAGCCGGGCAGTTGGTCCGGCGTCTGGTCGAGGTCGGTGATGCGCTGGAACCCGGCGTCCTGGAGCAGGTCGAGGAACTCGTCCTCGCCCGAGGTGCTGCCGGGGCGCCCGACCGGACCGGTCGGCTCGACCACCAGCGAGGCGTGCCCGACCCTGCCGTGCAGCACCAGCCCGCAGGTGATGCCGAGGATGGCGGCCTGGCCCGGCGGGCTCGGCTGGGCGGCGGGAGCCGTCGCGGGGGCGGGGGCCAGCGGGGTGGGCATCGCGGGGGCGGGAATCGCCGGGCTCGCGTGGGCGGCCGGGGCGCCGGCCTGGGCCTGGCTGATGCTGCGGACGGCGCCGACCAGCTGCTCCTCGGCCACCGGCACCACCTGGGACGGGATGCAGCGGGCGTGGGCGAAGGCGAGTACGGCGGTCTCCTCGCCGACGAACAGGACGGTGCTGGTGGGCTCCACGTGGGTGTCGCCGGGGGTGCGGCACGAGGTGCATTCGTAGCTGTCGGGTGCGCGGTCGCCGCCGAGGAGGCGGTCCGCCTCGTCGTCGCCGATCTCGGACCGGACCTCGTCGCTGACGTCGAGCATGCGCGGCACAGGGTCTCCTCGGGTGGGTGCGGTTTGCGGTTCGGGGGTGGACACGGAGAGGTCGTCATGACCAACGGGCCCTTGTGTCAGGCGTCACGGGTGGCTGACGAGGCTGACGGGAATTGCCCCTGATCCGACCGCGCAGCGTGTTCTCGTGGTCGCAATGTGTCGATGTCGATGGCGGGGCTGCCGGAATGAAACCGTGAGGTAGGTCACGCCATCGCGATGTTTGATCTAGGAATCGACGACTAAACGGACATTTCGGGCAAGATTGTGCGGTTATTACCGTCGGTAACCCTTGGCTGAGCTGGGCAGACCGGTGGGGTTTTGGTTTCCCTGCCGACCGGCTCGTAGCTTCGTTGGCGGCGCAACGAGCGCCACCCGGGTTCACCCCCGACGCACCGCCCCTCCGGTTCCGGCCGGATGCGGCAGGTGCCCGCCGACGCGATCGCTCGAACAGGTCGTCGGCGAGCGGCTGGGTGGCCGGGGCGGCAGCGGCACGTCCGACACGTGCACGGCCGTCCGACGGACGCGGCAAGCGAATGCGGCCCTTTCCAGGGTCTGGTTCCGCATGCCCGCCCGGGGCTGTCGAGAGGAACCCCATGACCTTCCGTCACGAGACCGCCGCTGCCACCATCTCCACCGCCACCAAGCGCAACCGCGTCCGGATGGCTGTCGTGGCGGGCGCCGCTGTCGCGGCCCTGCCGGTGGCCGGCCTCGTCACGGCCACCTCCGCCTCCGCCGCCTCCGTCTCCACCTGGGACTCCGTCGCCCAGTGCGAGAGCGGCGGCAACTGGGCCATCAACACCGGCAACGGTTTCTACGGCGGTCTGCAGTTCACCTCCAGCACCTGGGCCGCCTTCGGTGGTACCGCCTACGCCTCGCAGGCCAACCTGGCCACCAAGGCGCAGCAGATCTCGGTCGCCGAGAAGGTCCTGGCCTCGCAGGGTCCGGGCGCCTGGCCCGTGTGCTCCGTCAAGGCCGGTCTGACCAAGGGCGGCGCCCCGGCCGCCGTCGACACCTCGGCGGGTTCCACCGCCGGTTCGACCGCCGCCAAGCCGGCCGCCCCGGCCGCCAAGCCGGCGCAGGCCCCGAAGGCCGACGTCGCCCCGAAGGCCGCGCCGAAGGCTGACGCCGCGCCGAAGAACGTCGCCCCGAAGAGCGATGCCCCGAAGGCCGCGCCGAAGAACGACGCCGCCAAGGGCGCCAAGTCCTGGACCGGCTCGAACGACGCCAAGCCGGCCAAGGGCGACAGCTACACCGTCAAGTCCGGTGACACCCTGAGCTCGATCGCCGCCGCGAAGGGCCTGGACTGGCACGACCTGTACAAGAACAACGCCAAGGTCATCGGTGGCAACCCCGACCTGATCCTCCCGGGCCAGACCCTGAGCATCTGACGCCTGTCGTCGATGCCTCGTCCGGTGCCTGTCGTTTGACGTCTGTTGTCTGACGCGTGCCGTCCGACGCTGTTGTCCGACGGAGCTGTCCGACATCGGCTCAGCGGGCCTCCCGGCCCGGCAGTGTGCTGACACCTCGGCCGCTTCTCCGCTGTGCGGGGGAGCGGCCGTCGGCATGTCCGGCGTGTCGGGGAGGGCGGTGCGGCGGCGCGTCTAGGGTCGCCTGCTGTGCCGCATTCGTGTGACGAGCGTACGCCTGGGGTCGGGCTGCGGTGGGGCGTCGTCGTGCTGGTCCTGGCGGGTGTGGCGACGGCGCCGTCCGGGCGGGCCGGCGCGGCGACCCGGGTCGCGGACATGGTGTGGGACGGACTCGCTCAGTGCGAGATCGGCGGCGACTGGCGGGCCGATTCCGGCAACGGCTGCTACGGCGGCCTGCAGATCTGGCCGCCCACCTGGGAGGACGCCGGCGGCCTGCGCTTCGCCGACCGGCCGGACCACGCGAACCGGCGGGAGCAGACGACCGTCGGTGAGGAGATCCTCCGGCGACAGGGGTGGGAGGCGTGGCCCGACTGTGCGCGGGAGCTCGGGCTGATCGGCCCGGCGCCGGGGCCCGGTGGCGGCCCGGGTGGCTGAGGCCGGTCTGGCCTGGCCTGGCCGCTGCAGGTGACGCTCTCGGTGCGGGAGGATGGTGGGGTGATCCAGGGCGAACTGTTCGGTGACCTGCCGGGGTCCCCCGCCGCGCGCGGACGCGTCGAGCCCGCCCCCGGGGCCGTCCTGCTCCCCGGCTGGCTGGATGCCGAGGCCCAGTTGCGCCTGGTCGCCGCCTGCCGGGAGTGGGCCCGTCCGCCGGCCGGCCTGCACGCCGTGCGGATGCCCACCGGCGGGATGATGTCCGTACGGATGGTCAGCCTCGGATGGCACTGGTACCCGTACGGTTATCGGAGCGCGGCCGAGGACGGTACGCCCGTCAAGCCGTTCCCGCCCGAACTCGGCCGCCTCGCTCGCCGGGCCGTCGCCGACGCCTACGGGGCGGACGCCCGGGAGATCGCCGGCGCCGCTTCGTACGAACCTGACATCGCGATCGTCAACCACTACCCGCACGGCGCGAAGATGGGCCTCCACCAGGACCGCGACGAGCGGATCGACGCGCCCGTGGTCTCGCTCTCGCTCGGCGACGCCTGCGTGTTCCGGCTCGGGAACACCGAGACCCGGACCCGTCCGTGGACCGACCTGGAGCTGCGCAGCGGGGACCTGCTGGTGTTCGGCGGCCCGGCCCGGTTCGCGTACCACGGGGTGGTGCGCACGGTGGCCGGCACGGCGGATCCGGGGCTGGGGCTGGTCGGCCGGCTCAACATCACGGTGCGGCAGTCGGGGCTGGTGGCGGGGGCGGCGGAGGCCTGAGGGTGGTGCGCGTCGGGCGGTGCTCGCCGGCTCGCTGCCTGTCGGCTCGGCGTTCGCTTACTCGTTCGAGTGAATCGGCTCCTTGGGCTCGGTGAGCGGGAATGACCCCGGCCGCCGGAGAATTCGAGTGGGTTGGAGAATTCGATCAGGACGGGTGCCGGCAACCGGACGGAGGACCTCCGCCCTGGCCGCGGGCCCGGAGAGGAAGCGCACGCATGGGTACCCCAGTCGACGACCTTGTCGACCTGCTCGACCTGGAGCAGATCGAACTGAACATCTTCCGCGGGCGCAGTCCCGAGGAGGCGCTGCAGCGGACGTTCGGCGGCCAGGTCGCCGGGCAGGCGCTGGTCGCGGCCGGGCGCACGGTGGACGACGACCGCCCGGTCCACTCGCTGCACTCCTACTTCCTGCGCCCCGGTGTGCCCGGCGTGCCGATCGTCTACCAGGTCGACCGGATCCGCGACGGCCGCTCCTTCACCACCCGCCGGGTGCTCGCCATCCAGGGCGGCCGGTCGATCTTCGCCCTCACCGCCGACTTCCACCTCCCCGAGGAGGGCGGCATCGAGCACCAGTTCCCCGTACCGGCGGTCCCTGCCCCCGAGGCGCTGCCCAGCGCGCTGGACGAGGTCGGCTCCCGGCTCGGCGAACTGCCCCCGTTCATCAGCCACCGTCAGCCGTTCGACATCCGCTACGTCGACCGGCTGCGCTGGACCGAGGAGGAGCTGGTCGGCGTCGAGGCGCGCAGCGGCGTCTGGCTGCGGACCAACGGCCGGCTGCCGGACGACCCGCTGATCCACGTCTGCGCCCTCACCTACGCCAGCGACATGACGCTGCTGGACGCCGTCCGCGCCCCCGTCGAGCCGCTCTGGGGCACCAGGCACTTCGACATGGCCTCGCTCGACCACGCGATGTGGTTCCACCGCCCGTTCCGTACCGACGACTGGCTGCTGTACCAGCAGGAGTCCCCGATAGCCCACGGCGCGCGTGGCCTCGCGCGCGGGGAGATCTTCGACCGGAACGGGCAGCTGGTGGTGTCCGTCGTGCAGGAGGGGCTGTTCCGGCCGCTGCACAAGGGGGCGGCTGAGGGCTGAGCGTCGTCCTGGCGGGCGGCGTGTACGGAGTGTTGCCGTCGTGACACCGTGTTGCCGCCGTATGGCGATTTCGGCGGGCGGGAATGATCCGTCCGGGCGGGCGGCGTTGTGGTGGATGAGCGAGTCGGACGGCCCGAACGGCGGGTCGTCCGAGAACCGGAGCGGGAGGGTGTACCGATGACGGCGACGGCCTCGGAGGACTGGAAGCACTGGAGCGACAACCGGGCGGCGTCGGTGAGTGCGCCGCACGGCCAGCTCGCACTCACCGGCACGTACTGGCTGGAGCCGGAGCCGGCCGAGATCCCCGGCCTGCCCGGGCGCTGGTCGGCCGACGCCGAGGGTGTCCGGGTCCGGGCGGCGGCCGGGGACGGCATCACCGTCGGCGGCGCGGGTGGGCCGGTCGACGGCGAGGCGCTGCTGCGTCCGGACACCGATTCCGCCGCTGACACCGCCACCCTCGGCGACCTGCTGCTCGTCCCGATCGAGCGCGAGGGCGAACTCGCCCTGCGGGTCTTCGACCCGGCCGCGCCACGCCGCACCGCCTTCGCGGGCATCTCCGCCTACCCGTACTCGCCGGAGTGGGCCGTCCCCGCGGTCTTCACCCCGTTCGAGGAGGACGGTGCCCAGTCCGTCCTCGTCCCCAACGCGGACGGCAAGGAGCGCCCGCTGGCCGTCACCGGGCGGATCGCCTTCACCGTCGCCGGCGAGCACCGCACCCTGACCGTCAGCCGCTCCGGCGACCGCCTCTCCGGCGTCATCGCGGACGCGACCAGCGGCATCGACACCTACCGCTTCCGCTTCATCACCCTCCCCGCCCCGGACGCGGACGGCCGCACCGTCCTCGACCTCAACCGGGCCTACCTGCCGCCGTGCGCCTTCGCCGACCACTTCATCTGCCCGTTCCCGCCGCCGGGCAACCGGCTCGACTTCGCGGTGGAGGCGGGTGAGCGACAGGTCCTGAGCAGGTAGGACGGCCGTGGCCCGACCCCGGTGCGGGGAGCGGGGAGGGCAGGGCGGAGCATGGGGGGCTGTGTCGACCGATCATCCTGCCAATTCAGCCCAGCCCTCCCATCCAGCCCAGGCGGACGCCGCGCCTGTAGTTGTCCCCGCACCGGTGGCCGGTCCGGTGTCTGGTCCTGCGGCCGGTCCGGTGTCTGGTCCTGCGGCCGATCCGGTGGCCGCCGAGGCTGGTCCCTGGTACCGCCGGGCCCTCGCCGACCTCAGCCCGCTGCGCGACCACCCCGACTACCGCCGGGTCTGGTTCGGGCAGGCCGTCTCCTCCATAGGTCAGCAGATGACGGCCGTCGCCGTCTCCGTCCAGGTCTACGACCAGACCCGCTCCGCCTTCGCGACCGGCCTGGTCGGCCTGTTCTCCTTCTTCCCGCTCGTCGCCTTCGGCCTGTACGGCGGCGCGATCGCCGACACCGTCGACCGGCGCAAACTCGGCCTGATCGGTTCGGCCGGGCTCGCCGCCGTCTCCGCCGTCCTCGCCGTGCAGGCCCTGGCCGGCATCGGACAGGTCGCCGTCCTCTACGCCGCCGTCGCCGCCCAGGCCGGCTTCTTCGCGCTCAGCTCGCCCGCCCGCTCCGCGATGATCCCCCGGCTGGTGCCCAGCCACCAGCTCCCCGCGGCGAACGCCCTGAACACCGTCAGCATGAACCTCGGCCTCACCGTCGGGCCCATGCTCGGCGGCGTCCTCATCGGCGCCTACGGAGCCCAGGCCGCCTACCTGGTCGACACCGTCGCCTTCGCCGGCACCCTGTACGCGATGTGGCGCCTGCCCGCCATGCGCCCGCTCGGCGACCGCAAGGGCCGCGCCTCCGTCCTCGACGGCCTCCGCTTCCTACGCGAGCAGCCCAACCTGCGCACCAGCTTCCTCGCCGACCTGGCCGCGATGATCTTCGGCATGCCGCGCGCCCTCTTCCCGGCCATCGCGCTCACGTTCTACGGCGGCGACGCCCGCACTGTCGGCTTGCTGGTCTCCGCCCCCGCCGTCGGCGCCCTGATCGGCGCCCTCTTCTCCGGCTGGGTCAGCCGCGTCCACCGCCAGGGCGCCGCCGTCCTCGCCGCCGTCGCCGCCTGGGGCCTCGCCATCGCCGCCTTCGGCGCGCTCCACAACCTGTGGCTCGGCCTCCTCCTGCTCGCGGTCGCCGGCTGCGCCGACACCGTCAGCATGATCTTCCGCAACACGATGATGCAGGTCGCCGCCCCCGACGAGATGCGCGGCCGCCTCCAGGGCATCTTCATCGTCGTCGTCGCCGGCGGCCCCCGCCTCGGCGACTTCGAGTCCGGCGGCGTCGCCGCCCTCACCAACCCCGCCACCTCCGTGATCACCGGCGGCCTCGCCTGCGTCGCCGCCGTCCTCCTCCTCGCCGCCCGCCGCCCCGCCTTCCTCACCTACGACGCCCGTCACCCCACCCCCTGACCCACCCATCGCCAACCGTGCAACCCTGCAGCGAGCACCCCTCGACGTGCTGTATTGTTTTCCACGTCGCCGGGACAACCGGAGACAAGGTCGAGAAGCCCACAGCAGAGCCCCCCAGGCCCCGCTACCGGGCATCCAGACCACGGGACGTGGCGCAGCTTGGTAGCGCACTTGACTGGGGGTCAAGGGGTCGCAGGTTCAAATCCTGTCGTCCCGACTTGCGAATCCGCAGGTCGGAGGCCGTTTCCATCTGAGGATGGGAACGGCCTTTTTGTGCGTGTCACGGGGTGGTGGTCGCAGGGTGGTCGCACCTCGTCTGGTCGCGGAGCGCAGCCGGACGCGGGCTGACCTGGTCAACTCGCCGCTGTGTGGCTGGAGTTGGCGCACGTGGCCCGATCGGTGGCCGGATCGTTAACCACTCACGACGTCCTGTGGTGGGTGACCCCGGGTCGCGAGGTTGACGCGGCCGGGTGTGAGCATCGTTCCATTTATGAGCTTCCTTCCGCTCTGCCCGCATTTTCCGGGCCGGATGTCGGCGCGGGGGCGGCTCCGCAAGGCGAAGCGCTGCGACCACCATGCGACCACCACGCAGGCGGGAGCCGCCTTGGCCAGGCGGCCCTCCTTGCTGGGGCGCAAAGGGGCCCGGCAGGCCGCGGGCTTCGGGAGACGTTGTGCTGAGGGGTGGCGTGCGCCGGGTGCGGCTGGGACAGATCCTCGGCGATGACGTGCCCCTGGGTTCGCTGGGTTCCCTCCCCCTGGACTGCTACAGCGTTCCCGGGGGCCGGGCTGTGCTTCACGGTGACCGGGCGTGCCGTCAGTTGGGGCCAGGTGCGAGGCTGGGTCGTGTCGGGCTCGCGGCCGGGCCGTTGTGCGGGTCCTGCGCGTGGACGTTGCCAGCAGACCATCCCGTGAGCGAGTTCGCGGTCGCGGTGGCAGGGCTGAGAGGACGTTAAGTCCCTTTACTCATGGTTGGGGATCGCTCGTTCGTGTGATCGTTCGATGAACTGACGTGCTGGCCGGGGGGTGGGTGATGTTG
>NZ_JARXYZ010000051.1 GCF_029894125.1 Kitasatospora sp. MAA19
CAGCCGGACGGGCGTAGACCATCCGGCCTACGCCCACCAGGAAGATCAACAGCTAGGCCAACCGGGTGCCGTACACCTAGATCGTGATAGTCCCGATGGCGCGGGTCTGGTGAGCGTGGGGCTCAGGCCGGGTGGTCCAGCTCCGCCGCCGTGGCGGGTTGCAGGCGGACGCGGTGGGCGGTGCCGCCGAGGAGGGCGGTGAGGGTGGCGGGGAGGGGGTGGTCCGGGCCGGGGTGGGTGGCGAGCCAGGTGTGGACGGCGGAGAGCGCGGCGGCGGGGTCGGTGAGGCGGGTGCGGGTGCCGGTGCGGGCGGGCTCGATGCGGGCGGTGAAGGGGACACCGGCGTCGCGGCGCAGGAGGCACAGGGTGGGGGAGAGGACCACCGCCGCCGTCCGGCAGTTCGGGTACTCGTCGAAGGCCTCGGCCGTCCAGTCGGCGGCCGTCCGGTACTCGTGGTGCCAGCCCGGCGAGGGGGCTGGGCGGTCGGCGCGGCGGTAGAGCAGTGCGGCGCTCTGGAGTTGGCGTGTTCCGGCGCGGCCGTGTTCGGCGGTGCGGTGGTGGAAGGGCAGGTCCGTCCAGGGCGGGAGCCGGTCCACGGTGATCCGCCCGTTCCCGACCCCGGCCCGGACGGCGAACGCGGCCGGGGCGTGCGGGGCCCGCTCGGGCGTCGGTACCGGCAGCGGCCGGGGCTGGACGGGGTGGGGCGGCGGGACGAGCCCGAGGAGCTTGTAGAGCTCCGGGCGCAGGGTGTCCAGGGACTCCCCGGTGAGGGCGAAGGCCTGGTCGGCGAAGCGGCGGGTGCGCGGGGGCCCGGCCGGTTCGGCGAGGGCGGTCGGGGCCGTGTCGACGTCCAGGCGGGGGACGGCGGCGAGCAGGTGCGCCATCGGGCTGCCGGGGACGAGTTCGCCCGCGCCGTCGCAACCGGCGACCACGGGCCGGTCGAGGGCGGCGGCGTAGAGCGCCACCGACCCGTGGTCGGTGACGACGACGTCGCAGGCGACCAGCAGCGCCGCCCACTCCTGGTACGGAGCGGCGAGTACCAGACCGGCGTCCAGGGCGGGCCGCAGGCGGCGGGCGAGGTCGAAGGCGCCGGTGCGGCTGTACTCGTTGGGGTGCACGATCAGGGCCAGCTGGTACCCGTCGTACGGCAGACGGGCGGCGAGTTCGGCGGGCAGGTCGGGCCGGCGGGCGAGCAGCGACTGCGGGCCCCAGGTCGAGGAGAGCACCACCAGCCGTCGCCCGCCCGTGCCGAGTGCGGAGCGGATGGCGTCGCGGCGGTCCAGCGACTCCAGGATCCGGTCGAGCGTCGGGTCGCCGGCGACGAAGGCGTGATGCCGGGCGGAGGGGAGCCGGGCGGCCAGCCGCTCGACCTGGGCGGGGTGGGCGAGGGCGTGCAGGGTGGCGGTCGGGTGGCCGCCGCGGAGCAGGAACGCGGGGTCGAGACCGGACGGCAGTCCCGGCGAACCCTCCTCGGGCAGTGCCTTGTTGAAGCCCGCGCCGTGCGGCAGCAGCACCTGGTGGCCGCGCAGGTCGCCGAGGTCGCCCTTGGGGCTCGCGGTGAGGATCAGGTCGTGCCGGGCGGCGACGGCCTCGTCCCACGGGATGCACCGGGCTCCGGCGGTGTCGACGGCCGCGAGCGCGTCGGTGCCGAACTCCGACCCGGGGACGAGGGTGAACCGGCAGCGGACCCGGTCGTCACCCTCGAAGACGGGCAGCAGGTCGAGGAGCCGGTGTAGCGCGGCGGCCGAGCGGACGGCGAACAGCACCTCGGCGCATCCGGAGGGGGCGCGGTGCCGGCGCGGTGACGTGCAGCGAGGCGTGGCGGAGCTGGCTGGCTGGCTGGCTGGCTGGCTGGCTGGCTGGCTGGCTGGCTGGCTGGCTGGCTGGCTGGCTGGCTGGCTGGCTGGCTGGCTGGCTGGCTGGGGCGATGGTGGTATACCACACCTCAGCACCCCCCGTCGAGGGTGCGCCGGCACCTCCTCGTCGTGGTCGGGGTGGTCCTGCGGCGGCATAGAGGCGATGGTAACGGCCTCGGCGCGCCGATGGCCCGGATCGCCCGGACCCGCCCCTGCCCCCGCTCCACCCGCTCCTCCTCACCGGACGCCCCGTCAGCCCGGCCCCGAATCTACGCGACCTCCGTCGGGCGCATCGCGCCAGGTCAGGGCCGTGGTGGTGAGCTCCGGGACGGAACGCCGAAAAGCGCCGTCAGCCGCCCGCCGCCGCCCCGACCCCGCGCACGGCCCCGGACCCGACCTCGGCCCCGACCCCCTGCGCCGCCCCCACCGCCGCCAGCAGCCCGCCGACCGCCGGCGACCACGGCCGGCTGGTCGGCCCGGTGAGCGTGAGCGTGCGGTGGACGGCGGGCCGGATCGGGACGAGGACGCAGTCGGCCGGGACCATGGTCAGCGCCAGCGCGGGCATCACCGAGACCCCGACGCCCGCGTGCACCATCCCGATGAGCGTGTTGAGGTCGCGGATGCGGTGCCGGGGCGTGAAGCGGGTGCCGGCCCGGCGGTAGGCCTCGCGGATGTGGCGTTCGCAGCCGCCCTCGGAGAGCAGGAAGTCGTCGTCCTCCAGCTCGGCGACGTGGATGGTCTCCTGCCCGGCGAGCGGGTGGTCGCGGCGCAGCAGCGCGTGCATGGAGTCGGCGCCGAGCGCGACCGCCCCGGGCGGGAGCGGGCCCGCGTCGACCAGGACTGCGGCGTCGACGGTGCCCGCCTCCAGCCAGGCGGTCAGTTCGGCGTCCTCGCCCTCGAAGACCCGGACGGTGACCTGCGGGTAGGCGTCCTTCCAGTCCCGGAGCAGCCCGGGCAGCAGTGCCTGGCACACGGTGGTCGGCGCGGCGAGCCGGACGGTGCCGGTGGGGCCGCCGGAGTGCCGGGTGGCGATGGTGCGTACGGCGGCGGCGGAGGCGACGGCGGTGCGGGCGTGCGGGAGGATCTGCTCGCCCAGCGGGGTGGGCCGGGCCGGGTTGCCGCGCAGCAGGACGGGCGCGCCGAGGACGCGCTCCAGCGCGGCGACGGCGTGCGAGACGGCGGACTGGCTGATGCCCAGGTCGTCGGCGGCCGCGCCGAACCCGCCGGCGTCGGCGACCGCGACCAGGGCCCTCAGCTGGGCCAGGTTGACCTCCGAGGCCATGAGACTTCCTCATCCTTCCGGCACTGCCACTTGTTGGACTCATGGTCCGCCGCCGGGCCAGACTCTGTCCAGACGACACAGACGACACAGACGACACAGACGACACAGACGGAACGGACCGGGCGCACGCCTGGAACAGCCCCGGAACGGTACGGAACGGGACGGGGCGGGACGAACGGGGAGGTGGTCGGGGTGCGGCGCTGGTTGCCGGGCTTCGTGGCGTTGTCGGCGATCTGGGGCGCGAGCTTCGCGCTGATCAAGGTGGCGGTGGAGGCGGGGGTGCCGCCGCTCTGGGTGGCGCTCTGGCGCTGCGTCCTCGGGGCGGTCACGCTGTGGACGATCCTCGTCCTGCGTGGCGAGCGCGCTCCCCGCGACCGCGCGCTCTGGGGGCACTCGGCGGTGCTGGCGGTGCTCCTCAACACCGTGCCGTTCACCCTGTTCTCGTTCGGTGAGACCCGGGTCAGCTCCGTCCTCGCCGGGGTGATGAACGCGACCACCCCGCTGTTCACCCTGCTGTTCGCCGTCCTCACCGTCCCCGCGGAGCGCCGCCCGGGCGCGCGCCGGCTCTCCGGACTCGCCCTCGGCTTCGTCGGCGTGCTCACCGTCCTCGGGGTCTGGCGCGGCATCGGCTCCGGCGAGGCCGCCGGCGGCCTCGCCTGTCTGGTTGCCGCCTGCTGCTACGGCGCGGGCTTCGCCTACCTGCGCCGCTTCCTCTCCGGCCGGCCGGAGTCGGTGGTCACCCTCTCCGCCGTCCAGATCGCCTGCGCCACGGTCGAGTTGGCCTTCATCGCGCCGTTCGCCGCGGGCGCCCCGCACTGGCCGGGCGCGGGCGCGGCCGGCGCCCTGCTGGTGCTGGGCGCGGTCGGCACCGGCCTCGCGTACCTGCTCAACCTCGGCCTGGTCCGCACGGCCGGCACCGCGGTGGCCTCCGCCGTCACCTATGTCATGCCGCTGTGGTCCACCGCCCTCGGTGCGGCCTTCCTCGCCGAACCGGTCGGCTGGAACGCCCTGGTGGGCGGAGTGCTGGTGATCGCCGCCGTCGTCCTGACCCGCCCCCGCCCCGGACCCCGCCCGGCGGTCGCTGCCGCCAGTACCGCCGCTGCCGTTCCGAGGCCTGGTCAGACGGTTCGTTAGAGTGACCGGGTGAACGAGGAGGAGCAGCCGCCGGTGGCCGTCTGGGCCGCGCTGCGCGCCCACCCGCTGCGCTTCCCGTTCACCCGGTGGGTGCCGCGCTGCTGGGCGTACCTGCTCGGCGGCGCGCTGCTCGGACCGCTGCTGCTGGTCGTCCTGGCGGCGCTGCTGGCGGTCGGCCTGGGGCTGTCCGTGGTCGGCGTCGGACTGCTGGTCCTCCTCGCCCTGGCCCTCGCGGGCGTCCCGGTGGCCGCCGTCGAACGGCGGCGGCTGCGGCTGGTCGAACCGGTGCCGGTCCCCGACCCGCACCGCCCGCTGCCCGGAGCCGGCCGCCGCGCCCGGCTGCGGACCCGCCTGCGCGAGCGCGCCACCTGGCGCGAACTCGCCCACACCGCGCTCACCGCGACCGTCCTCGCCGCCGCCGCGCTCGGCTTCACCGCCGTGCTGCTGTTCGCCGGCGCCCTGGTCGTCTCCCCGGCGATCGTCTGGGCGCTCGCCCCCGAGACCGTCATGATCATTCCCGGGCGGGTGGTGTCCGGGCCGCTCGCCGCACTGCCGTTCACCGCCGCCGGGCTGGCCGGACTGCTCCTCTGCGCCTACTCCGGTGCCCTGCTGACCACCGCCCACGTGGCACTCGCCCGGCTCCTGCTCGGGCCCCGCGACGAGGACCCCGGCCGGCAGGTCCTCGAACTCACCCGCTCCCGGGCCCGGCTGGCCGACGCCTTCGAGGCCGAACGCCGCCGCATCGAACGCGACCTGCACGACGGCGCCCAACAGCAGCTCGTCGCGCTCAGCATGACCCTCGGCCTCGCCGACCACGCGCTGCGCGGCCGCCTGCGCGAAGCCGACCCGGCCGATCCCTCCGTCGACCCGGCTGCCGATGCGGCTGCCGACCCGGCCGTGGCCCAGGCCGCGGCGCTGGTCGCCCGGGCCCGGGGCGAGGCCCGGCAGGCCCTGGAGCAACTGCGCGGCCTGGTCCGGGGCATCCACCCCCAGGTCCTCACCGACCACGGCCTCGCCGCCGCCGTCGCCGAGGTCGCGCTGCGCCACCCCATCCCGGTCGAGGCCGACCTCGACCTCCCGGGCCGGCTGCCCGCGCCGGTCGAGACGACCGCCTACTTCACCGTCACCGAGGCGCTCACCAACGCCGCCAAGCACAGCGGCGCCACCGCGATCACCGTCCGCGGGAGCGTCGCCGACGGCCGCCTGGTGCTCCAGGTGACCGACGACGGCCACGGCGGGGCCGACCCGGCCGCCGGGGCCGGACTGCGGGGACTCGCCGACCGGGTGGCACTCCTGAAAGGACGGCTGATGGTGACGAGCCCGACGGGCGGCCCGACCACACTGCGGCTGGAGGTCCCGTGCTCCGGGTCGTGATCGCCGAGGACGCCGTCCTGCTGCGTGCCGGACTCGTCGAGCTGCTCACCCTCGGCGGCCACCGGGTGACCGCCGCCGTCGGCGACGCCCGCGCCCTCGCCGCCGCCGTCGACGCGGAACGGCCCGACGCCGTCATCACGGACGTCCGGATGCCGCCCGACTTCTCCGACGAGGGCCTGCGCGCCGCCCTCGACCTGCGTGAACGCCACCCCGGCCTGCCCGTCCTGGTGCTCTCCCAGTACGTCGCCACCCCGTACGCCACCCGCCTGCTCGCCGCCGCCGGCGCCCAGCCCGCCGGCCTCGGCTACCTCCTGAAGGACCGGGTCGGCGAGGTCGCCGACTTCCTCGACGCCCTGCGCAGGGTCGCCGCCGGCGAGACCGTCATCGACCCCGACGTGGTCCGCGTCCTGATGCGCCGGCAGTCCGCCGACCGCCCGCTCACCCGCCTCACCCCCCGCGAACGCGAAGTCCTGACCCTCATGGCCGAAGGCCTCAACAACCAGGCCGTCGCCGCCCGGCTCACCATCACCGAGGCCTCGGTGGTCAAGCACTGCGGCAACATCTTCATGAAGCTCGACCTCGACCCCACCGAGGGCAACCGCCGCGTCCTCGCCGTCCTCGCCCACCTCCGCGGCGAGTAGGGCGCGTGCGCCGCCCGCCGGTCGTCCCGCCGGGCGTGGTCGGCGAACTGGGCGAACAGGTCGGCGGCGCGCCGGGCGTCGTCGTCCGGGTCGGTGCCCAGGTTGCGCCCGACGTCGTCCCGCAGCACCTGCCAGACCCCGCGGTGCTCCCAGCCGACGATGCCGAGGCCGTCGAGGAGTTCACCGAGGAGGTACAGGGAGAACCGCCACTCCGCGACCGTCTCCGGTCGGCCCGGCGCGGCGAGGGCGTCGTGGTGATCGAGCCAGGCCAGGGAGTCGACGGTGAACAGGTCGTGGACGTGTCGCATCGACCGCGGGCCGCCGAAGAGATAGGTCTCCGGCTCGTACCTTCCGCACCGCGGCGGCCGCGACCGTCCGTCCACCTCGCGGAAACGGCGCACGAGTTCCTCGCGCAGTTCCTCGGTGTCCGAACGGCCGGCCTCGAACCGTACCCGCAGTCCTGGCGGTTTGTGCATGAAGAAGAAGGAGCGGGCCGAGCCGTCGGCGATCAGGTCGCGGGCCGTGTCCGCGACGGCGCGGTAGGTCCGGTGCCAAGTGGCCGGTCCCGGCGTGAGGTTGATCTGGACCCAGCCGTCCTCCGGCCTGTCGTCGCGCAGCGCGGACAGCCCGGCGGTCAGGAAGGTGCGGCGCGCGGCCTCGTATTCGGGGCCCGCGGAATCGACCGGTACCGTTCCCCGCGGAAGGCCGCGAACGTCCTGGAGGCAGTCGGCCAGCAATCGTTCGACGTCCAGCATCGTGCCCACCTCCTCGTGATTTCCGCTGTACTCCTCGGGTTTCCGTGATCCGGTCGGATTGAAAACCGGAAGGCAAATATTCATATGATGAAAAAGGGTTGCGCCCCTTGCGCGTTCGGGATTTCGTGCGCTGGCGGCGCACCTGGCGGGCGCACGCGGTCGGCGGGGCGGCATCGCCGTTTCGCGGCCCTGCCCATCGCTTTCACTCCCCGGAGGAGAGGTCGTCCGCGGGCCGGTGGGGGATGGACCTCGGGTTCGAACTCCCCTCGGGTGAAGCCTGGTTGACAGCATCGGGGGGTGTCAGGAGGGCTCGGCGAGGGCGTCGGGAACGGGGCGGGCGGGAACGGGGCGGGCGGGAACCGGGTGGGCGGGAACTGGGTGGGCGGGGTCGAGGAGGTGGGCGAGACGGTGGGCGGAGGCGTCCCAGGTCCAGTGGGTGGTGGCCCAGTGGCGGCCGGCGGCGCCCATGCGGGCGCGGTCGGCCGCCGGGGCGAGGAGGAGGCGGGTGAGGGCGGCGGCCACGCCGGCGGGGTCGCGGCCGTTGACGACGGTGCCGGTGACGCCGTCGAGGACGGTGTCGGGGCGCCACCGGAGCGGCCGGCGACGACCGGGAGTCCGGCGGCGGCCGCTTCGAGGTAGACGATGCCGAGGCCTTCGGCTTCGAGGCCGGCGCGGCGGGTGCGACAGGGCATGGCGAAGACGTCGGCAGCGGCGTAATGGGCCGCGGTGGCCGCGTGGTCGAGGCCGCCGGTGAATTCGACGGTGCCCGGTTCGGTGCACCGGTGGGCGAGGGCGCGCAGGCGGTCCTCGTCCGGGCCCTGGCCGACGAGCACGAGGGTGGCGCCGGGGACGGCCCGGCGGATCGCGGGCAGGACGCGGATCAGCACGTCCTGCCCCTTGCGCGGGACGAGACGGGCCACGCAGAGGATCACCGGCCCGGACCGGGCCCGGCGCGCGCCGTCCTCGGCGGGCCGGAAGCGGTCCGGGTCCACGCCCGGCACCAGGCGCGCCAGCCGGGCGTCCGGGCCGAGGGCGGGGGTGATCCGGGCACGGGTGTACTCGCCGAGGTAGGTGACGACGTCGACGCTGCGGCCGATCCGGCGCAGCAGACGGCGGGCGCCGGGGGTGCGGGCCCACCAGATCTCGTGGCCGTGGGTGGTGGCGACGGTGCGGCGGATGCCGTCGGCCTGGCGGAGCAGGCCGGGGGTCATCGCGGCGAGCGGGGCGGCGGCGCCGAACCAGACCCGGTCGCAGCCGTGGGCACGGGCGATCTCGGCGGCGCGGCGGGTGGCCCGGGTGGTGGGCAGCAGGGTGCGGGCCTGGTCGCGGATCACCGGGAAGGGGAGAGCGGCGTCGTGGCGGTCCGCGCCCGGTTCGGCGGAGGTGTAGACCACGACGTCGGAGCCGGGCAGGCGGGTGGCCAGGGCGTGGACGAAGGTTTCGATGCCGCCCTGGCGGGGCGGGAAGTCGTTGGTGACGATGAGTGTGGTGCCCATGGGCGGCTGAGACCTCGGTTCGGGTTCGGGTTCGGGTTCGGCGTCGGCGTCGGGTTCGGCGTCGGAGGGAGGAGCAGCGGGAGCCGGGGGAGCAGAACGAGGACGAGCGGCAGCGCGAGGTAGCCGAACCGCCCGGCGGGGGCGAGCAGGAAGGCCAGGGCGAGCCCGAGGGCGAGCCGGTCGGCGGCGGCCGCCGCGTGCCGGGGCGGGTGGGTGAGCAGGGAGGCCGCGAGGGCGAGGGCGGCGAGCAGCAGCAGGCCGACGGCGGCGTACCAGCCGGGCGGGCCGAGGTCGGCGAGCAGCCGTCCGGGCAGGGGGCTGGCGGCGGGAGTGGGCAGGTCGCCGCGCCCGGTGGGGAAGGCGAAGACCTGCTGGAGCATCGGCCGGGGCGAGCGCACCGCGCCGGGCAGGATCAGCAGGGCCGTGCCGCCGACCGCGACGGCGGCGGCACGCAGGGCGGGGCGCCGTCCGGCGGTGGCGGCCAGCAGGGCGGTGACCACGGCGACGGCCGGCCAGGCCGTCCACTTGAGGGAACAGGCGGCGGCGAGGGCCAGCCCGGCGGTGACGGGCCGTTGCCGGGCGGCGAGGGTGAGGGCGAGCCAGCAGAGGCCGGTCATCGGCAGGTCGACGCCGCTGACACAGAGCGGCAGCGCGACCACCGGTGAGGCGGCCAGCGCGGCCAGGGCGGTCCGGCGCCCGGCGGGTGCGGAGCGCAGCAGGCAGGCCAGGAACACGGCCGCGCACCAGAGCCGCGCGTCGCCCACCAGCCGGGCCGGGGCCGCGGGAAGGCCGCCGGACCAGGCCGCCGGCAGGCCGTCCAGCAGGGCCCGGGGCAGTCCGAGGAGCGCCATCCCCGGCAGGTACGGCGTGTATTCGGCGACCGTCCGCGGTTCGGCGAGGTACGGCGTGCCGGTGTGCAGCAGCAGTGCCCCGGAGCGTTCGATCACCCCGACCTCGCTCTGTCCCCGGCCGGTCAGGACCAGTGCGACCAGGGGCACGGCGACCGCCCCGGCGAGGGCGAGGGCGACGGACAGCCGCCGGCCCCGGCGCGGCGGCAGGAGGGCGGCGAGCGCCGCCAGCAGGTAGCCGACGGCGGCGCAGCCGCCCCAGGCGCGGTGCGGGCCGAGGTCGGAGAGGAGCGGGAACGCCCCGGCCCAGCCGGCTGCGAGGAGCCATCCGCCGCACCACGCCCGTGCCTGCCGTCTGCCGTGAAGGTCTTGCCGATTCGTCACCCCTTCATTGCATCGCCGCAGGTCAGTGTGGTCATCACGGTCAGGTCGAGTCCTCTGGTCGGGTTTCCCCTACCTCCGGTCCGAGCCACGGCGCGGCGGGATTCGCATCCGATCTGACGTTCGGTGTTCGATGGATTACGGAAAGTGCCCGCAGCCCCGCTATCGTGGCGCGCGTGGTGAGGTCGTGGGATGCGGCGGTGGAGCGGGCGCAGGACCGGCTGGCGGCGGGGCCGCGGCTGAGGGCGGTCGCCGTGGGGGACGAACAGCGGTTCGCGCTCTGGGACTTGGCGTCCCTGGTGGAGGGTGGGCTGGGGGAGCGGGTGGCCCCGGACGGGCTGGCGCCGGAGGCCGAGCGGCGGTGGCGCGAACAGCTGGGCGAGAGCGGCCGGGAGTGGCCCGGCGGCGAGTTGTACCGGCGCCGCTACTGGGTGCTGGACGAGGGCGGTGCCGTGGCCGGCACGGTGGCTGTGGACAACTGGACCAGGGGGCCGGGCCAACTCGCCGTCTCCTCTCTCTACGTGATCCCCGAGGCGCGCGGCCGCGGCCTGGCCGCCGGGGCGCTGGAGGAGGTGTACGCGGCGGCCGTCGCGGAGGGCCTGCCCGGCTTCCGGCTGGAGACGCACTGGACCTGGCCGCACTCCGTCCGCTACTACCTGCGCCGCGGCCTCTGGGTGGTCGGCTGGAAGCGCTCGCTGGCCCTGGCCCGGATGCCTCAACTCCCGCGCTACCAGGTGCGCGAGGAGGACGGCTGGCTGCACCTGCTGGTCGCGGACCGGGCGCGGGGCTGGGTGCCGATGCTCGCGGCCGGCCGCGAGGGCCGCTGGCTGCGGTTGGGCGAGACGCCCGACTATCGGGCCGCCGACGGCTGGGTGCGCGAGTACGCGCGGTCGACGCTGGCACTGCACCTGGCGCTCGAGGGCCGGCCGCTGGTGCGCGGCCCGCAGTGGTGGGCGGAGGCGTGGCGGTGGTCGGACGCCGGGGAACCGGAGGGGCTGGCGTACAAGATCGAGCAGTTCGAGCAGTCGGCCCGGGCGGCGGGCCGCCCGGTGGTCGGCCCGCAGTACCCGCCGACGGCCCCGGTGGCGGTACCGGGACTGGCAGACTCGGGGGATGGCTGAGATCGAGATCGACGGCGCGCCGGCCGACCCGGCGCGGCTGGCCGCACTGGGGCTGCTGAACTACGGGCACTTCACGACCCTGCGCGCCGAGGCGGGCCGGGTCCGGGGCCTGGAACTGCACCTGGACCGGCTGGTCCGGGACGGCCGGACGCTGTTCGCCGCCGAGTTGGACCGGGTGGCGGCGCGGGAGCGGATCCGCGCGGTGCTGCCCGCCGACGGTGCGCCGGTGATCGTCCGGGTGACCGGGTACGACCCGGAGCTCGGCCTGGAGCGCCCCGGCGGCCCGGCCAGGCCCGGCCTGCTGGTCACCACCCGCCCGGCCCCGACGACCGCGCCCGGCCCACTGCGGGTGCGGACGGCGGCGTACCGTCGGGAGCTGCCGGAGGTGAAGCACGTCGGCCTGTTCGGCCTGGTCCATCAGCGCAGGATGGCCCAACTCGACGGCTACGACGACGTGTTGCTGGTCGACCCGGACAGTGGCCGGGTGACCGAGGGCGCCACCTGGAACGTCGGCTTCCTCGACGGCCGCCGACTGGTCTGGCCGGACGGCCCGAGCCTGCCCGGCGTCACCGCCGCGCTGCTGGCCGGAGCGTACGACGGGCCGCAGTCGCGCGAGCCGGTGGAGGCGTCCGGGCTGGACCGCTTCGCGGCCGCGTTCGCGGTGAACGCGGGCGTCGGTGTCCGCCCACTGGCGGCGGTCGACGGCACCGCCTTCGACCCGGCCCACCCCGTGCTCGCCGAGCTGCGCGCCGCCTACCAGGGGATCACCGCCGACGTGGTGTGAGCCGGGGTCCTTGCCCTGTTACGGGCTCGCGACGCCCGCGCGCGCTGCTGCCCCCCGGAGGGCGGTGGGGATATCCCCACCCCCGGTCCGCCAGCGGCCTCCATGGTTCGCGAGCCCGGTCCTTCCTAGCGTGGAACACGTCGACGACCAGCGACGATCCCCGAAGGAAGGCCCACCCCATGGCACGCCGCCACGACCGCCCATCGACCGAGCCGTACGCGACCGAGCCGTACGAGGCCGGCCCGTACGCCAGCGGGGCGTACGCCGGCGGCCCGTACGCCGGGCAGAGCGTCCGGCCCGCGATCGAGCTGCGCGGGGTGCGCCGTACCTACGGCCGCGGCGGCGAGACCGTGCACGCGCTGCGCGGGATCGACCTCGCGCTCGGGCACGGCAGCTTCACCGCCGTGATGGGCCCGTCCGGCTCCGGCAAGTCCACCTTCCTGCAGTGCGCGGCGGGCCTGGACAAGCCCGACCAGGGGGAGATCCGCCTCGGCGACGAGGACATCACCCGGCTGAGCGAGAACCGGCTCACCAAGCTGCGCCGCAGCCGGATCGGCTTCATCTTCCAGTCCTTCAACCTGCTTCCGTCGCTGACGGTGGAGCAGAACGTGCTGCTCCCGCAGCGGCTCGCCGGCGAGCGCCAGGACCGCGCCCGCGCCCGCGAGCTGCTGGCCCAGGTCGGGCTGGGCGAGCACGCCAAGCGGCGGCCCGGCCAGCTCTCCGGCGGCCAGCAGCAGCGGGTGGCGATCGCCCGCGCGCTGATCACCAGCCCGGACGTGGTGTTCGCCGACGAGCCGACCGGCGCGCTGGACACCACCACCGCGCACGAGGTGCTGGGCCTGCTGCGGCGCGCCGTGGACGACCTGGGCGCGACGGTGGTCATGGTGACCCACGACCCGGTGGCGGCCTCGTTCGCCGACCGGGTGCTGTTCCTGGCCGGCGGCGCGATCGTCGACGAACTCCACCACCCGGAGCCGCAGGCCGTCGCCGACCGGATGGTCCGGCTCACCGCCCGCCCGGTGAGGGTCGCGGCATGAACCAGCGGAACGACCTCGCCACCGAGCGGAACGACACCGCCATCGGGCGGAACGAGCAGGACGACCTCGCGGCCGAGCGGAACGGGGCGGGCGCATGAGCAACGGACTGGCACGCGCCTCGGTGCGCTTCCGGCCCGCGTCCTTCGCGGGTACCCTGATCGCCCTGCTGCTGGGCGCCGCCGTGGTGGTGGCCTGCGGGGCCCTCCTGCAGACCGGCCTGACCGCGGGCGTCGCACCGCAGCGGTACGCCGGCGCCCCGGTGGTGGTCGCGGCCGACCAGGCGGTGAAGACCTCCGTCAAGGTCGGCAGGGACACCGAGACCAGGGAGCTGACCACCCCCGAGCGGGCCCGGACGGACGCCGCCCTGGTGAGCCGGATCGCCGCACTGTCCGGCGTCGCCGCCGCCCGCCCGGACAGCGCCTTCCCGCTGCCGGCCGGGGCCGGCACCCCCGCCCTGACCGGCCGGGGCTACGCCGCGCTCGGCATCGCCGGCCCGGCCGACAAGCTGGTCGAGGGCCGCGCGCCCGGCGCGAACGAGGTGGTGCTGGACGCCGACACGGCGCGCGCTGCCCACCTCGCGCCCGGCGCGAGCCTGACCCTCGCCGCCCCCGGCGGCACCGGTGCCTACCGTGTCTCCGGCCTGGCCGCCGCCCAATCGGCCGGCCCCACCGCCTGGTTCGCCGACGCCACCGCCGACCGCCTGTCCGGCCACCCCGGCCGGATCGACGCGATCGCCGTGCAGCCGCGCGAGGGCGTGGACCGCGCCGCGCTCGCCGCCCAGGTCCGCCAGGCCGTCGGCGCCGACGCCAAGGTCTTCACCGGCGACGGCCGCGGCACCGTCGAGCAGCCCGCCATCGGCGAGGGCCGCACCCTGCTGATGGGGCTCGGCGGCACCTTCGGCGGCTACGCCACCATGACCGCGATCTTCGTCGTGATGAGCACCGTCGCCCTGGCCACCGGCCAGCGCGCCCGTGAGTTCGCCCTGCTGCGCGCCATCGGCGCCACCCCGCGGCAGATCCGCCGCACCATCGCCACCGAGGCGGTGCTGGTCGCGCCGGTCGCCGGCGCGCTCGGCATCCTGCCCGGGCTGGCCCTCGCCCACTGGTGGTTCGACGAGCTGGCCGCGCGCGGCGCGGTGCCGCCGGGCGTGCAGCTGGACGTCGGCCCGCTGCCGATGCTCGCCGCCGTCCTCACCTGCACCCTCGCCGCGCTGACCGCCGGCTTCCTGGCCGCCCGCCGCCCCGCCCGGCTGCGCCCTGGCCAGGCGCTCGGCGCGGCCGCCGTCGAACCGGCCCGCCCCGGCAAGGTGCGCACCGTCATCGGGCTGGTCTTCGCCGCCGGCGGCGTGGCCGCCGCCGTCTTCGCGGCCGCCCTGGACGGGATGAACGCCGCCAACACCGCGCTCGGCGTGGTCATGTGCTTCATGACGGCCGTCGCCCTGCTCGGCCCCTGGGTGGCCCGGATCGCCGCCGCGGTGGTCGGTGCCCCGCTGCGGGCCGGCGGCGCGCCCGGCTCGCTGGCCGCCGACAACACCCGGGCCAACGCCCGCCGGCTGGCCTCCGCGATCACCCCGATCGTGCTCGTCACCGCCTTCTGCGGCACCCTGCTGTTCCTCCAGAGCACCATCAGCCACGCCACCGGCGAGAACGTGCGCAACGGCATCACCGCCGACCACGTGGTCGGCTCCACCGGCCCCGGCCTGCCCGCGGGCACCGCCGAGCGCGCCGCCAAGGTGCCCGGCGTGGACGCCGCGGTCGGCGTGCTGCGCACCGCCGCGGTGTACGAGCACAGCCAGCAGCTCGCCTCCGCCACCGCGCTCGGCGTCGACGGCGACCCGGCCCGGCTGTCCCGGGTGCTCGACCTGGGCGTGCGCGGCGGAGCGCTCGCCGACCTCGGCCGCGGCGACGACACCGTCGCCCTGGACGTCACGCTGGCCGACGCGCTGGACGCCAAGGTCGGCGACCGGGTGTCGCTGCGGCTCGGCGACGGCACCCCCGTGCGGCCCGCCGTGGTCGCCGTCTACGACCGCGGGCTCGGCTTCGGCCAGGTGCTGCTGCCGCGGGCGGCCGTCGTCGGGCACGTCACCGCCGGGTACGACAGCCAGGTGCTGGTCGCCGACGCGCCGGGCGCCGACCGCGCGGCGGTGGCGGCCGCCCTGGCCGGGCTCGCGGGCCCCGGCGGGACGACCGTGACCGACCGGGCCGGGTTCGTCGCCCAGTCCGACAAGATGATGGAGCTCAACGCCTGGGCCAACAAGGTGATGGCCGGCGTCCTCGGCGGCTTCGCGGCCGTCACCGCCGCCAACACCCTGGTGATGACCGTCCTCGACCGGCGCCGCGAGGTCGCGCTGCTCCGGCTGGCCGGCACCACTCGGCGCCAGGTGCGCGGCATGATGCGCTGGGAGGCGCTGCTGGTCGCCGCGACCGGGCTGGTGGTCGGCGGGGCGATCGCCTGGATCGCCCTCGTCCCGATCGCCCGGGGCGTCGCCAACTCCTCCCCGTACGTCCCGCCGGTGCTCGCCCTGCCGCTGGCCGCCGGAGCCGTCCTGCTCTGCCTCGGCGCCACCGGGCTGCCCGCCCGGGCCCTGCTGCGCACCCGCCCGGTGGAGCTGGGCGCCGCCCGGCAGTAGCCGCGGTCCTGGTGCCTTCGGGGCCCCGGCCGGTAGCACCGGACGGGGCCCCTTTCCGTCTGCTCGGAGCCCCCCTTCCGTTCTGCTGCGGGTGCCTTCGGGCGGGTGCGTCACCCGCTTGAGGGCCGCCGGCCGGCGGCCCTCGAGGACCGCTGGACGGCCGGACGAGGGGCTCGCTCGGACGGGTGACAAAAGCCCGGCCGAGCAGGCGCAATGGGGTGGTGGGAAAAGTCCGGAACCCTTTGTCGGAGCCGATCGTGACGTCGGATCAGTTACGCTCTCGCCCGCCCCGACCGACCCGCCGAAGCAGAGAGTAGCCCGACATGAGCAGTCCTCCCGCGGCCCCCGCGCCCCGTTGGCCGCTGATCCTGCTGCGCATCACCGCGACCACCCTGACCCTCCTGGCCGTGCTCCAGGCCATGCTGGCCGGCAGCTTCCTCAACGGCACCTACGAGTCGCTCAAGGACCACGAGGGCAACGCGATGATGCTGGCCACCGTCGTCGTCTGCCAGCTGGTGGTGGCCGCGCTGGTCCGCCGGCCCGGCCGCGGCCCGCTCTGGCCGCTGTGGACCACCGCCCTGCTGACCGTCGCCGTCATCGGCCAGATCGGCGCCGGCTACGGGCGGGCGCTCGGCGTGCACGTCACCCTGGGCGTGCTGCTGGTCAGCGGCGTCCTGTTCGGGCTGGTCGGCGCCTGGCGGATCCCGCTGCCCGCCCGCGCGGGGAGCCTGCCCGTGCCGGACGGCAGCGGACGGCTGCCGCGTCCCACCAGGTCGCGGGAGGTGGTCAAGTGAACCGCCGACGGTTCCTCGGCCTCGGAGCCTCCGTCCTCGGCGCCGGCGCGCTGGCGGCCGTCACCGTCCCCGCGGCCGCCCGGCTGCTCGCCGAGGGCCGCCCCGGCCGGCTGCTCAGCAGCGACCTCGCCCTGCCCGAGCCCTTCCAGGTCCCGCTGCCGGTGCCGGCGGTGCTCCAGCCGGTGCGCACCGACGGGACGACCGACTACTACGAGATCACCCAGCAGGTCGCCAAGCTGGAGATCCTGCCCGGCGTCAGGACCGAGGCCTGGACGTACGGCGGCACCTTCCCCGGGCCGACCGTGGTCACCCGGTCCGGCCGGGCGGCGGTGGTCAAGCACCGCAACGAGCTGCCGGTGGCGACCGTCGTCCACCTGCACGGCGGCCACACCCCGGCCGACAGCGACGGCTACCCCATCGACCTGCTGCTGCCGGTCGGCTCCTCGGGTGCGGGCGCGGACCAGGGCATGTCGGGGATGCCCGGCATGCAGCACGCGACGGGAAACACCGTCACCGGCGAGCGCACCCACACCTACCCGGGCAACCAGCGCGCCGCCACCCTCTGGTACCACGACCATCGGATGGGCTTCACCGGCCCCGCGATCTGGCGCGGCCTGGCCGGCTTCCACCTCGTCCACGACGACGAGGAGAACGCCCTGCCGCTGCCGAAGGGCGAACGCGACCTCCCGCTGATGCTCGCCGACCGCGCCTTCGCCGCCGACGGCTCCTTCCACTACCCCGCCACCGACGCGGCCCTCGCCGTGCCCGGCGTCACCGACGACTACATGAACGGCGTCCTCGGCGACGTCATCCTGGTCAACGGCGCCCCCTGGCCCCGCCTCGACGTCGACCGCGCCCGCTACCGGCTGCGCGTGCTCAACGCCTCCAACGCCCGCCTCTACCGGCTCGAACTCGACCCGCAGCCCTCCGGCGGCGACGCCCTCGTCCAGATCGGCTCCGACGGCGGGCTGCTGGCGGCCCCGGTCACCCACGACGCCCTGGAGATCGCCCCCGCCGAGCGCTTCGACCTCGTCGTCGACTTCTCCCGTTACGCCCCGGGCACCTCCGTGCGCCTGGTCAACCGCTTCGGCAGCGGCCGCACGGCGGAGGTGATGCGCTTCGACGTCTCCTCCCGGCAGGTCAGCGACGACTCGACCGTCCCCGACAAGCTGTCCACCGTCGAGGCCCTGGACGCCTCCGCCGCCGTCGCCACCCGCCACTTCACCTTCCGCCGCAGCCGCGACGACGGCTGGACCATCAACGACGACCCGTACCAGCCCGGACGCGACCTCGCCCGGCCCGCCCTCGGCAGCATCGAGCGGTGGCGCTTCTCCACCGACCTGCACCACCCCGTGCACGTCCACCTCAACCCCTTCCAGGTGCTCACCCGCAACGGCAGGGACCCGGGCCCGTACGACGCCGGTTGGAAGGACACCGTCGACCTGTGGCCGGCGGAGGTGGCCGAGGTCCTGGTGCGCTTCACCGACTACCGGGGGACGTACCTGTTGCACTGCCACAACCTGGAGCACGAGGACATGGCGATGATGGCGGACTTCACCGTGCAGTGAGCACGCGGGTTCATCCGTTTCATCCGTTCGGTCGAGTGCCGGAGGGTGCGCGGTGCGCCCTCCGGCAGCGGTGACCTAGCGTCGCGAGGAGATGCACCCGCCGTCCCGGCGACCTGTCGTCCCGGCGACCTGTCGTCCCGGCGACCCGTCGCCCCGGCGACCCGTCTACCGAGGAGCCGCGCATGACCACCCCCGCCGAACGTCGCCGGCACGGCCGGGCCGCCCGCGACCGCGTCTCCCGCTCCGCCCACGGGCGGTGGATCCCCGCCGCCGACCGGCCGGACCCGGTCGAGGTCCTGGTGCGCCAGGGCGAGGACCGGGTCGCCCGGCTGCTGCCGATCCGCTACGGGCGGATGGCCGACACCCCCTTCACCTACCTGCGCGGCGCCGCCGCCGTCATGGCCGCCGACCTCGCCGCCGTCCCCGACACCGGCCTCACCGTCCAACTCTGCGGTGACGCCCACCTGTTGAACTTCGGCGTGTACGCCTCGCCGGAACGTGCCCTGCTCTTCGACGTCAACGACTTCGACGAGACCTACCCCGGCCCCTTCGAATGGGACGTCAAACGGCTCGCCGCCAGCATCGCCGTCGCCGCCCGCGGCAACGGGCAGGACGAGGACCGCGCCCACCGCGCCGCCCGCGCCGCCGTCCAGGGGTACGCCACCGCGATGCGCCGCCTCGCGGGGCTCGGCGAACTCGACGTCTGGTACTCCCGGATCGCCACCGGCGACCTGCTGCCGCTGCTGCGCAAGCCGGGGCGGCACAAGCGGGCCGAGGACGGCCTCGCCCACGCCCGCCGCCGCACCAGCCTGCAGGCCTTCGGCAAGCTCACCGAGGAACGGGACGGGCGCCGGTGCATCATCAGCGCGCCACCGCTGATCGAACCGCTGAAGAAGACCGGACTGCGCGACATCGGCAAGGTGTTCAGCGACTACCGGGCCACCCTCGCCGAGGACCGCCGGCTCCTCCTCGACCGCTACCGCTTCGTCGACGCGGCCACGAAGGTCGTCGGCGTCGGCAGCGTCGGAACCCGCTGCTTCATCGTCCTGCTGGAGGGCCGGGACACCCGCGACCCGCTGTTCGTCCAGCTCAAGGAGGCCGGGCGGTCCGTCCTGGAGGAGCACCTGCCGCCCACCCGGGTCGCCGCCGAGGTCGCCGCCCACCACGGCGGCCGCCGCGTCGTCACCGGCCAGCACCTCATGCAGGCCGCCAGCGACATCTTCCTCGGCTGGACCACCGGCCCCGCCGGGCGCCACTTCTACGGCCGCCAACTGCGCGACATGAAGGGCTCGGTGGAGGTCGCCGACCTGACTCCGGCCGGCCTGCGCGGCTACGCCGACCTGTGCGGTCGTACCCTCGCCCGCGCCCACGCCCGCACCGGCGACCGCCTCGCCATCGCCGGCTACCTGGGCGGCGCGGACACCTTCGCGGAGGCGATCGCCGACTTCTCCGTCCGGTACGCGGACCAGACGGCGCTCGACCACGCGGAGCTGCTCGCCGCGATCGACGCCGGACGGATCACGGCGCGGCCGGGGATCTGAGGGCGGGGATCTGAGGCCGGGGAGCTGAGGGGCCGGGATCTGGGGGCGGCCCGGCCGCCGGGGCCCGCGGGAAATGCGGTTGCCCCGGTGGGGACGGCTGACATTGGCTTGCCCACATGACCGAACTGCGCACCGACCGCCTGCTCATCCGCCCCTGGCGGGACACCGACCTCGCGCCGTGGGCCGCGATGAACGCCGACCCCGAGGTCCGCGAGCACCTCGGGGACGTCCTCACCCGCGAGCAGAGCGACGCCTCGGTGGCGCGCTTCCAGGCCGAGAGCGCGGCGCGCGGCTACGGCTGGCTGGCCGTCGGGGTACGGGCCACCGGCGAGTTCGTCGGCTTCGCGGGCCTCGACGACGTCGACGAGGGCCTGCCCTTCACCGGCGTCGAGATCGGCTGGCGCCTGGCCCGCGGGGCCTGGGGCCACGGCTACGCGACGGAGGCGGCCCGCGCCGTCCTCGCCCACGGCTTCGGCACCCTCGGCCTCGACGAGATCCTCGCCGTCACCACCGCGACCAACCTCCGCTCCCAGGCCGTCATGCGCCGCCTCGGGATGACGTCCGACCCCGCCGACGACTTCGAGGACCCGGACGCCCCAGAGGGTCCGCTGCGCCCCAACGTCCTGTTCCGCCTCCGCCGCGAGCAGACGGGCTGAGGCCGGTCGGTCGTCCCTGTTGATGCTCCGGTGTCAGTGGCGTGTGCTTGGGTGATCCACATGCTGGCGATCGGGGTGCAGGAGAACGACGGGACGCGACACCTTCGGGTGGGCGCGGACGAGTTGGCGCGGCTGGTGCGGCGGATCGGCGCGGAGGGCGACCGCTTCCTGGTCGCGCAGCGGATACCGGACCTGCCGGAGGTCTTCATCCAGGTGTGGCACGCCGACGGCGGCGACTACACGCTCGAACACCGCGACGGCTCCGCCGCCCGGCACTTCGAGGTGCGGACGGACGGGCCCGATCCGGTGATCGCCGCGATCACCGGCTGGGCGCGGCGCGAGCCGGGCTGGGGCGACAGACTGGACTGGCAGCCGCTCGACCTGGGCCCGCGGCCCGAGCCCGCCCCGCCGCTCGACCTGCCCACCGCCGACCTCGGGCACCTGGAGGACCGGCTGCGCCTCACCCTGGCCGCCGGCTACACCACCCGCGCCGAGCTCGCCGAACTCGCCGAGGACTACCTCGTCTCCGGAGATCACCGCCCGCTCTCCCGCGACCAGGCCGAGCAACTCGCCGACCGGCTCTGGCTGGAGCGCGTCGGCGAGCAGACCGGCTGGATCGGCGAGACCGACCCGGAACGCCTCACCCGCGCCTTCGCCGCCCTGACGGCGGCCGGCCTCACCGCGCGGGAGCACTTCGCCTGCTGCCGCTCCTGCGGCGACGCGGAGATCGCCGCCGCCGCAGCGCCGGACGCCCACGGCTACGTCTACTTCCACACCCAGGGCACCGACTCCGCCGCCGCCGGCCACGGCCTCAGCCTCCGCTACGGTGGCTTCGACGCCTCCCCGCTGACCACCACCGCCATCGGCCACGAGGTCGTCGCCGCCCTCACCGACGCCGGCCTGCCGGCAGTCTGGAACGCCGACCCGTCCCACGCCATCGAGATCCGCCCCCTCCTCTGGCGCCGCCGGCTGACCGGCTGAGCCCCACGGCCGAAGCCGAGCCCGCAATGGCCCTCGGGGCCCGGCGCGTTGGGTGGCGCGCCGGACCGGGTGCGGTCGGGACGTCGGGCGGTTCAGGGGACCAGGAGGTGGAGGGCGGCTCGGTCGACGGTGACGTCGACGGGGAGCGGGGCGATGAACTCGCCGTCGGCGTAGGCGGTGATGGTGGGGGAGTCGATCCGCAGGGAGGTGGTGCGGTGGGTGGTGACCTCGGGGTGGGTGGTGTGGGTGCCCTTGAAGAGGGTGGGGAAGAAGCGGGCGATGCGCAGGCGGGGCATGGCGGCGACGAGGGTGAGGTCGAGGAGGCCGTCGTCGGGGAGCGCGGCGGGGCACATCAGCATGCCGCCGCCGTAGCTGCGGGTGTTGCCGACGGCGGCCAGGGTGAGGTCGCGTTCGATGACGGTGCCGTCGGCGAGGGTGATGCGGAAGGGCAGGGGACGCAGGTTGACGAACTCGGCGAGGATGGCCAGGTTGTAGCGCATCCGGCCGCGGGGCCAGCGCAGCCGGTTGGCGCGGTCGCTGACCAGGGAGTCGAAGCCGGTGGCGAGGACGGAGCCGTACCAGCGGGTGGTGCCGTCGGCGGCGGTGACCCGGCCGAGGTCGACGGTCCGGGTGCGTCCGGCGGCGACGACGTCGGCGGCGGCCTCGGGGGTGCCGAGCGGGAGGCCGTATTCGCGGGCGTGGTCGTTGCCGGTGCCGGCGGGGATCACACCGAGCGGGCAGGCCGTGCCGGCGACGGCCTGCAGGGCGAGGTTGATCATGCCGTCGCCGCCGACCACCACGACCGCGTCGACGCCGTCGGCGACGGCCTGGCGGGCGAGGCGGACGGAGTCCTCGGGGTCGCGGCCCGCGTGCCGGTCGACGTCGAGGCCGAGGGCGCGCAGGCGGGCGACGGCCCGGTGGGCGGCGGGTGCGGCGTGGCCGGCGCCTGCCGCCGGGTTGGTGAGAACGGCGACCCGGTGGACGGTTCTCGGGCCGGTCATGGGATCAGCTTGCCGGGGTTGAGGATGCCGGCCGGGTCGAGTTCGGCCTTGACGGCGCGCAGGATGCGCACGCCCAACTCGCCGATCTCGTCGGTCATCCAGGGCCGGTGGTCGGCGCCGACGGCGTGGTGGTGGGTGATGGTGGCGCCGACGGTGACGATGGCGTCGCAGGCGGCGCGCTTGGCGACGGCCCACCGGGCGAGCGGGTCCTCGCCGAGGGCGGCGACGACGGTGAAGTAGAGCGAGGCGCCGGTCGGGTAGACGTGCGAGATGTGGCAGAGGACGAGGGCGCCGGGCAGGGCGGTGGTGAGGGCCTGGGTGACGGCGGTGCGCAGCTCCGGCAGTCGGCTCCAGTCGGTCGCCGTCTCCAGGGTCTCGCACAGGGCGCCGGCGCTGAGCAGGGAGTCCCGCAGGTAGGGGGCGTTGAACCGGCCGTGTTCCCAGGCCCGGGCGGGGGCTTCGCCGAGGGAGGTGGCGCCGGCGGCGAGCAGGGTGTCGCGGGTGAGCCGGTGGCGGGCGGCGACCTGTTCGGCGGTGCCCTCGAAGACGGTGACGGCGAGGCAGCCGCTGACGGCGGGGGCGCCGCCGATCTGCTCGGTCATGGCGAGGTTGACCATGGTCTCGGCCTCGTCGGAGAGCCGGATGACGGTCGGTCCGGTGCCGCCCTGCTCCACGGCGCGCAGGGCGGCGCTGCCGGTGGCGAAGTCGGGCAGGCTCCACGCCTCGTAGGCCTTGACGGCGGGCAGCGGGTGAACACGGAGCCGGACGGCGGTGATGACGCCGAGGGTGCCCTCGGAGCCGAGGAAGAGTTCGCGCAGGTCGGGGCCGGCGGCGGAGGCGGGGGCGCGGCCGAGGTCGAGCACCCCGGCGGGGGTGACGACGCGCAGGCCGCGGACCATCTCGTCGAAGCGCCCGTGGCCGGCGGAGTCCTGGCCGGAGGAGCGGGTGGCGGCGAAGCCGCCGATGGTGGCGTAGCGGAAGCTCTGCGGGTAGTGGCCGAGTTCGTAGCCGCGTTCGGCGAGCAGGGCCTCCGCGGCCGGGCCGGTGAGGCCGGCGCCGAGGACGGCCTCGCCGGAGGTCTCGTCGAGGTCGTGGAGGCGGTCGAACCGGCGCAGGTCGAGCGAGACGACGGCGGTGAAGGAGCCGCGCTCGGGGTCGAGGCCGCCGACGACGCTGGTGCCGCCGCCGAACGGGACGACGGCGATGCGGCGTTCGGCGCAGAGCGCGAGGACGGCGGCGATCTCCTGCTCGTCGCCGGGCAGGACGACGGCGTCGGGCGCGTCCTGGGGCGCGCGGCTGCGGCGGCGCAGCAGGTCGGGAGTGGACTTGCCGCCGGCGCGCGGGAGCCGGTCGGCGTCGGCGGCGCTGACGTGGGCCTCGCCGACGGCGGCGGCGAGGGCCTTGAGGTCGTCGGCGGAGATCCGCGAGGGGTGCAGCACGACCTCGTCCGCGGCCGGTCCGGGGGCGGCGTCGCCGGTGACGCCGAGGGCGGCGGCGAGCAGCCCCTTGATGTCCGCGGACAGCTCCTTGGCGAGGGCCGGGTCGCCCCAGGCGTCCCACTTCATCGGGGGGAGCGGCAGCGCGGCGTCGGCCGGTCCCGCTTGCGTCTCAGGTGCCATGCGTTACAGTTTCACACATCATGTCAAGTAGTAACGCCGAGCCTCGCAGCGCCGCGCAGCCCCCCGAGGCGGCCCCGGCGCCCCGCAGTACCGACGAGGTGCCCCGCAGCACCGACGACGCGATCCTGGACGCCGCCGCCGACCTGATCGTCCATCTCGGCGTGCGCCGAACGCAGTTGGCGGAGATCGCCCGCCGCGCCGGGGTCAGTCGGCCGACCGTCTACCGGCGCTGGCCGGACGTGCGGGCGGTGATCGGCGCGCTGCTCACCCGGGAGATCCAGGCCACCCGGGAGGGCGTCGTCCTGGAGTTCGGCGGTGGGGCCCCGATCGACCGGGAGGCCTTCGTCGACGGGGTCGTCGAGGTGGCCGTCCGGCTGCGGGACCACCCGGTGCTCGGCGCGCTGCTGCGCTCCTCCGACTCCGACCTGCTGCTGGAGTACGTCGTCGAGCGACTCGGCACCAGCCAGCGCGGCCTGCTGGAGGCGCTGCGCGCCGGCATCGAACAGGGGCAGGCCCACGGCTCGATCCGAGCCGGCGAGCCGGTCGAACTGGCCGCCATGGTCCTGCTGATCGCCCAGTCCACCGTCCAGTCGCACCGCATGGTGGCCTCGCTGCTGCCGGAGGCCGCCTGGCGGCGCGAACTGGCCACCGCGCTGAACGGATACCTCGCGCCATGACCTCGACGCCCGCTGCTTCCTCCGCCAGCCCCTTCGCCGGTTCCAGCCGACTCGACGCGGCCCGGAGGCGGTGGGAGCTGGACGCACTGGGGGACCGCCCGCGGGTCGACCTGCTGGTGATCGGCGGCGGCGTCACCGGCGCCGGGGTGGCCCTGGACGCCGCCGCGCGCGGCCTGCGCACGGTGCTGGTCGAGGCCCGCGACCTGGCCTTCGGCACCAGCCGCTGGAGCTCCAAGCTGGTGCACGGCGGCCTGCGCTACCTCGCCTCCGGCCGGATCGGGGTGGCCCGGGAGAGCGCCGTCGAGCGCGGCGTGCTGATGACCCGCACCGCCCCGCACCTGATCCGTCCACTGCCCCAACTGGTGCCGCTGCTCCCGGGGTTGCTGCGCCCCGGGCAGGCCTCGCTGATCCGGGTGGGCTTCCACGCCGGGGACGCGCTGCGCCTCAGCGCCGGGACGCCGGGCGCGCTGCTGCCCCGGGTGCGCCGGATCGACGCCGCGCGGACACGGCAGCTGGTGCCGGGCGTGCGGACGGCCGGCCTGTCCGGCGCGCTGGTCGCGCACGACGGCCAACTCGTGGACGACGCACGGCTGGTGGTGGCACTGGCGCGGACCGCGGCACAGTACGGCGCCACCGTGCTGACCCGGGTGCGGGCGGAGTCCGTGACGGGAACCTCCGCCCGGCTCACCGACACGCTCACCGGGCAGTCGCTGACCGTCGAGGCCGGCGCGGTGGTCAACGCCACCGGAGTCTGGGCGGGCGAGGTGGACACGTCGATCAAGCTGCGGCCCAGCCGGGGCACCCACCTCCTGGTGGACGCCGCCGTGCTCGGCCACCCCACCGCGGCGCTCACCGTGCCGGTGCCCGGCTCGACCAGCCGCTTCGTCTTCGCGCTGCCGCAGCAGCTCGGCCGGGTGGCGATCGGGTTGACCGACGAGGACGCGCCCGGCCCGATCCCGGACGAGCCGGTGCCCACCGAAGGCGAGCTCGCGTTCCTGCTCGACACCGTCAACGCCGCCCTGAGCACCGCGCTGACCAGGGCGGACGTGCGCGGCGCGTACGCGGGGCTGCGGCCGCTGATCGACACCGGGGGCGGCAGCACCGCCGACATCTCCCGGGAGCACGCGGTGCTGGAGTCGCCGTCCGGGGTGGTCACGGTGGTCGGCGGCAAACTCACCACCTACCGGCGGATGGCCGAGGACGCGGTGGACACCGCCGTCCGGCTGCGCGGCCTGCCGGCCCGTGCCTGCTGGACGGCCCGCCTGCCGCTGGTCGGGGCCCCGACCCACCGGGACAGCCGCCCGCTCCCGGCGACCGGCGCGCCCGGCTCGCTGCTCGCCCGGCACGGCGGCGCGGCCTGGGAGGTGCTGGCCGCCGGCGACCTCGGGCCGATCGCCGAAGGCCTGGACGTGACGCGCGCCGAGGTCGCCTACGCCGTCACGCACGAGGGCGCGCTGGACGTCGCCGACGTGCTCGACCGCCGGACCAGGATCGGCCTGGTCGCCGAGGACGCCGAGCGCGCCCGCCCGGCGGTCGAGGAGATCCTGACGCAGCATCAGGGCGGCGCTTAGACAGTGCTGCGGCGGGCCCGAGCTCTCACGCGCCCGGTCGTGGTAGACGTGATGACCGTCAAGGGCAGGGGGCATCGGCCGGGCGGTCTCAGCGCGCCGCGTGCTCCGGCATCGGGTGCTCGGATCCCGCGACCGCCAGGACGCAGGCGTACGGCTGCTCGGCCGCACCCGTCCGGTCGAGCCGGACGGAGAGCGGCAGCGGCGGCTCCCCGGCGAGCTGGGCGGAGAGCGTCAGCGGGTAGACGCCGTGCCCGTGGACGCGGTGGAAGGCGCACTCCTTGCCGTCCACCAGCAGCTCGGTCTCGGTGATCCAGCCGGTCCGGACGTTGACGGTGACCGAGTGCCCGGCCTGGTCGGCGTGGAAGCTGTACCGCTGACGCATGGGAACCTCCCGCGCGGGGGCTTCGATCGGGGAAGGCCGATCGGGAAGGACCAGAGGATCCACGGCCAGTCTAGGGCGGCCACCCGGGCCGGGGCGCCCCGGTGGATCGGCACCAGCGGGCCGGGGTGACGGTCGGTTCCCGGTGGAGCCCCTGAGAAATCCCCGGGGTGGGGCCCGACCGCAGGTGGATTCCGGTGATCTCTACAGTGTTGTAGATTCGTCCGCAGGGAGAGATCGAGGAGGGCATTGTGGGAGTTTCGCTGGCCAAGGGTGGCAACGTCTCGCTGAGCAAGGAGGCGCCCGGTCTGAGCGCCGTGATCGTGGGTCTCGGCTGGGACGTGCGCACCACCACCGGGGCCGACTACGACCTGGACGCCAGCGCGCTGCTGTGCAACGCGCTCGGCAAGGTGGTCTCGGACCAGCACTTCGTCTTCTTCAACAACCTGCACAGCCCCGAGGGCTCGGTCGAGCACAGCGGCGACAACCTGACCGGTGGCGGCGACGGCGACGACGAGCAGATCAAGGTCGACCTGGCGCGGGTGCCGGCCGACGTGGCGAAGGTGGTCTTCCCGGTGTCGATCTACGACGCCGACGCCCGGCTGCAGAACTTCGGGCAGGTCCGCAACGCGTTCATCCGGGTCGTGAACCAGGCCAACGGCCAGGAGATCGCCCGCTACGACCTCAGCGAGGACGCGTCCACCGAGACCGCGATGGTCTTCGGCGAGCTGTACCGCAACGGCGCGGAGTGGAAGTTCCGCGCGATAGGGCAGGGCTACGCCTCCGGTCTGCGCGGTATCGCGACCGACTACGGCGTCAACGTCTGATCCCTGCGGGTGATCTGACGGGGTTTCGGCGGATCGGCCGGACCGGCCCCGGGCGGGCGGCTCACGCGGGCCGCCCGTCCGGCGTCGGCCCGAGGGCGTGGCCGCCGAAACCCCCGCCGCCGGTGAGCTGTTGCCGCCACCAGGCGGTCATCGCCGGCTCGTCCATGGTCGACCAGTCGGGCGCCGCGGCGACCTGCGCCCGGCCGAGCCGTCGGCCCAGTTCCACCAGCTCCCGTCCGACCACGCCCCGCTCGTGGTCGTACCCGGCCAGCAGCGACGACCAGGACCCGCCCCCCGCCTGCCCTGCCCGCTCGAAGGCGTGCGCGTCCTGCAGTGCCTTCACCGCGCCGCTGGTGTTGTGCGGCCGGACGACGGTGGCCGCGTCCCCGCCGAGGAGCAGGCGCCCGGCCGTGCGGCGCGGGGTCTCCAGGTCGTAGACGGGCTGCAGGAAGGTCCGCTCGCGCGGGGTGATCGTGACCAGGGCGGCCCAGTACGGCGGCAGGTGCCGTTCGGCGAGCTGGCGCAGCTCGTCCACCTGGGCGTCGGTGAGGGTGCCCGCCGGGATGCTGGTCGGGCCGTCGAGGCGCAGCCAGGCGGGGGTGGGCGCGTAGAAGACCCAGTTCGCCTGGGTGCTGCCGGGGGTGAGACCCGGGATGCGGTAGATCACGACCTGGCCGCCGGGGTAGCAGACGGTGGCGCACTCGTCCTCCGGCCAGGCCCCGGCGCCCCCGGGCAGCTCCGCCAGCAGCGCGGTGTCGTAGCTGCCGCGCCAGCACACGTACCCGGCGTACTCGGGCCGGGCCTCCGGGCAGACGGCCGCGCGGACCACCGAGCGGTAGCCGTCGGCGCCGATCACCAGGTCGTACGGTTCGCGGGTGCCGTCGGCGGCCGCGGTCCAGGCGCCGTCCCGGTCGTTGCCGACCGCGGTGACCGTGCTGCCCAGCCGGAACTCGACCCGGTCGGGCGTCCGTTCGCGCAGGGCCTGCCAGAGCACGGCCCAGTGGTGGGAGTGGAACGGCATCGGCTGGTTCCAGAGCACCCGCCCGCGCCCGCCCGGCCCGTCGTCGGACGGGTCCCGGGTGACCCAGCGGCGGACGGTGAGGCGGTGGCGGCGGACGCCCTCGGCGAGGTGGCCGGCGCGGACCAGTTCGGCGAAGCGGTCGTCGTGGATGCAGATCCCGACGCCGCGGTCCTCCAGGCGGCCGGGGCTGCGTTCCAGGACCACGATCCGGTCCGCCCCCAGCCGGGCGGCGGCCCCGGCGAAGGCGCTTCCGGCGATGCTGCCGCCGATCACGGCTATCGAGCCACCCCGCACGGCCGTCCCCTCCCAGATGCCCATGATGTCAATGCGACAATACGCGGATCCTTGGGCAGAGTTGGCGTGAATCGGGGAGCCGGGGCGGCACCCCGTCGTCATCCCCGCCGCCGCCCCTGCCGGCACTCTTTTGCAACTAGTTGCACATCCCACCGGCGTCCCCTACTGTGCGGTAACACCGACCCCGCCGCCCCCCAGGAGACATCGATGAGCACGTCGATCAGCACGTCGATGAGCACCGCCCCCGGCAGCAGCCGCTACCCGCACCTGCTCAGCCCGCTCGACCTCGGCTTCACCACCCTGCCCAACCGCGTGATCATGGGCTCGATGCACGTCGGCCTGGAGGAGGCCCCCGGCGGCTACCGGCGGATGGCCGCCTTCTACGCCGAGCGCGCCCGCGGCGGCGTCGGCCTGATCGTCACCGGCGGCATCGCCCCCAACGAGGCCGGGCGCCCCTGGGAGGGCGGCGCGATGCTCACCACCGAGGCCGAGGCGGACCGCCACCGCGTCGTCACCGACGCCGTGCACGCCGCCGGCGGCCGGATCGCCCTGCAGATCCTGCACTTCGGCCGCTACGCCTACCACCGCGACCTGGTCGCCCCCAGCGCCCTCCAGGCCCCGATCAGCCCCTTCGCCCCCCACGAGCTCACCGCCGCACAGGTCGAGCAGACCATCGAGGACTTCGCCCGCTGCGCCGAACTCGCCCGCCGCGCCGGGTACGACGGCGTCGAGATCATGGGCTCCGAGGGCTACCTGATCAACGAGTTCATCGTCGCCGCCACCAACCGGCGCGAGGACGAGTGGGGCGGCCCGTACGAGCGGCGGATGCGCTTCCCGGTGGAGATCGTCCGCCGGGTCCGCGAACGGGTCGGCGAGGACTTCATCATCGTCTACCGCCTCTCCATGCTCGACCTGGTGCCCGGCGGCTCCACCCTCGACGAGGTCGTCCGGCTCGCCCAGGCCGTCGAGGCCGCCGGGGCGACCATCATCAACACCGGCATCGGCTGGCACGAGGCCCGCATCCCCACCATCGCCACCTCCGTGCCGCGCGGCGCGTTCGCCTGGGTGACCAGGAAGGTGATGGGCAAGGTCGGCATCCCGCTGGTCACCACCAACCGCATCAACACCCCCGAGATCGCCGAGCAGTTGCTCGCCGAAGGCTGCGCCGACCTGGTCTCGCTGGCCCGCCCGCTGCTCGCCGACGCCGACTTCGTCGCCAAGGCGGAAGGCGGCCGCGCCGACGCCATCAACACCTGCATCGGCTGCAACCAGGCCTGCCTCGACCACACCTTCAGCGGCCTGATCACCTCCTGCCTGGTCAACCCGCGCGCCTGCCACGAGACCGAACTCGTGCTCGCGCCCACGCGGTCACGCAAGCGGATCGGCGTCGTCGGGGCCGGACCGGCCGGGCTCGCGTTCGCCGTCTCCACCGCCGAACGCGGCCACGACGTCACGCTGTTCGACGCCGCCGAGGCCGTCGGCGGGCAGCTGGACATCGCCCGGCGCATCCCCGGCAAGGAGGAGTTCGACGAGACGCTGCGCTACTACCGCACCCGGCTCGCCGAGTTGGCCGTCACGCTGCGCCTCGGTGCGGCCGCCACCGCCGAGCAGCTCGCCGCCGAGGGCTTCGACGAACTCGTCCTCGCCACCGGCGTCACCCCGCGAACTCCCGCCGACATCCCGGGAGTCGACCACCCCAGCGTGCTCGGCTACCTCGACGTGCTGCGCGACGGCGCACCCGTCGGCGAACGGGTCGCCATCCTCGGGGCGGGCGGCATCGGCTTCGACGTCGCCGAGTTCCTCACCGACCGGGGCGACGCCGCGAGCCTCAACCCGCCCGTGTTCCAGGCCAAGTGGGGCATCGACCCGGACTACCGCGAGCGCGGCGGACTGCGCCGCCCCGAACGGCCCGCACCGCCGCGCACGGTCCACCTGCTCCAGCGCAAGACCGGCAAGGTCGGCGCCGGGCTCGGCAAGACCACCGGGTGGATCCACCGCACCGAGCTCAAGCACCGCGGCGTCACCATGGTCGCCGGCGCCACGTACGACCTGATCGACGACGCCGGGCTGCACTTCACCGTGGACGGCGAACGCCAGCTGCTGCCCGTCGACACCGTGGTGCTCTGCACCGGCCAGGAGCCGCGCCGCGACCTGTACGACGCGCTGCGCGAGCGCGGCCTGGAGGTCCACCTCATCGGCGGCGCCGACGTCGCCGCCGAACTCGACGCCAAGCGGGCCATCAAGCAGGGCACCGAACTGGCCGCGACGCTCTGACCCGACCGGCGACGGGATCCCGGCCTGCCCCGACGGACCCTAAGGCCGACCTACTCCGACGGACCCTAGGATCGACGGCATGTCGCTGCCGCACGCCATCCTCACCGCCCTGCTGGAGAAGCCGTCCTCGGGGCTGGAGCTGACCCGGCGCTTCGACAAGTCGATCGGCTTCTTCTGGCCCGCCACCCACCAGCAGATCTACCGCGAACTGGGCCGGCTGGAGGCCTCCGGACACATCCGGGCCCTCCAGCCGTCCGGCCCCGTCCGCGGGCAGAAGAAGGAGTACGAGGTCCTGTCCGAGGGCCGCGCCGAACTGGCCCGCTGGACGGCCGAGGGCGACGCGCCCCGCGCGGTCCGGGAACCGCTGCTGCTGCGGCTGCGCGCCGCCGCCGTGGTCGGCACGGACGGCCTGGCGGCCGAGCTGCAGCGCCATCTGACGCTGCACCGCGCGCAGTTGGACGACTACCTGGAGATCGAGCGGCACGACTTCCCGGTCGAGGCGGCGGACGGGGAGAACCGCCTCCAACACGCCGTGCTGCGGGCCGGCATCGGCCTGGAGGCCTTCTGGGTGCAGTGGCTCGCCGAGACCATCGAAGCGCTGCCGTCGGACCGGCCCTGACCTGCGGGTTTCCCGCGCAATCCGGCTCCCCGCGCGCCCCGCCCCGGCCCCGGTGGGAGACTGGTGATCTGTCCCTGCCCGAACTCTCGACCGGGGGCCAATCCATGCATCTCCCGAGGCCTCTTAGCGCCCTCACCGCCGCAGCCCTCCTCGCGGCGGTCACCTTCGGCCCGGCCCACCTCGCCACGGCCGTGGCGCCCACCCAGGACCTGCCCTCCACCGATCAGCTCACGTCGGCGCTGCTCACCGTCGACGACGTCGGGCCCGGCTTCACGGAGGTCCCCAGCACGGCCAGCCCCGGCCCCGAGGAGAACCCGACGCCGGCCAGTGGCTGCGACGCCCTCAGCGCCCTGATCACCATGCACACCGGCGAACCCGGCCCTTCGACCCCGCACGTCGAGGTCGCACTGGACGGTCAGGACGGCAACCCGATGGTAGCCGAGGCCCTCACGGCCGAGGACCCGGCCAAACTCACCACGGACGTCAACACCGCCACCGACGCCCTGAAGAACTGCCACACCATCACCTTCGACGCCGGCACCGACGACACGGTGACCTTCACCGTCACCCCGATCACCCTCGGCGACCGCCAGGACGCCCCCGCCGTCCGCCTCGACGGCACCCTGGCCGGCGTCCAGCTCAACGCCTTCGTCGGCATCGAACGCTTCGGCACCGTCGGCCTGGCCTTCGCTTTCTATCAGCGCGACGGCGACTCCTCCCAACTCGCCTCCGTGCAGTACCGCACCGCCGTCGCCAAGGTCGAGCACACCCTCGGCATCACCGCCGGCGCCACCACCCCACCCACCGCCCCCGCCACCAACGGCACCGCCGTCTGACCCGGCGCCATCCGCCACCGCGGCCCCGGAGCGGGCCACGGTGGTCTGGCGCGCCTGGAGCCGTACCGGACGGGGACAGTGCCGGTCCGCCCGCCCTTGACCTCAAGTCCGCTTGAGGAGCGAGGGTGGTCGGCGCAGGCGCTCAGGCCTCGACGCGCTGCCGGTCCCGCACGGGGGTCGGGGTCGGGGCGTTCCGGGTCGGTGCGCTCCGGGCCGGTGCGTTCCGGGTCGGGCGTGCGCGGGGTGGCGGCTGTCCGCTGATCAGCGGACAGCCGCGCTCCGCACGGGTGTCGTCGGGACCGGCCCGGGCGGGCCCTGCTACGACAGTCCCATGTCCCACCACCTCAGCGGCCCCAACCTCCGCTCCCCCCGAGGCGACGCGCGGCTCGACCTGACCGACCTGTTCGCCTTTCCGGCCGCCGACGCGTCCGGGCGGACCGTCCTGATCATGAACGTGAACCCCTACGCCCCCACCCGGGCGGCCGAGTTCCACCCGCAGGCCGTCTACCGGATCAACATCGACAGCGACGGCGACCACCGCGCCGACGTCGCCTACTCCTTCACCTTCTCCGCCCCCAGCACCGGCGGACAGAGCGTCACCGTCCACCGCGCGACCGGCACCGCCGCCCAGCGGCACGAACCCGCCGGCGACGTCCTCTTCTCCGCCGTCCCGGTCGCCTTCGGTGACGCGCCCGACGTCGTCGAGACGGACGGCTACAAGCTCTCGGTCGGACTGCGCAGCGACCCCTTCTTCGCCGACCTCGAAGGGATCGTCAACGACTTCACCTGGACCGGCAAGGACGCGATGGCCGAGGCGAACATCTTCGGCATCGCCCTCGAAGTCCCCGACGCCGACCTCGGCCCCGACCCGACGATCGGCGTCTGGGGCCGGGTCAGCGTCCGCGAGGGCGGCCGGCTCCTCTCCGTCGACCGTGGCGCGCACCCCTCCCTCACCGCCTACTTCAACAAGGAGGAGGTGAAGGACGCGTACAACGCCGGCGAGCCGGCCGACGACTGGGACACCTACCGCGAGGCCTGGACGGCCGTCCTCCAGCACGCCGGGGACTACACCACCGAGGCCGCCACCGAGACCCTCAAGCTCGTCCTGCCCGACATCCTCCGCTACGACCGCTCCCGCCCCGCCGCCTACCCCAACGGCCGCACCCTCGTCGACGACGTGACCTCGGCCCGCCTCACCATGGTCTCCGGCGGCAAGATCACCAGTGACCACATCCCCCCGCACACCGACCTGCTCCCCACCTTCCCCCACCTCGGCCATCCGCACCCCGTCAAGTAGCGGGTCAAGTAGCCGGACGACAAAGCGGCGGTCAAGAATCCTTGACCGCCGCTTCGCCCTTCTCGTCCTGACTATGTGTCAGGCTGTGCGACCCCACGGGTCGATGAGGAGATTCGGTGAACCACGCACGCCCGCTGATCGAGGACTTCCCCGCGCACCCGGACGGCGACCCGGCCGCGGCCCTCGCCCGCGCCGTCCACCAGCGCCGCACCGCCCTCGGCCTCTCCACCGCCGACCTCGCCAAGCGCGCCGACCTCACCGAGGCCCAGATCCGCACCATCGAAGCCGGCCACGCTGCCCCCACCCTCCCCCTCCTCACCGCCCTCTCCCGGGCGCTGGAGGCGGAGGCGTTTTGAGGTCGTCCCGATGACGAGAGTCGGAACGGACTGAATCGATCGACCGGACGCCGTCAGGAGAACAGCCTCCACGGCCAGCGCCTGCGCCGTTCGGTACTCGCCGACGACTCGTCGAGTTCCGGATAGGCGCCGTCGGGTCTGTTGTGTCCGATGTCGAGGTCCTCGCCTGCCCGGTCGGAGACCCACCCCGGCCCGTAGTTGGACCAGACCGAGATTCCGTCATCCGTCACCTGGACGACAAAAGGGATCTCGGTACCGGCCGGGGCCTCGCAGTTCACGACGACCGCTTCGCCCGGCTCCATCCAGAAGTCGCTCCCCTCGGGCTCGAGCATGAGCTCAACCCGTTGATCAATACGGTTCTCGATCTCGACCTTGAATATCGCCTTCGATTCCATTGGAACATTATGACGCGGCCGTCATCGAAGCACCCGGAGGGAGTGTCAATAACTTGGGCCACCCGCCGTTTGTCGGGGTGGCCCAAGGTCGATCAGCTACTTCCGATCAATAGCGGCGTTACCTTCTGCGCCACTTCCTGAGGACATAACGCGTTGCCGCTTGGCCGGGCGGTCAACTCACCGGCCTGAAGATGAGCGGCAGCGGTGTCCGGCCTGCCCACCGGGCGCCGCTACCTCGGCCCGGGCCGAGATAGCGCATCCAGATGAATGGATCCGCGTGGTCGGAACCCTGCCCTGCAGCTCGCGGGTGTCGACCCGGCGGCCACGCCACCCCGACCCTCCCCCCTCCTCGCCACGTTCTCCCGGGCACTGGAGGCCACCGCCTAGGCGCAGACGGTCCGGCGCCATGTCGTCGAGTTCCTGCGGATCTCCAGGACGAATGGATTCCGTATCTGCTGTTGACTACAGCAGGTGGTGCTTCTGGTGCTTTCCGTCGAGTGATGCCAAAGCTGTGTGGACCAGGCCGGCTTGAGGGCTGGTCGCGCATTCCTTGAGGAATGCGCGAACCCTTGTTGCGGACCACCCGGCGGCCGCGGCGGTCGGCCAGAAGCGCAGTCCGTTCGACGGGGCGAGAGGTTGGACGTGGTCGAGGATCATGTCGATGACCTCACTCGCCGGGGTCAGGTGGAGCATGGCGACGGCTCGGAAGGCGCCATCGGCGAGCATGGGGTTGTGCCGGCTCAGGCACCACGAGATCGACTCGCGCGTGCCTTCCTGGGCGACCCCGAGTCGAACGATCGCGTCGCCCAGTGCCAGGTAGAGGGTCGTCGCCTTGATCGGACGTTCCGCGAGATCCCGTAGAAGGGGCGCGGCCGGTGTGTAGCGGCAGGTGCCGGCAGCCATCGCCATCTGGTACTGCGTTTCCCATGTTCGGGCGTCCCTGACCTCCCGCTCAAGCGCTGCGAGGAGTGCCGGGCCGGCAGCTGGGTCGGCGAGCTTCCGTCGTCTTTTGGCGGCGGATCGGCGCTTCGGGGAGCTCTTGTCGCCGAGTTGATTGATCGATTCCTGAACCGGCGTGGGAATCCCGGGCGGAATCCCCGGGGCGCCGCGTCAGACTTGCTCGTAGGTGGTGTCCCCGACGAGGGCACGGGCCTGGGGGGCGGTCAGGGGGTGGGCGAAGAGGTAGCCCTGGCCGAGGGGGCAGCCCATGGCGGCGAGGAGGTCGCGTTGTTCGGGGTGTTCGATGCCCTCGGCGATGACCTGGACGTCGAGGGTGTCGGCGATGCGGACGATGCCCTCGACGAGGGCGTACTGCTGGGGGGAGAGGCCGAGGCCGTCGATGAAGGACTTGTCGATCTTGAGGATGGAGATCGGGAACTCGCGCAGGTAGGAGAGCGAGGAGTAGCCGGTGCCGAAGTCGTCGATGGCGATGCCGATGCCGAGGCCGTTGAGGGTGGCCATGTCGGCGTGGACGCGGTCGTCGCGGCGCATCAGGACGGATTCGGTGAGTTCGAGGACGAGGGTGTGCGGGTCGATGCCGGAGGCGTGCAGGGCGCCGCGGACGACGTCGACGAAGCCGGCGTCGCGGAACTGGCGGGCGGAGACGTTGACGTTGACCCGGAGCGGGGGCCGGCCGGCGGCGGCGCGGGTGGCGGAGCTGGCGGCGTGCCAGGCGGCGGCCTCCTGGGCGGCGCGTTCCAGGATCCAGGCGCCGAGGGGGACGATCTGGCCGCTCTCCTCGGCGAGGGCGATGAACTCGTCGGGCAGGACCATGCCGCGCCGGTCGTGCGGCCAGCGGACGAGCGCCTCGAAGGCGACCAGATCGCCCGTGCGCAGGTCGACGATCGGCTGGTAGTACAGCTGGAAGGCGGATTCGGCGATGGCCGTGTCCAGGTTCTCGTTCAGCTCGTGCCGTTCCACCAGCCCGGCCTGCAGGGCCGGCTGGTAGTGGTGCCACTGGCGGCGGCCGGCGGCCTTGGCGGAGTAGAGCGCGAGGTCGGCGTGGGTGAGCAGTTCGGTGGCGTCCACGCTGTCCTCGGTGGTGGCGACGCCGATGCTGGCGGCGACCCGGACGGCGCCCGCGCTGAGCTTGAACGGTTCGGCGAACACCGTCAGCACGGTGTCCGCGATGGCGTCCACGTCCGCCGGGAGCAGCGCGTCCTCCACCAGGACGGCGAACTCGTCGCCGCCGAGGCGGGCGGCGGTGTCCGAGCTGCGCAGGGCGGTGGAGATCCGCAGTGAGACGGCGACCAGCAGTTCGTCGCCGACCGCGTGGCCCTGGGTGTCGTTGACCACCTTGAAGTCGTCGAGGTCGAGGAAGAGCACGCCGGTGACGGCGCCGCTGCGCTGGCCGCGGGACAGCGCGTGGCCGACCCGGTCCTGGAACAGCACCCGGTTGGCGAGGCCGGTGAGGGAGTCGTGGAAGGCCCGGTGGGTGAGTTCGCGCTCCATCTGGCGCTGCTCGGTCACGTCGCGCAGGGTGAGCACCAGGCCGCCGACGGTCGGGTCGGCGCGCAGGTCGTTGAAGCGCACCTCGGCCTCGATCGGGGTCCGGTCCTGCCGCAGCAGCCGCCAGTGCTCGCGGGGCTGTTCGCGTGACGGCGGGCCCGCCGGAGGGGGTTCGGCCGGGCCGCGCATCCGGGCCAGGGCCTTGCCGACGGCCCGGCTGTCCTCGGGCGGGACGAGGTCGGTGAGCAGGGTGCCGTCGAGGCTTGGGTGGCCGAGGACCCGTTCGGCGGAGGAGGAGGCGTAGCGGACGCTGTCGTCGGCGTCCAGGATCAGGATGACGTCGCTGGCGTTCTGCACCAGGGTGCGGAAGTACAGCTCGCTGTTGCGGCGGTTGACCTCCTGGCTCAGCACGACCCGTTCGACGGCCAGGGCGGCCTGCCCGGCCAGGATCTCCAGCGAGCCCCACAGGCTGGTGAGTTCCTGTGCGGTGCCGGTGACGATGAGCGCGCCGATCAGCGGGTCGCCGGAGGGGCGCTCGTCGAGGGTGAGCGGGCACAGCAGGGCGGAGGGCATGCCGTCGAGGCGGGTGGCCAGGTCGCTGCCGATGTCCTCGATGGGCAGGAGCCGGGTCTCCCGGTAGGCGGCGAGTGCGAGCGCCTGGCCGGAGTCGGCGGCGGGGCCGAGGAGGTGCTGGGCGGCGCCGCGTTCGGCGTGCCGGACGTGCAGGACGCCCGCCTCGGTGACGGCGAGCAGCGCGACGTGTCCGGGTTCGGTGGGCATCAGGGTGGAGGCGGCGGCCTGGACGGCGTCCGCGACCTCCTCGACGCTGAGGGCCGCGGTGAGCCTGGCGCCGGCCTCGCGCAGGGCCCGCTCCCGGGCGATCGCCTGCCGCCGGGCGACCACGACGACCGCCAGCCGGGCCAGCACCAGCAGGTAGAGGAGCGCCGAGAAGGTGCCGATCACGCCCGCGTTGCGGGTATTGCCGTTCAGCGACTCGATGATCAGGATGGCCGGGGCGATCAGCGAGGCCAGGGTGAGCAGGACGAGGCGGCCGGCGCTCAGGTCGGGCTGCTGGGTGGGGACCGGTCTGGTCAGCTCGACCATGGACGGGTGCAGCGCGGCCGCGCCCCAGGCGGTGTAGAACGCGGCCCAGCCGAGGTCGACGCCGGTGCCGATGTGCCAGCCGCCGTGCAGCTGGATCAGCCCGTACAGGGTGTCCGAGACCAGGATGCCCACGGTGCCGACGGCGAGCAGTTGCAGCGAGCGGCTGTTGCCGCCGCGCGGGGTCAGCAGCCGCAGCAGCAGGGCGAGGACGACCACGTCGCCGAGCGGGTAGGCGATCGAGACGGCCTTCTGGAACCAGCCGAGGTCGGGGTTGAGGGCGTACGGGAGGATCAGGTAGATCCAGGCGAGCAGCGCCAGGCCCATGGTGAGGATCAGCGCGTCGAGGAGGCCGGCGCGGTCCTGACGGGCCGTGCGCCAGCGGATGAAGCCGAGCACGCCGGCCGCGTACAGCACGAACTCGGCGAGGTAGAAGCCGTCGGCGACGGACGGGAACGGGTTGTCGAGGTGCAGGAACTGGGTCTGGACGACCTGCACGACCTCGCCCGCGGAGAAGCTCAGGTTGGCGAGTGCCAGCAGGTACCAGAACAGCGCGTGCGCGGGGCGGTTGAGGCGGACGCCGACCACGATGGCGGCGACGCCGCCGAGGCCGATGCCCGTCCACCAGATGATCCGCTGTGCGGGGAAGGCGTAGTAGATGCCGGTGAGCAGCACCATCCACAGCAGGTAGCAGACCATCAGGCGTTGTCGCCGAGGTGTCAACGAGGCTACCTCCTCCGCGACGTCACCCGGCCGGTCGGACGGGGGAGTTCGGGCGAGGGCGGGTCTTGGCGGTGGAGGGGTCATCTCGTTCCGGGCCGACGGGCGCACAGGACCGTGACGTCCGGTCGGATCGCGATCGGACGCTCTCCCTGTGGCGTGAGTGCGTATAGTCGGAAATGTCGCACCCCCTAGCATTCTGCCGCCACAGCACGAGGTCAAGCCGGTGGACGACGCAGCAGACAGCGCACAGGGCGTACGAACGGATGTGAACTCCGGGCGGCACGCCGTGGTTCGAAACGACAACGGTCAGTATGCGATCTGGCCCGGCGACTTGACCGTGCCGGGCGGTTGGCAGCGGGTGTACGGGCCGGCCGCCCGCGCCGCCTGCCGGGCCTACGTGGAGCGCGAGTGGCGCCCGCCCGGGCTCGGGTTCCCCGGGGAGCACCGCCGCGGGCGGGCGGTGGCGGCGGGCCTGGCCGACACCGTGCACGGCCTCTTCGCCTCCCGCGCCGCGCGCGACCCGGACGCAGTCGCCGTGATCGCCGAGGACGCCACGCTGAGCTACCGCGAGCTCGACCGGCGCAGCGACCGGCTGGCCCGCGCGCTGCGGGCCCGCGGGGTCGGCACCGAGCAGGTCGTGCCGGTCTGCCTCGATCGCGGGGCGGGCCTCGTCGTCGCCTGGCTCGGGGTGCTGAAGGCGGGCGCGGCGTTCCTGCCGTTGGACCCGGGGTTCCCGGAGCGGCGGCTCGCCCGGCTCGTCGAGGACTGCGGGGCGCGGGTGGCCGTCACGGACGGTAGGGACCTGCCGGGTACCGAGTCGCTCGCGGTGGACGCCGGGGGATTGACCGGCCCGCTGCCCGAGGGACCCTCGCCGGACGGCGCCGGTCCGGATGGCGCGCTGCCGGGCGATGCCCTGCCGGACGACGTCGGGCCGGACGACCTCGCGTACCTGATCTACACCTCCGGCACCACCGGCACCCCCAAGGGCGTCCCGGTCACCCACCGCTCGCTGGTGTTCACCCTCGACCGGGTCGTCCGCGGTTACGGGCTCACCCCCGGCGAGCGGGTCCTGCAACTCGCCGCGCTCGGCTTCGACACCGCGCTGGAGCAGGTCTTCGCCGCCCTGCACGCCGGGGCCAGCCTCGTCCTCGGCGGCGGCCGCACCTGGGCGCCCACCGAACTGGTGCAGGGGATGGACGAGCTCGGCCTCGCCGTCGTCGACCTCACCCCCGCGTACTGGCACCACGTGCTCGCGCTGCTCCCGCCCGGCGGACCCGGCCCGGACGGGCTGCGGCTGGTCCTGGTCGGCGGGGACACCGTGCACGCCGACGACTGCCGCAGCTGCCTGGACCGGCTGCCCGGCGTCCGTCTGGTCAACGCCTACGGGGTCACCGAGGCCGCCGTCACCTCCACGCTCTGCGAGGTCACCCCCGCTCTGCTGGACGCCGCGCCGGGCGGGCCGGCCGCGCCGGTGCCGATCGGCCGACCGCTGCCCGGCGTGCGGGTGCACGTGCTGGACGCCCGGCTCAACCCCGTCCGGCCCGGTGAGAAGGGCGAGATCCACCTCGGTGGGCCCGGCCTCGCGCGCGGCTACTGGCGGGCCCCCGTGTCGACCGCCGAATCCTTCCTGCCCGACCCGTACGCGCCGGTGCCCGGCGAGCGGATGTACCGCACCGGCGACGCCGGGCGTTGGCGGGCCGACGGACAGCTGGAGATCTTCGGCCGCTTCGACGACCAGGTGAAGGTGCGCGGCTACCGCGTCGACCCCGCCGAGATCGAGGCTGTCCTCGCCGCCCACCCCGAGGTCCGGCAGGCCCGGGTCGCCGCCGACGGCGAGGCCTCCGACGGCAGCCACGTGCTCACCGCCTACTACACGCTCGCCGACGGCGCCGCCGACGCCGGCACCGCCGCCGCCGGATCCTGGGCCCGCCGCGTCCGGATCCGCGCCTACCTGGCCGAACGGCTGCCCGCGTACCTGGTCCCGACCGAGTTCGTGGTGCTGGCGGACCTGCCGCTCACCCCGGCCGGGAAGGTCGACCGCCGCCTCCTGTCACGTGCCGATCCGCGGGCGCACCGGCCCGACGGCGGGGCGCGCCAGCTCGACGGCGGGGCGCACCGGCCCGACGGCGGGCCCCGTGCGCCGGACGACGGACCGCACGCGTTCGACGGAACCGTCGAGGCCGCGATCGGGCACCTGTGGACCGAACTGCTCGGCGGCGAGGAGGTCGGCCCCGCCGACGACTTCTTCGCCCTCGGCGGCAACTCGCTGCTCGCCATGGAGATGCTCGCCCGCGCCCGGATCATGCTCGGCATCGACGTCACCCGGATCCGTGCCCTCACCCGCGCCCTGCTGCGCGACGCCACCCTGCGCGCCTTCGCGACCGCCGTCCGGCTCGCCCGCGCCGACGGCTCCGGCGCCGGCGAGGCCGCCGTCGACTGGGCCGCCGAAGCCCGACTCACCCACCCCGTGGCGCAGTCCTGGAGCCCCGCGCCCAGCCGCGCCGAGCCCGCCGAGATCCTGCTCACCGGCGCGACCGGCTTCTGTGGCGCCCACCTGCTGCACGCCCTGCTCGCCACCACCGGGGCCCGGATCCACTGCCTGGTCCGCGCCCCGGACGAGGAGCACGCGCTGGAACGCCTGCGCGCCGCCCAGCAGCGCTTCCTGCGGCACGACCTCGTCGACCCCCGGGTGGTGCCGCTGGTCGGCGACCTCGCTGAGCCCGGACTCGGATTGACGCAGCGTCAGTTCGACCGGCTGGCCGGGAGCCTGGACGCCATCCACCACCTCGGCGGGCAGGTCAACTTCATCTACCCGTACCACCAGCTGCGCGGGCCCAACGTCGGCGGTACCCGCGAGATCGTCCGCCTCGCCGGGCACAGCCGGGGCATACCCGTGCACTACCTGTCCACGCTCGCCGTGCTGGCCGGCTTCGGCGCGGCCCGCGTCGGCGAGGTCACCGAGCGGACCCCGCTCGCCCACCCCGACAAGCTCGGCGTCGGCTACGTCGAGAGCAAGTGGGTCGCCGAACAGCTGCTGCACAACGCGGCCGCCGCCGGGCTGCCGGTCACGGTGCTGCGCACCAACGACGTCACCGGGGACCTGGCCACCGGCGTGATGAACACCGGCACCGAGATCTGCGCGCTCATCAAGTACCTGGCGGACAGCGGCACCTGCCCGGACGTGCGGCTGCTGCTCGACTTCGTGCCGGCCGACCGGTTCGGGCGGGCCGTCGCCCACATCGCCGCCCACGCCCCCGCCAACGGCGAGGTCTACCACCTGACCTCGCCGGACCCGGCCGTCCTCGCGGACCTCGCCGAACGGCTCCGGGCGCGCGGCCACCCGATCGCCGAACTCCCGTACGGGGAGTGGGTGCAGGGCCTGGTCCGGTTCGCCGCCGGGCACCCCGGCCACCCCATCACGCCGTTCGTCCCGCTGTTCGTCGACCGCGCCCCCGGGTCGCAGCTGTCGCTCAGCGAGATGTACTTCCGGCCCACCTTCCCGCGCTTCGACCGGACCAACACCGATGCCGCGCTCGCCGGCAGCGGGATCGAACTGCCCGCCGTCGACGCCGGGCTGCTCGACCATTACCTGCGGCGGCTGGCCGCGGAGGGCTTCCTCGGGCCGCCGCCGCAGGCGCCGCGCGGATGAGCGTCTTCGACGGGGTGGACGTCCGGGGCGGGCCCGGGGACGGGCCGGTGGCGTTCGGGGCCGGGCTCGGAGCGCGGGAGCTGCTGGCGGCGTACCGGCGCGGCCTGTTCCCGATGCCGGCGGCGGACGAGTACGCGAGCGCGTACAACGAGGCGCGGTACGAACCGGCGGTCGGGACGGGGGAGTCGTCGCTGTTGCCCGGCGGGGACGATCCGTACGCGCTGGCCTGGTGGTCGCCCGACCCCCGGCCCGTCCTGCCGCCCGGCGGCGTCCGGCTCGGCAGCCGGCTGGCCCGGCGGCTGCGCCACCGGTCGCCGTGGTGGACCAGTGCCGACCGGGCCTTCGGCGAGGTGCTGGACCGCTGCGCCGAGGGCCGCCAACCCGTCTGGCTGACCGAGGAGTTGAGGGGCGGGCTGGCCCGGTTGCACGCCCTCGGCGTCGCCCACAGCGGTGAGGTGTGGGAGGGGGAGGAGCTGGTCGGCGGGGTGTTCGGCGTGGCCGTCGGGCCCGTCCTCAGCCTCGACTCGATGTTCCACCGCCGCCCGGACGCCGCCCGGGTCGCCGTCGCCGACCTCGGGGCGCGGTTCGCCGCGGCCGGCGGGCGACTGCTCGACGCCCAGTGGGACGGGCCGCACATCCGCAGCCTCGGCGCCGAGCCGATGCCCCGGGCCCGGTACCTGGCCGAGCTGGCGGCGGAGGTGCCGGTGGGTCCGCTGTCGGGCGAGGCGCTGCCGGTGGCGCGACTGGTCTGACCTGCGGGTTCGGCGCGGCTCGTAGGGCTATGCGCTCAAGGGATAGTGAGAGGTTCTAGCGAAACCTGTTGACCCTTCACGCCGCCTCGCGTTATAACTTCTAACGAACACGCTGGCATCTATCTCGGCGCGACAAGCCGACCGATCGAGGGGAACTCCCATGTCCGGCCTCCGCCGCACCGGAATCCGCACCGCCCTGCTCGCCGTCCCGCTCGCCGTCAGCCTTCTCGGCGCCGCCGCCGCGCCCGCCGGGGCCGCCACCTCCCGACCCGGCGCGTCCCTCACCTGCCAGGGGAAGGGCGTCGACCCCAAGGCGCTGGTCCGCTACCGTGCCGAGACCGTGATCGACGCGCCGCTGCGCACCATCTGGAAGGTGCAGACCGACGTGGAGCGCTGGCCGTCCTGGCAGGCCACCGTCGAGACCGTGGAACGCCTCGACGGCGGTCCGTTCCGCAAGGGTTCGGCCTTCCGGTGGACGACCCCGGTGCCCCCGAACCCCTCGACTCCCGCCACCAGCCTGGACATCACCTCGACCGTCGAGCAGCTCAAGCGCGGCTCCTGCATCCGTTGGACCGGCCCGGCGACGGGCGAGGGGCTGCGCATCGACGGCGTCCACGTCTGGAACTTCACCACGGTGCAGGGCGGTGTCCGGGTGAGCACCGAGGAGACCCACGCCGGTGCCCAGGTCGACGCGAACGTTCCCTTCGCGACCGAGATCCTTCGCCAGGGTCTCGACGCCTGGCTGCGGGACCTCAAGGCCGCCGCTGAGGCCCGCGCCCATCACCGGCCGCGCTGAGTCGCGAACCGAAGTCCGCTGTCGGGCCATCCGTCGTCGTCGGGGCGGGCGGACTGACCTGCGATTCGGCGCGGCTTGGCCTGTCTTCGACAAACTTATTCCTCGTCAGTAACATGACGCCGCGTGTTCAAAAGCTCCATAGGCAGGGCTACTGCCCCCGCCTTCCTCACCCTCGTCCTCGCCGGGGTCGCCGCGTGCGGGCCGACCACCACCGGTACCCCGCAGGCCGCCGTCGGCACCCCCGAACCGGCCGCCACCACCGCCGCCACCCCAGCAGCCGCCACCGGAGGCCCGACCGCCGCACAGCCCGCGGGCACCCCCCGCGCCCGGGCCGCCGCCCCGAGCCGGACCCCCGCCACCGGGCGGCCGACCGCCGCCGGCGCGCCGGTCACCGCCGCCCCGGCCGGCGAGCGGCAGGCCGCCATCGCCGCCCCCGCCAAGGACGGCGGCGCGGCCACCGCCGCCACCCAGAACCTCCAACTCACCGCCTACGACCCGGCGGGCGGCACGGCCGTCCTCTCGGCGCCGCCGTCCGCGAGCCCCACGGCCACCGCCACGGCCACTCCCGCCCCCGCGGTCCAGCCCGGGCAGCTGATCGCCAGTCCGCCCACCGCCGCCGCGCCACAGGGCGCGCTGGTCGCCGTCACCGGGGTCCGCCCCGGCGCGGGCGCCAGCCTCAACCTCACCACCCGCCCGGCCACCCTCGCCGAACTCCTCGGCGGTACCGAGGCCGACGGCAGCGTCCCCGTCGACCCGCACGGCATCACCGTGACCCCGCTGGTCAAGGACCTCAAGGCCACCGTCGGCGCGGGCATGGCGGGCGTGCAGGCCGACGCCTCCGGGACCCTGGAGGTCGACGTCAAGGCCCCCGTCCCGCTGCCCGACGGTGCGAGCGTGGACGCCTCCGGCTCCCTCCAGCTCCACCCCGCCGTCCACTTCGCGTACCACGGGGCGGCCGCCGGCAGCCCGCGTACGGCGTCGATCGGCTTCGACCTCGGCGCCCACGCGCAGTGGAAGGTGACCGGCGACCTCGCCCGCAGCACCGGCGCGGCGCCTGTCCGGCTGCCCTTCGCCAAGCTGCAGGCCAGTCCGGTGCTCACCGTCGCCGGGCTGCCCGTCGTCGTCAACCTCGGCCTCACCTGCTACCTGGAGATCAGCGCCGACGGCCAGGTGCACCTGGAGGCCGAACAGGAGGCCACCGGCACCTGGTCCGTCCGCGCCGACTACACCGGTGGCAAGGGCTGGACCCCCACCACCGACGCCGACACCAAGGTTTCCCCGGTCCGGGTGCGCCTCACCGGCAAGGCCGGCGTCCGCGCCGCCCTCGGTGCCCAGGTCTCCGTCGGCCTCTACGACACCGTCGGCGTCGAGACCACCGTCGCCCCCTACCTGCGGGCCCAGGCCGAAGGCTCGCTGACCGCCGACTCCTCCGGCAACCCGCCGCAGGCCCAGGGCAGTTGGTCCCTGGTCGGCGGCATCGACCTGACCGGCTCGCTGCTCGCCCACCTCAAGGTGTTCGGGACCCCGGTCGTCGAGGGCACGTTCCCGCTTCCCCCGTTCCATCGTGAATGGCCCCTGGCGGCGGGCTCCGTGGCCCTGCCGTCCCCGCGTCCGAGCAGCTGACGATCGGGGAAAGCCTCGAAGCACCGCACGTCGGCGCGGGACCGGCTGCCCCCCGTTGGTCTCCAGGGGGGTACGCCGGTCGCGGGCCTTTCCCTCTATGTGTGGACACCCTGGACACTGGACCTTGAGGATTCAGAGGATGAGGAGTCCCCCCGTGGTGATGAAGGTGTACTCGCCGGAGTTCAAGGCGGACGCCGTCGCGCTGTACGTGAACAATCCCGGGCGTACGATCCGCTCGGTCGCCGACGACCTCGGTGTCAATCACGAGACGCTGCGGAACTGGATCAACGCTCACCGGGCCCGCCAGCGCGAACAGGTCGCCGACGGCCCGGCCGCCGGCCCCGGCGTCCCTGTACCCTCCGAGAACATGCTGGAGAAGGAGAACAAGCAGCTCAGGGCCCGGGTTTGAGAGCTGGAGACCGAGCGGGAGATCCTGCGCCGGGCGGCCAAGTATTTCGCGGGCGAGACGAGCTGGTGAGTCGCTTCCAGTTCGTTGACGGCCACCGTGACGCCTTCGGCGTGAAGCGGCTGTGCGAGGTGCTGGGCCTGTCCCGCTCCGGGTTCTACCGGTGGTCGGCTGCCTCGCCGGCCCGCGAGGCCCGGCGCCGGGCCGATGAGGACCTGGCGGCGCGGATCACGGCGATCCACACGGAGTCCGACGAGACCTACGGCAGCCCGCGCGTCACCGCCGAGCTGCGGGCGTGCGGCGTCGCGGTCAACCACAAGCGGGTGGAGCGGGTGATGCGCGAGCGCGGGATCGTCGGCGTGCACCTGCGCCGGCGCGTCCGCACCACGGTGGGCGAGCCGTCCGCGGTTCCGGTGCCGGACCTGTTCGGCCGGGACTTCACCGCTGCGGTTGCGAACACCAAGTACATGGGCGACATCACCTATCTCCCGGTCGGTGACGGGGAGTTCCTCTACCTCGCGACAGTGCTGGACTGCTTCAGTCGCCGGGTGGTGGGCTGGTCGATCGCCGACCACATGCGCACCGACCTCGTCGCGGACGCCCTTCGCATGGCCGCCGCAACCCGCGGTGGCCTCGGTGGAGCGATCTTCCACAGTGATCACGGGGCTCAGTACAGCTCGAAGCAATTCGCGGACCTGTGCCATGAGTTGGGCGTCACGCGGTCCATGGGCGCCGTGGGGACCTCGGCGGACAACGCCGCCTGCGAGAGCTTCCACGCAACCCTGAAGCGGGAGACTCTCAAGGGCGCCCGCCGCTGGGCCGGGGCCCGCGCCTGCCGCCTGGCCGTCTTCCGGTGGCTCACCAGGTTCAACACCTGGCGCAGACACTCGGCCAACGGCCATCTCAGCCCCATCAGCTACGAACGTCAGTCAGATAGCATGATGCTTGCCGCATAACCGCACGAACGTGTCCATGCTTCGGGGGGAAGCCCCCCACGTGCTCCAGGGCATGGTTGAGCCGGGTGGTGAACCGTGCGTACGGGGCAGCCAGCCGCGAGAACCGCTCAGCAAACGTCCGACGCGGACAGTCCGCCGCCCCACAGATGAAACGCCGGACCACCAACCGGATCACGAAGCCCTGCTCAGCGAGCGGAAGATCCTTCAATCTGCGGCGATAGCGGTCGTGCACCCGGTCCGAGAAGCGGCCACAGTCCGGACACTCCGCCCCGGCACCCCGGCCCCGCGCCACCACCTCGACCGTACCGAACAAGGCGGTCACCGCCTCGACGTCCAAGTCGTCGATCCCGTCGAACACGAGCGAGTCCCAGAACGATGCGTTGGTCTGCATGACCAGCACGATCACCGCCACCGGCCGACCACGGCAGATACCACCAATGAGTTGACGGAGTGTCACATCCGGCTGCCGGGCAGCCAGGCGTACGCGGTCTCACGCGACCCAGCCCCTCACAATCGAACACCAAGGTGACGCTCCGCGACCGCTCCCCAAGATCTGTGCCAGAACCCACAACTCACGTACAAGGCCAGGTCAGCCCGCGAGCGGTTGGGCGACTGAGACAGTGACCCGGTCACCGAAGCGGCCGCGCAGGTCTGCCTGGGCGCTGGCCAGATTGCCGCTGACGCCGACCTCGACCACGCCGAGCGTGAAGCTCACTGCCGATCCGTCGCCCACCATGACGATGCTGTAGTCGCTCGTGTGCCCTATCAGTGCCGCGACCCGGTTGCGGGTGGCGGCCAGCTCGCTGATCGAGCGCGGCGCGTCGCGCAGGTTCACGCGCACGCCCAGACCCAGGTGGGCGAGGGCGGCGTCGAAGCCGCCACCGCCCGGCTTCCGGTAGACGATGACGCAACCGTCCGGAACGTCCACCATCAGGCCCGTGAAGACATCCTGGTAGGAGCCGCCGAGGTGTGAAACCGCATCCGCAGCCGTGTCCAGCTGCTGCTGATCCGGTCGGGCCGAGCTCGGCGGAGGGCTTGCGGCGGCGGGGGACGCGGCGGCACTCGTCGGCACGGGAGCGGACGGCACGGGAGCGGACGGCACGACATTTGTCTGTCCAGCGCAGGCTGCGCAAGCCAGCAGAGCCGTCAAGGCCAGGGTGACAGCGGTCAGGTGTATCGGCGTTGGGGTACGGGGCATCGATCCAGCCTCATTTCATCGGCGACGGTTCGTGATCGTACGCGGGCGCGAAGCGGCGTGCGTAAAGAAGGCCGGCACCCTGGGCCCGGATCCATCGATGGAGCGCCGTCTCCAGGCCTCTGGCATCCGGGAGTGAGCTTCCCTTGGTGTGCGGGAGGTGCTGATTAGCTGGTCAGGGCGGGTGTGGGTGGTTCGACGGCCACTGGTTCGGTCGTCGCCTGGTCGGCGTAGTGCTTCGCC
>NZ_JARXYZ010000052.1 GCF_029894125.1 Kitasatospora sp. MAA19
CGGTGGAGCGGATGATGCGGGACGCGAAGATCACCCAGATCTACGAGGGGACCAACCAGGTCCAGCGCATCGTCATGGCCCGCAACCTGCCGTAAGTCGGCAGCAGGAAACCGGACGTGGCTTCGGCCCCCGACCGCACGCCGCGGTCGGGGGCCGCTGGCATGCACCGGCCCGCCGTCCGTTCGGTGGATGACGGACGGTGGACGGCGTGGCGTCCCAGGTGGCATAAATGATCGTCAACTTCAGTGTGATGCACGACGATTACGGGAGCGTACGGATCATGGGCAACACCCCCGAGCAGGCCGCCACGGGCAGGGTCTGGCTGGTCACCGGCGCCAACTCCGGCTTCGGCCAGGCCATCGCGGAGGCCGCGCTGGCGGCCGGCGACACGGTGGTCGCGGCCGCCCGCCGCCCCGAGACCTTGGAGGCGCTGGCCGCCGCCCACCCGGGCCGGCTGGTGCCGGTCCGGCTGGACGTCACCGACCCGGCCCGGATCTCCGCCGTGGTCGCGGACACCCTGGGCCGGTACGGGCGGATCGACGTCCTGGTGAACAACGCCGGGCGCGGCCTGATCGGCGCCGTCGAGGAGTACACCGACCGCGAGCTGCGGGACCTGATGGAGCTGCACTTCTTCGGCCCGGCCGCGCTCACCCGCGCCGTGCTGCCGCACATGCGGGCCCAGGGCTCGGGCGCCGTCGTCCAGATGAGCAGCATGGGCGGGCGGTTCTCCTTCCCCGGCGTGGGCGCCTACTCGGCCACCAAGTTCGCGCTGGAAGGGCTGTCCGAGGCGCTGGCCCAGGAGGTCGCCGGGTTCGGGATCAAGGTGCTGATCGTCGAGCCGGGCGCGTTCCGGACCGGCTTCGCGGGTGGCGGGGCGCTCGCCCAGAGCACCCCGATCGCCGCGTACGAGCCGGTGGTCGGGCCGGTCCGCAGCGGTCTGCCGGACTCGGACGGCAAGCAGCCCGGCGACCCGGCGAAGGCCGCGGCGGCGATCCTGGCCGCCCTGGACGCCGAGCGGACGCCGCTGCGGCTGGCGCTCGGCAACGACGCCGTCGACGCGATCCTCGGCAATCTGGACGGCGCGCGCCGGGAGACCGAGGCCTGGGAGGCGGTCGGGCGCGGCACCGACTTCCCGGCCGGGGAGTGAGCGCCGGACCGGCTGCCTGACCACGGGCCCGGGCGAGCCGGCCGCAGCCCGTCGTGGCCCGTCCTGGCCCGTCCTGGCCCCGAAAAACCGGGCGACGGCGGGCGGCCTCGCTTCGTAGGCTGCCCGCCATGTCCTCCACCCTCGGCCTGGCCCGGATCACCCCCGAGAACATCGACGCCGCCCTCGCCCTCACGGTGCGCCCCGAGCAGGCGGGCCTGGTCGCGCCGGTGGTGAAGTCGCTGGCCGAGGCGTACGCGTACGGCGACACCGCCTGGCCCCGGCTGATCATGGACGGGGAGCGGCCGGTCGGCTTCGTGATGGCCTTCTTCGACATCCTGTTCAACCCCGAGCAGCCGGACGACCGCCCCCGCTCCGGCCTCTGGCGCCTGCTCGTCGACGCCGGGCACCAGCGCGGCGGTTACGGTCGCTTCGCCGTCGAGCAGGTCTGTGCCGAGATCCGCCGCCGCGGCGGCACCCGCGCCACCGTCACCTACGTCCCCGGCCCCGACGGCCCCGCCGGCTTCTACGCCGGCCTCGGCTTCCGCCCGACCGGCGAGACCAGCGGCGACCAGGTGGTGGCGGAGCTGGAGCTTTAGGGCGTGTCCGACGATTCGCGTCGGATCAGCGCAGCCGCCTGTGCGCGGGCCTGCCGGAGCCAGTCGGCGCGGGTCGCGGCGGGGGAGTCGGTCACGGTGCGGAACACCGTCCGGCGGACGTCGGTGACGCCGACGTACGGCAGCACGCAGGCCGCCCAGATCCGCTCCAGCGGGTCGCCGAACTCGCCGTGCTCGCGCTCCTGCGGGGTGTCGGAGGTGTTGAGCTACGGCCCGGGGGTGACGGATAGGGTGCCGGACCATGACCGAGCCGGACTTCCTCACCACGACCCGGGCGTTCTACGACGCCATCGCCGCCGACTACGCCGACCGGTACCGCGACGAACTGGCCGGCAACCCGCTGTCCCGGGCGCTGCTCGCCGCCTTCGCCGAACTGGTGCTCGCCGAGTGTGCCGACGGTCTGGTCGCCGAACTCGGCTGCGGCCCGGGCCGGGTGACGCACCACCTGCACGGCCTGGGCCTCGACATCCGCGGCATCGACCTCTCGCCGCGGATGGTCGAGCTGGCCCGCCGGACGTACCCCGGGCTGGACTTCACCGAGGGATCGCTCTTCGATCTCCCGTTGCGGGACGGCGAGTTGACCGGCGCGGTGGCCTGGTACTCGATCATCCACACCCCGGCCGAGCGGCTGCCGGAGGTGTTCGCCGAGTTCGCGCGGGTGCTCGCCCCGGGCGGCCACCTGCTGCTCGCCTTCCAGGTCGGCGACGAGCCGCTCCGGATCGACCAGCCCTTCGGGCACCCGGTGGCGCTGGACTTCCGCCGCCAGCAGCCGCACCGGATCGAGGAGCTGGCCCGTGCGGCCGGACTGCGGATCACCACCCGGATGTCCCGCGAGCCGGAGGAGGGCGTGGAGACCCCGCAGGCGTACGTGCTGGCCCGCAAGCCGGCCCAAGGCTCCTGAGCGCTCCCGGGGTGACGCCGACAGCAGCATGACGGCGGGTGTGGGCGGGATGACAGCCGCCGCCACGAGGCTCGGTGGCAGCACGTCAGTCCATCGAACCGGGAGATCCTGCCCATGCCCCGACCCCGCCTCACCTCCGCGTTCCGGCTCGGCGCCGCCGCGGCCGCCGCGCTGCTGCTGGCCGGCCTCGCCCCGGCTGCCTCGGCGGCGGCCGCCCCCGCGGCGCCGGTACCCCGGCTGGACTGGCAGCCCTGTGCGTCGGACTTCGAGTGCGCGCGTGCCGCGGTGCCGACGGACTACCGCGACCCGGCCGGGCGGACGGTCGAGCTGGCCGTCATCCGGCACCCCGCGACCGACCGGGCGCACCGGATCGGCTCGCTGTTCTTCAACCCCGGCGGCCCGGGCGTCCCCGGCACCCAGGCGCTGCCCGCCGTGTACGGGATGTTCCCGGAGCAGGTGCGCGAGCGCTTCGACATCGTCAGCTTCGACCCGCGCGGCATCGGCGAATCGACGACCCTCGGCTGCTTCCCGGACACGGCGGCCGAGCAGCAACTGCTGGCCGGGCTGCCCGCCGGCTACCCGGTCGGCGCCGCCCAGGAGTCGGCCTGGTCCGCGACGTACGCGCGCTTCGGCCGCCAGTGTGCCGACACCGACCGGACGGGGCTGCTCGCCCACCTGTCCACCGCCGACACGGCCCGCGACCTGGACCTGCTGCGCGCGGCCGTCGGCGACCGCCGGCTGAGCTACCTCGGCACCTCGTACGGCAGCTACCTGGGCACCACCTACGCCAACCTCTTCCCGGACCGGGTCCGCGCGCTGGTGCTGGACAGCGCCCCCGACCCGGTCGCCTGGTCCACCGGGCGCGGCCCGGGGCAGCGCGCCCTGCCGCCGTTCCTGCGCACCGGCGGCGACCTCGCCGCGACCCGGACCCTCGATGCCTTCCTCGACCAGTGCGGCGACGCCGGCCCCGCCGCGTGCGCCTTCGCGGCGGACGGCGGCCCGGCGGCGACCCGCGCCAAGTTCGACGAGCTGATCGACCGGCTCGGCCGGACGCCGGTGACGCTCGGCACCGCGCCGCAGACGGTCACCTTCGACCAGGCCTCCGCCGTGAGCACCCTGCTGCCGAGGCTCTACACGGCCGCGCCCCTCCCCGGCGTCCCCGGCTTCGGCTGGCCGGCGTTGGGCGGGCTGCTGCAGCAGTTGTGGACCGCGGCCCCGGACGCCTCGGCGCCGCTGCCGACCGGCGGCGCCCTCCGGCAGGCGCAGACCCTCGGGACGCTCTGCGCCGACACCGCCAACCCGCCCGCCTCCTCCCACCCGGCGGCGGCCGCGCTGGCCCGCGACCGCGCGGGTGCCACCGGCCCGTACTGGGTCTGGCAGACCCAGCGCTGCACGGGCTGGCCGGCCGAGGCCGCCCGGGACCGTTACACCGGCCCGTGGGACCGCCCGACCTCCGCGCCGATCCTGGTCGTGGGCCTCACCGGTGACCCGGCCTGGCCGTACGAGGGCTCCCGCACGCTGGCGGACACCCTCGCCCGCGGCCGCCTGCTGACCGTCGACGGGTACGGCCACACCGCGCTGGGCAACCCGAGCGCCTGCGCCTGGCGGTACGAGGAGCGGTACCTGGTCAGCGGCGCGCTGCCGCCGGCCGGCACGGTGTGCGAGCCGGACCGCCGGCCGTTCTAGTCGTTCCGGCCCCGAGCGGCCGGGGTCGTGCGCGTGCACGGAATCCGTGCACGCGCACGCACCTCGGTACGATGAACGTCATGAACCGTGCCGATCTCACCCTGGGCCCGCTGTCCGAGCAGGACCACGCCTTCTACGGCCTGGTCTGGGCCGGCACCACCCTCGCCGCCCAGGTGGACCGCGAGCTGACCCGCGTGCACGGGCTGTCGCTGTCCTGGTTCGAGGTGATGCTCTGGCTCAACGGGCAGCGGGAGCCGGTCGCCGCCTCCGACCTGGGCGCGAAGACGATGCTCAGCCGCAGCCAGGTCTCCCGCGTGGTCGACGCCCTGGCCGCACGCGGCCTGGTGGCCCGCTCACCCTCCGCCGCCGACGCCCGGTCGGTGCGGATCGAACTGACCGAGCAGGGCCGCGCCGCCTTCGCCGAGGCCGACGCCACCCGGCGGGCCGTCCTCGCGCCGGTCTTCACCGACCGGCTCGACGAGGGCGACATCGCGGCCCTGGAGACGGTCTGGCGCAAGCTGAAGGCCTGAGCCACAGGCCTAGGCGGCTGTGGCTGTGGCTTCGGTTTCGGCCTGCGGCCGGCCGGAGGCGGTCGCGATCACCTCGTCCAGCACCTCGCGGGAGCGGGCCAGATCGCTGATCATCCGGTCGATCCGGTCCCGCTCGGCGGCCAGCTCCTCGACCAGCAGCGGGGTGGCGATCTCGTTCGGGCCGCCGTCGGAGTCGCGCATGCAGGGCAGGATCTCGTAGATCTTCCGGCTGTGCAGTCCGGCCGCGAACAGTTCCTGGATCAGGACGACCCGGTCCACCGCCCGCTCCGGGTAGTCCCGGTGCCCGCCCGCCGTCCGTTCGGCGACCAGCAGGCCCTGCTGCTCGTAGTAGCGCAGCGAGCGCTCGCTCACGCCCGTCCGCCGGGCCAGTTCACCGATCCGCATGCCGTCCACCCCGTCGCCGTGACCGAACGCTTGAACCCAGCGCTTGAACCCAACGCTTGAACCTGACACCGATGTTAGCTTCTACGGTCTTCGCATGACGACGAACACCAAAACCCCGAGCCTCTTCCAGCCCGCCGACCTCGGCCCGCTGCACCTCCCCAACCGCCTGGTGATGGCCCCGATGACCCGCACCCGGGCCGGCGCCGACGGCGTCCCGCAGCCGATCATGGCCACCTACTACGCGCAGCGCGCCGGCGCCGGGCTGATCATCGCCGAGGCCGCCACCCCGAACCGGGTCGGCCAGACCTACGCCGACATCCCGGCCATCTACGACGCCCGGCACGTCGCCGGGTGGCGCACCGTGACCGAGGCGGTCGGCGCGGCCGGCGGCCGGATGTTCCTGCAACTCCAGCACGGCGGCCGGATCGGCCACCCCGAGAACAGCGGCCTGCACCCCGTCGCGCCCTCGCCGATCGCCCTGCCCGACACCGTCCACACCGCGAGCGGGCACCGGGAGGCCGTCGTCCCGAGAGCACTCACGGCGGAGGAGATCCGGCAGACCGTCGCCGACTTCGCGGCCGCCGCCCGCAACGCCGTCGACGCGGGCTTCGCCGGCGTCGAGGTGCACGGCGCCAACGGCTACCTGCTGCACCAGTTCCTCGCTCAGGGGAGCAACCGGCGCACCGACGAGTACGGCGGGTCGGTGGCGGGTCGGATCCGCTTCGTGGTCGAGGTGGTCCGGGCGGTGGCGGCCGAGATCGGCGCCGAGCGGGTCGGCCTGCGGGTGTCGCCCGGCTTCGGAGGCCAGGGCATGGCGGAGGGCGACACGGCGGAGATCTACCGCGCGCTGGTCGCCGAGCTGGCGGGCGACGGCCTGGCCTACCTGCACGTGGTCTTCGCCGACCCCGAGGACACGGTGTTCCAGGAGATCCGCAAGAGCTGGCCGGGCGTGCTGATCGCCAACCCGGTGCTCGGCTGGGGGCAGCCGCTGCCGGAGGACGGCGGCCGGGCGGCGGCGGAGCGGCTGCTCGCGGCCGGGGCCGACCTGATCTCGTTCGGGCGGGGCTTCCTCGCCAACCCCGATCTGGTCGAGCGGCTGCGTACCGGCGCCGTGCTCAATCCCGTCCGGGACGGCCTGATGTACACCGGCGGTGCCGAGGGGTACATCGACTACCCGACGCTGGCCGGATAACACGACACCTTCACACGGCGGTCCCCCGGGGGGTGACGCGCGTCGGCCGACGGGTCGTGCCATGATCCCTGCATGGCTTCCAACGTTTTCTTCGACATCGAGATCGACGGCGTTCCGTCCGGCCGCATCGTCTTCAAGCTGTACGACGATGTCGTGCCGAAGACCGCCCGCAACTTCCGTGAGCTCGCCACCGGCCAGAACGGCTTCGGCTACGAGGGCTCCGGCTTCCACCGCGTGATCCCGCAGTTCATGCTCCAGGGTGGCGACTTCACCAACCACAACGGCACCGGTGGCAAGAGCATCTACGGCGAGAAGTTCGCCGACGAGAACTTCCAGCTCAAGCACAGCAAGCCGGGCCTGCTCTCGATGGCCAACGCCGGCCGCAACACCAACGGCTCGCAGTTCTTCATCACCACCATCGTGACCGACTGGCTGGACGGCAAGCACGTCGTCTTCGGCGAGGTCGTCGAGGGCCTGGACGTCGTGACGGCGATCGAGAAGCTCGGCTCGCAGAGCGGCCGCACCTCGAAGGCCATCAAGATCGCCAAGTCCGGCATCGTCGAGTAGTCGCCTCCTCCTCCACGTACCGCCCCGGAGCGGAAAGTCGGTCGGTCCGACTTCCCGATCCGGGGCGGTGGTTTTCCCGGGGACGGGTGGCCGGGGGGCGCCCTACGGCTGCGCGGGGCGCAGGCGGTAGGAGGCGGCGAGGTCCCGGACCTCCACCGAGGAGACCGCGTCGTGGGGGAGGTGCTTGCCCAGCAGGGCGAGGACGTCCTCGGCGAGCCGGGCCTTCAGGCCGTCGGAGCGGCCCGGCAGCAGGGCCACCGTGATGTGGACGAAGCCGGTCCGGCCGGCCCGGTCGGTGTCGGGATCGCCGACGCAGGTCTCGGCGGCCGGGCGGCAGAGGGTCTTGCACACGCCCGCGGAGCCGGCCTCCTCCAGCACCATCGGGTGCAGCTCCCGCAGGAGCGCCTGCCGGTCGAAGGCGTCGGCCAGCCGGGGGGAGTAGTCGATGGTGATGTGCGGCATGGCGCGGACCCCTCGCCCTGGACGATTGTGTTTTACATCCACCTATCTTCGTCCTGCGTGCCGCGGCGGGACACGGCGGGGCCGGAGCCCGGACTGCTCGCCGGGCTCCGGCCGGGTGGGCGCGGGGGAGGGTCGGTTACTCGTGCGGCTCGAACCGCCAGGCCTGGCGCTGGTCGCGGGGCTCGTAGCGCCGCAGCGCGGTGCGGGGCGGGAAGATCGCCAGCAGGCTGAGGTCGAGGGCGAACTCGACGCCGTCGACCGGACCGCCGGGGGCCACGATGTGGAAGGCGAAGGGCTCGGCGCTCTGGCGCAGCACCCACTCGGTGGGCGTGGGCCTGCCGAAGATCGGCTTGTTGGGCGCCGGGTCGCCGTCGAAGCCGGCGTAGGCGTTCTCCCGGAGGTTGCGGAGGGTGACGTTGCCGTTCGGGAGCGTCTGCACCCGCCACTCCTGCGCGCCCGGAGTGCCGGTGGGCGGCAGGACGACCACCGGGTCGCGGTGGCCTTCGAGGGTGAGGAGATGCTCGCGCGGCTTGCTGATGCTGTAGACGCCGGGCGGAACGGGCGCGCGGCCGGTGCGGGTGGCGCGGTGGATGCGGTCGGGGTCGTCGAGGGGGGCCGCCGGTTCTTCGACCAGGTCGTCGGCGGCGGCCGCCGGGTCCTCGGCGGGGTCGTCCGCGTGGGCCTCCGGGTCCTCGGCGGGTTCTTCGGCGGGTTCTTCGGCGGGCTCCTCGGCCGGGGCCTCGGCCGGGTCCGGCGGTGCGGTGCGGGTGCCAGCCGTGGCGGCCTTGGCCGTTCCGGTGGTGAGGAGGGCGGCGAAGCCGGCCGCGGCGGCGGCGCCGAGCACGTGGCGTCGGCTCAGAGGTTCGGTCATGGGCCGATTGTGTGCGAGCACCCGCCCGGGAGGGGTGCACCTGACCAGGCATGTCCCCCGGTTGGGTGATCAGCTGCCCGGGCGCGTCAACGTCCGGCCTCGACAGCGGGATTGACGGCCATGCAGGAGATCCGCGAAAGCAGGCCTCGCCGTCCCCGGGTGAGGGCCGCTTCCGTGCCGGCCGCAGCGCCCGGGTGGTGGGCCGCGCCGGAAGTCGGCCTGTCCGACGTCCGGCGCGGGGATGATCGGCGACGTAGGTCCAAGGACCGATGGTCGACAGGCCCGGCACAGGGTGGAATGGCCGGATGGATCACGAGAAGCCGCACGAAGGGCTGACCCCCGACGGGCAGGCCGCCTACCTGGCGCGGATCGGGGTGGCGGAGGTCGGCACGCCGTCCCCGGAGGCGCTCGCACGGCTCCAGCTCGCCCACCTCCGGGCCGTGCCGTTCGAGAATCTGAGCATCCACCTCGGCGAGCCCGTCATCCTCGACCCCGGCGCGCTGGTGGAGAAGCTGGTAGCCCGCCGCCGGGGCGGCTTCTGCTACGAACTCAACGGCGCCTTCGCCGAGTTGCTGCGCTCGCTCGGCTACCGGGTGAGCCTGCTCGCCGCCCGCGTCTTCAACGGCGAGCAGCCCGGACCGCCGTTCGACCACCTGGCGCTGCGGGTCGACCTCGACGAACCCTGGCTGGTCGACGTCGGCTTCGGCCGGTTCAGCCGCCACCCGCTGCGCCTCGACGAGCGCGCCCCGCAGGCCGACCCGCACGGCGCGTTCACCCTCAGCCCGTACGGGGACCACGGCGAGCTCGACGTCCTGATGGACGGCAAGCCGCAGTACCGGCTGGAGCGCCGCCCCTACCCGCTCGCGGACTTCCGCCAGACCTGCTGGTGGCAGACCACCTCGCCCGAGTCCCCCTTCGCCCGCGGGGCGACGTGCTCCCTCCTCGCCGAGGACGGCGGCCGGATCACCCTCAACGGCACGAAGCTCATCCGCACGGCCCCGGACGGCACCCGCACCGAGGAGCAGCTCGCCGTCCCCGAGGCGCTGGCCGCCTACCGCGACCACTTCGGCATCACCCTCGACCGGCTGCCCGGTGACGGGGGCAGGGTAGCCGGGTAGCGGACCGGCCCGGGCCGGAATCGCGCAATCGGTCCGGCCCGCCCACGGCCGCCCTAGGCTCTTCGTGCGCGGTCGGAGCCGCGGCCAACTCGACTCTCCGGCAAGGTGGTTCACCGATGGAACAGGACGCCGACGACGGCGCGGTGACGTACGAGCAGGTGACGGTGGTCTCGCTCGCCTCGTGCGAGCCGGTCAACCCCGCGCGGATCGCGGTGCGGGTGGCCTGCGAGACCATGACGGTCAAACGGGTGGCGGGCTACTGGGTGCGCTGGGACGAGCGGTGGGGGCCGGAGGAGATCCGCCACCATGCGCGCTGGGTCCCGGACGAGGAGTACGTGCGGCCGGGCGGTGGGAGCCTGGACGGATCGCTCACCGTGACGGTCGTCGCGTACTGGACGTACGAGGGCGGCGGTGCGCGCCGGCCGACCACCAAGACGGCGGTGGCCTTTCGGTCCGACGAGGCCGAGCGGGAACTGGTGCTGGAGCGGCCGGACCCGCACCGCCCGGCGGCCCTGACCGTCCACCTGACCGACGCCCGCTGGCTGGAGGGCGGCCAGGGGCGGCTGATCCACTACGGCTACTCGGGCGCCACCGAGTCCGACGGCGGCGAGGGGGAGTGGCTGGTCCGCTTCCCGGAGTGCGGCACGGGCCTTCTCCCGCAAGCGGGTTAGCGAAGCCTAGGGCGCCGCCGCCCACGCCCCCTCCCGCACGCCGACCTTGCGCGCGGGCACGCCGGCCCAGATGGCGCCGAGCGTGGTGTACGGGTGCAGCACGGTGCCGAAGCCGCGGTGGAACACGACGAGCCCGGGCCCGATCTCGCAGGCGGCGGGCACCTCCATGCCGTAGAGCGCGAGGGCCTCCTGGACCAGGCGGCCCAGGAGGCGGTGGCGGCGGCGGTAGACGAGCGCGGTGACGAGTGACATCCACCCATTGTGTCGCCGCGACTACACCGAGTCGCGGGCGGTCACTTGATGTCCGGGACCGCGCTGTCGCTCTTGAAGGCGTCGAAGACCTGCTTGGCCTTGTTGGTGTCCCACTGGACCGCCGACTCGCCGGTCTTGGTGTGGTAGTCGGCGTTGGCGATCGGCACGGTCAGGGACTTGCCGCTGCCGCCGTTGACGTCCTTCATGGCGAGGAAGAGCGAGCCGAGGTCGGTGAGGCCCGCGTCGTCGTCGACGATGAGGGTGCCGAGGGCGGAGTCGACCAGCGGGTAGAAGGTGAACGGGTTCAGTACGGTGCCGGGGGAGGCCGCCTGGTGGGCGAGGGCGCCGAGGAACTTCTGCTGGTTGCGCATGCGGCCGAGGTCCTGGTCGGCCATCTGGTGACGCTGGCGGACGAAGGCGAGGGCCTGCTTGCCGTTGAGGGTCTGGTCGCCGGCCTTGAGGTCGAGGCCGGAGTCCTTGTCCTGGACGTTCTGGTCGATGTGCATCTCGACGCCGCCGATCGAGTCGACGATGCCGACGAAGCCGGCGAAGCCGATCTCGGCATAGTGGTCGATCCGGATGCCGGTGTTGAGCTCGACGGTCTGGACGAGCAGCCGGCCGCCGCCGTTGCCGAAGGCCGAGTTGATCTTCGCGGTGGTGCCCTTGACGGTCTTGCCGTTGCTGCCGGGGTGTTCCGGGATCGGCACCCAGGAGTCGCGCGGGATGCTCATCAGGGTGTTCCCGTTGTCCCCGACGTGCAGGATCATCATCGAGTCGCTGCGCTTGCCCTCGGTGTCGTGACCGGTGTGCAGGTCGTCCTGTTCCGAGTCGGTGAGGCCCTGGCGGCTGTCGGAGCCGACGATCAGCCAGTTGGTGCCCTTGCCGGCCGCCGGTCGTCCGGGGTAGTCGGCCAGCACGTTCTCGTGGTTGAGCTTGGAGCCGGCCCAGAACCAGGTGGAGACCGCGGTCACCATGACGGCGATCAGGACGCCGAAGACCGACCACTTGACGATCCGGCGCCGCGGCCAGCGCTTGGCGGGTATCGCACCCGGCCGCGCACCGCCGGGGCCACCCGGACCTCCCGGGCCACCCGGCCGACCGGGACCGCCCGGTCCTCCGGGCCCGGCGGGCTGCCTGCCCGGCCCCTGTGGCGGGACGCCGCCGACGCGGGACGGCTCCGGCTGTCGCGGCGCGGGCGCCCCCGGCCCGCGCGGGTTCAGCGACCCGGGCAGCGGCGGTTCGGCCGCCGTGCCGCCTCCGCCGCGCCCGTACGCGCCGCCGTTGCCGCCGCCCCGATACGGGTTCCCGTCGTTGTACGGGTTCCCGCCGCCTCCCGGGCGGCCCTCCTGCCACGTGTTCATGTCGTCGAGGATGCCCGACCCCGGTCGTGCTGACTCCCCCCGGGGGCTCCACCAGGCTGCTTGTAGCAGTTTTGATGCACGTGTCGGATCGTTCCGCCGCAACTTCCGCGCGGCCGCACGACGGTGGGGCGCCCGGGCGCGGGGCGGCGTTCAACGTGAGCCGTGTCACCCGCCGTTCACCGCGGTTCAGCTGGCGAAACGATTCTTGACCCGCTCGAACACAGCGTGTTTGCATTTCGGGTATGGATCAGCGTTGGGCACTCACGCGTCGGCGGCACGTCGACCTGCGGCGTGGTGTGGCCTGTTCGCTCTGTCGCGGCTGAAGCGCGCCCCCACCCCGCGTCGACGTACCCCCGACCCGCGTCGCAGCACGTCCCGCGTCGCAGCACGTCGAAACATCCTTTCCGGGCCCCGCCCCGCAGCGGTCCCGCTGCGCCGCGTCGCGCCGCCCCCGCTTCCAGCCAGAGGTGAACCCATGGCCACCGTCCTGTCCGTTTCCGGCTCCCCGTCCGCCACCTCCCGCACCACCCGCCTGCTGCGCCACGTCGACGCGCGCCTGGAGGCCCGCGGTCACCACGTCCTCCCGTTCGAGGCGCGCAGCCTGCCCGCGCACGCGCTGCTGTCGGGCGACTTCGACCACCCGGAGATCGTCGCCGTCACCGAGCTGTTCGCCCGCGCGGACGGCGTCGTGATCGGCACCCCCGTCTACAAGGCCGCCTACTCGGGCCTGTTGAAGGCGCTGCTGGACGTGCTCCCGCAGTACGCGCTGGCCGGCAAGGCCGTGCTACCGCTGGCCACCGGCGGCTCGCCCGCGCACGTGCTGGCGGTGGACTACGCGCTGCGCCCGGTGCTCAGCTCGATGGGCGCCGGCCACATCACCCAGGGCTGGTTCGTGCTCGACCGCCACATCACCGCCCGGGAGGACGGGACGACCCTGGTCGAGCGCGAGACCGACACCCTGCTGGCCCCGGTCGTGGAGGGCTTCGCCCAGGCCCTGGAGCGGCTGGCCGCACCGGCGCTGGCCGGCTGAGGAGCAGGCGAGGGGGCGGCCCGGGGGAGCCGGCGCCCGAACCCCGTACGGGGCGTCCCCGAGACGGGCCGCGGCACCCCTTAGGGGGAGCGGCGCCGCGCCCCGCAGAACCCTGGTTGGGCGGCTTCATTCCGGCGGATGACGAGCCGGCCCGCCACCACTCCTAACGTTGTGGCTGTCCCCGCTCGTTCCGACGAGGGCGAGGTTCTCCCCGGAGCCGGCGCCCGCCGGCCCTGGTGGGTGGGGTCACTCCCCGGTCGACGACCCCTTCCTCCGGCGTGCCCGCGCACGGCTGCGGCCCGCCGCGCACGAAGGGGGCCGTCCGGCCGGGGGCGACGGGTGGGCCCACTTCCTAGGAGACTCCAGTGACGACGGCAGCAGCAGCCGTGCACGACCCCCAGCTTCCCGGCGGAGCGTCCGCCGTCGCCGCGTCGGCCCGCCGGGTGACCAAGGCGTACGGCGCGGGCGAGACCAGGGTCACCGCGCTCGACGCGGTGGACGTCGACATCCAGCGCGGCCGCTTCACCGCGATCATGGGCCCGTCCGGCTCCGGGAAGTCGACCCTGATGCACTGCCTGGCCGGCCTGGACACGGTCAGCGGCGGCCGGATCTGGATCGGCGACACCGAGATCACCGGTCTCAAGGACAAGCAGCTGACCAGACTGCGCCGGGACAAGATCGGCTTCATCTTCCAGGCGTTCAACCTGCTCCCGACGCTGACCGCGCTGGAGAACATCACGCTGCCGATGGACATCGCCGGGCGCCGCCCGGATCAGGCCTGGCTGGACCAGGTGGTGGAGACCGTGGGTCTGGCGGGCCGGCTCAAGCACCGCCCGGCGCAGCTCTCCGGCGGCCAGCAGCAGCGCGTCGCGGTGGCCCGGGCGCTGGCCGCCCGGCCGGAGATCATCTTCGGCGACGAGCCCACCGGCAACCTGGACTCCCGGGCCGGCGCCGAGGTGCTCACCTTCCTGCGCCGCTCGGTCGACGAACTGGGCCAGACCATCGTGATGGTCACCCACGACCCGGTCGCCGCGGGCTACGCGGACCGCGTGCTCTTCCTCGCCGACGGCGTGATCGTCGACGAGATGCACGCGCCCACCGCCGACTCCGTCCTCGAACGCATGCGCCGTTTCGACGGCAAGCGCACCAGCTGAGCGGGCGGGACGAGACCTCATGCTGCTCAGAACCGCTCTGCGGAGCTTCTTCGCCCACAAGGGCCGGATGGCCCTCTCCCTGATCGCCGTGGTGCTGTCGGTCGCGTTCGTCTCCGGCACCCTGGTGTTCTCCGACACCGCGACCAGCACCTTCGACAAGCTCTTCGCCGCGACCGCCTCCGACGTCTCGGTCCAGCCGCCCAAGCCGGCCGAGAACGAGGAGCCGTCGGCCTCCGACAAGCCGCGGACCGTCCCGGTCGACGCCGCCCGGCAGCTCGCCGCGGTGCCCGGGGTGAAGACGGCGGTCGGCCAGGTCAGGGTCGAGAACGCCACCCTGGTCAACCCGGCCACCAACAAGCTGGTCGGCCCGACCAGCGGCGCCCCGACCCTGGTCGGCAACTGGACCGGGACCCCGCGCAGTGCGATGCGCCTCACCCAGGGCCACGCCCCGCAGGGCGCGGGCGAGCTGGTGCTGGACGCGGACACCGCGAAGAAGGCCGGTCTCGGCCTCGGCGGCCGGCTCCGGGTCGACAACGCCGGCGGCCGGCACGAGTTCACCATCGCGGGCATCGCCTCCTTCACCACCACCAACCCCGGTGCGGCGCTGGCCTTCCTGGACACCCCGACCGCCCAGCAGGTCCTGCTCGGCGAGCAGGCGTACACCTCGGTGGAGGCGTTCGGCGACGGCAGCCGCGGCAACGACCGGCTCAAGGCCGACGCGCTGGCCACGCTGGGCACCGGCTACCAGGTCAAGACCGCGGCCGAGCAGAAGGACGAGAACACCAAGAACGTCGGCAGCGGCCTGGGCTTCATGAAGAACGCGATGCTCGGCTTCGCGCTCATCTCGGCGTTCGTCGGCTGCTTCCTGATCATCAACACCTTCTCGATGCTGGTCGCCCAGCGCACCCGGGAGATCGGCCTGCTGCGCGCCATCGGCGGCAGCCGCCGGCAGGTGAACCGCTCGGTGCTGGCCGAGGCGCTGATCCTCGGCGTGCTGGGCTCGACCCTCGGGATCGGGGCCGGGCTGGGGATCGCGGTCGGCCTGATCAAGCTGATGAACGCGATCGGCATGGAGCTCAAGGCGAGCGACCTGCAGATCGGGCCGAGCGTGTTCCTCGCCGGGTACGCCCTGGGCATCGTGGTCACGCTGGTGGCGGCCTGGTTCCCGGCCCGCCGGGCGAGCAGGATCGCGCCGATGGCCGCCCTGCGCGACCACGGCACGCCGGCCGAGGGCCGCGCCAACCTGGTCCGTACGGTGGTCGGCCTCGCCTTGACGGCGGGTGGCGGCGGTCTGCTGGTGCTCGCGGCGAAGGCGGCGAAGGCGGCCACCGGCGGCCGGTACCTGGGCCTGGGCGTGCTGCTCACCCTGATCGGCTTCGTGGTGCTCGGCCCGCTGCTGGCCACCGTCGTGGTCCGGGCGCTGGGCGCACTGCTGCCGGCCGTGTTCGGCCCGTCCGGCCGGCTCGCCCAGCGCAACGCGATGCGCAACCCGCGCCGCACCGGCGCCACCGCCGCCGCGCTGATGGTCGGACTGGCACTGGTGATCGGCTCCTCGGTGTTCAGCGCCTCGATGGTCACCTCGGCCAACGCGCAGATCGACCGGTCGGTGGGCGCGGACTACGTCGTCCAGGGCGGCCGCACCTCGATCACCCCCGAGATGCTGGACGCGGTCCGCCGGACCCAGGGCATCGACCACGTCACCACCCAGAAGTTCTTCGGCCCCAGGCTCCAGCTGCCGGACGGCCGGAGCGCGCGGACGAACCTCACCGCCGCGCCGCCCGCCTTCTTCACCACCGACTTCCACCTCCCGGTCACCGCCGGTTCGCTGGACGCGATCGGGCGGGGCGAGCTGGGGATCGGCGAGGCCTTCGCGAAGGACCACGGCCTGACGGTCGGCGACCGGGTGACCGTCGCCTACGACAAGGACCACACCCAGGTGCTGCCGGTGGGGGCGGTGTTCGCGAAGGGCTCGCTGTTCGGCGACGGCTCCTTCGTCGACTTCGACACCATGGCCAAGGCCGTACCGGCCGCCGACCAGCCTCCGGTCTGGACGTTCTTCGCCAAGGCCTCGTCCGGGACCGACGTCGCGAAGACGCTGACCGCCCTGGAGGACGCGCTCAAGGAGTACCCGCAGCTGACCATCAAGGACCAGGCCGGCTACAAGAAGGTCGTGCAGTCCCAGGTCGACACCCTGCTCTACCTGATCTACGGCCTGGTCGGCCTCTCCATCACGGTCGCCGTGCTCGGCGTGGTCAACACCCTGGCCCTGTCGGTGGTCGAGCGGACCCGGGAGATCGGCCTGCTGCGGGCGATCGGGCTCTCCCGCCGCCAGCTGCGCCGGATGATCCGGCTGGAGTCCGTGGTGATCGCGGTGTTCGGCGCGGTCCTCGGCACCGGGCTCGGCCTGGCCTGGGGCGTCACCGCCCAGCGGGTGCTGCGTGACCAGGGCCTGGACACGCTCTCCGTGCCGACCACCACGCTCGCGGTGACGCTGGTCGCCTCGGTGGTGATCGGACTGGTCGCCGCCCTCGTCCCGGCCTTCCGGGCCGGGCGGATGAACGTCCTCACGGCCATCGCGACGGACTGACCCGGCGGCGGGGGCCGCTCGACCCGGCGGAGGGGGCCGCCGAGGGGGGAACGGGGGGCAGGGGCCGGGTGCTGTGCGCACCCGGCCCCTGCGGCACGGACCGCCCCTGGTGGGCTGCGATGACCGCGCGATGCGCGGTTTTCACCATCGTTCACCACGTGCTCCGAACCTGCGCCGAACCTGCACCGAACCCGCTCCGGCCGCCTCCGGGCCCCGCCGAGGGCCTGCCGAACGCCCGTCCGGGCCCGGGTTCGCCCCCCGGAATCCGCCCGTCCGGGCCCCGTTGCGGGCCCGTGGAGGGCGCGGAGTACGGTGGGCGTGATCAAGGGACCGGCCCGGCGTCGCGAGGTGCGCGCAGCGGCCCAGACCGGGACAAGACGGAGACGCGTCCGCACCGGTACGGTTGGCCCCGATGAACACCAAGGCTGCTGAGGAGCTGCCGGCTGTCTCCGTGATCATGCCGGTGCTCAACGAGGAACGACACCTGCGTACGGCGGTCCGGCGCATCCTGGACCAGGAGTACCCCGGGCCGATGGAGGTGGTGATCGCCCTCGGTCCGTCCACCGACCGGACCGCGGAGATCGCGGCCGAGCTGGTGGCGGAGGACCCGCGGGTACGGACCGTGGCGAACCCCACCGGTCGTACTCCCGCGGGACTGAACGCCGCGATCCGCGGCTCACGCCATCCGATAGTGGTGCGCGTGGACGGCCACGGCCTGCTCACCCCCGGTTACATCACCACCGCGGTCCGGCTGCTCAGCGAGATGGAGGCGGCCAACGTCGGCGGCATCATGCACGCCGAGGGCGAGACCGAGTGGGAGAACGCGGTCGCCGCCGCGATGACCTCCAAGATCGGTGTCGGCAACGCGGCCTTCCACACCGGCGGCCTGGCCGGTCCGGCGGACACCGTCTACCTCGGGGTGTTCCGGCGCGAGGTGCTGGAGAAGCTCGGCGGCTACAACGAGGAGTTCATCCGCGCCCAGGACTGGGAGCTCAACTACCGGATCCGCCAGGACGGCGGGCTGGTCTGGTTCACCCCGCAGCTCAAGGTGACCTACCGGCCCCGGCCGTCGGTGCGGGCGCTGGCCAAGCAGTACAAGGACTACGGCCGTTGGCGCCGGGTGGTCACCCGCTACCACCGCGGCTCGGTCAACCTCCGCTACCTGGCCCCGCCGACCGCCTTCCTGGCCGTCACGCTCGGGCTGGTGCTGGGCGCCGCCGTCCACCCGGCCTTCCTCGCCGTGCCCGGCGCCTACCTGCTGGGCATCGTCGGCGGCGGGCTGGTCGAGGGCCGCGGCCTGTCGTTCAAGGCCAAGGCGCTGCTGCCGGTGGCGCTCGCCACCATGCACCTCAGCTGGGGCTTCGGCTTCCTCACCTCGCCCCGCTCGCTGGCCCGCAGGGTGATAAGCAGTGTCGACCCGGCCGCCACGGACGTGCTGTCCAAGGCGAGTTGACGCCGCCCGGCCCCAAGGGCCCGTCCCGCGCCGCTATCGTCGGTGCGCATGGGGACAGCTGAGGGCGGGCCCGGCGCGGCCCGGATCGAGCCGAGCACGGACGTCGACGGACGGGCCGCCGTCGGTGCGGGGACGACGGTGTGGCACCTCGCCCAGGTCCGCGAGGACGGGGTGTTCATCGGCCCGGCCGCCGTCCTCACCAACGACCGCCACCCCCGCGCGGTGACCCCCGACGGCCGCCCCAAGCGTCAACAGGACTGGCATGCCGAGGGGGTGACGCTTCGTCAGGGATGCTCGATCGGCGGCCGGGCGGTCCTGGTCGCCGGGGTGACGGTCGGCCGCTGGGCACTGGTCGCGGCCGGCGCCGTGGTCCACCGGGACGTCCCGGACTTCGCCCTGGTCGCCGGCGTCCCGGCCCGCCGGATCGGCTGGGTCGGCCGCGCCGGCGAGCCGCTGGAGCCCGCCGGCGACGGCCGCTGGCACTGCCCCCGCACCGGCGAGCACTACCGGGAGACCGGCGGAACCCTCGCGCCCGGCTAGGGCACGCCCTGGGGTCTGTCCGGCCCGGCCGGCTGCTCGGGTCACTTGGCGCAGGCGTCGGTGTCGTCCGCCTGCACCCGCTGGAGGTCCTTCGGCGCCTCGGTCGGGGGCGCGGCCGGGGTGGTCGGCGCGGTGAGGATGTCCTTGCCGAGCACCACCACCAGCGAGCCCTTCGGGTCGGCCTTCGGGTCCGGCCGGACGGCGTCGCCGGGCAGGCCGAGGGCGGCGGCCAGGGCGGCGGCCGCGGCCTCCTGCCCGGTCGGGTAGGACACCGAGCTGCTCGCGGTGACGGGCGCGTCGGAGGCCGTCGCAGCCTTGGCGAAACCCTTCGTGCGGAGCTTGTCCACGGTCGGCCCCGACTGCCCGCGCGTCCCGCTGCCGTTGCGCACCGTCACCCGGACGTCCTTGGGGTCCACCGCCGGGGTGGTGGCGGTCGGAGCCGGCTGCGCGGGCGCCGGCGCGGCCTCGGTGGTCTCGGGTGCGGCCGGGGTGGCGGTCTCGGTCAGCGAGCGGTCGCCCGCGATCATCGCGAACAGCTGCCCGGCGTCCGGCTGCTTGAGCACCAGCCGGTCCTTGTCCTTGGGGTCGTCCAGGACCGGCACGGTGGCGAAGGTGATGTTCTTGGTGTCCACCTTGCTGAGGTCCAGCGCGAGGTCCTTCAGCTTGTCGACGCTGCCTATCCCGGAGTCCACGGTGAGCGCCTTGGTGGCGGCGTCCGCGAGCTTGTAGAGCTTGCTCGGGCTGGTCAGGGTGTCGTCGCTCTTGATCTTGCGGATCATCGAGCTGATGAACTGCTGCTGGAGCGGGATCCGGGTGAGGTCGCCGCCGAAGCCGACCGCGTGCCGGGTGCGGACGAAGGCCAGCGCCTCCTCGCCCTGGACCACGTGCCGGCCCTTGCTCATCTTCAGGTGCGAGTCCGAGTCGTTGATGTCCTTGGCCGCGCAGACCTCGACCCCGCCGACGGCGCTGGAGAGCGTCTTCACCGCCTCGAAGTTGACCTGCACGAAGTGGTCGACCCGGATCCCGGTGATCTTCTCCACCGTCTTCCAGGTGCAGCCCGGGTCACGCCCGTCCTGGCCGAGGCTGGTGTTGAACATGTCCCGCGCGGTGCCGGGGATCTTCTTGCCGTCGGAGCTCTGGCACTCCGGGATCGGCACCATCAGGTCGCGCGGGATGCTGATCGCGGTCGCGTTGGAGCGGTCCTTGGAGATGTGGAACAGCAGCGTGGTGTCGGCGTGCCCGGCGCTGCCCTCGTCGCCGTACTCACGGCCGAGGCCCTGCCGGCTGTCGGTGCCCAGCACCAGGATGTTCAGCGCGTCCCCGGCGGCCTTGGGGCGCTCCTCCTCGTTGCCGAGCTGGACCTTGACGGAGGTCAGGTTGCTGTTGAAGTGCTGGTACAGGTAGTACGCCCCGCCGCAGCCCGCGACCATCACCAGGGCGCCGGCCCCGGCGGTCCACTTGAGCGCCCGGCGGCGCCGGGTCCGCTTGGCGGCGGCTGCCGCCCGGCGTCGGGAGTCCCGGCGGCCCGGCCCGGCGGCCTCCCCGGCCTCGACCGCGGGCGCGGCCGGGGCCGCCGCGGCGTTCCGGCCGGACGGGCGGCGGCGCTGCCCGGGGATGCCGGCGGACGGGTCGAGCCGGTACTGGCCGGTTTCCGGGTCACGCGTCCACTGGTCGGCGGGATCGACCTCCGGTTTGTCCTGCTGCACGGGGGTTCCCTACCTCCGACCGGTGACGGCTTCGGCTCGCCCATTCGGCGGGCCGATCCGGACACACTAAACGAGCCGAACGGGGGAATCGTTCCGGGTGTGATCCGTGCCATGGTCAGGTAATAGCCCGGTCAAGCTCCCAGAACCCGGGAACTTTCCGGAAAACCCGCGCCGACCTGCGGCGCAGCCCCGATCAGTGCGGTGCGCAGGCGTCCACGTCGGCCGTACGTCCCTCGAAGGTGGGCGAGGCGCCCGCCGAAGGTGACGCCCCCGCCGTCGCGCCGGCCACTTCGTTCGACCCCGCACCGGGTGCCGGACTCGCGCCCGCACCCACGCCCGCCCGCACGCCCGCCCCGGGACTCGCACGAACGCCCGCCCCGGGACTCGCACGAACGCCCGCCCCGGGACTCGCCCCCACGCCCGCCCCGGCACTCGGCGACGGCGCCGCATCGGGCGGTCGGACGGCGACCTGCCGGTCGTCCCGCAGCGCGGTGAACAGCTGGGTGGTCTGCGGCTGCACGAACTCGTCCCGGTCCGAGTCGTACCGGTACGGCCGGCGCGGCGCCGTCAGGAACACCACGTCCGTCGAGGGGACGCCCCGCAGGTCCTGGGTGAGGTCGTACAGCGCGCCGAGCGAGGACAGTCCGCCGTCCGCCTTGACCGAGGAGGTCGCCGCGTCCAGCACCGGCCACAGCCGCGCCGGGTTCAGCAGCACGCCCTGCGACTGCACCTTGCGGATCAGCGCGGCCAGGAACTGCTGCTGACGGCCCATCCGCTGGGTGTCGCTGCCGTCGCCCAGGCTCTCCCGGGCCCGGACGTAGCCGAGCGCCTGCTCGCCGTGCAGGCTCTGCCGCCCGGCGGCCAGGTCGAGCTTGGCCTCCTTGTCGTGGATGGCCTGCGGGACGCACACCTCGACCCCGCCGATCGCGTCCACCATCGTCTTGAAGCCGCTGAAGTCGAGGATCACGTAGTGGTCGATCCGGATGCCGCTCAGCTGCTCGACGGTGCGGATCGAGCAGGCCGGCCCGCCCAGTTCGAACGCCCAGTTGAACTGCATCAGCCCGGCCTTGCCGCGGGTGCCGTCCGGCTTCTCGCAGGCGGGGACGGTGACCATGACGTCGCGCGGGATGGAGACCGCCGTCGCGTGCCCGCGGCCGGCGGCCAGGTGCAGCAGGATCGTGGTGTCCGAGCGCTGGGCGCCGGGCTCGCCGCCGTACGAGGCGTTGGCGCCGGAGCGGTCGTCGCTGCCGATCAGCAGGATGTTCTCGGCACCCTTGGCCCCGGCCGTCCGGCTCGGCCGCTCGGCCTCCAGCCGGGCGAGCAGCTCGTCGGTGGCCGAGTCGGTGCGGATGTTGCCGTCCAGCGTGCGGTAGGCGATCCAGAACAGCGCCCCGGTGGCGACCAGCAGGAACGCGACGACGCCGGCGGTGATCAACAGCCACCGCCGGCGCCGGTGCGGGCGTCCGGGTCCCGGTCCGGAAGGGGGAGCGTCCGTCGGGGAAGTGTCGGTCGGGGGGTGCGCGGTGTCGTCCTCGGCCATGGCAGGGATCCCTACCCGCCCGGCCGGAACTGGGGATTACCCGAGACGCAGTGTCACCCGTTCGGATTCGGTCCGCTTCTCCCACTGCTCGGGCGTGAGCTCCTGCGCGTTGCGGCACAGCACCACCGAGGCGCCGGCCGCCAGCGGGGCCAGCAGACCGGCCTCCAGACCCGCCCAGTCCTCGTACGACAGGGTGGAGAGGACCCGGTCGCCGGGCTTCAGCCCGAGCCGGACGGCCCCCTCGCGGGCCAGCGCGACGGTCTGCTCGCCGGTCAGCTTCAGCGGCAGCCCGTCCACGGCGGTCTCCAGCGCCTGGCCGTCCGGGGCCACGGGCGAGTACGGCGCGAAGCGGTCGCCCTGGCCGGGCACCTCGGCGGCGTAGTCGAGGAAGCCGTCCGGGCGCTGTGGGAAGCGCCCGCCGAGCGGGCGCAGGGCCAGGGCCACCCGCTCGCCCTCGCAGGCCTGGGCGGCCGCCAGGCCGTCCGGGCCGCTGACCACCAGGTCGGCGGCGGCCGGGTCTCCGGCGGGCACCGCCGTCACCCCGACCGACCAGCAGGCCAGCAGCCAGACGGCGCTCTGCCAGTGGGCGGGCAGCAGCAGCGCGGCCCGGTCGCCCGGGCCGGCGTTCAACTCGTCCTGGAGGAGGTTGGCGGTCTTGGCCACCCAGTTGTCGAAGGTCCGGGCGGACAGCTCCACCCGTTCGCCGGTGGCGTCGTCGTAGAAGGTGACCAGCGGGGCCGCGGGATCGACCGTGGGCGTGCCGCCTCGCAGGTATGCGTGCAGCAGCTCGACGGGGGTGCGGGCATCGGCAGCGAAATGCGCAGTCATGGTGCGCCCCAGCCTACGGCCTTCGGGTGGGGCGTCGGGAGGGGTGGCGGGAGGGTGGCGGGAGGGGCACGGGGCGGCGTGGCGAGCGGTCCGATTTGCCGCCACCATCCGGTCTATGCGCCTTTCCCTCCCGGCCGGCCTGCTCGCCGGCTGCACCGTGGCCCTGCTCCTCCAGCCCGCCGCCACCGCCGGTCCGGCCGACCCGGACGGTGCCCGGCGCCGTGCCTCGGCCGGCGGCGGCTCGGTCACCTCACTGCCGCTCGGCCCCGGCTCCGGCCTGGCCCCGCGCACCACCGGGCCGTTCGAACTCCTCGGCGTCGACCGGCCCGTCCACGGCGCCCACACCCTCGGCTTCAACACCGACTCGGCGGGCGTCGCCGCCATCGGCACCTTCGTCTCCGACTCCCCGCCCCAGCCCCTCCTGGACGGCCTCGCCGCCATCGCCGCCTGGAAGCTCGGCCTCACCGGCCGCGCCGCGGACGGCCGCGCCCAGCTCACCTCCAGCTCCGACGCCAGCCGCTACCCCAAGGGCACCGTCGTCGCCTTCGACGCCGTCTCCGGCCACCGCGACGCCTTCAACACCGAGTGCCCCGGCGCCGCCCTCTACGCCCGGCTCCCCGCCCTCCGCGCGGCCGCGGCCCACCTCCAGACCCTCTAGGCAGGCCCCGGCACCCGCCCGACCAGCCCCCGCAGCTCCGCCGTCAAGGCCGCCGCCAGGTCCGGCCGGAGGTCGTACCGCGCCGGGGTGTTCTGCAGCAGCTCGATCCGCCACCCCGCCCCGGCGTTCACCGCGATCACCGTCTGCACCGCGTTGAGCGCCGGGTCCAGGTCCTCCGCGTCGTCCGGCACCAGCCCCGCGACGGCGTTCAGCTGCGCCACCCCGGCCCCCAGCGCGCGCACCCGCCGCACCCTGGCCACGTACTCCGGCGTCGCGTGGTCCGCGAAGATCCGTCCCAGCTCGGCGGCGATCACCGACCGCCCGCAGTGCCTGGTCCCGTCGAAGCCGACCACCTCCCCGTGCTCGGCGAACGGCCCGGCGAAGGCCGAGCCGTCCCGCTGGTTCCACCCCTCCAGCGCCCGGTGGTACAGCGCCCGCACCGCGCTCTCGTCCCCGGAGGACAGCTCCGGCAGCCGCGTATCGTTCATATCCCCATGGTCGACGAAGGCGGTGGAGCCGGACAGCGGAGGAGGCGTACGGCGGTGACGGGCGAGTCGGTACGGCGCTGGCGGCCGGGCTTCCCGCTGGACGCGGCCCGGACGCTGCTGCCGCTGCGCCGGGGCCCCGCCGACCCGGCGTACCGCACCACCGGCGACGGCGCGATCTGGCGGGCGTCCCGGACCCCGGCGGGGATCGGGACGCTGCGGGTGCTGGCGCGGCCGGGGGCCGGCGAGGTGGAGGCCACCGCCTGGGGCCCGGGCGCGCAGTGGCTGCTGGAACGGCTGCCGGCGCTGCTGGGCGCGCAGGACGATCCGGAGGCCCTGGTGCTGCCGCCCGGCCCGCTGCGGGACGCCCAGCGCCGCACCGCCGGGGTCCGCCTCACCCGCACCGGACTGGTCCTGGAATCCCTCGTCCCGGCGATCCTGGAGCAGAAGGTGACCACCGACGAGGCGTACCGCGCCTGGCGCACCCTGCTGAGGGACTTCGGCACCGCGGCGCCGGGCCCGGCCGAGGGCCTGCGGGTGGCGCCGTCGGCCCGGGAGTGGGCCCTGGTGCCGAGCTGGGAGTGGCACCGTGCGGGGGTGGATCCGAAGCGCTCGGCGACGATCATGCGCGCCGTCCGGCTGGCCCCCCGGATGGAGCAGGCCTCCGCGATGGACCACGCCGAGGCCTTCGCCCGCCTCACCGCCGTCCCGGGGATCGGGACCTGGACGGCCGCCGAGACCCTGCAGCGCAGCAACGGCGACCCGGACGCCGTCTCGGTCGGCGACTTCCACCTGCCCAACCTGGTCGGCTGGGCCCTGGCCGGCCGCCCCCGCAGCGACGACGCCCAGATGCTCGCCCTGCTGGAGCCCTACCGCCCGCACCGTCACCGCGTCTGCCGCCTCCTGGCAGCCACCGCCGTCCACGCCCCCCGCTACGGCCCCCGCCTCACCCCCAACGACCACCGGGGCAGATGACCGGCCCGGCGCCGCTACGCCGAGGTCGCGGCTTCCCCCTGGGCGCACGTCAAGTCGCTGTGCGCCTGGCCGAGTTGCTCCGTCGGGCCGAGGCGCGGACGCGCGCCGCCCGCGACGAGGCCGCCGACGCGCTGGCCGCCCGTGAGGCGGTGCAGCACCTGGGGGACCCGACGATCGGGAGGGCCGCATTGCTCGCCGAGGTCGCTACCGCACCTCGATGAAGGCGTCGGCGCTGCGCTCGGGGCGCGCCCGCGGGGCTTCGGCGGGGCGGCCGACGGCGATGGCGCCCATCGGGTCCCAGCCGGCCGGGAGGTCGAGGGCGGCGCGGACGGTGTCGCGGCAGAACATGGTGGACGACACCCAGGCGGAGCCGTAGCCCTCGCCGGTGAGGGCGACGAGCAGGTTCTGCACGGCGGCGCCGGCGGCGACGGTGAACATCTCCCGTTCGGCGGTGGCGCGCCGCTGGTCGGGGTAGTGGTGCGAGCCGTCCATGACGAGGCACGGCACCACCAGGTAGGGCGCGTCGCGCAGGACGTCGCCGCGGGCGGTGCGGCGGGCGATCCGGGCGTCGTCCCAGCCATCGAGTTCGCGCAGGTCGCGCTGCCAGGCGGCGAGCATCGAGTCGAGCAGCCGGGTGCGGACCTCCGCCGTCTCCAGCAGGACGAACCGCCACGGCGTGGTGTGGTGCGGAGCGGGCGCGGTGACGGCGGCGGCGACGGCGCGGCGGACGGCGGCGGGGTCGACGGGCTCGGCGGTGAAGGAGCGGACGGTGCGCCGCAGGGTGACGGCCTGGCGCAGCGCCTCGGAGGTGCCGAGCCGGAACATGTCGTCGACGGCGGGGCGGACCAGCGGCCGGGCGCCTTCGCCGTCCTCGGCGGTGACGAGGTGGCCGAGCCCGCGGACGACGGCGACCGGCACCCCGGTGGCCTTGCCCTTCACCAGGTCGGCGGCGGCGGCGAGTTCGTCGGCGGTGGCGGTGACGGTGAGCGTCAGCTCGTTGCCGTGGCTGTCGGTGCGCCCCCGGTGGTCCTCCAGGACGGTGAGCCCGGCGGCGCCGATGGCGACGTCGGTGAGCCCGTTGCGCCAGGGGCGGCCGAAGGTGTCGGTGACGACGACGGCGAGCCGGCGTCCGGTGAGCCGCTGGAGCCCGGCGCGCAGCGCGCGGGCGGAGGCGTCCGGGTCCTCGGGCAGCAGCAGGACGGTGCCGGGGGCGGTGTTGGAGGCGTCGACGCCGGCGGCGGCCATGACGAAACCGTTGCGGTTCTCGACGATCCGGGCGGGGCCGCGTCGGGCGACCACCCGGACGGTCTCGGCGTCGATCGCGGCCTCGCGGTCGGCGGCGTGCAGCAGCCGGCCCTCGGCCTTGCTGACGATCTTCGAGGTGACCAGCAGGATGTCGCCGTCCCGGTAGTCGCCGGCCTTGGCGAGCAGCGCGGCGAGGTCGGCCCCGGCGTCGACCTCCGGCAGCCCCTCGACCGGCAGGACCTCCAGGCTCATGCGCCCACCTCGCCGCGCTCGGCGGTCGCTTCGCGAAACGCGCACCTTTTGACGGTTCGCGAGCTCCGCTCGCTCATGCGCCCACCTCGCCGCGCTCGGCGGTCGCTTCGCGAAACGCGCACCTTTTGACGGTTCGCGAGCTCCGCTCGCTCACGTGCGCACCTGCTCGGCGAGGGCGAGCGCGGCCCGGGCCATCTCGGCGGTGGCCTCGACGTCGGTCATCAGCAGCGGGACGGCCCGGCATGCGATCCCGGCGGCCTCGACGGCGGCGACCGAGTCCTGGTCGGCGGTGTCGACGAGCCAGCCGTCGATCAGCGCGGAGCCGTAGTCGAGGGCGACGGCCTCGGCGGTGGCCTCGACGCCGACGGCGGCGAGCACCTTGTCGGCCATGCCGCGCACCGGGGCGCCGCCGATGATCGGGGAGAGCCCGACGACGGGTGCCGGGGCGGCGGCGACGGCCTCCCGGATGCCGGGGACGGAGAGGATGGTGCCGATCGAGACGACCGGGTTGGACGGCGGGAGGAGGATCACGTCGGCGTCGGCGATGGCCTCCAGGACGCCGGGCGCGGGCTTGGCGGTGTCGGCGCCGACCGGGATGATCGCCTCGGCGTCGACGGCGGCGTGCAGCTTGACCCAGTACTCCTGGAAGTGGATCGCCCGGGTGCCCTGCTCGTCGGTGATCCGCACGTGGGTCTCGACCCGGTCGTCGCTCATCGGCAGCAGCCGTACGCCGGGCTTCCAGCGCACGCACAGCGCCTCGGTGACCTGGCTGAGGCTGTAACCGGCGGTGAGCATCTGGCTGCGGACGAGGTGGGTGGCGAAGTCGCGGTCGCCGAGCCCGAACCACTCGGGGCCGACGCCGTACTCCTGCATCTCGGCCTTGATCGACCAGGTCTCGTCGGTGCGGCCCCAGCCCTGCTCCTCGTGGATGCCGCCGCCGAGGGTGTACATCACGGTGTCGAGGTCGGGACAGACCTTGAGGCCGTAGAGGTGGATGTCGTCGCCGGTGTTGCCGATGACGGTGATCTCGTCCTGCGGTCCGACCGCCGCGAGGAGTCCGCGCAGGAAGCGCGCTCCGCCGATTCCGCCTGCCAGTGCCACGATGCGCATGGGGCCATCCTGCCACGGCCGGACTGCCCGTCAGCCCGGCCGCCGCCGGGCGCGACGGCCGGGCTGACGACGGCGGGTGCTCAGTGCGTCCCGGCCTGGGCCTGCGGGTGCTGTTCGGGGACGGAGGTGTCGCCGTACTGGTTCATCTCGGTGAGGCCCGGGGTGTAGAGGTGGATGGAGACGGCGGGTTCGAGCGTGCCGTTGACGACCTCGTGCAGGTAGCCGGAGGAGAAGACCCGCTGCCCGCCGGGGCGCAGGGTGCGCGCCGCTTCTCCCTCGTGGGTCAGCGAGCGCTCGATCAGCTCGCCCTGGACGACGGTCATCACGCCGGAGGACTCGCCGTGGTCGTGGAAGCCGCTGCTCTGGCCGGGCAGCCAGCTGAGCAGCCAGACCTCGTAGCCGGGGCCGGTCTCCAGCCGGGCGTACCAGCGGGTGAGCGCGTCGTAGCGGACCAGTGGCTCCCAGCGGGCGCGGTCGGCGGCGATCTCGCGGACCAGCCGGGCGTGGTCGGCGACGGTGGTGGGGTGGGCGGGCAGGTCGGTGCGGGCCAGGTGCGGGAAGGCGAGCGGGTCGCCGGCGATGGAGACGTCGCTGAGGCCGTCGGTCCAGCCCCGGGCGGACCGGGCGGGGCGGGCAGCGGCGGGTGCGAGTCCACGACGGGCGAGTTTGTTGCGGTCGCGGTTCCGCTGGCGGATGCGGGTCATGCGCACGGGAGTCGTCCTCGGAGTGGCGGCTGGTTCGTCAGGGATCAGCCGGATCCGGGATGTCCTGGGGCGGAATCGCGGGCGGCCTCTGTGCTTCCTGGGGGCGGCGCGCGGTGGGACGCGGGCGCCTAGATACAGCAGGAACAGAGGCGACAACAAGAGTTCACGGCACGACGGAGCGTGGAACCGCTCCGGGGGCTGGCGAACTCTGACATGGGGGAAAGGAGACCGTACCCACGGTCCCGGTGTCAAACGCAGGGATGGGGTATTCGAGGGGGTTAGGTCCGGAAGCTGCCCGGATGGGGTGATAAATCACCGTCTATGTTTCGATGGGAAGATCGCCGGGAAGGCAGGGCGATGACCGGCCTGTGATGGTGACCGAGCGTCACTCGGCGAATAGGTGCGGACGGTTCGAGGCCGTCCGGGGCTTTTGGGCTGAAGGTCCAATGTGTCCGAATATGTACACTATTCGTAACGGCTTGGTGCCGGGGAGTGAATCCTGGCCCCAATACCAGAGCTCGGCTTGACTGGGCCAGAGTGACGCAACTGTAATTTCACTCGTGTCGTCGGCCGCACGAGGCAACGGCAACCACGGGGACGCCAAGTAGGGGCAGAGGAGGCGCGCCACATGAGCGAGCTCTTTGAGCTGTTGATCGGTGACGGCATCGCGGAGGAAGAGGAGGAACTCGGTTGGCAGGAGCGCGCGTTGTGCGCCCAGACCGACCCCGAGTCCTTCTTCCCCGAGAAGGGCGGCTCCACTCGCGAGGCGAAGAAGGTCTGCCTCGCCTGCGAGGTCCGGTCGGAATGCCTGGAGTACGCCCTCGCCAATGACGAGCGGTTCGGCATCTGGGGCGGCCTCTCCGAGCGCGAGCGTCGTCGGCTCAAGAAGAGCGCGGTCTGACCGGGGTGGGCCCTGACCCCCGCTGACCCTTCGACAACCTCACAGCAGTACGGGCGCCTCACCGCGGTGGTGGGGCGCTTTCGTGTTCCCGGCCCCCTCTTCACCGGTTCCGCACCGGCACCGCGGACGAAGCCGTCATCCGGAGCCGTTAGTGTGGTGCGCCATCCGGTTGCCGTTCACCGGCTGTGTCCACCGAGAACTGGGGCCCGCGCACTCGATGACCGTCTACAGCCACCAGAGCGGCTTCACCGCTGCCAGGCCGCCCGCCTATCCGCGCCACCTGGTCACCGCGGTGATCGTCTCGCACGACGGCGCCCGCTGGCTGCCGCAGGCCCTCGCCGGCCTGCTCGGCCAGGACCGCCAGGTCCAGCGGGTGCTCGCGGTCGACACCGGCTCCACCGACAACTCCCCGCAGCTGCTCGCCGACGCGCTCGCCGACTTCGGCCTCGCCGACGGGATGCCCGAGAGCGGCCCGCTGATCCTCGGCCGCCGGGCCGGCTTCGGCACCGCCGTCGCCGAGGCCGTCTTCAACAGCCCGCCGCTGCGCCCGGAGGACCTCCCGTACCGGCTCGACCCCTCCGGCTACGACCCGGTCACCGGCGGCTGGGACGACTTCGGCGACCCGCTCGCCCAGGAGGACGACCTCGGCCGCGGCGGCCCGCGCGAGACCCAGCCCGTCGAGTGGCTCTGGCTGCTGCACGACGACTGCGAGCCGCAGACCGACGCGCTGCGCCGACTGCTCCAGGTCGCCGACTCCACCCCCAGTGCCGCCGTGGTCGGCCCCAAGCTGCGCAGCTGGTACGACCGCCGCCAGCTGCTGGAGGTCGGCGTCACCATCGCCCGCTCCGGTCGCCGGTGGACCGGCCTGGACCGCCGCGAGCAGGACCAGGGCCAGCACGACCAGGTCCGCCCGGTGCTCGCCGTCTCCAGCGCCGGCATGCTGGTGCGCCGCGACGTCTTCGAGGAGCTCGGCGGCTTCGACAAGGCGCTGCCGCTGATGCGCGACGACACCGACTTCTGCTGGCGGGTCAACGCCGCCGGCCACCGCGTGGTGGTCGCCCCCGACGCCGTGCTGCGGCACGCCGAGGCGGCCAGCCGCGAGCGCCGCGCCATCGACTGCGGCCCCGCCCACCCGCACCGGGGGGACAAGTCCGGCGCCGTCTACACCCTGCTCGCCAACTGCAAGGGCGCGCTCTTCCCCTACGTCCTGCTGCGGCTGGTGCTCGGCACGCTGCTGCGGGCCGTCACCAACCTGCTCGGCAAGGACCCGCGGCAGGCCTTCGACGAACTCGCCGGCCTGGGCCACGAACTCGTCCGCTTCCCCCGGCTGCTGGCCGCGCGCAAGCGCCGCGCCCGCACCCGGGCCGCCGACGCCCTGGACGACCGCACGCTCTTCCCGGCGCCCGGCGCCACCGCCCGCCTGGCCGTCGAGGGCGTCATCGGCTCGCTCGGCATAGGGGGCGGGGACGACTCCGGCGGCCGGCACGGCTCGGTCGAGGCCGGGCCGGGCGACGAGGACGCCGAGGACCTGGTCGTCGAGCAGTTCACGCTGATCAAGAAGCTGGCCCGGCGCCCGGCGCCGGTGCTGTTCGCGGCCCTGCTGGTGTTCGCCCTGATCGCCTGCCGCGGCCTGCTCGGCGGCGGCGAGCTGTTCGGCGGCGCCCTGCTGCCGACCGCCGACGGCGCCGGCGGCCTCTGGTCGATGTACGCGGACGCCTGGCACCCGGTCGGCACCGGCTCCACCGCCGCCGCGCCGCCGTACCTCGGCGTGCTCGCGGTGCTGTCCTGGGTGCTGTTCGGCCACGCCGACCTCGCACTCACCCTGCTGATCGTGCTCACCGTGCCGCTGTCCGCGGTCAGCGCCTACCTGGTGTCCCGGCCGCTGCTGGACTCCAAGCTGGTCCGCGCCTGGGCCAGCGCCGCCTACGCGCTGCTGCCCGCCGCCACCGGCGCGCTCGCCCAGGGCCGGATCGGCACCGCCGTCCTCGCCGTGCTGCTGCCGCCGCTGGCCCGCGCCGCCGCGATCGCGGCCGGCCTCGGCATCCGCGACGAGAGCGCCGCCAAGGGTGCCCGCCCGGGGTGGCGGCCGGTCTGGATGACCGTCCTGCTGCTCACCCTGGCCACCTCCTTCGTGCCGTTGACCTGGGCGCTCGCGTTGCCGCTCTGCCTGGCGATGCTGGTCGTCGCGGTCGTGCGCGGCGGCGCCTTCGGCTCCGGCGGCGCCGCGCTGCGCCTGCTCGGCCTGCGCGTCCTGGTGATCCTCGCGGTGCCGGTCCTGGTGCTGGCGCCGTGGTCGCTGAAGGTGCTGTCGAACCCGCAGTGGCTGCTGCTGGAGGCCGGCCTGCCCGGCCTGCACGGCACCGGTGCGAGCGCGGTCGGCCTGCTGCTGGTCAACCCGGGCGGCGCCGGGGTGCCGCCGGTGTGGCTGTCGGCCGGCGTGGTGCTCGCCGCGCTCGCCGCGCTGCTGCGCGCCGACCGCCGCCGCGCGGTGCTGGCGGCCTGGGGGGCGGCCGGCGCCGGCCTGGTCTTCGCGGTCGCGGTGGCGGGCACCTCCGTCACCCCGGCCTCCGGCGGTCCGATGGTGCCCGCCTGGGCCGGCCCGGCCTCCCTGATCGCCGGGATCGCCCTGCTGGCGGCCGCCGCGATCGGCGCCGACGGCGCCAACGCCCGGGTGGCCGGGATCGCCTTCGGCTGGCGCCAGCCGGTGGCCGCGCTGGTGGTGGCCGCCGCGGTACTGGCCCCGCTGGGCACCGGCCTGTGGTGGGCGCTGACCGGCGCCGGCGGGCCGCTGCACCGGGCCCCGGCCGGCCAGGTGCCCGCGTTCATCGCCGAGGAGGCCGGCACCACCGACCGGTCCCGCACCCTGGTCGTGACCGGTGACCCGGGCGGCGGCGCGGTCCGCTACACCGTGGTCCGCGGCGCGGGTCTGACGCTCGGCCAGGCCGAGTCCACCGTCGACCCGGCGACCGGCACCCAGGACCGCCTGAACACGATGGTCGGCAGCCTGCTGGCCGGCTCCGGCGCCGACCAGGCCGGCGCGCTGTCCGGCTTCGGCATCGCCTACGTGCTGGTCGAGCAGCCGGTGATCGGCACCTACAAGGACGTCCTGGACACCACCCCCGGCCTGGTCAAGGCCAACCAGGACGGCGACTCCGCGCTCTGGCAGGTCAACGGCGCCCCCGCGGTCCGCGCGGTGATCACCACCCCGGGCGCCGCCCCGGTGGTCGTCCCGTCCGGGGCCCGCGACCTCACCGCCACCGTCCCGGCCGGCCCGGACGGCCGGGTGCTGCGGCTCGCCGAGTCCGCGGCCCCCGCGTGGAAGGCCACCCTGGACGGCACCGCGCTGGAGGCTGTCACGGTCGACGGCTGGGCGCAGGGCTTCAAGCTCCCGGCCGGCGGCGGCAAGCTGGCCGTCACCCGGGAGGACGGCTTCGCGCACACCGGCTGGATCTGGGCCCAGGTGGTGCTCGGCCTGACCATCCTGGTGCTGGCCCTGCCCGGCCGCCGCAGCCACAAGGACGACGACCTGCCCGAGGAGGTGGTGGCCGCCGCCGCGCTGGCCGCCGCGGCCCAGGCGCAGGCGCCCGCCCCCGGCAGCCGCCGGGCCCGCCGGATGGCCGAGCGCGGCGAGGGCGGCGCCGAGGACGGCGGGGTGTACGACGGCCCGCCGGGAGCGATCCCGCAGCAGCCGGCCGGCGAGCCGGTGGCCGAGGCGGTCCAGGCGGCCGCCGCCGTCCAGGAGGCCGAGCCGTACGCCGACCCGTACCAGACGTACCAGCAGGCCGACCCGTACAGCTACGACCAGTACGCGGCCCAGCAGCCGGCGGCCGCGTCCTACGGCGGCCAGGGCGAGTGGGGCCACCCCGGGTCGGAGGCCGGGGGCGGTTACCAGCAGCAGGCGTACCCGCAGCAGGGCTACGAGCAGCCGTACCCGCCGGAGCAGCAGTACGGCTACGACCCCTACCAGCAGGCGGGGCACCAGCAGCCGTGGGTGCCGGGGCAGCCGCAGGCCGAGCCCTACTACGACCTGAACGACCCCAACGACCCGAACGACCCCCATGGCACGGGCCGGTACCCGCACCAGCACGGATCGGGGAGCTGACCCGCGATGAAGAAGCCCGCTTTCAGGAAGAAGTCCGTGGCCGAGGCCGTCGAGCCCGCCGAGGCCGAGCAGTCCGGGCACGCCCCGGCGGAGGCGCCGGAGCCCGCGGCGCCCGGCCGCCCGGCCGGGAGGTCCGGGGGCACCAGGACCACGCCGTCCCTGCTGGCCGCGGCCGTCGTGCTCGCGGCGGTGTTCGGGGTCGCCGAGGCGCGCCCGCCGGCCGCCCCGGCCAAGGCGGACGCCGGAGCCCCGACCACCGCGCAGGTCGAGCGGACGGCGGCGGTCTGCCCGCAGCCGCTCCAGGGTCTGACCGGCTCGACCGCGTTCACCGCCTACACCCCGCCCGGGACGGGCGGTGCCACCGGCGGGGCCGGCTGGCTCTCCGACGCCGCCGCGCCCGCGACCCCGCCGACCGCGGCCCCCTCGGCCCCGGCCACCCCGGCACCGTCCGGTTCGGGCGCCCCGGCCGCCCCGGCCGCCCCGGACAAGGGCGGTGCGCCCGCCGACGCCCGGCTGACCCTGGCCAAGCCCGGCACCCCGGTCACCGGCCCGGCCGCCAACGGCGACACCGCCCCCGGCACCGGGGCCGTGGCCACCGGCGCCCTCGCCCCCGGCTTCACCGTCACCCAGACCACCGTGGTCACCGAGCAGCGCGGACTCGGCCTGTCCGGCCTCACCTGCACCCCCGCCGGGACCAGCTTCTGGTTCGCCGGGGCCAGCACGGCCGGTGACCGGGTCGACTACGTCAGCCTGGTGAACACCGAGTCCTCCGCCGCCGTCGTCGATATCAAGCTGTACGGCGACAAGGGCCTGATCGAGAACGACGCCGCCAACGGCATCACCGTCGCCCCCGGCAGCTCCCAGTCCGTGCTGCTGCCGACCATCAGCAAGGGCGCGGTCACCGACCTCGCCGTGCACGTGGTCGCCCGCAGCGGGCGGGTGGGCGCCGCCCTGCACGCCGCCGACGGGAGCAAGGGCGCCGACTGGATCCCGGCCTCGGCCGACCCGGCGCCCACCCAGGTGCTGCCCGGCCTGCCGGCCGACACCTCGGCCGCCCACCTGGTGGTCTGGGCGCCGCCGGAGGACGACGCCGACCTGAAGATCCAGCTCTCCGGCAAGAACGGCTGGTTCACCCCGGCCGGCAACGAGTCGATCCACATCAAGGCGGGCATGGTGGCCGCCGTGGACCTCGGCAAGGTCACCCGCGACGAGGTCGCCGGGCTGCGGCTGTCGCCCACCGACGACAAGCACCCCACCCCGATCGTGGCCGGCCTGCGCGTCGACCGGGCCGGGGGCGGCGGCAAGAGCGACGCGGCCTGGCTCACCGGCAGCGCCCCGGTCGGCGCCCGCGCCACCGTCGCCGACAACCGGGCCGGCGCGTCCACGCTGTTCCTGACCTCCACCGGCGACGCCGCCACCGTGCGGGTCACCGCCTCGGCCGGCACCGGCGGCGGCACCCCGGTGAGCAAGGACGTCGAGCTGCCGGCCGGCGGCACGGTCGCTCTCCCGGCGCCCGAGCCGGGCGGGCTGAACGGGAGCTTCGCGCTCACCGTCGAGACCGTATCCGGCGGACCGGTGGTGGCCGCCCGGATGCTCTCGCTGCCCACCAAGGACGTGCCGATGTTCACCGTCCAGGCGCTGCACGACGACCGCAGCACCGTCAAGGTCCCGCGGGCCGGCCAGGATCCGGGCGTCGTCCTGCGCTGACCGGCCGCCAGGGGCGGTACCCGGGTCCGCCGGGTACCGCCCCTGTGCGCGTGCTCAGTCCTCGTCGTAGCGCGGGTCGATGGCGTCCGGAGACAGCCCCAGCAGCTCCGCGACCTGCTCGATCAGGATCTCGTGGACCAGCGCCGCGCGGTCCTCCCGGGTCTTCGCCCGGATCTCCACCGGCCGCCGGTACACCACGATCTGGCTCTTGCGCCCCTGCTTGCCCGGTGACACCCGCCCCAGCGGCACACCGTCCTCGGTGTCGGCCGCGTCCGGTTCGCGCAGCGGCACCTCCTGGACGGCGAACTCCACCTCGATCAACTGCGGCCAGCGCCGTTCGAGACGCTCCACCGACTCGCGCACGTAGTCGTCGAACAGTTCGGAGCGGGTGAGCGAGATCGGCACCTGGGGCGGCGCCAGCGGGCCGCGCAGCCCCCTGCCGTGCCGGTCGCGGTGCCGGGGACGGCGCGAGGGTCCCGTCGATGACTGCGGTGCAGAGCTGTCCATATCACTGCCGAGGGTAGTCCTTGGACGGTCGGAAGTGGACTACTCCGACGGGGAAACGCCCGGGGTGGCGGGTGCGCGGACCGGCGCGCCGACCGCGACACGGCACCCCCGCCGGACAGGCGGTCTTCGCTCCCCAGCGAGGAGTGCGGTACCGTCCACCCTCGTGAGCTCTGTACGTCGTTGTTCGCGGACCGCGTGCGGCCGGCCGGCCGTCGCGACGCTGACGTACGTCTACGCGGACTCCACCGCCGTCCTGGGCCCGCTCGCCACCTACGCCGAGCCGCACTGCTACGACCTGTGCGCCGAGCACGCCGAGCGTCTCACCGCCCCGCGCGGCTGGGAGGTCGTCCGGCTCGCCGCCGAGGCCGGGCCGCTGCGCCGCAGCAGCGACGACCTGGAGGCCCTCGCCAACGCCGTCCGCGAGGCCGCCCGCCCGCAGACCCCCCGTCAGGGCCGCGCGCCCGAGGGCGAGTCCACCGAGGGCGGCCGCCGCGGCCACCTCCGCGTCCTCCGCTCGCCGGACAACTGACGCCGCACCCCGCACCCGGCCCGCACCGGGCGTTCGTTCGACCCGGGTACGCTGCCCGTCTACCGTCACCGCGGACCGTCGACCGAACGGGCGGTGACCCCGACGTATCGTGACCGTGGGCGGCCAGCCGCCGATCACACGCACACCGATCAGTACAGAGACCAGGGTGGAGCCGCAGTGCGCGACCTCAAGCAGCTCGTGAAGGCGTACGACGTCCGAGGAGTCGTCCCGGACCAGTGGGACGAGCACCTGTCCCGGGCCTTCGGCGCCGCGTTCGTGCAGGTCACCGGCGCGTCCGCGATCGTCGTCGGCCACGACATGCGGCCCTCCTCCCCGTCGCTCAGCCGGGCCTTCGCCGAGGGTGCCGCCGCCTACGGCGCCGACGTGGTCCAGATCGGCCTCTGCTCGACCGACCAGCTCTACTACGCCAGCGGCAAGCTCGACCTGCCCGGCGCGATGTTCACCGCCAGCCACAACCCGGCCCAGTACAACGGCATCAAGCTGTGCCGGGCCGGCGCCGCCCCGGTCGGCCAGGACACCGGCCTCTCCGAGATCCGCGAGCTGGTCGAGTCCTGGACGGCCGAGGACGACACCGTCACCGTCCCGGCCAAGGACGTCAAGCCCGGCGCGCTGTCCGAGCAGGACACCCTGCGCGGCTACGCCGACCACCTGCTGGGCCTGGTCGACCTCACCGCGATCCGCCCGCTCAAGGTCGCCGTGGACGCGGGCAACGGTATGGGCGGCCACACCGTGCCGACCGTCTTCGACGGCCTGCCGATCGACCTCGTCCCGATGTACTTCGAGCTGGACGGCACCTTCCCCAACCACGAGGCCAACCCGCTCGACCCGAAGAACATCGTCGACCTGCAGGCCAAGGTCCGCGAGGTCGGCGCCGACCTCGGCCTGGCCTTCGACGGCGACGCCGACCGCTGCTTCGTCGTCGACGAGCGCGGCGAGCCGGTCTCCCCGTCCGCCATCACCGCCCTGGTCGCCGCCCGCGAGATCGCCCGCGCCAAGGCCGCCGGCGAGGCCGAGCCGACCGTCATCCACAACCTGATCACCTCCTGGACCGTCCCCGAGGTGGTCCGCGAGCTCGGCGCCACCCCGGTGCGCACCCGGGTCGGCCACTCCTTCATCAAGCAGGAGATGGCCGTCACCGACGCCGTCTTCGGCGGCGAGCACTCCGCGCACTACTACTTCCGCGACTTCTGGCGCGCCGACACCGGCATGCTCGCCGCGCTGCACGTGCTGGCCGCGCTCGGCGGCCAGTCCGGCACCCTGTCCGGGCTCACCGCGGAGTACGACCGCTACGCCGCCTCCGGGGAGATCAACAGCACCGTCGCCGACCAGGCCGCCAGCACCGCCGCCGTCCGGGCCGCCTACGCCGGCCTGGAGGGCACCACCGTCGACGAGCTGGACGGCCTCACCGTGGCCGGTCCGGACTGGTGGTTCAACCTGCGCGCCTCCAACACCGAGCCGCTGCTGCGCCTGAACGTCGAGGCCAAGGACCCGGCGAAGATGGCCGAGCTGCGCGACGGCGTGCTCGCCGTCGTCCGCGCCTGACCGAGGCCTCCAGTGCCCCGGCCGGTAGGGTTGCCTATCGGCCGGGGCACCGCCATGCCGATCCCGACCAGCCTTCCCACCCCCAAGACCGGGAGCCCGACACCCATGAAGCTCGAATCCTTCCTGCTGGAGATCCTGGTCTGCCCGCAGTGCCGGGCCGCGCTCACCGAGGGCGGGACCGAGGAGCAGCCCGAGCTGGTCTGCACCGGTGCGGACTGCGGCCTCGCGTACCCGGTCCGGGACGGCATTCCGGTCCTGCTGGTGGACGAGGCCCGCCGCCCGGCCTGATCCTTGGGGCGGACGAACCGTCCCCCCGCCCAGCGCTCCCCGCCAGCCCAGCGCGCACAGGACAGCAGCCGGAGGCCCGCCGCATGCTCGACGACACCCTGCTCGACGACCCGGCCGCCCTCCAGCGCGCCGACCGTGACCGCGCCCTGCTGGCCCTGGCCGGCTCCGGCGCGCGGGTCCGCACCGCGCTGCGGCTGGCCGGCGCGGCCGGTCTGGACCGGCTGCGCCCGGACGGCCGCCCGCGCGCCGTCCTGGTCGCCGGCCACGGCAGCGCCCTGACGGCGGGCGAGATCCTGGCCGCGCTGGCCGGCAACGCCGCACTGATCACCCCGCTGCCGCCGACCGAGGCGGTCGCCCCGCGTGCCGACCGGGCGGGTGCGCCGCCCGCCTTCACCACCGGGCTCGGCTGGCAGCTGCCCGGCTGGGCCGGCCCGCTCGACCTGCTGGTGGTCAGCTCCGCCGACGGCGGCGAACCGGGCCTGGTCAGCCTCGCCGAGCAGGCCTACGCGCGCGGCTGCGCGATCGTGGTCACCGCCCCGGCGGGCAGCCCGCTCGCCGAGGCCGCCCTGCAGGTGCGCGCGCTGCCGCTGCCGTACGTGGCCTCCGTGCTGTCCGAGGACGAGGCGCCCGCCGGCCCGTCCGCCGAACCGGACCTGCCCGCCGAGGACCCGGCCGCGCTGTGGTCCCACCTCACCCCGCTGCTCGCGCTCGCCCAGAAGATCGGCATCACCCAGCTGCCGTACGACGCGCTGCCGGCCGTCGCCGACCTGCTGGACGCGACCGCCGTCCGCTGCCGCCCCGACGCCGCCGCGTACACCAACCCGGCGAAGGGCCTGGCCGCGCGGCTGGCCGGGACGGTTCCGCTGCTGTGGGCGGAGGGCCCGATCGCCGGGGCGGTCGCCGACCGCTTCGCCGCCCAGCTCGCCGAACGGGCCGGCCGCCCGGCGCTGGCGGGGCTGCTGCCGCAGGTGCTCACCGCCCACCGCGGCATGTTCACCGGCCAGTTGGGCGCGGGCGCGGACCCGGACGACTTCTTCCGCGACCGGGTCGACGAGCCGGATCCGCTGCACCTGCAGGTCCTGCTGCTGCGGCACGTCCCGGGTGCGCCCGGCGGTGCGCCCGACGAGACGGACGCCCCGGCCGAGGTGCCGGAGGACGACGCGGGCCCGCGCAGCTTCGGCGTCACCCGCGCGCACCGGCTGGCCGCCGCCCACGAGGTCCGGCTGACGGAGTACGCGAGCACCCGGCCGGACCCGCTGCACGCGCTCGCCGACCTGCTCGCGCTGACCGACTTCGCCGCCGTCTACCTCGGGCTCGCCGCCGCGCAGTCCTGAGCCGGCGCGGACACGGCCCCGGCCGCTCGCGCCGATACCTCGGCCACCTCGACGGCCGGTACGGTAAGCGCTCGACGAGAGCAGCGCGACCGGCCACTGCGGCGGAGGGACCCCGAGCATGAGTACTGAAGGCGGCACCAGGGCACTGGTTGCGGCGCTGTCCGCGAACCTGGCGATCGCGGCGGCCAAGTTCACCGCCTTCGCCTTCACCGGCTCCTCGTCGATGCTGGCCGAGGGCGTGCACTCGGTCGCCGACTCGGGCAACCAGGTGCTGCTGCTGATCGGTGGCAGGCGGGCGCGCCGGGCGGCGGACGAGGAGCACCCCTTCGGGTACGGCCGCGAGCGCTACATCTACGGCTTTCTGGTGGCGATCGTCCTCTTCAGCGTCGGCGGCCTGTTCGCGATCTACGAGGGCTGGCACAAGGTCAGCCACCCGGAGAAGCTGGACGCCTGGGGCTGGGCGGTCGGCGTGCTGGTCTTCGCGATCGTGATGGAGGGCTGGTCCTTCCTGACCGCGATGCGCGAGTCGGCGAAGGCCAAGGGCGGCCAGGGCTGGGTCCAGTTCATCCGCACCGCCAAGGCTCCGGAGCTGCCGGTGGTGCTGCTGGAGGACACCGGCGCGCTGATCGGTCTGGTGCTCGCGCTGCTCGGCGTCTCGCTCACGGTGATCACCGGCGACGGCGTCTGGGACGGCGTCGGCACCCTGTGCATCGGCGTCCTGCTGGTGCTCATCGCGGTGGTGCTCGCCCTGGAGACCAAGTCGCTGCTGCTCGGCGAGTCCGCGGACCGGGAGTCGGTGCGGCGGATCCGCGCGGCGCTGGTGGACGGCGAGTCGGTCACCGGCGTGATCCACATGCGCACCCTGCACCTGGGCCCGGAGGAACTGCTGGTCGCCGCCAAGATCGCGGTCAACGCGCAGGACAGCGCCGCCCGCGTGGCGGAGGCGATCGACGCCGCCGAGGCGCGGGTGCGGGCGGTCGTCCCGATCGCGCGGGCGATCTACCTGGAGCCCGACGTCTACAGCGCCGAGAAGGCCGCCGCCGGCGAGGACCCGGCGGCCACCCCGGGCGGGCCCGGGCCCGACACCGCGCACTGACGGGCCGCCGGCGGCCCGGCGGCAGGCAGGTGGCGGGCCGATGGCGGGCTGGGATCCGGCTTGAGGACCGATCGGATCCGAGGCCGAAAACACTCATCGGCGGACGGCCGGCGGGGCCGCCGGTGTAGATTCGTCACCAGAGCCAGAACGTCGCTGCTGATGGCGGTCGATCGGCGGTCCGCACCCGTAGGGTGTGCCCCGGTCGAGGGAGAGAGGTCCTCCGACGGTTTGTGCTGTGCAGCAGGGAACCGGTCCGTCACCACGGATCCGGCCGCCCCGGCGTAGCCGTGCACCCGTACGGCCCCGCCGCGCTGCGACCGCACACCAGGACCTTGGCCATGCCCACCCCATCAGCGAGGAGCAGACGTATGTCGACCGACACCACCGGTGACTTCAAGGTCGCCGACCTTTCCCTGGCGCCGTTCGGCCGCAAGGAGATCCAGCTGGCCGAGCACGAGATGCCCGGCCTGATGTCGATCCGCGCCGAGTACGCCGAGTCGCAGCCGCTGGCCGGCGCCCGCATCACCGGCTCGCTGCACATGACCGTGCAGACCGCCGTCCTGATCGAGACCCTGACCGCCCTGGGCGCCGAGGTCCGCTGGTGCTCCTGCAACATCTTCTCCACCCAGGACCACGCGGCCGCCGCCATCGCCGTCGGCCCGGAGGGCACCCCGGAGAACCCGCAGGGCGTGCCGGTCTTCGCCTGGAAGGGCGAGACCCTGGACGAGTACTGGTGGTGCACCGAGCAGGCGCTGACCTGGCCGAACGGCCAGACCCCGAACATGATCCTGGACGACGGCGGCGACGCCACCCTGCTGATCCACAAGGGCGTCGAGTTCGAGAAGGCCGGTGCCGCGCCGGACCCGTCCACCGCGGACAACGACGAGTTCCGGATCATCCTGGAGCTGCTCAACCGCACCCTCAAGGACACCCCGAACAAGTGGACCGAGGTCGCCGCCACCATCAAGGGCGTGACCGAGGAGACCACCACCGGTGTCCACCGCCTGTACGAGATGCACCGTGACGGCAACCTGCTGTTCCCGGCGATCAACGTCAACGACGCCGTCACCAAGTCGAAGTTCGACAACAAGTACGGCTGCCGCCACTCGCTGATCGACGGCATCAACCGCGCCACCGACGTGCTGATCGGCGGCAAGGTCGCCGTCGTCTGCGGCTACGGCGACGTGGGCAAGGGCTGCGCCGAGTCGCTGCGCGGCCAGGGCGCCCGCGTGATCATCACCGAGATCGACCCGATCTGCGCGCTGCAGGCGGCGATGGACGGCTACCAGGTCACCACCCTGGAGGACGTCGTCTCGATCGCGGACATCTTCATCACCACCACGGGCAACAAGGACATCATCCTTGCCTCGCACATGGAGAAGATGAAGCACCAGGCGATCGTCGGCAACATCGGCCACTTCGACAACGAGATCGACATCGCGGGCCTGGCGAAGCTGCCCGGCATCGTGAAGACCGAGGTCAAGCCGCAGGTCCACGAGTGGCGCTTCGCCGACGGCCACACCATCATCATGCTGTCCGAGGGCCGCCTGCTGAACCTGGGCAACGCGACCGGCCACCCGTCGTTCGTGATGTCCAACTCCTTCGCGAACCAGACGATCGCCCAGATCGAGCTGTTCACGAAGACCGAGCAGTACCCGATCGGCGTCTACGTGCTGCCCAAGCACCTGGACGAGAAGGTCGCCCGCCTGCACCTCGCCGCGCTCGGCGTGAAGCTGACCACCCTGACCCAGGAGCAGGCCGACTACATCGGCGTTCCGGTCGAGGGCCCGTACAAGGCGGAGCAGTACCGCTACTGATGCGGTGACGCCCCGACGCCGGTGGCCGGCACCCCACCCCAGGGGTGCCGGCCACCGGCGTACGGGCGCGGTCAGCGGAGGACGTCGGTGGTCCAGCTGCTCTCGTCGGCGCCGGTGACGTGCACGAGGTTCAGCAGGCCCTGCAGGCCGCCGAGTTGGGCGAGCGCGGGCGGTTTTCCTTCCGCCCCTCCCACGCAGACCTTGATCCCCTGGTCAACCCGGCACAACGCCTGGAACGGCTCCTGCGCCGGTTCCCCGGGAGGGATCGCCCGGTCCGGGGCGACCGAGACCCGGACCTTCTTGTCCTCGGCCGAGAACGTGACCTGGGCGCCCCAGGGCAGCGAGCCCTGGGGGCGGGTCAACGAGGCGCCGGTCAGCCGGACCGAGCTGGGAGGCCCGGCCAGCCAGAACGGCAGCGGGACGTCCCAGTTGCCGACCTGGACGCCGGCGGCGACCCGAAGCAGCGCGTCGTCGGGGACGTCCTGGGAGCGGCCGCGCCACCCTGTGAGCTGCGCCCACCGACCGGAGGGGGTCAGCCAGCGCAGGAGCCGGGATGAGTTGTCGAAGGTGGGAGCGGTCGGATGGACCAGCCAGTACGCGGTCCGGCCGTTCACGTCGGGGGCCGGCACCTTCTCCTGCTTCTGCTTCGGATCGACGTCGATGGCCGGCTCGGGCCCGGCGGGGAAGAGCGAGAGCATGAGGCTCCGTCCGCCCATCCCCCCCTCACTGGCACTGGTAACGCTCCCCAAGTAGCTGATGCCGCGCTCGCCGTCCACCCAGTCGGGCAGCCAGCCGAACTTGACTTCGGTGGCCAGGACGCCGGTACCGGTCTTGGCCGGGGGAGTGGAGGGGGCCGGGGCGACCGAGGCCGGGGCCGCGGGTGCGGCGGGCGCTCCGGCGGGGCTGGGCTCCAGCACCAGCGTGGCGCCGATCACGAGGGCCGTCGCGGCGGCCACCGCGCCGACCGTGAACCGCTGCCGGCGGCGCAGGCGGGCCCGTCCCCGGGTGATGGACGTGGCGACGTCGAACGCGGCCGGCGGCGCCGGTTCGTCGGCCAGGGCTACCAGGCGGGCGGCCAGGTCGCTGTGCTCGGTGGTGGTCATGACGTCCTCTCTGCGACGGCGGGGCGGGAGGCGAGAGTGCTGCGCAGGGCAACCAGCGCGCGTGAGCTCTGGCTCTTCACGTTGCCCGACGAACAGCCCAGCGCCTCGGCAGCCTGATCGATCGACAGATCGCAGTAGTAGCGGAGCACCACGGTGGCCCGCTGGCGGGGCGGCAGCGTGGCAAGGGCGCGGCGCAGGTCGATCGAGACGTCCAGATCGACGCTCGCGGCGGCGATGTCCGGCTCGGTGTCGGTGCGGGTCGTGCGGCGCCACCAGGGGGAGCGCTGCTCGCTCAGGAACGTGTTGATCAACACCCTGCGGGCGTAACCGTCCACGTTCTCCATCCGTTTGGCCTTCGACCAGTGCACGTAGAGCTTGGTGATGGTCTCCTGGGCCAGGTCGTCGGCCCGATGCCAGTCCCCGCACAGCAGATAGGCGACCTTCCGAAGCCAGCCGCCCCTGGAAGCCACGTACTCGGTGAATTCCGCGTCGTGTGCCTGCTTCGCCATCTGCACCCCCCGTTCCTCGTAGCGATGGCGCTCAGCCGCGCCGTCCACCTCCCTAATGCGGGCACCCGCCCCGAACGTTGCACGCCGGGTCCGGAGATCGTCCACGTAGGCTTTCGGGCATGCCCAACGGCCGGTACTCGCTCCACGACACCCATGACCACGTGCTGCTCGGCGAGGAGCGCTTCAGCTGCGCCCCCGGGGCGGCCGGCTGGCGGTACGTCTCCAAGACCTACGCGCCGGACGGGCAGGTGATCGGCGGCGTCGACCTCACCCTGGACTCGCGCGCCCGCCCGCTGCGGATGGAACTGCGGGCCGGCGGCTGGCTGGTGCGCGGCGGCGCGGTGGACGGCGTGGCCTGGGTCCGGACCGACGCGGCGGACCCGGGCGGCGAGCACGCCGTGGAGGGCCACGACCGGGCGCACGGGTTCACCGGCGGTTCGCCGGCCTTCCTGGTCGCCACTGCCCGGCTGCTGCGGCTGCGGGAGGGGGCGAGCGCGCGGGTGCGGCTGGTCGCGTTCACCGAACCGGTGCTGGCGCCGCGCACCTTCGACCAGGGGTGGCTGCTGGAGGGCGTCGACACGCACGAGACCGACTCGGGCCCGCTACGGGTCGAGCGGTACCAGGTGGCGGACCTGGAGACCGGCGAGCAGCAGGTCGTGCACCTGTCGGGCGACGTGGTGCTGGCGGCCGCCGGGATCGAGCTGGAGGAGCTGGCGTCGCCGCCGAACGCCTGGCCGGTGGAGTTCGGAAGTTAGGACACGTCTCAGGCGGGCGGGGCGAAGCCGGTGCCCGGGGCGGGGGCGGGCTTCTCGAAGGACGGGGCGGCGGGCGCCGGGGCCGGGGTCGTGGGGGTGGTCGCGGCCGGGACGCCGAGGACCCGAAGCGGCCGGCCGTCCGCGGTGGGCGGCTGGGGTGCGGGGGCCTGCCGGGCGGGGGCGGGGGCTGCGGGGGCGGTCATCCGCTGCTGCGCCTGGGCCCGCATCCACTCCCGGCGCTGGCGCTCGGTGAGCACGGCGCCCAGATACGCCGCCGGGTGCAGCCCCGGTGCCACCGGGTGGCCGGTACGGGCGGCCAGGTCGTCGGCCAGCCGGGCGGACATCCGGAGTGCCACGGCCGGATCCAACTGGCCTATGCGGCCGAGCAGTTGGCGGACCGCCAACCAGAGCGACTCCGGCACCGCGGACAGGTCCATCGCGACCAGCTCCCGGCCCATCGCCTGCAGCAGGTGCGGGTGCACGGGCGGCAGCGGGGACGCCGTGCCGCCGCCCGGGGTGCGCTCGCGGACGACCACCGTCCCGGCGAAGATGTCGCCCAGCCGCCTGCCGTCCACGTTCACCGCCGAGGTGATCACCGCCGGCACGCCGGTCAGGGCGACCAGCTCCATGAAGCCGACCAGCCCGCGCACCAGCGAGTGCCGGAACCGCACGGGGCCACCGTCGGTGCGCACCACCCGCAGGCCGAGCGCGGCCTTGCCGAGCGAGCGCCCGTGGCTGAGGGTCTCGACCATCACCGGCACGGCCACCAGGAAGAACACCAGCAGCCCGAGCAGGGTGGCGGCCAGCGCGGCACCGTCCAGACCGATCAGGGCGACGCTCAGGAGGAGCGAGACCAGCAGCAGGGCGGCGAACTCCACGAGCAGGTCCAGCGCGATCGCCAGCGCCCGGCTCGGAAGCTTCGCCGTCTGCAGGTCGAGGACGACCGCCTCACCCGTCACCAGGTCGCTCAAGACACCTGTCCGTTCACGCTCGTGGAGCCCGTACGGCTCCAGTGGAGGCCGCCGAGGGCGGCACGGTCGAGGGGAGGGACACCACCCGGACCGGCCCCCACGACCCGCTCTCCGCAGTCCGATCCGCAGCCGCAAACATACGGCGCCCGGCGGCCGCACGGGAAGTGAGATCCCGGCGGCCGGGGCGCTCGCCGCTCCTGGCATGCTGGGCCGCGCGTGTCCGTACGTACCCGCCGCCCGCGCCCGGGCCCCTCGCGCCCACCGCCGACCATGGAGCCGCCGAATGGACCTGGACGTCTTCGTCGCCACCCACCAGGGGGAGTGGGCACGGCTGGACGCCCTCGCCCGACGGCGCCGGCTCAGCGGGGAGGAGGCCGACGAACTGGTCACCCTGTACCAGCGCGCCACCGGCCACCTGGCCAAGGTCCAGGCCGCCGCGCCGGACCCGGCCCTGCTGAGCCGGCTGACCGGGCTGGTCTCGCGGGCCCGCAGTGCGGTGACCGGCTCGCGCAGCAGCGGCTGGCACGACGTCGCCCGGTACTACACGGTGAGCTTCCCGGCCGCGCTGTACCGCTCGCGCCGCTGGTGGCTGCCGGTCGCGGCCGTCTCGCTGCTCGCCACCGCGGTGCTCGCCTGGTGGATGGCCACGCACCCCGAGGTCCGCAACAGCCTCGTCGCCCCGGAGCATCTGCAGGAGATGACCCGCCCCGGCGGGCAGTACGAGTCGTACTACTCGGACCGTCCGGCGAGCTCGTTCGCCGCGCAGGTCTGGACGAACAACGCCTGGGTCGCCGTGCAGTGCCTGCTGTTCGGGATCGCGCTGGGCCTCCCCGTGCTCTGGGTGATGTGGACCAACGTGGTCAATCTCGGCGTCGGCATCGGGCTGATGGCCTCCGCCGGGCGCCTCGACGTCTTCCTCGGCCTGCTCATCCCGCACGGCCTGCTGGAGCTGACCGCGGTGTTCGTGGCCGGCGGTCTCGGCCTGCGCCTCGGCTGGACGGTCGTCGACCCCGGCCCGCGGACCCGTGGAATGGCCCTGGCCGAACAGGGCCGCTCCATCATCGGCATGGCCATCGGCCTCGCGACGGTGCTGGCCGTCTCCGGTGTGCTGGAAGCCTTCGTCACTCCGTCCGGCCTGCCCACCTGGGCGCGCATCTCGATCGGCGTGCTGGCGGAGACGGCATTCCTCCTCTACGCACTGGTGTTGGGCCGGAAGGCCGCCGAGGCGGGAGAACTCGGCGATCTGGACGCCGCCGATCGGGCGGACCTGCAGCCCGTCGCGGCCTGAGGCGATGTGATCCACACGCCTCTGACCTGCTACTCTTCTCGCATCTCAGCCAAACCATTGACGTGGTCGGGGTGGGCTAGTAGGTTTGAACGGTTGGGAGCGACTGGACAACGGTCGTCCCGGGCGTTAGTGTCTACGACACCGCCGAATCGAGGTGGGCGTGTTTCACGAAATGCGCGCCCTCTGACGAAGCAAATCCCACGGACTGAGCACACCGAAAGCTTTGATAAGCTTCGGAGCGAAGTTTGCAGGAAATCCCGCCAGCGGGAATTCGGAGAAACGAAGCCGGTAAGAACGGCCGCGAGGATCTGATAAGCTGGAAACACGAAAGAACGAAGCGCCCGGAGGGCCTGCTGGAAGGCAGCCTGAAGGAAGTGTCCGTTCCTTGAGAACTCAACAGCGTGCCAAAAGTCAACGCCAGATATGTTGACATCCCCGGCCTCAGATTCTTCTGGGGTTGGA
>NZ_JARXYZ010000053.1 GCF_029894125.1 Kitasatospora sp. MAA19
CGGTGATCATGAAGCGTAGAGAACTCCATGATCGGGCGAACCGTGCCTGCCCTGCTACTGCCGATTAGCTCGGCACCTACTGGCGGACGCCCTTATAGCTGCCGGGGCTGACACTCACGGCTCACCCGTGAACGTCGCCCGACACGCCAGGCGATGACACCTTGTGGGGTGTCAGCCGGCGCAGCGAGAGCAGGGTGGCGTCGTTCTCGTCAAGCGCCCAGGTTGATGAGTGATCAGGTAGTAGCGGTGGTTACCCGGGTCCGGGACGCAGGCGGGCACGGCTTCCAGTGATCATGAGGTGTCGAATCCCTGATCACCACGACGGAAGACCGTGCCTGCCTGCTCATCAGCGCACATCCCCGCCAGCTTGAGTCAACTCGCCGATGCCGCACCGCCCACGCCGGACGAGCGCCCCGGGCTGCTGGCCCGCCTGGCCGCCGTTCCCGATCCGCGCGGTCCCCGGGGCCGGCGCCACCCACTGGTCTTCGTCCTGGCCCTGGCCACCTGCGCGGTCCTTGCCGGGGCCAAGTCGCTGGCGGCGATCGCGGAATGGGCCGCCGATGCCCCGCCCACGGTACTGTTCCGGCTCGGCGGCACCTGCCGGAACCCGGACACCGGGCCGATCGCTCCGACCGAGGCCACAACGCGCCGGGTGCTCCAGCGCGTCGACGGCGACGCGCTGGACGCGGCCATCGGCGCCTGGCTCGCCGAGCGTGGCCGCACAGCCGACCGGACCGACGCCTCCAGCCGGCGAGCGGCCGTGGCCGTGGACGGCAAGACCGTGCGCGGAGCCCAACGCGCCGATGGCACCCAGGTCCACATCCTGGCCGCGATGAACAGCCAGGGCCTGGTCCTCGCCCAGCGTGAGGTGGATGTAAAGAGCAACGAGATCACCGCCTTCCGGCCTCTGCTCGCCCCGCTCGACCTGGCCGACGGGGTGGTCACGTTCGATGCGATGCACACCCAGGTCGAGCACGCCCGCTTCCTCGTCGAGGACAGGCACGCCCACTACATCGCCCTGGTCAAGGGCAACCACCCCACCCTGCACGCCCAGCTCAAGAGCCTGCCCTGGAAGAACGTGCCGCTGATGGACAAGACCCGCGCCACCTCACACGGCCGAGACGAGATCCGGCGAATGAAGGCGGCCACCGTCACCCGGCTCCCCTTCCCCCACGCCGAGCAGGCGGTGCAGATCATCCGCCGTCGACGGCTCGTGCGCACCGGAAAGGTCACCATTGAACGCCTCTACGCGGTCACCAGCCTGACCATGCAGCAGGCCACGGTGCCCGAGATCGCCCGTCGCGTGCGGGAACACCGGGGCATCGAGAACAAGGTCCACTATGTCAGGGACGTCACCTTTGCCGAGGACGCCTCCCGTGTTCGCACCGGCAACGCTCCCCGCGCGATGGCCACACTGCGGAACCTGGCCATCGGTGCCCTCCGGCTGACGGGCTGCGACAACATCGCCGCTGGACTCCGCCACCACGCGCGCGACACCAATCGACCGCTCACCACCCTGGGCATCACGTGATCAACCCAGACAATCCGCGAGAAAGACGCGCCCCTGTCCACGGCGGCCTGACCATCAAGATCGACCTCCTGGGCATCGCCCTGCCAGCACACTCACGACTTCGCAACGGCCCTGCCGTTCACGCACCCTCTGATCAGCTGGTTTGCCTACCTTCCACCCCAGTCAATCGACGGGCAGGCCGCATCCCTATGGAAGATAACCTGGCCAGTCCATTTCAAAAGAGACCTGATCGTTACAAAGCAAAGTGCCGAAATGGCCACTTTGCCCGATCTGGACGTGCTCTAATCGATGAGGATTTCTTCCGGGGGGTTGAAATGGCGACATCTACCGCAGGGGGCTTTGGCGGGACTCTGCCGCCATGTACGGACATATTCTCCCCAAGGGATTAATCTGTCCATTTCCATGGACTGCGAAGCATATCCGCACACCATGAAGGGGGAAACATCATGGCAATATCGCGATCTCTTCGTACGACCCTTGCCGGAACCGCGGCCGCGTTGGCGATCGGAGTTCTCTCGGCTCCCGCTGCGCATGCGAACGGCGCGGACAACCACCAGAGCCCGGACGCGTGCAACGCCCAGACCGAGAGCCGTTTCAATTTCACTCTCTGGTACAACTCCTCATATTCCGGGTCACACCGGAACTTCGGGTCCGGTGTCAACAACTTCGCCGATGAGCCGTACGGGGGCGATGACCCGCACACCAATCCGGAGCCCCTCTCCTTCTGCCCCGACCAGGGCAACGGATCCGGCCAGGGCGTAAAGAACAATGCCGCCTCCGCGCAGAACCGCGATACCCGGTACAACGCTGTCATCTTCTTCAGAAGCTGGTGCCAGGGCGCCCGAGACACGCTCACTCCGATGTCCAGCTGGTTCCAGCTGAAGGAAACGTACAACAACAACGCCTCCTTCGACTGGCGGAGTTGACCAGCTGTTGCGCTGGGCGGCATTGCCGCCCAGCGCAACACCGCGGCCCGCGTACTCAGTCATAACTTCTCGCGCATTCAAGTGAAATATCAGGAATCCATCATGCTGATTGGTCGACGAGTTTTGGCTGCGCTGGGCGCCGCTCTGGCGTGCGCTTCGGCCGCCGGGTGCTCGCACGAATCGTCGCCTTCGGGGGCCCGCCCAAGTTCCGCCCCCCATTCCGTTGCGCCGGCTGCAACGCAATCCCGGCCGGCAGATTTTGACCGTGCGAATCCCGCGACGTGGAAGCTTCCGTTGGAGGCATACCTCATGACCGACGACGAGCAGAGCCAGCTCGGCCGGGCCATGAGCGCGCTCACCGAAGACTGTATGCACAAGGCAGGGTATGGCAGCTGGAATCCTGCGCCGGAACTGCCCAAGATGGGACCCAAGACTCTCACCGACCTGCGGTACGGAATCCACGATGCCGCACTGGTAGGCAAGAGGGGCTACCACCCTGACGCCGCGGAGAAGGCGGCACACGACGCGGCAGTGGAGGCCGCGATCGCCGGGCGCTCCGGAGGTGCCGCAACTGCGGCTGAAAACGGTTGTGGCCAGCAGAGCAAGCAGAAGATCGGCGATTCCCAGTCGGGTTTCCAACTCGCTGAGCAGCTTGCCAATGATGCTTTCACCAAAGCCGAGAAGGAACCGGAAGTCGCCGCGGCGTTCACGCAGTGGTCGACGTGTATGAAGGAGAGCGGCTACAACTACCGCGAGCCGCTCGACGCCGTGGACGACCCGAAGTTCGCCCGCGACGTGACCAAGGCCGAGATCGACACCGCTCTGGCCGATCTCAACTGCCGAAGCCGCACCAACGTGGCACTGGTCTGGTACGAGGCCGAGGTGCGCCTGCAGAAGGCCGCCCTGGAGAAGAATGCCCAGGCCCTGCAAGGTGGACGGGCCAAGCTGGACTCGGCGATGAAAAACGTGAACGCAGTCCTGGCCGGCAAGCGCTAGGGGCGGACGATGGCATCCAGCAGTTCTCCAGATCCCGCCGCAGTCGACGTTCCGGAACCTGATCAGGGGCCTTCGAAGCCCGGCGGTCGACGTGGCCGGTCCGGCGCTCGTCGGCGCGGGTGGCTGGCCGTCGTGATCATCGGTTCGGTTTTGGTGGGTGCGGCGGGCGCGGGGGCCGCCGCACTGCTGAAGTCACCAGCGCAGGTGGCGGCGGAGACCGCCGCGCCCGCCCCGGACACATTGACCGCCCAGGTGGAGCAGAGGGTGATCGCGGACACGCTGGTCACCCGGGGAAAGGTCGCCGCGGCGTCCACCGCCGAGATTTCCGTACCGGCGTCTGCGGGGGCACCAGGCTCCCGCCCAGTGGTCACCAAGGTCAAAGTCAAAGCCGGAGATCAGATCGCCTACGGCAAGGTACTGTTCGAGATCTCCGGTCGCCCGGTGTTCACCCTCGCCGGGGCGCTGCCCGCCTACCGCGACCTGCAGAACGGGGCCAAGGGCGAGGACGTCGCACAGCTCCAGAAGGCCCTGGCCGCACTCGGGTATCGCACCGCGCCGGACGTCTCCGGAGTGTTCGGGGCGGGCACGGAGCGGGCGGTGCTCGCGCTCTACAAGTCGATCGGCTACAGCCCCACCCGGGTCGCCGCAAGCGCATCTGACGACAAGGCAGGCGCTGCGAAGACCGCCCCGCCGGGCATCGGCGACAAGGGCGCCGACGGGAAGGCGACGCCAACCGGCACACCGGCCGCCCCTCCCGAGCCTCAGACCGTCGTAACCGTGCCGATGTCGGAAGTGGTGTTCCTGAACGCCCTGCCCGTGCGGGCCGACACGGTCACGGCCACCGTTGGCAAGGCCCCGAGCGACAAGTTGCTGACAGTCTCCACCGGCGACCCCATCGTGGTGGCCGAGGTGTCAGCACGGGAGAAAGCCCTGCTGAAGGCCGGTCAGCAAGCCGAGATCCTCTCCGAGGAGAGCGGGTTGAAGGTACCCGCCACGGTCCAGGCGATCACCGATGCACCACCGGCAGGCAAGGGGGACCAACCGGGGCCGGCCGCAGGCTATCTGCTGCGCGTAACACCCACCAATCCGTTGCCCGCAGAGCTCGCCGGCAAGGAGGTACGGATATCCGTCACCGCCTCCTCCTCCGACGGACCGGTCCTCGCCGTACCGTCCGCCGCCATCTCGGCCGGCGCGGACGGCCAGACCAGCGTGAGCGTGATCGGTCCCGGCGGGAACACCCGCCGTGTCCCGGTTCGCCCCGGCCCCTCAGGCGGCGGATTCGTCGCGGTCACACCCGAAGCCGGTGCGGCGCTGGCTCCCGGGGACAAGGTCGTGGTGGGTAACACCCCATGAGCGCACCACCGGTCATCGAACTCCGCCAAGCCGGGCTGACCTACCCGGGGCCGCCAGAAGTGGCCGCGCTGCGTCCGTGTGACCTGACCGTCCAACGCGGCGAGTACATCACAATCGTCGGCCCCTCCGGAGCGGGCAAGTCCACCTTCCTCAACATCATCGGCCTCCTGGACCAACCGACCTCCGGCAGCTACCTGCTGGACGGCATCGACACCGCGGCGGTCACGGACGCCGAACGCACCGCGCTGCGCGGCATGCGCATCGGGTTCGTCTTCCAGTCCTTCCACTTGCTCTCCCACCGCACCGCCCGCGAGAACGTCGAACTGGCCATGGTCTACCAGCGGACCCCGCGCGGAACACGCAAACAGCGAGCGGAACAGGCACTTCGCCGCGTCGGCCTGGGCCACCGGCTGGACGCGCTGCCCACCCGGCTCTCTGGCGGCGAGCGCCAGCGAGTCGCGATCGCCAGGGCACTCGCGGCGGAACCGTCGCTGCTGCTGTGCGACGAACCGACCGGCAACCTCGACTCCCAGACCGCCGCCTCCGTTCTCGATCTACTCGACGGCCTGCACCACGACGGCATGACCGTTGTCGTCATCACCCACGATCTTGAGGTAGCCCGCCGCGGTCAGCGGACGATCACCATCCGCGACGGTGAGGTGCTGGCATGAAACTTCCCCGCTCCCGCATGTCATTGCGCGACCTCGCCTCCGAGGCCGTGGCCGGCATCATGCAGCGCCCGGCCCGCTCTGCGCTCACCGCCGTCGGCACGGTCCTCGGCGTCGGTGCTCTGATCGCCGTTACCGGTCTGACCAGTACAGCGGCGTCCCAGATCGACGCCCGTTTCAGCGAGCTGACCGCGACCGAGGTCACCGTCGACGATATCGCGCCCGATGTCCCCGGCCAGGCAGGCCCGGCCTTCCCCTCCGACGCAGACGCACAGGTACAGAGACTTCACGGTGTGACCGCAGCCGGCGTTTCCTGGCACGTGCGGCTTCAGCCCGGGCAGGACATCGCCAGCGGTCCGCCCGGCGCCATCTACACCACCTCCGATCGCCAGGCCCAGCTGACCGCAGCCTCCGCCGGCGCCCTGCGCGCAGCCGGGCCGACCCTCCAACAGGGACGCAGCTACGACGAGTTCCACGACCAGCACCGTGAGCACGTCGCCGTTCTCGGCGCCGCCACCGCCGCCCGCCTGGGCATCACCGACCTGCGCAACCAGCCCGCCGTGTTCATCGGCAGCTCGCCCTTCGCCGTCATCGGCATCCTCGCCGACGTCCAACGCCGACCGGACCTGCTCTCGTCTGTGATCGTCCCGCGCACCACCGCCGAGGAGCTGTGGGGGCCGCCCACCGATGACCGGGCGAAGATGCTCATCACCACCCAACTCGGCGCGGCCGCGCAGATCGCCGCGGAAGCGCCAGTCGCCCTGCGCCCCGACCACCCCGACTACCTTCGTGCCACCCCGCCACCCGACCCGCGCAGCCTGCGCTCAGGCGTGGAGAACGACCTCGGACAGCTGTTCCTGCTTCTCGCCGCCGTCTGCCTGGTGATCGGCGCGGTCGGGATCGCCAACACCACCCTGGTCGCCGTCCTGGAACGCAGCGGCGAGATCGGCCTGCGCCGTGCACTGGGTGCCAGAGCAAGGCACATCACCACCCAGTTCCTCGCCGAATCCATGGCGCTCGGCCTGCTCGGCGGCCTGGTCGGCGCATCCCTCGGCACCGTGACCATCGTCGCCGTCGCGGCCGCCAAACAGTGGACGCCGGTGCTGCACCCGGCCACCATCGCCACCGCCCCACTCCTGGGCCTGGCCACCGGGCTGCTGGCCGGGGCCTACCCCGCATGGAGAGCGTCCAGAATTCAGCCAGCTGAGGCCCTGCGGCGATAGCACGTGGGCAACTGGCCGGGGGCCGCGCCCTGGCCGCGGCGGTCCGTGGGGCAGTGGGCCGTCGAGAGTTGACCGCCGCCCACGCGGCGAGGGTAGGCCGAGGTTTCACCGGCGTCAGATTTCGGGCGCATGACAGATGACAGCACGTGTGTCAACCGCCGTCATGCGTGCGGCCGTTATGCGCCGAAGTCGGCGCATGACATGGGCATGGCCAAAGCTATGCCCACACCTGCTACGTCAACACGAGAATCAGGGGGGTTCCATGGTCCTTCGACCACGCAAGGCCATCTTGGCGACAGCGTTCGCGCTGCTGCCGAGTTTGGCCCTCGCGACACCCGCGAGCGCCATACCCAACGCACCGACGCCGGGGCAGCAGGCCCCCGCTCCCGGCTCCCAGCCCACTTCGCCGCCGGCACCCTCCAAGGTGCTCGATCCGGACGCCTCGCTCCCCAAGGACTGGCGCAGTTCGGATGACCGGGCGGTGACGCTCTCTGGGGACAGCTCCGGCCTGCACGTCCTGGCCGCCGACAGCGGACAGGCCTACCAGTGGCGGACGGTCGCCACGCTGTCCGAGCCCGGCTTCAGCACGGACCTGTGGATTGGCAATTCCTGTGTGACCGGCTCGGGTCAGCGGGCGGTCGTGGTGTATGCACCCAGGCAGTTCGTCAACAAGCCGGAGTTGATGCAGCGCGGTGGATTCGCGGCTGTCGTCGACCTCAAGTCCGGGGCGGTGAACAAGTTCTCCGAGACGGTATCGCTCGCGTACTTCGACCCGGGATGCGGCACGGACGAGACGGCCGTGCTCACCCAGAACGGGGATACCGATCTCGGTGAGACCCGGCTGCTGACCGTCGACGCAGCGGCCGGGAAGGTGGTGAGGACGGTAAAGGTCGACGGGCAGGTCACGTCGGCCGTACCGACCCGGGACGGTCTGGTCGGTGCGCTTGCTGCCAAGCTCAGCCGTATCGACGACGCCGGCCGTGCCAGCGAACTGGCGACCACCTCTGGAGCGGCGAGCGCCGTGCACCCGGACGCCGACGGCGGAATCGCCTTCGTCGACCATGAGGGCGAATCCGCCGCGGTCAAACGCCTGGCCGACGGCCACGTCGCTACCCTCGCAGAGGGCAAATCCGGAGAGGTCGGTCTGCAGTCCGGGACCGCCGGCAAGCTGTTCGTCACCGGCAGGCCCGAGAAGGTCGCAGCGCTACCGAACACGGTGCAGGCGCTGTCCGTTCCTGTCGCTGCCGAGGTATCCACCAAGGGCGCTATCGCCGTCGATGAGGCCGTTTCGGGCGCCGTCCGCGGCCTCGCCGCGAACCCGCTCCAGGCCGCTCCCCAGGACGGCGACGCCGACGGCAAGGCCCGGGTCCAGGTTCAGGCCGAGGTGCCGGCCACCGGCAAGAAGCTGACGTTCAGCGTTGCCCCGGACAAGAACAACGCTGCACCAGGTGCTCCTGTCTCCCCCGCTCTGGGCGCCGCTCCGGCCACTCCGACCGGTGCCCAGCCCCGTGCCCTCGCCCAACCCCGCGCCAACGCCGAGAACGGGAACGACACGGTCGATCAGGACCGCACCTGCTCCGTACCCCGCAACGACCCCACTCAGCAGGCCTACCAGCCGACCCCGAACCAGGTCGAGTGGGCCGTCGACATGGCGGTGCGCGGTCAGCTGACCGCCAAGTGGGTCCGCCAGGGCGGCTGGCGGGCCCAGGACGGACTGGGCACCGTCGACCCACAGGCCATGTTCCCGCTGCCCACCCTGACCGGCGCCCCAAGCGCCCACATTCCGCCGCAGGTCCTCCTCGGGATCCTCGCCCAGGAGTCCAACCTCTGGCAGGCCGAAGGCGGCGCACTGCCGGGCCAGACCGGCAACCCCCTCACCGGCGGCTTCTACGGCCACCCCACCAAGATCGACCCGAACCGCCCGCAGGACGTGTGGCAGATCAACTGGGACAAGGTCGACTGCGGGTACGGGATCGGCCAGCAGACCGACGGCATGCACGGCCCCACCGGACTGCGCACCGGCGACGTGGTCTGGCCCTACGACAAGCAGAAAGCCGTCGCACTGGACTACACCTCCAACATCGCCGCCGCGGCCAAGACCCTGACCGAGAAGTGGAACGAGCTCCACGATCCAGGCCTGCCCAACCCGATGAAGATCAACGACGACGATCCGTCGGCCATCGAGAACTGGTTCACCGCCGCCTGGGCCTACAACTCGGGCCTCAACAAGTACAACCCCGCCGCACCGCTCACCCAATGGGGCCTCGGCTACCTCAACAATCCGGTCAACCCCATCTACCAGCCGGACCGCCTTCCGTTCCTGGACCACAACCACTACGCCGACGCCGCCCACCCCCAGTACTGGCCCTACCAGGAGAAGGTTCTCGGCTGGGCCGCCTGGCCGATCGACACCGGCCGCTCCTACGACGCCAACGGCAACCTCGACAAGGGCAACACCGCCGGCTACTCGCAGGCCTGGTGGACCCAGGAGACCGACCGCACCGCGATCAAGCCCGGTTTTGAAACGTTCTGCAACATCCTCAACAACTGCGACGTCAAGAACCCCCCGCGCTGCGAGATCGACCACCTCGGCCCGAGCTGCGACCCGCCGTACTGGTTCCACAGCTCGGCCACCTGGAAAACCTGCAAGGGCGACTGCGGTCACGAGTACATGACGTACAAGACCCTGCGCATGGAACTGGGCAACGGCAACACCGGCGCCCCTGACTGTGCCGCACCGCCTGCCGGCGCACTGGTCGTCGACTCGGTGTCCGGCCAGGCGCCGCCTATGCGCGACGGCTGCAGCCGGACCTGGAACAACGCCGGGACCCTCAGCTTCCGCTTCGACGCAGATCAAGCCAACCACTACGAGGCCAAGGCCGACCTGCACCAGGTCGGCGGAGGCTACGGCGCGCACTTCTGGTACGCCCACACCCGCAGCGCCGCCAACTCTGTCACCAGTGTGTCAAACGAGCTGATGGTGCCCCCGGACGCGCACGGCACCATGGCGATCACCGGCACCTGGAAGCTCAACCAGCGGTCGAACGGGTGGACCAGGGTCTTCGTCCACCTCCCCGACACCGGATCCGAGACCCAGCAGGCGATCTACACGGTCCACATCGGGAACGGGCAGACACAGAACCGCATCCTCAACGTCGTCTCCAACAGCAACCACTGGGTCAGCCTCGGCGTCTTCGAATTCACTGACGGGAATGACTTCCAGGGGGTCGAGCTGTCCAACTACACACCAGACGGCGACGCCGTGGAGGACGTTGCATGGGATGCCGCCGCCTTCCAGCCGCTGGCCGCAAAGCCGAAGGACTTCGTCGTCCAGATGGGCGACTCCTACTCCTCCGGTGAAGGCGCCCAGCCGTACATCTATGGCACCGACATGGGCCCGTACGCCGACCAGCAGAAGCAGACCTCACCGGGCCGATCCTGGAACGCGTGCCGCCGCAGCCAGAACTCCTGGATCCGGCAAACCGCTATCCCTAGCAGGCCCGCCACCATCGGCAGCATGGCCGACACCTTCGACACCAGCCTCGATTACCACAGCACCGCTTGCTCTGGCGCCGTCACCTCGCAGATGGACACGACGGGCAGTACCGACAAGGACGGCAACCCCGTCTGGGGCATGATCGGACAGCATCACGAAGTCCCGCAGCTGTCGTCCGGCTTCCTCGACACGAACACCACTCTGGTCACACTGACTGCCGGCGGAAACGACTCAGGCTTCGCTGACACCGTGCAAGGCTGCGTCATGCTCAGCTGCCCCTCGGATGCGAGCGTCAAGGGGCAGATCGACAAGACCATGGGCTGGCTCAAGGGCCTGCTGCAGCACATCCACGACAAGGCGCCAAACGCCAAGATCGTCCTACTCGGCTACCCCGAACTCTTCGAGGTGGGAGACATGACCGTCGGGTGCTCGGTGATGCTCGGAGACTCGGCGATCAAAGTGAACGGCTGGGCGGACTACATGAGGGACGACCAGAAGAAGCTCGCCGCCGAGCTTCAGAGCGCTGACAACCCCGTGCCCGTCACCTTCTACTCGCCGATGACCGAGTTCTACCACCACGGCGTGTGCAGCAAGACCGGCGCGGCCATCAACGACTTCGTGGCCGCACCTTCCACCAAACCCGGTGGCGACTTCTCCTGCCCTGCCTCGCCCAACCCCATGAACTGGGTGTGCGCGAGCATGGAGAGCTACCACCCGAACAACACCGGAACGAAGCTGTACGCGTCCGCCCTGGCAAGCGCGCTGATCAGCACACGCTATTGACCGATCCCACCAACCCACCCGGCCGGGGCCCGCACAGGGCCCCGGCCTTCCCGGAAAGCCCTGAATGAAACTCCTTCGTCGAGGACTGGCCATCCTCACCGTGCTCCTGGCACTGGCCGTGGCTGCCTTCGCGATCAGCGCAGCCCACCAACGCTCCCAGATCGATGACCGCCGCAAGCAGGCGACGGCAGACGCAGAAGCGAGCGCCCACCGTTACGCCGCCAAACTCCCTCCCGCCTTCACGGCAGGACCCCAGACAATCGCATCACTCGAGGAACTCGAACGCGGCACACAGGTAACCCTCGTCACCGCAGCCAAAGAAGGCACTTCCGTCGTGGTCGACATCCAAGCCACAGCTACATACCCCGGCGGCAGAAGCGCCTCCATGACAGATGCCTGCCTTCACATCACCCTCTTCCGCACAGACGGAACCATCACAGACCAGGTCAACGCCATCCCGTGCACCCAGCTGCGCACCACGACGAACCACGGCGAAATCCTTGCCGTGGAATGAGGCACACGCCGGGTCTGTCCAGCGACTGGCTCTTACAAGATTTTCGTAGCCGGTGATCATTCGGGTCGGGCGTCAGCTGAGCAGGATGCGCTGTCGTAGGAGGGAGTGTCCGGCGCGGCCGTATGTCTGCCTCTTGATCAGCTTAAAAGTTACGTGGAATCTGCCGGGGTGATCATGTCTCTCCGGTGCAACCACGGACTTGGGAGATGGCTTGAGCGGCGCGACGGTGCTGATGGAGAAGTGGCCGGTGCTGATGGAGAAGTGGCCGGTGCTGGGCCGGCACGAACAGGCGGCGGCGTGGCTGCAGATCTGGACTGATCTCGGTCGGGCGCCGAGAACGATCGATGCCTACACTCGCGGGCTGGCCGAGTATCTGCTGATGTGCGAACGGGAGAACGTCGACCCGGTCACCGCGAGTCGCGCACATATAGCGTTCTACATAAGAGAATTGACCTCTCGGCCTCACCGTCGGGTCTGTACGGTCTTCGGCTCTTACAAGATTTTCGTAGCCGGTGGTCGTGTCAACTTGCCTGTTGTGTCGGCTTGTTGATGGTGGCAGGCTGGCAGCTTGTGTTGTCGTGGTGGGGGACCTGCTGCCGCAGCTGGCCGCGGTACAGGTCGAGCGCGTGGAGGCCAGCGGGGACCTGCTGCGGATCACGGCCCGGACCAGAGATGACGCCTCGGCGGCGTGTCCGGGGTGCGGGCAGGCGTCGGATTGGGTGCACTCGCGGTATGTGCGGCATGTCGCGGATGAGGCGGTGGGCGGCCGTGCGGTCGTGATCGACTTATCGGTGCGCCGCCTGTACTGCGAGAACCCCGCCTGTAAGAAGGTCACCTTCGTCGAGCAGGTCGCGGGGCTGACCCGGCGTTACCAGCGGCGCACTCCAGCCCTGCAGAAGGTGGTCGATGCGGTCGCCGTGGCGCTGGCCGGATCGGCCGGAGCCCACCTGCTGGGCGTGCTGCACCACATGCTGTCCTGGGCGAGCGTGCTGAACTGCCTGATGCGCATCACGCTGCCCGCCCGACCGGCCCCGCGAGTGCTGGGCATCGACGAGTTCGCCCTGTGCAAGGGCCACCGCTACGCCACGATCCTGACCGACGCCGCCACCGGCGAGCGCATCGAGGTACTGCCGGACCGGAAGAGGGAGACGGTCACCGCCTGGCTGAAGGCCCACCCCGGCATCGAGGTCGTCTGCCGGGATGGGGCCGGAGGCTTCGCCCAGGCCACCACGGACGCCGACCCGAGGATCGTGCAGGTCTGCGATCGCTGGCACCTGTGGCACGGCCTGGCCGAGGCGGTGTTGAAGGAGGTCGGCGCCCACAGCGCGTGCTGGGCCAAGGCCGGCCCGCCACTGCGGGAGGGCATGCGCGCACAGACCACCCGCGAGCGGTGGCAGCAGGTCCACCAGCTGTTGGATGCCGGGGTCGGCCTGCTGGAATGCTCCCGCCGGCTGGGCCTGTCCCTGAACACCGTCAAGCGATACGCCCGCCACAGCGAGCCCGAGCGCATGGTCCGGACACCGCAGTACCGACCGACCCTGGTCGACCCTTACCGCGACCACCTGCGCCGACGTCGGGCCGAGGACCCAGCGGTGCCCGTCACCCACCTTCTGCGCGAGATCAAGGAGCTGGGCTACACCGGCAGCGCGAACCTCCTGGTCCGCTACATCACCCAGGGGCGGGTCGAGGCCAACCACGCCACCAGAGGCGTTGACCGGCTGGATCGCCCAGATCCGGGCAGCGGAGCTGCCCTTTCTGCACTCCTACGCCACCGGCCTCGAGCGCGACCGCGCAGCCGTCGACGCCGCCCTCACCCTGCCCTGGCACAACGGCCGCACCGAGGGCGTCAACAACAAGATCAAGCTGATCAAGAGGCAGACATACGGCCGCGCCGGACACTCCCTCCTACGACAGCGCATCCTGCTCAGCTGACGCCCGACCCGAATGATCACCGGCTACGAAAATCCTGTAAGAGCCCGGTCTTCGGTGTAACTCCCGATCAAGGAAGAACACCTGATGAGCGACGTGACTGCTTCTATCGAGGCGGTTGAAGAGGTCCGGCCGGTCGAGCTGTCGGCGGACCTGCTGGACGACCAGTTGATCGGGCAGTTGGTCGACCGGGCCCGCGCGAACGTGCCGACATGCTGCGCCGTGCGCAAGCGCCGCCCCTTGCCTCCCTCGCACGCGCCCTCACCACACTGCGCACCGAGGCCCAGCTCGCCTCTCCTCCCTCACGACTTCTCCTACCCAGGGCTCTGCAACAGTGCCTCGACCCCGCGGAGCTCTACCCCGCCGACGCCCCGGCCCTCGCCTGGCTGGAGCAGTTGCGCGTCGGCCTGGCTCTCGACGAGGTAGCCGCAGGGCACCCTGACCAGGACAACACGAGCAGCCTCGCCGCCCTGGCCGGTCTGTGCCAGTCCAAGGATCTTGTGCTGCAGGACCTCGCGCGCGGCGAGGAAGTCGTCGGGAAAGTCTTGCTCGCCACCTACCACGCGGCCAAGGGCCGAGAGTTCGACACGGTGATCCTGCCCGGCCTCGTGCAAGGCCTCATTCCGCGCGATGTCCCCGGCGGCGGGAACAGATGGCGGAAGCCCACGGAAGCGGAGCTCGAGGAGCAAAGGCGCACCTTCTACGTCGCCCTCACCCGTGCCGAATCGACCGTGACCATGATTGTCGGCCCCGGGTACGAGACCAAGAACGGATACTGGATATCCCATGGGCCCTCAGCCTTCGTGATCGAGATGGTACGGCGCCTTTTTCCCAAGGAAGAGACCTGACCAAGCGGGCGGACCCGGCCCGCTCCAACTACGAGCCGGCCGATCGGGCGGTGCACTGGTGGCGCCGTACCTGGCCCGGCCACACCCGGCCCGGGTACCCGCCGGTCGCGCTGGTCGTCACCGGTGCCGGACCGGTCGCGCTGGCCAACCGGCAGCAGGCCGTCGCGGACCTGTCCGCCGACTGCTGGCGCGGCCGGTGGTGCAGGGAGGTCCGCGACTACAACGAGGACGGGTGGCGCGAGTACGACGACGCCGTGCCCATCGTCGCGACCACCCTTGAGCTGCTGGCCGAGCACGGGCCGCTCGGGCCCATCTGGTGGCGCTTCGGCCGCTCGGGCCGGTACTCCCTCGTCGAGGCGCTGGAGAACCCGAACAACCGGGCTGCCTACGACCTGCGCCAGGCCGCCCGCGAGGACGAGGAGCACCAGGCCCACCAGGAGCTGATGGACTCCCTGGTCTGCATCGACTGCGGCGACGTTCCCGAGGAGGAGACCACCTGGGAGTACGGCCGCCAGGGACAGGTCGAGTGGACCCGCCGCCCCGGCGGCCGCTGCTGGACCTGCCACCACGACCGCAACGAGCGGCTGGAACGGGAAGCCGAAGAGCAGCTGGAGGCCGCCCGCACGGCCAACGCCGCGCTGCGCCCGTGCTGGACGTGCCGGGGCTCGATCGGCGGGAAGGAGGGCTCGAAGCTGGAGCTGCGGGAGAAGGCCCGGCCGGACCGGCTGGAGTGCCCCGAGTGCGTACAGGCCCGCGCCGCAAAGGACTTGGGCCCGCTGATGCTGCCCGCCCCGACCAAGCGCGAGCTGGTGGCCGCGCTGGTCTCCACTCCAGACGATCCGTGGTGGGAGGAGCGGGTGCTGCACGCGAAGCTCTACCCGGTGAGGGACCGCCGGGTGTGACCTGTTGGCCGTCTCGGCGGCCGTCGCTGCTCGTGGTATCGGTCGTTGACCTGGAAGCCGGCTGCGCTTCAGGCGTCGTTGTCGTTGTGGGTGGTGCTCCACGTGGTGGCGTAGGCGGTCAGGGCTTCGCGCAGGCGCTGGCTTTCGGGGGTGTTGGGGAGGCGCAGGCGGCGCCTGGCGAGGTGGGCGGTGTCGCGGCGTACCTGGGCCAGTGCCATCTCGTCCTGGCGGGCGTGGGCGGACAGGTGTCGCCACAGCGTGCGGTCGGTGGTGTGGGATAGACCGGAGGCAGCGTCGCCGATGAGTACCTGGGCGGTGGCGAGGAGTTCGGCCTCTACGGCCGCGAACGTCTCCTCCGGGCGGGCGTGCGGTGCCGGTGTGCCAACCCCTGAGGTCCGGTCCGCCGGGTCGGGCGGTGTTTCGCGTGCCGCGGCCGGTGCGGTGCGGCGGCGGGAGGGGAGGAGCTCGTCGTAGGCGGTGGTGTCGGGCAGGGGGCGGGAGTGGCAGGGCCAGCGGCGGGGACCGGTTTCACCGTCGACCCCGACATCGTGTTCCGCGCCTCGCTTCAGTTTCTCGACGAAGTCCGGTGGCGGGCCGACGGCGCACTGGAGTTCGTCGGCCGGGCCGACCGCCAAGTCAAGGTGCGCGGCTTCCGGATCGAACCCGGCGAGATCGAGGCCGCCGTCGCCGCCTACCGCGAAGGCTGCGCCGCCGTCGTGGTCGCCCGCGCCGACGACCTGGTCGCGTACTGCGTCGGCGACGTCGACCTCGACGCGCTGCGCGCGCACCTGGCCGCACAGCTGCCGGCCCACCTGGTCCCCGCCCGCCTCGTCCCGATCGCTGCGTTCCCGCTGACCGTCAACGGCAAGATCGACCTCGCCGGGCTCCCCGACCCCGACGCCGACCGGACCGACGGGCGGCAGCCGGAAGGCAAGTACGAGTAGCTCGTCGCCGACGTGTGGGCGGACGTCCTCGGCCGGGACCGGGTCTTCGCCGACGACGACTTCTTCGCCCTCGGCGCCCACTCGCTGATGGCGATCCGCGTCGTGGCCCGGGTCAAGAAGGAGCTCGGCACGGCCCTGTCCATCCGCGACGTCTACCGGCGGCCGCTGCTGCGGGACTTCGCGGAGTTCGTCCGGGCCACCCACGTCGGCGCGGCCGCGACGGCCGAGCGCTAGAGGAGAACACATGACCAACCGCCTGGGGACGGCCCGGCAGAACACCTCCGTGATCCGACCGAAACAGCTCGACGACGCCGCCACCACCCTGGTCTGCCTGGGCTTCTGCGGCGGCGGCACCGGGCCCTACCACCCGTGGGCCGAGGTCGTCACACCGGACGTGGACCTCGCGCTGGTCTGCTACCCCGGCCGCGACGGCCGCTTCATGGAGGACTTCGCCACCACCTGGGACGAGCTCGCCGAGGACGCCACCCGCACCGTCGTCTCCGCAGTCGGCGACCGCCCCTACGTCCTGTTCGGCCACAGCATGGGCGGTTGGATGGCCTTCGATGTCGCCACCCGGCTGGAGGCCCGGGGCAGCTCCGTCCCCGACGCCCTGGTGGTGTCCTCGTGCAACGCCCCGGCCCGCGGCCTCACCCCACGCGACATGTTCCCGGCCCGCCAGGACACCGACGAGGACCTGATGACCTGGATGCGCACCCACGGGCTGGTCGCCGAACACGTCCTCGGCGACCCGGACCTGCTGGAGATGGCGGTGGAGATCATGCGCGCCGACATCGCCGTGCGCGACACCTTCCACCACAACGGCGCCCTGGACGTCACCATGCCGGTGCAGTTCCTCGCCGGCGCCGACGACGTGGTGATCGAGGCCGACGCGCCCGCCCAGTGGAAGGAGCTGGCCCTCGGCTCCTACCGGCACGACCAGCTGCCCGGCGGGCACTTCTACACCCCCGAGGTGTGGCGGACCCTGCCCACCCGGATCAGCGCGATCAACCCGTAGAAACGACCCAGGAAGGCTCCGGGGGTACCCAGCTCATGACCGATCATTTCACCGTGAAGGCCACCTACGGCCAGGTCTTCGCGGTCGTCCAGTTCCGTGCCGTCTTCGTCGGCCGACTGCTCGGCGTCATGTCCGACACCCTGCGGGCCGTGGCACTCGCGGTGCTGGTGTACGACCGGACCGGCTCGCCGCTGCTCACCGCGGTGACGATGACCATCAACTTCCTGCCGCAGGCCGCCGGCGGCCTGTTCCTCGCCGCGATGGCGGACCGGTTCACCCCGCGCACCCTCATCAGCACCGGCTACGCCCTCCAGTGCGCGGTCGGGCTGCTGCTCGCGTTCGGGCACCTCCCGGTCGCCGCCAGCCTGGTCCTGGTCGCCGGCGTGGCCTGCCTGACCCCGGTCACCACCGGGTCCGCGGCCAGGGTCCTCGCGGAAGCCCTCACCGGCGACACCTACGTCCTCGGGCGCTCGCTGTCCTACATCGTCGCGGTCTCCGCGCAGATGGTGGGCATGGCCGCCGGCGGGACGCTGGTGGTCTGGCTGGGCGTGGAGCGCACGATGCTGGTCACCGCCGGGGCGCACCTGGTCGCCGCGGCGATCAGCCGGCTGTTCCTGTCGCCCGCCCGGGCGCCCCACGCGAGCGCGCCGGCGACGGGCGGCGGGTCGATCGTGCGCCGGACCCTGCGGGGTAACGCGGCGCTGGTCGCCAGCCCCGGCGTGCTCAAGCTGATCATGGTGCAGTGCCTGCCCGCCGCCTACCTGGCCGCGGCGGGCAGCCTGCTCATCCCGTACAGCGCGCACCGCGGGTTCAGCCCCCAGCAGACCGGCGTCCTGCTGGCCGCCACCTCGGTCGGCATGCTGATCGGCGACGTCGTCATCGGCCGGGCGTTCGAGCCCGCCACCCGGGAACGGCTGGTCCTGCCGCTGCTGCTGGTGATGGGAACCCCCTCGCTCACGCTCGCCCTGGACCTGCCCTATCCGGCGGTCGCCGCCGCCTACGTCGTCACCGGCACCGGCTCCGCCTACCTGCTCGGTCTGCAGCGGCGCTTCCTGGAAGCCGTTCCCGCCGAACTCCAGGGCCAGGGCTTCGCGTTGCTGAACACCACCACCATGAGCATCCAGGGCATCGGCCCCCTGGTGTTCGGCGTGTTCGCCGAGTTCGTGCCGGTCGGCGTCGCGATCGCGCTGACCGGAGTGTGCAGCGTGGCCACCACCCTCCTGCTGCGCGAAGCGGCCCGACCGAGGCTGGTTTCGGCCGAGGCCGCCTGAGCACCCGTGACGCGGCGAAGGGAGAACAGCAGTCCGCCGACCGCTACGAATGGATTTGACTATGGAGGTTCGGTCGATCGTTCCGCGTCGCTACCTCAATGTGCTGGTGGACCTGTCGGCCGTCGCGCACAACACGCGCGTCGTCCGACAGGCCGTCAGCCGGCCCGCCACCGCCGTGATGGCCGTCGTCAAGGCCGACGCCTACGGGCACGGCGCGATCGACGTCGCCCGCGCGGCGCTCGACGCCGGGGCGACCTGGCTCGGCGTGTGCACCACGGCCGAAGCACTCGAACTGCGCCGGGCCGGCCTCGACGCCCCGATCCTCGCCTGGCTGCACAACTCGGCGGAGAGCATGCGCCTGGCCACGGCGACCGGCGTGGACGTCTCGGTGCAGTCCGCCCGCACCCTGGCTCTTGCGGTCGACGCCGGACGAAGCACCGGACGCCCGGCCAGGGTCCACCTGGAGTTCGACACCGGGCTCGCCCGCGGCGGGGCGGCGCTCCAGCACTCGGCGGCCCTGCTGGGTGCCGCCAAGGCCGCCCAGAGCCAGGGCCTGATCGAGGTGGTCTCGGTGTGGTCGCACCTCTCCCACGGCGAAGTCCCGGGCCACCACACGCTGGACGACCAGGCGAGGCTGCTCGACGACGCCTGGCGGCAGGCCGTCGACACCGGCCTCGACGTCCGACGCCACCTCGCCGGATCACTGTCGGCGCTCACCAGGCCCGACCTCCACCTCGACATGATCCGGACCGGCTCGGCCCTCTACGGCCTGCTGCCGTACACCGAGCGCCACAGCTTCGACCTCCGGCCCGCCATGCGGGTCACCAGCCACGTCGCGCTGACCAAGCGGGTCGAAGCCGGTCAGGGCGTCTCCTACGAACACGACTGGGTCGCGCCGAGCGCGCTCAACCTGGCCCTGATCCCGGTCGGCTACGCAGACGGAATCCCGCGCTCCCTCAGCGGACGCCTCGCGGTCTCCATCCGCGGCCGGCGCTACCCCGTCGTCGGACGCATCTGCATGGACCAGATGATCGTCAACTGTGGCGACGAGAAAGTGGAGGAGGGGGAGGAGGTGGTCCTCATCGGCAGCGAGTCGGACGGCGACCCCACCATCCACGAATGGGCCCTCGCCCCATGAGCACCACCCCCTGCGAGGTCGCCACCTACTTCGATCGCCCGCACGTCAACCGGCAGACCGTGCCGGCGGTCGGCGCCCGACCCTGGACGGGCTGAACCCGTCTACGAGGGTGCGGGATTGCGCGTTCAGCCCTACCGGCGGCAGCGTGTGCACTATGGGCGGATCGCTTTGGCCGTTGTCCCGGGAGAGCGTGCTGTGGCGATCGAACTGCCCGGCGAGTTAGTGGAGTTCCTGTCGTTCATCGGCATCAACCGGCCCTTGCGGTAGAAGCCCTTGAGCGCCCGGGGGAGATCTGCTCCAGCTCGTCCGGCTCGAAGGACTTCGCCGTGTACGGCGCGTCGGCGCGGACCCTGATCTCCCGGGCGATCGACTCCCTCGGCTGAGAGGGCGTTGTCACGTTGTTGGGTGCGAGAGTGCCTGAGGGTGTGTCGGGGTGTGGTGGGGCCGGGTTGCAACTGTGTGTTCAGGCCGTGGTGGGCGGGCTGGTGGCTCCGGTGACCTGCTCCCAGATGGTGAAGCGGACGGTCATCTCGGCTCGGTAGCCGGTGGCGGCCATCAGGTGGCGTCGGGGTCGGAAGTGGGGTGAGATGCCGCTGAACGCGGACGGGAACCGTTGGGCGGCGCCGGGTGAGCGGAAGCCCTTCATGGCCCGCTCGCGCCGGCGGGTGGGCTGGTGGGAGTTCTCGGCGCGGTTGTTCAAGCCCTTGTGCGAGCGGTGCTCGACCGAGGTCATGAGCTCGCGGTGGGCGACGCCGTAGCTCTTGAGCTTGTCCGTGACCAGCACCCGCGGCACACGGCTCCGCTTCTTCATGAGCCTGGCCAGGAACCGCTTGGCGGCCCTCGTGTCCCGCTTCGACCGGACCAGGATGTCCAGGACGTCGCCGTGCTGGTCGACGGCCCGCCACAGGTACCGCCGCTCGCCGTTGATCTCGACGAAGACCTCGTCGAGATGCCATTTGTCACCGGAGCGCGGCCGGCGGCGGCGCAGCCCGTCGGCGTAGGCCTGCCCGAACTTCAGGCACCAGCGGCGGATCGTCTCGTGGGAGACGACGACACCGCGTTGGAGCATCAGCTCCTCGACCTCGCGGAAGCTGAGCGGGAACCGGAAGTACAGCCACACGCAGTGCGCGATGATCTCCACCGGGTACCGGTGGCCCCTGTACGACGGCGAAGCGCTCTCCACGACAGGCCCTTCCCAGCCACGACCAACCCGAAGATCATCTCACTCACCGATCAACGTGACAGCACCTCTCGCTCAGCCCCGGTGACTGTGCTGCGCTCAGCATGTCCGGCCGCCGCGATCGACCTGCCCGATCTCTGGTCCGCAGCCGCCAGCTACGGCCCTCCCCCGCAGCGCCTCGTCGTCGTCGGCGAGGTCGGCGAGCAGCACTTCGGCGAGGGCGTCTTGGTGGCCGGAAATGCATGGCCGATTGAACCGGCGGAGTCCGGTGGCCGTGCAACTGTGTGCCTACGTCTGATCACGACGGCCAGTCAGTTCGACGTGAGCACTCTCGGCGCCCGACTGCGGCGAGTTTCCCGGGTATGAAGGGATCAGGAATTCAGTGATGGCTTTACATGCAGGCCGGTGGATGAGATCGGTGGCGGCCGGGGCGTTGTCGGTCCTCGTGATTGCCGGTGGGCAGGTGTCGATGGCCTCGCCGTCCTCGGCGGCTTCCTCCCAGGCGTCGCCGCGCGGGAGTCTGGTCGGCACGCTCAGTGCCGCGACGATCGGGATGAAGCAGACCTCGGTGTCCGCCCCGTTCAACGCCTCGACGGACAGCTGCCCTCCGGCTGCCCCCTCGAGGACGGGCCCGCAGGGCAGGTCCTGTCTGGCCGTGGAACCGGCTCCGCCCGCGCAGGGGACTGAGAAGCCCGCCTCGAAGGCTGCCGTCGCAGCCGGTGAGGGAGTCTGCAGCCTGGCGGGGGCGGGTTCCTGGTGGTACCAGCGGTTCTCTTCCTGCCTGAGGGAGGCGAGGACCACCTTCACCCACTGGAACGACAAGGGCGCCGTTGTTGGTACCGGAGTGCTGGTGGTCACCACCAGCATGACGCTCAACGCCACCTCGACGACCTGGAACGAGCTGGTGACGGTCAAGCTGGAGTCGGCGACCGGTGACGTCACCCGGCTCGACGTCGGATTCGACGTGACCTGCGACTCACAGTGCACAGCCACCGCCCCCACCCCGTGGGCGGGCCAGCGCTCGCTCGGGATCGGCGAGCAGGTCTCCGGCCAGGTCACCTACTCCGAGAACCTGCCGGCGGGAAGCATCGACGACAAGATCACAACCAAGTACCACATGTTCGTCACCATGGCCGGCGTGCAGCCGACCCAGCCGAACGCCAACTGGTCCAACGGCCGTTTGATCCGCTGTGACAACGCCGTCGGGCAGTACCCCGGGTGCGTCTACCCGGATATACGGGCCAACCTCGTGCTGCCGTTGAGTCAGTACGGCGCCGCTGCCGCCACCTATGCCTGGGCGATCCAGAACATGTCCGACCACTGGGGCGCCACGGATAATCCGCTGCAGCGTATGAAGGGCGAGGATCTCGCGAAGGCCAATCGCCGCGTAACGTGCGAAGACGGAACGTTCAGCCCTGTGGCTGCCGTCACTGACGATTCCTGCGATGAGTACCCGTTCGCCGGGACCTACCAGGGCGGCCATACCGGATGCGCGGACATCGTCCCGCAGCTCGAGAACGGGCAGTGGATGTTCTACTCGGTGAAGGGCCGACCCGACGTCACCAAGTACGAGCCCTGCGTCCGCGGCCACGTCCCCCTCACCCAGAACTCGGCGGCGGGCGGCAAATACGGCAGCTTCGTGCAGACCGACCGCGTCCTGGACGCCGAGAAGTTCGTCGTCAGCGTCACGTCCTGATACCGAGCGGCTGCGCCCCGGAGCGTTCCCGGGGCGCAGCCCTTCCTTTGAGGAGGAACCTGTGGTCGATCGTGTACCGGTGTGGTGGGAGTGGGCGCAGAGCGATCTGATGCCCACGTTTTGTCTGAACCTGGTGCGGGGTCTGTCGGTGGGGGAGGTGGTCGCTGCCTACGGTGCGGATGCGGAGCGGGCGCGGCTGCTATCGGCCGCGGAGGCGGGAACGTTGTATCCGATGGCGGCCGGTGCGCTGTTGAGGGTAGGACAGCTTGGTGGGTGGACCTTCTGTTTCGAGGACCGGGAGGCGGAGGGGGCGAAGCCTGGTGTGCTGGCCCGGCTGTGCGAGCACAGCGAGGTCGTGCGCCTGTTCTACGCGGTCGGTATGACCGTGGTCGAACGCTTGGGGAACGGCCGACAACTCGAGTGCTTCGAGCCCGGCCAACACCATCCGCCCCAGGGCAGCGGACCTTATGAGCTCTACGACGCCGTCCGTGCCGAACTGCCGAACCCACAGGCGTCCTCCATGACGGGGGCGGCCTTGCGTGCCGTCGCCCGGTATGCCGGCATCGAGATCCTGTGGGAGACGCTCACAGGGCCGCTTCAGACCGCCTACATGCCCGACGCCCGGCGCGAATCACTCGCCCTGACACCCCCACCTCCCGGCTGCAGCGCACCGCTCGCTGACCTCGGCCAATTCATCGGAACCCTCGACGTTATGCAGAGCACTGAGGAAGCCGAAAACCTCCGGGACGGCTGGACATTGGGCTGAGTCGCCCAGTGGCGGACCCGTAGGTACGGAGCCACCATGTCGGCGAGCGCCGCCCGTGCCCAACTCGTCGGGCGGCGCGCTCGACGGCCTCCTGCTGACGCTGTCACGTTGATGCGCGCGTGTCGGGCTGAGGGTGTGCCGGGGTGCGTGGGGTGCTGGGTGGGGCGCCTGGCTCAGGGTGCGGTGGGCAGGCCGGTGGTCTCGGTGACGTGATCCCGGATGGTGGAGCGGAGGGTCGTCTCGAGGCGGTGCCGGGCGGCGGTCAGAAGATGGCGTCGGGGCCGGAAATGGGCTGAGATGCCGCTGAACGCGGACGGGAACCGTTGGGCGGCGCCGGGTGAGCGGAAGCCCTTCATGGCCCGCTCGCGCCGGCGGGTGGGCTGGTGGGAGTTCTCGGCGCGGTTGTTCAAGCCCTTGTGCGAGCGGTGCTCGACCGAGGTCATGAGCTCGCGGTGGGCGACGCCGTAGCTCTTGAGCTTGTCCGTGACCAGCACCCGCGGCACACGGCTCCGCTTCTTCATGAGCCTGGCCAGGAACCGCTTGGCGGCCCTCGTGTCCCGCTTCGACTGGACCAGGATGTCCAGGGCGTCGCCGTGCCGGTCGACGGCCCGCCACAGGTACCGCCGCTCGCCGTTGATCTCGACGAAGACCTCGTCGAGATGCCATTTGTCACCGGAGCGCGGCCGGCGGCGACGCAGCCCGTCGGCGTAGGCCTGCCCGAACTTCAGGCACCAGCGGCGGATCGTCTCGTGGGAGACGACGACACCGCGTTGGAGCATCAGCTCCTCGACCTCGCGGAAGCTGAGCGGGAGCCGGAAGTACAGCCACACGCAGTGCGCGATGATCTCCACCGGGTACCGGTGGCCCCTGTACGCCGGCGAAGCGCTCTCCACGACAGGCCCTTCCCGGCCACGACTAACCCGAAGATCATCTCACTCACCGATCAACGTGACAGCACCGCTGCGGTCCATATCGGTGCAGGAACCGGAGCCCACGAAGAAGACCTCGGACTCGCACATCATGGACGGCCTGTGCTTCGTGCTCCGGACGTCCGTGCTGAGGGCCAAGTTCTTCTCGGGTGGCCTCCTCAACCTCTTCTACACCGTCTACTTCACGCTGTTCCTGCTCTTCATCTCGCGTGAGCTCGCCCTGACGCCCGGGATGATCGGGGTCACCCTCGGGCCGGGCGCCATCGGCGCGCTGCTCGGTTCGTTCGTCACCGGCTGGTTCAGCAAGCGCATCGGCATCGGCATGACGTTCATCGTCGGCTCGGTCGTCTTCCCCGGTGCGCTCGCCCTGGTCCCGTTCGGGACCCAGGACAAGTGGATCGCCTTCGGCCTGGTCGTGGTGGCCGAGCTCCTGTCCGGCATGGGACTGATGCTCTGTGACATCGCCGGCTCCTCGATCCAGCAGGCGCTGACCCCGGACCACTACCGGTCCCGGGTACAGGGCGCCTACCTCAACCTCATCAACGGCGTGCGCACCGCCGGCGCGCTCGTCGCCGGCGCGCTCGGCACCTGGATCGGTCTGCGCCCGGCACTCTGGCTGGCGGTCATCGGCGGCGTGCTGAGCGTCCTGCCGCTGCTGTGGGTGCCCGTGGTCCGGATGCGCACCCTGCCCGACCAGGCCGAGTGACCACCGCAGGTCCGACGGCCATCCATCTGGATTTCTGGCGGCCATCAGCCGGGACTCAACTGGCCGCACCCCTGACTTTGCCACGGCCGCCGACACGCCCCGCCAGAGGCCATAACCTCCAGCATCCGCACGCCCAGAACGCACGAACAGGGATGTCAGACAGACACTGAACGTCGCCGGGTTGATGCCGGTTCCCCGTCGGAGCGGTGGGAGTTGACACTCGCAGCTTTCAAGAGACATATTTCGAGCGTATAGTTTCGAAACATGCCTTTCGAAGATGGCCCCTCTCCACGCGAGCACCGCAGGCTCACTGACCCAAAGGCCATGCGGGCTGTCGCCCACCCCACTCGTCTAGCCCTGCTCGAAGCCCTGGGTCGGCGCGAGCCGCTGACTGCGACCGAAGCGGCACAGATGGTGGGTGAGTCCCCGACGAACTGCGCCTTCCATCTGCGCACCCTGGCCAAGTACGGCTTCGTCGAGGAGGCGGGGGGCGGCACTGGCCGCAGTCGCCCCTGGCGGCGTGCCCACATCGGCTTCACCATCGAGGATTCCGATCGCGCAGGCGACCCCGAAACCACGATCGCCACTGCTGTGCTCAGCACGGTGCTGTGGGACTCATGGCTGGAACGGCTCTGCAAAATCGGCGCCATGCGATCCGATTTCCCCGAGCACTGGAACAAGATCACCAGCTCTGCTGAGTCGATCTTCTACCTCACTCTGGAAGAAGCAGAGTCCTTCAAGACGGAGCTGACTGCCACTCTCTTGCGCTACCGCGAGCGGCTCGAAGATCCGTCACTGCGCCCAGAGGGCGCCATCCCGATGGAACTGATCCAGTTTACTTTCCCCGCCGACGCCCTGCGCCCCCTGGAGGACTGACCGTGCGTGCCCTACTTGCTTCCCGCGACGTCCGCCTGCTGGTCCTTGCCAGGGTGATCGACATGACTGGGAGCAACGCCTTGTGGATTGCCCTCGGTATCCGGGTCAAGGAACTCACTGGCAGCAGTTCCGCCGCGGGCCTGACCTTCTTTGCCTTCATCCTCGGTACCCTGGGCGCTCCCCTGGGCGGCGCCCTGGTGGACCGATTGCGTCGCCGGCCCTTGCTGATCGTCCTGAATCTGGTATCCGTGGTGCTGGTCTTGCCGCTGCTTTTGGTGCACGATCGCCATGGCGTCTGGATTTGTCACGTCGTCATGACTCTGTACGGGCTGGCCAACGGCGTCACCAGTTCGGCCATCACTGCGCTCACCCAGACAATGATCCCACCGGAGCACTTGGGCGATGCTAACGGCCTCCTGCAGACCCTGCTGCAAGGCCTGCGTCTGATTGCGCCTCTCCTGGGTGCAGGTGTGCTGTCGGCATTCGGCCTGGAGTCGTTGGTGGTAGGCGACGCGGTGACCTTCGCTCTCGCAGCCCTGCTCATTGCACTGATCCGGCAGCGGGAGGATCGCCCGCAGTCGGATCAGCAAGAGGAAACTGGCGGCCAGATCGCCGCTGGCTTCCGTTACATCGCGCGGACTCCCGCTTTGCGCCAGTTCACCGTCGCCGCGGTTCTCGCCGTTGGTGCCTTCGGATTCTGCGAGTCAGTCCTCTTCGCAGTCGTCGACGCAGGTCTGCACCGTCCGCCGACCTTCCTCGGCGTCCTCGGCTCATTGCAGGGTGCAGGTGCGATAGCGGCTGGGGTGGCCGCCGCAGTGCTCATGCGACGCGTAGGGGAAAGGCGGACCGTGGTGCTCGGCCTGACCTGCGCTGCCGCAGGATTCCTCCTGAGTGCAGCCCCATCTCTCCTGGCGGTCGCGCCGGGCGTCATGCTCATCGGTGCCAGCCTGCCTCTGATCGTTGCGGGCGTCATGACCCTTTTCCAGCGGCGCACGCCCCCCTCTCTGATGGGCCGGACCGATGCCGCGTTGAACGTGCTGATAGGAGTACCGCAGACTGCGGCCATCGCCGTTGGCGCGGCTTTGATCGCACTGCTGGATTACCGAGTCTTGCTCGCGGTGATGGGGATCCTGATGGTCGCCTCGGCGCTCTACCTGGCCACCCGCACCACCCACCGGCTGATCGAACCAGTAGTTACCGCGCGGATGGCGCAAGAGCCCGGCGAAGGGACGCCGACGGACCTTCCCCCAAGGCCGGGTAGTTAAGGATTTCGGGCTCCCCTGTCGCTTCCGTGGGTGGGGTTATGTAGCTTGACGGCCTGGTAGGAGAGGGCGGTGTCCGCCGAGGCTGAGCATGGCTGATGAGCTCTGCGAAACCCGGCTTCGACAGTTGGCGGGCACACGACCGGGCGTGATCGGATGTCTTCGCAGGTCAGCGTGATTTGAGTGGTCTGGAGCGGGATCGTCCTGCGGACAAGCGAGTTCATGGGTTCTGCTGCTGTGGCCTGGCCTGATGGAGCATCATGCGGGCATGTACGTGCGGAAGACCCAGCGCCGGAACAAGGACGGCAGCGTCGTGCGGTACGTGCAGCTGGCCACGAATCGGCGGGTGGGCGGCACGACGCAGGCCGATGTGCTGCTCAATCTCGGGCGCGAGGACAAGCTCGACCTGGACTCCCTGCGTCGTCTGGTCGCGTCCCTGAATCGCTATCTCGGCGACACGGATGTGGACGTCGCCGAACTGCTGGCCGTCGAGCGGGCGGCGGCGGATCGGGCCCGCCGGGCGCTGGAGACGGCGGAGCGGGAGAGGCGCCGTCCGGCCTGTCGCCGCTGCTCGGCGCCGTTCTCGGATGAGCGGTGGGAGGAGAAGGAACGGGGCTGGAACGACGACGGGCTGTGCGCCGGCTGCCGCCAGGCTGACGCCGACCAGAAGGCCCGAGAGGAGGCCGAGCGCGAGCGGGCCGCCGTTGAAGCCGCCGAGGCCGAGGCAAAGCGCAGCCGCCCATGGTGGCGCCGAACCTGACCCGCTGGCGGGTGCAACACGGGGCGCAACACACGCAACACGAAGGCCTTCGGCCAAGCCCCGCGTTGCGGTCCTGACTTGCACGAACCCCTGGGAAACCCGGGGTGCAACGCGCTGTTGCACCCCGGGTTCCGTACTCCGTACGGGTGGCGGCCGGGATCGGCCGCGGGGCGGGGCGGGCAGAGCCTTCGGCATGACGACACCTCAGGCCAGGCGCCGACGTCGCCGCCGTCCGGCCGCGCCCACCGTCCCCGCTGCCGCCGCCCTGCTCCGCGCGCCGAAACCGCTGGCCCGGACCCCTGCGCCAGCAGCTCGACGGCACCACACCCACCGCCCCAGCCCGGCCGGTACCCGCGCGGCCGGGGGCTGGCACCCGCATCGCCTTCCACCTCGACCCCGCCTACCTGGGCCCGAATGCTGCCATCACCACCGACCTGACCGCCTTCATCCCACCCGACCTGGCCGACGCCAAGGCGCACGACATCGGCGGACACATCACCATCCGCGACCACCGCACCCCGTCGGGGGTCCGACTCAGGCTTCTGAGTCGGAACCCCCGCGTTCTTGACCCGTGTAGTCGACAGAACCCCTGCCGACTGCGCTGAGCGGCCCGCCGCAGCCCTGTCAGACGGCCTTGAGGGTGCCGCCGTCGATGACGTGGTCGGCGCCGTGGATGTTGGCGGCACGGCCGGACAGCAGGAATGCGACCAGGTCCGCCACCTCCTCGGGTTCGGTGAGACGTCCTGAGGCGATGCCGAACTGCCCTGGCAGGGCCGTGAGCAGGTCGCTGTGGCCCACCCCGGACGCGGCGGCCACCTTGCCGCCGAAGCCGTCCGGGTCGGTCCACACCGGAGTGGCCGTGGGGCCCGGGGAGACGGTGTTCACGCGGACCCCGCGCGGCGCCAGTTCCTCGCTGAGCCGCTTCCCGAACTGGTTCAGCGCGGCCTTGGCCTCCGCGTAGCCGACCGGCGCGCCGGTGGGCATGCGCGCGTTGATCGAGGAGATGTTCACGATCGCGCCCTTGCGTTCCAGAATGCTCGGCAACGCCGCCTTGGTGGTCCACACCGCGCTGAACAGGTTGAGGTCGAAGATCGTCTGCCACTGCTCGTCATCGACGTCCAGGAACCCGTCGAGGGACAGATTCCCCGTGTCGCCGCCGACGTTGTTGACGAGGAAGTCGATTCCGCCGACCGCGGCGAGCGCCTGGTCGATGACCGACCGCGCTCCGTCGCGGGTGCTCAGGTCGACGGACACGGCCGCGACGGCGACCTTCTCCAGCTCGGGCGTGACGGTTCGGGCGGCACCCACCACCCGGACCCCCTCCGCGGCCAGGATCCGAGCGATCGCGAGGCCGATGCCGCGACTCGCTCCGGTGACCAGAGCGGTCTTCCCACTGATGCCGAGATCCATGATCTCCCCCTCTTGAATGACTAATTCTTGAACTTAAGGTCTAAAATCAGGGCGCAAAAAGTCGCCGCCCGAGACGTCGCGCCTCAGGGGCCTGCCAGAGCCGTGTCGATGATCTGATACAGAACCGGCCGGTCGAACGTCTTGGCCATGACCCGCAGCCCCGCAAGGATGGCCTGGAGAAACAGCGCCTGGGCCCTGGCGTCGACGTCCCGGTCGACGTCACCGTCCCGCTGCCCCTGCTCGATGCGGGCGGCGAACAGCCCGATCATGCGTTCCTCGATGCGGTGCACCGCGCGGGTGGCCTCCTCGTCCCGCCCGCCGAACTCCTCGACCGTGTTTTGGGCCAGGCAGCCGCGACGGGCCGGCCCGTCCAGGTCCATGTCCACGAGCAGCACGAAGTACGCGCGGATGCGCTCCTTGGCGGTGCCCGGCCGCGAGAGGAACTCCTCGGTCACCTCCGAGCCCGTCCGGCCATAGAGGTCCAACGCCATGGCGAACAACTCACGCTTGGATCCGAAGGAGTGATACAGGCTGCCCTTGGCCACCCCGGTCGCCTCGGCGAGGTCGGCCGGGGAAGTGCCGGCATAGCCCTTGGTCCAGAACGTCTCCATCGCCTGCGCGATCACCACGTCCGGTTCGAAGCTCTTCGGCCTGCCCATGCCGCTACCGTAGTGATTATTTGACCTGTGGGTCAAATAATCGTGTCCCGGGCTGGCGCCGCCCGGGGATCGGCCGCCGCGCGAGCCGCGATCGTGCCGTCAAGATCACCTGGCAAACGGCCGAGATCGCCTGTCAGAGGACAATCAGAACCGTTCGGTTGCCCGCGCGTCGCCGGTCAGCGCGTACCGGCGGCACGCGAGCAACTCCTCGGCGCTGCTGCCGATCTCCTCGCCCAGGACGTGTAGGACCTCCTCGGCGTCCCGCTCGGCGACGTAGCCGGGTACCACCCGAAGAGCGAGCAGCCCGAGCTCGCGGTGCGCGACCAGCCGCTCCTGGGCCAGGCCGTGCCCCTGGGCAACCAGCGCCCGCCACGCCTCGACCGGGTACCCGTCCGGGCCCGGCGCGCTCTCCAGCTCGGCGGCCGACGTTGTCACGTTGTTGGGTGCGAGAGTGCCTGAGGGTGTGTCGGGGTGTGGTGGGGCCGGGTTGCAGCTGTGTGTTCAGGCCGCGGTGGGCGGGTTGGCGGCTCCGGTGACCTGCTCCCAGATCGCGAAGCGGACGGTCATCTCGGCTCGGTAGCCGGTGGCGGCCATCAGGTGGCGGCGGGGTCGGAAGTGGGGTGAGATGCCGCTGAACGCGGACAGGAACCGTTGGGCCGCGCCGGCGGAGCGGAAGCCCTTCATGGCGCGTTCGCGTTGCCTGGTGGGCTGGTGGCTGTTCTCGTGTCCGCGCTCGTTGGTTGTGGTCAGGCGGGGTGTGTCTGAGCTGGGGTTATCAGGTGGGTCGCTGGTTCCTGTGCGTGGGCTCCCTGGGGCGATGGGGGTGCCTGTGAGCGCTCTGACCTAATTCGTTGATAGCGGATCGGTGCGACCCGTAGCTGGGGCCGGACCTGTTCGATGGTGGCGGCTGCATGGACGCCGGATGGATGCCTTTCTCTGACCAGGCCTCGACGCCTCACCGGAGATCGGCACTGTCCGGCGTCTCGCGGCCGCCACCACCGTCGACACCTGCTACTTGATCACTCGTTGGTGTTGGTGGTGCGAGCCCGCCACATGGTGACCTCTTGTAACGCCCGAGCCGTTTCAAGCTCCCGCTGAGACCGAGGCCCGTGCGGTGCGCTGGTGCCACGAACGGCTAGTACTCCAGCCGTAGATCGTGATCTTGCTGGTCAGGGCTGGCGCGGAGACGGCTGCGGCCACCGTTGATCATCGTGAGTTGTGTGGACAAACGAAGATCAGGCGGTGGCCGCGGGCCACAGCGTAGTACCTGCCCGGTGGCGGTCGATGTTCGACCAGCTGATGGGCCGTATCGGAGGTCGGTTCGCGCGGGTCGAACCGCGCCGCCGGGCAACGGCGTTGGTGCTTGGGCTGCTGTCGGACCTGCCGCGGAAGAACTGTTGGACCCTGGCCGAGCATGCGGGGGACGCCACCCCGGACGGGATGCAGCACCTGCTTCACCGCGCGAAGTGGGACGCCGACGCGGTCCGTGACGACATACGCGCCTACGTGGTCGAGCACCTGCACGACACGGAGGCAGTGCTCGTGGTCGACGAGACGGGCGATCTGAAGAAGGGCACGGCGACCGTCGGGGTCCAGCGCCAGTACACCGGCACGGCCGGGGCTTGTATTTCAATTAGTGCTTGCTCAGGCGGAGTTGGTGGGAGGGTGGACCATGACTGTGCGTCCGCCCGTCACCGTGTTACGGGCCAAGTTCGATCGGATCCTGCCGCATCTCGATGAGCGCCGCCGTCGGCTTTACCTGGCCAGCGAGGCTGAGGCGATCGGTCACGGTGGGATCACCCTGGTGGCTACTGCCTCCGGAACCAGCGCCTCGACCGTCTCGCGCGGCGTCACAGAACTGGCAGGAGACCCGCCGCCGGTGAGGAGGGTCCGGGCTCCGGGTGCCGGACGCAAGCCGTTGACGGTCACCGACCCCGGCCTGCTTCCGGCTCTGGAGGCGTTGATCGAGCCGCACACCAGGGGCGACCCCGTCTCCCCGTTGCGGTGGACCACCCTGTCGCTGCGTGCCCTGGCGTCGACTCTCACGTCGCAGGGCCACAGGGTCAGCGCCGCATCTGTCGGGCGCCTGCTGCACGGCCTGGGCTACAGCCTGCAGGGCACCGTCAAGACCACCGAAGGCGCCAGCCACCCGGACCGCGACGCCCAGTTCGCCCACCTGAACGCCACGGCCGCCACCTTCCTCGACGACCGGCAGCCGGTGATCAGCGTCGACACCAAAGCCAAGGAATGGCTCGGCAGCCGCGACCGTCCCGGCCGCACCTGGCGGCCGGCCAAGGACCCGATCAGAGTTGACTGCCACACCTTCACCACCAGCGACCAGCCGGTTGCCATTCCCTACGGGATCTACGACATCGCGACCAATACCGGCTGGGTCAACGTCGGGACTGACCACGACACCGCCGAGTTCGCGGTCGAGTCCATACGCCGCTGGTGGCGGAATCGCGGACAGGTGCACCACCCCCAGGCCACTCGGTTGCTGATCACCGCCGATGCCGGCGGCTCGAACGATCCCCGGCGCTGGACCTGGAAGAAGCACCTGGCCGCCTTCGCCTTGGAGAGCGGCCTGGAGATCACGGTCTGCCACTTTCCGCCCGGAACGTCGAAATGGAACAAAATAGAACACAGGATGTTCTGCCACATCACCGCGAACTGGCGGGGTCGACCACTGACCAGCTATGAGGTCGTCATCGAGACCATCGCCGCGACGACCACCCGGAGCGGGCTGACCATCGGCGCCGAGCTGGACGCGGGCCACTACCCACTGGGCGTCGTCGTCACCCCCGCCGAGTTCCAGGCCCTGCCGATCACGCCCGATGCGTTCCATGGCGACTGGAACTACAGCCTGGCCCCCGTTCCACCTCGGCCCCCAGAGGAACCGGCGGCCGCCCGGCGGATTGACCCGGCCTTGACCGCGATGCTCAGCGATCCAGCCCTGACCGGCATGCCGCGGACTGACTTCGAACGCCTGGTGGCAGCCTCGGAGCCGTACTGGGATGCTCTGGCCGAGGCGGCCTTCCAGCGGCGCTTTCACCGTCCGCGCAGCTATCTCCACCCGCAGACCAGCAGCCTGGACCACTACCACCGGCTCTTGGCGGCGCTGTTACGCCGCCGCAGGGCGATCACCAGCACGTTCCTGGCCCAGCTGTTGGAAGTCGGCCGCACCAACCTCTCTAACCAGTTCCAAGACGGCCACCGGCTCCTGGACCTGCACCGCGTCGTGGTCACCCCACTGCCCAGACCACCCGCCCGCACCCTGGAACAGCTCCGAGCCCGCTTGTCCGAGGCGGGCCACGAGGGAGATCAAACTTGACAGTTATTCAGCAACAAGCCCCCGGCCGCATCGAGAACGCCCAGGTCGCCGTCTATCTCGTGTACTCGGCCGCCCGCGGACACGCTGCGATCGACCGGGCCCTGTATGTGCCGCGCTCCTGGACCGAGGACCCGGACCGCTGCCGGAGCGCGGGCATCCCGGACGGTCTGGTGTTCGCGACCAAGCCCCAACTCGCCGCGCGCATGATCCTCCGGGCCCTGGAAGCGGGAACCCCCTCGCGCTGGGTTGCGGGCGACGAGGTCTACGGCGACAACCCTCACCTGCGGGCCGCCCTGGAAGACCGCCGGACTGGCTACGTCCTGGCCGTCTCCAGCACCCACCCCGTCGTCACGCGAGCCGGGAAGTTCCAGGCGAAGGCCCTGGCCGCGCGGATCCCGGCCTGGCAGCGGCTGTCGGCCGGAGCGGGCGCGAAGGGCGAGCGGTACTACGACTGGGCACAGATCGACATCCACAACCCGACTGGTCGCGTCGGCCAATGGTGCCTGCTGGTCCGCCGCAACCGCCGCACCGGCGAACTCGCCTTCTACCGCTGCTTCTCACCCTGCCCGGTGCCGATGTCCGAGCTGGTGCGGGTGGCCGGGCGGCGCTGGACGGTGGAGGAGACGTTCCAGGCCGGCAAGGGCCTGGCCGGCCTGGACGAGCACCAGGTCCGCCGCTGGACCTCCTGGCACCGCTGGGTCACCCTCGCCATGCTGGCCCACGCGTTCCTCGCCGTCACCGCAGCCACCGAACGCCGCGACCGGCCCGCCCCCGACGGCCTGATCCCCTTGACCGGCAACGAGATCCAGCACCTGTTCGCGGCGCTGATCAGCCCGCTTCACGACCTCGCGCACCGACTTCGCTGGTCACGCTGGCGACGACGGCACCAAGCCCGCGCCCGTGCCTCTCACTACCGACGACAAGCAGGTGCCCAGCCGTAGAGATCGTGGTCCCCGGGTTCTGGCGGTATTGAGGTGCGGCCAGGCCGGTGCTGGTGCACACTTCTTCACCGTGGAAATCACGATGGGCGAGCTGCAGCGCCTTCGATCCGAGCCGGGAGCTGAGGACGACCAGCCGCGTCCGTTCCTCGTACGTGTCCGGTTCACCGCCGAGGATCCGGCTCAGGTCATCTCCAATGCGCGTGCGGTGTTGACGGGCGTGGTCGAGCAGGTGGGTGACTGGCCTGCTTTTGAGCGCTGGCCGCAGCTGCTGCCGGCGTGGTTCATCCAGCGGTGCGCGCCCGAACCCGCGGAGCCGGAGCATGGTGAGCCTTTCGATGCCGAGGCATGGCTACGGCAGTGGCGGGCGATGACGCCGGAGCAGAGAGCGGCTGTCGATCAGGGGCCGTGGACGCTCTCGGGATGGCTGTACTACTTCGACCCGACCGAGGAAGGGATGGGTGACGATCGCAGCTGGTGGTGGTGGCACGCGGGAACCGATGAGTCGGGCGGCTGGGTGCAGGTGGCCACCACCGGCTGGCCGTTCGGCAGCGGTTCGCTGTCCTGGCTGATTGAAGCCAGCGGCGGTACGGATCTCGTCTATGGGCCCTGAGGATCGAGCACTGCGCGCGGCGGCACGACCGCGGTAGTGGCAGACACTGCGAGATCACGATCTACGGCTGGAGTACTAGTGAGGTGGCGGACCGGTCAAGCGGCCGAGTCCTGGAATTAGGTCGCTGCGTGGCCCGCATGTGCTCGTGACCAGCACAAATGTCCGCGCTCTGGGGAGGAAACGACTTGATCTACTGCGGAATCTACTGGGCCGAGCGAACACACGACGTCGCCCTGGTCGACGACACCGGCCAACTGCTGGCCAAGCGGCACATCACCGACGACGCGGCCGGCTACAAGATCCTGCTGGACCTGCTCGCCGAGTACGGCGACACCGAGGAGAGCCCGATCCCGGTCGCGATCGAGACCTCCCGCGGCCTGCTGGTTGCGGTCCTTCGGACCGGCAGGCGGAAGGTATTCGCGATCAACCCGATGGCCGCCGCCCGCTACCGCGACCGCCACGCCGTCTCCCGCAAGAAGTCGGACCCCGGCGACGCCCTGGTCCTGGCGAACATCCTGCGCACCGACATGCACGCACACCGGCCGCTGCCCGAGGACAGCGATCTAGCGCGCGCCGTCCTCGCCCGCGCCCAGCAAGACGCCGTCTGGAACCGCCAACAGCTCGCCAACCAGCTCCGTTCCCTGCTCCGCGAGTACTACCCGGCAGCCCTGGACGCCTTCACCAAGTGGGAAGGCGGCCTATGCCGACCTGAGGCCCGCGAACTGCTCAAGATCGCCCCCACTCCGGCCAAGGCCGCGAGTCTGACCCGCGCTCAGATCACCGCAGCCCTCAAGCGGGCCGGCCGCAAGCGTGGCATCGAGGCCGAGGCCGAGCGGCTTCGTGAGATCTTCCGCGCCGACTGGGCCCACCAGTCCGCTCTGGTCGAGGATGCCCTCGGCCGGCAGGCGCTCGCAATCCTGGCCCAGCTCACGGCCGCATGCACCGCTTCCGACGACCTCGCCCAGGCCGTCGAAGAGACGTTCCCGCAGCACCCGGATTCCGAGATCATCCTCAGTTTCCCGGGCCTCGGCACTCAGCTCGGCGCCCGAGTCCTGGCCGAGATCGGCGACGATCGCCAGCGCTTCGCCGATGCCCGCGGCCTCAAGGCCTACGCCGGCGCTTCACCCGTCACCAGGGCCTCGGGCAAGAAGTCGAGCATCACCCGGCGATGGGTCAAGAACGACCGGCTCAACCATGCCGGCTACCTATGGGCGTTCTCCGCCCTCACCGCCTCACCCGGCGCCAAGGCCCACTACCGGCGCCGGCGCGACGACCACGGAGACTGGCACGCCGCCGCCCAGCGTAACCTGTTCAACCGCATGCTCGGCCAGCTCCACCACTGCCTGAAGAACCGCCAGCTGTTCGACGAGCAGATCGCCTTCCCGGCCCCGCAGGAGCTCGCTGTAGCAGCGGCGTAGCCGGATCCACGGTGGCCGTCCGCAGCGTGCTTGAATCGCCCGATGATCGACTGGTCCACTCTGCACGATGTCTACGGCGCGGCGGCTGCGATACCCGGTCTTCTGGAACGGGCAGCCGATCGTGATCAGGACGCGATCGACCGACTCTGGGGGCGCTTGTGCCATCAGGGGACGATCTCCTCAGCGAGCATTGCCGCGCTGCCGCAGCTGGCGGACATCGCCGAGACCACCGCCTCCGGAGACTGGGCGCTTGACCTGGCCGGCGCCATAGCGGGCGGCCTGCTCCAAGACCACCACGGCGCCGACGAAGAGGTGGCCCGCCAGGAGCCGACCCTGGCACGGCTGCGGGACCTGGCCACCGCGCGCTTGGCACCCGGCCAGGACAGTCGAACCTATCTCGGTTTGCTGCAGGCGATACTCGCCTTCGATCGCCAGCCCCTGTGGTTCGAGACTCTGGACGACTTCACCGACTCCTTCTACACCGTCGCCTGCCCGCACTGCCGCGCAGCCGTGACGATCGCGATCGGCGACTACGGCTGTTACTCCTCGATCCGGGACTGGGACCTGGGGGACGTCCACCGGATCCCGCTGCGGCCGGCCACGGCAGACGCGCTGACCGGCGTCGGGAGGATGCTGCATGAGCTGGCTGAACGGGACGAACAGACAAGGCTCGCCTGGGGCCTCACGCACCTGTTCGGCCGGGCGGAGTGCCCGGGTTGCGGAAGCGTCTTTGGCATCGCCTCGGAGTACGAGGCCGCGAACGCACCGTGGGACTTCGCCCGTCGCCACACCACGGACACCCCCTGATCGCCGGCGAGGCGTTCGAACACCGAGCCCGCACCCACAGGCCCGGACTTGACGGCTTGGCACCGTGAGGTGTCTGCGGTTGGTCAGTTGTGCTGAGTGTTGGTCAGGTGTACTGGGAGCGGATAAGGCGGCGGTGGGGCGTCGTGCGAGGGTGGGTGTGACCTGTACTGAGTTCGGTGGGGCTAAATCCCCCTAAAAAGCTCCAAACCGCACCTAGCACGCGATTTGTCTAGACCATTCTGGTGGACCAGCGTGGGAGTCTGCGGGTTGGTATCGGGGCCGAGATGGTGACTATGTGTGATGGCCGGTGGGGTCGAGTGCCGTGTCGGCCTGCTGGCTGAGGTGGTTTGGGTGTCTCGGCCGTGTATTCGGGTGTGAATTTCTCCAGATGTTCCGGAATTCTGTTTTCTGGATTGGCTTCTTGGGGCGATCTGTATTCGATCGGATCGGGGGCGCGTGGTGGCCTGGCGTTCGGTTTGACGGGCCAGGCCGCTGCCGTGCCGTGTTGCACCGGCCTGGGCCGGTCTGCCGGCCTCGGCGGTTCCCCGCCGCTCGCCCGCGTCGCCTGGTGCCGGTCCCTGCTGCTGCGCCCTGGCCGCTGTCCTGGTCGGCCGCCAGGCCGCTCGCCGCCGTGCCTGCTGCCGTGCTGCCCGCGGCTGCGGCCTGGCCGCCGTCCTGGCCCGGTGGTGTTCGGTTTGGTGTTGCTGCTCCGGGAATTGATCCGTTGACGCCGAGTGGGATTTCCTGGGCGGCTTGGAACGGCGTGTGAGTGGGTGGGGTGGTGTCAGCGGGTTGTGCGGCAGCGGGCGGTTTGGGGGTGAGGGATCGCTGGGCTGGGCTTTTGCGTGATGGTGTCGGAGTCTTGGCTGCCATAGGTTGACCAAGTTGCTGTCGCAGTGTGCGGTTTGCGTCTACCACGACTGGTGGGTGGCTGACACGAGGACGCCCATTCCTGTGCGCATCGTCCTGGTGGGCCAGTGGGCTGGTGTCCATGACCGCCGATTCCGTGTCCACGTCGTCCCGTCGTCCGCGGGAGGTTTCTCCGGTTTCCGTGGCCAGTGGGAAACCGTTGGTGTCCCGGTCGGGGGAGCGGGCGTTGATACGGCGGGTGGTGGTGGGTCGTCTGCTCGTGCTGGATGAGACGGGGCAGTTGTCGTCGGTGCACGCGCGGATCGCGGCCGAGTCGGCTGGGGTGTCGGTGCGCACGGTGTGGCGGTGGCTGGCCGAGGCCCGGAAGTCGGGCCGTGTGGAAGAGGCCCCGCGACGCGACGCCTTCACGGTCACGGACGAGTTGTGGGCCCGGCTTTCCGAGTTGGGTGGGAACGTGGCGGCGCTGCACCGGGAGCTGACCGCACGGGCAGGGAGCGACTCGGGGGCGGGGGTCGGCGGGGTCGGTGCCGTCGTTGGGGACGCTCCACCGGGCGGTCCAGCGGGAACGGCGGGCCGGCCGTGTTCTGCAGGGGGTTCGGCCTGGGCGTGGTCGAGTGGATCCGGTGGTGTATGACCGGGCGCTGGCGGAGCTGGCGCTGCCGGGCACGGTTGATGAGGCCGGGCAGGCCCCACCCACCGCCGACCTCGCCCCGGCAGCCGTGTCCGTTGATGAGGCTGGTCGATTTTGGCCAACGCTGCTGTTCACCTCACTTCGTCCGGCTTTGAACGGAGTGGGGAATATGGGGAGCGACGAGCGCCCGCCATCGGGAGCGATCGGCTGAGTCCTGCTTGATCACGCGTGTGTAGGGTGCGCTCTCATGATTGACAATTGGCGGGACGACAGGATCGGCAGCGCCCTGAACGGCGCGAACCCCACTGTGCTCCGGCGGCTTGACGCCGGCTTCGCGGTGATCGGCGACGTGCAGTTCCTGCCGGGGTATTCGGTTCTGCTGGTTGACGAGCCCGGCGTGGAGCGCCTGTCCGATCTTCCGCAGAGCAAGCGAATGGCCTTCCTGGCGGACATGGATCGGCTGGGTGAGGCCGTGGAGCGGGCCTGTCGGCGTCTGGACCCGGAGTTCCGGCGAGTGAACCTGGAGATCCTCGGCAATACCGACGTCTTCCTGCACGCGCATGTGTGGCCCCGGTTCGAGTGGGAAAGTCCGGATCTCGTCCGTCGCCCGGTGTGGCTGTATCCCGCGGAGAACTGGCGCGATCCCGCAAGCGCGCTCGGACCGCAGCATGACGCCTTGCGCGAGGCGATTGGCCACGAGCTCGATGTGCTGTCCGAGCTGGCTGCCATGCCAGAGAGCGCGGGATGAGACACGTCAACGAGGGACGACCCAACGGTCGCCCCTCGTTGACGATCGGTGATTCAGTTCAAGGGGTCCTCCGCAGCGGGATGACGTCGGTGCGGAGGTGGGGCATCGTCGGCCGCGCGGCCTCGGGAGTGGCCAGCAACGCGACGATGGTGATCGGTCGTTGGCAGTGCGGGCAGTCCCGGGTCGCGGTCGGCTCCAACGGATCGCGCGCCGCTGCGGGCTGCCGCGGGGCAGGGCGGGCCGGAGGCGGCGGGGGGAGTTCGACCCGGGCCGGCGGTGCGGGTGGTGGAGCCTGGCCGAGCCGGCGGGCCCGTTCCTCGTCCAGGGCCTGGTCGCGGCGGTGCTCGGCTTCGCGGCGGCAGACCATCGAGCAGTAGACGGTGCGGACGGTCTTCCCAGCCTGGAAGGGGTTCTCGCAGACGGGGCAGGTCCGGGTTTCCATGTGGGCCTCGCTGCGGCGCGAGGCGGTCCGGCACTCGGGCGAGCAGAACTTCCTCTTCCGGCTCAGGTCGGTGGTGAATTCCTTGCGGCACTGCGGGCAGTTCCGCAGTTTGGGCAGGTGCGCGGTGCCGCGCTCGCGGCAGGTCGGCGAGCAGTACTTGCGGCGGCTGGCCGGGGACTCGACGGTGAAGCCGATCCCGCACTCGGGGCAGGTCCGCTCCAACTCGTCGTTGATGGTGCCGAGTTCAGGAGACACGGGCGTTCACTCCCTGGCGAAGGTTGTCGGCGTGGCCCTGGTGGTGGCGGAGCCGGTAGGAGGGGCCGTCGATGCCGACGACGGCTGCCCGGTGCAGGAGGCGGTCCAGCATCGCGGCAGCGACGGTCGCGTCGCCGAAGGCCGAGGCCCAGTCGGCGATGCCGACGTTGGTGCTCAGGATCGTGCTCGACTTCAGATACCTCTGGTTGATCACCTGGAAGAGCGCCGAGGCGCCGTCCTCGGGCAGCGGCAGGTAGCCGAGCTCGTCGATGATCAAAAGCCGGGGGCCTGCGAAGAAGCGCATGCAGGTCTTCCAGCGGCCCTCCAGCGCGGCCTTGTGGCACTTGGCCGCCAGCTCGGCCGCGGTGGTGAAGTAGACGCGGTGGCCCGCGTCGACCGCCGCGCGGCCGAGCGCGACCGACAGCATGGTCTTGCCGACCCCGGGCGGGCCGACGAACAGCACGTTCGATGCGTCGTCGAGGAAGCGGAGGGTGGCCAGGTCGCGGATCAGCTTCTCGTCGACGCCGGGCTGGGCGGAGAAGTCGAAGTCCGACAACGTCCAGGGCTCCGGGAGACAGGCGAACCTTTCCCGGGCCGCCAGGCGCCGGGCCTCGGTGGCCTCGACCTCGATCTCCAGCAGCCGCTCCAGGGCGGCGGTCATCGACAGGTTCTCGGAGCGGGCCTGGTCCAGCACCCGCGGGAGGGCGTCGAACGCGTCGTTGAGCTTCAGGTAGGACAGGTGGGCCCGCAGCTGCGAATAGCGGCGCGCTTCACTCATCTGCGTGGGTGGGGTGCTCACTTGCCGAGTTCCTCCTCAGGTGTCGGAGCGGTCCGCAGCCGGTCGGCCACGGCGGCATAGGTGTCGAGGTTGATCACGACCCGCTCGGCCGGGTTCGCGCCGGCGGCCTGGCCCCGTAGTCGGTCGGCTTCCGCGAGCGCCGCGGCGGACAGCGGGCGACGAGTCTTGGTCTTGCAGGGCGCCCGGTCGCTGACCTGTGCGAGGACCGCCCGCTCCAGCGCGATCACGTGGCCCGCGTCGCGGATCGTCCGCCCGGCGCCGCGCGGCGCGAGCTGGTGGCGGGCGACCACCGCCCGGCCGGCGGTGACGATGTGGAGGTAGTCTTCGCCGAGCCGGTGTCGGACGATGACCTGCATCCCCGGCATCCCAGGCGGGACCGAGTAGAGGTTGCCCTCGAAGGAGACCAGGGCCTGCGGGCTGACCGTCCGGGTGGCCTCCAGATCGGCGGGGAACGGCAGCGTCGGAAGGTCCAACATCGGTTCAGCAGCAGCGAGTTCGGCAACTGTCACCTTCATCCCGTCCACGTTGCGGCGGCGGTCGTCCATCCGGATGGCGAGCTTGTCGACGCCGGACTGGGCCTGCTCGACGGTCAGGGCGTCCGGGACCGTTCGCCACCACCGTTGCGCGGCACTGTGGTTGGCCTTCTCCACCACGCCCTTGCGGTTGCCCCGCCGTGGCGGGCAGATCGCGACCTGGACCCCGTAGAACTTCGCGACCCCGGCGAACGCCGGGGTGACCTGCCCGCTCGACGGGTAGCAGACCGTCGCCATCCGGTCGAAGCGCCAGCGCCTCGCGGTCCCGCCGAGCTTGCGCAGCACCGCATCGAGGGCCTGGATCAGGTGCGGGAAGTCCTCCGAGTCCGCCAGCACCGCCCGCCACCGGCCCGAATGCGCGAGCGCGCCGACCAGCAAGTGGGCGTGCGCGCCGACACCCCAGCCGGCTGGCGGGTCGGGCAGCTCGACCCAGTCGAACTGGATCTCCTCCCCGGGCGGGTGCGCGATCACGGCCCGGTCCCGGCCCTTCGACGCCTGGCACGGCTCGCAGTGCGGCCGCACCTGGTAGCGGCGAAGCGCCTCCGTGAACGTCGAGTAAGGGCGTCCGCCAGTAGGTGCCGAGCTAATCGGCAGTAGCAGGGCAGGCACGGTTCGCCCGATCATGGAGTTCTCTACGCTTCATGATCACCG
>NZ_JARXYZ010000054.1 GCF_029894125.1 Kitasatospora sp. MAA19
ATGTCGCAATCCACACCGAGCCAGAAGGCCCTCACTCATTTCAAGACCACACAGCCGTGAGCCCTGTCACCAACCTCCGTGGTCAGTACACCTAGCGGTCAGGCGCGGACGGCGGCGCGCTCGCGCAGCTCCTTCAGCACGGCGATGTCCATCGCGTGCCCGGTGCCGTCCCCGCCGTGCTTGCGGTCCGGGGTCTCCACCAGCAGGGGGACGCCGACCGTCTCCGGGTGTTCGAACAGCTCGCGGAACGGTTCCGCGCCGATCATGCCGGCGCCGATGTTGGCGTGCCGGTCCTTGCGCGCGCCGACGACGTCCTCGGAGTCGTTGGCGTGGATCAGCCGCAGCCGGCCCGGGCCGGCCGCCGACGCCAGCGCGTCGAGCGCGGCCGTCACCCCGCCCGGCGCGGCCAGGTCGTGCCCGGCGGCGAAGGCGTGGCAGGTGTCCAGGCAGACGCCGACCCGGGGGTGCCCGTCCAGCGCCTCGACGTACTCGGCGAGCTCCTCCATCCGGGAACAGAGCGAGCTGCCCTGGCCGGCGGTCGGCTCCAGCAGCAGCCAGGGCGCGTCGTCGCCGAGGGCGTCCAGCTCGTCCAGCAGCGGCCGCACGTCGGCCCGCACCTGCGCCATCGCCTCGGCCCGCCGGGAGCCGCCGCCGGGCGCCGCACCGACCGCCGAACCGGTGTGCAGGACGACGCCCAGCGCGCCGATCGCGTGGCCGCGGCGCAGCGAGTGCCGCAGCGAGTCGGCCGAGCGCTCGCGAGTGGCCGGGTTGTCCGAGCCGAAGTTGATCAGGTACGGCGCGTGCACCCAGGCGGGGAGGCCCTGCTCGGCGCAGGCCGTCCGGAACTCCTCGTCCTGCGCCGGGTTGCCCGGGGGAGTGGCCCAGCCGCGCGGGTTGGCCACGAACACCTGCACCGTCTCGGCGCCGACCCGCCGCGCGTACGCCAGACCCGTTCCGGCCAGCCCCCGGGCGGCCACCGGGACGTGGGCGCCGACCGGGTTGCGGAGGGTGCCGAGGGGCGCTGCGGGTGCGGTGGTCATGGCCCCGAGCATGCCACGCCGCGGGGCGGCGTCGGCGGGCGGCCCGGCCCGCGACCCGAGCCCCGCCCGCCCGGCGCGGTCGGCGCGGTCGGCGCGGTCGGGCGTGTCGTCGGCGCCGGGCGGCCCGCGCCACGCCGGGCCGTCGCACCACCGGCCGACGCCTCGTCAGTCCCGCAGCCCAGCCCTGGTGGCGGGCCCACCCGGCGGCCCATAGCGTCGACTCGGCCACACCCACCGGCCGTCACCAAGCACGCACACCGCGTGAGAACCGCCGTTCCAGAACACACCGCGTACCTAGCGCGCCGCCCGGCAGGCCCCGGCCGCACACCCGCGAGCGCGCCGGAAAGACAGGTCACCACTCATGCCCACGCGACGGGTCCACCACCTCGCCGCGGCCACCGCGGCCGCCACCGCCCTGACCACCCTCCTCGCCACCCTGGCCGCCGCGCCCGCGGCCCATGCCGTCGGCTTCCTGCACGTCGTCCGGCCGGGCGAATCGATTCAGCGGGCCGTCGACGCCGCCCACCCGGGCGACACCGTCCGACTGCTCGCCGGCACCTACCCCGGCAGCGTCCGCATCACCACCCCCGGCCTCACCCTGCGCGGCGCCGGCCGGGACACCGTGATCACCCCAGGGGCCGGCACCGAGAACGCCTGCGCCACCGCCGGGCACGGCATCTGCGTGGACGGCACCGAGGCGGCCCCGCTGCCGGACGTCACGGTCGAGGCCCTCGCCGTCACCGGCTTCCGCAGGAACGGCATCGACGCCAGCGGCACCACCGGGCTGACCGTGCGCGCCACCTACGTCCACGACAACGCCCAGCAGGGCATCAGCCAGGAGATCTCCACCCGGGCCGTGATCGTCGGCAACCGGTCGACCGGCAACGGCCAGTCCGGGGTGTTCCTCGCCAACTACGCCTACCGCGAGGGCGGCGCGCCCGACACCGGGGGCACCCTCGTGGAGGGCAACGAGCTGACCGGGAACCGGATCGGCGTCACCGTCCGCCGGCTGCGCGGGCTGGCCGTCCAGGGCAACGAGATCCGCGGCAACTGCGGCGGCGTCTTCGTGGTCGGCGACGAGGGCGTGCCCCGGGCCGGGGACCTCGACGTACGGCACAACCGGGTCGTCGCCAACAACCTGTTCTGCCCGGCCAACCCGCGCCTGGGCGCGATCCAGGGCGCGGGCATCGTGCTCACCGGAGTCGAGGACGCCCGGGTCACCGACAACGAGGTCCGCGACAACGTCGGCACCTCCGACTTCTCCGGCGGCATCGTCCTCTTCAAGAGCGTCGTCGGCGCCGCCAACGCCCGCAACACCGTCACCGGCAACAGGCTGAGCGGCAACAGCCCGGCCGACATCGCCGACCGCGACACCGGCGGCGACAACGCGTTCTCCCGCAACACCTGCTCGCGGTCCGAGCCGTCCGGCCACTGCTGAGTCGCCGGCGCGAACCCCGGCCCCAACCCGCGGTACGCGCCCGCCCGGACCGCTCGTCCGCACCTCTCGCCCGCACCCCCCGTCGAGAAGGAAGACCTTCCATGACCTCCGCACCGCCCAGTCCCCAGGCCGCGATGCGCCTGCGCGAGCTCGTCTTCGGCGCCGCCTGCGCCGCCGCCGTCCGCGCGGCCGCCCGGCTCGGCGTGGCCGACGCGCTCGGCGACACCCCGACCAGCGTCACCGACCTCGCCGCCGCCCTCGACACCGAGCCCCGCCCGCTGCGCCGCCTGATGCGCGCGCTCACCTGCTACGGCATCTTCGCCGAGACCACCGACGACCGCTTCGAGCACACCGAGATGTCCCGCCTGCTGCGCGAGGACGCCCCCAACTCGCTGCGCTACATCTCCCTCTGGTGCACCGAGCCGTGGACCTGGGAGGCATGGCCCAAGCTGGACGAGGCCGTCCGCTCCGGCCGCAACGTGTTCCCCGACCTGTTCGGCAAGGAGTTCTTCGACTACCTGCACAGCGACGCGAGCGACTCCGCGAAGGTCTTCGACAAGGCGATGACCGCCTCCAGCCGGCAGTCCGCGCACGACCTCGCCGAGTACCTGGACCTCACCGGGGTCGACTCGGTGGTGGACATCGGCGGTGGCCAGGGGCACGTGCTGGCCAGCCTGCTGGAGAAGCACCCGGCGCTGCACGGCACCCTGCTCGACCTGCCCAAGGTGGTCGCTGGCGCCGAACCCCGGCTGCAGGACGGCGGTGCCTTCTCCGCCCGCGCCCGGCTGGTGCCCGGCGACTGCCGGGTGGAGATCCCGGTCCGCGCCGACCTCTACATCATCAAGAACATCCTGGAGTGGGACGACGAGAGCACCCGTCGCACCCTCGCCAACGTGGTCGCCGCGGCCCGGCCCGGCGCCCGCGTCGTGGTGGTGGAGAACCTGGTCGACGACAGCCCGTCGATGCGCTTCACCACCGCGATGGACCTGATGCTGCTGCTCAACGTCGGCGGTGCCAAGCACTCCAAGGAGAGCATGGTGCGGCTGATGGAGGACGCCGGACTGGACGTCGAGGGCGTCCACCTGGTCAACCCCTACCTGCACGCCTTCGAGGCCACCGTGCGCGGCTGAGCCCCGGCTCCACCCCGAACGACCGAGCCCCACCCGAAACGACCGCCGGCCCCCGAGTTCCAGGGGCCGGCGGTCGTCCGTGTCCTCCGTCAGGCCTTGTGCGAGGACTCCAGGTGCGCGAAGACCACCACGTTGTTCACGTAGTCCCGCTGCTTCTTGTCGTACGCGCCGCCGCAGGTGATCAGCCGCAGCTGGGCGTCGGGTGTCTTTCCGTACACCTTCTGGTCCGGGAAGGCGTTCTTGGCGAAGGTCTGCACCGAGTCCACCGAGAACACCGCGACCGTGCCGTCCTCGCGGGCCACCTCCACCTTGTTGCCCGGCAGCAGCAGCCTCAGCAGCGCGAACACCGCCGGGCCCTTGGTGGTGTCCAGGTGGCCGGCGACCACCGCGCTGCCGCGCTCGCCCGGGCTGACGCCGTCCCGGTACCAACCGACCAGGTTCTTGTCGTTCGGCGGCGGCGCGTTGAGCTGGCCCGCCGGGTTGAGCGTCAGCTCGGTGAACGGCGCGTTCACACCGATCTGCGGGATCCGCAGCCGGGTCGGCTTGGCGGGCTTCAGCGCCGGCGCCGCGGGTGCCGCGGGTGCCGCGGGTGCGGCGGGTGCGGCGGGTGCGGCGGGTGCGGCAGCCGCGGCCGTCGGGCTCGGCTGCGCGGCGGCCGCCGCGGGCGCGGCAGCCGTGGCAGCCGGTGCGGCCGGTCCGGGGACGGCCGGGACCGGGACGGCCGGTGCGACCGCCGCCGGGGGAGCCGCAGAACCGGACACCGAGTCGGCGCTCGGCGCGGTGTCCACCGAGTTGTAGATCAGCAGTAGACCGACCGCAGCTGCGCCCATACCCGTGCGCAGCAGCCGGGACGTACCAGAGACGGGACCGCCCATCGCTCCTCTCCTCCACTCGCATATGGGTCGCAACGGTCCGCCGCCCCCGTGCGCCTCCCCCGGGGAGGGGGAGACGCGTGGGGGCGACGGTAGGCGTCAGACCGCGGCGCCGACGGTACGGCGGCCGCGGCGCAGCGCGTACGCGCCGGCCCCGAGCCCGCCGAGCAGCAGCACCGCGCCGGAGGCGAGACCGCCGCCGGACAGCGCCAGTCCGCCGCCGCCGGTGTGCACGCCACCGCGCGGGCTTTCGCCCCGGCCTTCCCCGCCCCGGCCTTCGCCGCCTCGGCCCTCGCCACCCCGGCCTTCGCCGCCTCGGCCCTCGTCGCCTCGGCCTTCGCCGCCTCGACCCTCGCCACCCCGGCCTTCCCCGCCCCGGCCCTCGTCGCCTCGGCCTTCGCCGCCTCGACCTTCCCCGCCCCGGCCTTCCCCGCCCCGGCCCTCGTCGCCTCGGCCCTCCCCGCCTCGGCCTTCGTCGCCCCGACCGCGACCGTCGGAGCCCTTCCCTTCGCCTCGGCCTTCCCCGCCCCGGCCTTCGTCGCCCCGGTCGCCCTTGTCCTGCTTCTCCTGCCAGGTGAGGTTCTTGCCCGAGTCGGAGGAGGAGCCGTCGGCAAAGGCCATGGGGGTGCCGACGGTCAGGACGGCGGCGACGGCCGCTCCGGCGAGCAGCGTGCGTGCAGAACGCATGAGGATGATCCTTCCGATGCGCAGTCCCGCGACCGCCGGCACGGTGCCGGACGAGGGAACTCGCGGGAGGTGCGCCTGATCCACCGTCAACCACCGCGGCGCCCGCTGCCACCGGAGCGTGGTCGAGACGGTACGGACTGTGAGCCCTTCGAGTGGAGTCCCGGGCGTGTTTCACCCGAGTGCCCCGGCGATCCGGGTGAATCGGTCTAAGGTCCGCCGTCGCAATCCCGTCGTCGGACTCCCGTCGTCCGCCCGGAGGCGCGCAGGCGGGGGATGGACGACGGACCCTGCCCGGGCACACGCGTGGGCCCGCCCCCGGCGGATGGCCGGGGGCGGGCCCAGGACGAGCGGGACGGGGCGGGCGGGATCAGCGGTCCCAGCGGTAGAACTCGTGCGCCATCGCGTCCTTCGGCTCGCGCCAGGTGGCCGGGTCGTAGGCCTGGACGAAGGCGGTGAGCCGGTCGCTGACGGCCCGGAACTCCGGGTGGCCGACGACCTTGGCGACGGCCGGGCCCGGCGGGCGCTCGGCCTCGATGAGGTGCAGGTAGACGTCGCCGAACTGGAACAGACTGCGGCCGGTGACGCCGATCAGGTGCGGCAGTTCGCCCTGGTCGGACGCGGCGAACACCTCGGCGATGTCCGGCGCGGCCTCCGGCTTCATCCGGGCGACGATCAGGGCGCGGTGCATCCCGGTCACCGCTCCGCCGCCCGCTTCTCGACCTTCTCGCGGATCAGCTCCAGCTGGATCCGGGAGTTGCGGTTGATGTGGTTGACCATGCCGTCGTCGTCGACCGGGGCGGTGGGCTTCATCGCGAAGTCCTGGATCCAGCGCATCCTCGTGCCGGCCGGGACCTCCGCGTACTCCCAGCGGATGTCCATGAACTCGAACGGGCCGGGCTCGACCCGGCGGGCGCGCACCGCGAGCGAGGTCTTGTCGGTGGTGCGCTCGGAGACCCAGCTCCACACCTGACCGTTCTCGTCCGGGTGCATGGTCAGCCGGAAGCGGACGCTGTCGCCGTCGCGCTCCAGCACCTCCACCGAGGCGTACTCGCTGAAGAGGTCCGGCCAGTTCTCCAGGTCGTTGGTGACCTCCCAGACCAGGTCGAGGGGGGCGGCGATGACGATCTCGTTGTCGGTGTGTCCAGGCATCTCAGGCATCGGCTTTCGGGGAGAGGGTGGGGGAGAGGGTGGGGGAGAGGGCGGGGGAGAGGACGGTGGAGAGGGTGGTGGAGAGGGAGGTGGAGAGGGAGGTGGCGAGGGAGGTGTTGACCAGTTCCAGGAACTCGGCCGGGGTCTTGGCGGATTCGGCGCCGGAGGTGACCTTGAGGCCGTGCCGGTTCTCCAACTCGCCGACGACGCCGAGGAGTCCGAGAGAGTCGACGCCGAAGTCGTCGAACTGCACGCCCGGGCGCTCCAGGTGCTGCGGGTCGACGGTGACGCCGGCCCGGGACTGGATCAGGGCGGCCAGCTCGGGATAGCTGAGGGTGTTGCTCACGGGAGTCCCTTCGGAAGAGTGTGCGGGTGGGGGTCAGGGCTGCTCCCCGCGCCGGAGCACCAGCGCGGAGTTGGAGCCCATCAGCCCGCGGCTGAGCACCAGCGCGGTGCGCAGTTCGGCCGGGCGGGCGCGGCCGGTCACCAGGACGAGGTCGTGGCAGACCTCGGTGACGTTGGGGGTGGGCGGCAGCACGCCGTCCTCCATGGCCAGGACGGCGGCCGCGACGTCCAGCAGCGGGGCGCCGCAGTAGGCGCGTCCGGTGCCGGTCTTGGGAGCGGTGACCGGGACGCGTTCGGCGGCCGGTCCGAGCGCGTCGGCCAGTGCGAGCGCCTCGGCCCGGTCGGCGGCCGGGACGCCGAGCGCGTCCGCGAAGACCACGTCGATCTCCTCGGGCGCGATCCTGGCCTCGTCCAGCGCGATCCGGATCGCGGCGGCCAGCCCCGCACGGGACTCGTCCCAGCGCGAGGCCCCGGTGAAGGTGGCGCCGTGCCCGGCCAGGTGGGCCCGGACGGCGGCGCCGCGCCGCCGGGCCGCCTGCTCGTCCTCCAGCAGCAGCATCGCGCCGCCCTCGGCGGGGGCGAAGCCGCAGGCCTGCGCGGTGAACGGCAGGTAGGCCCGGTCGGGCTGTTCGGCGAGGCTGACCTCGGGGTAGCCGAGCTGGCAGACCATCGAGTACGGCGCCAGCGGGGCCTCGGCGGCGCCGGCCACCACCGCGTCGGTGCCGCGCTCGATCGTGCGCGCGGCGTGCGCGAGCGCGTCCAGGCCGCCGGCCTCGTCGCTGGCGACCACCCCGCACGGGCCCTTGTAGCCGCCGCGGATCGAGATCTGGCCGGTGCTGGCCGCGTAGAACCAGGCGATGGACTGGTAGGGGCCGACGAACCTCGGTCCCTGGCCCCAGAGTTGCTGGAGCTCACGTTGGCCGAACTCGCCGCCGCCGGAGCCGGCCGCGGTCACCACGCCGACCGTGAAGGGCTGTTCGCGGTCGGGCTGGAACCCGGCGTCGGCCACCGCCAGGTCGGCGGCGGCCATCGCGTAGTGCGTGAACCGGTCGGTCTGTACCAGGTACCGGCTGTCGATCACGGCCTGCGGGTCGAAGTCCTGCACCTGGCCTGCGACGCGCAGCGGGAGCCCGGCGCAGCCCTCGCGGGAGATCCGGTCGAGGACGCTCACGCCCTGCCTGGTGGCCTTCCAGAAGGCGTCGGCCCCAACGCCGTTCGGCGCCACCACGCCGAGGCCGGTGACCACCGCCCGGCGGCCCTGCTGACGTGACGTCATGAGAATCACCCCGTTCTGTTGAGCACGACGGCGGACTGGAATCCGCCGAATCCGCTGCCGACCGAGAGGATGTGGCTCAGCGGCAGCTCGCGCGCGGTGCGCGGCACGTAGTCGAGGTCGCACTCCGGGTCCGGAGTCTCGTAGTTGGCGGTCGGCGGTACGACGCCGTGGGCCAGCGCCAGGGTGCAGGCGACCACTTCTATGGCGCCGATCGCGCCGAGCGAGTGCCCGACCATCGACTTGATGGAGCTCATCGGCGTCCGGTAGGCGTGGTCGCCGAGCGAGCGTTTGACGGCGGCGGTCTCGTGCCGGTCGTTCTGCTTGGTGCCCGAACCGTGCGCGTTGACGTAGTCGACGTCGGTGCGGTCGACCCGGGCGTGGGCGAGCGCGTCGTCGATCGCCCGGGACATCTCCAGCCCCTCCTGGGTGAGGCCGGTCATGTGGTAGGCGTTGCCGAAGGTGGCGAAACCGCCGACCTCGCCGTAGATCCGGGCGCCGCGGCGGCGGGCGTGCTCCAGCTCCTCCAGCACCAGGACGGCGCCGCCCTCGCCGAGGACGAAACCGTCGCGGTGGGCGTCGAAGGGCCGGGAGGCGTGCTCCGGGTCGTCGTTGCGCTCGCTGGTGGCCTTGATGGCGTCGAAGCACGCGACGGTGATCGGCGAGATCGGGGAGTCGGACGCGCCGGCGATGCAGATGTCGGCGCGGCCCTCCTCGACGGCCTGGAAGCCGTAGCCGATCGCGTCCAGCCCGGAGGTGCAGCCGGTGGAGACGGTCTGCACCGGGCCGTGCGCGCCGGTGCGTTCGGCCACCGCGGAGGCCAGCGTGCTGGGCGCGAAGGCCCGGTGCAGCTGCGGCTCGGCCCGGTGGTGGTCGACGTCCCAGCGGGCGCCGCCGGAGCTGACCAGCGCGTAGTCGTGCTCCAGCCGGGTGGTTCCGCCGACCGCCGTACCCAGTGAGACGGCGATCCGCCACGGGTCCTCGTCCGCCAGGACCAGGCCGGCGTCCGCGATCGCCTCGTCCGCCGCGACCATCGCGAACTGCACGTAGCGGTCGGCCCGTTGGACGTCCTCGGGGCCCAGCCCGTGGGCCACCGGAGTGAAGTCGCACTCGGCGGCGATCCGGGAGCGGAACCCGGTGGGGTCGAAGAGCGTGATGCCCCGGGTGGCGGTGCGGCCGGCGGTGAGGAGGTCCCAGAAGGCCGGGACCCCTATTCCGCCGGGCGCGACGACACCGATCCCGGTGACGGCGACGCGCCGGGTCACGAGGCCACCTTGGCGTGTTCCGGCGGGCCGGCGGCGGCGGTCTCCTCGGTGTCCACGTGGCCGAGGTCGGGGCGCGGGGCGAGCGGGCCGAGGTGGAACACCATCCGGGCCTCGGTGTCGCCGACGTTGCGGAAGCGGTGGCGCATGTTGACCGGGATCATCAGGCCCTGGTTGGGCTTGATCGGACGGGTCTCGCCGTCCAGGTCCACCTCCAGGTCGCCGCAGACCACGAACACGAACTCCTCGGAGTACGGGTGGTAGTGCTCGCCGATCCGCTCACCGGGCCGGACGATCGCCAGGCCCATGAACCCGCTGGTCGCCCCGCAGGTGGACGGGGTGAGCATGGCGCGCAGATCGCCGCCGCGTCGACGGTTCTCCGGGGCCTCGTCGACGTGCACGATCCGTGGATACTGCGTGGTCATGGTGTTTCCTCCGAGAGAGATGACGGAACGTCAGTTGTCTTTCGAACTGCGGTCGGTGATCGGGCTCATGGCGTGGGCGGCGAGGACGGCGGCCAGTCCGGCGGCGCTGCGCAGGTCGCCCTGGGCGCCGAGGTCGAGCAGCTTGCCGAGCGCGGCGGCCTCCTGGTCGCCCGCCACGCCGAGGGCGGCCGCCGGGTCGGCCTCGGCCGGCACCCGCAGGTCGACCAGGCGCACCACCACGTCCTCCCGCTGGAAGACCGTGCTCGCCGCGACCGGGCCGGTCGGGTCGGCGGTGGCGAGGTCGTCGTACCCGCCGAGCAGCTCGGCGACGGCCTGTCCCTGGCCGGTCCGGACCGGGTACAGCACCGCGTGCCGGTGCAGCCGGGCGGAGGCGGGGGAGCTGGCGATCGCCTGCTGCTTCGCGGGCAGCGCGGCCCGGGCGAAGAAGGCGCGCGCGGCCTGCGGGTCGCCCAGTTGGCGGGCCTCCTCCAGGTACGGGTTGATCGCCTCCTCGACGGCCCGCACCTCCGGCTGCATCGCCACGTGGCGCAGCGCGTCGCCGAGACTGCCGACCACCTCGACGGCCCGGACCACCCGGTTGCCGCGCATGAACAGCGAGGTGCGGTGCAGCCGGGTGTGCTCGTCCACCTCGGCCCTGGGGGAGGCGTAGCCGGACAGGATCCGGGCCACCTCGCGCTCGCTGCCGGGCTTGACCGTGAAGGTCAGCGCGTGCCGCACCACGCCGTCCGGGCCGGGTTCGGCCTTCGGCGGGCCGACGTGCCCGGCGGGCTCGCTGCGCGGCAGGCCGGGCGGGACCTCGATCGGGGCCCGGGTGCCGGTGGAGCCGGCCGCCGAGGTCTCGCGCAGGACGGCGTAGCGCAGCGAGCGGAAGTTGTCGCTGACGCAGCCGTGCATCGGCTTGACCATCTCGCGGTGGGCCGAGCTGTCCACCCACTCCAGGAACGTGTCCTGGTCCTCCCACTCGCTGGTGATCAGCCACTGGCGGGGGTCGTTGATCGACTGGCACAGCTGGTCGCTGACGTGGCCGCGCACCGATGCCACCTGGTGGCGCAGCTGCTCGTAGACGTCGAGGAAGCGCTGCTGGGCGCCGTCCTGGATCTCCAGCATCAGCACCACCCGGAGCCGGGTGTCGGATTCGGCGTGCTGCTTCCGCTGCGGTTCGGACAGAGTTGTCATGATCCACTTTCTGCTCTGGGCCGCACGCTGCGGGCCGTGGTGGCCGCGTCCGGAGGGTGCTCCCGGGCTGGGAGGGCGGTGCGACGGCGATCGGCCCGGTCGTTAGGCGCCAGGCCTGAGGTCGATCGTGAGCGGCGTAACGGGGCGCCGCGAGATTTGCGGGCCATCCGAGGGAAGAAGCGGCACAAGCACCCTCCGGCGGGGGATGGAAGAGCGGGGCCCCCGGTCGTGCGGCCCCGTCGAGGGCGGCCCCGAGCCCAGTAGCCGGGCCGTGGAATCCCCTTACAGGGTGGAGCAATTGATGAATCCGAAGGTTGACGACCGGGTGCCGGTCCTGATCGTGGGCGGGTCGCTGGTCGGGCTGTCGGCCTCGCTCTTCCTCGGTCGACTTGGTGTCAGGCACCTGCTGGTCGAGAAACACGCCGACACCTCGCATCACCCGCGTGGCCGAGGCAACAACGTCCGTACGATGGAGCTCTACCGGGTGGCCGGGATCGAGTCGGCCATCCGTGAGGCGGCCTCGGTGCTCGCCCCGAACCGCGGCATCCTGCAGGCGCCCTCGCTGACCGGCGACGAGCAGGAGTGGCTGTTCCGGGAGATCGACCCGGGCGGCCGGCTCGCCCGGTTCAGCCCCAGCTCATGGTGCCTGTGCAGCCAGAACGACCTGGAGCCGGTGCTGCTGCGCGCCGCCCGCGACCTCGGCGGCGACATCCGTTTCAGCACCGAGCTGGTCTCCTTCGAGCAGGACGCCGACGGCGTGACCTCGCTGCTGCGCAGCCGGGAGACCGGCGAGGAGCGCCGGGTGCGCTCGGAGTACCTGATCGCGGCGGACGGCCCGCGCAGCCCGGCCCGCGAGCGCCTGGGCATCGGCCAGACGGGCCAGGGCGAGCTGTTCCACAACGTCAGCATCACCTTCCGTGCCAAGCGGCTGGCCGACGTGGTCGGCGACCGGCACTTCATCGCCTGCTACCTGACCAACCCGGAGGCGGACGGCGCGCTGCTGCCGGTGGACAACCAGGCGGAGTGGGTCTTCCACGCGCCCTGGCACCCCGAGCACGGCGAGCCGCTGGAGGCGTTCACCGACGAGCGCTGCGAGCGGCACATCCGCACCGCCGTCGGCCTGCCCGAACTCGACGTCGAGGTGACCGGCCGGGCGCCCTGGCACGCCGCCGAACGGGTGGCCGAGCGGTACGGCGCCGGACGGGTCTTCCTCGCCGGGGACTCCGCGCACGAGATGTCGCCGACCGGCGCGTTCGGCTCCAACACCGGCATCCAGGACGCGCACAACCTGGCCTGGAAGCTCGCCGCCGTGCTGTGCGGCTGGGCCGGGCCGGAGCTGCTGGAGACGTACGGGCAGGAGCGCCGTCCGGTCGCGCAGGTGACCGGCGAGCGCGCCTCGGCCCGCTCGGCCGAGCACAGCCACCCCGGGTACGCGGTGGTGCCGGGCATCGGGCGGCAGGCCGGGGTGCTGGCGGTGGCGCTCGGCTACCGCTACCCGGTGGGCGCGGTGACCGGCACGGACCGGGCAGGGGCCGTCGTCCCCGAGGCGTTCGAGTCGGCGGGGGAGCCGGGGAGCCGCGCCCCGCACCAGTGGCTGTTGCGGGCGGGCGTGCGGCTGTCCACGCTGGACCTGTACGAGCAGGCGATGGTGTTGCTCACCGGCCCGGAGGGCGCCGCCTGGCGGTCCGGCGCACGGCGGGCGGCCGACCGGCTGGCCGTCCCGCTGGACGCCTACCGGATCGGCGACGGCGCCGAGGACGACCTGGCGCCCGAGCCGGGCACGGACTTCGCCGCGCTGCACGGGATCGGCCCGGACGGCGCGGTGCTGGTCCGGCCGGACGGCTTCGTGGCCTGGCGCTCGACGGGCGCGGCGGACGATCCGGAGAGGGAGCTCGCGAAGGCCCTGCGGACGGTGCTGAGCCTGTAGCCGCAGGCGCGGACGCGGACCTGCCCGCCGGTTCACCGACCGGCGGGCAGGTCGTGGCGGTCGGCGGAGTGCCGGTTGCCGACGGAGAGCATCAGCGGCCGCCCGCCGGTCGGTCGGCGACCGCTCAGCCGGCGTCCGGTGCGGCGGCCAGGTCGGCGGGATCGGTGTTGGCGCCGCAGAGGAGGACGGCGACGCGCTCGCCCTCCACCTGGTCGAGGGCGGCGAGGGCGGTGGAGGCCGCGTACTCGACGGCGATCCGGCGGTCCTCCCAGAGCTGCCGGCGGGCGCGCACGATGGCCTCGTCGTCGACCAGGACGGACCGGACGCCCTCGTGGCGGGCGGCGTGGACGGCGAGGGCGGTGGCACGGCGGGCGCCGAGGGCGTCCTGGGCGACCGAGGCCACCGGGACGTCGACGGGCCGGCCGGCGGAGAGGGCGGCGTGCAGCGCCCGGCTGCCCTCCGGCTCCACCGCGACCACGCGCACGCCGTGCTCGCGGGCCGCGACGGCCACCCCGGCGAACAGCCCGCCGCCGCCGACCGACACCACCACCGTGTCCAGTCCGGGCACCCGGGCGCGGATCTCCTCCAGCACCGTGCCCGCGCCGGCGGCGATCAGGGGGTGGTCGTACGCGTGCGAGGCCAGCGCGCCGGCGCTCGCCGCGAACTCCTCGCAGGCGGCCAGCGCCTCCGCGTACTCCCGGCCGACCAGCCGTACCTCGGCGCCGTACGGGCGCAGCCGCGCCAGCTTCACCGGCGAGGCCGTCTCGGGCAGGAACACCGTGGCGCGGACGCCGAGTTCACGTGCCGCCCAGGCGCAGGCCAGGCCGGCGTTGCCGCCCGAGGCGATGGTGACCCCGGCGTCCGGAAGGGTGCCCGCCTCGGCGTGCGCGAGCAGGAAGTTCTGCGCGCCGCGCGCCTTGAAACTGCCGGTGTGCTGCAGGAACTCCAGCGCCAGCCAGGTCCGTCCGGCGTCGTCCCCGGGGGCGACGGCCACCGGCCGCACCCGGCCGGCGATCCGCTCCCCTGCGGCCTTGACCTCGTCGTACGTCAATCGGTCCATCGGGCCTGCTCCTTATGCCGGGTGCGTCACGTCAGGGTTTGACGGTACGTCGCGCCCGTGAAGGAGGAAAAGATCACGATCAGGCCGGACCGGGACGCCGCCCGCGCCCGGCTGCCGGGCCTGGCCGGGGCCCGGCTGGGCGACCGGGCACAGGCGTAGGCTGGCCCCCATGCGTCATGTGATCCTTCCGCCGCCGGCCCGCTAGCGGGCGGCGCACTCCACCCACCCCGGCCGGTCGGCCTTCTCGCCGCCACCGGGGCGCTGGCTGCCGCCCGCGTACCCCGCGGACCTCATCCGGCATCTCATCGTGGAGTACCGACACATGACCTCGTACGCCGCCGTGCCCTTCCGGCACGGCCTGTTGTCCATTGCGGCCGCCGCCGTCGCCTGGGGCGTGGGCGGTGCCGTGGCCGCGCTGCTGCTGCGCACCAGCGGCCTCGGCCCGGTGGCCGTCTCCTTCTGGCGCTTCGCCGTCGCGGCGCTCTGCCTGGCCCTGCTGCCGTCCGGCGGTCGGGCGGCCGAGCCCGCCCGCCGGGGCGCCGCCGTACTGACCGGGCTCGGCCTGGCGGTCAGCCAGTGCGCCTACTTCGGCTCGGTGCAGTACGCGGGCCTGGGGCTGGGCACGCTGATCACGATCGGCGCCGGCCCGGTGCTGACCAGCCTCGGCGGGCACGTCCTGCTGGGCGAGCGCCTCACCCGCCGGGCCGTCGTCGCCGTCGGGCTGGCACTGGGCGGCCTCGCGCTGCTGGTGGCCGCCCCGGCGGCGGGGCCGCGCCCGGCCCTGGGAGTCGCGCTGGCCGTGCTGGCGGGTGCCGGGCAGAGCGGGCTGACCCTGTGGGCCCGGGGCGGTGGTTCGGCGCGCGCCAGTACGGGCGCGTTCACCACCGGGCTGCTCTGCCTGCTGCCGTTGGCGGCCGTCCAGGGCCTGTGGCCGACCGAGGGGCACCCGGCGGTGACCGGCGGCGCGCTGCTGTTCCTCGGGACGGTGCCGACGCTGCTCGCCTACCGGTGGTACTTCACCGGCCTGAGTGTCGTCCCGGGCACCACGGCCGCCGTGCTGGTCCTGTTGGAACCGGCGACGGCGGCCGTGATGGGAGCGGGTTGGCTCGGAGAGCCGCTCACCGCGGGCCTGTTGGCGGGCTCGGCGCTGCTGCTCGCCGCGATCGCGGCCCTGGCCCGCGAGTAGTGCGGGTGGGGCTTGTATCAGGAGGGCACCGGCCGCAGGGTGACCGGGCCGGGGGCGACGGGTGTCGGGGTGAGGGCGCGCAGCACCAGGTCGACCTTGACCTTGGCGGCGCCTGCGCGCTGCAGGGCGGCGGCGACCGCCCGTAGCTCCTCGGGGCCGGTGCAGGCGAGGCGGAGCTCCAGGTCGGCGTCGCCGGCGAGGGCGAGCCCGCCCTGGACGGCCGGGTGCTCCGCCGCCAGCCGATCGAAGTCGAGCGGGATCGGCCCGTAGCTGACCCGGGCGAGCGCGTGCAGCGCCCGGGCCGGCTCGGGCCGTTCCGGTTCGGGGTCCGGATCGTCGGCGACCAGGTGGAGGGCGGTCACCGGTGCTGGAGCTGTGCGGTCGGGGCGGGGGCGAGTGGGATGGCGGCGGTGGTGGCGGGCGGGGCGACCAGGCGCGGGTCCAGGACGAGGGTGTCGACGCCGAGCGGGGCGACGAGCGCGCGCAGCGCGGGTTCGCCGAGCTCGGTGAACGCCTGGTCGGGTCCGAGGAGGGCGGCGAGGGACTCGGGGCTGGAGAAGCCGACGGCGCAGCGGCGGCCGTGGCGCAGGCGGAAGAGGCGGAGGGCGGTGGTGCCGGTGCTGGAGACGGTGACCGGAACGTGCCAGACGACGCGGGCCATGCGGGTGCTCCCGGGTGGGGTGGTGGTGCCTGCCGGAACTGCTGCTTCGACGCTAGGCCGGGTTCCGCCGGTCGTCGCCGGTCCTGACGCGGCGTTGACCGAATGGGGTGGTGCGTTGACGCAGTCCTGACGGTCGACTTACCCGATTGGACTACGCCACTCCCTATCCTTCCGTAAACATCCCTATCAGATGGTATCGTCCATGACGATAGGGATATCAGGGAGGATGGCCGCAGGTGGCGCAGTACTACTCGGTGGAACAGGTGGCCGAACTGCTCGGTCTGCACGTGCGCACCGTCCGCGGCTACATCCGCGACGGCCGGCTCGCCGCGACCAGGATCGGCAAGCAGTACCGGATCGCCCGTGCGGACCTGGAGGCCTTCGCCGGCGCCCCGGCCGCCCCGGCCGCGCCGAGTGTCGACCGGGCGCGCGCCGAGGTGTCCGCCGTCGTCCGGATCGAGGGCGTCGACCGGGCCGGCGCCGACCGGCTGACCACCGCCGTGCTGGCCGCGATCGCCGGACCGCGCGAGGGCGGTCGGCCGCTGCACGTCGAGACCGTCCACGACCCGGAGCGGGAGACCCTGCGGGTCGTCGTCCTCGGAGATCCGGCCGACACCGCGGCGCTGCTCGGCATCGTCCACACGCTGACCTCGGCCACGTACTGACCTCGTTCACGTACCGGCCTCACGACCGCACCGACCTCGTCCACCCATCGACTCGACCAGGGAGAACGGCAATGTCCGAGCAGTACGGCACGACGGTCCTCAGGCTGCCCGCGGAGGGCGCGCTGATCCGCGAGGAGCAGGACGCCATGGACGTGATCGGCGACGCCTTCGGCCGTGGCGCCTCCTGGGTGGTCGTCCCCGCCGCCCGGCTGCACCCGGACTTCTTCACGCTGCGCACCCGGGTCGCCGGCGGCATCGTGCAGAAGTTCGTCAACTACCGGGTCGGCCTGGTCGTCCTCGGCGACGTCGCCGACCACATCGCGGCGAGCGACGCCCTGCGCGACTTCGTCCGGGAGAGCAACCGCGGCCGGCAGCTCTGGTTCCTCGCCGACGAGGCCGAGCTGGCGGCCCGGTTCGCCGAGGTCTGAGCGCCCTCCGCTTGCCCCGCACCCGCCTCGGGACCACGGTGGAGCTGACCGCCGACGCGCTCCCGAGGCGCCCGGCGTGTGCTCCGGGGCGGGGGGAGGTGGAGCTGGGGGCCCGTGACGAGATATCTTGACGTCAAGACGTTGGAGACGTGAAGCGGAGTACCGATGACTGACTCGACCATCATCTATACGCACACCGACGAGGCTCCGGCCCTGGCGACCTACTCGTTCCTGCCGGTTGTCCAGGCATACGCCTCGACGGCGGGTGTGCGCGTGGAGACCCGCGACATCTCCCTGGCCGGGCGGATCATCGCGAGCTTCCCGGAGCGTCTCGCCGAGGGGCAGCGCATCGAGGACGCCCTCGCCGAGCTGGGTGGGCTCGCCAAGACCCCGGGCGCCAACATCATCAAGCTGCCGAACATCTCGGCTTCCATCCCGCAGCTCAAGGCGGCCGTCGCCGAGCTGCAGGCGCAGGGCTACGCGCTGCCGGACTACCCGGACGACCCGCAGACCGACGAGGACAAGGACGTCCGCGCCCGCTACGACAAGGTCAAGGGCAGCGCCGTCAACCCCGTCCTGCGCGAGGGCAACTCGGACCGCCGTGCCCCCGCCTCGGTGAAGAACTACGCCAAGACCCACCCGCACCGCATGGGCGCCTGGTCGGCCGACTCCAAGACCAACGTCGCCACCATGGGTGAGAACGACTTCCGCTCCACCGAGAAGTCCGCCGTGGTCGCCGCCGACGGTGCGCTGCGCATCGAGCTGGTCGCCGAGGACGGCACCACCACCGTGCTGCGCGAGAAGGTGCCGGTGCTGGCCGGCGAGGTCGTCGACGCCTCGGTGATGCGCGTCGCCGCGCTGCGCGAGTTCCTGGCCGCCCAGGTCGCCCGCGCCAAGGCCGAGGGCGTGCTGTTCTCGGTGCACCTCAAGGCCACCATGATGAAGGTCTCCGACCCGATCGTCTTCGGCCACGTGGTGCGCGCCTTCTTCCCGAAGACCTTCGCCAAGTACGGCGAGGCGCTGGTCGCCGCCGGTCTGGACCCGAACAACGGCCTCGGCGGCATCCTCAACGGCCTGGACGGCGTGCCGCACCTGGGCGAGGAGATCAAGGCCTCGTTCGAGGCCGAGCTCGCCGAGGGCCCGGCCCTGGCGATGGTCGACTCGGACAAGGGCATCACCAACCTGCACGTCCCGAGTGACGTCATCGTCGACGCCTCGATGCCGGCCATGATCCGCACCTCCGGCCACATGTGGGGCCCGGACGGCCAGGAGGCTGACACTCTCGCCGTGCTGCCGGACAGCAGCTACTCCGGCGTGTACCAGGCCGTCCTCGACGACTGCCGTGCCCACGGCGCCCTGGACCCGGCCACCATCGGCTCGGTCCCGAACGTCGGCCTGATGGCCCAGAAGGCCGAGGAGTACGGCAGCCACGACAAGACCTTCGAGATCGCCGCGGCCGGCACCGTCCGCCTGGTCGACACCGAGGGCACCGTGGTGCTGGAGCAGGCCGTCCAGCCGGGCGACATCTTCCGCGCCTGCCAGACCAAGGACCTGCCGATCCAGGACTGGGTCAAGCTGGCCGTCACCCGCGCCCGCGCCACCGGCGTCCCGGCGGTGTTCTGGCTGGACGAGAACCGCGCCCACGACGCCGTCCTGATCGAGAAGGTCAAGAAGTACCTGCCGGAGCACGACACCACCGGCCTGCAGATCGAGATCAAGTCCCCGGTCGAGGCCACCGCGTTCTCGCTGGAGCGCATCCGTCGCGGCGAGGACACCATCTCGGTGACCGGCAACGTGCTGCGCGACTACCTGACCGACCTGTTCCCGATCCTGGAGCTGGGCACCAGCGCCAAGATGCTGTCGGTCGTCCCGCTGATGGCGGGCGGCGGCCTGTTCGAGACCGGCGCCGGCGGCTCCGCCCCGAAGCACGTCCAGCAGCTGGTCAAGGAGAACTACCTGCGCTGGGACAGCCTGGGCGAGTTCTTCGCGCTGGCCGCCAGCTTCGAGCACCTGGCCACCAGCACCGGCAACGCCCGCGCCCAGGTGCTGGCCGACACTCTGGACCGCGCCACCGGCTCCTTCCTCAACGAGGACAAGTCGCCGAGCCGCCGCCTCGGTGGCATCGACAACCGCGGCAGCCACTTCTACCTGGCCCTGTACTGGGCCCAGGAGCTGGCCAAGCAGACCGCCGACGCCGCGCTGGCCCAGGCGTTCGAGGGCCTGGCCAAGACCCTCGGCGAGCAGGAGAAGGCCATCGTCGACGAGCTGATCGCCGTCCAGGGCTCGCCGGTCGACCTCGGTGGCTACTACCAGCCCGACCCGGCCAAGGCCGCGGCCGTGATGCGCCCGTCGAAGACCTTCAACGAGGCGCTCGCCAACCTCGCCTGATATCAGGGGAGTTGACGCACCGGGAGGCTCCCGGGTCCGTACTGGACCCGGGGGCCTCCCCGCGTTGTCGGGGTGTGTCCCGAGGATCCGGCCGGGCCCGGCCGGAAGAAGATCGAAGTGCTCCGTCAGGGAGCCGTCAAGGACCCTGGGCGGGGCCTCTGAGCGGCCCTAACATCCGAAGAACCGTTTCTCCGCTGCGGATCCGCAGGCGGACGTCACCACGCCGAATGATCGGGGCACTTCAGCATGCGCGTTTCCTCCCGCCGGACGACCAGGGCCACCCAACGGGCCGTCGCCGGCACCCTGCTGACGGCCCTGGCCGCGACCGGCCTGATGGCCGTGCCGCAGCAGGCCTCGGCGGCGACCGACTGCCCGGGCATAGAGCCGGGGGTCGGCGGGCCCGCCAACATCGGCAACGGCAACTGCTACAGCGCGCTGATCAACTCCATCGGCACCATGATCGGGGCCTTCCGCAGCGCGGCCCGCACCGCGCAGGCCGACAACGCGGCGTTCACCCAGGGGATGGCCAGCCAACTGAGCGCTGCGGCACCGGGGTTCAACGTCATGGTGTTCAAGTACGACGGCACCGACCTCTACGACAGCCTCATGTTCCGCAACGTCTACGAGGCGGACATGCACGGGGTCGTGGTCGACCAGACCGTGAAGCTGGAGCACCACGACTCGGAGGGTGGCCCGGCCGGCTACGACGACTTCCGGATCTGGGTCTTCGCGGGCGACTCGACCTTCACCAACAAGGGCGACGGCGGCTTCGGGAACTGGGCCTTCGTCGGCAACGACTCGGACCGGACCGTGACCACCTCCCGGTCCTGCGTGCTGATCCGCTGCTACGACAGCAAGCGGATCATCCACTTCCCGGCCCGCGAGATCGTGACCCCGGCCGTCTCGGGCGGTACCTCCAACCCCGGTGTCCCCGTCACCCCGGGCGTCCCCGCGACCCCTGGCACGGTGCCGGGTGTCAGCACCGGCGGCACCGCCACCCCGGGCGTCCCCGCCAAGCCCGGTACGGTGCCGGGCGTCAGCACGGGCGGCACCCCCGCCACCCCCGGCGTGCCCGCGCACCAGGGGGGCGGTGGTGGTGGCGGTGACGCCGTGACCGGCCTGCGGTACCCCACGGTGAAGACCGGCCGGGGCCCGGTGGCCACCGGGGCTGCCTCGGGGCCCGCGGTCCTCGCCGGCACCAGCGGCCCCAAGAACACCGGCTGGCAGTTCGCCGCGGTGGGCAACGGCCGCTACGAGATCACCAGCGCCGTGTCCGGCCTCGCGCTGACCGAGAACACCAAGGGCTACGTCGCCGACGCCAAGCCGTGGACCGGCGCCGACGAGCAGAAGTGGCAGCTCGTCGCCCAGGGCAATGGCCAGTACCAGATCCGGATCACCGACCAGGACTGCCTGACCTACGACGAGGACGCCAAGGCCCTGGGCGTCTGGACCTGCAACAACGGCTGGAACCAGCAGTGGAGGCTCCAGTAGGAGCCGGCGGGTCCGGGGCCTGGACCTAGGGCCGGTCCGGCCGGGCAGGCCCTAGCCGAGGAGGGCCCCGGTCCCGGTCAGCAGCAGGAGGGCGGCGCCGTTGGCGCGCGGGTAGGCCAGCGCCGTCCCGACCGCCTCCCGGAGCAGCGCGTACGGGCCGTGCGCGAGCAGTCCGTCCGCGCCGAGCACCCGGGCGGGGGCGCCGGCCCGGTGGGCGGCGAGGGCGGCGCGTACGGTGTGGAATCCGCTGGTGACGACCGTGCACCGGTAGCCGGTCCGTTCGGCGGCCATCAGGGCCGCGCTGAACCGCAGGTTCTCGACCGTGTTCACGGCCCGCTCCTCGCGGCGGATCCGGTCGGCCGGGACACCCCGGGCGGCCAGGTAGCGGGCCATCGCGGCGGCCTCGGTGCACTCCTCGTGCGGGCCCTTCCCGCCGGTGACCAGCAGCAGCGGGGTGTGTCCCGCGGCCTCCTCGGCGGTGAGACGTTCCAGTGCGGCGTCCAGCCGGGCCGCCAGCGGTGGTCCGGGCTCGCAGCCGTCCAGCGCGGCGCCGAGGACGACCAGGTAGTCGGCCCCGGCGGGGACGGGTCGGCGTTGCTGCCGCAGTGCGCAGCCGAGGAAGCCGAGCAGCCAGAGCAGGACGTACCCGCAGAGCAGGACGGCGACGATCAGCAGAGCGTGCATACCATCCGAACGTCTACAGCGGAACCCCCGTTCCGGACTGGAACGGGGGTTCCGCAGCGGGCGGCGGCGGGCTCAGCCCGCGTCGGCCGCCGGGGTCACGGGGGCGGCCGGGGTGGCGGCGGGGGCCGCCGGGCGCGGACCGCGCTTGTGCAGCGAGGCCAGGTAGGCGTTGTACGCCGCCAGCTCGGCGTCGCCGCTGCGCTCCTCGGCGCGGTCGCTGCGGCGGGCCTGCCGCTGTTCGGAGCGCATCCACTGGTACACCAGCGCGATCAGCACGATCGCGGTCGGGATCTCACCGAAGGCCCAGGTGATGCCGCCGGCCAGTTTCTGGTCCTCCAGGAGGTCGGTGCCCGGTGGCGCGCCCTCCACCGTGAAGGTGGTGACCAGCGGGTGGGCGGCCATCATCACCGCCACGCCGAAGAAGGCGTGGAACGGCATCCCCATGAACAGCTCGATGATCCGCATCACGTGGCCGGGGCGGTGCGGGCCCGGGTCCACGCCCATGATCGGCCAGAAGAAGGCCAGGCCGGTGAAGAGGAAGTGCACCATCATGAAGATGTGCCCGGCGCGGTACTGCATCAGGAAGTCGAACAGCGGGGTGAAGTAGACCCCGTACAGGCTCGCGATGAACAGCGGGATGGTGAACGCCGGGTGCGAGACCACCCGGACGTACCGGCTGTGCAGCAGCGCCACCAGCAGCTCGCGCGGCCCGCGCGGGCGGCCCTTGCCGGCCGGCCGCAGCGCGCGCAGCGCCAGCGTGATCGGGGCGCCCAGCAGCATCAGGATCGGCGTCAGCATGGAGAGCACCATGTGCTGGATCATGTGCGCGCTGAACAGCACCATGCCGTAGTCGTTCAGCCCGGTGCAGGTGACCAGGATCATGGAGCCGACACCGGCCGCCCAGCCGACCATCCGGCCGATCGGCCAGCGGTCGCCGCGCCGGTGGAGCCGGACCACGGCCGCCGCGTAGAGCGCCAGGGCGACCAGACCGCCCAGCAGGAACACCCAGTCGGGGGACCAGGTCCAGACGTTGGAGAGGGTGAACGGGCCTAGCTGGGTCATCCCGCCGTGGTGGTGCATGCCTGACATTCCGTCGCCCATCGGGGGGCCCTGCTTTCCGTCCTCGTGGCCCCTGGGGAGGGTCCGGTTCGCCCGTTTTGCTTGGCATACAGCCTAGGCGGGCCTTACCTCGGGCCGTGCCCCGCCCCCTCCGTACGGGTGGCCGCCGGGTGGACGACGGCTGGATAGACTGACCGGCCGGTCGACGGGGAGGGACGGTGCCATGGCGGCGGCGGGACAGGAACACCAGGGGCGGACCACGGTCGCCCTGACCGGGGCGACCGGCTTCATCGGCTCCGCCGTGCTGGCCGCCCTCACCGCCCGCGGCGCGCGGGTGCGCGCGCTGGCCCGCGCGGTGCCGGCGGAGCGCGGCGCCACCACCTGGGTGCCGGGCGACCTCGCCGACGAGGCGGCGCTGGCCGAGCTCTGCGAGGGCGCCGAGGTGCTGCTCCACCTGGCCTCCCGGGTCTCCGGCGGCGCCGAGGAGTGCGAGGCGGTGAACGTGCGCGGCACCGAGGCGGTGACGGCCGCCGCGACCCGGGCCGGGGTGCGCCGGATCGTCCACCTGTCGACGACGGCGGTCTACGGCGAGGGGCCGCACGCGGGCATACGGGTCGACGAGATACCGGCCGCCCCGGTCTCCGAGGCCAGCCGGACCCGACTGCTCGGGGAACGCGTCGCGCTGGCGGCCGGCGCCGTCGTGCTGCGGCCCGGCCTGGTGACCGGGACGGGCGACCGCTGGGTGGTGCCCGCGCTGGCCGATCTGGTCCGCCGGGTGCCGGTGCCCTGGGCGGGCGGGAACGCCCGGCTCTCCGTGGTGGACCGCGCCGACCTGGCCCGGCTGATCACCGCCCTCGCCCTGGACGAGCACGTCGTCCCGCCCGGCGTCCACCATGCGAGCCACCCCGAGCCGGTCCGGGCCGGCGACCTGCTCGGCGCGCTGGCCGAGCTCGGCCTGCTGCCCGCCCTGGACGGTCCGGACACGCCCTGGGAGGAGTGCCGCCGGCTGCTCGCCGCCACCCCCGGCCGGGTCTCCGAGCGCCAGTTCGCCCTGATCGCCCGCGACCACTGGTACCGCAGCGACGACGTCTGGCGCCGCGCCGCCTGCCCGCCCGGCCCCGGACCCCTCACCCGGCTGCCCGCCGCCGCGCCCTGGTACCGCCGGGCGCTCGGGCTCGCGGCCGGTTCGTAGGCTCGGGCTCGCCGTCCGTTCACAGGCTTCGGGTCGGCTGTGCCGGGCAGGCTCGTGGCCGCAGGCCGGGGCGGCTCCGGTCCGGAGCCGCCCCGGCCCGGCGGAGGGCTACCGGCCGGCCAGGGCGGCCAGGGCGCCCGGGTAGAGGTACTCCTTCGCGGGGATCGTCGTCCCGTGGACCCAGGCGTCGAAGAAGCCCTTGAGGTCCTTGCCCGACACCTGCGCCGCCAGCGCCTCGAACTGCGGGAACGAGGCGTTGCCGTAGGCGTGGTCGGCGGTCCAGCGGCGCAGGGTGGTGAAGAAGGCGTCGTCGCCGACGGTGCGCCGCAGGGCGTGCAGCATCAGGGAGCCCTTGAAGTACAGGGCGGGGTCGAGTTCCCTGCCCTTCCCCGGGTCGTACAGCTTCGTGGACCAGTACGAGGGGTTGTCCTTGTTGCCGGCGACCGTGTGGGCGTAGAAGCCGGTGTCGAGGTCGGCGCCCTTGTGCTCCTCCCACAACTGGTTGGCGTACTGGGCGAAGCACTCGGCGAGGCAGCCGTCACGCCAGTCGGTGAACGAGACGCTGTCGCCGAACCACTGGTGGGTGCTCTCGTGGACCACCCCCTCGTCGGAGATCATCCCGTTGTACGTCGGCCGGCTCTGCGTCTCCAGGGCCCCCGCGCCGTGGCTGGGCGTCTTGGCCGGGCCGACCACGATCGAGCCCGCCGAGGAGAACGGGTACGGGCCGAACTTCGAGGCCAGGAAGGTCAGGATCTCGGGTTGCGCGGCCTCCAGGGCCGCGTCGATCTCAACGCCCGGACTGTACGCCGAGATGACCGGCTTGCCGTCGGGCAGCTGCGCCCGGTGGACGGTGAACCGGTCGATGGCGACCGTGCTGAGGTACGTCGCCATCGGGCGGTCCTCGTGCCAGCGGAAGGTCGTGGTGCCGTTGTCGGTGGTGGTCGGCCCCGGCAGGCCGTTGCCGATCGCGGTCCAGCCGTCGGGGACGGTCGCGGTGAGGGCGAAGGTGGCCTTGTCGGACGGGTGGTCGTTGGACGGGTACCACGAGGTCGCGGAGTGCGGTTCGCCCGCCGCGTTCGCGCCGCCGTCCACCAGGGTGTGCCAGCCCTCGGCGTCGGGCGTGCCGGCGTACGTCACCCGGACGGCGAACGTGGCGCCCCGGGCGACCCGTTGGGCCGGGACGACGACCAGCTTGTGCTCGCCGGAGCGCGAGAACGACCGCGCCGGCGTGCCGTTCACGGTGACCGAGGCGACCGTGAAGCCCTTCAGGTCCAGGCTGAAGCGGTCCAGCGCCCGGGTGGCCCGGGCGGTGACGGTGGTGTCGCCGTCCAGGTGGTCGGTGCGCGCCGGGTCGTAGGCGATCCGGACGTCGTAATGCCCCACGTCGTAGCCGGAGTTGCCGTCGTCGGGGAAGTACGGGTCCCCGATGCCGGTCGCCGCCGAGGCGGGCAGGGCCGTCAGGGCGACGCCGAGGGCGGTCGCGGTCGCCAGCACGGCGGCGGTCCGGCGGCGGGTCGTCGGTGTTCTGCGCATCTCTGCCTCCTGCGGGTGTCGGGTGGTCAGGGCCGGCTGGTGGCGGGGGTGGTGGCGGCGAGCTGCCACACCACGCCGACCAGGGCGTTGGTGCTGGTCGTCTCCGTGGCCGGGTCGACGTTGGCGAGGTTGTCGCACGCGTCGTGGATGCAGTCCGAGATGCCGGTGCTGAAGCCGGAGGACGGGATGCCGGCCTTGCCGAACGACTCGTTGTCCGAGCCGCCCACCCCGACGTCGAAGGTGGCGAGGCCCCGGGCGGCGAACCACGACTCGAAGGCCTGCCCGGCCGCGCTGTCGGCCTGCTGCCCGTCCTTCACCACGAGCCACTGCTTGGTGTTCTTGCTGCCCGTCTGGTCGAAGTTGAGGTAGAGGTCGATCGCCTTGCGGTCGTCGGGGGACAGGCCCTTGACGTAGTCGGCGGAGCCGACCAGCCCGACCTCCTCCGCCCCCCACCAGGCGAACCGCAGGTGCCGCGCGGGCTTGAGCCGGGCCTCGGCCACCTGGAGGGCGGTGGTCAGGACCGCCGCCGAGCCGGAGCCGTTGTCGTTGATCCCCGGGCCCTGCTTGACGCTGTCCAGGTGGGCGCCGGTGAGCAGCACGTGGTTCGGGTCGCCGCCCGGCCAGTCGGCGATCAGGTTGTAGCCGGCCTCGCCGCCGTGGTCGAAGCGGCGCAGCTCGGTGTGGAAGCCGGCCCGGTCCAGCGCGTGCCGCAGGTACGCCACCGACTCCGCGTACCCCCGGGTGCCGTGCGCGCGGTTGCCGCCGTTGCGGTCGGCGATCCGCTGCAGGGCCCGCAGGTGCGGCATCACGTCCTGCTCCGAGACGGTCGGGGCGGCGGGGGCCCGCATGCCCTCGACGGACGCGGCCGCGGCGGTGGTGGCGGCGACGGTGGTGGCGGCGACGGGGACCGTGGACAGGACCAGGGCCGCCCCGAGGGCGCGGGCGGCGAGGGGCAGCAGGCGGGAGGACGACTTCACGCGGGGACCTTTCGGAGCAGGTCCGGGGGGGTCACCCCCCGGCGGACTCCGCCACACTGGCCGGTCGGTGTCAGGAAGTTGTCAGGAAGCGGTCGGATCATGATCTGGAAGTGGTGGTGAAGTGGCATGGTTCGTGACGAGTTGGTGCGGACCCCGACCGCCGGCCCGGCCCGCCGGCCAGGTCGAGAGCCGTTCGGGGGCGCTCTACGATCATCCGTATGTGCGCACATGTCGTGGTCGCCGAGGACGATCCCAAGCAGGCCGACCTCATCCGCCTGTACCTGGAACGCGAAGGGCACCACGTCGTCGTCGTCCACGACGGCCGTGCCGCGCTGGAGGAGGCCCGCCGCGGCCCGGCGCAACTCCTGGTCCTGGACGTCATGATGCCCGTCCTGGACGGCCTCGACGTCTGCCGCGTCCTGCGCGCCGAGTCCGCCCTGCCGGTGCTGATGCTGACCGCCCGCTCCGCCGAGGAAGACCTGCTGCTCGGCCTCGACCTCGGCGCCGACGACTACCTCACCAAGCCCTACAGCCCCAGGGAACTCGTCGCCCGGGTCCGCGCCCTGGTGCGCCGCGGCTCCCCGACGGCCCCTCCCCGGGACACCGCCGCGCCGGCGACCGCCCTGAGCGTCGGGCCCCTCACCGTCGACCCCCTGCGCCACGAGGTCACCGCGCACGGACGGCCCGTCAGCTGCACACCCGCCGAGTTCCGGCTGCTGGAGGTACTGGCCGCCCAGCCGGGCCGGGTCTTCACCCGCGCCCAGCTGCTGGAACACCTGCACGGCATCGACCGGTACATCACCACCCGTACCGTCGACACCCACGTGATGAACCTGCGCCGCAAGATCGAACCGCACCCGCGCCGCCCCGTCAGCCTCCTGACGGTGTACGGCATCGGCTACAAGCTCGCGGAGGAACCGCGCCTTGCGTCGTGACACCCCGCTGCGCCGCAGCCTGACGGTCCGACTGCTCGCGCTCTCCGCGCTGGTCTCCCTCTGTTCCATCGCCGCGACGGCCTGGCTGGCCGCCCGCACCACCACCGGCGCGATCAAGCAGGAGCAGACCCAGGTCCTCGCGGACCAGACCCGGATCTACCACGAACTGCTCGGCTACGCCGCGACCCACCCCGACTGGAACGGCGCGCAGGAGACCGTGCGGCGGCTCGCGGCCGCCACCGGGCAGCGCATCGTGCTGGCCACCCCGCGCTTCGAACCGGTCATCGACTCCGCGGCGGGCCCTGCTCCCACCGCGTCCGCCGGGTCGGGCACGGCTGTCACCCAGGGCCCCGCCGTCGAGCGGGCGGCCCTGCCCCGTACGCCCACCACCATCGTCGACCCGCTCTCCGTCGACCTCGCCATGCTGCCCGGCGCGCCGAGCGACCGGATCGACGCCCGCGCGGTGGGCCCGTTCCGACTGACCCCGGCCGAGCACGCGGCGCTGGAGGACGGCCTGGTGAAGCAGGCGGACTGTCTGCGCACGGCGCTCGGCATCGAGGCGACCGTCACCGATGACCCCGCCGGGCGGCCGCACCTGCGCACCGCCGACGACCGTGCCCTCGGCGTGCGCTGCGCGGCCCCCATGGTGGTGAGCGCTCCCACCCGTACCGAGACGGCCGCCCTCGCCGACCTCACCGGCCTCGTCAACGCCTGCCTGGCACGCCAGCAGATCCGTCCCGTCACCCTGACCCTGGGGCCGGACGGGACCCCGTCCGGCGACCCGCGCCAGGACCAGGTGACCTCCGCCTGCCTCACCAACGCCCGCCGGCAGCAGCTCGTCCAGTACGTGGCGCCGCCCGTGCTGCTGTTCGTCGGCGCCCCGGTCGGCGCCGGGGGCGCGGCCCCCGTGCTGACCTCCGCCCACCCCGGGCGGGTCACCGAGGTGGCCGCCCTGGTGCTGGTGGCGACCGTGGCGATCACGGTGACGGTCGGACTACGGCTCTCCAGGCCGCTGCACGCGCTCACCCACGCGGCCCGGCGGATGGCCGACGGGGACCTCTCGGCCCGGGTGACCGTGACCGGCCGCAACGAGATCGCCGGACTCGCCGCCGCCTTCAACGCCATGGCCGAACGGCGCGGGCAACTGGAGGACCTGCGCAAGGCGATGGTCGGCGACATCGCGCACGAGCTGCGCACCCCGCTGAGCAACATCCGCGGCTGGCTGGAGGCCGTCGAGGACGGGGTCGCCACCGCTGACCGGGCCCTGACGGGCTCCCTGCTCGAAGAGGCCCTGCTGCTCCAGCACCTCATCGACGACCTGCGGGACCTCGCCGCCGCCGACGCGGGCGAACTGGCCCTGTACCGCGAACCCGTCGACGTCGATGACCTGTTGGTGCAGGTCGCCACCGCGCACGGAGCGCAGGCGCAGGCGTCCGGTGTGGCCCTGGCCGTCGACCCGGCCGGCGCCGCAGTCGGCGTGGACGTCTTCGCGGACCCGGTGCGCCTGCGTCAGGCGGTGGGCAACCTGGTCGCCAACGCCGTCCGGCACACCCCGGCGGGCGGCACGGTCACCCTGCGGGCCCGCGCCCGGGCCGGCGCCCTGCTCATCGAGGTCGCCGACACCGGCACCGGCATCGCCGCGGCGGACCTGCCGCTGGTGTTCGAGCGCTTCTGGCGGGCCGAGAAGTCCCGCAACCGCCAGACCGGCGGCAGCGGTCTCGGCCTCGCCATCGTCCGCAAGCTCGCCGAACTCCACGGCGGCGGCGTCCACGTGGCGAGCACCCCGGGCGCGGGGTCGGTGTTCACCGTGCGGCTGCCGTCGGGCTCCCGAAGCCCGGAGGACCGCACCTGTCCGGACATCGTGCGGGACTCCGGATCGCCCTGACCCGCGCATCGGGTTCCCCGCCCGGCGCCGCGTGCGGGTCCTGGCGGAGGACCGACCCGGGCCGGCGCTCTGCCCCGGCGCCGGCCCCGCGTCGGCCCCGCGCCCGCACCGACGCCCGTGCCCCGTCGCCGAGCAGCGACGGGGCACGGGCGTGGCCAGGCCAGGCCAGGCCAGGTCAGCGCGGGCCGGGGTCGCTGGTGCCGGGGCGGCCGTTCTCCAGGTGGCCGGCCCAGCGGCGGCGGAACGCCGGGCCGTCCACGGCGGCGACGGTGATGTCGTACCAGCGGCTGTGGGCGTCCACGTCGAAGGTGAACTGCGCCGAGTCGCCGGGGCGAATGCGGTGGCCCGGCGCGGACGGGCCCTTCGCGTAGGCGTCGGCGGCGGTCACCGTACGGGTCGCCTCCCCGTTGTTGCGGACCTGGACCTTCACCCTGGTGCCGTGCGGGGTGAACCGCGCGACCAACTCGGCGCGCAGCTCACCCTCGAACTCCTGCAGCGACCCGTTCGGGCCGTGGGCGGCGAGGTGGTAGCCGCCGGCGTCCGTCAGCGGCCAGAAGTCGCTGAAGTTGTCGTAGGCCGAGACGGTGTAGCGGCGGGGGGCCGCCTTGGGGGCGGTCCGGTCGTAGACGTAGAGCCACGCGCCCGCGTCGCCCCAGTTGTCCAGCTCCAGCCGGAACTGCCCCGGGGTGTCCGTCTCGTCCTCGTTGACCCGCAGGTCGTAGGGGAGGGCGCGGGCCGGCCGGGTGCCCCGCTCCTGGGTGGGCATCTGCTGGGGCAGCGGCACCTGGTAGGGCTTGCCCTGCGAGGCGATCGGCGCGGGCACCGGGATCGAGACCGGCTTCGGGTCGGCACCGGAGAAGTCGAGGGCCGAGGTGAGGTCGCCGCAGACCGAACGGCGCCAGGCGCTGATGTTGGGCTCCGCGATGCCGAACCTGGTCTCCAGGAAGCGCAGGACCGAGGTGTGGTCGAAGGTCTCCGAGCAGACCCAACCACCGCGCGACCACGGGGAGATGACCAGCAGCGGCACGCGCGGGCCCAGGCCGATCGGCTGCCGGCCGCCCGGATCGGCGCCGGGGACCAGCGGGCTCATCTCGCCCGGGTACCTGCCGAGGTCGAGCAGCTCGTCGCCGAGGCTCGCCTCCAGGCTGCGGGAGACCATGCCCTGGCCGCCCGGGCCGCTGACGACCGGCGGCATCGGCGGGACGACGTGGTCGAACAGGCCGTCGTTCTCGTCGTAGTTGATGAGGAAGACGGTCTTTCCCCAGACCTCGGGGTTGGAGGTGAGCGCGTCCAGCACGAGGTTGATGTAGTACGCGCCGTCGGTGGGCGTGGCGGACGGGTGCTCGCTGTACTTGTACGGCGGGACGATCCAGGAGACCTGCGGCAGCCGGCCCTGCTGGACGTCGGCGCGGAACTCCTTGAGCGTGTGGTCGGTGGCGCCCTTGTCCACCAGCGGGCCCGACGCGCCCTCGGCGACCTGGAACCGCTCGAAGAACATCAGCGAGTTGTCGGTGTAGTTGTCCGTGGGGGTGCCCGGCTCGCCGGAGCCGCCCTGGTACAGCTTCCAGCTGACGCCGGCCGCCTCCAGGCGCTCCGGGTACGTGGTCCAGGTGTAGCCGTTGGTGTTGTTGCGCTCCCACAGGCCCGGCCCGTTCGGCTTGCGGCCGTACGCGTTGCGCGGGTCGCTGGTACCGGTCCACAGGTAGATGCGGTTGGGGGCGGTGTCGGCGTGCACCGAGCAGAAGTACGCGTCGCAGACGGTGAAGGCGTCGGCCAGGGCGAAGTGGTACTGCAGGTCCTGGCGCTTGAGGTGGCCCATCGTCATGACGTCCTGCTTCTGGTTCACCCACTGGTCGTGGCGCCCCTCGTTCCAGGCGAGGTGGCCGCTGCTCCACCCGTGGTCGGTGCCGGCCTGGTACTCGGTGGTGTTCCCGGGGTCGATGTACCAGGGCAGCACCTCCTGCTCGGAGGCGGGCAGGCCGCGGTCGTGGTAGCGGCCGGTCTTCACCCCGGCGGCGGGCTGGCGCCAGTTCGGCTTCCCGTTCGGCAGCAGCGTGGGGCGCGGGTCGTCGAACCCGCGCACGCCGCGCAGGGTGCCGAAGTAGTGGTCGAAGGAACGGTTCTCCTGCATCAGGATGACGACGTGCTCGACGTCCTCGATCGACCGGGTCCTGCTGATCGCGGGCATTGCCAGGGCCTTGCTGACCACGGGCGGGAACGCCGCCAGGCCGGCGGCGGCGGCGGATGCGCCGCCCAGCTGGAGGAATCGGCGTCGGTCGATGGAGGCCACGTGATGTCCTTTCCTGTCTCGGGTGCACAGGTGTACGGGTACCAAGAAGGTTCGAACATAGGCGCAGCGGCCGGGCCGTACACGGAGCTCCGGCGAACGCCGCATGAGCGTTCGACCAATTCCTGTTCAGCCAACTTCGCCGGATCCCGTCGGGCGGCCGCGCGTCGGGCCGTGGGGTGCGGGCCGTTGGAGGAGGCCGCCTTCCCCGGTGGGCGGCCGTGGTCAGGAGATCTGACGGGGCACCGGAGGCGCAGGTGGATCGGGGTGGGCCTGGGTATCAGGGACGGAGGAGAAACCGATCACCGTCTGGAGTCCGTTGTGCGTATCAGCGTCTGTATCCTGCCCGACCGTCCGTTCCAGGAGGCGGTGTCGATGTGGCGGCGGGTGGAGGAGTTGGGATTCGACACCGCCTGGAGCTATGACCACATCACCTGGGCGGGGCTGCCGGACGGCGCCTGGTACGGGGCCGTTCCCACCTTGGCCGCGGCTGCCGTGGTGACCTCGCGGCTCAGGCTCGGGACGCTGGTGTCCTCGCCGAACTACCGGCATCCGGTGCCGCTCGCACAGGACGTGCTCACGCTGGACACCATCAGCGAGGGCCGGTTCGTCCTCGGCTTCGGCGCCGGCTCGATCGACAACGACGCCACCGTGGTCGGCCAGGGCGAGGACGGGAAGGGCTGGTCGGTGCAGGAGCGCGGCGGCCGGTTCCGCGAGTCGGTGGAGTTGTTGGACCTGCTGCTGACCGCCGGTCCCGAGGGCCGGCCGCGAACGACCTTCCGCGGCCGGTACTACGACGCGGTCGACGCCCGGATGGAGCCGGGCTGCGTGCAGCGGCCCAGGGTGCCGTTCGTGCTGGCGGCGAGCGGCCCGGTCGGGATGCGGACCGTGGCGCGGTACGGCGCGTCGTGGGTGGCCACCGACGATGCGGACGGGCCGAGGGACGTCGAGCGGACCGAGGCGTCGACCTGGCGCATCCTCGCGCGCCGGATGGAGGAACTCGACACGGCGTGCGAGCAGGAGGGCCGCGACCCGAAGTCGCTGCGCCGGACGCTGCTGACCGGGTTCTCGCCGCTGCCGACGATGCAGTCGGCGCAGGCCTTCGAGGACGTCGCGGGGCGCTGTGCGGAACTGGGCTTCACCGACATCGTGGTCCACTACCCGCGCGAGTCGGGGCACTTCGCCACTCCCGCGCACGTCCTTGAGCAGATCGCGCCCGCGAACCGCGCTCGCGTCTGACAAGGCCGCGGTCATCGGCCCTGGTGGCGCTCGTCCTTGCGGGCGAGCGCCACCAGTTGGACCCTCGACCGCACCCCGAACTTGCGGTAGATCCGGGTGAGCATCGCCTCGACGGTCTTGACGCTGACGTACAGGGCGGCCGCGATGTCCCGGTTGCCGTACCCCTCGGCGACCAGCTCGGCGATCCGCTTCTCCGCGTCCGTCAGCCCGGCCAGCCAGGACGGCGTCCCGGCCTGCTCCGGCCGGCCCGGCCCCCACAACGGCGCCCCCGCCTGGTGGAAAACCTCCTCGGCCCGCGCGTGCAACTCCCGGGCGCGGGCCGGGCGTCTGCGTCGGTGTTCGACGGCCGAATGCGTCAGCAGCACCCGGCCGCACTCCAGTGGGTATCCCAACTCCGCGAACGCGTCGAGGGACCGGACCAGCAGGTCCTCGGCCGAGCCGAAGTCGCCGGTCGCGGTGCGGCACAGCGCCTCGGCGCGGTCGAGCGAGGCCAGTACGCCCCGCCGTCCCAGCTCCTCGGCCCGGTGCCGGGCCGCCGAGACCGTCCGCGCCGCCGCGTCGAGATCCCCGGCCGCGACCAGGGCCTCGGCGAGATCGGCGTCGAAGCGGATCGCCGCCGGATCCCCGATGGCCAGGTCCCGCGCCAGTTCGCGGACCCGGAGCAGGTCCGCCAGGGCGCCGGCGGTGTCCCGCAGGAGCAGCCGCGTCATGCCGGTCAGTTGCAGGCACTGGGCGACGAAGACCATGTCCGCCTCCTCCTCCGACGCCGACAGGCCGAGCCGTGCGTACGCGAGGGCCTGTTCCAGGGTCCCGCCGGCGAGTTCGGCGGTCGCCGCCGCGTACCAGGGCGGACCGGGGGCCGCGCCCAGCTCGCGGCCCAGGGCCAGCAGCCGGCCGGCCTCCTCGCGCGCGGTGTGACCCTCCCCGCTGTGCGCGTGGATCTGCACGGCGATGCCCACCAGCCGACTCAGATCGGCGGGGCCACCGTCGCGTCCGAGCGTCCGGGTGAGCTCGTCGAGCAGCAGGCCGGCCTCGCCGAGCCGGTCGTCCAGCAGGGCGAAGCGGACGAGGACCCACCGCGGGTCGTCGTCGATCCGACTGCCCCCGGCCGACCAGTCCGGTCCGGCCGAGGTGAACACACCGCCCGACCCGTTCGCCCGGCCCGACCCGCCGGCCCCACCCAGCCCGATCTCCCCGCCCGACTCCAGCACGACACGCAACGCCCCGGCGTCGCCGGTCAGGCCCCGGCCCTGCTGGATGCGGGCGGCCAGGGTCACGGCGGCCGAGTGTCCGGCCCGGTCGCCGGCCCGCTCCGCCCACGTCACGGCGTGCCGGGCGTGGGCGAGCGCCTCGATGGGGTAGCCCCGGTTCACGTGCGTGCTCCAGGCCAGCCGCCGATGCGCCGCCGAGACCAGCATCGGCTCGCCGGCGGCGGTGGCGTCGGCCAGGGCCTGGGCGGCGACGTCCGCCAGCAGCGCGGCGCCCCGCCCGGCCGCGTCGACGACGGCGATCCGGGCCCGGGCCGACGCCGCGGGCCCGGCCTGGGTCCGCTCCAGCCGGTCCAGGGCCGTCCAGGCGAGGTCGAGGCGCCCGGCGGCGGCGGCGTCCCGGGCGGCCTCGACGAGCAGGTCGGACCGGGTGCCGTCGGCGCGGTCGACCGCCAGCAGGCCGAACTCGGCGGCCCGGGCGCGGTCGCCGCGCTCGCGCGCGGCCGCGGCGGCGTCGGCCAGCCCGGGGACCAGGCGCGGGGCGCTTGAGGCGGGGGCCAGCGCGGAGGCCTCGTGCCAGGTCCGGTCGTCGGCTCCGGCCGAGACCTCCGCCAGGGCGCGGTGGGCACGGCCCACGGCCTCTCCGCCGGCCTCGGCGATGACGCCCTCCCGCACGACCGGCGCCGGGAAGAGCACCGTGCCGTCGGCCACCCGGATCAGCCCGGCCGCCTCGGCGGCCGCCAGCGCCGCGTCGGCGGTCACGCCGGCGGCGCGGCGGATCGCGTCGAGGGACGGATCCGCCGCGAGCGCCGCCAACAGCAGGACCCGGCGCACCGGTTCGGCGAGATCGGCCAGCCAGGCGTGCGTCGCCTTGCGCGCGTGCGGGGCCAGCGGCCGGACGTCCAGCGCGGTCGCGGGCGTCCCGGCGCGGGCCAGTCCGCAGGCGATGTCCGAGACCAGGCGCGGATTGCCGCCCGTCGCGGCGTGGATCCGGCCGGCGGTCCGCAGCGGGAGCCCGTAGGAACGCACGATGGCCGCCGACTCCTGCGGGCTGAGCGGGGGGATCCCGATCTCGACCGCGCCGCCGCCCAGGACGTCGTGCGGCGACGGGCCGTCGGGGCGCAGCGCCGCGAGCAGCGACACGCTGCCGCGGCTGCGTCGTGCGGCGAAGCCGAACACGTCCAGGCTGCCCGGCCCCCACCAGTGCACGTCGTCGGCGACCAGCAGCGGCCGGGCCCGGCGCCCCCACGCCTGCAGGCAGGACAGGACCGTGACGCGGAAGGTCGCGGCATCGGGCTCGGGCCCGGCGACGCGGCGCAGCACCCAGTCCATCGCCGAGCGCTGGAGATCGGACAGTTGGCCGGACACCTCGGCCGGGCAGACGGCGAACAGGTCCACCAGGGGCGCGTAGGCGATGTGCGCGTCGGCGGGGGCCGAGCTGAGCCGGACCACCGGTTCCCCGGCCGCCTGCCACTGGGTGCTCACGGCGTCCAGGACCTGGGACTTGCCGTACCCGGTCGGCCCGACCACCGCCACCGCGCCGCCCTGCCGCAGCTGTCCGCAGACCTGCTCCACCAGCGGGCTGCGCCTGCTCATCGCAGCGTCGCCATCCAGGTTTCGACCTGGTCGGGTGTGCGGGGGAGGGTGGTGGAGAGGTTTTCGTTGCCGTTGTCGGTGACGAGGATGTCGT
>NZ_JARXYZ010000055.1 GCF_029894125.1 Kitasatospora sp. MAA19
GCGGATACTTCATCGGTGCAGCCATGGCAGAGGCTCCCTTCTCACGACCCATCAGGTCATGTCCGGCAACCTTCCGCACCTCGGGGGAACCTCAGCGCGACTGCGCCGCTCCGCCGACCGCTACCCGTGGTCCACGGTCGCGGTGCGGTGCCAGGGAGCGTGGACCGGATGCGTCTGCCAGAGCTGCCGAAACCCCTCGCTGCCCCGGCGTGCAGTTCGCCCAGCAGGGCGGTCAGCCTCGGGTCGTGCGTTCGCTCCCCCGCATGCAGATGCCGTCCCTCCCGTGCGGAGGACCTCAGCGCCATCCTGGTTGAGACGCGGGGCCGGACCAACCCAGCGCTCCTCTACGAAATGGAGCGCTTCCTGGCAGCGAGGTCGGACGCCAGGACGAAGCGAACAAGGAATCACCAGCTTCATCTCTAATGATCGTTTACACATGTCTTTTATGTTCAACGAATTGAGCGTGTCTCACCGTTCGGCGGAAAAACTCACGTTCACTCAAGGCATCAGCTTCCATCGGGCCCTGCGCTCACCGAAGGCTTCCCTCCGCCCGTCCGATCCGTACACCGAGCGGGTCGGGCTCTGGGAGAACCCGCCACCGGCCTCGACCCAGCCCATGGCGAGGTCGCTAGTGCAGGGCCAACGGATCCGTTCCGGTACTGGACGGATCCGACGAGCTGCTCCCGGTGGCCCGCGCGGGTGCCGTGAAAGCGCTGAACGAGCGTTCGGGGCCCGAGACCCGCTGGTTCTGACGTCCAGGCCGAAGATGTACCAGGATGCCGTCGATTCGGCACCGTTCCTGCGGGGTGTTCCGGTCCTGCGCGCCTGCCCGGTGTGTCCGGAGGAAGGAAGGGCCTCTACCTGTCCCGGATGTGCCATCAGGATCACGTCGGTTCCTGACAGTGGGTTATTCACGCCCGAGCTGGTTGACGCGGTGATAGCCGAGCACAGCCGGGCCGAGCGGAGGCGGCGAATACTGCCCGCTCGGCTGGTTCTCTAGTTCGTGTTCGCGCTCTGCCTGTTCTCCCGGGAGTCATACGAGGAGGTCATACACCTGCTCTCGGTGGGCCTGCCGGGTAGCACGGCATTGAGCGGGTGAACAAGTTCTCGCTATACCGGGCCGGGGCCAGGCTCGGCCCGGAGCCGCTGGAGACTCGTCCGGAAGTTCACGGGCCCCCTCGCCGACGTGGGCACCCCCGGCGTCTTCTGGCGGGGCCTGCGGCTGCCGGCCGTCGACGGCACGCAGATCGACGTACCGGACAGCTTCAGCAACGGCAGCACCTTCGACGGCCAGCTGCTACAAGGCCGCACGCTCACCGGCTTCCCGCAGGTCCGCACGGTGGTCCTGGCCGAGATCGGGACCCACTCGCTCGTGGACGCCGAAATGGGCGACTGGCGCGACGGCGAGAACCGTCTCACGCTGCCACTGGCCCGCCGGTCGGGCCGACCAGCCTGGTTATCGCCGACCGAAGGTTCTGGAGCGCGGCCTTCTACCGGAACTTCGCCAACCAGAGCGCTGACCTGCTGGCTCGGCTGGCGCGAACGAAGCTCGCATGTTCCAGGAGGAGCTCCCGGACGGCAGCTACCTCAGCCTGCTGCGGCCGAAGACATAGAACATGCTCCGGGCCAAGAAGGTCGGCCGCCCATTCCCCGCCCGGATCGTGTTCCGGGTGATCCCATTCGCCGTCGATGGCGAACCGTCGTGGCTGGCCACCACCCTGCTCGGCCACGAAAAGTACCCGGCCGCAAAGCTGGTGGGCCTCTATCGGCAGCGACGGGAGATCGAGATGGCCTTCGACGAGATCAAGAACCACCTCGGCGCCTCCGGACTGCTGAGGCCCCGCACCGCCAGCGGCGTCCGCCAGGAGCTCTGGCCACTCCTGGCGGTCCATCACGCCCTGCGGGTGATGAACACCGCCGCGATGACCGGCCCCGCGGTCGATCCGGACCGCGTCTCCTACCTGACCACCGTCCGGGTGATCCGCCGCGCCGTGGTCGTTCAGACCGCCGCCACCCTTGCCGGCCTCCAAGAGGCGATGGCCAGCGTCTGCGAGGAACTCCGCCGCCGACTGCTGCCCAGGCGACGCCGAAGGACGCAGCCACGCATGATCAAGAAACCGACCAGCCGTTCCCCGTGAGCGGATCAGAACTGGCAGCACCACGGGGGAGCTCGGGTTCTGGTGCAGACCGAAGAAGGATACGGGACCGTCCGTTCCGCTGCCCTAGCCCGAGCCGGGCGCCGACCGTGACAGCCCGGTCGGGGGTGCACCTCACCACGCCGATCGCGGAAGTCCCGCTGCCGCCGGCCCCGGGCCTTGACGGCCCTTCCCGCGCTCCTCCACCCCTCGTGCCGTTTCCTGTGGCTGTGACCGACCACTTTGACTTGGTGGATCCGACCGAGAGTCAGGCACTCCCTCACAACATCCGACAGGGGTATATCGATAGTGCACGAATCGCCGAGGATGTCCACGGTCAGCGGCACGCGCCCCTGCCGGAGTCGATGGCTATCACGGATCCCGTGAAGTCTGCGAACGGACCGCCCGTGACCCTTACCGCATCACCAACTTGGGTATCCGCCTCGTGCGACGTGGCCTCGCCTCTCGGGTGGTTCATTCGCTGGCCGCTGCTGGCGGGAGCGAACTTACCGTCGGGCCGACCCGTCGCGTGGCGTGGGGTACCACCGATCCCGTTGCCACCTACTCGTCACCCGCGCCAGGGCTGTTTCCATCCCGTCGCTCGGCGAGCGCGCGCCAGCACCGACAGGCAGTCCAAGCCTGTGATCTTCTGCTGGTCTCACCGATGTCCTCGGAAGCGGGTATCCAGGCCGGCTGACATCAGACCTTGGTGCCCCTGCTGGATCGGCTGCGGTGGGACGAGGTGGCAGTGGTCCGGGTGCACAGGATCCGACCCGCAATGCCAAGGCCGACTCCCCCAGCCTGAACGTCTCATACTGCCTGGCGATGAAGCCGAAGCCTGGCCGGACGGCGCCCGCATTCCTGACCGACCGAGACGACTGGGTCCGGGTCTGGGATCTGGGCCCCACCGAGGTGGTGCCGCTCCACCCGGAGGTTGCGCTGTCCCGGTTCACCGCCGATCGCTGGCGCCATGACGTCTGAGACCTGAGGCGGTCCAGCGTCAGAGGTGCACCGGCCCCGCCAGCGGAGCCGAGGACGGTTTGAGGTACCGGATGTCCGCCCTGATCATCTGCACGGTGCTCTTCGGCCTCACGGATCACGCTGCCTCCCTGCCCGGCTACGCATCGCGATTTTCCGCGGAAAATCCTGCGGTATCCGACGGGGCTCGGGCCGAGGCGCTGTGCTGGCGTCTCGGTTCACGCGCCCACGCCTGTGCAGGCCGAACACGTCGCGGCCGCACCCGGGCACAAGGAATTTTCCGCGGAAAATCCAAAGATCACGAGTACCGCCCAAGATGCGCTCACTGTCAGCCGCCGCGCGCCGCCCGACGGCGATGGCGTCGGAGAGCTGTCCGGCCTGGCGCGAGGAGACCGCGAGGTTGATCCGTGCGATGACCGTGTCCATGGTCGGCCCCGAGGCGCTGCTCGGCGGTTGACGTGACCTCGGCCCAGTGGTGTACGGCTGCCCGGTTCAGACCTGCCTCGATGAGGCTGCGTCCGCTGCGGAACGGGACCGAGGGAGCGCCGTCCCGCCGATCCCAGAACCGGTCCCCGGCGCAGCCGTTGAGCGTGGTGGTGTTGGCGCGTAATACGGCGGCGAGGTCCCGGTCGGTGTGGTCCTCGTCCGGCCATGCCGCGTTGAGGGCGTCGGCTGCGACCTGGACGGTGCGGGTGAACTCGGGGGCAGTGAGGGTGTCCCGGACGGCGTGCTGCACGAGCCGGTGAATGCGGACGCTCTCGAGGGGGCTGTCGGCAAGGTGGTCGATGAGGCTGAGACGGTGGAGGACTCTCAGGACGAGCCGCGTGTGCTCCGCGCGACCGGGCGCTGGGTACCGGGCGCGCACTCCGGCGTCGGGGTCCGGTCGGCCGAGAGGTGGGCGAGGACGGGAGGGCTGTTGAGGACGGCTTCGGGGATGCCACTGGGCGAGAGGAAGACGGCGAGCCTGAGCACGGGGCGGGCCAGGCCAGGAGGGTGGAGGGAGTCGGCGCGTTCGATGGACAGGTCCCAGGCGGCGGCGACGGTGTGGGGCTGGTCGTCCGGCAGTCGGTCGGGGGCGGCCTCGGCGAGCGTACGGGCGCGGTCCGCGAGCAGGGCGCGGTAGGTGCTGCAGGGCAGGCCGGTGTCGATGAGGTAGGCCGCGGCTTGGGAGAGCGCGAGCGGGAGGTGACCGAGGTCGTCGGCGAGGGCGGCGAGTTCGGTGTCGGTTTCCTGTCGGTCGGCGGCGGCGAGGGCACCGGTGAGGTAGGACTGGGAGTCGGCCGGGGTGAATACTCCGACCGGAACGATTCGGCGGCCCATGGTGATGGCCGCGTCGCGGCGCCGGCTGGTGACCAGGGTCCGCCCCTGAGAGCTGGCGGGCGGCCACAGCCCGGTGAGGTCGGCCGGATCGGCCACGTCCAGGACGATGAGCCAGCGGCAGGACGGCCGCCCCGGCCCCGGTTCGAGCCAGGCCAGAAACTGCCGTGCCGCCTGCTCGGCATCGGACGTGCCGGTGCCGAGGAACTCGGCGGCCGCCGCCGCGAAACCGGCCACCACCTCCGTGGTGGTGGCCGCAGTGATCCAGACGAGGACGTCCAGCTCGCCGCCGTGCCAGCGGGTTCAGGCGTAGTGGGCGGCGAGCTGGGTCTTGCCGACCCCGCCCAGGCCCACCACCACTCCGGCCGCCGGTGCGACCACAACCGTGTTCCCGCCCTGGTCGAGTGCGCGCACCAGGCGTTCCGACTCGCCGCGGACCTGGAAGCAGGTGGCCTGCGGCGGGATCCGCCCCACCAGGTGCGGCCACGTGGCTGCCGTCCGTACGACGTGCTGGTACACGGTGTAGAGGCTGGCGGCCTGGTACACGTCACCGTGGACGGTGCTGTTGATGATGCGGTTCGAGACGCCCTGTACCGTCTGCTCGTCGTCCACGCGCTCGCCCCCCCCCCCCCCCCCCGATCGTGTCCAACTGCGTTCAGTATCGCGCGAAGGGAACCTGGCCGGTACTGACGGTGGAACATCGAATCCGTCCGGTGCGGATGGGCTCGTTCGGCACCTGAAGGGAGGCGCGGGCATGCTTGATCGAACCTGCCGCAGCTCGCCGAGGGCCTGCAGGAAATTTTCCGCAGAAAATCCGGAGCCGTCGGGGGAGCGGACTTCCCTGGGTACTCGGCGCCGTCGCCGCCGTGGCCGTCATCATGACCATTCGGCAGGATCCTCACGCGGTGCTTCTTCAGGAGCTTCGACAAACCTCCCGGAGGCCGCAGGCCCGCGCGGCCGGACACTCCTCGTCCCCGGCGCCTGCGGCGCGCTGGCCGAGGCGCTGAAGTCCAGGTGCGCAGGATCTGTCCCCGCAAAGTCAGGGCCGACTCCCCCGGCCTGAACATCTCGTACTGCCGTGCCCGCCTTCCTGACCGACCGAGACAGCTGGGTCCGGATCCGGAACCTGGGCCCACCGAGGCGAGGACGGAGACCGTAGGCCGTGCTCCGAGGACGGGCAGCCGGTTGTCCGGGGCACTCCCCTGAGCTGTCGCTCAGTGGCCGGACGAATCGGCACTGGCTCTGCTCGGCCCACGGGATTTTCCGCGGAAAATTCGAGACGGCAGGGAGTCAGGCTCCGCGAACCTGGGAGTGCCGGGCAATCAGTGCCGTCGGCTCCCATCGCCCAGTGCGGTCAGCCATCGCGCCCGACTCGGCGAGGTGAGGCCGACCGGGGAGGACCGCGGCCCCAGCCTCAGCTGCCATAAGCCCTTCCAGAATTTTCCGCGGAAAATCAGCGGGTCAACATGTTCCTGACCACGGCTGCGAGCCCACGGCACCCACCGCCCACCCGACGCTTCCGTCGCCGGACCACTCATGGCATTCGACCGGTGATCCCGCTGGAAGCCTCAGCATCGTCTTCACTGGGCCAGCGCCCTTCGATGTGCAACTGGATGAGCGCGGCGTGGGAGAGCGGGCTGGCGGGATCGTTGACGTCCCCGTCGGTGGTGTAGTCCAGGAGCACGACGTCCTCCTCGTTCCTGATCAGCTCGACCAGATCGGCGACGCGGTGCTCAAGGATCCACCGATAGGCCGGCAGGTAGATCCGGCGCCGAGCCGCTTCATAGGGCAGCAGCCGATCGCCGAGCAGACCGGCTCGGTGGCCGCGGACGATGCCGTATCGGCGCACCGTCCGCTTCAGCCCTTTCATCGTGGTGACCGCGAGCTTCGCGGGGTCGACGTCGGAGTCCTGGAAGACCTTGAGGGATTGCCAGATCCCCTCCACCGACTGGCTGGTCACTCCGTCGCTGTAGGGGACCGGGATGCCGCCGTGCGGATAGAACGGGCTCAACCGCACCCACGGGTCCGGCGCCTTGGAGGTCACGTCGATGATCTCCGCGCCGGGGAACGCGGCGGTCAGTGACGCCACCGAACGGCGACGGCTGGCAATACGGATCGACACCTGGAGGCCCCCTGGCTTGATGACATCAGCCACCGAGCATCCCCGATGCCACTGACATCCCGCCCTGCCCATGGGAGCGGGCACCGCCGACCAGCAGTCGGCGCGCGTGTTCCTGTGGCCGTCGACGCCAGCCTTCGTCGACTTCGAGAACTCGAGCGGCTTCTTCACCATCGAGGCGCACGCAGAGTGCGCCCGCTACCTCGACGCCGCGCCCCCTGGACATCGAGGGGAGGCCGGAGCACCTGGCGTACCTCTCGGTGCCGGTCGGGGGCCGCCGGGGGAGTGACCGCGGTCCGCGCGGAGAATTTTCTGCGGAAAATCCGGGGCCCGTCGGAGACGGGGTCTACGGCCGGGGCGCTGTCCTACGGAGTCACCGGCGGGGGGAGCGGACCGGGTCTGGACGCATACGCGGCTGGGCTGCGTCGAGGTGACCCGGTTGTCCCGTGCCACCGGACCGCAGCTGAGGTCCGCCTCGACGACCCTGCCGGCGACTTCGTGCCCCCTGTCCCCGGAAGACGCGACCCGCATCCGGCACCTCGTCGCCCCGAGATGAACCACCGCGGTTACCCCTGCTTCGCTGACACTCTGACCGAAATGGTCGGCGGGTACTGCGGCCACCCGATTGCGGCTCTCCATGCCACGGGTTGCAGGGTTCTGAGCCCTCGATGCCGAGCGGGGCACAGGACGAAGGGAGCTGATGCCGCGGGTGGCAGGTTGTCGACGAGGCCGGGCGGGCGCGTTGGGACTACACGCCGTTCGTGAACGTGGGGCCGCTGCGCTTCGGCATGAGCCACCAGCAGACGGTCGCCGCCATGGAAGCCCGGGGGGTCACCAGCCCCACGCTCCAGGCCGAGCCACGGCACGGCGTCCTGACCCAGCGGGCCGACTTCCGTGCGCCGACCGCGCCCGCATGGCTGCCAGCTGTCACGCTCTCCTACCGGGAGCCCGGCATTCTGGCCTGCGTGGCCGTCGACGCCCTGCAGGGTCCGCAGGTGTGGCTGGACACCCTCCGGCTGGTCGGGCAGGTGCCGTCCGAGCTCGCGGAGCGGGTCTTCGACTACGTGGCCGAGCACGGCATGAGTCCTGCGGTGTCCACCGAAGGCGACGCGGTGTCGGACGAACCCGGCTTCATGCTGCGCGCGCAGCGGGCGGGGGACGTCCTCCTGACTCGCGCGTTCCTCGTCGCGCCGTTCGACGACTGGGCCGGCACGATGCACGACTGCCTCCCAAGCAGCGAGTGGAACGTCCGCTGACGGTCTGAGACGTGACCGGGCCCGATTTCAGCTGGACCTGAAGCGTGATCCTTGGGGATACCTGATTCCTCCGGACGCTTACGCCTGGCCGTCCAACAGGTACTACCCCGCCAGCTCCGCCAGCCACGGATGACCGGGGTGCACGCGCTTCAGCCACCCGCGGAGGACGTCCCGGCGTGCCTGGCTCAGCAGCGGCAGCACGCCGTCGAAGTCCGCCTGATCCTTGGGCCGCGCCGCCTTCGCTTTGAACAGCAGCACCAGCTCCGGCACCAGGTAGGGGATCCCGTCGGCCGTCCGCTCGATGATCGTGTCGTACGGCAGCCGCAGGCTCTCGTCCCGCCGGCAGATCCAGGTCCCGCCTTCGTGCGGCTCGCGGAAGACGTCGAACAGGAACTGCCCGCTTCCCTGATCCCGCAGCCAGGTCTGGTGCGTGGCCGCCAGTGCCCCGGCGCCCGCCGCCGGCCAGACCCGCCCCGAACCCACCGCGTCAAACACGTACTCGGGGAAGCGGTCCCGAATCTCCGGGAATCCCGCCGCCGGCACCGCGATCTCCAGGTCGCCGTGCGGCCGCGATTGCCTCCCGCGGAACAAGTCCAGCGCCCAACCGGCTGCGACGCACCAGGTCACACTGATCCCGTCCAAGCGCTTCGCGACCCGTTCCGGCCGCCATGCGTCCGCCCACCGGGCATCCAGTTCGTCCGCATCGAGCACACACCGCCGGGCGGCAGAGAGTCGGTCATCGTGACAACCTACTGCCGGCCCCGCTCTGCCGGTCGACTCTTCAGTAGCAGAAGCACCTGATCATCGACGTTCGGTGGCACCAGCCACGGTTCGATGGCACAGCCCGACGGGCCCGGCTCCGCCGGCTCCGATTTTCCGCAGAAAATCCGGGTCTGCCAGAGCTGCCTTCGAGGGCGGATGCCCCACGGCGCGACGACGAGCTGCGGACGGTCCGGACCGCTGAGCCGTCCACGGATCTCCTGGTAGCGAAATTTTCTGCGGAAAATCCGGAGGCCGCTGGCACAACCGGGCTCATCCGGCCCGGCAGGGATCAGCGGTACAGCACGTCCGCTGCCTCCGGGCCGCTCCGGTGGTCCCGGATCAGGACCTGCCCCGTCCCGGGAGCCACGGGGCAGTCCGGGTCGTGCAGGTTCAGGTCGGCGAGATCTGCAGGAAAGACGAAGCCGGTACCGACGTGCGTCGGGTCGAAGGACAGGCTCACGCGTAGCCCGCTGCCGCGGTCGGACCCGGACGAGTCCGCGGGATGCGTTCCCGGGCAGCCGGTTCGACGGCCTGGACACCGGTGATGCCGGCAGTCCGACGCCATCGGATTTTCCGCGGAAAATTCGTCCGGTCGGATCCTGGGAACGATCCCGGCAGGCGGCGGGGGAGAGGGCCGGAGAAGCATCCCGAGCGAGCACAACGCCGAGCGTGGCGTGGTTCGCCCAGCTGCCTGCACGGCGGGAGGCGCCGCTGGGCCCGCCGTGGACCGGCCGGTACCGCACGGGGGCGATCTTCGGGGGTGACCCGCGCGGGCTTCCAGCTCCTCCGCAAGCACGTCCTGTTGGCTGTGCAAGCGCTTCCCGAGCTTCCTTCCTGCAACGATCACGGTCGACATGAACAGCCGGTTCGAGCAGGACAGAACCTCTGACAGCAACGTTCCCCAGCCGCAGTGGACGGAAGTGGTCGGTCTTCAGACCGTGGACTGCGATGGCCTGGTTCAGTCTGTGACCACCTACGTCGGCCAGCCCTCCACCGCACTCATCGCGTTCCTCGACGGTGACTCGCTCACCGAGATCAGCGGGACCGACTATCTCGACTGTCTCATCCAGGCTCGACGGCAGCTGGAACGCGACGGCCGTCTGCTCTGCTGCCAGGGAGCCCGCCTCGAACCAGGTCGAACAGTGCCTTCAACGGCGCGGTCCCCAGACGCTGACGGGCCTGCCGTAACGCGCTGCCGCTCGGCCTGTTCGGCGGCAGGCCCGCCAGACCCGCGCACAACCGGTCGAAGACCTGCCGATAACCGAGTTCGGCGAACAACGCTCCAGCCAACAGCAGGTACACAGTGACCCGCGACGGCACCAGCCGGACCCGCTGCTGGACTGTCCTCGTCTCGGCCAGTACCTCATCGACCATCTCGAACGGCACGATCCGGGTCAACTCGCCGATATGACCCGGTGAGAACACGTCGGCGGCTACCCCGACCGTCGGCGTTATGGCAGCCTGTTCCAACAGCGGAGCTCCCGTGGTGAGGATGTCTTGGAGTGGCAGACCTCTTCTACGGCAACTCCGCTGCTTTGCCTACCGGCCTTGGCATTCAGGCCCCACGCCTCACCAAACGGCGTTGCAACTAGACGGTCTGGCCGTCGGCGGTCCGACCCTCCGCCAGTGCCTTGCCGTACACCGCTGAACTGCGACGGACCGTCATGCCAAGCCCCTGGTAGAGGCCGAGCGCGCCGGTCTCCGAATGGGTCCAGAGCGTGCAGGAGCGGTGGCCCCGGCGGTACGAGGCCCGGAATGCCTCCCGGAGCAGCAGCCGGGCGATGCCCCGGTGCCGGTGGTCCTTGCGGACGGCGACCCGCTCGACGTACCCCTCCTCACTGCCCGGGGTGTCCAGCGCCAGTACCACCCCGACCAGCTCCCCATCGGCGAAGGCCAGCGGGGAGAGGGCCGGCGCGAAGGTGTCCCGGTCGACGCTCAGCGCGGCCCACTCCTGGTACGACTTGCGTCGCTGCTGCCACTCGTCGAAGGCGTCCTCCGTGAGCAGGTACGCGGCCCGCTCGTCCCCGGCCCAGAACGGGCGGACGGTGATGCCCGGCAGCGGCTCCGGCACCTCGGGCTCGGTGGCCAGCTCGATCTCGAGCTGCCACTCGGTGACGAACGGCTCGTAGCCGTGCGCCCGGAGCAGCCTGGCCGCCGCCCGGTCGGCGTCCGGCACGGTCTGGCTGAGCCGGTTGTCGCCCGCCTCGCGGGCCCGCCCCTCGGCCCAGCCGAGCAGCGCGCCGCCCAGCCCCCGCCCCCGGTGCGCCGGGTGCACGTCCATCGTGCTGCGGCGCCCGCGCACCCAGGCCCAGCCGACCACCTCCCCCGCCAGGTCGAGTACCAGCCGGGTGTCCAGCGCCGGGTCCAGGCCGGGCAGCGCGAGCTCGGCGGCGATCCGGTCCGGGCCGGTCTCGGCCCGGCCGAACAGCTCATGCTCGCGGGCCGTGACCAGCCGGTGGATCGAAGGGGCGTCAGCAGGCGTGGCCGGCCGGCTGCGGTATGGGGACGGGAGTGACGGTTCAGACATGGAGCTGACTCTGAGTCACCCGGGTCGGTCCTGTCGACCGGTTTGGCGTTCGGACCCCGTCGGGCCGCTGCTCGGACGCACCGCCGGGGCCGAAGGCCAGGGCGGCGAAGTGCTCCACGATCCGGCGGCGCCTCGGCCGAGTCGCCGGTGGACCGGAAGGTCGGCCGGACCCGTCGAAATCCGGGGTGAGCGGGCCCGGGGTGGTCTCCTGGATCGGGCGAAGGACGGGCGAGACCGCTCCGCCGTCTCGTTCTCCGGCCTTGACGAGCAGACCCCACGCCTAACTGAACGGCGTTGGAACTAGAAGACGTCGTCGCAGCCGAGGGTGAAAGGTGCCTGCACGGCGCGTTCCGCTCCGAACCAGCGGGGACAGTTCAGCCCCCTGTTCGAATACCCCAGTCGCAGCGGTGCTGTCCGAAGCGGTGAACATCTGCTGCCCAAACCCGGGTTCTGGCTCCACTTCCGTGTCGGTGACGCGGGGTCATCCGGTCGGAGGAAGCGAGCACTTGACGAGAGGCGCCGCCGGTTCGCCCCCGAGTCGAACCCCGTGCTGGTTGGCGACACGTCTGCACCATCCGGTTCGGCAGCACCTTCACCAGCAACGGCAAGGGGCGGGTCTTCCCAGCGGTGGCGGTGATCATTAAGGTGTAGAAGCTGTGAGCATGCGTGAATCCGGTGACGACCTGTGGGAAGAGTTCGTCAAGGAGTTTGAGAAGAACAACGCGGTACGGGAACCGAGTGCCGCCGAACGGGCGCGCCAGCCCGTGCGACGAAACTCGCGACGTCGGCTGCTGCTTCCGGCGGCCGCTGCGCTGCTGGTAGCAGCAGGCGCGGCGGCGTACGTGATCCGGCCGTCGGGCCCGGCACCGGCCGCCGCGCCTGCACCTGCTGCGCCGACATCGTCCGCTCCCTCGCCGCACGCAGCGACGCCGCCGATCGGCGCCTCGTCGGCGGCATCCGACGCTCCGGCCTCGGCGATCCCACTGTCCGTCTTTCCGGCGCTGGTGCAGGGGTACACGCTGGTGGCGGACGTGGCGAACCCGAACTGCACCGGCCCGGACACCGTGGCGCCGACCCTCGCCGGGTTGATCACACAGGGCCGCGGCTGTCTCGGCGTCGACCTGGCGCTGTACAAGGATGCCGAGGGCAACCAGTACAACTTGGCGCTGTTCACGATGAAGGACCAGGGCGACATCGCGCACCTGATGACCCTTCTGGGCTCCCACCCCGATGCCTACGAGGTCGCCGTCCAGATCCCGCCCAAGGACTCGGGCCTGCGCCAGTTGCCGGCCGACAGCGGCCTCGTGCAGGGCTTCGTGGCCTACGGGCACGGCATGCTCGTCGGTATGGCCCAGTGGTCCGATGGTCGGACCGCAGACCTCGACAAGCTGGCGAAGCAGCTCTCTCCGCTGACCGAGGCCGTCATCAACACCGTTCCTGCCTGACGGAGCGGCCTGCCCGACTCCTCCTCGAAGGGCGCGGCGCCCACTGGACGTCGTACGGCTCCGAATCAACCTCCACGACGGTTTCGACAGGTTGAACCGGTTTACGTCGGGCCTGCTCGGGTTCAGCACCTTCGGGGAGGGTCCTGAACCATGGGGAACACGAGCGAGCTGGACGGCCTGCGGGTGCGGGTGGCGGCGCTGAAGGCTGAGGTCGACCGGCTCCGCAAGGAGTCCACGGCGGCGCGCACGCTGGCGGCGACGGCCGACCGGGACGGCACGGAGGTCCGGTCGTCGCCGCGCGGCCGTACCCAGGTGCCGCATACGATCCGCGAGGAGCGGGTCGCGCAGCGCCCGGCCATGACCCAGCGTACCGAGGCGGTCGGTGTCCTGATCTCCGGCCCAGCCGAGCAGACCAGGGTCCTGTCGGCCCGCACCCCACCGTACGTAGCGGGCCTCAGGCCTTCGGAAGCGTTATCCCCAGCTCGAGCATCGCCGGCGAAGCCGGGCCGCCCTCGGAGCGCTCGGTCTTGTAGCCCTTGACGCCCGGGGCGACGGTGCGCGGGTCAACGGCCTCCGAGGGGGCGCCGGTGGAGTACAGGCCGTCCGGGTCCTGGTCGCGGTCGTGGGGCAGCAGCCAGAAGACGCGGCGGCGGAAGGTGCCGGAGGCTCGGGAGGACCTGGCATCCGGGCCGAGGATCGCGTAGCCGACCATGCGGCCGTCGCGGTGGTAGGCGGGGCGGCCGCGGCGGGTGGTGAGCCGGTCCAGCGACTGACGGACGTAGTCGAGGTCGGAGGTGTCCTCCAGCCAGACGAGGTCGGTTTCGTGGGCGAGCTCGGCCGGATCGATCAGCGCGCTCACGCGTTCTGCTCCTCTGTGTCGTCGGTGATCAGGCCGATGCCCGGGTAGTACTTGCGGCTGTTGGACAGGACCATCTCCTTGGGAGAGGTCATACCCAGTGTCTCGCGGACTCGTGCGGCGAACGCGCGGCCGGATACGGGATTGGCCCCCTCGAAGCCGCACCAACGGGTGTAGGCACCGAAGAGCTGGGACTGTTCGGCACGCATGCCCTCCCCGGTGAGGCAGGCCTCCTTGAGGAAGCGGCCGACGTGGTCCTCGGTCTCCGCGTAGGCGGTGGTGGCGACCTGGACGGCCTGGGGTCCGGCCAGATCCTTCTCACCGGCGAAGTAGCGGCGGGCGCCGTCGATGAGCCAGGCGAGGATACCGGGGCCCTCCTCGGCGACGAGGACGTGGGCCAGGTTGTCGATCTTGCGTTCCTCGGGGACGACTCGTTCGAAGGGGATGAGGCGCATGCGGCGCCAGAAGGCGAAGCCGCCGGTGCCGACCTCGGGGCGGTGGTTGCCGAGGAGCCAGAGCTTGTGGGTGGGCTCGAAGGAGAAGAAGTCCTGGCGCATCCGGCGGGCCTTGATCTTGTCACCGCCGGTGAGGAGCTTGACCCGGGCCTCGTCGAAGCGGTCGCCGGGCTTGAGCTCGGAGCAGACGATGATGCGCCGGCCGTGGAGTTCGGCGAGGTCGGTGGGGTGGCCGTCGAAGGTCTTGGCCATCAGGAAGCCGGGCGGGGCCGCGTCGGCGTAGTCGCCGAGCAGCTGGATCATGACGTCCAGGAGGACGGACTTGCCGTTCTTGCCCTGGCCGTAGAGGAAGGGCATGACCTGGGCGCCGACGTCGCCGCTGATCGAGTAGCCGAGCAGCAGGTGGAGGAAGTCGCGGGTCTGGCGGCCTTCCTTGTCGTCGCCGAAGGTGTCGGTGAGGAAGCGGTCCCAGCGGGGGGTGGGCATCCGGGCGGGGGCGAGGGTGGTGGAGCGCGAGTGATGGTGGACCTTGGGGTCGGGCGGGACGATGGCGCCGGTACGCAGGTCGACGACGCCGCCGGGGGTGCACAGGGCGTAGGCGTCGGCGTCCAGGAGGGAGGCGTTGAGGACCATGCCGGGGGCGGACTTGGCCTGGGCGAGCATGGCGTTCATGCCCGAGGTGGACAGGGCCCGGCGGCGGTGGCGGCGCAGGTCGGCGTTGGTGTAGACGCCGCGGGGGTCGTGGGTGGCGACGCTCTCGGCCATCTCGCCGGCGGCCCACAGGACGGTGTCGTCCTCGTCCAGCTGCCAGCGGTGGGTGGCCCAGCGGTACCAGCCGATGCCGGGGACGTGGCGGTAGTCGCGTCCGTAGAGGTGGACGAAGAGCTTGGCGTTGCCGCGGTCGGACAGGGAGTCGGGCAGGAGGCCGTGCGGGCTCGCCTGGGGACCCGCCGGGGCCTGGTCCGGCCGGTCGGCGACCGGGGCCGACTGGAGGGGCTGGACGGGTCCCTGTGGCTCTGCGGCGGGGGCGGGGGCGTCGAGGAGGCTCTCCTGGACTGCGGTGCCGTGCCAGGGGGCCTGTGAGGGCCCCGGGACCGGCGGGTACTCCAGGATCTGCTGGGCAGCGGCCACGGGATCGAAGACCGTCCTCTTGCGGGTGCTGTCGCTCATCCTCGCGCCTTCCCGATGTGCAGGGGCTGCCGGGCGCCGGCGGCGAGGGCTGAGCGGATGACGGCGGAGCTCTGCCTGTCCTGGGAGGGGCGGGCGGCGCGGGCGGCGTCGGCGAGCAGTCGCTCGGCGGCGGCATGCGTGAGGTGTCCGGCGGAGACGAGGCCGCCCGCGGTGTAGGCGGCGCGGTTGAGTTTGCCGGTGAAGCCGGCTCCCTCAGGGGTGGTGGCGCAGTCGGTGACGTCCTGGAGGACGGTGTCGAGGACCCGTTCGGCGCCGCGCTTGCCGCCGCCCGCGGCGACCACGGCCTGGCGGGCACGGTCGGGGACGGCGGGCTGGGGCGTGGGCTGCGGGCTGGGGCGGTCCTTGAGGTGCCCGGTACGGATGAGTTCCTCGGCCAGCCACTGGGGGAGTGGGGCGGGGGTGGTGACGCCGGGCAGGGGGGTGTAGGTGCCGCTGGTGGTGACGGTGCTAGGGGCGACGATGTAGCCGCCGTGGGCGCGGACGTCGACCTGCCAGGCGAGGGCCCGGCCGGTGGAGGAGCCGGTGGAGCAGGTGAAGCGGTGGTGGGCGTCGTCGCGGTACCAGATGTGCAGGCCGCCGGAGGGGGTGCGCACGCGCAGGGTTCCGGTGTCCTGGGAGGGGTCGGGGGCCTTGCGCAGGGCCGCGAGCAGGGCGAGCGTGTGATAGCCGTTCTCGAGGCCGTCGAGGTCGACGCGGTCGTGGATCGGGATGCCCGGCAGGATCCGGTCCCGGGCGGGGACGTCGGCGGGGTGGCTGTCAACGTCGATCACGACCAGGCCGGCGGGGCCGCAGGCGACCCCGGTGCCGAAGCCCGGGTTGACCCGCCACCAGGCCCCGATGATGTCCTGGTCAGTGGTGGCGGCATGGAAGCCATGGCACCAGCGACCGACCCGGGGGCAGGGGCACTCGGCGGGGGGGTGGGGGGAGTCCTGGCAGGGGTGGCAGTTCGCCGGCGGGGTCTTGCGTCCCGGGGCCAGCGGATGGACGGGCCAGCCCTGGGCGGCACACCAGCGCGCGACGGCCAGTGCGTCCGGCTGACGCTCCGTTCGGTCGCTCCCCACGGCCTTCGGCGCCGTCACGCTGGTCCCTTCCCCTTGGTTCGGTAGCTGCTGCAGCTTCTTCGGTAGCTCGGTAGCTGCCCGGATTTGAGTCGCTCGTTCGGTCGCTGACAGCAAAAAGCCAGGTCAGAGCACTGGTGGGTGCTGGATCAGCGACTGAAGCGACCGAAGTCCAGAAGATAGCTCACACAGACTAGCCGAGCGAGCACATACGGTCCCGGACCACCGGGACTTGCGGGGAAACTGAGCGACCGAACCCCGGGGCAGCGACCGAGTCGCTTCGGTCGCTGTTTTCGGTCCGGGGACGTTTCCGCAGGTCGAAGCCGATTTTCCCAACAAACAGCGACTGAAGCGACTGAAGCCCGGGTCTATAACGCGCACACGCACACGGGAATGTCTTCATATACCGGACCTTGAGTCGCTTGAGTCGCTGATGGGGTAGGTGAATAGGCTCTGACCTGGTGTTTTACCCAGCGACCGAAGCCCAGCGACTGAAAGCGACCGAGTCTCTCGAGGGTCAGGGCCCGGCGTGTCGCGCGTATCAGGTGCGAGGTGAAGCCGCCGGTTCGGTCGCTTGGGTCGCTTCAGTAGCTGTGACTGCCGCCAAGGCACAGCCCAGCGCCCGCCCCCGGTGGTCTGTTCCCCAGGTGAACGTACGTGCCCGTGGTTCCGGAGTCGGGTCACTCCAGTCGCTTGGGTCGCTCAGCAGAGGCTCAGTCGCTGTCAGCGGGAGAGACACCGGTGAAAGGCACCCCGAGAAGCGCGTGAGCGCTCCTGCCAGCTACCGAAGCGACCCAAGCGACTCTGGTACGGACATTCCGTTACTTTCGGAGTAGTGGCCGGCCAGGGGTGCCCGTGCCGATCGGGAAGCCCCGGAGACCCCACTGTCGGACGCCGGTGGTATTCATCGGTCATGTACGTACACCGGGGGACCATCAGCGAGGCGGCACGGCAGAGCGTCCGGCCGGAGTTCGTCGACGAGTGCGTCGCACGCTTCCGCAGCCGACGGGGGATGGACCCGGGTGAGGAAGAGATCGGCAGCTGGCGGCGGAGCTGGCCGGTGCTGCTCGACGCCCTGGTGCGCGCAGGCCTGGGAGACCTCGACGTCCTGCTGGAGCTGTCGCTGCCGGGGACAGGCGAGCGCGTCGACATGGCCGTCGTCGGCCAGGACACGGACGTCGAGCTGACGGTGGTGGTGGTCGAGCTGAAGCAGTGGACGTGGGCCGTGCCCGCACCGGGCGAACCCGGAATGCTGGAAGTCGGACAGCGAACCCTGCCGCACCCCGCCCGGCAGGTCGGCGGCTACGTCCACTACCTCAGGGACTGGGCCGTCGGCGGAACCGGAATCCAGACACGGGGCGTGGCGCTCCTGCACAACGCCGGGGCCGAACTGCTCGGGCATCTGCGTGCCGTGTTGCCCCCGGACTCGCCCAGCGCCGAGTTCCCGCTGCTGGGCCGTGACGACATCGCCGACAGCGTCCCCGCCGACGAACTGGCGGACCGTCTCCACTGCCGAGGCCTGACGCCCGCGCCCAAGGACGCCATCGACCGCTTCCTCGCCGGCGAGCACCGGCCCTCCCAACGCGCCCTGCAGCGACTCGCCGACAACATCGAGGGCCGCAACCGGTTCCCCCTCGTCGGCGAGCAGGACCGTGCCCGCCGCGCGATCCTGGACGCCGTCAAGGAAGCCGGCGGGAAGGGTCCCGGCGGCCTGGTCGTGGTCACCGGCGGCCCCGGCACCGGCAAGACCGCCATCGCGGCCCGCCTCATGGGTGAGCTGTGCCGCATGGAACGGCGCAACCCCCGTCTGCTCACCACGTCAGGCGCCCTCACCAAACAGCTCCAGCGGCTGCTGCAGGACGAGTCCCGCGGCCTCGTCGCGACGTTCAAGCAGCAGCCGCCCAGCGGGCTGGACAAGAGCAGTGTCGTCCTCCTCGACGAGGCCCACCGCGCCGAGACCTACCCCGAGCAGCGAACCTCCGGCTTTCCCGCCTCCCTGCGCAACCTCCTCGACCGGGTCGGCGTCCTGGTCCTGTTCCTCGACGAGCGTCAGATCGTGCGTCCCACCGAAGGCATCACCCTGGACGAGCTCGAGAGCCACGCCCGCGAGTCCGGGGCCGTGATGCGGCGCGTCGACCTGGAGACCCAGTTCCGCTGCAACGGTTCCCAGGCCTACCACCAGTGGGTCGACCTCCTCTTCTCCGCAGACCGGACCCCGCAACCGTGGAACAGCGGCGGCTACGACCTCGCCCTGGGACCGGACCCGCAGGCCCTCGCCGCCTGGGTCGACGACCATGCGGCGCAGGGCCGTAGCGCCCGGATCACCGCCGGGTTCTGCTGGCCCTGGAACGCCGAGGCCGTCCCCCCGCTGGAGCCCGAGGTCGCCATCCGGTGGCACGGCCCGGACGAGGACGAGCACTCCTGGGCCCGCCCCTGGAACCTGCGCGCCGAGCGGCCCGTCCCCGGATTCCCCGACGTCCCGCCCCGCCCCTTCTGGGCGACCGACGAGGGAGGCCACGACCAGGTCGGTTGCATCTACACCGCCCAGGGTCTCGAATACGCCTTCGGTGCCGTCATCCTCGGCGCCGACCTGGTCCGCCGCGACGGCCGCTGGCAGGCCCACCCCGAGGCCAGCCACGACGCGAGACAACTGCGGGAGCTGTCGCCACGGCGATACCTGAGGTACGCGCTGAACACCTACCGCGTCCTCGCCACCCGGGCCACCCACGGCACCCGCCTCTACTCCACCGACCCCGAGACCCAGGACTACCTGGCCTCCCTGTTGCCCGGCTCCTGACACCGCCAAGAGGACGTGCCCTCGGACCTCGCCGAGACCGCGGCGCGCGACGATCAGGATCCAGGTCCAGCGGTCCGCCGCTTCGGGAGTGCGGAGTTTCGGGGTGGTCCATTCGAGGATCTGCTTCGCGAAGCGGAAGAGGTGATCCAGATCGAAGCGGTGAAGAGATGCCTGCCAGCAACGGTCCACATCGGCGGGGGCAGAGCCGGTTTTCGAGGACCACAACCGCACCGGAGGGGCATCCCGGTTCTTCGACAGATACTCGATCTTCGACCGCGTCAACGTCCCTTCGGCCAAGGGTAGTTCACCGTCGTGGTCGAGCCAGGAGGAGCCGTGGGTGGACCCGGTCCCATGCCTGGGCTTCGGCCTTTACCGTAGTGGGGCGGTGTCGGTGGCTGTGGTGATCGCGGGTTCGGGCCGGGTCTCCGGTTCGGTGAAGCGGAATTCCGGGCCGTGTTTGGGCGCCCGGCCGTTGGCGCCGTGCATCCGCGGCAGCTTCTGCAGGCGCATGACACAGTCGGAGCGGATGCGGCCGACCAGCTCGACGGGGAAGTCGCGCAGGACCCGGGCCAGGCGGGTGGCGCCCGGTCCGCAGCCGACCGACGTCGATCCGGCCGTGGTGTAAGCCGCCGTACATCGCTCCGTGCCCACGTCGGTGCTCGGGCAACAGCGTCAGATCCACCGGGGACTTCACCGCACCGTCCGCACACAGCACGGCGTCCACCAGCTCGAACAACTCGTCACGCCGGGCGGTCAGACGCTCGTAGAACTCGCCCCGGAAACGTGACGCTTCCGCGGACGGTTCCCTCCGGACGGCATCTGGCAGCAGACTCACCCTCACGGCCTTCATCTTGGTCACGCGCATCCTTGGTCGGAGCACATGATCAGACGAAGGCCGGGGTCTGTCCAGCGACTGGACAGACCCTGCAGGCACACGAGCGGGTGACGGGGTTGGTTCAGCAGGTCTGGCGCAGGTAGCCGGGGTTGCTCGGTGGAACGACGTTGAGGTCGCGCCGCACGATGCTGATGCGGGTCCCCCAAGTCGTGCACGCCGTCTGGAGGCCCTGCTCGTCGTACTCGATGTCGAATACGCTGTCGCCGAACGCGTGGGTGTAACGGTCGCACTCGCCGTACGTGCCGCACTGTTCCACCACCGCGAAGTCGAGGCCCAGTTGCTGCCGGTCCGGGGCCAGCTCCGCCGCGTTCTTCTGGGCGATGGCAAGGCCTTGTCCGTGGGCGTGCGCGACGAGTAGAGACTGGTACGCCTCGGCGTCGGCCGCGCCCAGCAGTCCGGCCGACCGTGTGTAGCTGTCGTAGTTGTCCGGCTCGACGGCGTTGAAGCCCTTGGTGGCGCACTCGTCGATCCAGCCGTCCACCTTCAGAGCGATCCGCTGACGCTTGGTGTCCGCGCTGATGTCCAGCAGCGCCTCGTTCCAGGTGGTGTCGTGGACGACGTTGCCAGCCTGGTCCCGGAGCAACAGGTCCTGGTCCCATTCCTGCTCTGCGTCCGGCTGGGCCTGGAAGCCGTTGACGTAGCAGATGTTGTAGATCCCCGGTGCCGGGGACACCCCGTGGTCGCGGCTGACGACGGACACACCGGCCGGCGGCTGGTACGGCCCGCCGATCTGGTAGTCGAACCCGGCGTGCACTGGAGGCACCGTCACGGCGGGCGAGGCCGTCGCCGATGCCGATGTTCCCTCGGACGTGGAAGGCGAGACCGTCACCGCCGGTTCCGCGGTTCCGCCGCAGGAACTGCACGAAGAGACTGCGAGAACGGCTGCCGCCGAGATCGTCAGCGCTGCGGCGATCCTGACCCGCGACCTGCGGGATCGACCATGGTCAACGGGCATCATCGAACTCCAGGATGACAGGGCATGTCCTCAGGGCAGCTCCCCCCGTGCGGTGCCGGAAACACGAAGGACCACCCCGGTGCTTTCCTCCCGAGAAGGGACAACCGGGACGACAGGGGAATCGAGGAATGTCCGGGGAAAAGGGAGGACCAGGCGCATCGCGCCGGGCGACGGAACCGCCGTCGTGCGCCCGCGATTTGATCGTATGAGAACGTCGAGTGGCGCCGCATCGGCGTGGAAGAGCGCAGCGCGGCAGCCTTCGTCCCGGCCGGAAGAACCACGGCCGCTTCGCGGCGGCAGCGGTCAGGCGCAGTGCCCCCTGATCGCCTGCCTCGTCGGGCAGGGCGTCGATGGGGCGGCGAGGCCGCGTAGTAGTGCGGCTGCGGTGCTACCGGGCAGCCAGGTTCCGTGCGAGAAGCAGACACAGCAGGGTGATCGCGTCATCGGGGTCGGCGGACAGCAGCATCTGGTTGTCGGCGGCGTCAGGGACCGGGCGGTGATCGACGCCGGCGGCCAAGGTCTTGGCCGCCGGCGAGGTGTGGAGGCTGCGGACAGCGGGCTCGGTGGGTCAGGCCACGCAGCCGGGGACCGTGGTGGGGCTGCCGAAGCAGTTGGTCGGGTTGTTGGCGAGCACGGCGGTGAAGTTGAGCGTGACGCTGCCGCTGTCGTTGTAGACGCCTCCAGGGGCGTTGGTCGCGAAGTTGCTGACGACCTTGCTCAGGGTGAGCGTGGTGGTGGCGCCGGCACCGCCGAAGTTGGCGATTCCGCCGCCCGCACCCGTGGGCCCGGATGCCGAGTTGTCGTAGACGGAGCTTCGCGAGACGTTCAGCGTACCGTCGTTGGCCACTCCGCCGCCCAGCTCGAGCGCGTTGTTGTTGACGACAGTGCTCTTGTCGATGGTCATGTCGCCGTCGTTGCCCAGACCGCCTCCGTTGTGGAGCGCGCTGTTGCCACTGATGAGGCTGCGGTCGACGTGCGTGGTGGACCCGGTGTTGCCGCCGATCCCGCCGGAGAAGTCGGCGTGGTTGTCACGGATGAGGCTGCGCCTGACAGTGAGGACTCCGTCGTTGCGGATGCCGCCCCCGAAGCCTCCCGTCGCGTCACCGTTGGTGATGATGGCCTCGCGAAGGTCCAGGTTTCCCGTCGAGTCGACCGTGAGGATGCGGAAGGCCGGCGCGGCCGGGTCACGGGTGATGGTGGCGCCGTCACCCTTGATGGTGATCGTGTTCTGGATGGACGGCAGCGGGGTGGTCAGGGTGTAGATGCAGCCCGGGGCCAGGGCGAGCGTGCCGCCGGAGGTGTTCGCGTTGGTGATGGCGCTCGCCAGCGCGTCGGTGGTGCACGGGACGAACGTCTGCGCGGCTGCCGGGGTGGCGGCCACACCGGTGACCATGAGGGCGGCCGCCCCGAGAGCGCCCAGCGTTCGGATCGCCAGCTTGCTGTGGTTCATCGCTTCTCCCTGGTGTCGAGTGGATCGTTCACGGGGCTGCGTGCGGCGTGTCCGGGAACGGGTCGAGGGTGTGCTGGGACCAGGCTCGTGGTGGCTTGAGCCCTCTGGTGTGGTCTGGTCGCACCTGTTCGGGCACCCGGCCTGCGGCTGTCGGGGGCGCAGGGGGTGAACGTCCGTGCGTCAGCGATGGCAGAGCCCCCGGCACCGCCTCCGGTGGGTCCTTGATTCGGGCTGACGGCCGGCGGGGGTCGTGACGACGCTCACCGTGTTCGCGCCGTTGTCGCTCACGTAGGAGGAGAGAGAGTCTGGGGTGAATGCCACCTTGCTCAGGGCGGTGTCGATCACGTTCACGCTGACAGCCGCGTTGTTCACCACGTGGGCGCGGCTGCCGTTCGGGGTGACCGCGATCCCGGTGGGCCCGCCCCGACCGGCACGGTCGCGTCCGTCGCCGCCGGCCCTGCTGTCAGGCGGTCAGTCGCTGAGGTCATGACGTCCCCTCCGGTCAAACGGGGACCGTCGACGTCCAAAGGCCGTCGCGTTCACGACAGCCGACATGACGTTGGCTCCTTACCGGGGGCGCCCGACGGCTGCCGGACCGGGAGCACATGTTTGTCTCCTGAGGTCCAACGCATTCCCCCGGCAAGGGATGGGCGGCCCACCGGGTGTAATCGCTACGAGTAACTCATAGGGTTACAGAAGGTAGCCATCAGAAGACCTGCTTCTCACCCGAACGGCCGAGCGCGCTCTACCCGGAAACGATCCCGCACGTGCTGTCCACCCAGCCGCGACAGCCGCTTCCCCGCGTACCGCGGCCACACCTGCCAGCCCTGCAGCGTCTCGTTCGCGTTCCCCTGGGACGGCCCCGTCAGCAGACGCGGAGCGGCCTCCAGCGACCTACAAACCCTTGCAGGTCCAGGCCCGGGCGGGCGCTCGGCGCGGGCGCCCCGGAGGCGTTCCTGGTCCTCGCGACGGGCGGCCTCGCCTCGCGCTCGGCGAGAAGGCGTGTCTCCCACCACAGGTCGAGGAGGGCTGTCGCAGGGGGCAGCCACCTGTGGCACGACCTCCGTGTGCGGGTGCTCGAAGGAGGGCGGGCAGCGGTAGAGCTGCATGTTGTCGCTCCGCCCGATCTGGATGCGGGTATCGCTCGCAGCGCGGACTCGTCAGTCGCGGGCACGGAGGCTGGTTTCCTCGAGGTCGAGTTCGCGCTGGATCCGGCGCCGGGTGGCGTTGCTGATCATGTTCGCTTCGTAGAGGCGCTGGAGCTCGGCCGCCTCGATGCCGATGAGTGTCCGGCGTATCTCGCGGTAGGCGTCGGCGGGACGGGCGTCCGGGTCGCTGTAGTGGGCGTCTTCCGCTTGGTGGATGCGCGCTTCCAGATCGCGGCGAGCCTGTTTCACGGCGGCCTCGGCGGCGGCGCCCAGTTCGGCGAGCTCATCCAGATCGCCGAGCTGTTTGAGCTCTTCGAGAGCGGTGTGGGCGATGCGTCGGCGGGTCCGGGCCTCCTCCCGGGCGGTGTGCTCCGGTTCCAGAGCGATGCCCGAGCGGCGGACGACGGAAGCGAGGGTGAAGCCCTGGAACACAACGGTGAGCGCGACGGTCCCGGTGGTGAGCGTGAGAACGAGCGCCCGGTGCGGCAGCGGCGCCCCCGTGTCGGTGACCAGGGGGATGGAGAGCGCGGCGGCCAGCGGCATGACGCCTCGGGTGCCCGCCCAGGACAGGACGGCCGGAACACGCCAGGAGAGGCGACTGTCGCCGTCCCTGTGCCGGTAGTGGATCAGGGCGGACAGCGGGAAGATCCACAGCAGGCGGATCGCCAGCACGGTGAAGGCGATCACCGGCACCCACAGCGGCCAGCCGTGCTCGTCGTGCGCGAGGTGACGGACCGCGGAAGGGAGCTCGAGACCGATGAGGGCGAAGACGACGCTCTCCAGCAGGAAGGTCACGGTGTCGTAGACGGCGTGGACCTGGAGACGGACGGGGGCGTTGCCGAGCTTGTGGCCGGTGCTGCCGAGGACCACCCCGGACACGATGACGGCGGTCACGCCGGAGGCGTGCGAGTCCTCCGCGATGACGTACGAGGCGTACGGAGTGACCAATGCGATGACGGTCTCCAGCACGGGGTCCTCGGTCCGTCTGCGGATGAGGGTCACCACCGCGGCGACCGCCGCGCCGATGAGGGCTCCTCCGCCCGCGAGGATCAGGAACTGCTCGACCGTCCCGGACACCGTGATGGCGCTGCCGGAAACCGCGGTCGCCACGGCGACCTTGTACAGAACCAGCGACGTGGCGTCGTTGAACAGGCTTTCCGCCTGCACCATGGCCTGCACCCGCGGTGGCAGGGACAGGCGCCGGCCGAGTGCGGTAACGGCCACGGGGTCGGTGCTGGCCAGGACAGCGCCAAGGATGAACGCGGTCGCGATGGTGAGCGGGGTGATCGCTCGGGCGACGTACCCGACGGCGACGGCCGAGGCCAGGACCAGACCGAAGACCAGGCCGGTCACCGGCCGCCACACGCTGCGCAGGTCGCGAACGGAGATTTCCCCGGCCGAGGCGTAGAGCAGTGGCGGCAGCACCAGCACGCTGATCACGTGAGGCGGCAGGCGGACCTCGGGAACCCAGGGTATGAGCCCGACGACCAGACCGGCGATGACGAGGAGCGAGGGAGCGGGCAGGCGCCACCGCCGGGCACCGGTCGCCACGGCCGTGGCCAGGACCACGAGCAGCAGGATGACGGTCAGACCAGTCATACAGCGTCCCCAGTGGGTTACGGCTTGTTACCCCCTCTGACCAGGTGCTCTATCAACGTAACCGGATCACGGACGCCAGCGCACCGCCAACGGCGGCCCCGGCGACAAGGACGGACCCCCTGGACGGCGTACGGTGAAAAACAGTGCCGCGCCCATCGCGATGCGCTCACCGGGATGGGGCGCCGTTCGAGGCCGTGGTGGCACTCAGGCGGGGGGCGGCATCCGCTGAGATGACCCCCACGATGCGGACACACCTGACAATGGATCTTGTAGATCCAGGCAGGTGACGATCCGCGTGGCAGGGTTCAGGCGCCTCGCCAGGTTGGTGTGGCTTCGCCGGTAGGGCGTCGGGTCATGTCATCGACGCATGGCGAGGTGGATCACGGCCTCTGAACGGACGAGCTCGTTGCCCTCGGTCGGTTCCTTCCGGATCCGATCGAGAACGCCCGTCCACGACCAGGATCGGCCGGGGCGCCCCGGCGAACCGTCAGCCTGTCGACCGGGCTCTAATCCGTCCTCCTGACCGGCGTCCTGTCGGAGCTCTTGGGCCGCCGCGAGCGCTTCGGCGGACGGCGGACTGTACATCTTGCTGTGGCAGGCCGGCCTCGATACCGGGAGCGGGCGTTCGAGGCTGATCCCGTGCCGGCGGCCGATGACCGACAGGCTGGCACCGTCGGGCGCCAGTGAATGCTGAACGATCACCCTTCCACGAGGGGTCGTGATCGCCAGAAGGGGATCACCGAGCCTTCGGCGCACTTCCACGGTGTGACCGTGCAGATGCCGTGGAACCGCGTAGAGGTTGCCCCGGTAGGACACCATGCTGTTGGCCGAGACCGCGCAAGCCACGCTGATCTTGGCAGGGTACGGGTCGTGGGGAAGGTCGAGCAGGACCGTCGCAGCGGGCACGGTGTACCCGTCGTGGCCGCCGCTTGCCGCGGCCCGGCGAACGTCCATGAGCCTGGCCAGCCTGCTGAGGCTCTCCTGCGCCTCCAGCAGGCCGGTGTCCGCGCCAATGGTCTGCCACCACAGAACGAGTGCTTGCCTGATCGCCTCGTCGTCGGCGTGTTGCCCCGCCGGACAGAGATCCGCGACAACACCGTAGTGCTTCGCGACCTTGCCCAGCGCCGTGGCCAGTTTGCCACCTTCCGGGCAGTGGATCGGCTGCGTCCGGTCGAAGCGCCAGCGCCAGCCGGTTCCGCCGAACTGGCGCAGGATCCGGTCGACGGAGTCGACCAGGTGGCCGAGATCGATCTGCTCTGCGAGTGCTGCGCTCCAGCGCTGGGAGTGGGTCAGGCGTCCTACCAGGATGCAAGCATGAGTACTGCCCCAGTCCGCAGGGGGGTCGGAGAGGACGAACCAGCGGAAGTGCACTTCCTCCGCGTTGTCCGGCCGGCCGGGGCGGGCGCGGGGGGGACGCTGGCACAGCGGGCACCGGGGACGCAGCTGATGGGTCCGCAGAGCGCGGGTGAAGGTCGAGTAGCCGCCGCTGTAGCCCAGATCGACGAGTTCGGCGAACAGCGTCGACGCCTGGAAGTGGGCATCGTCCTGCAACCGCCGGCGGCAGTAGGGGATGAACCGCTCGAACTCGTCCCGGCCGGAGCTGCGGACTCCGACCGTGCGCTTCCCGCTCAGATAGGAGCTCACGGTCTTGCGGTCGCGGCCGAGGAGACGGGCGATTGCGGCGATGGACAACCCCCGGGATCGGAGGGCGCAGATGTTGATGTATTCCTCTCCGGTCAGCATTCCACTCCTAGCAGGCTTCGATATGGCGTACGGCTTCCTCATGGGACCCATGGGAAGCCAGGAAATATACACGAAGCCCGGGAGTGAGAGAAGAAAGGTTTTTGCAAGACATCGTCGATTGCTGTGCAATTTGAGTGAGCGAATAACCATGCAATCAATTGACAAAGGCCCCACGCATGCCATGTCAAGTCGCATACGGATCTCGGCCAAACAGCGGCCGGATCCCGACTGTTGAGTGCTTAATGATTTTCGCAAGCGTGCCATGGGGGGACGACTGGCATAGACCTCTGCGGATACGTGAGTGCTCGCGGTTCTCCCCGGAATTTCAGGCCAGACATGCGTCTGGCCGCCCGTCGCACAACTGTGCTCAGCGTGCCAGGGTTCGCATGGGCACGGATCCCCGGACGGTTGCCCTGCCGTGCCGCCGCTCAGCGAAATGGTCACTGGCATATGCCGGTGTGCACGCTCACCCGCGCGCCCCCCGTCTGCTCCCATGCCCGGTGTTCACCAGGCCCGGCGTCAGCAACGGTTGACACTTCGCAGGGTTCCGCGCCGCGCACCAGAAGCGCACGCGGCCGCCAGGGGGTCAACCCTCGGACGGCCCCGCCGGTGTGGCCAGGAGGAGCGCGCCCTGCGGTCCCGGGTGCCGGCTGCGCATCGCCCGCGTACGGCTCGACCACACTCTCGTGCAGCCGTATCCGGGCGAGGTCCGCAATCGGGCGCGGCCGGCGGCCTCGGCGAACGCGGCCCGGCGCTCGCGCAGCCGGTCGGTGCCGGCCACCGCCTGCGCCCACGGCCGCTCCGGGCGCTCGGTGTCGGGCAGCAGCTCCGAGGCCATGCGCGGGGTGGCGGTGAAGTACAGGCGGCGGGCGGCCGGGACCTGGTCGTCGTCGCGGGCGGCGGCCCAGGCCTTGACCTCGGAGCCGGCGGTGCGGTGGGCCTCGTCGACGGCGACCGGGTCCCAGGCCGCCGCGGGGCGGAGCCGATTCCTTCCGACGGGACCGGCGCCGGCGGCCCGCACCCGCACCGAAGGGCCGACCGCTACTCGGCGAGGAAGCCCCGCTCCCCGCGCCAGGGCCGTCCGCGGGACGGCCCTGGGTTGGTCCACGACGCTGACGCGGGCTCCGACGTTCCGTCACCATCGGCGTCGTGCGAACCGGCGCAACCGACCGGGAGGGCGCCCTGGCGCTACCGGCGAGAAGTGAGACCGAAGGCCGGAGACGGGCCACGCTCACAGCCAGCACGTGCCGCCAATTGGGTGATCTGGCGTCAAGCACCTTGCCTGCTTGTCACCTCAATGGGTTACTGGGAGTGTCCAATCCGGTGGGTCGCCCATCCTCTCCGGGGGAGTGGGGCGTCGGCCTGCCGTATGGCCGGTCACTACCGGTGGCGCCGTGGGCTCTCCTGGCAGGGGCGTGAACGATCCGCCCGCCACCGCGACCGGCGACAGTCATCCAGGGTCGTCTCGCCCTCACGCCCGGAAAGCGGCCCGGCCACACCCGTGGACCGGTCCGCCGGCGCCCGGTTCACCGCCTCGGCCGTCCGTTTCGCCCTCGCCGGGGCCTGGCCCGACCCGCACCGTGCGTGACCTGTGACTCTTCCTGGGCACGCACGGTGCGCGGTTCACCTCACCCCGTTCAAGGAGGCAGTCGTGCCCATCTCCCCCAACCAGGGATCGTCCGGCGGCGGACAGAGCGTCGTCATCACCGGCACCAACCTCGGTGGGGCCACGGCCGTGCACTTCGGCTCCAAGCTGGCCACCATCACCGCCAACACGGCCACCTCGGTCACCGTCATCTCCCCCTCCGGCAGCGGGGTGGTCCAGGTGACCGTGACCACCCCGGGCGGCACCAGCAACCCGCTGAACTTCTACTACGTCGGCGCGCCGTTCAAGGCCGCGCTCAGCGACACCTCCGGGCCGCTGGCGGGCGGCAACGTCATCACCATCACCGGTACGGGGCTGTCGACCGCCACCGCGGTGCACTTCGGGGCCAATACCGCCACGCCGACCGTCGTCAGCGACAGCGTCATCACCGTCGCCGTGCCCGCGGGCGCGGCGGTCGGATCCGTCGGGGTGAGCGTGACCACCGCGGGCGGAACCAACAACGGCTTCTCCTACACCTACGTGGACGTGCCCACCGTGACCGCTTTCACTCCCGCCTCGGGCCCGGCCTCCGGTGGCACCGCGGTCACCATCACCGGCACCTCCCTGAGCAGTACCCAGTCGGTCACCTTCGGTGGCCAGTCGGCCCCGTTCGTCGTCATCAGCGACACCACCGTCACCGCCGTCGCGCCGCCCACCCTCGACGGCGCCCCCGGGCCGGCCAACATCACGGTCACCAACACGGCCGGCAGCGTGACCGCCGCGACCCCGTTCCAGTACCTCGCGAGCCCGGGGGTCTGAGCCAGGAGTCAGACACTGACCACCTGAACCGCGTGGCCAACGAGGCCGTCCGCCCGGGCGGGACCGTCATCGGTCCCGTCCGGGCAGATCCCGTCCCACCGCACCCGGTGCCCGATTCCTCGGCCGGCCCCGGAAGAACGGGGTGGCCGCCTGATCGCACGACAGGACCGGCACGATCCACAGGGCGTGACCTTCGTCGCATCATGGAAGCGATCCGGTACGCCGACCGCACCGGCGTCCCCGGCGCTGCCTCCCGCACGACTTCGCTCCATGGGAGACCGTCTACGGATACTTCGCCGCCGGGCAGCAGGACGGGGGCGTTCGCCCAAGCTCAACGGCCCTCTGAGGTGCTTGGCACGAGAACGGGCGTGATCCCGAGCCGGGCGCCCGCGCGCTGGATCCCCAGAGCGTCAAGACGAGCCGCGCCGTGCCGGTGAAGGAGACCGGGGACGGAGGACACGCATCCGACTGTTGTCCGACGGACCGCCGGATGACGTTCCTGGCACGCCGGGCCATGACGAAGCCCGGTCATACGCGCCGCGACCGACCGGAGGCCGTGCACGGCGTTCACGGCTGCGGCGCGCTGGACGATGCCGCCCGCGTCGAGATTCCGGCCGTGGACCGGGCCCTTGAACATTCGCCGATGACGGGACCTCATGAGCGGCTGTCGCTGACCGTGCTGGCACGCGACGCGAACTCGATTGAAGCACCGTCAGGAGGTGCTGCAAGCATTCCAACTCTGTTCTCCAACTCTGTCCACTCCTCTTCCGGTCCGTCCGCAGGACATCCCGCGATAGAGAAGGGAGGAAGCAGACCGACGAGGAAGGAGAGCCGGGCGACCGCCTCGCGTCGGCCCGCAGAGCGTCCGACGGTACGGCCGATCCGAGCGCCGCTCCCGGACGGTTCGGGGAAAGCGGCGAAACCGCCGCCGAGGGCGCCCAGGTGCAGCGGATCGCCGCGATCTGGATCAGCGCACGCAAGGCCGCCGACTTCGGTCCACACCGCGGGGCGACGGCACTTCGGGACTTCACTGCGGCAACGACCACCGTTGGTGTGACCGAGCCGGCCGGTGAACTGGCCTGTGGCGGTCGCGACTTGGATGGGAACCGAGCAGCCGTCCTGGGTCGGCCTGGGCAAAGCCACCAACGCCCGGTACGCCGGTGCTGCGGCTGAGCCGGGCTTGCGGAGCACCTGGCAGCCGCCCCGGGTCGTTCTGCGGAGACTGCGACGAAGGCTGGGTCTGCAGCCACGTCAACGGCCTGGAGGCCGCTGATCGCTGTGGTTGCACGGGTAGGCCGGCGACTCGGCCGGTACCGGGCTGCTGAGGACTCTGACACGGCTGTGAGACTGATCGACCCGGCCGGACCGTGAAACAGCGCGCGAACCGCCCAGGCCACGGATCGCCGTCCGCCACGTGGGGCGCGACTCCAAAACCTCACTTCCACGAGAGCGGAGACGGCGTCCACTCGGTGGGAGCGTCGATCGTGCCCAGCCGCCGGCCCCGGCCGGAGGCTTCGCGCGGCGCGTCCCGGCTGGGATGAGCAATTCCGAACGGCAGAAGGTGGGGAATTTGTCCATCCGTGGCCGCGCCGTCTCTTGGGCCGCGGGCAGGGAAGTCGCGATCTTGCCGGGTGAGGAATAAGCACGCAAATCCCGCACAGACAGGTCTGTTTTCGCTGATCAGCGTCGGTCGCGCCGCTATGGCACTGGCCATTTCTCCGGATTGCGGGAGATGGCAGGACACTGCGCCAAGCGGGTGAAAGCGGGTCGGAAGGCTTGTCACCGATTTCACGGCTCTGGATTACTTTTCTGTATCCAACCGGCGGGCCGCCCAACCCTCCTGGGGGAACGTGCAGCCGGGCGCCCGCCGTGCTTCAGGCGGCGGTGACGTGCGGCTCGCGATGGGCACCCCCGTGGAGGATCTGGATCCATCTGCCGGCGCCGTCTCGGCGGTGCTGGCAGATGCGGCGGCTTACATACGCCAGGAGGCGTCATGCAAGCAATCCAAAGGTTCCGAAGCGTGCTGGCCCGTGCGGCGGCCGGGTGGTCTGCCGGCTCCTCTCCCTCGTACCGTCGAACGACGACTTCAGCGCTGTGGTGCTGGGGGCTTCTGTTGGGGTGGTACGTACCCACGGTGTTGGCGGAAATTCAGTCCGCGCGCGAACCGTCGACGACGAAAAGTGTACCCGCAGCCGCCTACGACCAGGTTTTTGAGCGGGACTCCGGCAGGATGCGCTCGGCCGAGTCCGTCCGTGGAAAGCACAGGCGGCGCCGAGGGCGGATCGGCCGAGGACGGCGTTTCGGCCGCACGGACGAGCGTCCCGACGACAGCGACCCGGGCAAACGGCGGTGAGCTCCTTCACGGGGACAAACAGGCCCCTTCGTGCCGGCCCACGTGGGTCAACGGCACTACCGGGCCACATGTCATGGCGTCAGACCACGTCGTACCTCGACTGCCTACGAGTCGGACAACGAGCTCGCCGGTCGGCCAGGCGTCGTCGTGCCGGTCACTTGGGCCCGACCTCGGGGCCCGCCGGTGAGGGTTCCCCGGAACGAATCCGGCGACCTCTCAGCCGACTCCGACCGGAGATGTGCTCGCGTCGCTCGCGGACGTCGCGGACGCCGGACCGATGGTCGTCACCGTACCCGGGACCGCCGATGCCCAGGACGTTCACCACTGGTGGGACCCCGGCGAGCGCACTCACCCGTGTCCTGCCGCCCGGACTCTGATGACCGGCGGCCCGCGCTCGACGCGGCGGTCGGGAGTCGGCACAAGCCCCGCTTCGGGCGGGGCTGTCCCGCCGCCCAGCGGCTCACCACCCCTGACGAGCCCCGGTCGATGTTCCCTCCGTCGACCGGGGCTCCCCACCTCGGCGCCCGTCGCATCCCTGGGCAGACAGCCGACGCTTCAGGCGCCTTGCGCACGCACGACATTCGTCAACTCGGAGACTGTACAACCCATGGGGGTAAGTCATGGTTGATCACAACATTCCGGTGATCGATTCGGTCAGTCCGGCGTCGGGGGCGGCGGGGTCGGTGGTGACGCTGACGGGCAGCGGGTTCACGGGGGCGTCGGCGGTGCGGTTCGGTGCCGTCGACGCCACGTCGTTCACGGTGCTGTCGGACACGCAGATCACCGCGACGGTGCCGGCGGGCTCGGGCACGGTGCAGGTGACCGTGGTGGCGTGGTGGTGGGGGGGTACCAGTAACGGTGTCGCGTTCACGTACACGGTCGCTGCTCCGGTGCTTGCTTCGGTCAGTCCGGCGTCGGGGGCGGCGGGGTCGGTGGTGACGCT
>NZ_JARXYZ010000056.1 GCF_029894125.1 Kitasatospora sp. MAA19
CCGCAACCCAATAAAACGAGCACGCCGAATAAGAACCGAGACGCGACAAGACGCGACCCAGCCCGAACCGGGAAGTGGTGTTTCGAAGGATTGGCTACCTCGGGACCGTCCGCGCAAACACGTGTCCGGTGCTCCCTGCCAGGCAGCTCGAAGAACACTAGACCTCGGGGGCGACCGAGTCAAGCGCCGATTCCGCCTCGGTGACGCCCTCCTCCGCCGGCAGGTGGAAGGCCAGGACGGCGACGTCGTCGTCGTGCTCGGACGTCACGCCCATCGCCCGCAGCAGGCGGGCGCAGATCACCTCCGGGGCCCCGATGGCGCCGGTGAGGGTGCGGGCGAGAAGGTCGAGGCCCTGGTCGATGTCCTCGTCGCGGCGCTCGACCAGGCCGTCCGTATAGAGGACGCCGGTGGTCCCGGGCAGCAGGCGCAGGGTGTGCGAGACGTGCAGGCCGTCACCGGTGCCGAGCGGGGGGCCGTTCTGCTCCTCGCTGCGTAGGACCGTTCCGTCGGGGCAGCGCAGCAGCATGGGGAGGTGCCCGGCGGAGGCGTAGGAGAGGGTGCGGCGCTGCGGGTCCCAGACGGCGTAGGTGCAGGTGGCGATCTGGTTGGCGTCGATCTCCATGGCGAGGCCGTCGAGCAGGCGCATCACCTCGTGCGGGGGCAGGTCGAGGCGGGCGTAGGCGCGGACGGCGGTACGCAGCTGGCCCATGACGGCGGCGGCGCGCAGGCCGCGGCCCATCACGTCGCCGATGACGAGTGCGGTTCGGCCGCCGTCGATGGCGATGACGTCGTACCAGTCGCCGCCGACGGCCGCCTCGGCGCCGCCGGGCTGGTAGGTGGCGGCGACCCGGAGGTCGGCCGGCTGGTCGAGCTTCTGCGGGAGGAGGCTGCGCTGGAGGGTGACGGCGGCCTCGCGCTGGCGGCGTTCCGCCTCGCGGAGCCGGGCGGCGGCGAGGACCTGGTCGGTGACCTCGGCGGCGAAGATCAGGACGCCGGCGGGCGGCCCCTCGGCGGGGGTGTCCCCGGTGTCGCCGGGGCCGAGCGGGACGCAGGAGACGTTGTAGTAGCGGTTACCGGTGAGGCCGAGGATGCAGCGGGCCTTGACGCTGCGCGGGCGGCCGCCGCGGATGACCTGGTCCATCAGGGGCAGGACGCCCATGGTCCCGAGTTCGGGGAGGGCTTCGGCGGCCGGCAGACCGGTGGTGCGGTCGCCGAAGAGTTCGCGGTAGGCGCGGTTCGTGTAGCCGAGCTGGTGGAGCGGGCCGTAGGTGACGGCCACCGGAGCGGGGATGCGGTTGAGGACCTCGCGCAGGTTCTGGGGTTTGTGCGGGTCGAACAGTTCGGCGGCGGTGGCGAGGCTGGTGGGGTCGCGGGGGCTGGGGACGACGACGCCGTCGGCGGAGGGCGCGCCCTCGTCGGTGCCGGCCCCGATCGGCGGGGCGGCACGCCAAGGGACTCCGGTGAGCCGGGCGCTCCAGCGCATGAGGTTCAAACGACGGCCGCTTCCTCGTTTTCCAGGCATATCATCACTTTTTGTGTGCACATCAGCACACGGGGTAATGACTAGGGTGGGCTGATCCTGTCAGGCAAGGGCCCGATTCCGGAAGTCGCCCGCCCGGCGTGGCCGTCCGATCCGCCCCGGTTCGTAGCACCGGGGGCACTCACCGCGGGGCCTCCGGCCCTCCGTCGGGCGGCAGGCCGAGCCCGGTCCCGGACTCCGGACGCGGGTGCCCCGCCGCCCCCAGCGAGACCACCTCGCGGGAGAACAGGCCGCCCAGCACCCAGTCCATCAGCACCCGCACCCGGCGCTCCGCGCTCGGCAGCCGCCGCAGGTGCCGGGCCCGGTGCAGCCACCAGGCCCGCCGCCCGGTGATCCGGCGACCGCGCCGGGTGTGGGCGACGGCCCGGCGCAGGCCCAGCGAGGTCGAGCAGGCGGCGTGCCCCGGCCGGTACTCGGCGAGGTCCGGGGAGTGCGGTCCGTAGTCCAGGGCGACCGCGATGTTCCGGGCGAGCAGTTCGGCCTGCGCGAAGGCGTGCTGGGCGTTGGGCGCGCAGGGCGCCCCGTCCGTGTTCGGGTCCGGTACGGCCGCACCGTCGCCGGCCGCCCAGACCCCGGGCAGCGCGCGCCCGTCCGGGCCGACGGCCTGCAGGGTGGCGAGGCAGCGGACCCGGCCGAGGGTGTCCAGCGGCAGGTCGGTGTCGCGCAGCAGCGGGGACGGGCGGACCCCTGCCGTCCAGACCAGGGTGCGGGCGCCGAAGCGGCTGCCGTCGGAGAGGGCGACGACCCGGCCGGCGACGGACGCCAGGGTGGTGCGCAGCCGGATGTCGACGCCGCGTTCGCGGAGTTGGCCGAGGGTGTGTTCGGCGAGCTCCGGCGACTCCTCGGCCAGGATCCGCTCGGTGGCCTCGACCAGGACCCAGCGCAGGTCCTCGGTGCCGACGTTGTGGTAGCCGCGCACCGCGGACCGGGTCATGTCCTCCAGTTCGGCGAGCGCGCCGACGCCCGCGTAGCCGGCGCCGACGAAGACGAAGGTGAGCGCGGACTGGCGCAGGGCCGGGTCGCGGGTGGCGGAGGCGAGGTCGAGTTGCTCCAGGACGTGGTTGCGCAGGCCCACGGCCTCACCGACGGTGGAGAAGCCGAGGCCGTGCTCGGCCAGGCCCGGCACCGGAGCCGTCCGGGAGACCGAGCCGGGCGCCACCACCAGGACGTCGTAGGGGAGTTCGATCGGCGCGGGGGTCTCGCCGGGGTTCGCCGCGTCGGCGAAGGCGCGACGGGCGGCGTGCTCGATCCGGGTGATCCGGGCGGTCAGCACCCGGCAGTCCGGCAGGGCGCGGCGGAGTGGCACCACCACGTGCCGGGGGTCGATCGATCCGGCCGCGACCTCGGCCAGCAGCGGGTGGTAGGTGAAGTAGGCCTGGGGCTCGACGACGGTGATCTCCACCTCGCCGCGTCGCAGCCGTTCCCGCAGGCCGCGCTGGAGGTGCAGCGCGGTGGCCATACCGGCGCAGCCTCCGCCGGCGATCAGGATTCTGATGGTGCACCTCCAGCCGATCGACGCTTCGTCCCGGCCTCGCGGCCGGGGGTGTCCCCCCTCACGCCCCCCTATGAAGGACCGGCAGGGGTGGTCTTGTCCACAGTCCGTACCGCGCCGGATGGGACGGGAGTCGACCGGTGTGGCCAGTTGTGCTGCCCGGGCTACTTTCTGACGGACTTTCGGACACGAAGAGCCGTGAACTATGGTCGGATTGTGTGCCGGAGCGGCCACCGCCATGACAATCGGCGGCGACGCACCGTGGAGCGGCCACTACGGCCAGTTCCAGCGTTGGCTCGACAACCCGACTGCGGGACAGTCATCCGGGGAAGGGTAGTTCCCGGACAAGGCCCCGGACGGTGCCGACGCGCCGAGCCGGACGCGAACCGGCGCGGAGGCACGAACCGTGGTCACGGAACCGGACGGGCGGCACGAGCGATGGATCATCAGGTCATGTCTGACGGGCTGAGCTGCACCGGGGGGTGCAGGGGCGGGCGACGACAGGGTCCGGGTTCGGGCGCCTGCGGGGGAGAGTTGGGATGATGGAGCAGGAGCAGGTGTTGGGGCGGGCGGGAGCACCGCACGCCGGCCAGGGCATGGTGCCGGAACAGCGCGGCCCGGTGGACCTGCCGCCGCAGTCCGGGGCGGCCTACCCCGGCGTCCCCTACCGGGCGGAGCCGCCACAGGCCGCCGCGCCCGTCCCCGGGGCCCGGCTACGGGTGGATGCCCGGCGGAATCTGGAAAGCGTGCTGCGGGCCGCCCGCGAGGTGTTCGGCGAGTTCGGCTACGGCGCGCCGATGGAGGAGGTCGCGCGCCGGGCCGGGGTCGGCGTCGGGACGGTCTACCGGCGCTTCCCGAGCAAGGAGGTGCTGGTCCAGCGGATCGCCGCCGAGGAGGTGGCGTGGCTGACCGCACAGGCGCGGGAGTCGCTGTACGGCGGCGGCGGTGCCTGGGAGGCGCTGGCCGGCTACCTGGCCCGGGCGGTCGGCACCGGCGCCGGGCGGCTGCTGCCGCCGGAGGCGTTCCGGTACGCGGAGGAGCTCGGACGGGTGCCCGAACAGCGGGTGCCCGAGCCGGCCGCCGTCCGGTTCGACCTGCGCGGTGAGGACGCCCAGGGCGGTGCCGGCGTCGAGCCGTCGGCGGCCGACGCGGATCCCCGGCTGCTGCTGCAGCTGCTGGCCGCCCTGGTGGCCCGGGCCGGCGCGGCGGGTGAACTGCGGCCGGGCGTCACGGTGTCGGACGTCGTGCTGGTGCTGACCGCCTCGGTGCCGGTGCACGCGGCCCGCACCGTGCCGGCGACGGCCGGGTTCTCGGCCGGTGTCCCGCAGGCGGAGGGGCAGCCGTCCGCCGGGCCCTCGGACCGGTTGCTGGCGATACTGCTGGACGGTCTGCGGGCGCGCTGACGCTCCACCGCCGGGGCGGCCGCCGCGCTCGGTGGGAACACGTGGCGGGAACGGGACTTGGACGGGAGACCGGCGCGCGTACCAGGCACGCGCGCCGGGTGCGGGCGGCACGCAACCTGCTGCCGTGTGCTGGGCGAACACATCCGCGACGGCCCCTCGGAAGAGTGGGTCCCGGCCGGTCCGGCTACCGCCCGTCCCTGCGCTATGCCATCCTTTGCCCGTGGTTGGAGCCAATGTCCCGATGCGCGCCCTTCGCGCGCCGTCGGCGCCGTACAGCGGGGAACCGTGCGCCTACGCACTCCCGCGCGCCCTGCCACACTACGGGGGCTGTCGTGGAATCTGGGGTCCGTTGTGAGCGCCGAGGAACAGAACGACTACGGGTACGGCCTCGACTTCGGCCCGTCCGGAGGCCTGGCCGGGGGAACCGGGGGACTGGCCGGTGGAGCCGGCGGGCTGTCCGGTGGAGCCGGCGGGCTGTCCGGCGGCCTGACCGGCGGTGCGCCTGACGGTCCTGCCATGGCCTCCGGCGGCCCCTCCCAAGTACCCGGCGCCGCACCGGGTTCGGCCACCGGCCCGACCGCCGGACACGTCCCCGACCAGGCCGGCATGCCCAGCCGCGAGTCCCTCTCCGCCTCCGACGCCGCGCTGCCCCCCGGGCGGGTGCCCGGTCAGGCCCCGGCGGGCCGGGGCGGCGTCGCCCCCGAGGCGTTCGTCGGCGACCGCCGCCCGGTCCGCCCCACCGTGCCCGCCCCCGCCGACCCGGTCGACGGCGAGCGCCCGCCCTCCGACGCCGAGTTGACCGCCCTGGTCCGGGCCGGCGACGACAGCGCGTACGAGGAGATCTACCGTCGGCACGCCGACTCGGTGCGCCGCTACGCCCGCACCTGCTGCCGCGACAGCTTCACCGCCGAGGACCTCGCCGGCGAGGTCTTCGCCCGCACCCTGCAGGCCCTGCGGGCGGGCAAGGGCCCGGAGTTCGCCGTCCGCGCCTACCTGCTGACCGCCGTCCGCAACGTCGCCGCCGCCTGGACCCGCAGCGAACGGCGCGAGCAACTCGTCGACGACTTCAGCGTGTTCGCCCAGACCTCGGCCGCCGTCGTCGACCTCGACCTGGCCGACCCGGGCGCCGACGCCTGGGCGATGGCCATGGCCGACCAGCGCATGGTCATGCAGGCCTACGCCGAACTGCCCGAGGACGACCGGGTGGTGCTCTGGCACACCGAGGTCGAGCGGGAGTCCCCGAAGACCGTCGCCGTGATGCTCGGCAAGACCGCCAACGCCACCGCCGTCCAGGCCCATCGGGCCCGCGACCGACTCGCCGCCGCCTTCCTGCAGGCGCACGTCTCCGGCAGCCAGGACAGCACCTGCGAGTCGTACGCCAACCGGCTCGGCGCGTACGCACGCGGGTCGCTGCGCAAGCGGGCCTCGGCGGAGGTCGGACGGCATCTCAAGGAGTGCGACCGCTGCACGGCCGCCTGCCTCGAACTCACCGAGATCAACACCGGCCTGCGCGCGCTGCTGCCCGGCGGCGTGCTCGTCTGGATCGGGGTCGGCGGGTTCAGCGCGGCCGCGGCCGCCGTCGGCGGCGTCGCCGCGGTCGGCGGTGCGGCCGCGGGCACCGCGGCGGCCACCTCCGGGACCGCAGGTGCCGGTGCCGCGGGCGCGGGCGCGGCCGGTGCCGGCGCCGTGGCCGGTGAGGGCCTGGGCACCGCGGCCAAGGCCGGAATCACCACCGCCATCGCGGTGGCTGCGGCCGCCGTCGCCGCTTACGCGCTCACCGGCTCGCCCGAACCCAAGCCCCCGGCGGCCGCTCCCCCGGCCACCAGTGCCCCGGCCGTGCCCAGCCCGCAGGCCCCCGCCCCCGTGCCGCCCACCCCGGCCCCTGCTCCCGCCCCCGCCGCGGCGGCCCCGGCGCCGCCCGCGCCGAGCCCCAGCGCGAAGCCCGCGGCCCAGCCGACGCACGCCCCGACGGCCACCCCGACCACGCCGAAGGCCGCGCCGCCGGTCACCTCGGGCCCGCCGGCACCCAAGCCGACCCCCACGTCGCCGGCCCCGGTCGTCCCCGTCGTGCCGACGCCCACGGTGCCGCCGGTGCCCACACCCGAGCCGCCGGTCGTCCCCACGCCGACCACGCCGCCGGTGCCCACCCCGACGATCACCCCGCCGTCGCCGCCCGCGCCCACCGACTTCTGGGCCGACTCGCTGCCCGTGGTCAAGCCCGGCAACAATCGGGTGCCGCCGCCCGGGCCCAGCATCCGGCAGAAGGGCAGCGACTGGTTCTGGCAGCACGACAGCGCCTGGATCGGCGGCGAGCGCCACCCGCACGCCATCACCGTGCGCGCCCCGGCGACCACCCTGATCGACCTCAACCGCAGCTGCACGTCCTTCGACGCGGTCGCCGGGGTCGACGACGCCACGCTCACGCCCGGCGGTGTGGTCTTCTCCGTCCAGAGCGGCGACGGCAGCACGCTGTGGCGCTCCCACCCGCTCGCCGCCGGGGACGACGCGGTGCCGGTGCACGTGCCGCTGGCCGGACAGAAGTCCATCCGGCTGGTGGTCACCCCGGTGCACGGGATCTGGTCGGCGCTCAACGTGGCGGACTGGGCCGAGGCCCGCTTCAGGTGCTCCTGAAGCGGGCCTCGGCGGGGGCTGTGCGCGGGGTCGGCGGCTGATCGCGCGGGGTTCAGCCGCGTGCGGTCCGATCGCGCGCGGACTGATCGCGAGGGGCCAGATGGCTAGCGGTCAGATGGCTAGGGGTCAGATGGCGCAGGAGCCGTCCGCACAGGCCTCCCCCGCCGGGGCGACCTCGACCGGGGCCGGTCGGCGCTCGCCTATCTCGGCGGCGACCTGCTCCAGCACCTTGCGGAAGGTCTCGGCCTCCTGGCCGCCCTGCACCGCCCACTTGCCCTCGAACACGAACGTGGGCACGGCGGTGATCCCCAGTTCCCGGGCCTCCGCCAGCTGCGCGCGGACCTCGGCGACGCCCTCGTCGCCCGCCAGGTAGGCGGTCACCCGCTCCCGGTCCAGGCCGGCGGCCACCGCGACGTCGGTCAGCGCGGCTCGGTCGCCGACGTCGACGCCGTCGGTGAAGTGCGCCTTCAGCAGCGCCTCCTTCAGCCGCCCCTGGACGGCCGGACCGTACTCGACCTCGGCGAGGTGCAGCAGGCGGTGGCCCAGGAAGGTGTTGGCGTGCAGCGCGGCGTCGAAGTCGTACGCGATGCCCTCGGAGCGGCCCAGCTCGGTCACCCGTGCGTCCATCGCCACCGACTGCGGACCGTAGCGGTCGGCCAGCCAGGCGCGGTGCGGGCTCGCCGTCGCCGGCGCGTCCGGGACCAGCTGGTACGGCCGGTAGACCACCTCGACGCCCTCCTTGCCCGGGAAGTCCTCCAGGGCCTGCTCGAAGCGGCGCTTACCGATGTAGCACCAGGGGCAGGCGATGTCGGACCAGATCTCGACCTTCATGCGGGGCACTCCAGGGGATGGGGACGGGACGGGTGTCGGATTAGGTGAACGGTGAACCATCTCGGTACATTCCCGACACCCCGGCCATCCCGGCCATCCCGGGTCGAGCCCGGGTCATCCCCGGTCAGCTCTGGTCAGCCCGCCGCGGGCGCCGGGACCACCAGCACCGGGCACACCGCGTGGTGCACCGCCGCCGAACTCACCGAACCCAGCAGCAGCCGCGCGAACCCCCCGTTCCCGCGCGTGCCGACCACCAGCGTGTGCTGCCGGGTCGAGGCCTCCAACAGCACCTCGATCACGTTCCCCAGCACCACGTGCAGCGACAGCTCCCCCGCGTACGGCCGGGCCCGCTGCCCCTGTACGGCCGCCACGGCCCGGCGCAGCCCGTCCGCCATGCTCTCCACCAGCGTCTCCACGCTCTCCCGCACCAGCTCCGCCATCCCCGGCGGATAGCCGGCCGGGGCCGGATTCACCACGGCCAGCACATACAGCGGCAGGCCGAACAACTCCGCCTCGGTCATCGCCCGGTCCAGCGCCCACAGCGACCCGTCCGACCCGTCGCAGCCCGCCAGCACCCCCGGCGGGCGCCCCGTCGGTGGCTGCCCCAGCACCGACAGCACGACGGGAACGGACTGCTCCGGGCTCACGCTGGCCACCACGGCCCTCCTCACCGACGGACTCACTGCCCGCCATCATCACCCGCCCCCGCCCCCAAGCCCCCGCCGGGCCGACCCGGGCGCGCCGCAGGGGACGGGAGGAGGCGGGTGGAGGGGGTGAGCCGGCCAGGGCGAGCCCGGCCCACAGACGCCGCGGCGGCGGGCCGGGTGCGGCGAAGCCGGGCCAGCCGACCCGCAAAGGCCCCGGCGGGCAGGGGTCAAGCCGGGTGAACGGGAGCAAGGGCGGGAGGTTGGGCCAGGGGGAGTCCGGTCCAGCAGGCGCCGTGGCGGCGGGCGCGGATGCGGCGGAGCCAGAGTTCGGTGGAGACCAGGTCGGCGAGGCCGGCGAGGGCCACCGGGGAGAGCGGGGTGGCGGGGTCGGCGAGGCCGGCGCGGACGGCGGGGAGGTCGATGAGGCCGGCTTCGGCGAGGAGGGGGGCGTCGAAGAGTTCGGCGAGGCCGTCGGCGGCCAGGCGCAGGCCCGCCCGGGCGGGAGCGGTGCGGTCGGGGCGGGGGCCGCGGCCCCAGTCGGGGGGCAGGTCGGTACGGCCGGCGCCGGTGAGGACGGCGTGCAGGAGGGCATGCCGGGCGCCGGGCTGGAGGCGGACGTCGTCGGGGAGCAGGCGGGCGGCGCGGACCACCTGGTTGTCGAGGAACGGCGCGTGCAGCCGCTGGCCGGGCTGTTCGGCGGCGTGGACGAGGGTGCGGTACGAGCGCGCGTGCCGGTAGAGGGCGTGCCGGGCCCGGTGTGCGCCTGGGTGTTCGTCGGGCGCCGGTCTGCGCGCCGCCAGCCGCAGCCGGAGGGCGACGGCGGAGAGCGCCTCGTCGGAGAGCCAGCGGGCGGCCGGCCCGGGAACGCACCAGGCGAGGTCACCGGCCGAGCGGTCGCCCGCCGTGCCACCGTCGCCCGGGGCGTGCCGGGCCGTCAGCTTGGCGGCGGCGTCGTCCAGCGCCTCGGCGTACCGGACCCGGGACAGCCGGTGGGCGGCCCGGAGCACGGTGAGCGGGGTGCGCAGTGCGCCGGCCAGCACGCCCGCGACGGCCCGGTCGGCGCCGGCCAGCGCCGCGACCGGGGGCAGCAGTTCGCGCGGGCGGCCGGCCCGGATGAGGTCGGCGAGCCGGGCCGGATGCCCGTCGAGGACCTGGCGGGCGCCGTAGCCGGTGAGGTGGTCGGTGCCGCCGGCGTCGAAGCGGGCCTCGGCGCGGGCGGCGGCGACGAGTTCGGGGCCGGGCTCGTCGGTGAGCCGACCGGCGGGCGCGTCGGGGCGCAGTCCGGCGTACGGGAGGGTCTCGGGGCCGGGGTCGAGCACGGTGTGCCGCAGTCGGGGGGTGTCGGGGGCGAGCGCGAGGGTGGTCGGGGCTTCGGTCTCGCCGAGCGTGACGGCGGCCAACTGCTCGGGGGCGGAGGGTCCCTGGGCGGCTGCGCGGGCCCAGGAGCCCTTGACCGCGCCGTTCCTGGCCCCGGCGCCGATGGCCGGCGGTTGCTCCGGGGCGGCGCTCGCGGGCACCGGCGGCAGCGGTACGGCGGCGGCGAGCAGGGCGACGGTGGCGGAGGCGGTGCCGTAGGAGAGGTCGACGCCGAGCCGGGCACGGCCGACCGGACCGGGCCCCCCGACGGGCGCGGCGGGCCCGCTGGTGCGGATCCGGGAGCGGACGGACTCCAGCAGCGCGCGGGTGAGTTCGCGGACGGCGGGCGCCTCGTCGCGCGGCTGCTCGCGGACGGCGGGGTCGTCGTAGGCGGAGAGGTACGGGTGGCCGCCGCGGATGGCGAGCACGTGGCCGGGCGGCACCCGCTGGACGCCCAGGTACGGGGTGCCGGAGCCGAGCGCCTCGGGCGATTCGGGGCAGGCGAGCCGGGCGGCGAGGTGGCCGGTGTCCAGCGGGGCGCCGACCAGGTCGGCGAGCGGGAGGGCGGCGGTGGCGTACGCGGTGCCACCGGCCCAAGGCGTGTGGAAGACCGGTTGGGCGCCGGCCAGGTCGGTGAGCAGCAGGGTGGAGCGGGTGCCGGTGCGCAGCACGACGGTGTAGCTGCCGGGCCAGGCGGTGAGGTGGCGGACGGCGCCGCCACGGGCGACCGCGAGGCCGGCGGCGAGTTCGGCGTCGGTGGCACCGCAGTGGCCGAGGACGGCGAGGCGCAGGGTGGCGGGGGTGTCCTCGACCGGGTCGGGGGCGGTGGGGCCGGTGGTGACCGCGGCGGGGGCGCCGGGGCGGAGGGTGGCGAGGCGGATCTCCTCGGGTCGCCAGTCGCCGACGGCCCAGAGCGGGTTGGGGCCGGCCCACAGGGGGCGTGCGGCGATCGGCGCGACCGTGCCGAGTGCCTCGTGCGCCGGCGTGCCCGCCCGGGGTGTGCCCGTGCTCCAGCCCGTCAGCCACCGCATCGCGCCTCCACCGGACGAGGACCTGCACCCGTGCGGCGTGTCCGCGCCGCCGGGCGGCTCCTCGCCGGTCTACGGCGTGCCGTGGCGACCGCCCCGCGTACCGGCGCGCCGTCAGGAGACATCGTGCCACCGGTTGGCGCTCCCGTGGCCGGTGTTGTCGGTTCCGGTTCCACTCCCGGTTCTGGTCCCGCTTCCGGTTCCGACCTCGCTCCCGGTTCTGGTCCCGCTTCCGGTTCCGGCCTCGCTCCCGGTTCTGGTCCCGCTTCCGGTTCCGGCCCGCTTCCGGCCTCGTTCTCGTAGCCGGTCCCGCTCCCGCTGCCGGCTCTGCCGCCGCTCCCGGTTCCGTCGCCGATCCCGGTTCGGCCACCGGGTGTTGACGTGTCCGCGCGCTCCGCAGGGCGGGCCGGGCCTCCCCCTCCCCGGCCCGGACCGCCCCCCGCGCCGCCTTTGGCATGGGCATCGCGAGATGGCCGAAAGACGTCGCTCGGCCCGGGAGGGCATCCGCATGCCCTCCCGGACTCAGCCCGCCGCCCGCGGGGATTGAGGCGGCGGTATCCCCCGGCCCGCCGGGTCCTCGACGGCGGGCCGACCCACGACCACCAGCGAATCGCCGACCAGCCGGTGGGGCCAGGGGGCACGGCCGGGCGCACGTGAACACGGGACCGGAGCACGACGCTCCGGCGCGCGGTACCCCCGACCCGTACCGAGTGGTCCAAACCAACCCCGGCGGGGACCCGGCGCCGCACCGCCTGGTGCGCGATCCCGCCATCCGGAATGCAGCCTCTTAACCGTCGGAACGCGTCCGACTACTCTAGGTACAGCAGCTACGGCCCGGTGCCGCCCGGGCCCCGCGCACAAGGCCGCAGGAGGTGCCGCCGCCACCATGACCGTCAGCCCACGAGGACCGAACGAACGGCTCGGCACGCTCCTGACCCTCGCCCAGATCAGCAACGCCGGACTGGCCCGCCGGGTCAACGACCTCGGCGCCCAACGCGGGCTGACCCTGCGGTACGACAAGACCTCGGTGGCCCGCTGGGTCAGCAAGGGCATGGTCCCGCAGGGGCCCGTCCCGCACCTGATCGCCACCGCGATCGGCGGCAAGCTCGGCCGCCCGGTGCCGCTGGAGGAGATCGGCCTCGGCGACACCGACCCGGCCCCCGAACTCGGCCTGGCCTTCCCGCGCGACGTCGCCGAGGCGGTCCGCTCCGCCACCGACCTGTGGCGGGTCGACCTCGACCTGCGCCGCGGACCCGGCGGCGGCCGCTGGAGCGACAGCCTGGCCGGCACCTTCTCGGTCGCGGCCTACGCGACGCCCGTCTCCCGCTGGCTGATCACCCCGGCGGACGGTTCGGTCGCCCGCGAGGCACCGCGCGCCCCGAGCGAGTCCTCCTCCTACCGGGTCGGCCACTCGGACGCCGCCAAGCTCCGCGAGGCCGCCCAGGAGGCCCGCCGCTGGGACTCCAAGTACGGTGGCGGGGACTGGCGTTCGTCGATGGTGCCGGAGTGCCTGCGGGTGGAGGCGGCCCCACTGCTGCTGGCCTCGTACAGCGACACCGTCGGCCGGGCGCTGTTCGGCGCGACCGCCGAACTGACCCGGCTCGCCGGGTGGATGGCCTTCGACACCGGGCAGCACGAGGCCGCCCAGCGCTACTACATCCAGGCCCTGCGGCTCGCCCGGGCCGCCGCCGACGTGCCGCTCGGCGGCTACGTGCTCGCCTCGATGAGCCTGCAGGCGGGCTACCGGGGCTTCGCCGAGGAGGCGGTGGACCTCGCCCAGGCCGCCCTGGAGCGCAACCGGGGCCTGGCGACCGCCCGGACGATGAGCTTCTTCCACCTGGTCGAGGCACGGGCCCAGGCCAAGGCCCGTAACGCGGCGGCGTGCGCGACGGCGCTCGGCGCGGCGGAGAGCGCGCTCGAACGCGCACGCGCCGGGGATCCCGATCCGGCGTGGATCGACTTCTACGCCTACGACCGGCTCGCCGCCGACGCCGCCGAGTGCTTCCGCGACCTCGGAGTGCCCTCCAAGGTCCGGCAGTTCACCCGCGAGGCGCTGGCCAAACCCACCGAGGGCTACGTCCGCTCGCACGGCCTGCGGCTGGTGGTCTCGGCGATGGCCGAGGCCGAGGCGGGCAACCTGGACGCCGCGGTCGCCGCCGGCGAGCGCGCCGTCGAGGTGGCCGGCCGGATCTCCTCGCAACGCAGCCGGGAGTACGTGGTGGAGATGTTGCGCCGCCTGGAACCGTTCCAGGGCGAGCGCCGCGTCCGGGAGTTGACCGAACGGGCCCGCGCGGTGATCGTCGCCCCGGCATGACCCGTGCCGCCTGACGGTAATTCGGATGCACCGGCGGGAGAGGCCTCGCTATGGTCTCTCTCGTCCAGGTGCGCAGGCAGAGGTTACTTCCACTCTTAATGGGCGTGTCGCGGGTTCGAGTCCCGCCGCCGGTACTCGCCGGTGTAGCTCAGTTGGCAGAGCAGCTATGTCACCTCAGCCGCCTTCGATCTCTGGACACCCATACGTGAATAGGAATTCCGCACCTCCCGGTGCGACGGCAGCGGTTACTTCTTGGTGAGGCGCCCATAGTGGCGCTGCGGTTCGAACCCGCGAAACACCGCGGCCACCTTTGATCTCGGGAGGCAGTGCGCCGGTGTGCCCGGTGCGCAGGCGGGGGTTACTTCTGGTTCTTGCGGTTCCGGGTTCGAGTCCCGGGCGTGCCGTGCGCGAGTGCGGCCGCTAGCTCAATGGGTAGAGCACAAGACTGTGCACCTCCGCCGACGTCGGCCGCCGGGTCGGCACGATCTCGGGCACCCCGCGTTCCGCCTTGCCTCCCTCCCGCTTCGACACCAGCAGGCCAGGGGGGCTTCGCCATGTCTCGATTCAACAGCCGCAAGGCCAAGGCCGGTTCGACCTCGCCCGTGGCCACCACCGGCCGGCGCACGGTCAACCACAACGGCGGCCCCGGCTTCGTCCGGGACCGCAAGTCCGAACTCTTCCTGCTGGCGATCGCCAACATGGTCGGCCAGGACACCTTCTACGAGCGCGGCGGCGACCGCGACGACCGCTACACCGCGCTGGTGCGCGAACTCGCCGTCGCCGAGCCGGAGTGGACCCTCGGGCTGCTGCGCTGGCTGCGCCACGGCGCCCAGCTGCGGACCGCCGCGCTGGTCGGCGCCGCCGAGTTCACCCGGGCCCGGCTGGACGCCGGCGCCCACGGCTACTCCCGGCAGGCCGTCGACGCGGTGCTGCAGCGCCCGGACGAGCCCGGCGAGCTGCTCGCGTACTGGACCTCGCGCTACGGCCGGGCGCTGCCCAAGCCGGTCAAGCGCGGCGTCGCGGACGCCGTCCGTCGGCTCTACCACGCCCGTTCGCTGCTCAAGTACGACACCGCCGGCAAGGGCTACCGCTTCGGCGACGTCCTGGAGTTGACACACCCCGCGCCGGATCCGGCGAAGCCGTGGCAGGGCGCGCTGTTCGCGTACGCGCTGGACCGCCGGCACCGGCCGGAGGAGGCCGTCCCGCCCGTGTCCGACCGGCTGCTGACCGCCAACCGGGAGCTGCTCGCGCTGCCCGTCGGCGAGCGTCGGGCGGCCGTGACCGAGCCCGGCGGCGCCGAGCGGCTGGCCGCGGCCGGGCTGACCTGGGAAGCGCTGGCCGGCTGGCTGCAGGGCCCGCTGGACGCGGCCGTCTGGGAGGCGGTCATCCCGTCGATGGGCCCGATGGCGCTGGTGCGCAACCTGCGCAACTTCGACCAGGCCGGGGTGTCGGACGCGGTCGCGGCCGAGGTGGCCCGGCGGATCGCCGACCCGGACGAGGTGCGGCGCTCGCGCCAGTTCCCGTTCCGCTACCTGGCCGCGCACCGGCACGCGCCGTCGCTGCGCTGGGGGCACGCACTGGAGACCGCACTCTCCCACTCGCTCGCCAACGTGCCCACGCTGCCCGGCCGGACACTGATCCTGGTGGACCGCTCCGGCTCGATGTTCGACCGGCCCAGCGCGCAGAGCCAGCTCAACCGGGCCGACTCGGCGGCGATCTTCGGCACCGCGCTGAAGATCCGGGCCGCCGACGCCGACCTGGTCGAGTTCGGCACCACCAGCCGGGTTCTGCAGGTCGGCCGGGGAGAGGCGGTGCTGCGAGTGCTGGAGCGCTTCTCCGACCTCGGCGGCACCAACACCGCCGAGGCCGTCCGCGCGCACTTCCGCGGCCACGACCGGGTGGTGATCGTCACCGACGAGCAGACCGGCCCGGGCCACTGGGGCGGCGACCCGCTCGCCGCCGTACCGGCCCACGTGCCCGTCTACACCTGGAACCTGGCCGGCTACGCGCCCGGCCACGGCCCGAGCGGCGTCGCCAACCGGCACACCTTCGGCGGTCTGAGCGACGCCGCGTTCCGGCTGGTCCCGCTGCTGGAAGCAGGGCGCGACACCGCCTGGCCCTGGCAGGCGTAGCCCCCGGGGCCGCCACCGCCCGGCCCCGGCGCCCTCGACCGACTCCGCCCGTCGTGGCAGCATCGGCGGCGGGGGAGCCGGGCGGACTGCGAGGAGCGGGCGGTGGCGTACGACTTCGACGTGCTGGTGGTGGGCGGCGGGATCGTCGGCCTGGCCACCGCGTACGCGCTGACCCGGACCCGGCCGGGGCTGCGGCTCGCGGTGCTGGAGAAGGAACCCGGCTTCGCCGCCCACCAGACCGGGCGCAACAGCGGGGTGATCCACAGCGGCGTGTACTACCGGCCGGGCTCGTACAAGGCCCGGTACGCGGTGGCGGGCGCCGCCGAGCTGGTGGCGTTCTGCCGCGAGCAGGGCGTCCCGTACGAGGTCACCGGCAAGCTGATCGTGGCCACCGGCGCGGAGGAGCTGCCCCGGCTGGCGGCGCTGGCCGAGCGCGGGCGGGCGAACGGCATCCCGGTCACGGAGGTGGACCGGGCCGGGATCGCCCGGTACGAGCCGCAGGTCACCGGGGTGGCCGGGCTGCACGTCGGCACCACCGGAATCTGCGACTTCCCGGCCGTCGCCACCGCCTACGCCCGGCTGGCCCGGGAGGCCGGCGCGGAGCTTCGGCTCGGCAGCGAGCTGCGGGCGGTGGCCCGGCGGGCGGACGGCGTGACGGTGCAGACCTCCACCGGGGAGCTGCGCTGCCGGGTGCTGGTGAACTGCGCCGGGCTGCACAGTGACCGGATCGCCCGGCTGGCCGGGGACGAGCCCGGCGTGCGGATCGTGCCGTTCCGCGGCGAGTACTACGAACTGACCGAGAGGCGCCGGGACTTGGTGCGCGGCCTGGTCTACCCGGTGCCCGACCCGGCCTTCCCGTTCCTCGGCGTGCACCTGACCCGGGGCGTCCACGGGGACGTGCACGTCGGCCCGAACGCGGTCCCCGCGCTGGCCCGCGAGGGCTACGACTGGCGCACCGTACGCCCGCGCGACCTGGCCGGGACGCTGGCCTTCCCCGGCGCCTGGCGGATCGCCCGGCGGCACTGGCGGTACGAGGTCGGCGAGTTGCACCGCTCGCTGTCCAAACGGGCGTTCACCGCCGCCGTGCGGCGGCTGCTGCCCGCCGTCACCGCCGAGGACCTGGTGCCGGCCGGCGCCGGGGTCCGGGCCCAGGCGGTCGCCCGGGACGGCTCGCTGCTGGACGACTTCGCCTTCGCCGGCTTCGACCCGGCGGACCCGCGTTCCCCGCGCCGCACGGTGCACGTGCTGAACGCCCCGTCCCCCGCCGCGACGGCCTCGCTGCCGATCGGCCGCGAGGTGGCCCGCCGGACGCTGGCCGCGCTGGAAGCCGGCGGATGAGCCCGGTCACAGCACCTTCGGGCGGCGCCCGGTGGCCCCGTAGACTCGGGTGATTGTGACTGCCACCGCCCCGATCCCCCAGCCCTCGCCGTCCGCCCGGCTGTCCGCCGCGCCGGCCGGCTACCCCGCGCCGATGTACCCGCACAAGGCCACCGAGGCCCAGCACCGCGAGCGGCGCATCCGCAGCTTCCAGCCGCGCCGGGGCCGGATGACCAACGCCCAGGCGGGTGCCCTGGACCGGGGCTGGGAGACCTACGGCATACCGATCGACGGCAGCCCGCTCGACCTGCGGGAGCTGTTCGGCGAGCTGCCGGTCACCCTGGAGATCGGCTTCGGCATGGGCGAGACCACGGCCACGATGGCCGCCGCCGACCCGGCCACCGGCATCCTCGCCGCCGACGTCCACACCCCCGGCCACGGCAACCTGCTCGGCCTGCTGGAGCGCGACGGCTCGCGGAACGTGCGGCTGGCCGCCGGCGACGCCGTGATCCTGCTGCGCGACATGCTGCCGGACGCCTCGCTGGCCGGCCTGCGGGTCTACTTCGCCGACCCGTGGCCCAAGCCCAAGCACCACAAGCGGCGGCTGGTCCAGCCGTCCTTCCTGGACCTCGTGCTGCCCCGGCTCGCCCCCGGCGCCCTGGTGCACTGCGCGACCGACTGGGAGCCGTACGCGGAGCAGATGCTGACCGTGCTGTCCGCCTCGCCGGAGCTGGAGAACCTGCACCCCGAGGGTGACGGCAGCGGCTGGCTGGAGCCCGCGGACCACCCGGACGGCAGCATCCCCGGCTACGCGCCGCGACCGGCCTGGCGTCCGGTCACCAAGTTCGAGCGGGCCGGGCTGGCCAAGGGCCACGTCGTCCACGACCTGCTGTTCCGCCGCCGCTGAGCCGCCGACGACGGTTCGAACAGGCCGCCCCACGATGACCGGACGGTCCTGCCCCGGGGAGACGGTTCGTCCCGAGTCCTCCCGACGGACGGGTGCGGTGGCCTACCCTGTGCCGCATGGGCAGCCCGGCCGGCGGCGGGTCCCGGGCCACCGTCCAGGCCGCCGCTGACGTACCGGAGACGGTCCCGCGCACCGGCGACACCCGGACCATCCCGGGGCCCCGGAGGCGCCGGGTCCACCGCCTCGTGCCCTGGCCTGGCGCCACGTCACCACCGCCGGCCGTGACCGCGGCGCCGGCCCGACCCGGCCGCTCGGTGGCGGTCTCCTCGGTCACCGCCACCGCCGTGCTGACCCTGGTCGGCTGCGGGGTGCTGATCCTGCACCTGGTCCAGCGGCAGACCGGCACCGTCGGGCTGCTGGTCGGCATCGGCCTGGCGATGGTGCCGCTGCCGTTCGTGCTCGGCGCCCTGGCCTGGCTCAACCTGACCGCCCGGGTGCCACTGCGGCACACCGTGTTCTGCCTCGGCTGGGGTGCCTGCGCGGCCACCACCGTCGCCATCGTCGCCAACAACTGGACCGCCAGCTACCTGACCTCGCACCAGGGCCCGCTCGGCGAACTGCTGGGCGCCGGCATCGCCACCCCGATGATCGAGGAGACCGCCAAGGCCACCGCCCTGCTGGTGCTGCTGCTGCCGCTCGGCCAGCGGCTGCGCTGCCACGGCCGCCGCACCGGCCGCCCCTGCGCACCGCTGCTGCGCCAGCTCCCGGCCCCCCGCCGTCCCCGGACGTACGCCCGCCGGCCGACCGGTCCGCACGCCCGTGACCGGCTGCGGTTGCGCCCGTACCTGCGTCCGCTGCCGTACCTGTGCCCGGCCCCGCCGTCCGGCGGCGGCCCGCACCGCCGCTCCCGGCCGCGCACCCTGACCGCCGGCGTGGTGCTCGGCGGGATGACCGCCTGCGGCTTCGCCTTCACCGAGAACGCCCTCTACCTGGGCCGGGCGTTCACCAGCGACCAGCGGCAGCGGCTGGACAGCATCGGCCTCGGCGATCCGCCCAGCCTGCGCGACTTCGACAGCACCGTGCAGACCTTCGTGCTGCGCGCCCTGCTCTCCCCCTTCGCGCACCCACTGTTCACCGCGCTCACCGGAATCGGCCTGGCCGTCGCCCTGACCACCGGGCGGCGCTGGCTGGCCCGGCTGGCCGCGCCGACCGGGCTGCTGCTGGCGATGGCGCTGCACGGCACCTGGAACGCCGCCGCCGACCTGGGCACGGACGGCTTCCTGGTCGTCTACGGGGCGCTGATGGTGCCCTGCTTCGCCGCGCTGGTCTGCTTCGCCGCCTGGGCCAGAACCCGGTCCGTCCGGCACACCGCCCGGCGCGGGAGACGGGCCGCCGAGCGTTCCGCCGTGGTGGCCTGAAGAACCGATTTCCCATCTCGGCGACTTCCCCGTATTGTTGTGTTCACCGACGCGGGGTGGAGCAGCTCGGTAGCTCGCTGGGCTCATAACCCAGAGGTCGCAGGTTCAAATCCTGTCCCCGCTACTCAGTAGCCAAAGGGCCCGGAGGATTCGTCCTCCGGGCCCTTTGCGTTCCCCCGGGACCGGGACCGGGGACGGCACGGGCGGCTCCAAGCGCGGCACCGCCGACTCAAGGACCGGCTCGCGACGGCCTGAACGGCGGCCTGGACGATCGCCCGAGCAGCGGCCCGACCGGCGGCCCGACCGGCGGCCGCCGATAATCCGTTGCCCTCCGTCCGATCGGCTGCCTATCGTGGAGACACGATGGAAAGGAGGTGATCCTGAGTTGAGTACCAACGCAACTGCGCGCGCGTGCGCGTCTGACTCGCTCGGGCGCGCCTCCGTGGAGCTCACGGCCTAGTCGTAGCCCTGCGGACGGGAACGCGCAGAAGTTGTCGTGCCCCCGGGACACCCTCAACGCGAGGCCCCGGGGGTTCGGCATGTCCCCCGTGGTGTCGCCGGAGGATTCGTTCCGGCCGCCGGCCGGATCACACGGCGACCGGCACGGCGTTGGTGGCGGCGACCGCGGGACGGGCCGCCTTGGCCAGGTCCACGGCGTCGCCCACGGCCCAGACGTGGGTGAAGAAGAGGCGCGGTTCGTCCGTCAGACCGTGGTTGTGGAGTTCGACGAGTTCGATACCGCCCCGCCGCAGCGCCGCGAGCACGTCCTGGACCTCGGTGGCGATCATGGCGAGGTCTCCGCTGAGTGCGGCCCGCCCCCCGCCGAGCGGTTGGAAGTTGAAGGCCGAGGTCGCGCCCAGGCCGGCCGGCAGGACGTGCCCCTCGTCGATGACGGTCTCCCGGCGGGCGAAGAGACAGGTATAGACCTCGCCGCTGCCCGAGCCCTTGGTGCCCAGTGCGGCGTCGATGCCGGCGGTGTCCAGATCGAGGGTTTGTTGCGGCCGAAGCCCCTGCGGCGGCGGCGGCGTGCCGGTGCGGTCGAGCGCGCTCCGCAGCCCGCGGGCCAGTTGCACGGCGTCAGGGCCGTGGGCGCAGACATGGGTCCACCAGACGTTGGGCTCGTGCGACGGCAGGTGCTTGTGGATGGCGGTCTGGGCGATCCCGTGGGCCTGGAACGCGTCGGTCATCGCCGGAAGTTCGTCCTCGGTCATCACCAGATCGCCCATCATCAGCGTGCTGCCGTCGTCGTAGCGGGCGAAGGAGACGTGCGAGCCGAGCGCGAGCCCCGGGGTGACGGCAACACCGCGGCAGAGCACGCGCAGGTCGTGTCGCGGGAAGGGCGTGTGGTGGTAGGTCCCGCGGATGAGGTTGCCCGGCCGACCGAGGGCGCGCACGATGTCGCCCCAGTGTTCCTCGGTGGTGTGCACCGGCTTGACCGGCTCCATGGTGCCGAGCTCCATGGCGCCGTGCGCCATAGCGCCGGGATGACGGGCGGTGGCCCGCCCGGTAGCGGAATCCGCTCCCAGGCCGGCCAACACCGACATCAGCCCAGCCGCCGCCAGTAAGGGTCTCCGCGCTATGGCGGGCAAAGCGCGGTTCCCCTGGGTCCCGTCCTCGGTCTCCACAGGATCACCTCCAGAGCTCGATGCAACCACGGAAGCCCTGCCCTCTCCCGTCCGGATCGGCCGACCGGGGGAGGCCGCGGCACGGGGAGGCGGCGGCCCGGGGTCAGGATTCGGGGGACGTCCAGGTACCCAGGGACATCTCGGCGGTGATCCCCGGGCCGAACCCGGCCAGCAGCCCGTGGTGGCCGTCGAGAACGGACTGCTCGTCGAACATCCGGGCCAGGGCGTCGAGCACCACCGCACTGGCGATGTTGCCGTACTCGGTGAGGGTGGCCCGGCTGAAGCGGAACGCCACGGGCGGCACCTCCAGGAAGTGGCTCAGGTCGTCCAGGATGCGCGGACCGCCGGCGTGGACGATGTAGAAGTCCAGCTTGCCCACGTTCCACTGGTGTTGCTCCGCCAGCGCGCGCAGAGCCGGGCTGAGGGGCTCCATCGTCCCCGGCACCCGTTTGTCCAGCTGGAAGTGGAAGCCGGTGGAGCGGACCGCGTAGGAGATCCAATCCTCGGTGTTCGGGATGAGGTACGAGCTGTTGCGCTCCAACCGGATCCCGGTACCGCCCTCGCCCCGGACCACCGCGGCGGCGATCCCGTCGCCGAACAGGCCGTTGGACAGCAGCGACCCCACACCCAGGTCGGTGGGCTGGTAGCAGAGGGAGCAGAACTCGCAGGCCACGATCAGCACGTTGGCGTCGGGGTAGGCCAGGCAGAAGTCGTGGGCCCGGTTCACCGCCGCGCCGCCGGCCGCGCAGCCCAGTTGGGCGATCGGCAGCTGCCGGGTGTCCGACCGGAAGCCCAGCTTGTTGATCAGCCACGCCGTGAGCGACGGCATCATGAAGCCGGTGCACGACACGTACACGATCAAGTCGATCTGGGACGGCTCCACTTCGGCGTTTTCGAGGGCCTTGGACACCACGGCCGGAACGCGGGCCTTGGACTCCGCCTCGTAGACGGCACTGCGGGCGTCCAGCCCGGGGTGTTCCAGCACCGCCTCGATGGGCTGGATCAGATGTCGCTTCTGCACCCCGGTGTTCTTGATCAGACGTAATGCCAGGTCGATCTGCGGATGGTTGTGGTGAAGCATTCGAGCCAGGTCGAGGGTCTCCTCGTTGGTGATGACGTGCTCGGGTACGGCTATCGCCGGTTTGCACAGAACTGCCATGGGGGTTCCTCCTGACGGGCGGTGTTCCCAGGACGACCCGGAAGGGGCGGGGAATTCACCACTCGGCGGCAGCCGCTGCCGGCCGGACGCGCGGAGGTGGCGCGACGGGGGGGCACCGGATGGGACTCACCGGGGGATCAGACGGGCCGGCAGTTTGAGGATCGGATGCTCGCCGTGCGGGCAGTGGCACCGGCCACGAGCCGGTTTGAGCCACGCCAACTCAATCTACGGGAGGCGGGTCGATCGCGCACGTCGGCCCGCACACCCCGGGGTGTGCGGGCCGACCGGCATCTCGACCAGCAGCCTGGTCATCCGCTCGTGCGGAACACCGTCACCAGGTGACCGGCAGCGCGAGCGGATAGCGCCAGATCGACGTGGTGTTCCACTGCACTTCCTCGGCGGGCTTCGTCAGTGCGATCCCGGGGAAACGCTCCAGCAGCGTCCCGAGGGCGACTTCGAGCTCGGTGATGGCGAGCGGCGCGCCGAGGCAGTGGTGCGCACCCCAGCCGAAGGTCATGTGGGACGGGCTGGTCCGCGCCAGGTCCAGCTCGTCGGGCCGGTCGAACTTGTCGCCGTCCCGGTTGGCGGTCAGGTAGGAGACGTGCACGATGTCCCCCGCCGGGATCGTCACCCCGCTCAACTCCACGTCCTCAAGGGCCACCCGGGGGATGCCGACGCCCTTGCGGAAGGGGATGAAGCGGAGCATCTCCTGGATCACCTGAGGGAGGCTCTCGGGCTGCTCGCGCAGTACGGCCAGCACGTCGGGCCGCGTGAGGATGGTGTACGAGAGGTTGCCGAGCTGGTAGGTCGTGGTGTCCTGGCCGGTGATCAGGAGGACCATGGCCATCACGGTCAGTTCCTTCTCGTCGAGCACCTGGTCGCCGTCACGGGCCGTGGCCAGTGCGCTGATCAGGTCCTCGCCGGGGTTCCTGCGCCGCTCGGCCGTCAGCTGGGCGAAGTACGCCCGCAGGTCGGCCTTGGCCTGCACCGCGTCCGGCTTGTTGTCCAGACTGACGTCCATCATCGTCCGGGCGTGGGCGCGCAGCTGTGCGCGATCGGCCTCGGGGATCTCCAGGACCTCGCAGATCGTGATCAGCGGGAGCGGGTGGGCCAGGTGCTCCATGACGTCGGCCTGGGGCCCCTGGTCCCGCATGCGGTCCAGCAGCTCGTTCACCACGTGCTGGGTACGGTCCCTCATCCGCTCGATGCGGTCGGGCGTGAAGCCCTTGGACACCAGGCTGCGCAGGCGGCTGCTGGCAGGCGGGTCCATGACGTTGATCGCCTCGGCCTGGACGATCGGCTCGGGAGTCATGCGCGGGAAGTCCCGGCCGACGATGGCGTGGCGGCTGAAACGCCGGTCGGTGGTCACGGTGCGCACGTCGTCGTACCCCGTGACGAGCCAGGCCTCCCCCTCGCCGTAGGGGAGGCGGATGCGGCTGACCGGTGCTTCGTTCATGAGCTGCCGGAGCGTCGGGTCGAACTCGAGGGCCTCGGCGAAGTCGAATGGGCAGTTCCGTGCGCTGGAGCCGGTGGACATGTGGACCTCCGGGTCTGGGCTGTGCGGGCCGGATTGGCAGACGGACGAGGCAGCGGTACCCGATCGGTCGGCCGCGCATACCGGAGGCGGTCCTGGACCACCGGTAATTCATCCGTGCTGATCAGTGCCGGCGACAGGCGTGCGCCCATCGGCGCGGGGCCGGTCGGGTCGGCCGGTCGGGTCGGGGCAGGGCCGACCCGGAGGAGCGGCCCGCGGGCGGTCCGCGTTCTCCCGCCGCGTTCTCCGCCGGTTTCGTCGCCTTCCGCGTCGTACCCGGGCCCGCCCCGAGCCGTTCCCGTGGTGGGAGCGCGGCGCTAGAGTCGGCGCGGGTTCCGGAGCGGAGCGGTGCGGGCACAGGGGGTAGGCGATGGCGAAGGCGCGGCGGGGCGGCACGGCGGCGCAGCGGACGGCGCAGTGGGCTGCGGCCGGGGTGCTGGCCGGAACGGGGCTGCTCGGGCTGCTGCTGTTCTCGCTCGGCCAGGAGCAGGCCTGGCAGGCGCTCGGCGGCGGGCTGGTGGTGGCCGGGGCCGCGGCGGTGCTCGGCGGCGCGCTCGGCTTCCTGTTCGGGGTGCCCCGGGTGCGCGGTGGTGCCGAGGAGCCGCAGGGCTCGTACGCGCCGAACACCAACCTGGAGCAGGTGTCGGACTGGCTGACCAAGGTGCTGCTGGGCGTCGGGCTGACCCAGCTGGGCTCGCTCGGCGAGCGGCTGCACCAGCTCGGTACGGCGCTGGCGCCCGCGCTCGGCGGGGAGGGCTCCGCGGTGCCGTTCGCGGCGGCGCTGGTGCTGTACTTCCTGGTCTTCGGCTTCCTGGCCGGCTGGCTGGTGACCCGGCTCGCGCTGCCGCAGGTGCTGAACGACGCCGACCAGGCGCTGGACCTCTTCCTCGCCGGGCAGGACCGCGACCGGCGGGGCGACAAGGTGGGCGCCGACGACCTGCGGGTCCGGGCGATGCAGCACCTCGGGCTGCTCGGCGGCAGCGCGGAGCAGCCGGGCGCGCTGGCCGCGCAGCTGCCGCCCGCGTCCTCGGCGTCGTCCGGGCCGGACGGTGTGGTGGCCGAGGTCCGCTCGACCGCGCGCCGCTCGGCGCTGAACGCCGACCAGGTGCGGGCACTGTACGCGGACGGCTCCGAGGGCCGGCGGATCCAGGCGCTCGCGCTGATGCAGGGCGACCCGTCGCTGGCCGACCTGCCGAGCGTGCTGGACGCGATCGAGCGGCCGCGCTCCGGCTTCGAGCAGTACCACGCGCTGCTGGCCGCCCGGGGCCTGCTCTCCCGGCTGCCCGGCGCCGAGGCGCAGCGGCTGCGGGACGCGGTGGCCAGGCAGTTGATGCTGCCGGAGGGGATCCCGTACGGGTCGGACCGCAGCTGGCTGGCGGAGAAGATACTGTCCCGGCTGGAGGTGACGGCCTTCGTTCCGGTGCAGTCGACGGCGCCGGACCCTGCGGGGACGGCCACCGCGCAGACGCCCCCGGTGGCGGCTCCTTCGGCGGAGACGCCCCCGGTGGAGACGTCTTCGGCGGCGCCTCCGGTGGAGAACGGCTAGACGGTGAAGCGCAGTTCGGGCCGGTCCCAGGTGATCCGGCCCCGGGCGGGGGAGGTGCCGACGCGCTCGGCGCCCATCCGCAGGTAGAAGCGCTCGGCGGGCGGGTGGGAGACCACCTTGACGGCGGTGATGCCGGCCTCGCGGGCGCGCTCCAGCATGTGCGCGATCAGCTGCTGCCCGACGCCTCGCCCCTGGGCCGGGTCGGCGACGAACATCAGGTCGAGTTCGGCCGGTTCGCGGATCAGGGCGTAGAAGCCGAGCAGGTGGTCGGTGGCCGGGTCCGAGGCCAGGGACACCTCGTGCCGGGCGATGTACTCGGGGGTGACCCGGTAGCCGTCGATCATCGCCGCGTAGTCACCGCGGTAGGTGGCGGAGTCCTGGATCAGCTCGGTGAGCCGGTCGGCGTCGGCCGCTCGGGCGCGCCTGACAGTCGTTTCGATCACTCGTTCGAGTATAGGGGTGAAGTGACCCAGCAGCCATTACATTCCGAGGGTGTCCCGACGTCGGCGGTCGGCTGCCCGCAGGACCAGGACGCGGCGGGTGCGGCCGTCCTCGGGGCGGGGGAAGCGGCGGATCTCGCTGGCGACACAGTGCTCGCCGAGCGCGTACCGCAGTGGGTCGAGGTGGCAGCAGCGGCGGCCACGACCGTCGTGCAGCGGTTGGACGCGGACCTCGCCGTCCGGGGAGGTGACCCGGACCAGTTCCAGCAGGGCTTCCAACTGCCTCTCGGGGCCGAACACTTCGGGGTAGGCGAAGATCAGGTAGCCGCTCAGGGTGAGCGCGAAGGCGCCGTCCGCGAACGGCAGTCGGGGCAGCGCGGCGGCCACGTACTGCTGGGGGTGCGCGGCCGAGTCGGCGGCGAACAGGCGGCGGGCGCGGTCCCAGCTGCGCAGGTAGCGGTCCGACCGGCAGGGGCGCGGCGCCGGGTACAGGTGCGGGCGGGCGGCCAGTGCGGCGGCCATCGACGCCCGGGCGGCCAGCGCGTGGGCCGCGACCTCGGGCGCGGGGAGCGCGTACGCCGGGTCGGCGGCTATGACCCGGCAGCCGAGTTGACGCGCCTCGGCGGCCAGGCCGGCCGCGCCGCCCGGACAGTCCAGCAACGGCCCTGGCAGCGTGGCGAGTTGGGACCGGGTGAGGTCGAACAGGGCGCAGTACTCGTCCAGCGGACGGGAGGTGACCAGGATGTCCCGGCCCACGGCGCTCGGGTCGGCGGGGGTGTGTACGGCGGACACCCGGCCATCCGAACACGGGCCGGCCCCGCCCGCATCCGGAGTACGTCCGGGGCGCGGGCGGGGCCGATGGGGCCGGTGGGGCCTTCGGGTTCAGCGGGTTCAGCGGGTTCAGCGGGTTCAGCGGGTTCAGCGGGTTCAGCGGGTTCAGCGGCCGAGCAGGCCACGGGCGGCGGCCCGGTTCACGTTGGTCAGGCCCCGGACCAGCTGCGCGGTGAAGAGCACGAGCAGGATCCCGGTCAGTGAGAACGCGGCGATCTGCCAGGCCCCCTCGACGTAGTAGAGGTGCCGGACGTGGTCGCTGTCGTAGAAGTCGAAGAGCCGGTACCCGCGCCAGGTGGTGAAGGTCGGGAACACCCAGTGGTAGAGCGGATACAGCGCCATCGCCCAGCCGAGCACCAGGAACACCAGCGACAGAGCGAAGCTGAAGATCGCCCACGGGAGCATCACCACCTGGTACAGCACGGCCTTCCACCCGGCCGCGTCCGCCAGGCGCGCGGTGATCGCCCCCCAGGCGCCCTGGCGGACCTGGCGCACCGGCGCCGGGCCGGGCACGTCCAGCGCCAGCATGCCGCGGGCCCGGGCACGCTCCAGCCGGCCCATGCCGCGGGCGGCGGAGGTCAGGGCGGCCAGCACGGGCACGCCGAGGACGGTGACGAAGGTGCCGATCCCCACGCAGAACAGGGTGGTCGCGAGGGCGAAGCCGACGATCGCCACCGGCAGACCGGTGAGCGTGTAGCCGATCTCGCGGTAGTAGTGGGCGGAGAACGGCGCCCACCAGACGGCCGGCGGCTGCTCGGTCCGGTGGGCCCGGGTGGAGCGCTGGTCGTCGCCGTAACCGCCGAGGACGTCCCACTCGCGGTCCAGCGTGCTTCGGCTGCTGATCATGTCCCGGCCTCGGTCCCTCGTTCTCGGTGGCTGATGCTCCCAGTCTGGCCGGACGGCGAGCCGGGGAGGATCCGGAGGCCTGGCGGATCAGGGGTGGGGTTAACCCCCGGGCCGGTCTCGGGTCCGCCTCGGGCGGGGCGGGCGGTCTGCGCGGGTGGTCGGGGACGGTCGTCGGGGAGGGTGGTCGGGGAGGGCCGGGCAGGGAGAGCCGGGCGGCCGTCCCCGCGGGTCGTCAGCCGTCCGCGCCCGGCCACTCGTCGGCGAGCAGCGAGTACAGGTGGGAGTCGGACCAGACGCCGCCCTTGCACAGGTCGTGCCGGACCCGCCCCTCCCACTGGAACCCGAGCCGGGTGAGCACCTTGGCGGAGGCCGCGTTGTCCACGTCGACCCGGGCGGCCAGCCGGTGCAGCCCGAGGGGGCCGAAGGCGAGGTCGCAGAGCAGCCCGGCGATCTCGCCCGCGTAGCCGCGGCCCCAGACCTCGCGGTCCAGCACGTAGCCGAGGTGGGCGGAGCGGTACCCGCCGAGAGTGAGGGAAGCGTGGGCGATCGGCGCGGCGTCCGCCGGGTCCTCGGCGTCGGCGCGCCGGGTGACGGCGAGCCGGTAGGTGTCCCGCTCCGGCGCCATCGCCTCCTCCAGGTAGAGCTCGATCTGGTCGGCGCAGGTCTCGCGGTCGCGCGGATCGAAGGGGAGGTACCGGGTGACCTCCGGGTCACCGAACAGCGCGTACAGCGCGTCCACGTCACCGGGGGTGTGGTGGTACTCGCGGATGGCCAGGCGAGGGCCGGTGAGTCGGACGGGGACCATGGCAGCCGACCCTACCCCCGGCCAGCGGCTACCGTTCGAGCTATGAACGACGAAGACCTGCGACTCGCCCCGCGCACCAGGGCCGCCGACCTGCTCGCCTGGGCGGCGGCGCAGGACCGCGCCCCGGTGGCCGAGGCGCCGCTGCGCGCGGTGCTGGCCCTGCTGGAGCTGGGCGAGGGCAGGATGCACGACGGCTGGCCCGAACTGACCTCGACCGCGGTGGAACACCTGCTGTACGAGCGGCTCTACCTGTACGTCCAACCCGAGCCGGAGGCGGACCCGCTGGCGTACGGCGCCGCCGTGCGGCTGCTGGTCGACCACCAGCGGGCGGCCAAGCGCCTCAACGCCAAGCGCCAGGAACGGCTGCACGCCGAGGCCGAGTGGCAGGGCGAGGTCGCGGCCGGGCTGCTGCGCCGCGCCGACCTGGTGACCTGGCCCCGGCTGTACGCGCTGCTGCTGCACGCGCACGGGGTGGACGTCGCGGACGAGGCCGAGGTCCGGGCCTGGCTGGCCGGATTCCGGGAGCTGACGCAGGACGAGCGGCTGGCCGCGTTCGCCGCGCTGGGGCAGGCCGGCTGGTTGGACGAGGTGGACGAGCAGGGCTGGGGCCCGGCCCGGGTGCTGTCGGTCGGCATGGCCACCGATGGCGCGCGCCGGCTGCTGGAGCAGGGCCTGATGCGGCGCAGCTACCGCAACCTGGCCGAGCTGACCGCGTTGGGCCGGCCGATGCCGGACGAACTCGCCGGGGACTTCGGGGAGTTCGAGGACGCGGCGGCGGAGGCGGCGCTCGACCTGTACGGGGAGTGGACGGCGCCCGGGCTGCCGCGGCTGCTGGTGACGGAGTTCCCGGACCTCGCGCCGGAGCCGGGGCAGGAGGAGATCGACACGTATCTGGCGGGGCTGGCGCAGGAGTGACGTGTGCAGGAGTGACGTGTGCGGGCGCGGCGCGTCTGAGCCCGGCGCGTCCGGGCGTGATGTGACGGAGCCCCGGCCGCGCGGTGTGCGGCCGGGGCTTCGCGGGTGCGTCAGGGTTTCGCGGGTGCGTCAAGGGCTTCGCGGGTGCGTCAGGGGTTGAGGCCGCGCTGCTGGAGCCAGGTCTCCGGGTCGACCGGGGCGCCGCCGCCGGGGCGGACCTCCAGGTGCAGGTGCGGGCCGGTCACGTTGCCGGTCGCACCGACCTTGCCGATCTGCTGGCCGGAGCCGACCTTGCCGGAGCCCTTGATGATCGAGGAGAGGTGGCAGTACCAGATCTCGGTGCCGTCGGGCAGCGTCTCGACGATCCGGTAGCCGTACGAGCCGGACCAGCCGGCCGAGGTGATGGTGCCCTGGCCGACCGCGTAGACGGGGGTGCCGGTGTCGGCGGCGAAGTCCAGGCCGGTGTGCAGGTGGGCCCAGTAGCGGGCGCTCTGGCCGTAGTGGGCGGAGAGGTTGTAGTCGCGCACCGGCAGGGTGAGGGCGGCGGCCTTGGCCCGCTCGGCCTCGTCGGCGGCCCGCTTGGCCTCGGCCTCCTTGGCGGCGGCCTTGGCCTCCGCCTCCTTCGCGGCCTGCACGCGGGCGCCCTCCTCGGCGGCGGTGCGCTGGCTGTCGGCCTGCTGCTGGATGCGGGCGGCGAGCGCGAGGCCGGGGTCGGCGGAGAGCGCGACCGGGGTCTCGTCCGGGGCCTCGATGGCGGGGGCGGCAGCCGGGGTGGCGGAGGCGAAGCCGGTGGCGCCCAGGGTCGCGGCGACGGCAGTGACGCCGAGCAGCGGGGAGGCCCCACGGGTCTGACGCGGCATCCGGTGCCGGTTGGTCTCGACGTCCGGGCCGGAGTGCTCGGGGCTGTCCGGGCCGGGGTGGTCGAGGAGCTGGGTACCGGCTGCGGGGCCGGCCGGGTGTGCCGGGGTGTGCGTCGACGCCACGGAGGCGCGCTCCTTTCCTTCCTTCGCGCCTACCGGGTTAGCTGACGGGTTCGGAGCAGGAAGGTCTCCTACGGCCGGGCCGGAGCCCTGCCGATTCACCCCAAGGAACGTGGTTCCCCGGCTCCCTGACCTGCCCGGAGGCCGGCCGGCGGGATTAGGCGACGGCGCACGGTGCCGTCTGGGTACGGCGTTGACGACCGCGCTGCGTTATCAAACGTTAATCCTAGGAGGCCCTGATTCCAAGCCGTTCGCTCGGGCCGACCGGAGACGGGCGGGGCAATCTGGGACACGATGGGCGTTTTGCGCCCCTTGACCACCATTGACGCCACCTAACGTGATCGGACGTCAACGAACGACCCCCCACCTGAGTACTCCTACTCATGTGCGGCCCGGCCGCGCCGCCGCATTCTGGCGCCATGAACGCACCGATGCAGTCACGCACGACGGCCGCGTACCACCTCCAGGCCGTACTGTCCTTCGCGCTGTCCGGCAGCGCCCTCGCCGTCGGGATCGCCTACCTGCCGGTCGGCGGCTGGACCCGGGCCTTCCTCGGCATCGGCCTCCTCTACACCGTCACCTCCTCCTTCACGCTGGCCAAGGTGATCCGCGACCGGCAGGAGACGAACGAGATCGTCACCCGGGTGGACCAGGCCCGGCTGGAGAAGCTGCTCAGCGAACACGACCCGTTCAAGGTCGAGGGGGCCTGAGGGGCGGACTCCGAGGGTCGACACTCCGACTGCCTGCCGAGAGCTTGACGGCTAAGGCTATTAGCCTTAGCTTTATGGCTATCGGCAGAACGGCCGATGACCCGCACCGGCGGTCCCAGGAGGCCCACCATGAACGCCACCAGCGCCCCCAGCACCCAGTACCTCGATGTCCACGGCGGCCGGATCGCCTACGACGACACCCGACACGGCGAGGGCACCCCCGTCGTCCTGCTCCCCGGGATGCTCGACACCCGCGCCGCGTACCGGCACCTCCACCCCCTGCTGACCGCCGCCGGCCACCGGGTCGTCACCATGGACCTGCGCGGCTTCGGCGAATCCTCGATCGTCTGGGACGACTACTCCCCCGCCGCCATCGCCGCCGACGTCCTCGCCCTGCTCGACCACCTCGGCATCGAGCGCGCCGTCCTGGTCGGCAACTCCTACACCGGCGCGACGGTCGTCAAGGTCGCCGGGGACGCCCCCGCCCGCGTCGCCGGCATCACCCTGCTGGACGCCTTCATCGAGAACCCGCCGCCGAACGCCCTGATGCGCGGCGTCGTCCGTGCCATGGGCGCCGCACTCGTCCACTGGCCCGCCTTCTGGGGCCTGTACCACCGCAAGCTCGCCTTCCCCGGCGCCAAGCCCGCCGACTTCGACGCGTACGTCGACGGACTCGTCGCCGCGCTGCGCACCCCCGGCCGCAAGACCGCCACCCGCGGGCAGGTCGCCGGCGACTCCGCACCGGTCGGCTGGACCGAGGCCGTCCGCTGCCCGGCGCTCGTCGTCATGGGCAGCAAGGACCCCGACTTCCCCAAGCCGGAGGTCGTCGCCGACCGGCAGGCCTCGGCGCTGGGCGCCCGGAAGGTGATGATCGAGGGGTCCGGGCACTACCCGATGGCCGACAACCCGCAGGCCACGGCCGACGCCCTGCTGCCCTTCCTCGCCGAACTCGCCTGAGCCGACCCGGCCCCGCCGCCCCTTCCACCGGAGAGACCGCACCCATGCCCCGAGTAGGACTGACCCCCGACCAGGTCGTCGGCCACGCCCTCGCCCTCATCGACGAGCAGGGCCTCGACGCCCTCACCCTGGCCGCCGTCGCCGCCCGGGCCGGGGTCGCCACCCCGTCGCTGTACAAGCACGTCAGCGGCGGCCTCGCCGAACTGCGGCGGCTGATCGCCGTCCGGGTCACCGAGGAACTGGCCGACCGGCTCGCCGAGGCCGCCGTCGGCCGCAGCGGGGACGACGCCGTCGCCGCCGTCCTGCGCGCCTACCACGCGTACGCCACCGAGCACCCGCACCGCTACACCGCCCTCCCCCAGGCCCCGCAGCCCGACGACGACCTCACCCACGCGGCGGCCCGGCTGGTCGGGGTGATCATCGCCGTCCTGCGGGAGTACGGCCTCGACGGCGCGGAGGCGATCCACGCCGCCCGCACCGTCCGCTCCGTCGCCCACGGCTTCGCCTCCCTCTCCATCGGCGGCGGCTTCCAACTCGCCGAAGACCTGGCCACCACCCAGAACCGCCTCATCACCGTCCTCACCACCGGCCTCCGCACCTGGCCCACCCCCTGACCCCACCGACTTCCCCGGCCAGCGCAACAGACCGAGAAGTCGGACTCGCCGACTTCTCGCGCAAGGCAAGCGCGAAGCGGGGAGTGTCATGAATCAGGTGGACACCCTGATCAAGGGAGACACTGATGAGCTCGCTGACGGATCACCAGATCGGGTCGGCTTCTGACGGTTC
>NZ_JARXYZ010000057.1 GCF_029894125.1 Kitasatospora sp. MAA19
CCTGCCACGGTCGAGTACATCACCGCCACGAACGGCCTACGCCTGGCTCCCGTTCACGCCGAAGCAGTGGCTCTCATATGACCCGATGAATTCAGGTACCACTCCAACGCGGCAGACCCGCAGGCGCAGGAACTGGCCCGCAACTACCGCGGGTTCATCCGGCACCACCGCATGGACCAGCACATGCAGCACTCCCTCGCCGACTCCAACGGGCCCATGGTGCTGGAGTTGACCAGCACCTCGGGCAGGATGCTGCACCACCCGCTGGACGCGGCGCTGGCCAGCGGTGCCCCGATGCCTGCCCCCACCCCGTTCCCCCAGGGACCGGGGCATGCCCTGGCCCACGCGGACATGGGCATGTACGTCCTGGTGGCCACCCCGCTGGTCGGCGAGCCGACCATGGACGATCTGGGATACCTGGTCGACCAGGACCCCGGGGCGGTTGGCATGGCGCGCATCCAGGTCCGCGCAGACGAGGCGGCGCGAGAGGCCTACGCCGAGCCTGCGCCGCTGCAGAAGCACGCCCACAGCGACCTGTCGGGCGGACCGGACGAGCTGGACAGGATGCTCGCCGCCGAGAAGGACGACGCGCTGCGGCACGGCCTGCAGTTCATGCTCGGCCGGCCGAAGTCCTGACCCGCAAACGGCGAAGCGCCCCACCGGCCCGTCCGGTGGGGCGCTTCGCCGTTGCTGGCGCCGGGTCAGACCGCGCCGCTTCCGAGTATTATCTGGGGTTACGCCAGCTTTCCGCAGGTAGAACCCCGTGACCGGAGTGCGGGCACATGAGGCACACAGGGTTCAAACGTTTCGGTCGAAACGTTTCCGAGTCACCGGTCAGCCTTGGGGCGAGTGTCGCCGCCAGCGTCTGACAGTGTTCGCCGTGATGCCGATCCGTCTTGCGGCGGCTCGGCTTGACAGGTCGCGGGTCGCTTCGATCGCTGCTGTCATCGACGTGAAGCCTGCTGCCTGGGCTACGGCTTCCAGAGCTTCCTTGCGTGCCTGGTTGGCGGCCGGGAGAGTGCGCAGTGCTCCAGCTCTGCGGGCGGATCGTACGGCGGGCAGGTTGTCGGTGCCGACGCGGGCGGCGGCCGAGCGGCGGGCGAGTTCGTCAAGCGGGGGTGTCGCGGTCCGCATTGGGTCGAGCAGGTCCGGGTCAGCCGCCATGGCCTCGCGGCGGGCTTGCGACAGTGAACTGCGGACGTCCGTGGCCATCAGGGCGGTGCTGGCGGGCAGCGCGTACTCGGCGCGGTACTCGGCGGCCGACATCTCGTGGACGCGGGCGAGGTGCGGGGCGAGCGAGCGGAAGCGCCGTCCGCACACCAGGCAGGTGACCAGGCCGTCCGTGTCGGCGCCGTCCGGACGGCGCGAACGTGCCTCGGAGGCCGGACGGGCGGCGGCGAGCAGGGCGTCCAGCTCCCACAGCAGTGCGCGGTCGCGCCTGCGGCAGGCCACCGGATCGGGCCAGCGGTCTTGCTGTTGCATCACGGCTTTCAGGCTGCCGGGAGCGTAGCCGAGGAGGGGTTCGGCCTCCCGCCGGGTGACCAGACGGGAGGCGGCGGCGAGGTGAGCCACGGTCAGCGGCGCCCGTCGCGGATCTGGTAGAGCCGGGCCCGGCTGAGGTCGGCGGCCTGCTCCAGGTCCTTGACCCTCACCTTCGTGGTCTTCCGGTTGAGCATCGCGGAGCGGATCAGCTCCTGCAGCTCGCGCTCGGCGTTGTCCCGGGCCCGGCGCGCCTCCTCGACGGCCTGGAGGACGTCGGCGGCCGGCCCGGCGGCGGGCGACGGCGAGGACTCGTCGTCGGTGTTGAGCTGGTCGGCCAAGACCTGCCACTGGTCGTCCAGCGGGAGCCCCTGGTCGTCGGTGTCGATCTGGTCAGCGAGCGCGGCCAGGTCGTCCTTCGTCACCGGAGCGAGGTCATCCCCCCTGTCGAGCACAGCCCCCGGGTTCATCGCCTTCCAGAGCTCGCGGACCTGCTCCGCCGTGATCGTGTAGGACATGACCCTCTCCCGCCTACTGACGCCACTCGATGTGTAGCGTGCTTGACACTCAGCATGGGTCGGCATGACCAAAATGTCAAGCTTGCTACACACTTCTTGCTCGGATGCCAGTCTTCCGCATGTGCCTGACGACCCCCAGATATCCGTCCGGCATGCACTCGTCCGGGTTCCAAGCCTCATGTACCTCACGGCTCCTGGGCGCCCCAGATAAGCTCGGCCTTCGCTTGTGGTCCGGGCTCCTACGCCTCGCCCTTAAGCATGCCGAGGAAGCCGGCCCAGCTCTCGCCGGGAAACGTGAGCACCGGCCCGTCCGGATCCTTCGAGTCGCGCACGGCCACCGTGCCGGGCTCCGTGCGGACCTCCACGCACGCGAACTCCTTGTCGTCGCAGTGCGAGCTCTTGAACCACTGAGGCATCGGGGGATCCCTTCCAAGGTGGCACCGGCGGCGACCGCTGCCGTCGAGTATGGAACTCAAATGTAGGTCCGCCCAGTTGGCGGGAAGGGGGATAGGTTGAGTTCATGTCTGGAGCCATCGACCCCGACGCCGCCGATATCGCCTACGACCTGATCAGCGCCATCATCGCGGAGTACAGCACGCTCATCGCGCTTGCCGAGCCCGCCGACGCCGAACGGCTGAGGGCCGAGAGGGCCCGCTACATCGAGGAGCGCCAGGACCTGGGGAAGACCGACCCGGACCGGCTGCGGGCGATCCTTGCGGAGTACCCGACTGTCCTGGCCTCGGTGAGGGCCGGCGGGTGACGCCGCCGCCCCTGCCCGACGCCGAGCAGATCGAGGCGATCTGGGAGAACGACCTACGGCCCACGCTCACCGCACCCTCCCAGGACAACCCCCGGATGGTCATCCTCGGCGGCCCGCAGGGCTCGCGGAAGACCACCCTGCGGACCGCGGTCCCGCAGCAGCTCGGCCTCGCCGACCCGGTCGTGCTGGACGGAGACGACGTGTTCGCGTACCTCCCCGGGTACGCCCGGATGGCGCGGGAGGACGGCATGCTCTCAGCGATGCGCCACTTCTCCCCAGCGGCCGGAGAGCTGACAGAGCACATCCGTCAGCACGCCATCGACCACCGGCAGAACATCGTTCTGGTGGGCCCCTTCACCAACGCCGAGTACACATCCGACGTCGTGCAGAAGTTCCGCGCCGCCGGCTACCACTGCGAACTCGCCTACACCGCCATGCACCCCGCGATGAGCGAGCTGGGGGTGATGCACCGCTACCAGGCGGCGATCGGCCCGAGCGGGATCGGGTACGCGATCCTGCCGCCCCTGGAGATGCAGGAGACGGTCTACGCCAACGTCGGCGCGGTGCTCGCCGCGGCGAAGGGGTGGCCGGGGGTCGACGCGGTTCACGTCGCCGACCCGATCTCCGGCCAGATCGCGGGCACCGTGCGCCGCTTGGAGAGCGGGGGGTGGCCTACGGAGCCGGATATTCAGCGGGTCCTGGAGCAGACGCGCCATCAGCTCTGGAGCGAGTCGACGCGCGAGTTGTTCGACCGGTGGCGGGCCGCCGCGGCGGACGGCGACGGCTACCAGTGGGCCGAACGCCTGGCCTCCGTGGACCGCAAGGCCGCCGCCCAGCTGGCCAGCTACCGGGATGTGCCGGACGCCGACCTGGCCGCGGAGCTCGCCTACGCCGTCGAGCAGGCAGGCGCCGCCCGACTGCAGGCGGCGAAGGCCGAAGTCAAGGTGGACGAGATCACCGCCTCGCTCGCCCCGGGCGGCGCCGTCGAGCAACACGTCGCCGCCCGCGCCGAGCAGGTCGACGCCATCCTGCAGAGCCGCAAGGACGCCGTCCTGGTCGAGCACCTGGTCGCCGACGTCGACCGCACCCGGCAGCAGGCCGACGAGGTGGAGCGGCAGCTGGAAGAGCGGGGATTCCTTGGCCGGCCCGCGGTGCGCGGCGACGAACGGCAGGCCCTGGAACAACAGCTTGGTGACCTGCGCGCCGCGACCCAGGACGCCGAACTCGACCTTGCTGCGGCGCGTGAGCGGCTGGACGCGAGCATGCGGATTGCCGGACCCGCTTCCGAGCACGATGCCGTCCTGGCGGCCTGGCACGAGGCCGGCGGCAGCCCGGAGGAGGTCCTGGCCCGTACGACCGCCGCCCGTGAGCGAGGACTGGGAGCGGCCCGGTCGGACGCCTCGCAAGCGCACCAACGCGCGTCCGACCTGGACACCGCGACGGCGCTGATCCAGCGGGAGACGGCCCGCCGCGAAGCCCAGCCGCCGGCCCAGCGTCTCGCCGAGGATGCCCAGCGCGTGCAGGCGGCCCAGCGCACGGCCCAGCAGCAGAGCCAGCAGTACGGGCCGGGGCCCGGACGCACCCAGAGCCGCGGTGGGCCATCCCGGTAGGGATGGGAGCGAGCAGGAACACCGAGGCGCCCGCCGGTTCGTCCGGCGGGCGCCTCGGTCGCTGTGGCGGTCAGGGTTTTGCGCGGCTCGCGGCCTTGCGCTGCTCTGCGGCGAGCAGTTCGTGGGCCAGCCGCGTGGCTTCGGCCTCGGCAGGGTGGTAGGGGGCTTCGGTGATCCGGTCCGGATTGGTGTCCAGCCAGTCGGACAGGGCCTCGCCGGTAGGTCCGGGCCGGGGCGGCGGCGCCTGGTGCCCGGCCTCGCACGCCGGGGCCGCGAGGGCCGGGGCCAGCAGGTGCAGCTCCTTGATCCAGGCGATCTCGCCGAGCGTGGTCGCCTTGCTGGGGTCGCCCGCATAGGTGCGGACCCAGCCGAGGTAGAGGGCAGTGAGGATCTCCAGGACGGGTTCGTGGCCGTCCCGGTACCAGCAGCGCGGGATCTTGCGGTGCAGGTGGTGGTGGTCGATCAGCCAGTCCACCCACTGCCCCAGTTCGCCGAGCCGCTGCTGGCGGTCCTCCGGCGTCATCGCGGTCCACACCCACCGCCGCGGCGGCGGGGTGGGATTCCCGGTCGCCTGGCCGGGGACGGCGGGCGCGGGGGTGGGGTCAGACATCGGTGGCCTCCTTGGCCCGGTCGAGCGACGGAGAAGGTCCCGGGACCGACGTGGCCGGTGGCCGGGCCAGCCAGGCTTTGATATCGGGGTCGCGCCAGGTCAGGCGCATGTTCACCCGGATCGGCGGCCGGTTGAAGTAGAGCGCGACGGCGGTGTGCTTGGGGATTTCGCGCAGTTGGTGGACCGGTAGCAGGTCGGTTTCCACGACGTTGGTCGAGGTGGACTCCCGGCCGTCGCCGCTGCTGTGGTTGGTGCGCTCCACCAACTCCTTGCCGAACAGGAACGACATGTACCGCAGGGTCTCGTCGTCGGCCAGGCCCGGCAGCAGCAGCCGCAGCGTGGACGCCGAGATGATCGTTTTGGCGCCCTCGCGGCCCATGCGGGCGACGAGCTGGGAGTAGTCGTGCCAGATGCTGAGCACCGCGATGCCCATGCCGCGGCCGGTGGTCAACAGGTTCGGCAGCTTCGGGTAGCGCAGGAAGTTGCCGGCCTCGTCGGCGAACAACCCGAGGGTGCGTTCGGGATGGCGGCCGGCCCGCTCGTAACGGGTCTCGGCCGCGTGGAGGACGGAGGCGATCAGCGAGGTGAAGTACGGCGCGAAGCGCTCGGCCTGTGAGGGTGCCGCGATCAGCACCAGCGTGCCGTTGTCCTCCAGCAGTTCCTCCGCCCGGAAGTCCGTGCGGGCGGCGGCCGCCCGGATGCCCTCGCTGCGGTAGGTGGCCGCCAGGACGTTGAGTGTGAAGGCCACCGACCCCTTGCCGTCGTCGTGCAGCGTCGCCCAGGGCTGGGCGTAGTCCAGCGCCGCCTCGGGGTACCGGGCGTCGAGCACGGCGCGGACGTGGTCGACGGCGGCTTCGCCCTGGGTGAGCCAGCGCCGGAACGCCTTGATCCCGCCTTCGGGGTCGATCCGCGCGGCGAGCAGCAGGCCAGCGACGATGGCGCGGGCCTGGATCAACCATGGCTCGGCGCGCGGGTCGTAGGTCTTCTGGCTTGCGTCGGCCATCCACTCGGCCATCCGCTCCGCCGCCTCCTCGTCGGTGGCGTAGTCCACGGGCGACCAGTGCGCGGTTTTCCAGGGGCCGGAGGGGATGCCGGCCGGGGCGATCACCCACACCGGGCCGACGTGGCTGCGGGCCGCGTAGATCTCCTGCAGGTCCGCGGCCTTGGTCGTGGTGACGATCGCCGGGCCCTGCCACTCGGCGGCGTTCGGGGCGAGGAGCCCGCTGGTCTTCGCCGAGCCGGGAGGGCCGAAGGCGATGGCGGAGGCGCTGCGTTCGATGACGCCGACGATCTTCCGGGTCTGCTGGCCGCGCCCGGCGGTGATCCGGTCCGGCCTCGCCTTCGGGTCGTCGGGCAGGGCCATCTCCTTCTCGACCTTCGTGCCGCCCCACGTCGCGCCGCCTGCCAGGGAGCGGCGCCGCCGCTTGCCCAGGCGACGGACGGCGACCCCGGCGAGGACGGCCAGGAGCACGACCAGCAGGCCGAACACCGTGTAGAACAGCCAGGTGGGGGGCGCCGGCTGGTAGACCGACGCCGGGCCCTGCGCGACGGACAGCAGCAGCGTGACCGGCAGGGGCTCGGTCATCCGGGGCGGGGCGCCCTCGGACAGCAGCCCGGCCAGGGCCCCGGCGGCCAGCGAGGCCGCGCCCAGCGAGATGACCGCCCCGGCCGCGATCCCGGCCAGGAACGTTCCGTCGTCCACGCGGTTGTCCGAGGCCATCAGATCACCATCTTCTCGTCGGTCTCGAACAGCTGCTTCTCGGTGCGGGAGAGCAGCAGTTGCACGGCGTGCGACCCGCCGCCGCGGCCGACCTTCCACAGGGCCCGGCCGCGCTGGCCGGCGCCCCAGCTTCCGATCAGGTCGCACTCGGCGTCGGTGAGGCCGATCGCCTCGCGGGTGAGGTTCAGCGGCTTGGTGTCCTGCGCGAGCTGGATGCGCGTCTCACACGAGGCGATCAGGTCCTTGGCGATGGCCACCGCCTCGGAGCCGGCCGCGCCGACCGCCTCGAAGTCACTCAGCCGGTGGGTGGCGAGGACCTGGATCGTTCCGGTCGCGCGGCTCAGCCGCAGGTCCGCGTCGATCTTGCGGACCATGGAGGAGCCGCCGGACTGCATCTGACGCCACAGCTCGTCACGGACGACGATCCACGGGCGGCCCGGCCGGTCGATCGCCGACTGCGCCCAGGAGGAGACGCAGGTGAGCACCATCGCCACGACTTCGTCGCCGTACTGCTGCAGGGCGGAGATGTCGACGCTCTGGATCGGGGCGTCCCAGTCCAGCGACACCGAGGTCTTCTCGTCGAACAGGCCGCCCAGGTGCCCGCTGATCATCGATCCGAGGGCGGAGCGGATGCTGGCCATCTGCTCGCGGGCGGTCTGCACGTCGTCGCCGCGCACGCGCAGTTCTCGCGCCATCGCCTGCGTGGGGTCCTTGAGGACCTGGTACACGGACGGCAGGGTCGGGGTGTCGAGGCGGGTGTGCCCGGCCCCGCCCAGCGCCCCGGTGACCTCCCGGACGGCGACGTCCAGGCACTCCTCCTCCTGCGGCTGCAGCGTCCGCTTGAGCTGCAGCTCAAGCAGGGCCTTGCACAGCGTCAGGCGGCGGCGGTGGATCTCGGTCAGCCGGGCCTGCAGCTCGGCGCCGTCCTTGATCAGGTTCAGGTCCGCGCCGAGCGGGCCGCCGTCCAGCGGGTTGAGCCGGCCCTGCAGGCCCGGGCCGAGCCGCACCGGCTCGACCCCCAGGTGCCGGCACAGCGCCAGATACTCGCCCTTGACGTCGCCTGCGATCAGCGCCCTGTGGCCGAACGCCATCAGCCGGAACGCCAGCGCCTTGATGTGCGCGGACTTCCCCGAGCCGGGGATGCCGGTGATGATCACGTTCGGGTTGGTCGCCAGCCCCTCCTTCACCCACACACTCGGGTGCGCGGAGAACGCTTGCATCGTCAAGGTGTTGAACCCGATGTAGGCGCCGACGGGCGGCAAGCTCGCGGCGTGCAGGAACGGATAGATCCCGCTGGCCCGGCCGGTGTCGGCACGGAACACCTCGGCCTTGGCGTGCGAGGCGGCCCGGCCAGCGTAGGGCTGGTGCCACCCCTTCTTCGGGGCAATCCGCATCGCCGCCGCCGGGTCCTCCAGCAGGCGGGCCCGCCGAAGCTCCCGCGCGGTCGGCTGGCGCTGCGCGGGCAGCTTCTCGGCCGGGTCGAAGAGGTCGGCGACCCTGGTCGCTTCGAGGGCGGTGTCGCCGCGATCACGGCGGAAGGGGAACGCCATCAGATCGCCATCCTTCGCGGCGGCAGGCCCATGCCGAGCGGCAGCGCGGCCGCGGCGAACGCGTCGTCCTGCGCGCCCCAGCAGCGCCTCAGCTCCAGGCCGGCGTCGCTAGCGTCGGCCTGCAGCTCGGCGCACGCTGTCTCCAGCTCCTCCAGGTCGGTGACGGTCACCGCGATCAGCGCGACCATGCGCACCACACCCTGCCCGGCGGCACGGGCGATGTCCTGCGAGTGCGCGACCTGCGCCTCGCGCCGCTCGTCCTCCGACTCCGTCCGGCCGGTCTTCGCCCGCAACGCCCGCGCCGCCTGGCGCTTCGTCTTCTCCTTGCTCAGCTCCTTGCGCGCCCGGGCCGGGCCGACCGGCTCGTACACCAGCGACATCGAGCGGCGAGCGTTCGTCCTCGGCCTCAACAGCGGCTGCAGGAACGTCGCGTACACCTGGGACTGCGGGAAGTTCCGCACCTGGTACGTGACCGTCCACGCCCCGTCGTGCCGGTACAGGCCCCAGGTGTACTCGGCGGCGGCCGGCCCGGCCAGCGCCGGGTCGACGCCGGGCAGCACGCCCTTGTACGAGGCATCGCCGGCGGCCGCGCCACGGGCTGCCAGCATCTGCTGGGCCTCGGGGTCGTACGCGGTGCGGATCGTGGCGGCCACCCGGCGCGGGTCGAGCAGCTCCACCACCTGCAGACCCGCGGAGGACAGCGAGCCGTGCATGGCGAGGAACTCCCTCACCAGCACGGCGGCCGCGCCGACCTGCCCGCCGCCGGCCCCGCGCACGGCCAGGCGCGCGCGCGTCGCCGACAGCGTCACCGACAGGTACGTCTCGCGGATCGTGGCCGCCGGACCGGCGGAGACCATCAGCTCCTCCAGCGCCTGCACGGCGGCCGCCGGAGCGTCCGGGGTGGCGTGCCGTACGGTCCACGACCGCAGCGCCTCGCCGTCGTCCGGGAGGGAGCGCTGGTGTACCTGGATGCGGACGATCGCCCCGTCTTCCTTGCACTGGCCGCGCAGGAAAGCGGCCCACTGGCGCACGCGGGCGTTCTGCCGCTCGGTGTCGACCAGCGCGAGGCCCGGGAACGTGACCTTCGCGATCAGGGTGTACGTGTTGTCGATCGGGTTGTGGACGACGCCGAGCGTGCCGCCCTGGCCGTCGGGCGCGTTGAGGATGCGCAGGCGCGCCAGCACGCCGGGCAGGTCCATCGGCTGGTCCCCTTCATCGTCGGAGGGTGCGAACACCCCGCTGTAGAAAACGTTTCTCCGGGTGGCGACGGCCAGTTGGTGGCGGACGGCCAGCAGCACCCACTCCTCCGCGGCCAGGCCCATCACCCGGCCGTAGGCGAGCAGCAGCAGGACGCCGGCCAGCGGCAACGCCACCACGGCGGCGCTCCAGCTGTGCGCGTAGACCGGCACCAGGGCGACGACCGAGGCCGCGGCCAACAACGCGAAGCCGGTACCGGACAACTCCCCGATGAACCCGCTTTTCTCGCGCTGCCACCCGCTGTAGGTGTCCGGCTCACTGTGGGTCAGGGACATGGGTCAGCTCCCCTCGGACGTCGGCGGCTGCGGGTCGGGCCGCTGCCCTCGCGCGCCGTACTGCAGGGCGTTGTGATCGGGCATCCACGTGGGCGTGCCGTACGCCGGCGTGTCGGAGCCGGAGGCGCTCGCGGGCGCGGGGGGTGCCTGTGCGGGAATGCCGGGGGCACTGGCCTCCGGCACGGCCGTCCCGGCCGGGGGAGCGCCGGCCTCGGCGACCGGACCGCCCGGCGCCGCCTCGACCGGGACCTCCGCCTCGGGCGAGCCCGCGACTGGGCTCTGCGGCTCGGCAGCCCCGTTGGTGCCCTCGCCTTCCTGCCCGCCGGCGGCCTGCCCGGCACCCCCACCGGTGCGGGGCGGCACCACGGTGGAGTGCCCGCTGCCGGGAGCGCCGAGGCCCGCGTTCGCGGCCGCGTTGGCGCCCGCGCCTTCCAGCGTGCCGGCGCCAGCGGCGGCGAGCTGGGCACCGAGCCCGACGGCCGCGCCCAGCTTCGATTTGAAGCTCTTGTTCGGGTCGCCCTTCCAGAACCTGGCGCCCCCGGCCTGTTCGGGCAGGGAGGAGCCGCCGGACGCGCCGTCGGACGCGGCCGGGCTGGTCTCCTGCTCCAGGGCCTTGGTGTAGCCGGACCCGCCGCCGACGGCCCCGGCCCCGGCCACGGCGAGGCCGCCGCCGGCGAACCCGCCGAACATCGCGCCGACGCTGGAGCCGACCGTGGAGACCATGCCCGCGGCAACCGAGTTGCCGCCGCCAGCCTCCACCATCGTCAAGAAGCGCGCGAGCACCGGCCAGGCGAACGCTGCGAGGAAGAAGACGATCAGGCCGACGATGACGTTCTTGACACCCTGGGAATCGCCCATGGAATTGAAGCCGATCGCGAAGCACACCACGATCGCGAGCTTCGACAGCGCGATGGCAGTGAACGCCCGCCGTGCCTTGGGCCACCACTCCTGGGTCTCGTCGCTGAGCTGGCCGGCCAGGGCGATCGGCATTGATGCCATCAGGACCATGATCCCGGCCTGCCGGACGAGCATCTCGATCCACAGCGCGCCGATCACCAGGATCGACAGGATCCCGAGCACGATGACCACCCCGACGGCCTGGCTCAGCACGCCTCCCCCGGTGATCAGCGCCCCACCGGCGGCCCCGGCGCCGCCGGTCCCTACCAACCCGGAGAAGAGGGTGCCAAGCTGCGTCTTCATCGCGGCCGCCGCATCCGCCTTCCCGTCTCCCCCGCCCTTGAACGAGAGGTTGATGATCCAGGCCGACACCACGTCGATCCAGCTCAGGATCACCTGCGCGGCGCCCGCATAGACGCCCAGCACCAGGGCGTACTTGCCCAAGCCCTTGAGGACGGTCGCCAGGGGGGCGCCCTGCTGGCTCACGGCGACTTTCCCGAACTGGATGAGGGCCAAGAACGTGGCGATCAGCACCGACAGCGCGGTCATGATGCCGGTGACGGTGCCGATACCGACCTTGCTCAGGTCGATGGTGCTCGCGCTGTCGAAGGAGTCGGCGAACTGCTGCAGCAGCCACACCACGCCCTCGCCGATGGCGCCGGCAGCCTCCTTCAACGCGTCGGAGGCCAACTTGCTGATCTTGCCCTCGACCCAGGCCACCGGCCCGCCGTCCGGCACCATCAACTGGGCGTTCAACGTCTTGCAGTCGTTGAAGAGCTGGCCCCCGTCGATGCACTTCTTGAGGGCGGCGTCCATCTTCTGGTAGCCGTACGCGCCGTGGTCTGTGACCTTCTCCCACTCCGCGAGCGCCGCGAGTTCCCGCTGCTTGCGCGCCTCGGTGATCTTCGGATCGTCACAGCCGACCTGATGTTCCTCGCAGGAGTCGTGGGTCTCGGGCTGTTTGTAAAAAGTGCAGTTGCTGGCCTCGGGCATCATGCACCAGTGGCCGTTCGTGTCTTTGCCCCAGTTGACCTCGGACCGGTCGTTCCACTGCTTGAGCCACTCCGGATCCGGTGGGGCCGGGGGGCCGTTGGGGGCGTGCGCTCGTGATTCGCCGCTCGGGTCGTCGGCCACCGCGCTCGGGGCGGCCGCCACCCCGAACGACATCAGCGCGACGAGCAGGGCTGTGAGCAGGCGGAGGAGTCCGCGGTTAGTCACGGATCACCACCCCCCATCCGTCCTTCGCGGACACCGGCGAATCGGGGTTGTAGGGCATCGGATTGCCCTTCTTGGCCACCCACTTGGGATCCGTGGTGATCTTCCAGTCGCCGTCTTCCCACTGCAGAATCATGTTGGCCAGCTGGTCCTTGAGCGGGTTGTCGTCCGGGCCGCCCTTGGGCAGCGTGGCGGTGCGGCTGTAGTGCATCCACACGGTGATCACGGAGCCGTCGTCGTTGAGCGCCCAGGCCTGCGCGGCGTCCACGGTGGTGGTGATCGTCAGCCCGGCAGGGGTGCCGCCGGACGGCGGCAGGCCCACCTGCTCGCGGAGCTTGCGTACCTCGCTGACGGCCTTGTCGATGGAGTCCTCGCTGCCCTTGGCCGTGATGACGGTGAGCTGACGCCGGACCATGTCGTCGTCCAGCATCGACAGCTCGTCCAGGTGGTAGACCGCGGCGGACATCGGCCCGTAGCCGTAGCGCGGGAACCCGATCGAGGCGCCGTCCTTCTGTCCGGTCGGCTTGATCAGGTGCACCGGCTTGGCCGTGTTCGGTGTGAGCGTCCTAGTGGCCGACGGGCTCGGCGACGACACCGGCCCCGGGCTCACCGTCGCCGCAACGGTCGGGGCCGGGGTGGGCTTCGGGTTGTCGCCGTCGGAAAGGCCGTTGACGAGCGCGACGCTGCCGGCGGCGACGGCGGCAGCGGTCACCACCCCGATGGCGATCAGGCGAAGGCGGGCCCTGCGGGCGGCCCGGTCGTGTCGGTCCGCCATCATCAGGACGCCATCGAGTACGCGGCGAACACGAGCCCGCTGGTGCAGGCGATGCCGATGCCCGCGATCAGGCTCATGATGATGGCCTTCTTGCCGCGTGCCGCCATGCCGCCGCGCTCGCTGTTCTCTCCGATCGCGATCGCCCCCCAGCCCAGCAGCCCGCCGAGGACGGCGAGCGCCAGGCCGCCGCCGGCGACCCAGCCGAGGATCGTGCCGGTCGGCCCGGAGACCTGTGCGGGCAACTCCGGCTTGAACGACGGGATCGGGTTCGGGACCCCTGTCGGGTTGTCCGCGAGGATGTGGACGTGCGGGTCGCTCAGCAGGGCGTCGGCGACGTGCAGGAACTGGCTCACGGCAGGAGCACCTTCTCTTCGGGGTGTACGCGGGACGGGATTGGGACGACTGGGGCGGGCTGCGCGGCCACCGGCAGTGGGTCGCCCCAGCTTTCGCGGGCGGAGGCGACGACGGCCTGGACGAGCAGCTCGGCGGCCTGCACGGAGCGGGAACCGAGGCGGGCGGCGTCGCGCAGGCCGCGCGCCCGCAGGTCCGGGTCGTAGGGCACGCGGACGACGGCCGCCACCCGCGGGGCGAGCATCGTCTCGCCGGCCCGGACCGGGGCGGGTGCGCGGCCGTCGCCGGTCGCCACGAGGGCGACGACCATCCGCTGCAGCGGGAGGCCTTCCGCGGCCGCCGCCGACATGGCGGTCTGCAGCGCCGCCATCCCGGAACCGGTCGCGGCCGCGCACACGACCGGGACGCTCACCGGCAGCGCGCACCACGCGGCGGTCAGGCCCGGGCCCCCGCCCGTACGGGCGGCGACGAGGTCGTGCGCCATCGGGTGGCAGGTGTCGGCGACCACCGCGGGCCAGCCGCCGACGGCGGCCAACTGGTACCAGGCGGCGGGTGATTCGACAGCGGGCAGCGGCGGCGCGCTCCACTCCCGGTGGTCCGTCAGAACCTGCCAGGAGGAGCCGCCCGGGCCGGGGAGCCGGGCCGCCGCTGCCCGCGCCTGTGAGCGGCTGAGCGGCCGGTCGGGCGGGACCGACGCCAGCCCGGCGCCGGGTTCCTGCGTCCAGCCCGGCCACGGAGAGGCCAGGCGCGGCGCCAGGTCGAAGACCACGGTGGGCGCCGTCCTGGCCAGGACGGCGCCCAGCAGGCCCGCCACCGTGGACCGTCCGCTGCCGCCCGCGGCGGCCAGGACGGGCACAACAAGCCGGTTGTGGAGAGGTAGCTCCACAGCCGGGACTATAGATCTGCGCGCCACTGTTCCCCCGACGTTCTCGTGTCCGGCATGGTCAGGCTCCCGAGCCGCCACCCGGGTTGTCATGAGTACACGTACTCATGACAACCCGGGTGGCGGCCTCGTTGGATGGGCCGCGTCGGCCCTGGTCACCCCCCGGTCACCGTGCGTGTCGGCCGCAGTCTAGTCTCGGCACCTGACAGATGTCTCAGGGCTTTTGTTCCTGACCACCCGTCATATCTATGACAGCCTGTGAGGTCACGGGGAGGGCTTAGCCGGTTCAACGCCGGAATGGGCCAGTTGGCACGCGCCTTATGGGCGGCCGTGTCTCCACCTGCGGCGATGTGTGCCGTAGGCGTGTCCCATCCGAATGCCAAAATGGCCCACCCGGCGCGGGTGGCCGGGGTGTTGGTGGGTTCTGACCGAGGGGGGGTCTGAGTGAGGATCAATCCGGGCGTGGTGGCCGCCGTCGGGGCGGTCGCCGTGAGTCCGCTCGCGCTGGGGGCCGGGCTGGTGATGTTCATCGCGGTGGCCGCGCAGGACCGGGACGGCACTGTTGGCGGCGGAGTGGCGCCGGTGGCGTCGTCCGGCACCCTGCGCGTGGGGCCCGGAGGGGTGCCCGAGCAGTACGCGCAGTTCGTCAAGGACGCGGCCGCCGCCTGCGATCAGGGGCTGAGCGCTGGCGTGCTGGCCGCGCAGATCGACGCCGAGTCCGCCTTCGACCCGCGCGCGAACAGCGGCCAGGCGCAGGGCATCGCCCAGTTCACGCCGGAGACCTGGTCGACGTGGGGCAACGGCGGCAGCGTCTGGGAGCCCCGCGACGCCATTGCGGCCCAAGGCCGCTTCATGTGCAGCCTGCTCAAGACCGCCAAGCAGCACCCGGACTACAGCGGCGCTCCGGTCGAGCTCGCCCTGGCCGGCTACAACGCGGGCTGGGGCCGCGTCGACCAGTACCGGGGCGTGCCGCCCCGGTCGTTCGCGAACGGGCAGACCTACGACTACGTCAAGAAGATCATGGAGGGCGTCCGGAAATTCACCCAGGCCGACGACACCGTGGCCGCCGAGCTCCCCCCGGACTACCAGCTACCCGACGGCACCCCCCAGCAGATCAGGACCGCCGTCGCGTGGGCCCTCGCCCAGCGCGGAGGCTGGTACCAGTGGGGCGGGAACTGCACCGACCCGTTCGGCGCGAACCCGCAGGGTCACTGCGACTGCTCCAGCCTGATGCAGCAGGCCTACGGTCATGCCGGGGTGACCATCCCGCGGGTCACGTTCGATCAGGTCAAGATCGGCACCCGGGTGTCGCCCGACGACGTCAAGCCGGGCGACCTGGTGTTCAACGCCGGGTCCGACGGCAGCGACGACTCGCCGGGCCACGTCGGCATGTACGTGGGCAACGGCTGGATCGTGGAGGCGCCGAGGACGGGCGTCCAGACCCGGACAGTCGCGTACAGCGGCTGGCGCAACAGCACATCGGCGATCACCCGGATCACCCACGTCGTGCGCGTGGTGCAGTGGTGAGCGGCAGGGAGGCAGCAGTGCTGCAGGACGACCAACTGGCTCACCCGTGGGGCACCGTGACGCCCGACTTCTGGGCCGACCCGGCCACCGAGCCGGGCCCCGGGACGGCCGAGGACGCTGACTGGGATGAGGATCTCCTCTACGAGGAGCCAGCTGCCGTCGCGGCTGCCCGGGCCGACGCACCGCAACGCCGCGTCCCCGCCGCATCCAGCGCCCCGGCTCCCGCTGGCGAAGCCACACTTGAGGCGCGTTTCCAGACCCTCACAGCCGCGCTCACCACTCAGCGCACCGACGTGGAACTGCTGCTCGCCGCAAGCGAAGCCGCCCAGCTCGACCAGGAGGCCACCGACACCCTCGGCCCCTCCGCACCAAGCCTCGCCAGCATCCGCGAACTGCGCGGCCTGATCGCCCGCCTGCAGGGCGACCGCGCCGCCGCCGCCCGCTGGCACCTGCACGTCGTCGGCCTGCACGCCGCGCTCGGCGGCACCGCCGACCTCCGAACGAAGGCCAGCGCCCGGCACGCGATCACCGACTGGCGCCAGATCGCCGACCCCGAGCAGCGCGCCGCTGTCGGGCGCGAGATCCTGCCCATGCTCAAGGCCGTGGCCGGCCCGCACGCCAAGCCCACCCGCGAAGTGCAGAATTACCTCGGCTAGCGCCACAGCAGCCGCCGGCGAAGGGACATAGAAGTGCCTCGGGCACGAGGTGAGGGACCACCGCAGCGCCGCGAGCGTCGGCCTGCTCGCCGAGTGGCCGGAGTCGACCCCAGGGCCGAGGCTGCGCGCCTCTACGACCTGCACGCGGCCGAGCGCGACGCAGACGACGAGGCCCTGGCGTGGTGGCCCGGGGACACCGAGCTCTGGGGAGTCTTGCGTTGGGCGGAGTCGCATGCACGCGCGCTCAACGGCGACGGCGCCCGCCAGGAGGCTGCCCTGCTCAGGACACGCCTCATCCAGTGGCTGAGAGAGCAGACGGACGCCCTGCAGCTGCGGGCCGTGGGCGACGCCAGAGAAGCCGGGGTGTCGTGGGAGCGCCTGGCGCCCGCGCTCGGCGTCGAGAGCGTGAACGGCGCGTACAACAAGGCACGCCGACTGAAGGTGGCGGTGGAAGGGGACCCCGAGGACCGGCGCAGCCCGGACGTAGCCAGGCTGATCGAGGAGCGCGCGGCGGCCGAGGCACTCGCCCGGCGCCGGACCGAGGCTCTCGAAGGTGCCCGGTTCCCTGCCATCGCGGCAGCCTGCCGCGCCCTCCTGCATAACCGCCGCGACCTCGCCACCGACAAGGAGGACCCCTTCTGGATGGACCAGCTCGCCGCCGTGGTCGATGACCGCCACAGCCCGGCCGAGCGCGCCATGCTCACCATGTACCTGCGCAACGCCGTCCGGGAGACCTACCAGGCGGCCAAGGCCTCCGCGAGCCCGGCCGCCAGCACACCGGAGGCGCTTGCCGCACTGGAGGCGGCCGCCCACCTGGCCGCCGCGCCGACCGAAGGCCTATCGGAGGACCACCAACCGCCGGTATAACTGCGGTATGACCGAGAAGTCGAAGACCGCGAAGACCGCCATCTCCCTCCCCCAGGAACTGCTCGACGAACTCAGGCAACGCGAGCAAGCCCACGACATCCCCAGCGTGTCCGGGCACATCCAGAGCCTGCTCCAGCGCGAGCGCGAGGCCGCCGACGTCGAGGCCACCCTGCAGCGCCTCTTCGGACAGCAGCAGCCCGCGGCCGAGCACCAGGCCTGGGCCGAGAAGGCCCTCGGCATCACCTCCACCCAGGAGAACGCCGCGTGATCGGCGGACGGATCCTCGACACCACGGCGCTCACTGCGGCCGCCCAGGGCAGCCTCTACATGCAGGCCCTTCTCGCCACGGCCCACCAACGGGTGATCCCGCTCCTGGTCCCCGCCAGCGCCCTCGCCGACGCCGCCGCCTCGCTGAAGCCGGACGCCCGGCACGCCCTCACCGCGATCACCCAGTTCCCGCTCCTGCGCCTCCAGCCGCTGGACGAGGCCGACGCACTCGGCTCCGGCATCCTGCGCGCCACGGTCGACCCGGGCTCCGACACGACGGCCGGCCACGTCGCCTACCTTGCGGCCGCCCGCCAGTGGCCCGTGATCAGCGCAGACCCCGACCGGTTGCGAGCCCTGTATCCCGACATCGAAATCGAAGTCCTGCCCTGATAGCCACGCGTCCAGCCCAGACGGCCTTTGCTGTCGGGGCCGTGCTTAGCCGCTGAAGCACCCGGGTGCCACGGGGGCGCGCCGGATTCGCGCCGTTCCGGCAGAGCTGCTGCAACGATCTCGGACGCGCCGTTATGGTCGCCGCATGCTGATCGCGAATGTTTCGCCCCGAACTGGTGGGAAGACGACAAATACGGGCATGCTGCTGCATGCTCTCCACGAACGCGGACGGGCCGTCAAGGGCTTCGACGCCGACCACTCCCTGCACCTGCGCCAGTGGGACGCCGAGGCCGGCGGATTCCCCTTCGAGGTCGTCGAAGCCGTCTCCGCGAAGTTCCACAAGGAGCACGCCGTTCCTGACGGCGTCGTAGGAGTGGTGGACTGCGGCCACTCCGAGAACCATCCCGACATCACCGACAGCGTCCTGCGCGTCGCCGACCTCGCGATCGTCAACCTGTCCCCGACCGGGGCGGACTACCAACGAGTCACTGACCCCCAGGCCGGTGTTCCGCTCCGTGACATGATCATTCGCAGCAGCGCCTTCCGCCCGGACAACAAGCCGCCCAAGGCCGTCGTGCTCTTCAACCGGGTTCCCCACCAGAAGTCGCGCTCGCTGGCCGCTTTCCGTGCCAAATTCGAGCAAGACGAATGGATCGTGCTCGACACCTTCATCGAGAGGCTGGACGACTTCGCCAACGCCACCCTCGGCCCGGTCCACTACGCCGCCGAGACCAAGTTCGGGGACCTCGTGACCGAACTCGAGCAGCGGGGGCTGCTGTGACCCCATCCCGAGGACGCTCCTCCGCAGCGAACCTGGCCGCCCTGAACCAGCGCACACCCAAGAAGCGCGACACCCAGCTGGCCCAGCCCGGCCAACAGCCCACTGCGGACGTCGCCGAGGTCCCCGACCCGCGACGCGAACGGCCACAACCACTGACCCCCGACGTGATTCCCGACCCGCCCGACCACGAACTGGACCTCTCGGGCGACCTGTCCAACGAGGAGATGGCGGAGAAGCAGACCTGCGAGCGTGCCTTCGCCCATGCCGACCGGGCGGCGTGGATGAAGGGCAAGGCCATGCAGGTGTACCGCAACAAGAAGTACCACCAGCGGTACTACGGCCTGACCTGGGCCGAATACTGCGAAGAGCACCTGGGCCTGTCTGAATCGGACGCCAACCGCCAGATCCAGCAGTGGCCCCTCGCGGCAGCGATCGAGTCCGGCTGGACCAGCTCGAAGATCCCACCCGCTTCGCACGTGCAGACCCTGCTTCCCGCCTCGCAGGCCTACGGCCTCGAAAAGACCGTCGAGTTCTACACGCAGCTCCGGGCCTACGCGCAGGAACGCAGCATCCGCGTGACGGCCGAGGTGATCAGGAACATCGTCACCAAGGTCGTCAACGCGGCAGACGGCCCCCTGCCCGTGGCGGTCTTCCATGCCCAGGCCAAGGCGATCGAACCACCGCGCAGGGAAGCGTCGGCACCTCGCAAGCACTCCGCGAGGCCGGCTTCCCCGGAGTCGCCGGGCAGCCCACCTGACGCCACGGAAGCAGACCACCGCAGGGCGGACCAGGACATCGTCGACGCCGAGATCGTCGAGGACCAGGCCCTCGCCGTACTTGCCCAGCTTACGGACGTGCGCGACGGACTGGAGACCAAGCTCGCTGGAGCCCCGGCCGATGTCCTCACCGCGATCGCCAACACGGCCGATGCCATCGCCGACGCGGCAGACGACGCCCGTAAGGCCGAAGCCGTCTAGCCGAGCCACCCAAATTTGGGTGAGCGCCCCGATGAAAACGCGGCAGACGAGACGGAGGAGGATGCTGCGGTACCGAAGCGGCACGGGCACCGGTAGATCACCCGGACCCGGCGCCTCATAGGGTTGAGGATCCCCAGGGCTTCGGGACCGAGGAACGGAGAGCACCACCATGAACCACAGCAGCCGAAGCGGGCCAGGGCGGGCGCGTAGAAAATGGACCGCGACGTGACAGCGTCCGCCTACGCCCTGCCGGCCGCTATCGCCGTCGCCGCCGTCAGCGCCCTCGCCGTCACCGCGGTTATCGCCCGCTCACGGCGTCTCAAGTCCCAGGAAGCCTTGTCCGCCGCGCGCCGGGCTGAGCTCAGCAAGGAACGCCGCGACGCTTGGCGCCGCGGCCTCAGCGTCCTCGCCCTGGGCGTCGGTTGCCTGATGCTGTTCACCATCGCCGCCGTCGCCGGGTGGCTCTCCTTCGGTGCCCAGCGCCAGTACGCCCACAGCCACAACGGCGGGCACTGGGACGCGGCCACCGGCTTCGCCCTCCTCCTCGACGCCGGGGCCCTCGGCTTGTCGCTCTTTCGCTTCTTCGAGTCCCTCACCCTGAGATCCTCCGCGGTCACCAGGCTGTTTCTGCTCGCCTTCATCGGCGGCTCAGCCGAGATGAACTTTTTGCACGCGCCGGCCCCCGACTTCGGCAGCCGGTTCGTCGCGATCGTCCCGCCACTGGTCTACGCCGTCTTGTTGGAGATGCTCCTCCACAAGATCGAACAAGTCGTCATGGGCAAGCGGCCGAAGCGCAGATCGAGGGGCGACGCGCGCGGCTACAGCCTGCTGCTCTGGGTTCCGTTCATCGGCTACCCCCGGAAGATGTGGCGGGCCTGGCGAGCCGACCTCCTCACCACCATCGAGAACGTCCGGGCACCCGGCTCCACCAAGCCGCTGCCGCTCCGGCCGCCCTCCTCCGAAGCACCCGAACCTCCCCAGCCCACACCCACCGGAGAGCTCGCGGCCGCCCCAGCTCCCGCAATGGCTCAGGAAGCTCCTGCGCCCGTCACTTCCGCAGCTCCCGTGGTGCTCCGGGAAGCTCCCCCGGTCGTCTGGGATGCCCCCGCGCCCGCCGCCGTTCCGGCGCCTGCGGCAGCCCGGGAAGAAGTCCGCTCACCGGCGCCCAGGGCAAGCGCGCCGTCCGATACCGTCCCGATACCCGCCCGAGTCGCGACGGCAGATCAGGAAGCCGCCCCTGCTCCGGTGGCCCCCCTGCCTCCCGCAGCATCAGCGCCCGTCGTCGTCCCGGTGCCGGCCAAGCCGGTGACGAAGGCCTCCCAGCTGTTCATCGAACTCTCGCAGATGATCAAGCAGGGGGACCTGAGGGTGCTCTCCGACCAGTCCCAGGTCCGCAACGCCGCGGCGTACGCAGCCAACTTGAAGCTCGGCCAGGCGGCCTGCCTCGGCAACAACGGCCTGTTCGACAAGGACGGCGCGGTGCGCTCGGCTCTCAAGCAGCTCCTGCCCGACCTCCAGCGGGTTCACCAGGAACACCTGGCCGCCCAGGCCGCCGCCGCGTCGGCTGCCCTGCCGCCGCAATCCCGTGCCGACGTCGGCGGCGACGCCGAGCCGCGCCGCGACGTCGGGCAGCCGGACCATGGAGGCCAGAGCCAGGACCGTGAGGGCGTCCTGGTCTGAGCAGCCGACACGCCGGCACGCGGAAGGGGTGGCAGCCAGGTGGCTGCCACCCCTTCGCGGTGGACGGTGTCGAGAGCCGACCCGCGCGACGTCCCTACCGCCGGGCGGGCCGCAGCGGGACGATGAACCCGCGCAGCGCAACGGCCAGCCCCATCGTGACACCGAAGGCCGCGGGTGCGGCGAGGGCCAGGAGCACCGTACGCGCGGTGCCGGCGAGCTGGGTCTCCGCGACGGCGAGAAGAGCGCCGAGCAGGCCGAGGCCGACGGACAGGAGCAGGGCGACCCGGCCGCCGACAGGCAGCCACCCCGGGCCCGGGACGTGCAGGACGGCATCGGCGTGGGCGAGATGGCCCTGCAGGTCGCCGGTGACGGCGCCGCACTGGCAGACCCGGCGTTCCACGTCTTTGCCCACGATCGCCGACGCCACGTAGTCGATCTCGCGGGCCGGAGCGTGCCGCCCGTCGTCCATCGCGCGCCGCTCCTTCCGCCCCTCACCCATGGCGCCGTTCCTCCCGGACATAGCGGACCGCTCCCTCCGGCCCTCTCCAGCACGAGTCACTGGCGGGCACCGGCCCGCGCTGGCTGCCGTACCGGACATCGTGGTCGCGCAGCCGGGAGGCGGAGCGGACCGCCTCGGCGTACGCGTCCGGGTCGTCCTCGCTGAGCTCGGGCCGATCGAGGTGCTCCAGGTCGACGACGGCCCGGCGCAGCAGGTAGTCGCGCTTCTGCTCCGGCGTCGTGGTGCCAGCCGCGTCGCTCGACCGGAGCGCGGCAGCCAGCACGGTGAGCTCGTGCATCTCCCGCATCAGGTCCCAGGTGTTGTCGTCGTGTTCGGTCACCGGCCTTCCCCCTCTCCGTCCGGGGCGTACAGCCCCACCAGCATCGCGTCCAGCATCTCGTAAACGTCGGTGTACTCGACCGGGGAGGACGGCGTGGCCGCCACCTCCTGGATCTCACCGGACGAGAACCGCCAGCCGTAGGGACGGACCTCGAAGGGCTGCGGTTGACCGTCGTAGGTGAACGTCACGGCGAAGGAGTACGCGCGTCCCGCGTGCTCGGTGCGGCCTTCGATGTAGAAAGCGGGGTCGTCGTAGTCGGGGCCGCCGAGCCTTTGGACGCTCACGTCGACGCCGGGGAGGCCCGAGGTCTCCTGCGTGAAGGCGCCGGCCTCGCCGATCGCCCAGCGGCGCTCGCCGCCGTCCGGCAGGCGCTCCACCAGCTCGCTCTCCGGCTTGGCCTGCTCCTCCCGCTCCCAGTGGCCCGGGTACTGGAAGAGGTGGCGCGACCAGGGGCTCCACAGCGGGCGCACCGCGTTGCCGGGTTCGGCGCCGACGACGTCGCGGGCGCAGCGCTTGCACGCCACGTCCTCGTTTTCCTCGAGCAGGACGAGCGAGGGGAAGCTTTCGCCGCACACGTCGCACAGGTAGCCGTGGACGTCCCGGGTCCAGGCCGGCAGCGGGCGGCTGCCGAGGACCAGGTCGTCCCACTTGGTGAGCCGGGGCATGTCGGCCGCCCGCTGCCGCTGCGTCGCGTACTCGGCGAAGACGGCGGCGGACCGGTCCCGGCCGTGCAGCGCGATCAGGGCACCCGCACGGGCGTACTGGAGGTCCTTGCCCTGCTTGGTCATGTCGGGTCGGCCGTTGAACTCGACCAGGAGGCCCAGGCCCCGGTCGTCGGCGAAGACGCGGGCCAGTTCCTGCCTCAGGCGGGCGCGGGCGGTGAGCGGGGAGGCGGTGCGCGGCATCGGGGGCTCCTTCTTCTGCTCGGCGTCGGTGGGCTCGATCCCCTGGGAGCGCAGGTCGGCGTAGACCACGTCGCGGCTGACATCCGCGACGCGGGCCAGCTCGGCGACGTTGCGGGCGCCGGCACGCCAGGCCGCGGCCATCAGGACCGCACGCTCGGCGGTGAGGAGGTCCCGGCGTACCGGCCAGCCGCCCAGGTCGAGAAGGGCGCGCTGGCGCCCGGAGGGTTCGTTCTCTGACACGCCATCACCATAGTGTCGAGTGGCTCGACATGTCGAGCCACTCGACACTATTGGGGTGCGCGAGGGTTGCGGCGCGCTCTTTCCCAAGTTGGGAAACCCGTTCGGCCCCTCAGGCCGTGACTCGTGATTAGGTAACCCTTAGCCTCTATAATTTCCGGAATAGAGGGCAGATTTGATCATGGTCTGAGGCGGCTCGCGTGGGTCCCCGAGTCGGCCGTCGGCGCCCCGGCCCCTATACGGATGTCTTCGCCGGGGCGGGCTGGTCATCCAGGACGATCACCGCAGAGTCGGAGTGGTCGCCGTCTGCGGGTTCGACCCGTTCCAGCGCCGCGCAGATCGCCGCCTCCGTCCGCTGCCCGATGGCCTGCTCCAGGGGAGACCAGTTGCCGATGACCCCCTGCGACGTTCGGCAGAAGCTCAGGAGGGCTGCCAGGGAGCTGCCCGAGAGGGGGACGACGATCATGCCGTTGCCCTCGTTGCTGATGTCCTGGGCGGCCGGGGCGCGGAACACCCGACCGGGACCGTGCGAGTGCCGCTCCCCGGCCACGGCGTCGGCGAGGTAGGCCCAGGTGTCCTTGTGGCAGCGCAGCCTGGCCAGCCCGACGCCGGCGGCGTTCACCAGGTCCTGCTGCTGGCGTGCTTTGCGTGCGGTGTTCCTGAGGTGCTGCTCGTATTTGCCGTTGTCCCTGCGGAACCAGTCCAGGACGCCCAAGGGGTTGCTCCTCCGGTTCGGTCGGCCGGATCACCACCGGCAGACACGAAGTGTCACCTGTCGAGAGCTGATTGTGTCGTCTCTGCCGGTGCCGGTTTGGCAATCAGGTAAGAACCCTCCTCCAGGGCCTGTCGTATCTGCCACCGCACCGCCGACAGTGCGCGTGGAAGAGCGCGGAGGAGGGCGAGAACGAGGTGGCAGGCTCGGCCGACTGCTCGCGGCCGTCGATCCGCAGGAACAGCTGTGGCTGCTCACAGCCGCAGGCCGGCTTCTGCTCCGGCTCCTGGCCGCCAGTCCGGTGGCGCGGCACCCGGCAGGCTGCGCGTGTGCTCCGGTTCTCCTCCGCATCCGCCAGGACCGCCTCCGTTCGCTGGTCCTTCGGTCGCTTGGGTGAGCCGTACGCCCACCGCTGGAAGCGTTTCATCGTGAAGTCGTCATCGAACAACAGCAGCAGCCCGGCCAGGAGCAGGTACGCCTGGCCGCGGGTCAGCGCGCGCTTCGGGTTGAGAACTGCGACCGGCACGCCCTCCGGGTCCAGTAGCGGTACCCCGCCCGCCCAGCGCGGATCGTCCAAGCTCCACCCGACCGTCGCCGCGACGCCGTGCGCCTGCGCAAGGTGGGCGATCGCCCGCGCCACCTGCGGGCAGCCTACGACCTTCTCCCGGGCCCTGGCCGCCGCCGCAGTGCCGCGCACCGCATCCTCGGCCTTCATCGCCTGGAACCGCTGGCGTTCCCGGCTGACCTCGTTCAGCTCCCGCACCTGGGCGCGACGGGCTTCCAGCCGGCGCTGACTCGCCTCCCGCTTGCGCTGCCGGGCGGCGTCTTCGACTGCCTGGGCCGTCCGCTCTCGCTGCAGCTCCTCCAGGTACGCCCGCTCGGCTGTGATGTACGCCGGTGCCGTCCACACCACCTTTAGCTCCCGCAGCTCGTACTCGAGCCGTACTTGCCGCTCGTGCGCTACCACCCGTCCCGCGAACACCCACCGCAGGAAGTCCGCCAGCGTCGGCGGCGCGACCACGTCCCAGGACCAGCGGCCGAACCGGACCAGCCCCTCGACCACGCCCAGCGGACCGCCCTCCTCAGGCCGGCCCACCCGTACCGAGGGCACCGTGCCAAGCCACGGCGGCTTCGGCCGGTCGCTGAACCAGCACGCGGCCACCCCGTGCTCGCGCATCCGCTCGGTCCGGGCCCGGATCTCGTCGTTGGTGATCGGCGAGAGCTGCGCCTCCAGCGCGACGCGCCAGGAGCCGTCCGGAGCACAGGCCAGTACATCGGCCCGCCACGATCCGTCCGGCGCCCGCACCTCCAGCTCGGCGTGCGCCCCGGCATCCCGGGCCGCGCTGAGCAGCTCCAGCTTGAGCAGGTGGTGCGCCTCCGACTCGCCATCGCGCGCGATCTCGCAGTCCGGAGCGCCGGGATCGTGGGCGAAGAACCGCACACCCCTCGGGGACACCTTGGGGTGCACCGGATGCCGGCACTCGTCACACGCCAGCGGCGCCCGCGGCTGGACGCTGTGCACCTGCTCCCAGGACCGGCCGCAGCCCAGGTCAGGCAGGTGGGCGAAGACGACGCCCCATCGTGCGTGAAGAGCCTTGAGTGCCATCAGAACCTCCCGACCGGCAAGTTCCCACCCTCGTCTGACAATCCGTCACGAATGGCGTAACGGTCCAGAGGGCCTCTCCCCCGTTCGGCTCGATCGCGCGTGTCGGATGAGCGGATCGGCAGTCGGTGGCTCGGGCCGTGCGCTATGGTGACCGGTGGGCCGACTGCAGTAGGCCCCGGCCTAGCCGTCCGGCCCGTGACCGGACAGGCGTCGACAGCCCGAACCTGCTCAGCGGTCGATCTGCAGCCCTCAAGTCCACCGTGGTTCGCCCCCTGCATGTCGGCGCGCCCGGGTCACGGGACCGGTGCGCGCGAAGGGCTGGCCATGGGCGAGAAGGACCGGAAGCTGAAGGCGGCCGCGCGGCAGCGCAAGGCCGACATGGAGGCGCTGACCGGGGAGCCGTACAGCTACCAGACGGCGCTGAACGAGGTGAAAGCCGAGTATGAGCGCGGCGTCCGCCCCGGCGACAACGACCTCTTCTTCGTGGTCGACTTCCCCCCGCGCATCCTCGCCGGAGCCGATCCCTGCCCCGCCTGCCACGGCACCGGCCTGTCCCGCGACCAGTACGAGGACGAGGTCAACGGCGGCCTCCGACTGCTCATTGACTCCGCCTGCACCACTTGCTGGGGCTGTGGCCGCACGGAGCACGAGACGCGATGCATCCCGGGCGACCATGCCACCGACGACCCGCACGACATCGAGGAGTACCAGGAGTTCCGGAACCGCAACGCCGAGGAATGGGGCGATGAACTGGCGGATCCCTGCCCGTCGTGCCGGGGCCGACGCTATTGGTGGTCCCAGTCGATCGATGAGGAGGCGGCCGAGGAGGCACACCGGCAGCTGATGGCCCGCGCCGCCCTGGCCGGACATGGTCCGGAACAGGTGCAGGGCGCTCTGGCCTTCGGCGAGCTCGACGACCTCCTCGGCCGGGGTGACACGGAGCTGGCCATGGCCGGCCTGCAGTACCTGCGGATGCCGTGCGGGTGTACGGAGAAGGAGGGGAAGCGGGTACGCCGCGCCGATCTCACTCACCGCCCCGCCCTGGAAATCACCGGACAGGTTCCGGCGCCGCGGGGCGGCGGATACACGTACGAGCGGCGCGTGAACACCTGGTTGTACCGGTTCACCGGCTGTCCCCACCTCGGCGACGACGTCCCGGACCTGCAAGGGCAGGCCGGGGACGACCCGGGCGAGGTCATCATGGCAGAGCGCCGGCGGCCACAGGCCGGAGGGATGATCGACGGCTTCGTCCTCCTCGACCGCCGCGACGGCACCGCCACCTACCGCTGGGTGGCCGCCGGCTCACCGGAAGAGGTCCTGCCGCAGATCCTTACCGCCATCGGCGAGGCAGCTGCGCCGGGCGGGCCCGGTGAATCCCCCTCACGCTACGGGTGAGGGCGGCGTCCCGCTCACCCGCCTCGCCCCCAGCAAGGCGGCGGCACCCGGGCCCGCTCGGGGGTTCGGGCGCCGGGGCCGCTAACTCTACGTTGCCGGACGCGCTCACCGGCGGCGCGTCAGGCTACGCCGTGGCGGCGTGACCGGACGGGGCGTCCGGCCCTCTCCCGGCCGAGCGGGCGGTGACGCTAGCTCTCGCCCACACAGGCGTCGTCACGCGGGGCCGAGCCCGACGCGGCCGCAGGAGCCGCGCAACCGGCGCTCGTCGGCGAGCGGGTCCCGGAAGGTGAAGCGGCTGGCCACCCGCAGCACCGATCGCGCTCTCCCCGCTGCGCCGGCCACGGGGAGCGGCCGGTGACCGCCCGCAACGCCGATCCGGCGCGTCCGGCCGGACGCCGGGATGTGGTGCTGCGGATCGCCCTGCGGAGCATCCCGGCCCCGGAGCCCTACCTCTGACCCCAGCCGCAACCCCGTGTCGCCGCTGAGCGGCCGTCCTCTGGGCTGGGCGTCCGGTCCGTCCTCACGGATGCGCTGCGTAACTGAACGCTTGACAAGCCCCAGTGCAGGTAACCCGATGAGCTGCCTCCACGCTCATTGGACGAGGGCTCACCACTGATGTCCGAGGTCCGGAAAGAGCCGCGAGCCCTGCGACAACGTTTCGATTCGGCGACTGGTGCGGCTGAGGATGCCCATCGCCCTGGGCCGAAAGAGTCAACAATTTCATGCATCTCAGTCGTTGAGGGCCAGGTTCACCGCAGCGCCGAATGAGGACTTCCCCCGGACATACAGGAGAGGTGAACGACAGTCAGACGGCAGGAAGCGGACAGATACGCCGAGGCCGCACCAGGATGCGCGAGCATCCGAAGTGAAACGAGCACTGCCAGATCAACACATTCGGATCCTTTGTCCGGACACGTGTCCGGGTGTCTGCCGACGCGGGACACAAGCCGGCCCTCGCTGTCCGCGTTGACGACCGTCAACGAGCCGCTGACGGCAAGTGCCCGTCCATCTCCCCCTCGCAGACGCGGGGAGGACGACCGGAAGACGCGTGTCTGGACACCCGGACAGGAGTCCGCCCGGCACAGGACACAAGTCCATGCTTGGTGAGCGCTCGTTCGTACCTGCTGAGCGCTCGGGTACACCCCATGAACGCTCGCCCGTACCTGCTGAGGGGCCGGGTACACCCCATGAGCGCTTGCCCGTACCTGGCGGACCAGCTCTGAACCGTGCGGCCGTACGGCGAACCGGCCCTGAACCGTGCGGCCGTACGGCGAACCGTGCGCTGTACGGAGAACGGCCGTACGGCGAACCGTGCGGCCGTACGGCGAACCGGCCCTGAACCGTGCGGCCGTACGGCGAACCGTGCGCTGTACCCGTTGAAGCCGCCGCTGTACCCGTTGAAGGCGGGGCCGTACCCGTTGAAGCCGCCGCTGTACCCGTTGAAGGCGGGGCCGTACCCGTTGAAGCCGCCGCTGTACCCGCGAGCGCCGGGCGGACAAGCCGAGAGCGTGTCCGAACCCGCGGTCCGCCGGCGCGGGAGACAGCCCGTCCTCGGTGTCCGCGCTGACGGCCGTCAGCTAGCGACTGACAGGGAGCTGAACCAGTTCACCTCCTCCCCGCGGATGCGGGGAGGACGGACCGAGTAAGCGTGTCTGAGGAAGTGTGTCCAAGGGAAGAGGGAGTCTGTCCGAGATGGAAGCAAGAGAGAAGACACGTCGATGATGCGCTTCATCGCATCAGTGATACGTCTGGATGATGCACTTCGTTCGATGAACAGCAACCGATGGGTAGGTTCTCTGTTGAATCTATTCGCTTCGAGTAACGGAACTTGCGAGTCTTCTCTGAAGAGAACTCGAACCTAAGGAAGCCCGTTATTAGAAGGTTCGGCGATGTTCCTTGGTCCGAAAGACGTACTGGAAACATGACACTTAATAGTGGCTGGTGTATGCTTCTCGGCATCAAGCAACGGACTGGACGTTGGTCCGAGCTTCTTCAAACCCAGGACGACGGAAACGCAAAGTCACGAAGTCCGGGCATAGTGAAGGCCCCCCGCGCCGTCTCGTGAGGTCAGACGCGGAGGGCCCGGATCACCGAGTGTGACCCTGCCTTGAGCCTGACCGTTGCCGCGGTCGGGCTCATCGCGTTCTGGCGGCTACAGCGCGTGGTGCAGCTGGAGCAGCCAGTAGGTGGCCTGGGCGACCGCGGCGATGAAGCCGAGGGCGATGGTCCCCCTACGCATCAGGGTCCACACCGGCTTGCGCCGCCGCTTGGGCGGCCTGCCACCGGTGGGTTCCAACTCGAATCACCTCCTTCTGTGGACAGGAGGGATCACGGAGCGATCAGCATTGCTGATCGCCGTCGTAGACATTACCAGAAGGCAACGGCCATTCTGCGGGCCTGGAAGCCGCCCGAACGGCAATGACGGGTGTGCCTCACCCGCAATCACCGTCCTTATATGCAGCATTCTCGGATTCGACGAGGCACGGTTCTTGCATTCGCCCAGGTCAGTCCGGTGAAGCGATGCTTGCAGGGAGCAGGTCCGGAAGTCACTATTTTTCACAGGTCCGGGGCGGGGTCCCGAGTGCCGTCAGCGGATGCGGGGCCGGACCGGCCAGCTCGCGGGAGGTGGGGCCGCTGGACTCCGGCGGAAGGTAGACCGAGCTGTCGGCCGATCGTCAGCCCCTTCGGCGGCGGGGAGTTCGCTTGGTGACCTGCTCCACCACGGCGGCCCACTGCGGGTCGGCCTCGCGAATCCGCCGCTGCCACCCCTGCTCGCGCAGCACCGGCAAGCAGTGCGCTACCTTGCGGCTGGGTCAGAGGTAGGACTCCGGGGCCGTCCCGGCCTGCACCGCGACGCTCGGCACCGGCGGCGTCGGCGCGGCCCTGCTCCACGGCACCGTCCCGGCAACGTCCCCGCTCGTCTGGCCGCTCGTCGTCCTTGCCCCCGGCTCGATGCTGTACGACGTTGGGCTTCGCGCTCAGCGCCGCCGCGACCGCTGACCGGGGCCGAGCGTGGGTGGGGTTACCCAAACGGGGCGCTTGGGTAACCCCACCTACGGTGCAGGCGCGGCTGATCCCGCCAGCTGCGCCCTGGTGCTCGCTGGCGTATACGGTCGGCTGATGCACCCTGGTGACCACCCCAGTCCCGACGAGGCCATCCCCGGCATGGCCGGTCTGCGCCCCCGGCGCCCAGCCGTGGAAGACCTAGTCGATGACGCCCTTGACGCCACCGTGCGCACCGGCAGCCCTGCGATCGTACGGGTCCTGCTCGAAGAGCTCGCGGACCGCGGCGACGATGCGTTCTGGGAGGCGGCTGCACTTCTTCTCGGTCTTCTGGCGACCCGGCCGGTCTACGGGCTGGCGGAGCACCAGGGCGTCGAACACCTGCGGCAGGTCGCGCGGACGGCGGACCCCATTACGTCCCTTGTGCTGTTGCTCCAGAGTGTCCATCGCGCCGACGGCGCTGCTGCGGCCCATGATTCCTGGCAGCAGGCCCCTATGGAGCTCCGGGGCCCTGCTCTGGCCCAACTCCTCATCTCCGTCGCCTACGCGATCGGCACGGGCGACGGGCGGCTCGACCCTCAGCGAACGGTACGACTCATCCGGGCGGTCATCATCGACGCTCCCTGAACGCCCGGTCCCACCGTGCGATGGCAGGCCCGGGGAAGGCGTCCAACCCCAGTTGTAGAGCCTTGATCATCTGAGGTTTGGCCAGGTGCACGCACTTGGTCGAACATTTGTTCTATGTCCACGTATCTGCCCCACCGCCCCACACCGCCTGGCACCGCCGGTAGCTGGCGCGACGCCCGCCGGGCCCCCGCGGACGAAGTCGAACAGGCCGCAGGACGTGAGAGGGCCGCCTGGTCCCCGGCCGTCATCCGGGTTGGTGGCACTTGGATTGCCGCCATCGTCACCGCCTGGCGCCCGCTCGAGAACGGCCGCTGGGCCGCACGCGTCATCTGGGGCCCTCCCGAGACCCGCGAATGGATCATCCGGACCCCCGGAACCCTCCGCCCCGCCGAGCTGCGCGCCGCCCTGCCCGACGACGAGGGCGCCCGGTGAACGCCACCCCGCTCAAGATCGTCGCCGGTGGCAGCGACCAAAGCGACCGGCTCGCCGAGTTGCTGGAATCCACCAGCCTGGAGGCCCGGCGGCGCCGCTTGGAGGCCACGACCCGACCCGTCCTACCCGCGCTCGCCCCGCTGTTGCCCGACCGGCTCCCCCGCGGCGCCGCCGTCGAGGTGATCGGCGACCGCTATCTACTGATGGCGCTCGCGGCTGGCGCCGTGCAGGACGATCCCACCTTGCGCACCGCGCTCGTTGGACTCGGCGACCTCGGTATCGCGGCCTTCGAAGGGCTCGGCCAGCCGCTCGACCGGTTGGCAGTCGCGGACGACCCGGGCCCGCACTGGGCCGAGGTGGTCTCTCTGCTCGCCCGCGAGGGTGCATTCGGTGTCGTCCTGCTCCAGCCGACCACTCCCGCTACACCCCGCCAGATCCAGCGACTCCACGCCCGCCTGCGCGAGCACGGCACGACCCTGCTCGTCGCCTCCCCCTGGCATGGCGCCGCCCTGCGCCTGACCACCAGCGACCCGGCGATCACCGGGCTCGGGGACGGCTGGGGCGCGATCGCCAGCCGTACCGTCACCGCGCACTGCACTATCGGCACCCGAACCCGCTCCCTACGCCTGCAGCTGCCCGGCCCGGACGGCACCGCGCAGCCCCTTGCGGCAGCCGAGCCCACCGCCCGCCGGGCCGCCACCGCGTAGTCCAGCGTGCCGCTTACGGCCACTGGCAGCACCGTGATGAATTCATCGGGTCATATGAGAGCCACTGCTTCGGCGTGAACGGGAGCCAGGCGTAGGCCGTTCGTGGCGGTGATGTACTCGACCGTGGCAGGT
>NZ_JARXYZ010000058.1 GCF_029894125.1 Kitasatospora sp. MAA19
GTCGAGGGCGACGACGCGGGTCTCCCCGTCCCCGTAGACCTTGTTCAGTCCGGTGGCGCGGGCGGCCGCCAGGCCGGTACGGACGGCGGTTGCGGGGATCGTCACGGAGGTGCTCCTGAGGGCGGGAACGGACATTCGGGTTCCGTTCCATCCTCCCAATCCATCCGAACGCGATGCGTATGTCCCGAGGAGGGTCGACCCCCGCCGTCCCGGCGGTACGGCGAGGGCCCTCTCCTTCTCAGGTATGACACCGATCCCTGAGGGCTATGGTCCCCGCGCTACTCCACCGCGACGCCGAACGCGCCCGCCAGCCCGAGCAGACCGTTCGTCACCGCCAGGCCCGACGGGCTGAACTGCCAGCCCCCGCCGGTGCGTTGGAACGAGCCGACGAGCATCGCACTGTCCGGCACACCGCCGGTGCCGGCCGCCCACTGCGCCGGCCCGGCCGCGCCCGGACCGTACGTCGCCGCCAGGGCGACGCCGTGCACGTAGCCGAGCGGCAGGGCCGGCGGCTCCTCCTCCTCGGTGGAGACGGCGACCACCACCTCGTCGACCTTCGGGGCCAACCGCTCCAGGTCCAGGGTCAGCCGGACCGCCCGGGAGGGCTCGCCCGGCACCGAGTGGGTGGGGTGCAGCCGTACGGCGCCGTCCGGGTCCTGCGGGTTGTTGAAGAACACGAAGTGCTCGTCGCTCAGCACCCGCCCGGCGGCGCAGAGGAACGCGGTGACGTCCAGCTCCACCGCGTCCCCGCCGGCCGTCCGGCTCTGCCAGCTGACCGTCAGGCTGCTGTGACGGTCCGTCGGCGCGGCGGCCGCCGCGGGCTTGTCGTCGTTCGCGGCGCTCCCGCCGAGCCGCCCGCGCAGCCCCTGTTCGGCCAACAGCTCGACCAGCTCCGGCCCGCTGACCAGCGTCAGCGGCTTGCCCTCGATGTAGCTGTACGAGCCCCGGCCGAAGCCGGCGGTGGTCACCAGGATGCCCTTGTTCGCCCCGTGGTGGCGGACCGTCGACTCCAGGTCGCGCACCGCCGTCGGGGGGACCGTCTTCCGGTAGCGCTTGGCCTGGATCACGATCTTGCCGCCGGTCACCGGGTCCAGGTCCTCGGCCACCACGTCCACCCCGACGTCGCCGCTGCGGGCGGTGGTCATCACCCGGAAGCCGCGCAGCCGGAACAGCTCGGCGATCAGCTCCTCGAACTCGATCGGGTCCATCTCGAACAGGTCCGGGTCGTCCTCGCCGCCGTGCCCGGCCAGGCTTCCGCCGACCGCCTCCGGCAGCCGGTCCGGCCGCACCTCGTCCAGCCGCTCCGGGCGCGCGGACAGCTTGCCGCCCAGGCCCTGGAAGCACTCCACCGGCACCACCCGGTCCAGCGCCAGCCCGGCGAACTCGGCCCGGGAGGCGGTCAGGGTGGATAGGAAGCGCTCCGCCTCCCGGCCGGTCGCCGGGTCGATGCCGAGGACGAAGCCGTTCAGCACCACCGAGTCCAGCATCCCGTCCCGGTCCGCCCGGAACAGCTCCGCCGCCAGGCGCAGCGCGGACTGCGCCAGCACCTCCCGGTACAGCGCCTTGCGCTCCGTCGCCGGGCGGGCCACCTCGGCCTCGCGGTCGTCCGTCTTCACGTACCGCACCCGGGACGCGGCCGGCACCACGTCCGGGCCGGGCAGCTCCCAGTTCACCACCAGCTGCCGGGTCGACGCCTCCCAGGCCGCCACCAGCCGGTGCGGGAAGCCCTCCGGCCAGGCCGCCGAGGCGTACAGGCCGGCGGTGAAGTACTCCTGCACCGCCGCCGACTCGCCCGCGCGCAGCCGGCGCAGCAACTCCTCGGTCCGGGCGGCGCGTTCCTCGTCCTGGCGGCGGAACTGCGCCGCCCAGGCCAGGTACTCCTGGTGGTAGGCGGCCAGCCGGCGCTGCCGGTCCGCCTCCTGCGCCTGGGCGGCGTACCAGTCCTGCTCGAACCGGGCCCGGGCCTGCGCCAGATACTGCTCGTACTGCCGCCGCACCCCCGGATTGCGCGCCTGCACCTGGTCCGGCGGCGGCACGTGGTACTTCGGGCCGCCCTGATCAGGCATCGCCACCGCCTGGCCCAGCGGACCCGGGTCGAACGGCGGCACCGGGCGCGGTGCCAGCAGCGTCTGCGGGTCGAACGCCGGCGCCCGCAGCCCGGCGGCCAGCAGCCCGCGCAACTCCTCGACCCGGGAGTCCAGTTCGGCCGTCAGCCGGGCCGCCTCCGCCTCCCGGGACTGCTGGTACGCCCGCTGAGCCTCCCGCTCGTTGCGGGCCGCCGCCCGCTGCGCCTCGCGCTGTTCGCGCTCCCGCTGGCGCTCCTGCGCCGCTTCGGCCCGCCAGCGGGCCTCCTCCCGGCGCTGCTGCTGCCGCTGCGCCTCCGCCCAGATCGCCAGCACTCCGTCGTTCCGCCGCCCCGCCACCGTCCACCCCTTCATTGCACGCCGGACCGGTCGCGCCGCCCGCCTCCCGGCCGCGGCGCCCACCGCGCCCGCAACAATAGAACGTGAACACCCCACCGGGCCAAGCCCCGGCGACCTGCACCGCTGCCGGATTTCGGCCGGATCGGCCGGGGGCGGTCCTGGGGCCCGCCCTCAAACCCCCGTCTGCACGGTGATGGTCCCCCAGCCTTCGGCCGGGAGGTACCCCCATCCCGCGCACCCCGACGCCGCGAGGCCCGCCCGCCGGGCGGACGGCGGGGGTTCGAGGACAGGCCCTCGGGGCTCCCGCGGCGCCCGTCCCCGGGGCCCGGCGGGAGTGCGGTGAGGCGGCCGGGCGGGCGTTGTCGGTGGGGGCGGGTACCCTCGCTGGTTCGAGAGGGAGGGTTTGCCCGTGACGATCGCACCGCAGCACCCGGACCGGCCCGGCGGCTGGGTCTCCACCGGGCTGAGCTGGCACGAGGGCCGCGCCCTGCTCGGCGCCGTACACGGCGGCCGGGCGCACGAGCGGGCCGTCACGCCCGGCGCGGAGGTCGGCTGGCTGCTGGGCGGGCCGCGCCGCTGCACCGGCGCCTGGCTCGCCGGGGCGACGGAGCGCACCCCGTGTCCGCACCACGCGGAGATCGCCCCGGACGGCGGCGCGGTGCAGTGCCCGGCCTGCCAGAGCGTCGACCGGGGCCTGGCCCTCGCCCGGGACCGGATCCTCGACGACGGTCGGACGTACCTGCTCTACCTCGCCTGGTTCGGCGACGGCCTGCTGAAGGTCGGCCTGACCGCCGAGCAGCGCGGCGACAGCCGGCTGCTCGAACAGGGGGCGCTGGCCTATGCGTTCACCGCCCGGGGTGGTCTCCCGGCGATCCGGCGCGCCGAACTCACCGTCGCCGCCTCGGGGCTGGCCCGCGAGCGGTTCAAGGTCCGGCTCAAGACCGAGCACTGGTGGGCGCACGGCGATGAGCCGTACCGCCGGGCCGTGCTCGCCGAGGCCCGGGCCCAGGCACACCGCCTGCTGGACGGCCACGCCGTGGAGCTGCTCGCCGACCGTCCGGTGGTCGACCACGTGGTGCGGTTCGGGCTGTCCGGCGGAGCCCCGGAGGCGTACCGGCAGATCGGCGGCCTGGCCGCCGGGGCGGTGATCGCGGGCACCCTGCGGGCGCCGGTCGGCCGTCACCTCTTCCTGGACCAGGCCGACGGCTCCGGCCCGCTGCTGCTGGACACCCGCCTGCTCACCGGCTGGACGCTCACCGCGGTCACGGGGCGCGCCACGGCGGGCGTCGCCCTGGAGGAGCGGGTCCGCCCGCCGGAGCCGGACACCCAGGAGGCGCTGTTCTGACCTCGACCGGTTGCTTGTTGAAACCAGAGGGTTTAGCCTCACCCGTGCCGGTTTCAATCTGCTACCAGCATGGAGCGAGCCCGACCATGATCGCCGCCCACGAGAGCTTCGACGGCACCTTCCCGTACGCGCCGCACTTCAGCACCGCCCCCGGCTTCCCGATGCACTACGTCGACGAGGGCGACGGCCCCGTGCTGCTCTGCCTGCACGGCGAACTCACCTGGGGCTACCTCTTCCGCGACCTGGTCCGCCGCCTGGCCCCGACCCACCGGGTGGTGGTCCCGGACCACATGGGCTTCGGCAAGAGCGCGACGCCGGCCGACCGCACCTACCGGCTGCAGGACCACGTCGACAACCTGGAGGCGCTGGTCCTCGACCTCGGCCTGCGCGACGTCACCCTCGTCCTGCACGACTTCGGCGGCCCGGTCGGCATGGGGCTGGCCGCCCGCCACCCCGAGCTGATCGCCCGGGTGGCCAGCCTCAACGGGCCGACGCCGTTCGGCCAGCCCGGCCTCGGCGACGCGCTGGCGGCCAACTCCGCCGAGTCCCCGTGGTTCCGCTGGATCGCCCGGGCGCACGCCGACGGCACCCTCGACGCCGTCCTCGGCGAGCTCGGCTACACGATCCTGAGCATCCTGAAGCTCAACGGCTTCCAGAACAACGCCCTGATCACCGACACCTGGCTGACCGCCTACGGCTCGGCCTTCCCCACCCGGGCGGAGGCGGCCGGGGCGCTCGGCTGGGCGAAGGGCTTCGCGGTCGGGGCGCACGCGTTCGAGACCCCGACCGTCGAGGCCCGGACCGCCCTGGCGGCGCTGCCCGCCCTCGCGCTCTGGGGTGCGGCCGACCGGACGCTGGGTGCCCGGCACTTCCTGCCGCTGTTCACCGAGGCGTTCCCGCGCGGCCGGGCCGTCGAGCTGCCGGGCGTCGGGCACTACAGCCCCGAGGACGCCCCGGACACCGTCGCGGCCGTGCTGGAGCAGTTCCTCGCGACCACGCCCACCCGGGGCTGAGGCCTGATCGGAGTCGACGCCGGCTCGGCGTCGACGTTCAGCCCAGCCTGCTGCGGACCCCGCCCGGGCCGGACCGGGCCCGGCGGGACAGCGGCGGCCGGGACGGACGGACGTCGCCGCGCGCGGTCGGCTCGCCGTCCGTCACCCGGCGGGCCAGCGCGGCCCGGGCGGCGGCCAGGGCGACACGGGCGAGCAGCGGGTCCTCCTGGACGCCGGCGGCGTGCTTGGCCGACTGGCAGCGCGAGCACCAGACCGGCGAGGCCGGTCCGTCCGGGTAGGCCATGCTCTCGGGCGGCAGGTAGTGCCCGCCGCACTCGACGCACTCGAAGACCAACCTCATCCGACGATCACCGTCCCGGATCCGTGGCACCGACCGCAGGGCGACCAGAAGGTGTGGATCCTCGGCACCGTGTTTCCTTCCTCGTCCCGCTCGACCGTGGCTTCGGTCTTCTCGGTCCCCCCGGACCCTCCGCACCCGGAACAGGACTGAACCTCGGGCATATGCCGTCCTTCCGTGGTGGAGAACCACCGTAGCGCGATTTTCCGGACGGGAGCGCAGGTCCTGACGATCCGCCACTCCGATGGGGAGCGCGCGAACGTCCCGCGCGCCCCGTCGCACGCCGTCGGCCCCGCGCCTGAGGACGTGGGGCCGGGCACGCGGGGCCGGGGACGTGGGGCCGGGGACGTGGGGCCGGGGTCGGGGGGCCGGGGACGTGGGGCCGGGCGGGCAGGCCGGTCAGCCGCGTGCGGCCCGCAGGAACTCCCGGTTCATCGCGGCGATGCTGGGGAGTGGGATGCCCTTGGGGCAGGCGGTGGCGCACTCACCGGTGTTGGTGCAGCCGCCGAAGCCCTCGGCGTCCATCGCCGTGACCATGTTCCGCACCCGGGACGCGCGCTCCGGCGCGCCCTGGGGGAGCACGTTGAGGTGGACCACCTTGGCGGAGGTGAACAGCATCGCCGAGCCGTTCGGGCAGGCCGCCACGCAGGCGCCGCAGCCGATGCACTCGGCGTGCTCGAAGGCGGTGTCGGCGGCCTCCTTGGGGACGGGTGTGGCGTGCGCGTCGGGGGCGCTGCCGGTGGGGGCGGAGATGTAGCCGCCGGAGCCGATGATCCGGTCGAAGGCGGAGCGGTCCACCACCAGGTCCTTGACCACCGGGAAGGCCGCCGCCCGCCACGGCTCGACGTCGATGGTGTCGCCGTCCTGGAAGTGCCGCATGTGCAGCTGGCAGGTGGTGGTCCGCTCGGGGCCGTGGGCCTGGCCGTTGATGACCATGCCGCAGGCGCCGCAGATGCCCTCACGGCAGTCGTGGTCGAAGGCGACGGGCTGGTCCCCGAGGGTGATCAGCTCCTCGTTGAGGGTGTCGAGCATCTCCAGGAAGGACATGTCGGGGCTGATGCCGCCGACCTGGTAGGTGGTCATCGACCCGGGTGCGTCCGGGCCCGCCTGGCGCCAGATGCGCAGGGTGAGGTTCATGCGTAGCTCCGCTGGGTGGGGTGGACGTGCTCGAAGTCGAGGGCCTCGCGGTGGAGGACGGGGGCGGCGCCGGTGCCGGTGAACTCCCAGGCGGCGGCGTAGCCGTACTCCTCGTCGCGCCGGGCGGCCTCGCCGTCGGGGGTCTGGCTCTCGGTGCGGAAGTGGCCGCCGCAGGACTCGGCGCGGTGCAGGGCGTCCAGGCACATGAGTTCGGCGAGCTCGAAGTAGTCGACGAGCCGGTTGGCCTTCTCCAGCGCCTGGTTGAGCTCCTGCCCGGTGCCGGGCACCTTGATCCGGCGCCAGAACTCCTCGCGCAGCTGCGGGATGCGCGCCAGCGCGCGGCGCAGCCCCGCCTCGTCGCGGGCCATGCCGCACTCGTCCCAGAGGAGTTCGCCCAGCTCGCGGTGGAAGGAGTCGGGAGTGCGGTCGCCGTCCACCGAGAGGATGAGGTTGAGGCGGTCCTCGACCTCGGCCTCGGCCTCGACGACCGACGGGTGGTCGGTGGGCACGGCGGGCAGCGGGTTGCGGGCCAGGTAGTCGTTGAGGGTGGGCGGCAGCACGAAGTAGCCGTCGGCGAGGCCCTGCATGAGCGCGCTGGCGCCGAGTCGGTTGGCGCCGTGGTCGGAGAAGTTGGCCTCCCCGACGGCGAACAGGCCGGGGACGGTGGTCTGCAGGTCGTAGTCGACCCAGAGCCCGCCCATCGTGTAGTGGATCGCGGGATAGATCCGCATCGGCACCTGGTACGGGTCCTCGGCGGTGATCCGCTCGTACATGTCGAACAGGTTGCCGTACTTGGCGGCGACGGCGTCCCGGCCCAGCCGGCGGATGGCGTCGGCGAAATCGAGGTAGACGCCCTGCCCGCCGGGGCCGACGCCGCGGCCCTCGTCGCAGACGTTCTTGGCGGCGCGGGAGGCGATGTCGCGCGGCACCAGGTTGCCGAAGGCGGGGTAGATCCGCTCCAGGTAGTAGTCCCGCTCGTCCTCGGGGATCTCGGCTGGCGGTCGGGTGTCGCCCTGGGCCTTGGGCACCCAGATCCGGCCGTCGTTGCGCAGCGACTCGCTCATCAGGGTGAGCTTGGACTGGTGGTCGCCGGAGCGCGGGATGCAGGTGGGGTGGATCTGGGTGAAGCACGGGTTGGCGAAGTGAGCGCCGCGCCGGTGGGCCCGCCAGATCGCGGTGGCGTTGGAGTTCTTGGCGTTGGTGGAGAGGTAGAAGACGTTGCCGTAGCCGCCGGTGGCGAGCACCACGGCGTCCGCGGTGTAGGTGCTGATCGCGCCGGTGACCAGGTCGCGGGCGACGATGCCCCGGGCCCGGCCGTCGACGACGAGCAGGTCGAGCATCTCGGTGCGCGGGTGGATCTCCACGTTCCCGGCGGCGATCTGCCGGGACAGCGCCTGGTAGGCGCCGAGCAGCAGCTGCTGGCCGGTCTGGCCCCGGGCGTAGAAGGTGCGGGAGACCTGCACGCCGCCGAAGGAGCGGGTGTCCAGCAGGCCGCCGTACTCGCGGGCGAACGGGACGCCCTGGGCCACGCACTGGTCGATGATCTCCACCGACACCTGGGCGAGCCGGTGCACGTTGGACTCGCGGGCGCGGAAGTCGCCGCCCTTGACGGTGTCGTAGAACAGCCGGCGGATCGAGTCGCCGTCGTTGCGGTAGTTCTTGGCCGCGTTGATGCCGCCCTGGGCGGCGATCGAGTGGGCGCGCCGGGGGGAGTCCTGGAAGCAGAACTGGACGACGTGGTAGCCCTGTTCGGCCAGCGTGGCGCCGGCCGCGCCGCCGGCCAGGCCGGTGCCGACCACGATCACGGTGTGCTTGCGCCGGTTGGCCGGGTTGACCAGTTTGGCGTCGAACCGCCGCTGGTCCCAGCGCTGTTCGATCGGCCCGGTGGGGGCCTTGGTGTCGGCGATGGGCTCGCCGACCCGGTAGTCGCTGTAGTCGCTCAACTCACCACTCCGGTCATCACGGCCACGGGGACGGACAGGAAGCCTGCGGTCAGCACGAGCGCCAGGCCGTTGGCGGTCAGCTTCAGCGCCCGGTCGCGGCGGGCGTTGTTGGCGCCGAGGGTCTGCGCGGCGCTCCAGAAGCCGTGCCGGATGTGGAAGCCGAGGGCCAGCATCGCGACGATGTAGAACACGTCGACGTACCAGCGGCCGAAGGAGGCCACGACGTTCTGGTACGGGTGGCCCTCCTCGGCGACCGGGTTCACGGTCAGCGTGGTGAGGTCGAGGATGTGCCAGACGATGAACAGCGCCAGGATCACCCCGCCCCAGCGCATGGTCCGGGTCGCGTAGCTCGCCCGGCGGCGCTTGTGGACGTACTTGCTCGGCCGGGCGGCGAGGTCGCGCCGGCTGAGCTGGTAGGCGGACACGCCGTGCAGCAGGACGGCGGCGAGCAGGCCGAACCGGGCGATCCAGAGGAACCACTCGTGGCCGAGGAACGGCTGGCCGATGGTGCGCAGCCAGGCCGCGTAGCCGTTGATGTCGTCGGGGCCGGCGAAGACCTTGAGGTTGCCCAGCATGTGCGCGACCAGGTACAGCAGCATGACCAGCCCGCTGACGGCCATCACCGCCTTCTTGCCGACGGTCGACCGCCACAGGGTCGCCAGGGTGGACGGGCGCCGGGCCGTCCGAGTCGCGGTTGTCATGGCAGCAACGGTAGGGACGGGCGCCAGGGTGCGTCCAAGACATGCTGCGGCTCACGACGATAGGCACCGGCTATCGACGCGGCCTATCCTGGCCGTGTGCAGCTCCAGCAACTCCGCTACTTCCTCGCCGTCGCCGAGACCCGCCACTTCACCCGCGCGGCCGAGGCGGCGCACGTGGCACAGCCGTCCCTCTCGCAACAGATCCGGTCACTGGAGCGGGAGTTGGGCGCCGAGCTGTTCCACCGCACCCGCGGCAACATCGCCCTGACCGACGCCGGGGACGCCCTGCTGCCGCTGGCCCGGCGCATCCTCGCCGACACCGAGAGCGCCCGCCTGGCCGTCCAGGAGACGGTGCAGCTGCGCCGCGGCCGGGTCCGGCTGGGCGCGCCGCCGAGCCTGTGCACCAGCCTGGTGCCGGACGTGCTGCGGCTGTTCCGGGACCGCTACCCGGGGGTGGCGCTGGGGGTGCGCGAGGGCGGCTCGCGCGACCTGGTGCGCTGGCTGGCGGCGGGGGAGCTGGACCTCGCGCTGATCATCACCCCGCCGAGCGGCGAGGCGGCGCCCGCCCTCGCGGTCACCGAGCTGCTGCACGAGGAGCTGGTGCTGGTCTCCGCCGAGCGGCGGGCCCGGCGCAAGGTCCGGGTGGCAGAGCTCAGGGGGTGCCCGCTGGTGATGTTCCGCGAGGGCTACGACGTCCGCGAAGCGACGCTCGCGGCCTGCCGGGCGGCGGGCTTCGAGCCGGAGTTCGCGGTGGAGGGCGGCGAGATGGACGCGGTGCTGGGCTTCGTCCGGGCCGGGATCGGGCCCGCCGTGGTGCCCGGCATGGTGGCGGCCCGCTCGGGCCTGTCCGTCACCCCGTTCGCCAAACCGGGCCTGGGCCGCACCATCGCCGTCGCCCACGGCCACGAGGTGCCGCTCACCCGTGCCGCGGAGGCGCTGCACACCACCCTGCTGGCCCACCTGCGCGACGCCGCCGAGGACGGCGAACTCCCGCCGGGGACGCGGCTGTTGCTGCCGTGAGGTCCGCTCCTCACGGCGCGACCCGGAAGGTGGCTGGCATGTGCACTGGAGCCACAACACTCTGAACCGTCTTCGTGACCGCCGACTACGCCGCGCTCGGGCAGAGCGCGGCCGGGGTCGTCCGTGGCACCACCGGCGTCTGGCTGGCCTGTCTCTCCGCCCGCGCCCACTCCCTCCTCGGCGACGGCGAGGCCACCCGCACCGCCATCCAGCAGGCCGAGGACGCCCGCGCGGCCACCGAATCCGACGACCTCGACGCCTTCGGCGGCATCATGACCTTTCCGCTGCCCCGCCAGCTCTACTACGTCGCCGAGGCCACCGTGCAGCTCGGCGAGGACGCCGCACTCGGCGAGAGCCAGTCCGAGGCCGCCGTCGCCGCCTATCGCGACGCCTCCGAGGACGACTGGGCCTTCGGCGACGAAGCCGGCGCCCAGACCGACCTCGCCCTCGCCCGCATCGCCCGGGGAGAGATCGAAGGCGCTGTCGAGGCCGTCCGCCCGGTGCTCGACCTTCCTGTCGAGCGGCGGAACTTCGGCATCGTCAGCAGCGCCCAGCGGGTCCACGCCGCACTGCACCGCGACGGCCGCCGCGGCGCCGGTGCGGCGGCCGACCTGCGCGAGGAGATTGAGGCCTTCACCGCCACCCCGACCTCGGTCCTCGTCCGGTGACCCCACGGATAGGCTCCGCAGCCATGACCCCAGTTCACCTGACCGGCCCCAACCTGGCACTGCGCGAGGTCGAACCCGAGGACGCCGACGCCCTCCTGGCCATCTACGGCGACCCCGAAGCCACCCGGCACCTCAGCTTCGAACCCCGCACCCGCGAACAGGTCCAGGCGATCACCGCCCGCTCCATCGACTCCGCGAACGCTACCCCGCGAACCGAGTACTGCCTCGCCATCACCCGGCTCGGCGAGCACCAACTGATCGGCTACGCACGCCTGGCCACCGAGCCTCAGCAGGCCGCCACCATCGGCTTCGCCCTCCACCCGGCCGAGTGGGGCAAGGGCTTCGGCACGGAGACCGTTCACCTGCTGTGCTCCCTCGGCTTCAACGTCCTCGGCCTGCACCGCATCTGGGCCGCCCGCTCCCCGCTCAACGAGGCCTCCGAGCGCACCCTGCTGCGAGCCGGGATGACCGAGGACGGGCGGATCCGTGACCACGTCTTCGTTCACGGCGCCTGGCGTGACTCGATCACCTACTCGATCCTGGAGCACGAGTGGACACCGATCGACGGCTGGGATCAGCAGCGCCGTCCAGCCTGATGGTGGAAGCAGCGCGAGTTGGTGATGTCGGCCGGGCTGGGCCGGGCGCGGTCGGTGGGCGGCCAGGTCTGTGAAGCCGCTGCTGCCGCACCGGCACCAGCGGCTCGGGCTTCTCGACGGTCCTTTCGACGAACCCCCCATGCGAACGGACATGAGTGGTGCGCAGGTCTGTCGGCTCCGTTCAGTCGAAGACCGACTCGGCAATCGAGAGGGGCTGCTCGACGGACCCTGGGAATGACGGACCGGCCCCAGGGCGGGCGCCCGGGGCCGGTCCGTCGGCGGTCGGGTCAGGCCGGCAGCACGGCCTCGATCGCGGCGGTCAGCTCGTCCGCCTCCGGGTCGACCCGCGGCCGGATCCGGGCCGCCACGGTGCCGTCCGGGGAGACCAGGAACTTCTCGAAGTTCCAGGCGACGTCGCCGGCCTCGCCCTCGGCGTCGGCGACCTGCGTCAGCTGCCGGTACAGCGGGTGCCGGTCCTCGCCGTTGACGTCGATCTTCTCGAACAGCGGGAAGGTCACGCCGTACGTGGTCGAGCAGAAGGTCTGGATCTCCTCGGCGCTGCCCGGCTCCTGCCCGGCGAACTGGTTGCACGGGAAGCCCAGCACGGTGAAGCCGCGCCCGGCGTAGCGCTCCTGGAGCCGCTCCAGGCCGGCGTACTGCGGGGTCAGGCCGCACTTGGACGCGACGTTGACGATCAGCAGCGCCTTGCCCTTGTGGTCGGCCAGCGAGGTGGGCTCGCCGGAGAGCGTGCGCAGGGGGATGTCGTACAGGCTCACGGTGGTGGTCCTTTCGGCAGGTTGGCAGCGGGTTCTCGCCCGGGCACACGGTAGCGGTCCCGGACGGCTCAACCGTGCCGGCGCCGCTGGTGTTCCGGGCGCGAGGGGCGTACGGAGCGGCTCGTCCGCCCCCGCGCAACCAGTCAGAGCGCGAGCGGCCTGATCGCGGTCGGCGCGTGCTCGGGGAGGGTGGCGACCTCCTCCCACTCGTTGACCTTGTCGATGTCGGCCGCGGCCATCGAGATGTTGGTGACCCGCTCCAGGATCGCCTCGACGACGACCGGGACGCGGAACTCGGCGGCCAGCTTCTTGGCCTCCTCGAAGGCCGGCAGCAGGCCCTCGGGCTCGGTGACCCGGATCGCCTTGCAGCCCAGGCCCTCGGCGACCTTGACGTGGTCCACGCCGTAGACGCCCAGCTCCGGCGCGTTGATGTTCTCGAACTCCAGCTTGACCTGGAAGTCGATGTCGAAGTTGCGCTGCGCCTGGCGGATCAGGCCCAGGTACGAGTTGTTCACCAGCACGTGGACGTACGGGATCCGGTGCTGGGCGCCGACCGCCAGCTCCTCGACCATGAACTGGAAGTCGTAGTCGCCGGAGAGCGCGACGATCTGGCCCTCGGGGTCGGCGGTGGCGACGCCCAGCGCGGCCGGGATGGTCCAGCCGAGCGGGCCGGCCTGGCCGCAGTTGATCCAGTGCCGCGGCTGGTAGACGTGCAGCATCTGCGCGCCGGCGATCTGGGAGAGGCCGATCGTGGTGACGTAGCGGGTCTCCGGGCCGAAGGCCCTGTTCATCTCCTCGTAGACGCGCTGCGGCTTGATCGGCACGTTGTCGAAGTGGGTGCGGCGCTGCAGCTGAGCCTTGCGGGCCTGGGCGGAGGCGGCCCACTCGCTGCGGTCCTTGAGCCGGCCGGCGGCCTTGAGTTCCCCGGCCACCTGGACGAAGAGCTCCAGCGCGGCCTTGGCGTCGGAGGCGATGCCGAGGTCGGGCGCGAAGATCTTGCCGATCTGGGTGGGCTCGACGTCGACGTGGACGAACTTGCGGCCCGCGGTGTAGACGTCCAGGCCGCCGGTGTGGCGGTTGGCCCAGCGGTTGCCGATGCCCAGGACGAAGTCCGAGGCGAGGAAGTTCTCGTTCCCGTAGCGGTGCGAGGTCTGCAGGCCGACCATGCCGGCGTTCAGCTCGTGGTCGTCGGGGACGATGCCCCAGCCCATCAGGGTCGGGACGACCGGGACGCCGGTCAGCTCGGCGAACTCCCGCAGCAGGTCGGCGGCGTCGGCGTTGATGACGCCGCCGCCGGCGACGATCAGCGGGCGCTCGGACTCCTGGAGCAGCGCGATGGCCTTCTCGATCTGGATCCGGTTGGCGGCCGGCTTGTAGACCGGGAGCGGCTGGTAGGCCTCGGGGTCGAAGTCGATCTCGGTCAGCTGGACGTCGATCGGCAGGTCGATCAGGACCGGGCCCGGACGGCCGGAGCGCATCAGGTGGAAGGCCTGCTGGAACACGCCGGGGACCTGCGCGGCCTCCAGCACGGTGGTGGCGGCCTTGGTGACGGGCTTGGCGATCGAGGCGATGTCGACGGCCTGGAAGTCCTCCTTGTGCAGGCGGGCGACCGGGGCCTGGCCGGTGATGCACAGGATCGGGATGGAGTCGGCGATCGCCGAGTACAGGCCGGTGATCATGTCGGTGCCGGCCGGGCCCGAGGTGCCGATGCAGACGCCGATGTTGCCGGCCTCGGCGCGGGTGTAGCCCTCGGCCATGTGGGAGGCGCCCTCGACGTGCCGGGCCAGCGTGTGCCGGATCCCGCCGGAGGCCTTGAGCGCGGCGTAGAACGGGTTGATGGCCGCGCCCGGCACGCCGAACGCGACGTCAACGCCTTCGAGCTTGAGGATCTCCACTGCCGCGCGGGCGGCTGTCATACGAGGCATCGGGTTTCTCCTGCGTCGGCCCGCAGTGGGTCGGAGGGCTCATCTCCAGAATTCCACCATACGGAAGAATGGTTTCTGTATGCGGAAACACGGTACGGCGGGGCCCGTCGGGGCGTCAAGGGGGGCTTCAACAGAATGTGGAAGTCGGCTCCGGGGTGTGAAACCGCAGGTCGCCGCGGGCGCGGGGGTGTGGCGTCCGGGTATCGGGCCAGGCTGTCACGGTGGCTTCGGTTGGGCCATGACCGCTTCCTCCAGCGCCGGGTGCCTTCCGGGCCGGCCGGCTCGTTGCTTGCTGCAAACGGTGCTGCACGGGCCTGGTTCGTACACCTGGTCGCCGATCGTGCTGGTGTGCCCAGGGAAGCGGCCGCTCCGGGCCGGAAAGCGCGGCCGGTGTGCAGCGCGGGTGAAGGGACGGTGTCCGAGGTGGGCCCGCCCCGCGCCGCTGGGTACTGTCGGTGCCACGCCGGGCCCGTGACGTCCAACTGAGGCCGCGGCAGGGGGAGTTGGGATCGTCCGGGAGCGGGGGAGCTCCAGCGGCCGGTCCCGTCCAGGACCAGCGCGCCCGGTCCGCCGCACCCGAGCGAGGGACGCACCCCCTGACCGCACCGACCCGACACCCGCCGCCGTCGTCCGGTCCGCCCGGACCCGCGGCCGTACCGCTGTCGCCTGCACCTGCGGTCCACCGCCCGCTCCGCCGCGCCCGCCCTGCCACGCCCCGCTACCTCCGCCTGACCGCCGCCGATCCGGTGGCCCGCGCCACCGGCGACCTCCCGCTGCCGGTGCCCCCTGCCGTCGGCGACCCTTTGCCGCCGGAGACACCCCCTGTCCAGTGCCCCCCCTGCCCAGCGACGGCGCGCCCGCAGCGGCGGCCGTGCGAAAGGAACGTGTCCCCATGTGCTGTCTCCCTGCCCGCCCCCCGGTGGTGACCGGGTGAGCCGACCGCCCCGCCGCCGCAAGGACCCGCCGGGCCGCCCCCGCGAGGCCGCCCCGCCGGGCCGCCGCCGGCTCCCGCTGCTGCGCGCCGTCCCCTGGCGCTACGACCTGCCCGCCTCGGTGGTGGTGTTCCTGGTGGCCCTGCCGCTCTGCGTCGGGGTGGCGGTCGCCTCCGGCGTCCCGGCCGAGCTGGGGCTGGTCACCGGCATCGTCGGAGGCCTGGCGGTCGGCCTCCTGCCCGGCAGCAGCCTGCAGGTCAGCGGTCCGGCCGCCGGCCTGACCGTCCTGGTCTACGACGCCGTCCAGCGCTTCGGTGTCGGTTCGCTCGGCCTGCTCGTCCTCGGCACCGGGCTGCTCCAGATCGCGATGGGGGTCTTACGGCTCGGCCGCTGGTTCCGGGCGATGTCCGCCTCGGTGGTGCACGGCATGCTGGCCGGCATCGGACTGACGCTGCTGTTCGGCCAGTTGTACGCCCTCGCCGACCGCCGCGCCCCGGCCACCGGGCCGGAGAAGATCGCCGGACTGCCCGCCCTGCTGGCGGACGCGGTCACCGGCGCGGCCACCCCGAGCGCGGTCGCCCTGGGGCTGGCCACCCTGCTGGTGCTGGTCGCCTGGAAGTACCTGCCCGGGCGCGTCGCCCGCAGCGTCCCCGCACCGCTGGCCGCGGTCGGGCTGGCCGCCGCCGTCACGGCCCTCGCCGACCTGCCGGTGGCGAGGGTCCGGGTGGCCGGCCTGCTCGACGTCGTCCACCTGCCCGACCGCGCCGCACTGGGGGCGCTGGTCGGCACCGCCGGCCTCGGCACGGTCGTCGCCTTCACCCTGATCGCCTCCGCCGAGACGCTGTTCAGCGCCGCCGCCGTCGACCGGATGCACCACGGCCGGCGCACCGACTACGACCGCGAGCTGACCGCCCAGGGCGTCGGCAACACCGTCTGCGGGCTGCTGGGTGCCCTGCCGATGACCGCGGTGATCGTTCGCAGCGCGGCCAACGTCCAGGCGGGGGCGCGGACCAAGGCCTCGCGCACCCTGCACGGGGTCTGGCTGCTGCTGTTCACCGCGCTGCTGCCCGGCGTGCTCGGGCTCGTCCCGCTCACCGCGCTGGCGGCCGTCCTGGTCCACGCCGGCGCGAAGCTCGTCCCGCTGCGGCGGATCACCGCGCTCTGCCGCGGCCACCGGGGCGAGGCGCTGGTGCTCGGGGTGACGGCGACCGCCATCATCGCCACCGACCTGTTCGAGGGGGTGCTGATCGGCATCGGCCTGGCCGTGGTCAAGTCCGCCTGGCAGACCTCGCACCTGCAGATCGGCGTGGAGGAGCTGGTCCTGCCGTCCGGCGAGCAACTGCTGCGCGTCCGGCTGAGTGGGAACGCGACCTTCCTGCGGCTGCCCCGCCTGCTGGACACCTTGGAGCGGCTGCCGGCCGACCGGCCGGTGGAGCTCGACTGGTCCGGGCTGCGCCACCTGGACCACGCCTGCACGCTGGCCCTCACCTCGTGGGCCGCCCAGCACCGGGCCCGCTCCACCGCCCCGCTCGCGGTCGAGCCGCCGCTGCCGACCGTCGTGTGAACGGCCGCCGCGCTCAGGGCCGGTCCGGCCGCGCGCGGTTAGCCTGGTCGCGGTCCGGATCGGTCCGGACCGCGACCGGTGCCGCCGGCGAGGGCCGTCGGCGGAAGGAGCGCAGAGTCGTGATCGCAGCCTTTTCGGTGACCCCGCTGGGGATCGGCGAGGACGTGGGGGAGGCGGTGGCCGCCGCCGTCCGGGTGGTCCGGGCGAGCGGGCTGCCCAACCGGACCGACGCGATGTTCACCAGCATCGAGGGGGAGTGGGACGAGGTGATGCCGGTGATTCGGGAGGCGATCGAGGCGGTGAAGGCCTACAGCGGCCGGGTGAGCACGGTCATCAAGATCGACGACCGGGCCGGGGTCACCGACGGGCTCACCGCCAAGGTCGCCTCGGTGGAGCGGCACCTGTCCGAGCACTGACCCCGCACAGCCGGTCGCTCGGCCAGGGGCCGCCCAGCGGGCCGCTCAGCCGGTCGGGCGGGGCTGCACGCCGGCCGGTGCGGGTTCCGTCGCGGGCTCGGTCACCGGCTCGGCCGCGGTGCGCCGGACCAGCAGCCGGTCCAGGGCGTACGGGCCGGAGCCGAGCACCGCGATGGCGAGGAAGGCCCAGCAGAACATGACGGAGGGCTCGCCGCCGTTCTGCAGCGGCAGCAGCGAGTGCTCCTGGTGGACGGTGAAGTAGGCGTACGCCATTGAGCCGGAGCAGAGCAGGGCGGCCGTCCGGGTGCCGATGCCGAGCAGCACCAGGGCGCCGCCGAGCAGCTGGATCAGCGCGGCCCACCAGCCGGGCCACTGGCCGAGCGGGACGGTGCCGCCGCCCTTGGCCCCGCCGAGGACGCCGAAGAGCGAGGCGGCGCCGTGGCAGGCGAAGAGCAGGCCGACGACGACCCGGAAGGCCGTCAGGACGAGGGGGCGCGCGGCGTCGGCCGCCTGCTGGGGGGAGGTGGGAAGGTTCGCGGGCATGGGGAAACGCCTCCTGTGGGGGGAAGAGGAGGTACGGGGCGGTAAGGGTAGCCTTGGTCTAGTCCAGTTGGCAATGCTCCGTCAGGTCCCACGTGTGCGACCTTCGGGGTCTATCTTGACCGACCGTTCTGGAAAGGGTTAGCGTTCACCCATGGCGCGAACGAAGGAATTCGACCCGGACACCGTGCTCCAGGCGGCCCTTGAGCTGTTCTGGCGGCGCGGCTACGAGGCCACCTCGATGGCCGACCTGGTTGAGGAGCTCGGGATCGCCCGGGCGAGCATCTACGCCACCTTCGGCAGCAAGCATGAACTGTTCCTGCGGGCGTTGGAGCGGTACGGCGAGCAGGCTGACCCGGTGCTGCTGGTCGAGCTGTCCCAGCCCGGCCCGGTGCTGCCGGCCGTCCGCGCGCTGGTCCGCCGGTTCGCGGCGGAGTCCGCCGAGGACGGGATGAAGCGCGGCTGCTTCGTCACCAACACCGCGGTCGAACTCGCCCCGCACGACCCCGCGGCGGCTCGTCGGGTGGAGGCCAGTCTCGGTCACGTGGAGACGGTGCTGACCGCGGCCCTGGTGCGCGCCGAAGCCCAGGGCGAACTGCCCGCCGGGCGGGACCCGAGGGCGCTGGCCCGGATGCTGCTGGTGCTGATGCAGGGCATGCGGGTGCTGGGCAGGACCGCCGACGGCGCGGCCCGGGTGCGGGACGCCGCCGGGCAGGCGCTGGTGCTGCTCGACTGACGGATCGTGGGGCGATGGTGAGGGGTCGCCTTTGCTGTCTCGATACTGGACCGAACGGTCATTATAGGGAGGGGGGTTTCCATGAGCGTCGCCACGGCGGACCGGCCAGGCTTCGCCCTGCTCGGTGGCGTGCAGGCCACGCTGATCTTCACGATCATGGTCCTGTCCGTGCCGCTGCCCCTGGTGGCCCGGGAGTTCGGGCTCGGCCCGTCCGGCGTCCTGCTGCTGAGCGCCGCGTACGGGCTCTCCTTCAGCGCCCTGTTGCTCCTCGGCGGCAGGCTCACCGACCGCCACGGCGGCCGGCGGATGCTGCGGGTCGGGCTGGTCCTGCTCGCCGCCGCCTCGATCGCCTGCGCTCTCGCGCCCGGCTACCCCGTCCTGCTGGCGAGCCGCTTCGCCCAGGGCGTCGGCGCGGCCCTGGCCGCCCCGGCGGCGGTCGCCGTCGTCCGGGCGCTGTATCCCGAACCCGCGCGCTACCGGCGGGCGATGGCCACCTGGGGAGGCCTCTCGGTGCTCGGTGCCACCGCCGGGAACCTGCTCTCCGGGGCGGTCGCCGCCTGGGTCTCCTGGCGCTGGCTGTTCGCCGCCCCCGTCCTGGTCGCCCTCATCGGCCTCGCCCGCTCCGGCTCGCTGCCGCCCGCCGAACCGGCGGGCCACCGCCGCCCGGGCCTGGACCTGCCCGGCGCCGCCCTGGCCACCGCCGGTGTCTGCGCGGCCAGTTACGGCCTGGTGGCATCCACCGAGCACGGCTGGCGAGGCCCCGAGGTGGTCGCGCCGCTGGCCGCCGGGCTGTTCCTGCTGCTCGCCTTCGCCGCCGCCGAGCGGCGCACCGCAGACCCGCTGCTGCCACCCGGCTTCCTCGCCGACCGGCACCGGGCCACCGCGCTCGCCGCCGTCATGGCGACCGCCGCCGGCACCGCGCTGACCTCCCTGCTGCTCGCGCTCTACCTCCAACAGGTCCGTGGCTGGGGCGTGTTGGCCACCTCTGCAGCCTTCCTGCCGTACGCGGGGGCGCTGCTGGCGGCCGGGCGCCTGGCCGGGCCGTTGGCCGCCCGGTACGGCCCCGTCGCGGTCACCGCCGGCGGGCTCGCCGTGGCGGGCGCCGGGCTCGGCCTGCTGGCCCGGCTCGCACCCGGGAGCGGGTACGTCGGCGGGCTGCTGCCCGGGCTGCTCCTGCTGCCCGCCGGGGCCGCGGCGGCCTTCGCCGGCGCGGCCGTGCTCGCCACCGGCGGCGTGCCGCCCGAGCGGACCGGCCTCGCCGCAGGCGTGCTCAACACCGCCATGGAGCTCGGCCCCACCACCGGCGTCGCCGCCCTGATGGCGCTCGCCGCCACCCGTCCGACCGTGGTCGGCGGCTATGCCGCGGCCTTCGCGGCGGCCGCCGTCGGGCTGGCGCTCACCGCCCTCGCGGTCGCCACCCTCGCCCGCCGATCGAACGGGCCCGTCGAGGCCGGGAGCACCGAGGGCGCCGACCCCACCAAGACCACCTCCGCACCAGAACGCACCAACCGAACCAAGGAGTACTCATCATGACCACGCGTTTCGCCGACAAGTCCGTCCTGGTCACCGGCGGCGGCAGCGGCATCGGCCGGGCCATCGCCCTCGCCTTCGCCGGGGAGGGCGCGCGGGTCGCGGTGGCCGGCCGCAGCGCCGGCCCGCTCGCCGAGACGGTCGAGCTGATCGAGCGGGCCGGCGGCAAGGCCGTCGCGCTGACCGGGGATGTGGCGGACGGTCAGGACGCCGCCCGGCTGGTCCGGGAGACCGTCGAACTGCTCGGCGGCCTGGACGTCGCTGTCAACAACGCGGGCGTGTTCGGCGCTGTCGGCCCGGTCGCCGACATCGACGAGGACGAGTGGCACCGGGTGTTCGGCGTCAACGTGACCGGCACCTGGCTCGCCATGAAGCACCAGATCGGCCACATGCGGGCCCACGGCGGCGGCGCGATCGTCAACGTCTCGTCCAACCTCGGCGTCCACATGCGCCTGCCCGGCCTCGGCGCCTACGCCGCCAGCAAGGCCGCCGTCACCGCGCTGACCCGCAGCGCCGCGCTCGACCACATCGCGGACGGTATCCGGATCACCATGGTGAGCCCCGGCCCGGTGGACACCAGCATGTCCACCCGGCCCGGTGAGAACGAGGCCGACAAGGCCGCACGGATGAAGGAGAGCCTCCCGGTCGGCCGGGCGGGTGCGGTCGAGGAGGTCGCCGCCGCGGTGCTGTACCTCGCCTCGCCCGAGGCGGCCTTCATCGTCGGCGCCGACCTGGTCCTGGACGGCGGCGCCACCGCCTGACCCGCCCCGGCTCAACGACCGGGCGGCAGCGCGGCCCAACGGCCGGACGGCAACCGGTCGTTGAGCCGTTCGCGGCTACAGCTCCGCGAACGCGTCCCGCGCCTGCTCGGTCCGGGCCCGGGCCACCACGAAGTCCTCGTCGATCGCGACGACCAGTACGTCCGGCCAGGCGAACCAGCGGCAGCCACGGCCGAGCCGGGGCAGCTCCGTAAGCCCCTCCGGAACCTCCGCATCTGACTCGGCGAAAACGCTCAGCTCGTCGTCCTGCAGCAGCTTCTCCATCATCGCCATCACCACGGCGGCCGTCGAGAAGCGCTCCTCCCAGGGCTCCCAGCGTTCCTCCGACTTGTCCGCGAGGTCCGGCCGGCCCACCGTCGGCGGATCGTCCTGGTCGAGGTCGGCCAGCAGGACGCCCCAGTGCGCGCACGCCTGGTTCTCCTCCTGGTACACCAAAGCGCCGTCCAGGACGAACAGTTCCTCCGGCGGCAGCAGCCGGTTGTGGTTGCCGGTGAGGTCCGCCCGGCGGCCGAACAGCCGGTACGCCTCGCGCAGCGCGACGGGCAGCCGCAGGCCGAGCCGCCGCTCCGCCGCGTCGAGCTCGGCGTCGGTGAAGCCGTCGCCGGGCCGAAGCGGCTCGCCCCAGAGCGCCGCGAAGCCCTCGACGAGTGCCCAGGCGCCCGCACGGCCCCGCAGGGATTCGGCCATGGCGGCCCGCAGATCGAAGTCGGTGTCGTTCACCCGGGAACCGTACGACGCCCCACTGACACCTCGTGACACGCCCGTCCGCCACCCCGGGACGTGCCCCCGACGCCCGTTCTGGACCTGCCCCAACGCCCGTCCGCGCACGACCGGGCCGAATCTGACGCGAACGCGTAAGCCCGCCGACACTCATTGCTCACCGTGGGGTTTCCAGCCCGTCGTGTGGGCAGGACACGGTTTCGGCCGGAACCGACGCAACGAAAGGCGGACGCGCACCCCATGCCGACCGCACCGCACACCGCGCCCCCACCGGGTCGCCGAAACCGCTGGGGCGAGCACGGGCTCGCCTGGGCCTTCCTGCTGCCCTCCCTGGTGGTGTTCGTCCTCTTCATCGGCTACCCGCTGGGACGGACGATCTACCTGAGCGGGCACGCGAACGACCTGTTCGGCGCGCCCTCCCGCTACGTCGGGATGAAGCACTACACCGACCTGCTGACCTCGGCGGACTTCCGGCGCACCCTCGTCACCACCGCCCTGTTCACGGTGCTGACGGTGGTGCCCGGCGTCCTCGGCGCGCTGGCGCTGGTGCTGCTCCTGGAGAACCGGATCCGGGGCGTGCGGTTGCTGCGCTCCGCCTTCGCGCTGCCCTTCGCCTTCTCGGTGGCCAGCGCGTCCGTGGTCTTCGCGGTGTTCTTCAACCCCGCCAGCGGGGTGCTCAACGGCCTGCTCTCGCACCTCGGGCTCGGCCCGATCGGCTGGCTGACCGACTCCCGCTACGCGCTGCTCTCGGTCGCCGTCACCACGATCTGGATGAGCCTCGGCTACAACGTCCTGGTGCTCTCCGCGGGCATCGGCTCGATCCCCGCCGAGATCCTGGAGGCGGCCAGGATCGACGGCGCCTCAGGCCTGCGGCTGGCCCGCTCGATCACCGTGCCGATGCTCGGCCCGAACCTGTTCTTCCTGACCGTGGTCTCCACCGTCCACGCGCTGCAGAGTTTCGGCCAGATCCACATCCTCACCAAGGGCGGCCCGGACGGTGCCACCCGGACCCTCGTCTACTCCGTCTACGAGAAGGCCTTCGCCTACGGCTCCAGCGACTTCGGCACCGCGAGTGCCCAGGCCGTGGTGCTGCTCGTGGTCGTCCTCGCCTGCACGGCCGTCCAGTTCGGCGTCCTGGAGCGGAAGGTGCACTACGCATGACCGTGACCGCCACCGAGGCCGGAGCCGGGTCCCAGGGCGGGGCCGAGGCACCACGCCGCCCGCGCACCCGCATCCTGGCCGGCCGCTCGCCGCGCGACCTGCTCGGCCGCGCCGCCGTCTACCTGCTGCTCGCCGTCGCCGTCGTCACCGTGGCCTTCCCGGTGTACTACGCGATCGCCGGCGCCTTCATGGGTCCGTCCGAACTCTCCTCCTACCCGCCGGCGTTGGTGCCCCACTCGGTCACCGGGCGGAACTTCGCCGGCGCCGTCGACACCATCCCGCTGGCCCGGCAGTACGCCAACTCGGCGATCGTGGCGACCGTCATCACGCTCGCCCAGCTGTTCACCTCGATCCTGGCCGCGTACGCCTTCGTCTTCCTGCCGCTCAAGGCGCGGGCCGTGGTGTTCGGGGTGTTCCTGGCGACGCTGATGGTCCCGTGGGAGGCCATCATCATCCCCAACTACCTGACGCTGTCGGGCTGGGGGCTCGGAAACACCTACTTCGGCCTGGTGCTGCCCTTCCTCGCCTCCGGCTTCGGCACCTTCATGCTGCGGCAGTCCTTCCGGCAACTTCCCGGCGAACTGCGCGACGCCGCGCGGATCGACGGCGCGGGCCACTGGCGGTTCCTGTGGCGGATCGTCGTCCCGCTCAACAAGCCCGCCCTGGCGGCACTGTCGATCTACGTCTTCCTGTCCGCCTGGAACCAGTACTTCTGGCCGCTCATCATCACCCGCACGGCGAACATGCAGACCCTGCAGATCGGTCTGACCTCGCTGCGCGACTCCGAGATGGCCGACCCGGGCCTGATCCTGGCCGGTGTCGTGCTCTCGCTGCTGCCCACCCTCGCCCTGGTGGTCTTCGGCCAGCGCTTCATCGTCCGCGGCCTCACTGCGGGCGCCGTCCGCTGACCCGCTCCGCTGACCGGCTCCGCTGACCGGCTCCGCGCCCTCCGCTCCGCTCCTCCCGCTCTCCCGAGCATGTCCCTCCCGACAGAGAGAGAACCTCCCGTGAAGAAGAGTGCCCGCGCGCTCGCGGCCCTGCTGGTGGCCGGCCTGTCCCTGACCGCCTGTAGCTCCGGCGGTTCCAGCTCCGGCTCCGGCGGCTCCTCCGACGCCGCCGCCCCCGGCGCCCAGGCGCTCGACCAGGCCTCCGGCGTCACCGGCGTCGAGTTCTGGCACTCGATGACCGGCAAGAACGCCGAGGTCCTGACCGGGCTGGTCAACCAGTTCAACGCCGCCCACCAGGGCAAGATCGAGGTCAAGCCGCAGTTCCAGGGCAAGTACGACGACCTGGTCGCCAAGTACAAGGCCGCGGTGCAGCAGAAGGGCACCCCCGCCCTGGTGCAGGTCTACGACATCGGCACCCGGTTCATGATCGACTCCAAGCAGACCGTCCCGGCCCAGGCCTTCGCCGACAAGGACGGCTACGCGCTCGACGACCTCGACCCGAACATCCGCAACTACTACTCCGTCGGCGGCAAGCTCGCCTCGATGCCGTTCAACTCCTCGATGCCGCTGCTCTACCTCAACACCGACGCCTTCAAGGAGGCCGGTGTCGACCCGGCCCAGCCGCCCAAGGACCTCGCCGAACTCGGCGAACTGGCGAAGAAGCTGACCAAGAAGGACGCCGACGGCAAGACCGTCCGCTACGGCTTCGGCGCCGCCATCTACGGCTGGTTCGTCGAGCAGCTGCTCGCCGAGTCCGGCACCATGTACTGCGACCAGGACAACGGCCGCAGCAACAAGGCCGGCAAGGCCGTCTTCGACTCCGCCCAGGGCGCGCAGATCGTCCAGTGGTGGGCCGACCTGGTCAAGGGCGGCTACGCGGCCAACACCGGCCGCAACACCGACGACGCCCAGGCCGCGTTCAAGGCCGGCACCGTCGCCATGCACCTGGAGTCCACCGGCGTGCTGCGCGGCTACACCGAGGCCGCCAAGTTCACCGTCGCCACCGCGGCCTTCCCCAAGGTCGCCGCCGCGGACCAGGGCGGCCCCGTCATCGGCGGCGCCTCGCTGTGGGTGAGCGGCCCGGGCCACTCCGACGCCGAGAAGCGCGCGGCCTGGGAGTTCGAGAAGTTCGTCACCGCCCCCGAGCAGCAGGCCGTCTGGCACACCGGCACCGGCTACTTCCCGGTCAACCGCAAGTCCCTGGACGACCCCAAGGACAAGGAGTGGGTGGCCAAGTACCCGCAGTTCCAGACCGCCATCGACCAGCTCAAGGCCACCAAGCCGTCCCCGGCCACCGCGGGCTGCCTGCTCGGCGTGATGCCGCAGGCCCGCAAGGGTGTGGAGACCGCCATCGAGCAGACCATCGCGGGCTCCAAGACCGCCCAGCAGGCCCTCGCCGACGCGGCCAAGGAACTCCAGCCCGCGATCGAGAGCTACAACAGCTCCGTGAGCTGACCCGCCCGCTCCACGACGGCCCGCCCGGCGCAGCACCGCCCGGGCGGGCCGTCGCGCGTCGTGCGGAGCGTCACGCCGAGAGCGCTTCGCCGTCCTCGGGAAGCACGCAGGCGGCCGCCAGCTCGTCCAGCGACAGATCCAGCGCGAACGCCAGCGCCGCGATGGTGAAGAACGACGGCGTCGGCGCCCGACCTGTCTCGATCTTGCGCAACGTCTCCGCCGAGACACCGGCCACCGCCGCCACCTCGACCATGCTGCGCTCACCACGCGCCTCGCGCAGCAGCGCCCCGAAGCGCTCCCCACGCTCGCGCTCCCACGGGGTCAGCGGAGTCCTCGCCATGAGGTCGATACTACGGCCTGCCCCGTACGGTCCGGGCGCCATCGCCCTCCCCGGCCGACCGGCCCCCCGGGGCCCATCTCCGAGGCCGCGCCACGCGCCCCCGCCCTCCCCGTCGTCCGGCCGGCGCGGGGCCGCGCTCTTCCGCTCAGCCCGGCGGCCTCCCCACCCCGCAGACCGTGATACAAATACCGGTATAAGAATTGGATCGAGGGGAGACGAGTCACCATGGTCGAGATCAAGTCGGATGCCGCCCTGGACGCGATGCGCGAGGCCGGGCGGGTGGTGGCGGACGCGCTGGCCGCCGTGCGCGACGCGGCGGCGGTGGGTGTGAGCCTGCTGGAACTGGACGAGGTGGCGCGCGGCGTGCTGCGGGCGGCCGGGGCCACCTCGCCGTTCCTGGGCTACCGCCCGTCCTTCGCCCCCGTGCCGTTCCCGGCCGTCATCTGCGCCTCCGTGAACGACGCCGTCGTGCACGGCATCCCGGACGGCTACCGGCTGTGCGACGGCGATCTGGTGAGCATCGACTGCGGCGCCGTCCTGAACGGCTGGGCCGGCGACTCCGCCGTGAGCTTCATCGTCGGCACCGCCCGGCCCGAGGACACGGCCCTGATCGACGCCACCCGGCGCGCCCTGGAGGCCGGCATCGCCGCCGCGGTGGTCGGCAACCGGATCGGCGACATCGCCCACGCCGTCGGCAGCGTCGCCCGCGCCGGGCGCTACGGCCTGCCCGAGGGCTTCGGCGGACACGGCATCGGGCGCCACATGCACGAGGACCCGCACCTGCCCAACGAGGGCCGGCCGGGCCGGGGTTACCGGCTGCGGCCGGGCCTGGTGCTGGCGATCGAGCCGATGCTCACGGCCGGCGGCCGGGACGACTACGACACCGATCCGGACGGCTGGACGCTGCGCACCACCGACGGCAGCCGCGCCGCGCACATCGAGCACACCGTCGCGATCACCGAGGACGGCCCGCGCATCCTGACCCTGCGGTAGGGCCCGTCCGACCGGTGGCCCGTCCGGCCGGCGGCGTGCGGGCCCCCACCCTGGCGTTCACCTCGGCCCGGTACGCTCGGCGGTGTGACCAAAGGCGTGATGTTCGACTTCTCCGGCACCCTCTTCCGGGTCGCCTCGACCGCCCAGTGGCTGGACGCCTTCGCGGCGTCCACCGGCCTCGGCCTGCCCGCTTCCGAGCAGGCCGAACTGGTCCGGAGGCTGGAGGAGTTCGGCGCCCTGCCGGGCGGCGTACCGCCCCGCCGCATCCCGGTGGACGTACAGGAGGCCTGGCAGGAGCGGGACTTGACCCCGCAGCTGCACCGGGCGGCGTACACCGCGCTGGCACGCGCGGCCGAGCCGCCCGCCGCCCTCGATGTGGACGCCCTCTACGACACGCACATGGCACCCGCGAGCTGGCGGCCGTACCCGGACGCCGGGCCGGTGCTGCGGGAGCTGCGCCGCCGGGGCGTGCCCGTGGCGGTGGTGAGCAACATCGGCTGGGACCTGCGGCCGATCTTCCGGGAGCACGGGCTCGACGAGCTCGTCGACGCCTACGTGCTGTCCTTCGAGCTCGGCGCGCAGAAGCCCGACCCGGTGATCTTCGAGGCGGCCTGCGAGCGGCTGGGCCTGCCCCCGGCCGACGTGCTGATGGTCGGCGACGACCGGACCTGCGACGGCGGGGCGACGGCCCTGGGCTGCGCCTTCCACCCGGTGGACCACCTGCCGGTCGAGCAGCGCCCCGCCGCCCTGACGCCCCTGCTCGACCTGCTGTCCTGACCGCCCGGAGCTCGCCACCTGCTCTGAACCAGCCGGAGCTGCCAAGGTTTTGACCTCCCCTCAGCAATGGCCGGGAGAGGGGGGTTTACCCCACCCCCGGTCGACCCGCTGCCCGGATGGGTCCAAGTCCCCGGCGCCAGCAGACTTCTGGGCATGCCGAACCCCAACCGCACCCTCGCCGCCGTGACCGCGGCCGCCGCGCTCGTCGTCACCGTCCTCGCCGCCCAGCCCGCCGCAGCGGCGGGCCCGGGCGCGGACGCCGCCGGGGCGAGCCGCCTCGCCTGGTCGGCCTGCCCGGGCCAGGCCGACGCCCGCCAGCAGTGCACCACCCTCGCCATCCCGCTCGACTACGCGGACCCGGACGGCCCGCAGATCACCCTCGCCGTCTCCCGGATCGCGGCCGCCAAACCGGGCCTGCGCCACGGTGTCCTGCTGATCATCCCCGGCGGGCCCGGCGACAACGGCCTCGACCGCCCGGCCGGCGCGGCCAAACGGCTTCCGCAGTCCGTCCTGGACCGCTACGACCTGGTCGGCTTCGACCCGCGCGGTGTCGGCCGTTCGACGCCGGTCAGCTGTGGTCTGGAGACGTCGGACCTGGCGATGGTCAAGCTCCGGCCCTGGCCCGCCGCCGACGGCTCGATCGACGAGAACCTCGCCACCGCCCGCCGGGTCGCCGAGACCTGCGCCCGCAACGGTGGCCCGGTGCTGCGCAGCCTCAGTACCCGCAACGAGGCCCGTGACATCGACCGGATCCGCCAGGCCCTCGGCGAGCGCCGCCTCTCGGCCTGGGGCACCTCGTACGGCACGTACGCGGGCGCCGTCTACGCCACGATGTTCCCCCGGCAGACCGACCGGATCGTGCTCGACAGCAACGACGATCCGGACCCGTCGCGGGTGGGGCGCGGCTGGCTCGCCGCCTTCGGCCAGGGCGCCGAGGACCGCTTCCCGGACTTCGCCGAGTGGGCCTCGGCGCCCGGCAATCCGGACCGGGTCGCGGACACCCCGGAGGAGGTCCGCCCGCTCTTCCTGGACCTCGCCGCCCGTCTGGACGCCGCGCCGCTGCCCTGGCCGGGCGCCAACCCGGCGGAGCTGAGCGGCAACGTGCTGCGCGAGGCCATGCTGCAGAGCCTGTACGCGGATGGCGCGTTCCCCGATCTCGCCCGGTTGATGCTGGCCGGCCTCGGCCGCCGCCCGCTGCCCGCGCCGGTGGCGCCGCCGGAGGAGGTGCTGCAGAACCACATCGCGGCCTCCGCCGGCACCCTCTGCAACGACGTCGCCTGGCCCGCCGATCCGGCCGCCTACCGGAAGGACGTCGCCGCCGAGCGCGCCGCCCGTCCGCTCACCGCGGGCATGCCGGTGAACGTGATGCCGTGCGCCTTCTGGCCGTTCGCGCCGGCCGAGCCGCCGGTCCGGGTTACCGGCCGAGGCCCGGCGAACATCCTGCTGGCGCAGAACCTGCGCGACCCCGCCACCCCGTACTGGGGCGCGCTCAAGCTGCGCGCGGCGCTGGGGGATCGGGCCCGGATGGTCACGGTGGACTCCGGCGGGCACGACGTCTACCTGGCCAACGGGAACGCCTGCGGCGACGCGGTGGTGACGGACTTCCTGGTCACCGGCCGCCGACCGGCCGAGGACGTCCGCTGCCCGGCCGGCTGAGCCGGGTCGAACGAGCCCGACCGGCGAAGGGGGCAACGGGCCGTGGACGAACGGTCCTTGCCCTCGACCGGGCACCCGTCCGACCAGCCGGAACGAGCCGAATCTGTGGCGGATTTGTGACAAAGCTTCGCCAACACCCTGCCCTGGCAGGGTATTCGCGGCCTTAGTGTTCCAGCTATGTCACCGAAGAGCCGCATACCTGCCCCGGACGCGGGCGACACCTGGGTGCCGCGCCCGCGGCGCCGTGAGACCCCGCTCGGATTCCTGGGTCACACGGTCACGTTCCTCGGCTGCTGCACGCTCGGCGGTGTCCTGCTGGCCGGCCTCGTCCTTCCCGCGGCGGGCGCCGTCGGGCTCGGGGCGAAGAGCGGCGTCGAGGGCTTCGAGAGCATCCCCGACGACTTCAAGACCCCGCCGCTGACGCAGGCGACGCAGATCTTCGACGCCGGCGGCGGCCTGATCGCCAAGGTCTACGAGCGGGACCGCACGGTGATACCCGCCGAGCAGATGTCGCCCCTGATGCGCCAGGCGCAGGTGGACATCGAAGACGCGCGGTTCTACGAGCACGGCGCCGTCGACCTCAAGGGCGTCCTGCGGGCGATCACCAAGAACGCGGAGAGCGGCGCCACCGTCCAGGGCGCGTCCACCCTGACCCAGCAGTACGTGAAGAACGTCAACGTCGAGAAGGCCGGCGACGACCCGGCGGCCGTCCTGGAGGCGCAGCGCAAGACCCTCGGCCGCAAGATCCAGGAACTCCGGTACGCCATCAAGCTGGAGGAGGACCTGACGAAGGATCAGATCCTCACCAACTACCTGAACATCACCTTCTACGGCCACCAGGCGTACGGCATACAGGCGGCCGCGCAGCGGTACTTCAGCAAGGACGCCAAGGACCTCGCCCTCCCCGAGGCGGCCATGCTCGCCGGGCTGGTGCAGAACCCCTCCCAGTACGATCCGAAGCTGCACCCGGTGGCCGCGCAGAAGCGCCGGGACACCGTCATCGACAAGATGGTCGAGAACAAGCACATCACCGCCGACCAGGCCAAGGAGGCCAAGGCCGCCCCGCTGGGCCTGACGTACAAGGACCCGCAGAACGGCTGCATCACCGCCCAGGCCGGCATGGGCTTCTTCTGCGACTACGTGCGCCACGTGGTCAAGCAGGACCCGGTGTTCGGCAAGAACGCCGCCGACCGCAAGAAGCTGTGGGACACCGGCGGCCTCAACATCTACACCACGCTGGATCCGGAGAAGCAGGCCGCCGCCCAGAACGCCGTCTCCCGGCAGGTGTACGTCACCGACCCGGTCTCGGCGGCGATGACGATGGTCGAGCCCGGCACCGGCAAGATCCTGGCGATGGCGCAGACCCGCCCCTACGGTCTGGCGAAGGAGAAGAACGAGACCGTCGTCAACTACAACGTGGACGCGGCGATGGGCGGCGGCATCGGCTTCCAGCCCGGCTCCAACTTCAAGCCGATCGTGGCCGCCGCGGGCCTGGAGGCCGGTCTGTCGCCCACCCAGCGGTACGACTCGCCCAACCGCATGGACTGGCCGACGATGAAGACCTGCGACGGCACCTGGAAGAACCTGAGCAAGGGCAAGAAGGAGGGCAGCATCCCCAACGAGAGCGCGTCCGAGGTCGGCCCGTACGAGCTCAAGGAGGCGATGGCCCGCTCGGTCAACACCTACTTCGTGCAGATGGAGCAGGAGATCGGCCTCTGCGCCGTCAAGCAGATGGCCAACAAGCTGGGCGTGACCGGCAAGGCGAGCGGCGACCCGCTCCAGGAGCTGCCCGCCCTCGGCCTCGGTACCCAGGAGGTGAGCCCGTTGACCATGGCCAACGTGTACGCGAGCTTCGCCGCCCGGGGCACCTACTGCGCGCCGCTGGCGATCAACAGGATCTCCACGGTGGACGGCAAGGACGTCCCGGTGAGCCCGGCCAAGTGCGGCGAGGTGATGTCCGAGAACACCGCGGACGTGATCAACAGCGTGCTGCTGGGGGTGACCGAGAAGGGCACCGCGAAGGAACTCGGCCTGGACGACGGCCGCCAGATCGCCGGAAAGACCGGGACCACGGACGAGAAGAAGTCGGCCTGGTTCACCGGTTACACGGGCAACCTGGCCGCCTCGGTCTGGCTGGGCAGCCCGGGCACCAAGGTGCCGATGAAGAACATCCGGATCGGCGGCCACTACCAGAAGGAGGTGTTCGGGGCGACCGGCCCCGGGCCGATCTGGCAGGAGGCGATGAACGACGCGGTCCGGAACCTGCCCGAGCAGGACTTCCGGACCGTCTACATCCCGGACCCGCCCAAGCGCGACCCGGGCTGCGCCACCCCCAGCGGCTCGCCGAGCGCCTCCTGCACCGGCGGCACCGGTCCGGGCAAGCAGCGGCCGAGCAGCCCGAGCAGCCCGGGCAGCCCGGTCGGCCGCTCCGAGCCCTCCGCCCCGTCCGCGCCCTCCGCCCCGGCCGACAACCAGGACCAGTGAGCCGCCCGGCCCCGCCTGAGTACCCGTACTCCTGCGGGGCCCCGGCCCGGCGGCGGACGATGACGCCGTGTCACCCAGCATCCTCGGCGTCCCCGCCGTGGTCAGGCCCTAGCTGTACTGACCACGGAGGTTGGTGACAGGGCTCACGGCTGTGTGGTCTTGAAATGAGTGAGGGCCTTCTGGCTCGGTGTGGATTGCGACATCTACC
>NZ_JARXYZ010000059.1 GCF_029894125.1 Kitasatospora sp. MAA19
CGGCGGAGACCACCACGGTGTGGGACACCCCGGGGGTGTTGTCCACGAAATTGGTGATCAGCCAGTTCAGGTTCTGTGCGGCCTGGCTCATCTGATTCAACTCAACGCTCCTGGTGATCTGCGCCGTTGCCGTCGGTCCGGCCACCGAAACTATCGAATCCGGGCTGCTGGGCACCATGCTGGAAGCCCGGCGGGTTGGACTGTTCGGCCCCGGCCCGGCGGCCCTGCTGGATGCCGCGGCGCAGGTTGGTCAGCCGGCCGCGGACCTCCTCGGGGGCCCGGGAGACCTGCGGACCGGTCAGCGGCGAGGCCTCGGCGGTGCCGGAGACCAGGTTGGCCTGCGGGGTCCGCCGGGGGAGACCGGACATGGTCACACCGCTGGTGGAGGGCTCGCGGATCTGCTCGGCGCGGCGCCAGCGCTCGTCGTTCGCGGACGGGCGCCACGGGGCGTCGCCGGGGCCCGGCTGCTGCGGCTGCTCGGGCTGCTGCTGAGCCTGCGGGGCCTGGGCCTGCGGGGCCTGTGCCTGCCGGGCCTGCGGCTCCGACGGCTGGGCGTCCGGCGCGGAGGTGCCGGGTCGACGCGGCTGGTACGGCCGCGGCCGCGCCTGCTGCTGGCCGGCCTCGGCCGGACGGCCCTCCTGCGGGTGCCACGGCTGGCCGGTCGCGCCCTCGGACGGGCCGGTCGGCAGGGCCATCGGCTCCGGACGGGCCTGCTCCTGGCGCACCGGCTCCGGGCGGGCCTGCTCCTGCCGGACCGGCTCCGGGCGCGCCGGGTTCGACACGCTCGGCAGCACCGGCTCCACCAGGCCGAGGCCCAGCGGGTCACGCGGGTCGATCTGGCTGGCCTCGAAGCGCGGCCTGGCGAACTGCTGGGTGCTCTCCATCGGCGACGACTCGGCCGGCGGCAGCGGCTGGGCCTGCTGCTGCGGGGGCAGCTGCGGCTGACGGTCGCGTTGCGGCGCGTCCGGGCCGGGGCGCTGGGGGCGGCGCGGACCCTGCGGACCCTGGGGACCCTGAGGGCCCTGGGGACCCTGGGGACCCTGAGGGCCCTGCGGACCGGGCTGGCCGGGGCCGCCCTGGCCCTGCGGGGCCGGCCGACGCTGCGGCAGGCCGTCCTGCGGACGGTTGCCGGGGCGGGCACCCTGCTGCTGCGGTCCGCCCGGTCCGCCCGGTCGGCCCGGCCGACCGTGCTGCGGCTGCTCGCCGGTCCGGGGGCCCGGACCGCCGTCGAACTCGCCACCCGGGCGCGGCCGTTCCTGGCCGGGGCGGCCCGGAGCGGGCTGCTGCTGGCCACGGCGGGGCAGGCCGCCGAGGCCGCCCTGGGCCGGGCCGGGCCGGTTCGGGCCGCCGCGCTGCGGCAGGCCGCCCGGCGGGGACTGCTGCGGCTGCTGGCCCGGCTGGCCCGGACCCTGCTGGCCCGGCTGGCCCGGACCCTGGGGCTGGGGCCGCTGGCCCGGCTGGCCCGGCCGGCCCTGCTGCTTCGGGCCCTGCTGCTTCGGCTGGGTCGGACCCTGCTGGCCCGGCTGGCCCGGCTGGGCCGGTATCTCGCGCAGCGACTGGCCGGCCTGGCGGGTCGGCAGACCGCCGGCCCGGCCGCCGGGCGCGGCCGGCGCACCCGCGCCGGTCGGGGCACCGGGGCCGGTCGGAGCGGCCGGGCCGCCCTGGCCGAGCTGCGGGCGGCCACCCTGCGGGGCGCCGCCGGCCGGGCCCTGACCGAGCGCGGCCGGGCCGCCCTGGCCGGGCGGCACCTGGCGCTGCTGGCGCGGCGTCGGGGTGACCCCGCGCTGCTGCTTGGCCTGCGCCGGACCGGTCCGGGCGGCGCCGCGGCGGTCGGCGGAGTTGGTGACGTCCACCGGGAGCATGACGAGTGCGGTGGTGCCGCCGGAGTCGCTGGGGCGCAGCTGGATGCGGATGCCGTGTCGCAGGGACAGGCGGCCGACCACGAACAGGCCCATGCGGCGGGAGACCGAGACGTCCACCGTCGGCGGGTTGGCGAGGCGCTCGTTGATCTCGGCGAGGTCGTCCGGGCTCAGGCCGATGCCGGTGTCGTGGATCTCGACCAGGACGCGGCCGTCCGGCAGCGCGTGGCCGGTGACCCGGACGCGGGTCTGCGGGCTGGAGAACGAGGTGGCGTTCTCCAGCAGCTCGGCGAGCAGGTGGACGAGGTCGTTGACGACGCGGCCGGCGACCTCGGCCGACGGCACGGCGGCGAGCTCGATGCGCTCGTACTGCTCCACCTCGGAGGCGGCGGCGCGGAGCACGTCGACCAGCGGGACGGGCCTGGTCCAGCGGCGGCCCGGGTCCTCACCGGCGAGGACCAGGAGGTTTTCGCCGTTGCGGCGCATACGGGTCGCGAGGTGGTCCAGCTTGAAGAGGTTGGCCAGCTGGTCCGGGTCGGCCTCGCGGCTCTCCAGCTCGGAGATGAGCGACAGCTGGCGCTGGATGAGGCCCTGGCTGCGGCGCGAGAGGTTGGTGAACATCGCGTTGATGTTGCCGCGCAGGAGGGCCTGCTCGGCGGCGAGGCGGACGGCCTCGCTGTGCACCATGTCGAAGGCGTGCGCCACGTGGCCGATCTCGTCGGTGGAGTCGACGGCCACCGGTTCGACCGTGGTGTCGACGTCGTGCGGGTCGCTCTCGGAGAGGGTCTTGACCAGCTCGGGCAGGCGGCGCTCGGCGACGTCCTCGGCCGCGGCCTGCAGGCGGGTCAGCGAGCGCACCATCGAGCGGGCGATCAGACCGGCGCCACCGAGGGCGACGAGCAGCACCAGGGCGACGGCGGCACCGATGATGATGGCCTCGGTGTCGGTCTGGGACTGCAGGTCCTGGGCCTTGCCGTCGAGGTCCTCGATGAGCTTGGACTCGATCCGGCGCTCGGCGGTGATCTTGGCGCTGGCCTTCTCGTACCAGTCCTTGTAGGTCACCGGGTCGGTCTGGTGGATGCCGCTCTGCTGGAGGATCGAGCGCGCGTAGCGGTCGGCGTCGGCGACCACCGAGTTGTAGCTGAGCTGGCCGCGCAGGTTGTCCAGGTCGTGCGCGGTGTAGATGTTGTTGAAGCTGGTGAGCGCGTTGTCGTAGGAGGCGCGCAGGCGGATGCCGAAGGACTCGTCGCTCGCGCTGAGGTCGGGGCCCTTGGGGTTGGCGAGTGCGGCGCTGATCAGGGCGCGCTGCTGCGAGGTGGCGTCCTTGGCCAGCGAGAACTGCTGGAGCGCGCGGGTCGCGACGACCAGGTCCTTGTTGTTCGAGGCGAGCGCGATGTCCTGGCTGATGGACAGCAGGTCGCGGATGATCACGTCGTAGGCGGTGATCGTCGACTGGATGTTCTGGTTGTTCTGGTACGGCGTGTTGCGCGCGTCCGAGATCGAGTTCAGGTCCTTGCGGATCTGGAAGAGCAGCGCCTTGCCGCCGGAGAGTTCGAGGTTCTCGAACTTGTCCGAGGACGCGGTGAAGGTGCGGCTGAGGTCGTCGGTGTCCTTGCGGGCGGTGACGATGTCGTCGTCGAGCGGGGCGTTGGGGCGCGCGGTGATCGGGCCCGCGCTGATGTCCCGTTCCTTCTGCAGGGCGTCCGCGAGGTTGGTCGCCTTCTTGGCGAGGTCGGACAGGTTGGCCATCTGGGCGAGTTGCTGCGAGGCCTGCATCGAGGTCTGGATCCGCAGGCCACCGAGGACCAGGGAGACCAGGACGGGGAGGGCGAGCAGGGCGATCAGACGGGTGCGGATGCGCCAGTTGCGCATCGCGAGCCGGCTCAGACCGGTGGCCCGCCGCCTGGTCAGGGTCGTCCGGAGCTTGTCCCGGGTGGACTTGCGCTCCTGGCCGTCGTCTTCCGGGAGGCCGGGGCCCTCGGGCGTCACCGGCTCGGCCGGGCCTCCAAGGGCCGCCGCCTGCTGGGGGGCTGCCACAGGCTCAGGCGACTCCGGGTTACCCGCGGCGCCGCTACCCCTTTTGAAACGTCCCTGCACTGGCGTCGCAACCTCTGGACCGGGCGTCCCGCCGCGTCGCCGCGGACCGGACGGTGTCGAGTTTCCTTCCGCTACCCGGCCGGTCCGGGTGAGCGGGTCGCCGGGGTGGACTTCTCCCTACCCACGGTCCGTGGCATTCCAGCACAGCCGGGGAATCCCAACAAGGGCCGCCAGGACACGCCGGGCGGCGCTACCGACCGCGTGCGCGACCTCACGGACTGTGCAGCATTCGGACCGGAATACCGCCTTTTTCGGACACTCGCCGGATACATGCCAACCCGACCCGAGATCGAAAAGAGTCACAGACCTTCCGGAATGCCCGTTATCGGAGATATGCCGGTAAATTCCGTTGCGGCGATATGTCGGATATCTGCGATTCCCTCGTGAATTTGTGAGCAAAATCACAGTCTAATGTGTAGCTTTGGTCACGGCCTCTGTGGAATGAGATCTCGTAACCTGGCTGTCTCCGGAGCACGGCCCCGATCAGCCTGCCCAGAACCCCTCCGAATCATTCGGAATCACACAGGTCGGTGCCGATCCGTTCGCGATCCGCCGGCCGCGACCACGAGGTGCTCTCGATGTCCCAGGCGAAGAAGGCCACCAAGTCCACGCTGCCCAGCCGCTCCACGGCGAACCCGCGCCGGACGACGCTGGCCTCGGTCGCGGACTTCAGCGCGATCCCGGGCGCCCGCAAGTCCGAGGACGTCGTCACCTACGCCACCGAGCTGCCGGCCAGCACCGCCAACCCGCGCCGCACCCAGCTGATGGTCGCCCCGGTGGCCGCCGTCCCGCAGGACTGACCCGACCGCGCTGCGACAGGGCGCCACGGCCGCGCAGCAAGGGCGGCCGCGGCGCCCTGCGGCGTTCCCGGGCCCCGTCCGCAGCGTCCGGCCCAACCGCGCTGAACAGGGGCAAAGCGGTCAGCCGGGGCCCCACGCGATAGCCTGGACGACGATTGACGGGGCCGCGCCCACCGTGGGCGGGGCGCCCACCAGCGCCCGGGCGCGCCCCGGGCGGTCGACGAAGCGAGGGGTAGCCCAGCCGTGCGCATTGCCAGGTTTTCCGTCCGGGAGGGGAGCCCTGCCGCCGGCAGCGTCTCCTTCGGCGTGGTCGAGGGCGACCCGTCCCAGCCCGACTCGCTGGTCGTCCACGCGCTGGCCGGCCACCCGTTCGGCCAGCCCCAGCCCACCGGCGAGAGCTACCGGTTCCAGGACGTCCGGCTGCTCAGCCCGATGCTCCCCAACAAGATCGTGGCGGTCGGCCGCAACTACGCGGCGCACGCGGCCGAGCTGGGCAACGACGTCCCGGACGTCCCGCTCACCTTCTTCAAGCCGTCCACCTCGGTGATCGGCCCGACCGAGAACATCGCGTACCCGCCGTTCTCCTCGGACGTCCAGCACGAGGCCGAACTCGCCGTGGTGATCGGCAGGATGTGCCGCGAGGTGCCGCTGGACCGGGTGCCCGAGGTGATCCTCGGCTACACCTGCGCCAACGACGTCACCGCCCGGGACGTGCAGAAGCGGGAAGGCCAGTGGGCCCGGGCCAAGGGCTTCGACACCTCCTGCCCGCTGGGCCCGTGGATCGAGACCGACCTGGACCCGGCCGACCTCGCCGTCACCTGCACGGTCAACGGCGAGCTCCGGCAGGCGGGCCGCACCTCCCAGCTGGTCCGTTCGGTCGCCGAGTTGGTCGTCCACATCTCCGAGGCCATGACGTTGCTGCCCGGCGACGTCATCCTCACCGGCACGCCCGCAGGGGTGGGCCCGCTCAACGTCGGCGACGAGGTCGCCGTCTCCATCGAAGGCATCGGCACTCTCACCAACAAGGTGATCAAGCGTGGCTAACACTGACCCGGCCGTCCGGGTTCGCTTCTGTCCGTCCCCGACCGGGAACCCCCACGTGGGCCTGGTCCGCACGGCCCTCTTCAACTGGGCCTACGCCCGCCACAACGGCGGCACGCTGGTCTTCCGGATCGAGGACACCGACTCGGCCCGCGACTCCGAGGAGTCGTACGGCCAGCTGCTCGACGCCATGCGCTGGCTCGGCTTCGACTGGGACGAGGGCCCGGAGGTCGGCGGCCCGCACGAGCCGTACCGCCAGTCCCAGCGGATGGACATCTACGCCGACGTCGCCCGCCGCCTGCACGAGGCCGGCCACGCCTACCACTGCTACTGCAGCACCGAGGAGCTGGACGCCCGCCGCGAGGCCGCCCGCGCGGCCGGCAAGCCCTCCGGCTACGACGGCCACTGCCGCGAGCTGACGGACGAGCAGGTCGCCGTCTACAAGCTGGAGAAGCGCGAGCCGATCCTGCGCTTCCGGATGCCCGACCGCACCATCAGCTTCGACGACCTGGTGCGCGGCACGCTCACCTTCGAGCCGGAGAACGTGCCCGACTACGGCATCGTCCGGGCCAACGGCGCCCCGCTGTACACCCTGGTCAACCCGGTGGACGACGCCCTGATGGGCATCACCCACGTGCTGCGCGGCGAGGACCTGCTCTCCTCCACCCCGCGACAGGTCGCGCTGTACGCCGCGCTCGCCGAGATCGGCGTCGGCGACGGCACCACCCCGCGCTTCGGCCACCTGCCGTACGTGATGGGCGAGGGCAACAAGAAGCTCTCCAAGCGCGACCCGCAGGCCTCGCTCAACCTGTACCGCGAGCGCGGCTTCATCCCCGAGGGCCTGCTCAACTACCTGTCCCTGCTGGGCTGGTCGCTCGCCGACGACCGTGACCTCTTCAGCATCGACGAGATGGTCGCCGCCTTCGACATCGCCAAGGTGAACGCCAACCCGGCCCGCTTCGACCTGAAGAAGTGCGAGGCGATCAACGCCGAGCACGTCCGCAAGCTGGCCCCGGAGGACTTCGTCCGCCGCCTGGTGCCGTACCTGCAGGCCCCCGGCCTGCTGCCGGCCGAGCCGACCGCCGAGCAGCTGGACCTGCTCGCCAAGATCGCGCCGCTCACCCAGGAGCGGATGGTCGTGCTGAGCGAGATCGTGAACATGGCCGGCTTCCTGTTCGTCGACTCGGCCGACTTCACCGTCGACCCGGACGACGCCGCCAAGGCCCTGACCGCGGACGCCCGCCCGGTGCTGGAGGCCAGCATCAAGGCGCTGGAGGCGCTCGCGGACTTCAGCCCGGAGCCGATCCAGGCCGCGCTGCGCGAGGCGCTGGTGGACGGGCTGGGCATCAAGCCCAAGTTCGCGTTCACGCCGCTGCGGGTGGCCGTCACCGGCCGCCGGGTCTCGCCGCCGCTGTTCGAGTCGATGGAGCTGCTCGGGCGCCCCGAGACGCTGCGCCGGCTGAACTCCGCCCTGGACGCCCTGCCGGTCGCCTGAGCGGGTCGCCGAGCAGGCCGCGGGCCCGGCCTCGTGCCGGGCCCGCGGCGTACCCGGACGTCACCGGACGGCCGCCCGGCCGCTGCCTGGGGTTATCGATTTTGGAGCCGGGGCAGACGTCGGGTAATGTTCTTTCTGCGCCGCCCGGGAGGGAACGAGCGAGGGAGCGAAACCCCCGCCGGTCCGAACGAGGGGCGCAACGCCTGAGAGGATCCCGACAGGGGTTCAACTCTGGTGGGGTATGGTGTAATTGGCAGCACGAGTGATTCTGGTTCATTTAGTCTAGGTTCGAGTCCTGGTACCCCAGCGCAGTACAAGCAGTACAACAACAGATCAAGCCCCCGTTGTGTAGCGGCCTAGCACGCTGCCCTCTCACGGCAGTAGCGCCGGTTCGAATCCGGTCGGGGGTACTGATCCCGCAAGGGATCACCTGGAAAGCCCCCGTTGTGTAGCGGCCTAGCACGCTGCCCTCTCACGGCAGTAGCGCCGGTTCGAATCCGGTCGGGGGTACTGATCCCGCAAGGGATCGCCAGTAAGCCCCCGTTGTGTAGCGGCCTAGCACGCTGCCCTCTCACGGCAGTAGCGCCGGTTCGAATCCGGTCGGGGGTACTTCAGAGCAGGAAGCCGGTGGGTGACTCCCATCGGCCCTTGCTTTGTGTTGGGGTATGGTGTAATTGGCAGCACGAGTGATTCTGGTTCACTTAGTCTAGGTTCGAGTCCTGGTACCCCAGCCAGAAATTCAAGGCCCCGGTTCCCGGGGTCTTTTTTGCATTTCCCGGTGGAATCGGCGCGGGCCGGCCGGAAATGCCCGAGGGGCCCCGTCCGGTCGGACGGGGCCCCTCTCGGTGCTGCGGGATCGATCAGCCGCGGCGCAGGGCCTCGGTGAGCCGGTTCGCGGCCTCGATGATGGCCTGGGCGTGCAGCCGGCCCGGGTGACGGGTCAGGCGCTCGATCGGGCCGGAGACGGAGACGGCGGCCACCACCCGGTTGGAGGGGCCGCGCACGGGCGCGGAGACGGACGCGACGCCCGGCTCCCGCTCGCCGATCGACTGGGCCCAGCCGCGCCGCCGGACGCCACTCAGTGCGGTGGCGGTGAAGCGGGCGCCCTGGAGGCCGCGGTGCAGCCGCTCGGGCTCCTCCCAGGCCAGCAGGACCTGGGCGGCCGAGCCGGCCTTCATCGGCAGGGTGCTGCCGACCGGGACGGTGTCCCGCAGACCGGAGAGCCGCTCGGCGGCGGCGACGCAGATCCGCATCTCGCCCTGACGGCGGTAGAGCTGTGCGCTCTCGCCGGTGACGTCGCGCAGGTGGGTCAGGACCGGGCCCGCGGTGGCGAGCAGCCGGTCCTCGCCCGCCGCGGCGGAGAGTTCGGAGAGCCGGGGGCCGAGGATGAAACGCCCCTGCATGTCCCTGGTGACGAGACGGTGGTGTTCGAGTGCGACGGCGAGTCGGTGGGCCGTGGGGCGCGCCAGACCGGTGGCGGCGACCAGCCCCGCCAACGTGGCGGGGCCCGACTCCAGTGCGCTGAGCACCAGAGCGGCCTTGTCGAGAACGCCGACGCCGCTAGAGTTGTCCATGCCCTAAGACTGCAGTCTCATTCCGCGAGACGCAAGTTCAATCTTCGGCGAAAAGCGCCACTCTGGAAGCAGCAGCCCGGGAGACATCCAGGATCGGACCTCAACAGAGTGTCCGCATCGTGGACAGCGATCCGGCGTGCAGGTCGTGCGGACGTGCCCGGCACAGGGCGGCGGAAGCTTCGACCTCGACGACACGAGAAGGCCGGCAACGCGGCCGGCTGGAGGGAATCCGATGGGACGGACACTCGCAGAGAAGGTCTGGGACGACCACGTCGTGCGGCGCGCGGAGGGAGAGCCCGATCTGCTCTTCATCGACCTGCACCTGCTCCACGAGGTGACCAGCCCGCAGGCCTTCGACGGGCTGCGGTTGGCGGGGCGCCCGGTGCGCCGCACCGATCTGACGATCGCCACCGAGGACCACAACACGCCCACCCTGGACATCGACAAGCCGATCGCCGACCCGGTGTCCAAGGTGCAGCTGGAGACGCTGCGCCGCAACGCCGCCGAGTTCGGCGTCCGGATCCACTCGCTCGGCGACGTCGAGCAGGGCGTCGTGCACGTGGTCGGCCCGCAGCTGGGCCTGACCCAGCCCGGCATGACCGTGGTCTGCGGCGACTCCCACACCTCGACCCACGGCGCCTTCGGCGCACTGGCGTTCGGCATCGGCACCAGCCAGGTCGAGCACGTGCTGGCGACCCAGACGCTGCCGCTGGCGCCGTTCCGGACCATGGCCGTCACGGTCGAGGGCGAACTGCCGCATGGCGTCACGGCCAAGGACCTGATCCTGGCCGTCATCACCAAGATCGGCACCGGCGGCGGCCAGGGCTACGTCCTGGAGTACCGCGGTTCGGCGATCCGTGGCCTGTCCATGGAGGCCCGGATGACCATCTGCAACATGTCCATCGAGGCCGGCGCCCGGGCGGGCATGATCGCCCCGGACGAGACCACCTTCGCCTACCTCAAGGACCGTCCGCACGCCCCGCAGGGCGAGGACTGGGACGCCGCCGTCGCGTACTGGCGGACCCTGGGCACCGACGAGGACGCGGTCTTCGACCACGAGATCTTCATCGACGCGGCCGAGCTGACCCCGTTCGTCACCTGGGGCACCAACCCCGGCCAGGGCGCCCCGTTGGGCGCCAACGTGCCGGACCCGGCCTCCTTCGCCGACCCGCAGGAGCGCGCGTCCGCCGAGAACGCCCTCGCCTACATGGGCCTGGAGGCCGGCACCCCGTTGCGCGAGGTCAAGGTCGACGCCGTCTTCGTCGGCTCCTGCACCAACGGCCGGATCGAGGACCTGCGCGCCGCCGCCGCCGTCGTGGAGGGCCGCCGGATCGCTGACGGCGTGCGGATGCTGGTCGTCCCCGGCTCGGTCCGGGTCTCCCTGCAGGCCGTGGAGGAGGGTCTGGACAAGGTGTTCACCGCGGCGGGCGCCGAATGGCGCCACGCGGGCTGCTCGATGTGCTTGGGCATGAACCCCGACCAGCTCGCCCCCGGCGAGCGCTGCGCCTCCACCTCGAACCGCAACTTCGAGGGCCGGCAGGGCAAGGGCGGCCGCACCCACCTGGTCTCCCCGCAGGTCGCCGCCGCGACCGCCGTCCTGGGCCGTCTGGCCGCACCGTCCGACCTGACCAGCACCGTGGCTGTGGAGGCCTGAGAACCATGGAGAAGTTCACCACCCACACCGGCCGGGCCGTTCCGCTGCGGCGCTCGAACGTGGACACCGACCAGATCATCCCGGCCCACTGGCTCAAGAAGGTCACCCGTTCCGGTTTCGAGGGCGGGCTGTTCGAGGCCTGGCGCAAGGACGAGTCGTTCATCCTCAACCGGCCCGAGCGGCAGGGCGCCACGGTCCTGGTGGCCGGCCCCGAGTTCGGCACCGGCTCCTCGCGCGAGCACGCCGTCTGGGCGCTGCAGAACTACGGCTTCCACGCGGTCATCTCGTCCCGCTTCGCCGACATCTTCCGTGGGAATTCCCTGAAGAACGGACTGCTGACGGTCGTCCTGCCGCAGGAGACCGTGGAACGGCTCTGGGCGCTCACCGAGAGTGACCCTTCGGTCGAGATCACCGTTGACCTGGAGGCCCGCGAAGTGCGTGCCGAAGGCATCACGGCCTCCTTCGAACTGGACGACAACGTCCGGTGGCGGCTGCTCAACGGGCTGGACGACATCAGCATCACACTGCGGAACGAGGCCGACATCGCGGCCTTCGAAGCGACCCGCCCGGCCTTCAAGCCCCGTACTCTGCCGGTTGCCTGAGATCCCTTCAGAACAAGCATTCTGACGATCCGCCGGATGGCCCGGCTCCCCTTCGGGGGGGCCGGGCCATCCGGCGTTCCGGAGCACGAGTTAGCGGCGCGGCCCACCCCGGATTGCCCATTTGGCTTTGCCCGAGAGGGCCCCGCGCAAGTACAACTGCGGGTAGATGGCACAATCAGTACATGCACCGGCACCATGAACCTCCGTACGCGGGCGGCGAACCCGCGGCTCCGGAGTCCGTGGGCCGGGGAGCCGAACGCCGAATTGACGATCGGCCGGACGTCACCTCCGCACCAGCTGAGGGGCCGGACGACCAGGAAGTCGCAGCGCTCTACGCGCTTGTGGCCGAGCGGTTGAAGCAAGCTCACGCCCGCGTGCATGCGCTGAACGTGTCTGCCGATGCAAAGACCGCTCTCTCCCGTCAACTCCTCATCGTCACCGAGACCGCCAAGCGCGATCTTCCGGAGGCGGCAAGGCGGTTGAGTCGCTTTGTACATGACCTCGACGAGGGGCGCCCGCCCGTCGACTGAGGTCGCCGACGCGCAAATCCATTGCGACACTAGGGTGATTCGCGCGTTTGGTAATTGAAAGTCCGCAGATACATACCTAACGTGCGAAAAGAACGGATGGAATCATCCGGCGCCCGTTTCCGAAGGGGAAGACGTGAACAAGGCTCAGCTTGTCGAAGCGGTGGCCGAGCAGCTGGGCGGTCGCAAGGCTGCCGCAGAGGCCGTCGACGCAGTGCTCGACACCATGGTCCGTGCCGTTGTGGCCGGTGACCGGGTTTCGGTCACCGGTTTCGGCACCTTCGAGAAGGTGGAGCGCTCCGCGCGCTTCGCCCGCAACCCGCAGACCGGCGAGAAGGTCAAGGTCAAGAAGACCTCGGTGCCCCGCTTCCGTCCCGGCCAGGGCTTCAAGGACCTGGTCAGCGGCAGCAAGAAGCTGCCGAAGGAAGGCCCCTCGGTGAAGAAGGCCCCCAAGGGCTCCCTCACCCCGGGCAAGAGCGGCGTCGCCGCCACCCCGGCCGCCAAGCGTGCCGCCACCAAGCGTGCCGCCACGGCCGCCGCCGCCGCTCCGGCCGCCAAGAAGGCCGCCGCCAAGAAGGCGACCACCACGGCTGCCGCCAAGAAGACCACGGCCACCGCCGCGAAGAAGGCGACCGCCACCAAGACGGCCGCCGCCGCCAAGAAGGCGACCACCACCGCCGCCGCGAAGAAGACCACCGCGACCGCGACCAAGAAGACGGCCGCCGCCGCCAAGAAGGCGACCACCACCGCCGCCGCGAAGAAGACCACCGCGACCGCCAAGAAGGCGACCGCCACGGCCAAGAAGACGGCTCCGGCGAAGAAGACCGCCACCCGCAAGACCACCGCGCGCAAGACCTCTGCCAAGTAGTCCCGCGCAGCGGTCCTCGGACGGCCTTCGGCAAAGAGCCGCGGCACCCCCCTCCGTGAATTGCGGAGACCGGGTCGCCGCGGCTCTTTCGATTTCCGGGCGCTTAGTCAACATTCGACGGCGGACGGCGGCCACGGCGCGGGTACGCGGAGGCGGGCGTGCGGAAGGCGGGCAGGACCGACGGGCAGGACCAGCGGGGGAGGGTCAGCCCTCGGCCGGGTCGGGGAAGGTCTGCAGCGTCACGAAGACCACCCGGCGGGCCTCGCCGGAGCCCTCGGTGCGGATCCGCACCCGCTGGCCGGGCCGCAGCAGCCGCAGACCGCCGGCGTCGAAGGCGGCCGCGTCGAACGGCACCGGGGTCCCGTCGTCGAGCAGCACGGAGCCGGCCCGGGTGGCGGGGTCGAAGGTGAACGCGGTGGCCTGCATGCCAGCAGCATAGCGAGCGGTCCGCAGCGGACGGGCGCCGTCCCGCGGGGTGCCGGTCAGCCCCGTCCCAGGCGGGCGAACAGGGTGCTGGTGTACGGGCCGAGGCCGAGCACCGCGGCCTCGCCGAGGTCCGCGCCGGTGTCGACGTCCCGGCGCACCGACTCCACGTCCGCCAGGCGCAGTTCGAGCGCCCCGCCGGCCGCGTGCCGGGCCCGCGAGCCGTCCCCGAAGGCGGGGGCGAGCGGGCGGCCGGGGGTGCAGGCGAGCAGTGTGGTGCCCAGGCCGGGGGAGTCCGGCAGGAAGGCCCGGCCGGCCGGCGGCACCGCGCCCAGCACCCGGGCCAGTTCGACCGGGCGCAGGGCCGGCAGATCCGCCGAGAGGGCGGCCAGCGGCGAGCGCGGGGCGAGCGACCGGGCGGCCGAGGCGCCGTGTGCCAGCGCCTCGTTGAGGCCCCCGCCGGGTTCGTCGGCGACCACGACCGCGCCCAGCGCCGCCAGCCGGTCGCCGGCCGACGCGTCCCGGGTGACCACCAGGACGCGGGCGACGCCCGGGGTGGCCAGCGCGGCGGTGACGGTGTCCAGCGCGAAGGACAGCGCGAGGTCCGCCCGGTGCGGCCCGGCGTACGGGGCCAGTCGGCTCTTCGCGAGGGCGAGCGGCTTGAGCGGCAGCACCAGCGACCAGTCGGCGGTGGGTGCGGGGGGCGCGACGGGCCCGCTGGGGCGTACGGTGTCCTGGGTCATCGGCGTCATTGTGTCGCCGGTCCCGGAGCCCTCGCCAGGCCGTCCGAACTGTGCGGACGTGCGTTTGATCACGCCTGCCGGGCGGGTTGGCGCGGTCGCTCGACAGCCGGTGAGCAGCCGGGCGACACTGTTCCGCGCCCGTGACCCGGGCACCGGTCGGGTACCGGTGCGCGGCGCCGGGAGGCTATGACGCGGCACCCCACGTGCCGCATGGGATGAGGAGGACCTGGGGTGGCCCGCCGCTCGTACGCCAAGTTCGGCAACGCCGACTACGGCATCTGGTACCGCTTCGCGGCCGTGCTGGTGAAGCCGGTGACGACCGCCCTGGTGAAGCCCGACTGGCGGGGCTGGGAGCACCTTCCGACGGAAGGCGGCTTCATCGCCGCGGTGAATCACAATTCGATCATCGACCCGGTGATCTACGCGCACTGGCAGTACAACAGTGGCCGTCCGCCGCGGATTCTCGGCAAGTCCTCGCTGTTCTCGATTCCCTTCATCGGATTCATGCTGCGCAAGACCGGTCAGATTCCGGTCTTCCGCGAGTCCACCGACGCCGCGCAGGCGTTCCGGGCCGCGATCGACGCGATCAACGACGGCCAGTGCGTGCAGTTCTACCCGGAGGGCACGCTCACCCGGGACCCGGACCTGTGGCCGATGACCGGCAAGAGCGGGGTCGCCCGGGTCGCGCTGATGACCGGCGCGCCGGTCGTCCCGGTCGCGCACTGGGGAGCGCACGAGATCATCCCGCCGTACGGCCGGCCCGGTTACGGCCGGGGCAAGTTCAACCTCTTCCCGCGCCACAGGGTCACGGTGGCCGCCGGGCCCCCGGTGGACCTGAGCCGCTACCAGGGCCAGGAGCTCACCGCCCAGGTGCTCAACGACGCGACCGAGGACATCATGAAGGCGATCACCGCGGTGCTGGCCGGCATCCGCGGCGAGGAGCCGCCCGCCGAGCGCTACGACATGCGCAAGGCGGCCCGGAGCCGGGCCGCCGCGGCCGCCGCCGAACGCCGGCGCGCCAAGGGCGGCAACGACGAGGAGGTCGGCCGGTGACCCGCTGCGCCGTGATGGGGACCGGTTCCTGGGGCACCGCCTTCGCGATGGTGCTGGCCGACGCCGGCAGCGAGGTGGTCCTGTGGGCCCGCCGCCAGGAACTCGTCGACGCCATCAACACCACGCACGAGAACCCGGACTACCTGCCGGGCGTACGGCTGCCGGGCTCCGTCCGGGCCACCACCGACGCCGCCGAGGCGCTGGCCGGCGCCGACTTCGCGGTCCTGGTGGTGCCCTCGCAGACGCTGCGCGACAACCTGGCCGCCTGGACGCCGCTGATCGAGCCGCAGACCGTGCTGGTGAGCCTGATGAAGGGCATCGAACTCGGCACCGCCAAGCGGATGAGCGAGGTGATCGACGAGGTCACCAAGGTCGGCCCGGAGCGCGTCGCGGTGGTCAGCGGGCCCAACCTGGCCCGGGAGATCGCCAACCGGCAGCCCGCCGCCAGCGTGGTCGCCTGCGCGGACGAGGCGGTCGCCAAGCGGCTCCAGGCGGCCTGCCACACGCCGTACTTCCGCCCGTACACCAACACCGACGTGGTGGGCTGCGAGCTCGGCGGCGCGGTCAAGAACGTGATCGGCCTGGCGGTCGGCATGGCGGCCGGCATGGGCCTCGGCGACAACACCAAGGCGACCCTGATCACCCGTGGGCTGGCCGAGACCACCCGGCTCGGCGAGGTGCTCGGCGCCGACCCGCACACCTTCGCCGGGCTCGCCGGGATGGGCGACCTGGTCGCCACCTGCTCCTCGCCGCTGTCGCGCAACAACACCTTCGGCATGAACCTGGGCCGGGGCATGTCGCTCGCGGAGACCATCGCGGCCACCCGGCAGACCGCGGAGGGCGTCAAGTCCTGCGAGTCGGTGCTCGACCTGGCCCGGCGCAACGGGGTCGACATGCCGATCGTCGAGGCGGTGGTGGACGTCGTGCACAACGGCCGGCCGACGCAGGAGGCGCTGCAGGCCCTGATGTCCCGTTCGGCCAAGGCCGAACGGCGCTGAGGCGGTGCGTCCGGGGCGGCTGACACCCCGGAAACACGTCGCACGGTAGTCTCAAACCCGATATGAGCATCGAACAGTCCTCCCCGAACCCGTCCGCTGCGAAGCCGCGCGTCGCGCTGGTCTTCGGCGGACGCAGCTCCGAACACGGCGTCTCGGTGGTCACCGCCGGCAGTGTGCTCAAGGCGATCGACCGCGAGAAGTACGAGGTGCTCCCGATCGGGATCACCCCCGAGGGCCGCTGGGCGCTGGTCAGCGACGAGCCGGCCCGGATGGCCATCACCGACGGCCGGATGCCGGACGTCCCGGGTGTCGCCGAGTCCGTGGACGGGCAGGTCGCGCTGCCGGTCGCCCCGGGCGACCGGGAAGTGGTCCTGAGCGAGCCGGGAAGCGCCCCCAAGGCCCTCGGCGAGGTCGACGTGGTGTTCCCGCTGCTGCACGGCCCCTGGGGCGAGGACGGCACCCTGCAGGGCCTGCTGGAGCTGTCCGGCGTGCCGTACGTCGGCAACGGCGTGCTCTCCAGCGCGGTCGGCATGGACAAGGAGTTCACCAAGCGGATCCTGGCCTCGCACGGCCTGGGCGTCGGCCGGTACACCATCGTGCGGCCGCGCGACTGGGAGACCGAGGACGGCCGCGCCGCGGTGCGCGAGCGGGCCGCCGAACTCGGCCTGCCGCTGTTCGTGAAGCCCTGCCGGGCCGGCTCCAGCATGGGCATCACCAAGGTCAAGGACCTGGCCGACCTCGACACCGCGATCGAGGAGGCTCGCCGGCACGACCCCAAGCTGATCATCGAGGCCGGCGTGACCGGCCGCGAGATCGAGTGCGGCGTGCTGGAGTTCGAGGACGGCCCGCGGGCCAGCCTCCCGGCCGAGGTGCTGGTCGGCGACGGCTTCGACTTCTACGACTTCGAGGCCAAGTACATCGACTCCTCCGAGGTGCAGATCCCGGCGAAGCTCGACGACGAGCAGACCGCCGAGATCCGCCGCCAGGCGGTGGCCGCGTTCGAGGCGCTCGGCTGCGAGGGCCTGGCCCGGGTGGACTTCTTCCTGCTGGAGGACGGCACCTGGATGGTCAACGAGATCAACACGATGCCCGGCTTCACCCCGATCTCGGCCTACCCGAAGATGTGGGAGGCCACCGGGCTGTCCTACCCGGAGCTGATCGACCGGCTGCTCCGGACGGCGCTGAGCCGCTCGACCGGCCTGCGGTAGCGGGTCCGGCGCCGGCTGTCTTCGACGGCAGCGGTCCCGACGGCAGGGGCTTCGACGACGGAGGGCGGGCCGGGGGCTACCCGGCCCGCCCTCGCGGCGTCTCCCGGCCGTCAGCCCGGGATGGTGGCCTTCACCGCGCCGGTGAGGGCGGCGGCCGGGTCGAACGGGTTGGCCGCGGCCCCGGCCGGGACGGTCACCTCGACGTAGGCGGCGCGCATGGTCGTCACGAAGCGGTAGCCGCCGTCGCTGAGCTTCTGCGACCACCAGGTGACGTCGTCCACGGTCGGCGACCAGTCCTTGGCGTGCTCGCCGTCCAGCGCCTCCGGGCGGTCGACGCCGCAGCGCAGCACCGTGCGGGGCGTGCTGTCCCACGCGGCGACGTACGGCGAGGCGGGCGACGGGTCCTTGCGGGCGTGCCCGAGCAGCTCCTGCGGCAGGGCCGCCGCCAGCGCCCGGCAGTACCCGGCCGCCTTGCCGCCCGGCTGCGGGGCCGCGACCCGGTCGTCGGCGGAGCCCCAACTGCCGAGCAGCACCACGACCGTGCAGGTCAGCGCGAGCGGCAGGGCCAGCCAGCGGATCGGGGCCGGCAGGGCCGCCAGGGCCCTGGGGACGCGGAGTTCGATAGCCACCCACCGATGGTATGCGGGCCCTACAGGTGGACCACCGGACAGGTGAGGGTACGGGTGATGCCCTCGACCTGCTGGACCCTGGCCACCACCAGGCGGCCCAGGTCGTCCACGGTGTCGGCCTCGGCCCGGACGATCACGTCGTACGGGCCGGTGACGTCCTCGGCCCGGAGGACGCCGGGAATCTCGGAGATCGACTGGGCCACTGCGGTGGCCTTGCCGACCTCGGTCTGGATCAGGATGTATGCCTGTACCACGGGGACCTCCGGCGGCCGGTTACGGGGATCGCCGCCGTGATCGCCCGGTCAGGCGTCGGGGTGGGAACGGGCTCACCGGCAGTCTGATCACCACGCTACCCCGGGGTGGGCCGGGGAGGGGAGACCCCGGGCCCTCCGAAGGGCGTACGCTGCGCGCGGGGGCGCGACGGGGACGAGTTCAGATGGAAACGCGAGAGGACGGCAGATGCAGGGGACCGTGGGCGAGCTCGGCGAGTTCGGTCTCATCAGGGAGCTGACCGCCCGGGTGCCGCTCACCGACGCGGTGGACCTCGGCCCGGGTGACGACGCCGCGGTGGTGAAGGCGCCGGACGGCCGGGTGGTGGCCACCACGGACGTCCTGATCGAGAACCGGCACTTCCGTCGGGACTGGTCCACCGCCTACGACGTGGGCCGCAAGGCCGCCGCCCAGAACCTCGCCGACGTGGCCGCGATGGGTGCGGTGCCGACCGCGATACTGCTCGGCCTGGTCGCCCCCGCCGACCTGCCCACCACCTGGGCCACCGAGCTGATGGACGGGCTGCGCGACGAGTGCCAGGTGGCCGGGGCGACGGTGGTCGGCGGCGACGTGGTGCGCGGCGACACCGTCACGCTGGCCATCACGGCGCTCGGGGACCTCCAGGGGCGCGCGCCGGTGACGCGCTCCGGCGCGCAGGTCGGCGACGTGATCGCGGTGACCGGCTGGCTCGGCTGGTCGGCCGCCGGACTGACCGTGCTGCAGCGCGGCTTCCGCTCCCCGCGCGCCTTCGTCGAGGCGCACCGCCGGCCCGAGCCGCCGTACCACGCGGGCCCGGCCGGCGCGGAGTTGGGCGCGACCTCGATGATCGACGTGAGTGACGGGCTGGTCGCCGACCTCGGCCACGTGGCCCGGGCCAGCGAGGTGGACATCGACCTGAAGGCCGCCGACTTCGACGTCCCGGCGCAGATGGCCGACATCGGGCAGGCGGTCGGGGTGGACCCGCTGGTGTGGGTGCTGTCCGGCGGCGAGGACCACGCGATCGTGGCGACCTTCCCGCGCGGGGTCCAACTCCCGGCCCGCTGGCGGGTGGTGGGCGAGGTGACCGGCCGCCCCCGGGGCAGCCGCAGCGGCCGGGTGACGGTGGACGGCGCGCCCTGGGACCGGGTCGGCGGCTGGGACCACTTCGCCGAGTGAGGGCCGGCCCCGCCGATTGTCGTACGGCGCGCGGCGGATGACGCCCGGACGACGGTGCGGCGCGTGACGCTCCCGACGTGCGGCGCACGGCTTCGCGGGCCCGTTGTGCGTAGGCTGGCGACGACCGAGCCCGCCCGCCGTCCGGTGCGGGTGGTCTGAACCACTGCGAGCGGGAGCGCACCAGCCATGCGTATCGGTGTACTGACCAGCGGCGGCGACTGCCCCGGCCTCAACGCGGTGATCCGCTCCGTGGTGCACCGGGGAACGGACGTGCACGGCGACGAGATCGTCGGGATCCTGGACGGCTTCCTCGGCCTGATCGAGGGCCGCACCCGGCCGGTCTCGCACGACGACGTCACCGGCCTGCTCACCCTCGGCGGCACCGTCCTGGGCTCCGCCCGGGTGCAGCGCGAGCGGATCGCCTGGGCGGTGGAGAACGCCAAGACGCTGGCCCGGGACATCGGCATCGACGCGCTGATCGCGATCGGCGGCGAGGGGACGCTGACCGCCGCCAGGCTGTTCAGCGACGCCGGGCTTCCGGTGGTCGGGGTGCCCAAGACCATCGACAACGACATCGACGCCACCGACGTCACCTTCGGCTTCGACACCGCGGTGCACGTCGCGACCGAGGCGATCGACCGGCTCAAGACCACCGCCGAGTCCCACCAGCGCGTCATGGTGGTCGAGTTGATGGGCCGTCACACCGGCTGGATCACCCTCACCGCGGGCATGGCCGGCGGCGCGCACGGCATCCTCATCCCGGAGAAGCCCTTCGACATCGAGGCGGTGGCCCGGATGGTCGAGGACCGCTTCGACCGCGGCAAGAAGTTCGCCATCATCGCCGTCGCCGAGGGCGCCGCCCCGCTGCCGGGCACCATGCGCTTCGACCACGGCGACGTCGACCAGTACGGCCACCGGACCTTCGGCGGGATCGGCAACCGGCTCGCCCACGAGCTGGAGAACCTGCTCGGCAAGGAGGCCCGCCCGGTCATCCTCGGCCACACCCAGCGCGGCGGCACCCCGACCGCCCGGGACCGCGTGCTCGCCACCCGCTTCGGCTGGCACGCCGTCGAGGCCGTCCACCGGGGCGCGTTCGGCCACTTCACCGCGCTGCGCCGGACCGAGATCGAACTGGTGCCGATCGCCGACGCGGTGACCAGGCTGAAGACGGTGCCGGAGGACCGCTGGGTGGAGTCCGAGGCCGTGCTCTGAACCACCGCAGGTAGGTTGACCCCATGGTCCACCCGTCTCCCACCCCCGCCCCCGGCCGGCCCGTCCCGCCCGGCCCCTCGTCCGCCCCGCCGCGGGTGCTCACGATCGCCGGCTCCGACTCCGGCGGCGGCGCCGGCATCCAGGCCGACCTCAAGGCGATGCTCGCCCTCGGCGTCCACGGCATGAGCGTGATCACCGCCGTCACCGCGCAGAACTCGCTAGGTGTCCAGGGCTACTGGGAACTGCCCGCCGAGGCCGTCCGGGCGCAGTTCCGCAGTGTGGTCGACGACATCGGGGTGCAGGCCGTGAAGACCGGCATGCTCGCGTCGATCGAACTGGTCGAGACCGTCTCCGACCTGCTCGCCGGAGTGTCCGCCCCGGTGGTCGTCGACCCGGTCGGCGTCTCCAAGCACGGGGACGCCCTGCTGGCCGCCGAGGCCGTCGCCACCGTCCGCGAGCGGCTGCTGCCGGTCGCCACCCTGGCCACCCCCAACCTGCACGAGGTGACGCAACTCACCGGCCGGACGGTCGAGAACGAGGGGCAGATGCTGGACGCCGCCAAGGCGCTGCTCGACCTCGGGCCGCGCTGGGCGCTGGTCAAGGGCGGCCACCTGGAGGGCGAGGCCGCCGACCTGCTCTACGGCGGGCCCGGCGAGGTGCACTGGTACCGGGCGCCGCGCTACGACAACCGGCACACCCACGGCACCGGTTGCACCCTGGCCAGCGCGATCGCGGCCGGGCTGGCCAAGGGCGAGTCGCTGCCGGAGGCGGTCGGCTCGGCCAAGGAGTACGTCACCGGCGCGATCGCCGGGGGCTTCGCGCTCGGTGCCGGGATCGGCCCGGTCGACCACGCCTGGCGCTGGCGCTGACCCGGACGGTGGGCGGGTCAGCGGGCCCGCCCACCCGCGGGAACTCCCGGGAGCGGAGGGAACGCCCCGGCCGGAGAACGAGAACAGTGAAGCCGGTTCATCCGAGGATGAACCGGCTTCACTGGAGGACCGGCATGCCGGTCTGCGCGTCAGCGCGAGACCTTACCGGCCTTGATGCACGAGGTGCAGACGTTGAGCCGCTTCGGCGTCCGCCCAATCACAGCGCGCACCGTCTGAATGTTGGGGTTCCAACGACGGGGGGTACGGCGGTGCGAGTGGGAGATGCTGTTGCCGAAGCCCGGCCCCTTGCCGCAGACGTCGCAGTTGGCAGCCACAGGAGTCACTCCAAGACTTCAGATCATTTACGTTCGACAACCCCGCTGGACCAGCGGAGCACTCGCGTGAACCGGACCGGGCCGAAGGGTGAGCCCGGATTGTTCCAGGCAACCGGAAGAGCATACAACGCTTGCTCCGGTTCAACGAAACTACCATGACCGGCCGGGTGATCGCTCCGGTCGCCGGTCCCGGTGACCCTCCCCGGCCCCCGATAACCTGCCGGTATCACCCCTCGCCGTTCACTCTCAGGCCATCGCGGCGTCCCATCCGGAGGAGACCTGGTGCTGCACACGCTCGACGCCCCGGCCGTGCGCACCTGGTGCCAGCTCGCCCTGCGCGCGCTCGGCCAGGCCCGCGAGGAGATCGACGCGCTCAACGTCTATCCCGTCCCGGACGGCGACACCGGCACCAACCTCTACCTGACCGTCGAGTCCGCCGCCGCCGAGGTGGAGAGCCGCTTCGCCGACCCCGCCGCCGAGCCGGCCCCCGGCCTGGCCGACACGATCCGGGCGATGGCCCGCGGCGCGCTGGTCGGCGCCCGCGGCAACTCCGGCGTGATCCTCGCCCAGTGGCTGCGCGGCACCGCCGAGATGCTCGCCGAGGGCGGCGGCGCCGACCAGCTGCGGGCCGCCCTGCAGCGGGCCGCCGACTCCGCCTACCAGGCCGTCGCGGAGCCCGTCGAGGGCACCCTGCTGACCGTCGCCAGGGTCGCCGCCCGGGAGGCCGTCCGGGCCGGGGACGGGCTCGCGCAGGTCGCCGACACCGCCTACCGGGCCGCCCGGGACGCGCTGCGGCACACCCCCGAACAGCTCGCCGTGCTGGCCGAGAACGGGGTGGTGGACGCCGGCGGGCGCGGGCTGGTCGCCGTCCTCGGCGCGCTCGCCGACGCCGTCGCCGGGCAGCAGCCGATGGGCCCGGTCGCGCTGCGCGGCGACCTCCGGGCCGTCGAGAGCTGCGAGGTGCACGTCCGGCCGCCCGGCCCCGGCCACCCCGCCTTCGAGGTCATCTACCTGCTCGACGCACCCGACGAGGCCCTGCCCGCGCTGCGCGGGCGGCTCGGCGCGCTCGGCGACTCGCTGGTGATCGGCGGCGGCGACGGCCTGTGGAACGTGCACGTCCACGTGGACGACGCGGGCGCCGCCGTGGAGGCCGGGGTCGAGGCCGGGCGCCCGCACCAGATCCGGATCACGCACTTCGCCGAGGCCGCCGCCCGGGCCGGCCGCGCCGCCGAGCGCGGCGAACGCGAGGAGCGGGCCCGCGCGGTGCTCTCCGTGGTGTCCGGCGGGGGCCTGGCCGAACTGTGCGAGCAGGCCGGCGCCGTCGCCCTGCACGCCGACCCGGACCGCCCGCCGGCCAGCGCCGAACTCGCCGCGGCCGTCCGCCGCTCGGCCGCCCGCGAGGTCGTCCTGCTGCTCAACGACCCCGAGCTGCGCGCCGCCGCCGGAGCCGCCGCCGACCAGCTGCGCGAGGAGGGCGTACGGATCGCCGTGCTGCCCACCCGCTCGCCGGTGCAGGGACTGGCGGCGCTCGCGGTGCACGAGGGCGGCCGCCGCTTCGACGAGGACGTGGTCGCCATGACCTCCGCGGCCGGTGCCACCCGGTACGCCGAACTCGCCGTCGCCGAGGGGGAGTCCTGGACGATGGCCGGGGTCTGCCAGGCCGGCGACGTGCTCGGCCTGATCGACGGCGACGTCGCGGTGATCGGCGCCGGACTGGCCGAGGTCGGGGCGAGCGTGCTGGACCGGATGCTCGGCGCGGGCGGCGAACTCGTCACCCTGGTCCTCGGCGAGGGCGCCGACGAGGCGCTCGCCGACCGCCTGGTGGCACACGCCCGGCACCGGCGGCCCGAGGTCGACGCGGTGGTCTTCCACGGCGGCCAGGAGTCCGCGCCGCTGCTCATCGGGGTGGAGTGAGCCGACCGGCGCGAGGCCCGGATTGTCGGTCCCGTGGTGTAAACAGGGGGCTGATGGGCGCTCTCGACGAACCACTGACCAAGCTCGTCGGCGACCGCACCGCGAAGGTGCTCGCCGACAGCCTCAAGCTGCGCACGGTCGGGGACCTGCTGCACCACTACCCGCGCCGCTACGTCGAACGCGGCCAGCTCACCAGCCTGGACGAGCTGGAGATCGACGAGCACGTCACCGTGCTGGCGCGGATCGAGAAGGTCACCCTGATCCCGTTCCGCGGCCGCAAGGGCGACCGGCTGGAGGTCGTCGTCACCGACGGCCGCAGCCGGCTCTCACTGGTGTTCTTCAACCAGGGCTGGCGGCAGAAGGAGCTCAGGGCCGGCGCCCAGGGTCTGTTCGCGGGCAAGGTCGGGGTCTTCAACCGCAGCCGCCAACTGGTCTCGCCGGACTACCAACTGCTCGACGAGGAGGCCGGGTCGGACGCCGCCCGGCAGTTCGCCGGCCGGCTCATCCCGGTCTACGGCGCCAGCGCGCAGATGCCCAGCTGGAAGCTGTCGATCTGCATCGAGACGGCCCTCACCAAGCACCTGGGCGACGTCGGCGAACCGCTGCCCGCCGAGCTGCGCGAGCGGCACGAGCTGATCCCGCTGCCCGAGGCGCTGGAGCTGATCCACCGCCCGCGCAGCCAGGCCGACCGCGAGCGCGCCCAGAGCCGGCTGCGCTGGGACGAGGCCTTCGTCCTCCAGGTCGCCCTGGCCCAGCGCCGGGCCGCCGAGTCCGCGCTGCCCGCCGTCCCGCGCCGGGCCCGGGAGGGTGGCCTGCTGGACGCCTTCGACGCCCGGCTGCCGTTCACCCTCACCAAGGGCCAGCAGAAGGTGTCCGCCGAGATCGCGGCCGACCTGGCGAGCGAGCACCCGATGCACCGGCTGCTCCAGGGCGAGGTCGGCTCCGGCAAGACGCTCGTCGCGCTGCGCGCCATGCTCGCCGTGGTCGACGCGGGCGGGCAGGCCGTGCTGCTCGCACCCACCGAGGTGCTGGCCCAGCAGCACCACCGCTCGATCGTCGAGATGATGGGCGACCTGGCGGAGGGCGGTCTGCTCGGCGGTTCCGAACTCGGCACCCGGGTGGTGCTGCTGACCGGCTCGATGGGTGTCCCGGCGCGCCGCCAGGCGCTGCTCGACATGGCCTGCGGCGACGCGGGCATCGCGATCGGCACCCACGCGCTGATCGAGGACAAGGTCCAGTTCCAGGACCTCGGCCTGGTGGTGGTCGACGAGCAGCACCGCTTCGGCGTCGAACAGCGGGACGCGCTGCGCGCCAAGGGCGAGCAGCCGCCGCACCTGCTGGTGATGACCGCCACCCCGATCCCGCGCACCGTCGCGATGACCGTCTTCGGGGACCTGGAGACCTCCGTCCTCGACCAGCTGCCGGCCGGCCGCTCGCCGATCTCCACCCACGTCGTCCCCGCGCTGGAGAAGCCCAACTTCCTCACCCGGGCCTGGGAACGCGTCCGCGAGGAGGTCACCAAGGGCCACCAGGCGTACGTGGTCTGCCCCCGGATCGGGGACGAGGAGCCCGCCGCCGAGCCGAGGAAGAAGCGCCGGGCGGGCGAGGAGGACCTGGAGGACGTCGCTCCCGACGCCGGCGCCGGGAGCGACGAACGGCGGCCCCCGCTCTCGGTGGTGGAGACGGCCGAGAAGCTGGTCACGGGCCCGCTGAGCGGCCTGCGGGTGGAGATCCTGCACGGCCGGCTGGCCCCGGAGGCCAAGGACGAGGTGATGCGCCGGTTCACGGCCGGCGAGGTCGACGTCCTGGTCGCCACCACCGTCATCGAGGTCGGCGTCAACGTCCCCAACTCCACCGCGATGGTCATCATGGACGCCGACCGTTTCGGCGTCTCCCAGCTCCACCAGCTGCGCGGCCGGGTCGGCCGCGGCAGCGCCGCGGGCCTGTGCCTGCTGGTCAGCGACATGCCCGCGGGCAGCGCGGCCCGGGCTCGGCTGGACGCGGTGGCCGGCACCCTGGACGGCTTCGAGCTGTCCCGGATCGACCTCGAACAGCGCCGCGAGGGCGACGTGCTGGGCCAGGCGCAGTCCGGGGTGAAGTCCTCGCTCAAGGTGCTCTCGGTGCTGGAGGACGAGGAGGTCATCCTCACCGCCCGGACGGAGGCCACCCGGCTGGTCGCCGAGGACCGGGAGCTGGCCGCCCACCCGGAGCTGCGCACCGCGCTGGAGAGCCTGCTCGACGAGGACCGCGCGGCCTACATGGAGAAGGGCTGAGCGGGCCGCCGCGGCCCCGGAATTGTCAGACCCCCGCGAGAGAATGAAGGTGTTCAGGGCGCGCCCCCAAGGTGCGTACCTGGCACGACACTTGGGGGTCCTGCCATGGCATTCCGTCATCTCAACGAGCTCCCGCTGGGCGACAAGGTCTTCCGGATCGAACTCGCCAGCGACGACGACCGCGAGGTCACCCTCACCCTGACCGGCTGGCGCGAGGGGGCGGCCGCCCAGCCGCTCGCCTCGGGCAAGCTCCGCCTGCCGGTCGAGGACGTCGCCTCGCTGCGGATCGCGCTCAACCGCGCGCTGCGGGCGCTGGCGATCGTCGCCGATGTCTCCGAGCCCATCCCCGACCGCGACGTGCTGCGCGAGCTGTACCCCGGCCACGGTGCCCCCTGGGTGCCGCAGCACGAGGAGGAGCTGGTCCGGCGCTTCCACGACGGCGAGACCGTCGCCCGGATCGCCGCCCGCTTCGGCCGTACGCCCGACTCCGTCCGCACCAAGCTGCGCGAGCTCGGGCACGACCCGCGCCGCCCCGAGTTCTGCCCGCCCGACGGCTGCCTGTCCTGGTCCCGCTACGCCTCGCCCGCGCTGCTCGGCGCGGCCGTCCCGGCCCAGTCGGCGGGCTCCGAGGCCAGCTGAGCGGGTAGCGGCCGTGGGGCCCCCCCCCCCCCCCCGGGGGGCCCCCCCCCGGCGCCCCCCCCCCCCCCCGGGGGGGCCCCCCCCCCCCGGGGGGGGGGGGGGGGGGGGGGCGCGCCCACAAGAG
>NZ_JARXYZ010000060.1 GCF_029894125.1 Kitasatospora sp. MAA19
CAGCCCGGCGCTGGCCGTCGACGGCGCCTGGGGGCCGCTGACGGACGCCGGTGTGCGCTGGCTGCAGGGCAAGGTCGGCACCACGGCCGACGGCCAGTGGGGCCCGGCCACCGAGTCCGCGTACTTCGCGTACATCGACGACGGCGCCGGCCTCACCGTCGACGGCCAGTTCGGCACCCTGACCATCATGGCCGTCCAGCGGGTGTGCGGCTCCACCGTGGACGGCCAGTGGGGGCCCGACTCCAAGCGGTCGCTGCAGCACCACCTCAATGTGTGGGGGAACGCCGGACTCGTCGAGGACGGCGACCCCGGCCCCGCCACCTACCAGGCGCTGCAGACCTTCCTCAACGCCAGCGGCGCCGGCCTCACCGTCGACGGCCAGTTCGGGCCGGCCACCATTTCGGCCCTGCAGAACGCGCTGAACCAGGGCAGGTTCTGACCCTTCGGCCCGACCGAACGAGGCGCCGAGCTCCCCGCGGCGCTGTCACGGCCCGACATCCAGGCTCTCGCACCGCCCGGGGAGTTCGTCCTTCACCGTGAGAATCCGAAGTGGGCGACAAGTCGTCCGGACAGAATCAATGACAAGTCGCCCGGACACCCGCTCGATGCCCCAGGTCAAGCTCACTCAGCATGACAAGTGATGCTGGAACCTACAGCACGGCCCGCTCCCGCCTCGGTGGGAGCGGGCTCTCGTCGTCCCCGCCGCCGAGGGTCGGCATGGCGTCGGTGAAGGCCTTGCGCCGCTACCGTGAGGGCCTGTCCGGGGCGCGCGGCCCGCCGCCGTGCTACGGATGCGGCGCGCAGACCAGCAGGTACGGCAGCAGGGGGAGCGCCACCACGCCGAGCCGGAAGGCGAGTTGGCGCCGCCGCTGGCCGCCGCCCGGTCGGGCCAGACGGCGGACCCGGGCCAGCACCCCGGTGGCGGCCACCCCCAGGGCCCCGCCCGGCGTCCGGCCCGGCGCGGAGCCCGGCGTGGCGCCACCGGCCGCCAGGGAGCAGAGCGCGGAGGCCAGGTCGGTGCGCGACACCTGCGCCAGCGCCGCGTCGTCGGCGGCCATCTCCAGCAGCAGCGCCACCTCCGAGCGCCCGATCCGGGCCAGCGGCAGCGGGCGCAGGAGCAGCGCGAAGGTGTCCGCCGGCAGCCGGAAGAGGTGGTGGCGGCCGCGGATGTGCCCGTGCTCGTGGGCGACCGCCGCGGCGAGCTGCCGCTCGTCGAGCAGCTGCAGCGCCCCGCGCGACAGGACCACCCGGGAGCGGCGGCCCGGCAGGCAGTAGACGGTCGGGTGGGCGTGCTCCAGGACCAGGGCGCCCCAGCGCCGGTCCCGTACGGCGACCACGTCCAGCAGAGCCCGGTGCCGCCGCCGGGCCCGCCCGGCCCGCACGCCGACGGCCGCCACCACCGCGGCGAGCGCGGTCCCGGCGGCGGCCAGCAGCCACCAGTCGTGGGTGTGCGCGGTGACCGGCCCGGTCGGCTCCACGTGCGGGAACAGCCCGACCAGCCCGGCGGGCTCGTGGGCGAACGGCTCCACCGCGTGGTGCGCCGCCAGGAGCAGCGCGACCAGGAACGAGGCCATCAGCGCCAGCCAGAGCGCCGCGCCCGCCGCCGGACGCGCCTGCAGGCGGGCCGATCCGGCCATCCGGCGGGGCAGCAGCACCCCGGTCACGGCCAGGTAGAGGCCGAGCAGTGCAAGGGTCACTCGGTGTCCCGGGCCTTCACCTGTTCGAGGGCGGCGAGCAGGGCGGAGATCTCGTCGCCGCTTATCCGGTCGACGAAGTGGAGCAGTGCGCCCGCCCGGTCGGGGGTGGTCTCCAGGGCCTGGTGCATCAGCCCGGCGGTGTACTCCTCGCGGGTGCAGGTCGGCTCGTACACCCAGGCGCGGCCGACCTTGTCGCGGCGTAGCCAGCCCTTGGTGTGCAGGATGTCGGCCACCGTGGTGACGGTGGTGTAGGCGACCGGCCGCTGCCGCTGGAGGTCGTCGACGACCTCGCGGACCGGGGCCGGCCGGCCCCAGGACCAGAGCCGGTCCATGATCTCGGCTTCCAGCTCGCCGAACCCGCGCAGCACTGCCCTGTCTCCCTCGCCGACCGCCGGCGCCCACCGCCCGCTGCGACCCGCCATCGTACGCGGGCGCCGTCGGGCGCGCAGGACAACCACGGCCACCCCCGCCCGCCCACGGCACGTGCCCGGCCCACGGCGCGCGCCCCGCCCGCACACCGCACGCCGAGCGCCCGCCTGCCCCGAGTCGGGGAGGCGGGCGCTACGGACCTCAGGGCACCCGGAGCCTCAGGACAGCCGGAGCCTCAGGACAGCCGCCGCCCGAGCGGGATCCGGGAGCGGGTGAACAGGGCGGCGAGCAGGCCCGCCACCACCGGGAGCACCAGGACGACCAGCAGCAGCTGTCCCCAGGGCGCGGTGATCAGGGCCGGCTGGCTGCCGAACCCGCTCGCCCGGGACTTGAGCAGCCCCACCGCGGGGACGAAGCCGTTGACCGCTCCCAGCAGCGCCCCGAGCAGGGCGATCAGTGCGCACTGCAGGCCCGCCATCGTGCGGCGGATCCGCGGTGGCGCGCCGACGGCGGCCAGGGTGGCCTGGTCCTGGCGGGAGTCGGCGGCGGCCAGCCCGGTGGCGATGCCGGCGGCGCCGAGGACGACCAGTGCGGCGAACCCGCTGAGGGCCAGGGTGAGGGCGTCGCCGCGGGGCTGGTAGCCGCGCTCGACCTCCAGCTGGGCGGCCCGGTTGAGGCGGACGACGGCGGCCTCGGCGCGCTGCTGGGCCTTGCGGTCGGGCGGGGTGGCGGGCACCCAGATCGAGCCGGTGGGCTGTGCGGCGAGTCCGAGCTTCGGCAGCGCCGAGGGCAGGATCAGGCCCTGGGCGAAGCGGGCGGCGGTCGGGTTCTCGACCAGGACGGCGTCGGCCGGGACTTCCTGCAGCTCGGGCTTGGGGATCTCGCCGGGCTGCAGCGGCCCGCCGGAGCCGCCGCGCAGCCGGAGCACCGTCCGGCCGTCGTCGGCGAGGAACGCGCGGTCGAAGACCAGGATCTTCCCGGCGGCCAGGGCCTGTTCGGCGGCCGGGTCGTGGACGCCGAACTGGGTGCGGAGCACGGCGGCGTCACCGGCGGCCAGGCGCGGGGGGCCGGACGCGGTGCGCCAGTTCGCGGTGCCCTTGAGCTGGACGGTGCTGGAGCAGCTGGCGCAGAACCGGTACACCGCGTCGGCGAGGTCGGCGCGCGGGCCGAGATCGGTCAGCTGCTTGCCCAACTCGGCGCGCATGACGTCGAGTTGGTGGCCGTCGGTGGTGGCGAGGAGCTGGACGGCGCCGTACGGGGCCTCCGGCCGGTAGTCGCGGCGGTTCTCGGCGTCGGTGCTGGTGCTGTAGACGCCGATGGCGACGGCCCCGGCCACGGCGGCCATGACGGCGGCGACGGCCGGCGCGGTGCGTGAGCGGTGCCGGGCGGAGTCGCGCAGGGCGAGCCGGGGCCCGAGCGGCAGCCGTCCGGCGGCCCGGCCGACCAGGGCGACGAGGAACGGGGTGCAGGCGAGCAGGCCGAGTTCGGCGGTGATGGAGCCGCCGAGCACGGTCAGCGTGCGGGCGTCGTACGTGCTGACGACGGGCAGGCCGCGTTGCACCGCGCCCGCGCCGTACAGGGCCAGGATGGCGCCGGCGGCGAGCAGCACCAGGCCGAGCAGGGTGACCCACCGGTTCGGGCCGTGGACGGTGTCCCGGCCGGTGAGCCCGGCGGTGACGCTGCGGCGGGCGGCCTGCAGTGCGGGCAGCGCGGCCGCGAGGAGCGCGGTGAGCAGGCCGATGCCGGCGATCGCGAGCAGGTCCAGCGGCGGGAGGGCGAAGTGCCCGAAGCGGGCGCCGCCGGCCCGTTCGATCCACGGGCGCAGCCCGGCGACGGCGCCGGTGCCGAGGGCCACCCCGGCCACTGCCCCGGCCACGCCGAGGACGAGTCCGCCGCCGAGCACCACCGCGCCGACGTGGGACCGCCGGCCGCCGGCGGCGCCGAGCAACGCGAGCTGGCGGCGGGAGCGGCGGGCGCCGACCGCGAAGGCGGGCCCGGCGAGCAGGGCGACCTCCAGCAGACCCATGCCGGTGACGGTGGCCACCACGATCTTGGTGTTGTTGTCGGCGGCGGGGCCGATGGAGCGGTAGGCGTCCCGGTAGTAGGGGACGGCGGCGCGCGGCGGCGGGGCGAGCGCGACCGAGCGGGCGGTGATGGTGTAGCCGTGGGCGTTGAACTCCTGGACCTTGGCCCAGTCGAGGGCGGCCCCGGCGGGGAGCCGGACCAGCCAGGCGCCGTGTTCGGGCCCGGAGCGTTCCCCGGCGGGGCTGTCGGGTGGCGTGGCGGCGGCGATCTGGTCCAGCAACGCGCCCGGCTGGGCGACGAGTTCGACCCGGCGGAGGTCGTCCGGGTGCTCGACGACGCCGGTGATGGTGAAGGTCGTCCGTTCCAGGCCCGGGAGGGTGGTGGTGCCGCCGACGGCGAGCCCGGCGTTGTCGAGGAAGGCCCGGGTGGCGGCCAGTTCGAGCGGGCCGCCCGGGGCGTGGCCGTCGACCAGGTTGAGCCGGCCGTGCCAGAGCGGGTCGGTGAGGTCGGCCTCGGCGGTGAGGGTGCGGACCAGGCCCTCGGGGGAGGTCGCGCCGGTCTCCGGGCCCGGCCGGGCGGCGGTGAGCACGCTGCCGGGCGGCAGCAGGCCGGTGACCAGGGCGACCGGGTCGGTGCCGGCGGCCTTCTGCTGCTCGGGCGTGGGCGCCTGCCCGGGGCGGGGTTCGACCGCGAAGGCGCCGTCCTCGGCGACCGGGGCCTGCTCGACGCTCCGGCCGGGGGCGAGCGCGGTGACCAGCGCGTCCGCGCCGCCCACGACCCGTTCGACCCGTTCGGCCGGCGTGAGCTGCCCGCTGCGGTGGACGACGTCGGCGCCGGTGACGCCGAGGACGGGCAGGGCGACCATGGCGACGATCAGGGCGCTGCGGCCCTTCGCGCGCAGCGCGTCGCGGCGGGCGATGCGCAGGGCGACCTTCCATGCGCCGAGTCTCATCGGGCCACCTCGCCGAAGCCGCCGGCCGCGTGCCCGGCCCCGTCGTCCGCGTGGCCGAGGCCCCCGGCGGGGGCGCCTGCGGGGGCGCCGAGCGGGTCGCCGCCAAGTCGGCGCTTGCCGGTGCGGCGCCCGTGGCTCTCGGAGGCGACCCTGCCGTCCTTCAGGTGGACCACCCGGTCCGCCCAACTGGCGTGCGTCGCCTCGTGGGTGACCATCATCGCGGCCGCGCCGGCGTCGCAGCGGGCGCGCAGCACGGCGAGGACGGCCTCGCCGGTGGCGGAGTCGAGGGCCCCGGTCGGCTCGTCGGCGAGCACCAGCCGGCGCTCGCCGATCAGCGCCCGGGCGATGGCGACGCGTTGTTGCTGTCCGCCGGACATGTCGTCGGGGAAGCGGTCGGCGAGTTCGAGGATGCCGAGCTCCTCCAGCGCGGCCAGCGCCTCCCGGCGGGCGGTTCGTCCGGAGACGCCGTCGAGTTCGCGCGGCAGCGAGATGTTCTCCGCGGCGGTGAGGGCGGGGATCAGGTTGTAGTCCTGGAAGACGTAGCCGATGGAGCGCCGCCGCAGGTCGGCGAGTCGGCCTCGACCGAGGCCGCCGAGGGTGACGCCCTCGACCCGGACCTCGCCCTCGCTGGGTGCGTCGAGTCCACCGGCCAGGGTCAGCAGGGTGGACTTCCCGGAGCCGGAGGGCCCCATGACGGCGACGAACTCGCCCGGATGGACGGCGAGATCGACGCCGCGCAGGGCGTGCACCTCGGCTGCGCCCCGCCCGTGCACCCGGGTGACGTTGGCCAGGTGCAGGACGGGTGCGGAACGGGTCGGATCGCTGTGGGACACACTTCCCCCTAGTGGGCTGTCGAACTGCATATGTCGGTGAACTATATATGCCGGACGGGGGTGCTTGTGGAGGGGTGGGCTTGGTCAAACTTCTACAAAGCTGTCGAGGATCGGCCGCAAAGCGGCAGCCGGGCGGTCGGCGAGGGTCTATGCTCGGAGGGATTTGAAAGGCACCTCGTTCGGTGAGGCGTCTTCACGGACACAGGCCACTGACCCGACGACGTCGAGAGACGCCCAGGTTCAGGACAGGTCTTCCCGAGTTAAGGGTTGACCCCAAGTGGCTTCCGGCCGACCAGGCTGGACACGCCGTGGAGTGCCAAAGCTCTGACGAGTTGGGGTGTACCGGTCCCGTCGGGTCGGTCCGCTCCTTGCCGTGTCGTGAAGCGACGCACAGTCGGTGCGTCCCCGACCGGGAGGAGGCGAGAGATATGGACTGCAGTAGTCCGGGCCACAGTTGCCCCTGCCCCCGCATGCTCTCGATCACCTCCGGCACGCGGTAACAACCTTCCCTGCGCGTTCACCCGACGCTTCGTCATGCGCTCAACCGCGCCTTGACGCAAGACGTCTGACGCATCGTCATGCCCTCACGGCCGCCGCCGCTCAGCGCCGCCGTGCGGTCCGCCGGCGTGCGCCCGCACTCGCAGGGAGGATCGCCGCCGCGTGCCCCCTGTCGCCCCCTGGGAAGGGGGCAGGGAGGCCCCTGCCATGACCAACGTGATGCTGGACCCCAAGGTCCCCACCGCCCGCACCGCCGTCCTCGACGACGCCCACCTCGGCGACATCAAGGGCGCCCTCGGCACCATCAAGCTCGACGACACCACCCCGCGCCACGGCATCTCCGCCCGTCTCAAGACGCTGCTCGCGATCATCGGCCCCGGCCTGATCGTGATGGTCGGGGACAACGACGCGGGCGCCTTCTCCACCTACGGACAGGCGGGGCAGAACTACGGCACCCAGCTGCTGTGGACGCTCCTGATGCTCGTCCCCGTCCTCTACGTCAACCAGGAGATGGTGCTGCGCCTGGGCGCCGTCACCGGCGTCGGCCACGCGCGGCTGATCCTGGAGCGCTTCGGCAAGTTCTGGGGCGCGTTCAGCGTCATCGACCTGTTCCTGCTCAACGCCCTCACGCTGGTCACCGAGTTCATCGGCGTCACCCTGGCGGCCGGCTACCTCGGCCTGCCCAAGGCCGCCTCGGTGGTGCTGGCCGCCGGCATCATCATCGCCTCGGCCTTCACCGGCTCCTTCCAGCGCTTCGAGCGCGTCGCCGTCACCCTCTGCGCGGGCTCGCTGCTGCTGGTGCCGATCTACTTCATGGTCCACCCGAAGACCTCGCAGATGGCGCACGACTTCGTGGTGCCCAGCATGCCGGGGGGCTCGGGTCAGCTGGCGGCCGTGATGCTGGTGATCATCTCCATCGTCGGCACCACCGTCGCGCCCTGGCAGCTGTTCTTCCAGCAGTCGTACGTCATCGACAAGCGGATCACCCCGCGTTTCATGAAGTACGAGAAGGTCGACCTGTGGATCGGGATCGTCGTGGTCATCGTCGGCGCCGCCGCGATGATCGGCTTCACCGCCGCCACCTTCGCCGGCACCGACGGCTTCGGGCAGTTCTCCGACGCGGCCGCCCTCGCCCGGGGCATCGAGGACAAGGCCGGCCACCTGGCGGGCGTGCTGTTCGCGATAGCCCTGCTGGACGCCTCGATCATCGGCGCCTTCGCCGTCTCCCTCTCCACCGCCTACGCCATCGGCGACGTCTTCGGCATCAAGCACTCGCTGCACCGGGGCGTCAAGGGCGCCAAGGGCTTCTACGGGATCTACGCCGGACTGGTCGTGGTGGCCGCCGCGATCACCCTGCTGTCCACCGAGTACACCCAGGGCCTGATGACGCAGTTCGTCCAGGTGCTCGCCGGTGTCCTGCTGCCCTCCGCCACGGTGTTCCTGCTGCTGCTCTGCAACGACAAGGACGTCCTCGGCCCCTGGGTCAACGGGCCGAAGACCAACGCCTTCACCTCGGCCGTGGTCGGCGTCCTGGTCACGCTGTCGCTCATCCTGACCGCCGCCGTGGTCTGGCCGGACATCAGCTCCGCGGCGATCCTGTGGATCATGACCGGCTGCGGCGTGGCGGGCGTCCTGGTCGCCGGGTACTCCTTCACCTTCGGCCGCACGGCCACCAAGGAGGAGCCGATCGACCGCACCGGGCGCGAGGAGTGGCGGATGCCCCCGCTGGAGACCCTGAGCAGGCCGGTCATGTCCACCGCCCGCAAGGTCGGCATGGGGGCCCTGCGCGCCTACCTGCTGCTCGCGATGGTGATGGTCATCATCAAGATCGTCCAGACCGCGTTGAGCCACTGAGCCGCCGACCGCAGCCCGAACGGACGGGTGGTGGGCAGCGGCCCGCCGCCCGTCCGTCCGTCTTCCCACAGAAGGAGGTGCCGTCGTGCACACCCTGACCACCATCGACTTCCTGGTCCGCCTGGCCACCGGCGTCGCCTGCGGCGCGCTGATCGGCGTCGAGCGCCAGTGGCGGGCCCGGATGGCCGGCCTGCGCACCAACGCCCTGGTCGCCGCCGGCGCCACCCTGTTCGTGCTGTACAGCGAGGCCGTCGGCGACACCGGCAGCCCCACCCGGGTCGCCTCGTACGTCGTCTCCGGCATCGGCTTCCTCGGCGGTGGCGTCATCCTGCGCGACGGCGCCGGCGTGCGCGGCCTCAACACCGCCGCCACGCTGTGGTGTTCGGCTGCGGTCGGGGTGCTCGCCGCCTCCGGAAAGCTCGAACTGGCGGCCCTCGGCACGCTCGCGGTTCTCGCCGTCCACCTGGTCCTGCGCCCGGCCGGACGGCTGCTCGACCGGACCCCGCAGTCCGGCAGCGACCCGGACTCCACCGTCCGCGCCACCGTCCACCTGGAGTGCGAGCGCACGGCCGAGACCCACATCCGGGCCCTGCTGCTCCAGGCGCTGTCCGCCTCCGGCCTCGCCCCCACCGGCCTGCGCGCCCGCCGCACCGAGCAGGGCGACGCCACCAGCCTGCGCGCCACCGTGGCCATCGCCGGGCAGGTCGCCCCCGCCCTCGAACAGGTCGTCAGCCGGCTCTCCCTCGAACCCGGCGTCCGGGACCTGCACTGGCACCTCGACGACGACTCCGACGATCCCGGCCGACCCGCACTCGCCTGAGGGAGTAGAACGGAAGCACCGTCACACGACCGACCGGGAGGCCCCGATGCTCACACCCGATCCCAAGCACGGGCCGCTCGTGCCGATGCTGCTGGTGCTCACCGTCGTCACCGGCCTGGTGGACGCGGTCAGCTACCTCGAACTCGGCCACGTCTTCGTCGCCAACATGACCGGCAACGTGGTCTTCCTCGGCTTCGCGCTGGCCGGCGCGGCCGGACTCTCCGCCACCGCCTCGCTGACCGCCCTCGGCGCGTTCGTGCTCGGCGCGCTGGCCGGCGGCCACCTGACCGCGCGGCTCCCCGGCCACCGGGGGCACCTGCTGACCGCCGCGGTCGCCGTCCAGGCGGTGCTCGTCGCCGCGAGCACCGTCCTGGCGGCCGTGGCCGGCCATGCCTCGGACCCGGCCCGCTACACCCTGATCGGGCTGCTCGGCTTCGCCATGGGCGGCCAGAACGCGGTGGTCCGTTCCCTCAAGGTGCCCGACCTGACCACCACCGTGCTCACCATGACCATCACCGCCCTCGTCGCCGACCGCGCCGGCCCGCGCCGCCTCGCGTCCGCCGTCTGGATGTTCGCCGGCGCCCTCGTCGGGGGCCTCCTGGTCCTCCACGTCAACGTCCCCACCGCCCTGGCACTGGCCCTCGTGCTGCTCGTCGCGGTCGCGGCGCTCACCCATCGCGCGGCCAGGCCCTGCCCCGACATCCCCGCCTGGACCCAGCCGGTCTGAGGCGGGCTTCCTGTTCGGTCCTGTTCGGTCCTATTCGGTCCTGTGAGATCCGGGCCGTCCGGGCCGTCCGTCGGAGGGCGTCAGTCGTCCTGGCGGTGCCCGGCCCGGCCGCTCCAGAGGGGTTCCAGGCGGGCCCAGTCGCGGGTCCAGTCCTCGTCGCAGCGGCGGTCCAGGGTGTGCAGGCGCAGCCGTAGGGCGAGGGCGAGGAGGGCGAGCAGGGCGAGGAGACCGCCGGCACCGGTGCAGGCGGCGGAGACGGCGAGGGTCGCGCGGTTGGTCGGGGGATCGGAGACGGCACCGGCGGGATCGACCCAGACCGGGACGACGCTTCCGGTGACGGCCGAGCGGGGAGCCTGGACGGTGCCGGTGTGCGGGTGGCCGTCGGGGTAGGTCCAGGAGGCCTCGACGTCGGCGCGGTTGCCGTAGCCGCCGCCGAAGCGGCCGCCGGTGGCGGAGCCGTGGTCGGGGAGGGTGAGCACCACGGCGTCGACCCGGTGGAGGCGCAGCCGGTCGCTGTCGGCCCGGGGTTCGGTGGCGTGGTAGCTGAGCAGGGCGGCGGCGGTGGCGAGTGCGAGGGCGAGCAGCGCCCCGACGGTGGCCAGCAGCCAGGCGCGGGCGCGGGCCCGGTCGACCGGCCGGACCAGCGGTTCGTGCCGGGCACCGAAGGCCCGCCGCAGCCGGCGGCCGGTTCGCGGCGGGCGCGACGCGGGCCGGGGTGTGCTGGACACGTTGAGGGCTCCTCAGGGGCGTTGGGGCGGCGTGGCGGTGGGGTCGGCAGGGCTGCGTCACCCAATTTCCACCCGGCGGCCGCCCGCGCACAAGAGTCGTGCGGACTCGTACCACCGGGACCACCGGACCGCGCCGCCGCGCGCCGGTGCCGCCCGTTCGATGGAGTCCCTGCCGCGCACCCGGGACGTTCGGCCCTCGGCAGCCGTGGCCCGTCCGGGGCAGGCTTGGGTCCGGCCGCCCCCCTCGTGCCGGGTCGCGGCCGGGCCCGGTTGACCGTGGGGGTGCCGGGCCGTGGTGCGGTGCAGGGGGTGAGCGTGGGGCTGCCTCCTGCCCGCCCGCACCTTTCTGACGGTGTTTCCGCAGGCAGGGGCCGTATTCTCGCCAGCTATACACTCGGAGTATACGCGTGGGGTATGGTCTCTCCCATGAGTGTTCCTTTGACCCTGTTGGGGCTGCTGGAGCGGGAGCCGAGCCATGGCTACGACCTCAAGCGCGACTACGACTCCCTCTTCGGCCGCGGCAAGCCCCTCCCGTACGGCCAGGTGTACGCGACGCTCGGCCGGCTGGCCCGGGACGGCAAGGTGGTCGCGGGCGAGGCGGAGCCCGGCGACGGGCCCGAGCGCAAGCGGTACGTGATCACCGAGGCGGGGGTGACGGAGTTCGAGACCTGGCTCAAGGACCCGGTCGCGCCCGAACCCAACCTGCAGAGCGTGCTGTTCACCAAGGTCGTGCTGGCCCTGATGCTGGGCCGCGACGCCGAGGAGTACCTGGACACCCAGCGCGCCGCCCACCTGCGCCGGATGCGCGAGCTCACCGAACTGCGCCGCACCGGCGCCCTGGTGGACGCCCTGCTCGCCGACCACGGCCTGTTCCACCTGGACGCCGACCTGCGCTGGATCGACCTCACCACCGCCCGCCTGGACGCGCTGGCCGAGGCGGTGCGCTCATGACCGCCGTGATCGAGGCCCGCGACGTCGCCCTCGCTTTCGGCGAGACCCCCGCCCTGCGCGGGGCGAACCTGTCCGTCGAGGCCGGCGAGGTGCTCGCCATCATGGGCCCGAGCGGCTCGGGCAAGTCGACGTTACTGCACTGCCTGGCCGGCATCCTGGTGCCCGACGCGGGCGAGGTGCTGTTCAACGGGCGGCGTCTGGACGTGATGCCGGAGGCGCAGCGCAGCGCCCTGCGCCGGGACAAGTTCGGCTTCGTGTTCCAGTTCGGCCAGCTGGTCCCGGAGTTGACGGCCGAGGAGAACGTCGCTCTGCCGCTGCTGTTGAACGGCGTGCGCCGGGCCGCCGCGCTGGCCGAGGCCCGGCCGTGGTTCGCCCGGCTGGGCCTGGACGGCCTGGAGCAGCGCCGCTCCGGCGAACTGTCCGGCGGTCAGGCACAACGGGTGGCGCTGGCCCGCGGCCTGGTGGCCCGTCCGCAGGTGCTGTTCGCGGACGAGCCGACCGGCGCGCTGGACTCGCTGACCGGCGAGCAGGTGATGGAGCTGATGGTCGACGCGGCCCGCGAGCAGGGCACCACCGTCATCCTGGTCACCCATGAGCCGCGGGTCGCCGCCTACGCCGACCGCGAGGCGATCGTCCGCGACGGCCAGGCCCGTGCGCTCTCCACCGGCGCCGGGTCGGTGGCCTCGTGATCCGCTTCTCGCTCCGGCTGGCGGTCAGCGGCGGCCGGGAGGCCGTCGCCCGGCTGCTGATGATCGCGGCGGCCGTCGCGATCGGCGTCGGACTGCTGCTCTCGACGCTGGCCAGTGTCCATGCCATCGGCCGGGCCAACGAGCGGCAGTTCTGGATGAACACGGGCGTCAAGGGCGCGACCGCGGCCGCCACGGCGGACCCGCTCTGGTGGGGCGCCCGGATGGACTACTTCCGGGGGAAGAGCGTCTTCCTGGCCGAGGTCGCCCCCACCGGGCCCACCTCGCCGGTGCCGCCCGGTCTGGGCAGGCTGCCGGCCGCCGGCGAGTACTACGCCTCGCCCGCCCTGGAGAAGCTGCTGAGCGAGGTCCCGGCCGTCGAGCTGGGCGACCGCTTCCCGGGTCGGCCGGCCGGCACCATCGGCGACGACGCGTTGCCCTCCCCGGACACCCTGGCGGTGGTCGTGGGCCGCACCGTGGACGAGGTCCAGGCCCTGCCGAGGGCCACCACCGTCACGACCATCGCCGCCGCGCTGCCCGCCGAGTGCGACAACGACTGCTACGGCGCGGGCGTGCACGGCGACGCGATGGTCCTGGTGCTCACCGTGGTGGCCGGGGCACTGATCTTCCCGGTGCTGATCTTCATCGGCACCGCGACCCGGCTGTCCGCCGCCACCCGTGAGCAGCGCTACGCCGCGATGCGCCTGGTGGGTGCGACGCCGGGCCAGGTGTCGGTGATCTCGGCGGTGGAGTCCACGGTCGCCGCCGTGGCCGGTACCGTCCTCGGCTTCGGCGTGTACTTCGCGCTGCGGCCGGTGATGGCCGGCGTGCCCTTCACCGGCGACCGCTTCTTCGTCGGGGACCTGAGCCTGGGTCCGGTGCAGGCGGCCGGGGTGGCGCTGGGCGTGCCGGTGGTGGCCGCGCTCGCCGCCCGGTTCGCGCTGCGCCGGGTCACCATCTCGCCGCTCGGGGTCTCCCGGCGGGTCACCCCGAAGCCGCCGAGCGCCTGGCGGCTGGCCCCGCTGCTGGCCGGTCTCGGCGAGCTCGGCTACTTCGTCGGCAACCGCCCGGCGACCACCAACGGGCAGTCGGCGGCCTACCTCACCGGCTTCGTCCTGGTGATGCTCGGTCTGGTGATCTCCGGGCCGTGGCTCACCATGGCGGTCTCTCGGGGAGTGGCCCGGCGGACCAGCCGTCCGGCCTCGCTGATCGCCATGCGTCGACTGGGGGACGACCCGAGGGCGGGCTTCCGTTCGGTGGCCGGCTTGGTGCTGGCCCTGTTCGTGACGACCGCGACCCTGAGCATCATGGGCACCATCAACGCGAACCAGGGCGCGCTCAACGGCGCGCCGGAGGTCCGCAAGGCGGTCGTGGACACCCCGTTGGGCGGCCCGGAGAGCGGGACGCTGCTCCCGACGGTGCCCGACGCGGTGGTGGCGCGGGCCCGGGCCGTCCCCGGGTTCGAGGGGATGGCGCTGGTGCACGACAACCCGGCCGGGATCGGCGCCTACCAGCTGGGCCGTGCACGGCTCGTGCCCACCCTGGTGCGCTGCTCGGAGCTCGCGCAGGTCCCCGTGGTCGGCCACTGCGCGCCCGGGGCCGCCGTTGCGGCCGTCGACCGGAACCAGCTCCTCGACCTGCAGGCGAACCCGGACAAGGAGTGGCCGGCGGCGTCGGTCTCCGCCGATGAGGTGGCCCGGCTCCCGGTACGGATGATCTACGCGATCACCGACGGCTCCACGACGGCCAAGGAGCAGCTGCGGACCCTCTTCACCGAGCAGTTCCCGGGGTACGCGGCCCGGATGGCCGAGGACTGGAGCTCCGAGGGGCAGAAGAAGCTCCAGGGCTGGCGCCAGCTCGCGAACGTGGTCCTGCTGACCACCCTGCCGATCGCCGGGTGCAGCCTCGCGGTGAGCGTGGTGGCCGGACTCTCCGACCGCCGCCGCCCGTTCGCGATGCTGCGGCTCACCGGGGCGCCGCTGCGGCTGCTGCAACGGGTGATCGGGCTGGAGAGCGCGCTGCCACTGCTGGTGGTGTCGGCGATCGCGATCGGGACGGGCTTCACGGCGGCGGCGATGTTCCTCAAGGCGCAGATGCAGTACGGCCTGGTGTCGCCGGGTGCGCCGTACTACGGGCTGACGGCCTTCGGGCTGGTCGCCTCGCTGGGCATCATCGCCTCGACGCTGCCGCTGCTGAAACGGATCACCGGGCCGGAGGCCGCCCGCAACGGCTGATCCGCCGCAGGCTGCCCCGTATGCGCCGTATGCGTCGTATACCCCGTCGTCCTCAGGGGGCGACGGGGTACGCGTTCGTCCCGGCCCGAACGACCGGGGACAGTCGGGGAAGCCAGCTGCCGAGCACCAGCGCGGACGGGTAGAACATCGGCTCGGGCAGCGCGTCCAGCGCGACGCGCTCCCAACCGCCGCAGGCGTGCGGCTCGGTGACGACGGCCTCGGCCAGGCTCGGCGGCGCCAGTACGGCGGCGGTGAGCCGGGGACGGCCGAGCTCGTGGTCGAGCAGGAGGGCGAGCACCCGCATCCGCTCGGCGGGCAGCACGATGCCGGTCTCCTCGGTGAGTTCGCGGGCCGCGGTCTGCTCGAAGGACTCGCCGGGGTCGACCTTCCCACCGGGCAGGCTCCAGGTGGGCGGCTCACCGGCGGTGGTCCGCCGGCCGATCAGCACCCGGCCGTCTCCGGTGGGCACGATGATGCCGGCGCCGAGCAGCGGTGCGGTGGTCACTTCGCCATCTCCTTCGCGGGGATCGGGGATTACCAGTTGGAGCGCTCGTAGTCCTTCAGGAAGCAGCCGTACAGGTCCTCGCCGAGCTCGCCGCGGACGATCGGGTCGTACACCCGGGCCGCGCCGTCGACCAGGTCGAGCGGGGCGTGGAAGCCCTCGTCGGCGAGGCGCATCTTGTCCGGGTGCGGCCGCTCGTCGGTGATCCAGCCGGTGTCGACGGCGGTCATCAGGATGCCGTCGGACTCGAACATCTCGTGTGCGCTGGTGCGGGTGAGCATGTTGAGCGCGGCCTTGGCCATGTTGGTGTGCGGGTGGCCGGCGCCCTTGTAGCCGCGCTGGAACACGCCCTCCATCGCGGAGACGTTGACCACGTACTTGCGACGGGACGCGGAGGCGGCCATCGCCGGGCGCAGCCGGCTGATCAGGATGAACGGCGCGGTGGAGTTGCAGAGTTGGACCTCCAGCAGCTCGACCGGGCCGACCTCGTTGACGGTCTGCACCCAGCTGTTGGTGGGCGCGAGGTCGGGCACCAGGCCGCCGGCGTCGATCGCGGTGCCGGCCTCGATCCGGGCGGGCGTCGCGGAGCCGGTGACGAGCGCGAGGGAGGTGACGTCCTCGGCGGCCATCCGCTGGGTGTCGCCGCCCGTCTGGTGGGGGAGGGCGGGCAGGTCGACGCTGCCGCTGCCGAAGCGGCCGATGGTGGTGGCCTGCGGCAGCGCGCCGGCCGGCAGCGGCGCGGACTCGGCGGCGATCAGCTCGCGGTAGGACTCCGGCGGGCGGCGCACGGTCTGCGCGGCGTTGTTGATCAGGATGTCCAGCGGGCCGTCGGCGGCGACCTCGTCGGCGAGCGCCATGACCTGGGCCGGGTCGCGCAGGTCGATGCCGATGACCTTGAGGCGGTGGATCCAGTCGGCGCTGTCCGGCATCGCCGTGAAGCGGCGGATCGCGTCGTTGGGGAAGCGCGTGGTGATGGTGGTGTGGGCGCCGTCGCGCAGCAGCATCAGCGCGATGTACATACCGATCTTGGCCCGGCCGCCGGTGAGCAGCGCGCGCTTGCCGGTGAGGTCGGCCCGGGCGTCGCGGCGGGCCCGGTTCTTGGCCGCGCAGGCCTGGCACAGGTTGTGGTAGAAGGCGTCGACCTCGACGTACCGGCCCTTGCACGTGTAGCAGGAGCGCGGCCGCTCCAGGATGCCGGCGATCTCGGTGGTGGTGATGGTGGTGAGGCCGAAGGCGCCGGCGGTCTCGTCGTCGATCCGGGTGGGCGCGCCGGTGGCGGTGCGGGCGGTGACCTCGCGGTCGTTCGCGGTCTTGCGGGCGCGGGTCTCCTGGCGGCGGCGCTGCTTGAGGGTGCGGAATATGCCGCCGACGGCCTGGCGGACGGTGATCGCGTCCGGGTGGTCGACGTGCAGCTGGTCGAGCTCGGCGAGCACGTCCAGGCAGAGCTTCAGCCGCTCGGGGTCGAGGCCGGGACCGTAGTCGATCTCCTCCTCGGTGTCCGTGCCGCCCTGGTCCTGCTTGATGTCCACGCCCGCCGTCATGCCTGTCGCCGCTTCCCGCTCGCCTCGCCGTTACCGCGTGAATGCTACGGGAGCGGCGCCGGCCACGGCGAAAGCCGAGCCTTTTGGATGATCATCCAAGTCTACGCGCGGAGCATTGATCATGGTTTGTGTACAGTGCCAGCAATGGGCCTCGAACTGGCTTTTGATCCCAATGTCCCGGAGAATCGAATGCTGGGTGCCGGGCGCCCGAGTGCGCCCGGCGGCAGAGCCGCAACCGCACCCGAGGTGTAATTTCTCCCAGCCAGAGAGCCCCCTTCATGCGCTTCCTGAACGACCTCAAGCCCTCGTACGACCTCACGTACGACGACGTCTTCATGGTCCCCAGCCGTTCCGCCGTGGGCTCCCGGCAGGCCGTAGACCTCTCCTCCCACGACGGCACCGGCACCACCATCCCGCTGGTCGTCGCCAACATGACCGCCATCGCGGGCCGCCGGATGGCCGAGACCGTCGCCCGCCGCGGCGGCCTGGTCGCCATCCCGCAGGACATCCCGACCGAGGTCATCGCCGAGGTCGTCTCCTGGGTCAAGCAGCGCCACCTGGTGCACGACACCCCGATCACCCTCGCCCCGGGCGCCACCGTCGCCGAGGCGCTGTCGCTGCTGCCCAAGCGCGCGCACGGCGCCCTCGTGGTCGTCGAGGACGGCAAGCCGGTCGGCGTGGTCACCGACTCCGACTGCCAGGGCGTGGACCGCTTCACCAGCCTCGCCGACGTGATGTCCCGCGACCTGCTGCTGCTGGACGAGGGCATCGACCCGCGCACCGCCTTCGACAAGCTCACCGAGGCGCACCGCAAGCTCGCCCCGGTGGTCGACGGCGAGGGCCGACTGGTCGGCATCCTCACCCGCAAGGGCGCGCTGCGCGCCACCCTGTACACCCCGGCCGTGGACGGCGACGGCAAGCTGCGGATCGCCGCCACCGTCGGCATCAACGGCGACGTCGCCGGCAAGGCCGCGGCCCTGATCGAGGCCGGCGCCGACGTGCTGGTGGTGGACACCGCGCACGGCCACCAGGAGTCGATGATCAGCGCGCTGCGCGCGGTGCGCGGCCTGGACCCGCAGATCCCGATCGTGGCCGGCAACGTGGTCTCCGCCGCCGGTGTCCGCGACCTGGTCGAGGCGGGCGCCGACATCCTCAAGGTCGGCGTCGGCCCGGGCGCCATGTGCACCACCCGGATGATGACCGGCGTCGGCCGCCCGCAGTTCTCCGCCGTGCTGGAGTGCGCCGCCGAGGCGCGCCGGCTCGGCAAGCACGTGTGGGCCGACGGCGGCGTCCGCCACCCGCGTGACGTCGCGATGGCGCTGGCCGCCGGCGCCTCCAACGTGATGATCGGCTCCTGGTTCGCCGGCACCTACGAGTCCCCGGGCGACCTGCAGACCGCCGCCGACGGCCGCCAGTACAAGGAGAGCTTCGGCATGGCCTCGGCCCGTGCCGTCAGCAACCGCACCTCCCAGGACTCCTCGTACGACCGGGCCCGCAAGGCGCTGTTCGAGGAGGGCATCTCGCACTCCCGGATGTTCCTCGACGCGGCCCGTCCGGGCGTCGAGGACCTGATCGACTCGATCGTGGCCGGCGTGCGCAGCTCCTGCACCTACGCGGGCGCCAACACCCTGGAGGAGTTCCACGAGAAGGCGATCGTGGGCGTCCAGAGCGCGGCCGGCTACGCCGAGGGCAAGCCGCTGCACTCCAGCTGGGCCTGATCGGGCCGGGCCTGAGCGCCCGCTCCTTCGCCAGTCGATCGTTCACCGGCCGGCCGGTTCCTCGCCTCGGGGATCCGGCCGGCCGGTGTGTTCGGGGTGGCCGCCTTGCCTGGGGCGTCCGTCCTGTCCGGTGTGTCCTTGTCCGCGGCGTCCTTGTCCGGTGTGTCCGCTGTGCCCGGTGCGTCCGCTGTGCTCAGTGCGTCCCTGCCCAGTGCGTTCGTCGCCGGGTGCAGCCCGAGCGGGAGCAGCAGGGCGTGGCTGAGCAGCCCGACCGAGCCGTCCAGCGCGGCGGCGAAGGCCCGCGCGGCGCCCGGCACCGCGCGCAGCTCCCAGAGCGCCTGGACGGCGGCCCACGCCCCCTCGCGGGCGGCCTCCACGGACCAGGCACCGAGCAGGTGGGTGAGCGGCTCGGCGCGCTCCAGCAGGTCCGGGCCGGGCATCAGCTGCTCCCGGACGGCCGTCTCCACCTCCGCCAGCAGTCCGTTGATCCGGTGGTAGTCCTCCGCCAGCCCGTCCGGCTCGCAGCCCCGGCGGAGGCAGGTGTCCACGACGGCGAGCGGCAGGTCGTGCTGGATGTGGGCGTTCATGCCGGCCAGGGCGAACTGCAGCGGGTGCACACCCGGGTGGGCGCGCAGCGCGAACAGCGGCCGCCAGCAGGCGGGGGGCTCCTGCCCGGCCGCGTCGGCGGCCACGGCCAGCAGGTAGCGCCCGGCGAACACCGCGTCCAGCTCGGCCATCGCCGCCGGATCGGTGAAGTACGAGCCGCCGAGCCGGTGACGGACGGCCTCGGTGACGGTGAGGTAGAGCCGGTTGAAGACCGCCACCCCGTCCGTCGCGGGCAGCGCCGCCCCGATCTCCCGCAGCCGGTCGACCACCTCCGTGACGGAGGCCGTTGCCGAGGCTGTCACTGGTGCCACCGCTGTACCGGGCATCCGCGTACCGGGCATGCGCCACCCTCCGATGTCGATCGTGCACTGATCGCATCATCGTGACAGCGCGGACGACCGCCCGGTGCGTGCGGCACGCGGCGTGCGGGGGAGACGGGGTGATCAGCCCAGCTCGTACTCCAGGACGTAGGTGTGCGCGCCGCCCTCGTGGACGGTCAGGTGGAACTCGCCGGTGAGCCCGGCCAGCTCGCCCGCCCCGGTGCCCGGCACCACGCGTATGGTCGTGCCGCTGGTGTCCCACGCCGCGTGCTGGAGCACGAACGAGCCCTTCCGTCCGTCCAGCTCGCCGGTCACGTGCTCCACCGCGACGTACGAGGCTGGGCTTCCGGAGGGCCCCGCGACGGAGAGCATGCGCACCTCGCTGGTGCCCGACAGTCCGCCCGTGAAGGTCTTGGCGAGCCGGATCCGGCCTAAGCCGGCGCCCTCCCGCTGCTCCGTCTCCACCGGCTCGAACGTGGTCACCTCGAACGCCCCGCTGGCCCTGGTCCCCATGGCGCTGTCCCCTCGACGATCCGTTTCACGATCCATCCGCGGCCAACCGGTACCCCGCCGACCGTGCACCGAGCCTTGCATACGGCACTGACAATCGCCCGGGCGTCGCCGCCCCGCCGGGGGCTCAGTGCTCCCAGCGGATCGCCAGCAGCGCCGCGTCGTCCGTCAGCCCGGCGTCGCCGATCCAGCCGTCGACGTCCGCGAGCAGCGCGTCCAGCAGGTCCGCCGGACTCGCCGCGGGCAGCCCCGGCAGCCGCTCCTCCAGCGGGTAGAACCGCCCCTGGGCGTCCCGGGCCTCGGTGACCCCGTCGGTGTAGAGGAGGAGCAGGTCCCCCGACAGCGGCTCGAAGCGACCCGTCGGATACCCGCCGCCGGTCAGCCCCAGCAACCCGAGCGGCGGCGCGGCGTACGGCGGCGCCAGCTCGCGCACCCGGCCGCCGCGGCGCAGCAGCGGCTCCGGGTGGCCGCAGTTGACGAAGCGGACCGGCCCTTTCCCCGGCGGCACGGTCAGCAGCAGCGCGGTGGCGAAGCGCCCCTCGCCCGGGCGGGCGGCGAGCGCCTCGTCCAACCGCTCGGCCAGCCGTCCGAGGTCGGGCTCGGTCCGGGCCGCCGCGCGGAACACCCCCAGGACGTCGGCCGCCGTCTCCACGGCCGGCAGCCCGTGCCCCTGCACGTCGCCGAGCAGGACCCGCACGCCGTAGCCGCTCTCCACCACGGCGTACAGGTCCCCGCCGATGCGCGCCTCGGCCGCCGCCGCGACATAGCGCACGGCGGTGCGCAGCCCGCCGATCCGCTCCGGCGGCGGCCGCAGCAGGGCCCGCTGAGCCGCCTCGGCCACCGTCCGTACCTGGAAGAGCTCCCGCTCCCGGGCCGCGACCAGGACGACGTTGGCCGCGCTGGCCAGGGTCGCTGCGAGCACCGTGATCAGCGCGGTGACGTGCACCTCGTTCGGCAGATCGCTGTTGGTCGACTCCAGCAGCCCGACCGCCAGCACGGCGATGCCGCCGGCGGCCAGCGGCACCCGGGCGGTACGGGTGGTCGCCCCGGCCAGCACCGGCGCCACCGCCAGCACGGGGGACAGGGTCGTCCCGGGCCCGGTCACCAGGTCGGCCACCACGGCGGCGACCATCAGCGCGAAGGCGCAGACCAGCAGCAGTCGGGTACGCCGCGGCAGGTGCAGTGGCGGCACACCGTCCGGGCCGTCTGCGCTCACATGTCCTCCCGGCTGCTCCCGGCGGATAGGCGACCTACCGTCCACTGTCCTCCGCGCTCCCCGCGGGCGGCACCTCGGGTGGCACCTCGGGCGGCCTCGGGCGGCACCCGAGGTGGCACCTGGGGCGAAGCCGCCGTGGGCAGGCGCACTAGGCTGGGCCGGGAGATGAGACGCAAGAGCCGCCGCCCGACCTCCCCCCTCCCGCAGCGCCACGGCGTGGACCCGGTGCACCTGCGGCTGCCGCCCGAGGGCCCCTGGCCGACCGTCCGCGCCTACCTGGTCGAGCGCCTGCCGACCGTGTCCGCCGGGCGGATCGACGCGGCGCTGAGCGGCCGGGAGATCGTCGGCGAGCACGGCCCGGTCGCCTCGGACGAGCCGTTCCGGCCCGGCGCGCACCTGTGGTTCTACCGGGACCTCCCCGAGGAGGTCCGCGTCCCCTTCGAGCTGGAGGTGCTGCACCGCGACGAGCACCTGGTCGTCGTCGACAAGCCGCACTTCCTGGCCACCACCCCGCGCGGCCGGCACGTCGTCGAGACGGCGCTGTCCCGGCTGCGGCACAGCCTCGACCTGCCCGCGCTCAGCCCCGCGCACCGGCTCGACCGGCTCACCGCCGGCCTGGCCATGTTCGTGGTCCGCCCCCAGGACCGCGGCGCCTACCAGACCCTCTTCCACGACCGGCTGGTCCGCAAGGAGTACCAGGCGATCGCCCCGCACGACCCGACGCTGGACCTGCCGCGCACCGTGCGCAGCCACATCATCAAGGAGCGCGGGGTGATCGCGGCCCGGGAGATCGACGCGCCGCCGAACAGCGAGAGCCGGATCGACCTGCTCGACCACCGCGACGGCCTCGCCCGCTACCGCCTACGGCCCCTCACCGGCCGCACCCACCAACTGCGCCTGCACATGAGCGGCCTCGGCATCCCGATCCTCGGCGACCCGGTCTACCCCCTGGTCCTCCCCGAACCCGCCCCGGACGACTTCCGCCGCCCCCTCCAACTCCTCGCCTCCTCCATCGAGTTCACCGACCCCCTGACCGGCCGGGAGCGCCGCTTCGCCACCCGCCGCACCCTCACCGCCTGGACCGACCCCACCGCCTGGTGACGTACAGGCCAGCGCCCTCGGGCTATTCGCGGGCATCACATCCGGAGTTGCGAAACCGGACGCCGCTCCCACTATCGGGAACCAACGCGGCGCCGTCGGCGCATACCTGACCTACCGGCTGGAGACCGCCACCGTCCACCGGCTCCGCGAGAACACCCACACCCGCTACACCGCCGTCGCCCGGCTCTACCTCACCCCTGGCCTCGGCAAGAAGAAGCTCTCCAAACTCATCGCCAAGGACGTCCGCGCCTGGCTCAACCAGCTCCGCACCACCTGCCAGTGCTACGCGCGCGGCCTCGACACCACCCGCGACCAGCCGCAGTGCTGAGTCGTTGGGAAGTGATGCCCCAAGCACCTCTCCCCGCCGACCTTGGCCTACGTCCACTCCGTGCTCAAGTCCGCCCTGGAGCACGCGGTGCGCGAGGAAGAGATCCCGCGCAACGTCGCCCGCAACGTCCGCACTGGCACGCCCCGGCCCCGCCGCTTCGAACCCATCGCCGCCGACGAAGCCCGCACTTTCCTCTCCACCATGCAGGGGCACCGCCTGCACGCTCTGTTCGAACTCGCCCTGCGCACCGGACTGCGCAAGGGCGAACTCCTCGGCCTACACTGGGAAGACCTCGACCTGGTCGGCGGAACCGCCAGTATCCGCCGCACCCTCCAGCGCACCAACTCCAGCGGCCGGACCGCCCTGCCGACCAAGACGCAGAGCTCGGAACGGCGCATCGCCCTGCCCACGACCTGCCTGCGCTCCCTCGCCCAGCACCGCGACCGGCAGCGTCAGGAGCGCGAAGCGGCGGGGGCGGCCTGGAAGGACAGCGGCTACATCTTCACCCGGCCCGACGGCTCCCCGATCGAGGGAGCCACCCTCACCCGGCACTTCAACACCCTCCTCCGCCGGGCCACCCTCCGCCGCATCCGCTTGGTGAGTCGGCCCGGGGCGCGGTGCCGGGATTGCTCCCGGTCCGTTTCCCCGGACCGCTCTCCGAACCCGGCGTGCGACTCTCGCCGCACCGGGCTCTCCACGGTTCCTGCCGTCAGGCGGGGTTCGCAGGGGGCCACGGGGTTGGGATCTTGTTGCCCCGGTAGGTGTGGCGGGAGACCGACACACCCTCGATCCGGAAGTACTCGACCCCGTCCGCCGCGATCCTCCACCGCCCGGAGGCGGCGAGGTGTCGGCGGACCTGTCCCCAGTTCCAGCCGTGGCGCGCCCGCAGCATGTGGACCAGCCTCCACCAGGTGAAGTCATCCAACTTGCTGAAGATGCGTTTGGCCACGGCGTACTTGAAGTAGTTGGCCCATCCGCGCATGATCTGACCGAGCCTGGTCAGAACCGACGCGAAGTCCTGCTGCGATGTCTTGTGCGTCAGGGCACGGATCTTCGCCCTCAGCGTCCGGACGGGCCGGGCCGCGATGAAGGTGTAGACGTACCACTTGTTCGTCCCCCTCTTGCGCTTCCACCGGATGCGGAAGCCGAGGAAGTCGAACCCGTCGCTCATGTGGACCACTTGGGTCTTGGCCAGTGACAGCCGCAACCCGAGCGGAGCCAGCGCGACGGCGACCTCTTCGCGCAGCGCTTCAGTGTGCTCGCGCGCGCCGTGCACCAAGACGACGAAGTCGTCCGCGTAGCGGACCAGCCGCCACGTCGGTCGCCCCTTGGTGTGCCGGTAGTCGCGCTTGCCGCGGGTCGACATCACCCCGCCTGGCTTCCACGGCGCCATCACGTGCTCGTCGAGCACGCTCAGGGCGATGTTGGCCAGCAGCGGGGACAAGATCCCGCCCTGCGGCGTGCCGGTCACTGTGCCCTGGTAGTCGCCGAGTTCGGTGAGGATCCCGGCTTTCAGGAACGCTTTGACCAGCGCCAGGACGCGTTTGTCCTTCACCCGAAGGCGCACCCGGTCCATGAGGGCCCCGTGGTCGATCGAGTCGAAGCACGCCTCGATGTCCGCGTCCAGCACCCAGCGGTAGCCGCGGGTGCCGAAGTGGTGGATCTCAGCGATCGCGTCCTGGGCACGCCGCTTGGGCCGGAAACCGTACGAGCACGGCAGGAACTCCGCCTCGAAGATCGGCTCCAGCACCAGTTTCAGCGCCGCCTGGACGACCCGGTCCGCGATCGTCGGAATCCCGAGTTTGCGGACCTTCCCGGACCCGCCCGGTTTCGGGATCTGGCGTTCCCGCACCGGCAGCGGTCGGAACGAGCCGTCCTTGAGACCGGCCCGCAGGTCGTCCAGGAACCCGGGCACGCCCACCTGCTCCGCGACGTCGGCGACCGTAAGGCCGTCGATACCCGGCGTGCGCGCGCCCTGGTTCCCCGCGACCCGGTCGAACGCCACGATCAGCGTCGCCGGGTCACACACGAAGTTGTGAGGTCGGCCCGGGACGCCCTGCTGGTGTTGCCACCAGTGGGTTTTCCCGGACCGCCTCCCGCACCCGGCGTGCCCGTCTCCAGGCACCGGGCGCTCCACAAGTCCCGTGGAGGTCCGAACAGTTCAGATCATGCCCGCCCACGGCGTGGGAATCGCTGTCCCCCGGTAGCGGTAGCGGGTCGTCCGCATCCGTCCCGGATCGAACAGCGCCGTATCGCCATCTGATGGCCACCACTGGCCCTGGCAATACCGGCGGCGCACCTGCTTCCAATTCGCACGCGGGTGTTTTCGGTGCAGCCAACCCATGACCCTGCGCCAGGTGAACGCGCGCAGGAAGTGGAAGGTGGCACTCGAAACCCCGGACTGAAAGTAGACACACCAGCCCCGCAGCACAGGATTGATATTATGCAGCAGGACTTCGAGCGGCAGGTTCTTGTCCAATCGGCTGATCGTCTTCACCTTCCCCGTGACGGATTTAACCGCCTTCTTGCTCGGGTAGGTATAGACGTAATGCTTCGCCGTGCCCCGCTTCTGGTGGCGCTGGATGCGCCATCCAAGAAAGTCAAAGCCCTCATTGATGTGCACCAGCGTGGTTTTCTCCTCCGAGAGACGCAAGCCCATCGTGGAGAGCACCTCGGCCGCCTCGCCGCGAATCGCCTCAGCATCAGCCCTGTCACCGCGAACCAGGGCCACCCAATCGTCAGCGT
>NZ_JARXYZ010000061.1 GCF_029894125.1 Kitasatospora sp. MAA19
GGGGCGGAAGCCTGCGGCTTAGGCGTCGCCTGACGGCTCCTCAAGCGGTGCTGACGCACCGCCAGGTGCGGGGGTGACGGCTGCGCCGTCACCGTGCGTGGCGTGGCCCCGGCTACGCCGGGGCAGGCGGTGGGTGATTGGGGGAATTCGCCTGCGGCGAATTCGCGAGCATGCTTTGGTGGTTGATTGCGGGCGTCGGGCGTCGCTGCGCTCCGCATTCTCTGGGTATTGTCCCGGGCCTACGGCCCGTCAATCACTCGGCTTTCCGACTTTGTTCGACTGGTGTTTTCAAGGCCCTACGGGCCGATTGGCTGGCAGCCTTTCCCGGGCTGCGCCCGGGGGTGAGCGTTGACGATGTGACGCGGAATTCTGGTAGCAGCCCCTTCCCCCGATCGGGCGGGGGTGCCGGCCCGGGCCTGCGGCCCTGGGCGTTGACGATGTGTCGCGGACTTCGGGTATCAGTCACAACCTCACCCCAGGGCCCCCTCCCTCGGGCCCGGCCGGTGGCCGGTCCACCGCCTGGTTGCTGGGCTGGCGGCCCATCCTCCGCCCCTGGGGCGGGGCCTGCGGCCCTCGGGAGGCACCTTGGAGCCACCGGTCCGGCTCGGGCCTGACCGGCCCGGGTGGCGGGCCCTCACGGGCACCCCGCACGGCGGCCCCTGACGGGCCCTCAATCACGGATTCGGGACCGGCATCCGAAGCGTATCCGGCGGCGTTTCCCAGGCTTCCGAACAGCTCTATCCTACCGATCCCCGGACGGGCGCAAGACGCGAACAGCCAACCTCGTGTCAACCTTCCATCCCGGCTCTATCCGGCGGCACTCACGGCGAGAATGCGAATGCCCTTCCACTCTCTTTCGGGAGGAAATCAGAAAGCCCCGCGAGGCGCAGCGGACGGAAATAGAATTCAGGCACGCCAGAAAGTGGCCTACGGCCCTCTCCGCCGACACCACGGCCGCCGTTCCAAGCCACCCAAAAAATCCCACTCGACGTCAACGGAGCAATTCCCGGAACAGCAACACCAAACCGAACACCGAGCCAGGACGGGCGGCCAAGGCGCAGCACCGGGCGGGCGGGACGGCCGGTCCGGGCCACCACCAGCGCGGGCGCGGGCGCGGGCACGGCGGGCAGGACGGCCAAGTCGGGCGCAGCGGGACCGGCCTGGCGGCCGACCAGGCCGGCGGCCAGGGCCCAGCAGCGGAGCGCGGCACCGGGCGACGCGGGCGGGGGCGGGGAGAAGCCGAGGCCGGCGCACCGGCGCAGCCCGGTGTGTCGCGTCTCAGCGAAGTCTCACCAGTCTCGGTGGAGTTTGACTGCTGGCGGTTTGTCTCATCGAAGTTTGACCGCCCGGTTTGGTGCCTGACGCTTTCGGGGGTCTTGAAGTGCTGGCACGGGTCCGTGGGGCCCGTCCCGGTCAGCGCGGATCATTCTCAGGGCGGCCCGAGGAAAATCAAGGTCTCCTCGGCGGCCACTGCGACACAATCTCAGGATGATCGGCAATCGGATCACCCATCGCACGGCGGACGGCGTCCGCATACCCGGAACCTGGCGACACGTCTTCATCCGCAACGGCGGCCACTACTTCCTCACTGACCTCTTCATCTACGCCGACGGGCTCATCGACTGCTGGGGCCTGGTCACCGTCGAGGAGTTCGAGGAGAAGCTGCGCACCGGCTGGGTGGCCACCAGCTTCCCCGAGGGCGGGGAGGCGTCCGCGCACGACCTGGCGGAGTGGAAGTTCAGCGAGCCGCGGAGCTGGCGGACCCCTGAGCTACTCGTCGCAGAAGTACGGGACACCATTGACCGGCTGAACGGGCGGCCCGACTCGACCGGCCGCTGCCTGGCAGCGGTCGATGCCTTCCTCGCCGACCAGACCGAGGAGAACCGGGCTGCGGCCCGGGCCGCGTTCCTGGCCATCCCGGCCTCGCGGCGCCGCTACGCGCTGGGCGACATGGATCGGAAGGATGCGCCGCTGCGGGTGCTGGTGGCAGGGCCCGGCGGCCAGACCTACATACCGGCCGATCCGCCGATCACGCAAGAGGTCTACGACAGCGCCCTCGCGTACTTCGAGGAGCGGGCCCGCTGGAGGGCCGAGAAGCCCACGCGTGTCCCCGCGGACGGACCGGTGGCGTCGCACGCTCCGGCGGTCCAGCTCTACCACTCGTATCCGAACAAGCCGGTGGACGATCCCGGCAAGCTCGGCCTGCGCAACGACTACCCCGCCCCGATTACGGTGGGAGAGGTCAGCTACGCCTCTGTCGCCCATGCCTACTGGGCCTTGTCGGTTGCTCAGCCCGAGGTCCAGAGTGCGATCGCCATGGCGGAAACCGCCGCTTCAGCGCGCAAGCTCGCGACCGAGGCATTGCGTCGCGAGGGCTGGGAGCATGTCCGGACCGCCGTCATGACGCGGCTGCTGCGCGCCAAGTACGACCAGCACCCCGAACTGGCCGAGATCCTGCTGGCGACGGACGACGCCACCGTAATCTACGACGATGCAGAGTCGGCCTTCTGGGGCGACAACGCCGGCCACGGCCGCAACTGGACAGGCCGTCTCCTCGAACTTGTCCGCTCCGAACTGCACGCGCGGCGAGCCGGGATCTCGGGGCTGTGACCGAACCAGACGCGTGACTCCCAAGAGGGCCAGTCAAACTTCGTTGAGACTGACCAAACTTCGGTGAGACGGGTCATGGATCAGTTGTCATCGAAGATGGACCGACGGCGTTTTATGTCAATGAAGTTGGACCGAGAGCGGGTGTGGCGGATCAGCACTCCTTGTTGCGTGGTGGATCCCCGCTTTCCGTGACTGGGGATCCACCACGCAGGTGGGGGTCACGTCTCCGGACCTCGATTCGTCGCCGTGAACCGCCGTCACCGCGGCCGCAGGTTCAGGACGAGGTCGCGCGGCAGACCGTGGGTGTCGTGGAGGTAGTGGAAGTCCTCCTCGCTCAACGGGCCTCGGAATCGGGGGCGGGCCAGTACCTGCCGGCCGCGCTCCAGGAGCCGACTGAAACGGCGTTCCTCCTCGAGCAGTACCCGGCGCACGACGTCCGGGTCTCCGTCCTGGCGGAAGTGGTCCAGGGTGTGCTGGATCAGCTCGTCCGGCAGGTCTCCGAGACCGCGCCACGGATCGTCCCGCCGCAGCACGGTGAGCACCCGACGTACCAGCCGGCGCAGCACGTAGCCGCGGCCGGTGTTGGCCGGTCGCACCCCGTCGCCGATCACCACGATGGCCGAGCGCAGGTGGTCGCAGACCAGCCGCAGCGACGGTTCGTCCAGCTGCCACAAGGTCGGCACGATCCGGCGCCAGGGGTCGAAGACGTCGCACTCGAACACCGACCGCCGGCCCTGCAGCAGTGAGGCCAGCCGTTCCAGGCCGAGTCCGGTGTCGACGTTGCGCTGCGGGAGCGGCACGAGTGAACCGTCGACGAGCCGTCGATGCCGCATCATCACGTGGTTCCACACCTCCACCCAGCGGTCGTCACCGGTCGGCGTCGACTCCGGCGGGGTGTCGCCGGTCCACAGGAAGATCTCCGAGTCGGGGCCGCACGGGCCGGTCGGTCCGTTGGACCACCAGTTGTCCTCGACGGTGAGCTCTACCGGCACCCCGCGCTCCTGCCACAGCTCCAGCGAAGCGGTGTCGGGGCCGGTCTGGTTGTCGCCGCCGAAGACCGTGGCATGGAGCAGCCCCGGATCGATGCCGAACCCCTCGGTGAGCAGGCCGTGACCCCAGTCGAGGCTCAGTGGGCCCTCGTAGTCGCCGAGCGACCAGGTGCCGAGCATCTCGAAGACGGTCAGATGGGTGTTGTCGCCGACCTCCTCGAGGTCCGTGGTGCGCAGACAGCGCTGCACATTGACCAACCGCCGGCCGAGGGGGTGTGGGTGCCCCTCCAGGTACGGGGTGAGCGGGTGCATGCCGGAGGTGGTGAACAGCACCGGGTCGCCGGGCGGCGGCAGCAGGGTCGAGCCGGTGATCCGGCGGTGGCCGCGCTCCTCGAAGTACTCGACGAACGTGCGGACGATCTGATCGGTGTTCATGGGGTGGCTCCTTCGCGTGTGCAGCGGGGAGGCACCGGACAACGGGTCCGCACGATCATCGGAACCGGGGCGGGAACGCCATGGAACCACCGGCAGACCGTTTCCGGTCGCCGGTGGAAGTAGGGAGTACGTCAGGCGGCGGCAACCGGCGAGCTGGTCGCTCGCGCGGTCGCGGTGATGCTTCGGCCGGTGACGTTCATAGCGCCGAGGGTAACGCGTCCGGTGCCCCCGGGGCACACGATTTGCCGCTTGGACGTCCTGGCAAAACCCGCCAACTGACGCCCGGGGCGGACAGCCGGCCTGGGCTCGCTCCACACCGACAGACTCGCTCAGCTCCTCTGACCTGGGGCGGTCCAACTTCGCTGTCACGAACTGCCGTCGGTCCGACTTCGATGACAACTGGTCCAACTTCGTTGTCACAGGTCAGCCACCGGCCACCCAGCCGCCGAACACCACCACCAGAACAAGGCCGGCCCCGACAGCGGCTGCCGTCCTGGCCGTGCCCCGCCGCCCCGGACGGCGGCCAGGACAACCGGCACCTGGCGGTCGCAGCCACCACCCGAACAGCAGCCGCGGCCCCACTCCGGCCCCCTGTCGCACCCACCTGTCGCGCCCAGACCACAGACAGGGATTGAGGGGTATCCCCCCACGTCACAGCACGCGATAGCACCCCACACGACAGGGCAACGCGACAGCACCAGCACCTACTCCCGGACCGACCCGCAGCAGCCTCCCCGGACCACCACCAGAGCCACCACAGCAGCCTCCAGGGCGGCCTGACGGCCACCCAGCCACCCGGCCGGGACAGCGTCGCAGCGAGGCCGCCGAAGGCACAGCAGAACGACGGCCACGGCCCCGGACGACGACGAGGGCGGCGGCCAGCCCACCACCCCGACCACGGGAACCGGGCACCCCCAGCCCACCGTGCCCCAGGGCCGGTCCCGGCCCCTTGATCACCGAACGTTCTCGCAGGTGAGAGCCGGTACCAGTGACCGAAGTGACCGAAACCGCAGATCAAGACGCCGACGGCGCAGCAGGCGGCCAGGCCGGACGCAGCAACCCCGCACCCGAACGGCGAACACGGCAACCAGACGCGGCCCGCGCGGGCGCGGCCCGGACGGCAGCCACCCGCAGCCGGGCACCGCGACCAGCGCGCAACCCCGCACCACCAAACCGAACACCCACCCCCGCCACCACCCACACCCCCGCAATTCCAACCCGAATTCAAACCACCACAAGCAACCAATCCGCCAAAACAGCCGAACGAAATACCCGGCGGAATCCACACCCGAACACACGCCCGCAACACCGAACCGCCCCCCGCCAACAGCCGACCCGACCCCCAACCCCACCCACCACCACACACAGTCACCACACCAGCCGCCCACCCATCACCCCAACAGGCACAACCAAAGGTCCAGACAACCCGACATGAGAGGCCATTCCACGCCCACAACCACCAACAGGTCACACCCTGCGGTCCCTCACCGGGTAGAGCTTCGCGTGAAGCACGCGGTCCTCCCACCACGGATCGTCCGGGGCGGAGACAAGCGCGGCCACCAGCTCCCGCTTCGTCGGCACCGGCAGCACCAGCGGGCCCAGCTCCTCCACCTCCCGGTCGCTGACGCACTGCGGGCACTCCAGCCGGTCCGGGCCCGCCTTCTCCCGCAGCTCCAGCTTCGAGCCGGCCCTCCCTCCGATCGAACCCCGGCAGGTCCAGCACGGGCGCAGCAACGCGTTCGCGGCCCGGGCGGCTTCCAGCTGCTCTTCGGCCTCCCGTTCCAGTCGCTCGTTGCGGTCCTGGTGGCAGGTCCAGCAGCGGCCGCCGGGTCGGCGGGTCCACTGGCCGTGGAGCCCGTACTCGTAGGTGCTCTCCGCTTCGGGGACGTCGCCGCAGTCCACGCAGACCAGGGACTCCATCAGCTCCTGGTGGGCCTGGTGCTCCTCGTCCTCGCGGGCGGCCTGACGCTGGTCGTAGGCGGCGCGGTTGTTCGGGTTCTCCAGCGCCTCGATGAGGGAGTACCGGCCCGAGCGGCCGAAGCGCCACCACACCGGCCCGAGCGGGCCGTGCTCGGCCAGCAGCTCCAGGGTGGTCGCGACGATGGGCACAGCGTCGTCGTACTCGCGCCAGCCGTCCTCGTTGTCGTCGCGGACCTCCCTGCACCAGCGGCCGCGCCAGCACTCGGCCGACAGGTCCCCGATCGCTTCCTGGCGGTTGGCCAGCGCGACCGGTCCGGCATCGGTGACGACCAGCGCGACCGGCGGGTAGCCGGGTCGGGTGTGGCCGGGGTAAGCGCGGCGCCACCAGTGCACCGTCCGGTCGGCCGGCTCCCGGTCGGCGAGGGCCGGGTCGTTGTCGCGGACCTTGGTGCGGAACAGCTCGCGGTACCGGGGGAACTTCGCGGCGACGTCAGCCGGCGTCATGGTGGAACGGTCGACCTCGACCATCAGCACCGGCACCCCGATCTCCGGGGCCTGCCACACACCGTCCGGGCGCACCTTGCGCTTGCCGCCCGGCAGCAGGAACTCGGTCTCGGTCGACCAGGACCGCACCGTGCCGACGCCGCCCGCGGCCCCGGGCGCGCTGCCGCCGAGGACGAACGCGGCGATCGTCTCGTTGACCGCCATCGCATGCTGGGCGCCGGAGCGCCCGGCGCCCCGAGCCGTTCCGCCCATCTCCGAGCGGACCATCCCAAGCACCTGCCCGGCCGCGTCCAGCCCGGCAGCACCCTCCAGCCGCCACGTCTTGTGCCGAGCCTTGGTGTTGCCGTCGGAAGCGACCAGGCCGTGCAGCGCGAGATCGCGCAGCGCCTGCCGGATCGCCTTGTTCGACGCCGCCCGGGGGCGCAGCAGGCGCTGGAGCTGGTCGGCCGTGGCGGCCTTGAGGACGCCGAGCGCGCCGAGGACATCGGCCCGCAGCGCGGTGGTCGAGCCGTTGGGGTTGGCAGCGCCGCGCCGGTAGGCGGTGCGGCCCGGCCGGGACGGCTCGGCCGGTTCGACGGCGTCGGCCTGGCCGTCGTTGTCGTCGGGCTGGACAAGGCACTGACGGGTGGTCGAGCAGCGCGGCGGCGAGTACCCCGTCCTTCCGGAGCCGGGGGCGACCCTTGGTCAATGTGACCACCGGCGCCACCTTCATCGCGTGAGGCCCACTGTCCGGAGAGAGCGGCGGCAAGCCCGGTACGGACGCTGCTAGCGTGGCGCGATGACTCTCCACGGCGCGCCCGGAACGGACGTTGACCCCTCGCGGCTGGCTGACGGCTCCCGCATTGCCGATGCCCTCATCGCTCTCGGACCCAACGGCGTCCGGGCGCTCGGGCACCTGCGGGACGCCCGTCTCAAGCTGTCCGAGCTCGACCGGTGGTCGCAGCCGCTGGAGAGCACGCTCGCCTCCTGCCGGTCCGCGATCGACAGCCTCCTCAAGGAGGCCGGCGAGGAATTCGAAGGCCCGAGGGACGCCCAGAAACAGGTCAACCGCGAGGTCAAGGCGCTCCTGCAGCAACCGGCCGAGCAGGCCACCGCACTGGCGAAGCTGTTCGCTGCCCTCGACCGCGAGGTGGACGTGCCGGACGTCCTGGAGCCGCGTGCTGGCATCGGCGCGGGCGTCCAGGGGCTTATCCGGACCCCTGCCGACCGTCTCCCCGGCCTCGTAGACCCGCGGCCGGAGTACGACGCCGAACTCGAACTTCTCGCCATCGTCGCCGCGCTGGAGACCCTCCCGTTGGACCCGACGGAGCAGCAGGCGCTGGTAGCGGTCCTGCGCCGGCTGCAGCAGGCTCGGCGGGACTCGGGCGCGGCCGCGCGTACGGTCCGGCCGGACGCGCTGGCCGGGCTGCGCGAAGCCGTCGCCTACCAGAGGCGGGAGGAGCAGGACGGCGGTGCATTCCGCCGCCGCCAGCTCGCGGACATCGTGCGCCAGCGAACGGGCACCACGCCTGGAATGGGTGAGCAGGAGGCCTTCCGGGCGTGGGCGAAGTTCTACCGCCAGACCTCCGGCGTGCTTCATGGCAGCTCCGGCGACGGAGAGGCGAGCACACGAAAGCTGTTCGCCGACTTGGTGGCCCACGTCGAGCAACTGGTGCTCGACCTGCCGGCCCTTGCCCCGCTGTTGGTCCCGCTCGTCACGGCCCAGGCGCCGACCGCGGCGGACGCCGAAGCTGTCGCCGCCCTCCAGCAGCCGCGTGCGATCCGCTACTTCTTCATGCACGCCGTCAGCCCCGACTGGCTAGACCTGATCAGCAACGGGCGGCTGCTGCCGGAGACCGCACACTGGCCCGCCCAGCCGTATCTGGAGCGCATCGCCGTCACCGACCCGCAACGAGCGCTGGCCTGGCTCACCGCGAACCAGAACGCCTTCGGTGGAGCGGACCCGGAGGTCCTGGCCGGCCTGCTGCGCGTAGCGCGCCAGATCGGCGGCTCCTCGGCGGCGATCGTCCTCTCGACGCTGGCCAAGGACGACGTCCTGCTCGAGCCGCTGTGGCAGCTAGTGGTGACTTGGCTGGTCGGCGTCCCGGTGGACGTGCGGGATCTGGCCTGGGTCGAGGTGGCCAAGCGGGTGCTGCTGCACGTGGTGGAGAACTCTGCCGGGCAGCGATGGGAGATCCAGCAGCAGCTCACCGAACTCCAGACGACCGCCTACAGCCAGGACGGGCCCGGGGACGCCGCGGTCGTGAGGGCAGTACGCGCCACCCTGCTGGAGGTGACCACCGCCGCGGTGGGGGCAGAGCTGGAACTCGGGGACCTCGACATGGCGGACGACCTGCGACAGGTGGTCCGCGCCGACGACTTCGCCCCGACCACCACCCGCATCACGGTGCGCTCCCTGCTCGACCTCGCCCGGACCGAATCCGGACACGGCACCGCGCTGCCGGAACGCACCGCCAAGTGGGCCGACCTTCCCGGCCCGCCCCGGTGGGCCGACCGCGTGCTGGCCGCCCACCTGCTGGAGACCGTGCCTGACCGGGATCCGGCCTCTTACGAGGCGTGGCAGTCAGCCGCCCGCGACGTCCTCTCCCGGATCGGCTCGGTCAAGCAGGTGGGCGCCGACACCCTGGACCTGGTCGCCACCGTCGTCGACCGCTGCCCGCCGGACACCCTCCCGGACCTGGAAGCGCTGCTGACCACGGCACTCGGAACCGCACCGGACCCCGCAGGCCTCGAAGCCGGCCGCCATGCCCTGGCGAACTGGCCCACGACCGTGCCACCGACGGGCTGGTCGACGCTCTGGGCCCTCTCCCCCGTCCTGCCACCCGCCGTCCTCGCACCCTGGCAGGACGTCGTCGACGCCGTGACCGAGCTGTTCGGCCCCGCTCCCCGCCGTCCGCTCCCCCGTATTCGCTTCGTGCCCTACCTCGACGGCCTCACCGCCGCCGTGCAGGACCTTGAGACCGTTGCGGTCGCTCAGGGCGCCCCGGCCGCCGCCGTCGCCCTGCGGGAACGCATGCGCGCCGGAACGCTCTCCCCGGACTACGCCCGCATTGTCGTCGGCCGGCTCGTCGCTACCGACCCGAACTCCTGGTCCCAAGCCCTCCCGGCCGTGGTCGCAGCTCTGGAGGAGCCCGTCCTGCAGCACGGCTACCTGGCCGCATTGCGCACCCCGCTGATCGCCGACCCATGCCCGCTCACCGACCCGGTCACGGTCTGGGCCGCGGTCACCGAAGCCCTGTGGAACCTGGTCTGCGCCCGCGACGGCGACCCCGCCACCGGTAGCGAGGCGCAGCTGACCCTGTGCCTGATCGTGATCGACGCCTGGACCCGAGACGTGGACCTCGGAGCGGTCGAGCAGCCGGTCATCCAGTGGCTGAGCGTTGTCGTCACCGCCTGGACCGCACCGGCTGACCCGTCGGCCGCCGACCCGCTGAAGGTTGCGTACGGCGAGCTCGGCGGGCTGGCCGTGGATGCCGTAATCCGATGGGGCCTGGTCCGGGCCGCCGCACCGGCCGAACTCGTCCCCGAAGCGGCGGACGTCCTCGGCGACCTCCTCGACGCGGGCTCCGACGACCGGGCCATGGCCGTCATCGGCGACCACCTCCCCGTCCTGCTGAACCGCGCTCCCACCTGGATCCAGGAGCACCGGGCTCAACTGCTCGGCCTGGACCGGCCGCACTGCCCGGCCGTCACCGCCATCACCTCCCGGCACGTCGTGGACGATGTCGCCCTCGACGTGATGAGGCATCTCGACCGGGACCAGCTCGTCGCCTACCTGCGCTGCAGGAGCGGGGACGAAGGAGGGGGCAGCAGCAACCAGGTGCTGTGGGAGGCCTGCGCGGGCCTCCTCCTGCTGGACCCGGCCGCGCTCGGCGGCCGGAGCGAGTTCCTCGAACTGCTCGCTGCCGCGCACGAGGGCGCACCGGCCGTCTCCCGGCTGCTCGGCGCGGCCGGGTGGGTCCTGCCCCGCGCCGCCACCGAGGCGAATTCGTGGGTCTTCGACAACGCGGTGAGCTTGTGGCACGACGTTCTCGGCCTCGGCCTGCCGGCGGAGGCCGGGCACCTGCGCGGTGCGGGCGAGTTCGCCTACGCGAAGGCCATGGACGACGCGGTGTGGCTGGAGCTGACCGCAGCCACCGTCGAACGGACCCCGGCCATCTCCAAGGCCGACTCCGTCGTCCGCCGAGCCGCCCGGCACCCCGACTCCGAAGCCGCACACCGCATCGTCGCCGGCCTGCTGACCCAGTGCGACGGCACCACCCCCACCACCCTCTCCGACTACCGGCTGGACGAGATCACGCGCGAGGGCATCGCCCTGTGGTCCGCCACCAGTGCGGGCACGCCCGGACGAACGGAGCTGGGAGAAGCGCTCGCCCGGCACGCCGACTTCCTGGAAGCCGTCGTCTGACCCGGCCTCGCCAGCAAATCCGCCGACTGCGGCCTGGCCGGGCCGCAGTCGGCGAGCCCGTTAGGTCTGCCGTGTGTGGGTGAGGGGGCAGGGCTGGAGGAGGCCGAGCGGCAGGCCTCCCACACAGTGTGGGCCGACGGGTACTGGTCCACGCTCTCCGGGGAGGATCAGGCGGCCGCGCTGCCCGATTTTGGCGACGGTGACCACGGGCTCCTGCTGTTTCATGAGCGGCACGGTAGCCCGCAGACCCGGCACGGGTGAGCACGTTCCGAAAATGCTCACCCTGGGTGTCATGGGCCCGGCCGGGTGGCCGAGCAGGAGATGCGGGACGGGCCGGCTACCGGTGTTCGACAAAGTGGGCGAGGGACGCCCGGGGCTACCCGTCTCGCCGGTACCAGCGTGTCCTACCGCCCGGGCTGGTGCGGACAGCAGGCTCGACTCAGCCGCTCTTGAACAAGTCAGTACCAGCTGAGATAAGAGTGCCGACGGCGGCCACGGCGGCGACCAACGCCGCAATGGCTGTCAATTTCTCCATGGTGGGCAATCGGCTCCACAGGCTGCCGGTCGGCAGTTGGCGCGTGGGTTCCAGGCACCCTCGGGCGCTCCGGTCCTGTAGCCATTCCTTGAGAGCGAGTACGAAGAACACGGTGGTGAGTAGACCCAGGATGGTAAGGGGCGGCGGTGCGGCCCCAGGTGCAGGTGTGTACCAGAAGTATCCGTACCAGAGCAGGACACCGAACGTGGCCACGCCAACGAGGGACTTACGCATCTGCTTCCGCGCGGGGGACATCGGGCTGTCGATAGCGCCGATCCGCTTGTGTTCGAGGTAGATGCGAATCTTGGAGTCGGAACCATAGACCAGCGTCGTGTCGCTGCCTGTGACATGGGTGTCCACACGCTCAGCGGTTAGCCGAATGGTGATGCTGCGCTTACCAGCCGGGTCGGTCGCCTCGTAGGTCAGGTTGTCCCACTCATCGGGGTCGCCGGGCAGTGGCGCGGCCTGGACCATCGCTACCAGATCGTTCAGGGTAGGGGCACTGAACGTGCGGTGGTGGCGCTCGTGCGACACCACGATCTCTGGCGGCTGGAAGCCCTCGGATGCGGTGGCGAACAGGCCATCGAGTTCGCGGCGCCCGAGTCTGCTTCGGTAGTACTCACCCGGCAACGTGGTCGGCGGTGGGGTGCTCATGTACGCATTCTGGCATCGCCACCCTTTTACACATCGCGAGTTGACCAACTGGATCATGGCCGGACCCGAGGAGGCGATCAGCTCAACTCATCGTGGCTGTTGTCCACCCTGCGGTCGGCGTGGGCCGCCATGGTGCTTCTCACTCTGGAAGCCAGGGCGCGCCATGTCAGTGGTCGCGCGCCGTTCGGTGCCGCGCCGGGTGTTCGCTGGGCTTCGAGGGCGAGAGCAGTGGTGGTCCCGGCCCGACCGAGGAGAACCAAACCAGGAGCAGGCTGGACCGGCCCACGGGCTGGACGCCTGACTGGAGCGCGCAGGGGGTGACCCGGCACCGCGGGACGCTCTCCCTGTTCCGGCAGGCCGTGGCGGCGCTCGCCCCCGGCGTGGCTCCGGTGCCGGTGCACGTGGACCACCGGCTGGTCTCCTCGGCCGTCGCGCGCGCCGGCTGGGAGCTGGACACCCTGCGACTGTGGCAGCGGCATCCGGGCTTCTACGTGGATCAGGCGCTCGGTGCCGTGTACGACCTGCTGCTGCCCCCGCCGCCGTTCGGGCCGGTCCGGGCCCAGGCCGTGCTGCGGCACATGCGCGACGTGCCCAGGGTGCTGGGCTGGGCCGAGGAGAACACCCGGGAGTGCGCCGAGGCGGAGTTCACCGCCCTCACCGTCCGGGAGCTGGAGGACATCGAAACGCGCCTCGCCCGGGCCGTCCGCGAGCTGGCCCCGCACGTCCCGGAGGTGTCCCGGGAGCTGGCGGAGGCAGCCGGCTCGGCCGCGCGGGCGCTCGGCGCCTTCCGGGAGCGCTGGCGGGCGCGGGTGCCCGGCCTGCCGCCGTACCGGCCGGTGGGCGAGGGCTCGTTCCAGCGGTACCTGGCCGAGGTCGCCCTGCTGCCGTGGACCGTGGCCGAGTTGCGCGCGCTGGGCCGGCGCGAGGACGACCGTGCGGCCATGGCGGATCTGGTCGGCACGCGGCACGGCTGCCCGGCCGGTGAGCCCGCGCTACCCGTGGACGCCGCGGCGCAGTGCGCCCGGCACGCCGCCGCAGAGGAGAGCGTACGGGCCTTCTACCGTGACCGGGCGCTGCTCGACCTGCCCGCCGACCTGCCCCGCTACCGCACCGCTTTGTTGCCGGGCTATCTGGCGGAGCTGAGCTGGCTCGGCATCACCGACGACTTGACCGGACCGGACCGGCTCGCCGAGGACGCGGTCAGCTATGTGCCCCCGCCCCGTCCCGACCTGCCCTACTTCGACCGGGCGAACGCGCACGACCCCCGGTTGGGCATCATCCACGAGGGCGTGCACCACCAGCAGCTCGCGATGTCCTGGCGGCATCCCGATCCGGTCCGCCGCCACTTCTACGACTCGGCCGTCAACGAGGGCATCGCCTTCTACCACGAGGAGCTGGTTCTGCTGGCCGGGCTCTTCGACGACGACCCCGCCTCCCGCCGTACCGTGCGCAACTTCATGCGCCTGCGCGGCGCGCGGGTGGGCGTCGACATCGCCCTGGCGGTGGGCGGCGTGACCGTGCCCGAGGCGGCGGAACTGCTGGTCCGCGAGGTCCCGCTGGACGCCGCGACCGCGCACCACGAGGCCGCGTTCTTCGCCCTGACCCCCGGTCAGGGCCTGTCCTACCAGGCCGGCAAGACGCAGGTGCTGGCGCTGCTGGCGGATGCGCGCCGCCTGTTCGGGGAACGCTTCGAGCTGCGGCGCTTTCACAACCACCTGTGGCGCAACGGCAATGTCCCGCTGTCGCTGCTGCGCTGGGAGTACCTCGGTGACCGGGAGGAGGTGGACCGCGCGGACGCCCTTGTCACGGCGTCGGCCTGAGTACCCGCACCAGCAGCGCCGTGCAGAGCAGGGAGGCCGCCGCCGCCACGGCGATGCCCGCCGACGGCCGGGCCAGCTCGGCGACGGCGCCGGTCAGGCCGGCGGCGATGCCCTGGCAGGACATCAGGCCGGAGGCCGCCAGCCCGAAAGCCTGACCGCGTGACTCGACGGGGACGACGTCGACGAACGATTCCTGGAGGCACAGGCTGTAGCCGAAGCCGATACTGGCCAGCGCCGCCAGCCCGGCGGCCGCGGCGATGCCCGGCTGGGCGGCGAAGAGCAGGTACGGGGCGCCCAGCAGCACGGACAGCGGCAGTGCCCAGCGGCTGCGCCGGCGTCGGGTGGCGAAACGGCCGACGAGGGTGTCGCCGATCAGCATGCCCAGCGCCGCGGCGGTGAGCAGCGCGCCGACGGCCCGGGGGCTGCCGATCTCGTCCGCGTACGAGATCATGGTCGCTTCTGCGCCGACGATCCAGCACGCGGGCAGGCACAGCGCCAGCAGCAGGCGGCGCACCCGGACGTCCGCCCACAGCGCCCGGTTGACCGCCCAGGTCGTGGAGAGGGCCCGTGCCGGGGTGACGGCGGATCCGCCCGCCCCTCGCGGCGGGCGGATCCGCAGGCCCAGGCGGAGCACCGCGGCGGACAGCAGGGCGCCGCCGCAGACCACCCAGAGTGTGCCGACCGGCCCGAGCAGTGCGAGCAGGGCGCCGCCCACGGCGAAGCCGCAGATCTGCGCGGCGCCGACTGTGACGTTCATCAGGGACTGGGCCAGCACGAACCGGCGCTCGCCCATGAGTTCTGGGAGCAGGGCTGTCTTCATGGCGGCGGGCACGGGGTCGAACAGGCCGTACAGCATGCTCAGGGCCAGGACTCCGGGCACCGGCAGCACGTCGAGGGCCAGCACGGCCGCTCCGGCTGCTCGGGCCGCGTCCCAGGCGGCCATGGTCAGCCGGGGCGGGAGCCGGTCTGCCAGGGAGAGCAGGGCGGCGCTGCCGAACACCTGCGGCAGCAGTCCCGCCACGTAGGCGATGCCGGACAGCAGGGGGGAGCCGCTGCGGCTGTAGACGAGCGCGGACAGGGCGAGGGCCTTCATGACCTCGCCCAGGTTGAGCAGCGCGTGGGCCACCCACAGCACGCGGAAGTCCCGTTCCCGGAACACCTCCCGGTATCCCGGGGGCCGAGTGTCGTCGCTGACGAGCATGGTGTTTCTCCTGGGGCGGGGGGACGGTTCGGCGGCGGTTCTCCGCCGGCCGGGAGACAGCAGGATGGCCACGCGCGGACGGCGCCCACTAAGGTTTCGTCCACAGGCGAAAGGTCATGTCGTGACGCTGCGCATCGAGATGGGGGCCGGAGACCTCGGGGCCAGTCGTTTCGCGATATCCCCGATCACCCAGGTCGTGGCGGCCCTGCTGGTCCTGTCCGGCCGGATCTCCTCGTGGACGGCGCGGCCGTGGGTGGAGCGCAATCGGGGGCGTCTGCGGGCGATGTGCGATGCCGAGCCGGACCTGGGGACCTTGGTGTCCGTCCTGCGTGTCCGCGGCTACAACCCGGACTTCATCGCACCGCCTCCCCGGGGCAGCTCTTCGACGTTCATTCAGGACCTGGCCGCGGTCCGGGAGACGCCGGCGGCGCGGGCCCATCAGGAGGTGATGCGGGTCCTCGAAGGGCGCGAGCTGCCCGACGGGGTGGCCCGCATCTTCGACTCGCCCGATCCCGTGGGCCGCTTCACGCGTGTCCTGGGCCTGGCCTGGGAGGAGTTCGTGGCCCCGGACTGGGACCGGATGCGCGCCATCTTGCAGCGTGATCTCGCCCACCGCGCCGACCGGCTGATCGCCGAGGGCTGGAACGGCGTGCTCGGCGACCTGGCCCCCACGGTCCGGTGGCGCACCCATGCCCGCGGTGCCGTCATCGAGGTCTCCGGCATGCCGGACGAGGAACGGGTCCTGCGCCGGGGCGGCGTCCTGTACCTGCCCAACCTGTTCGACGCCCTGTGGGTCTGCCTGGACGAACCGTGGCGCAACGCCGTGGTCTACCCGGCCGGTGGCGCCGCCGCCCTGTGGCCGGCCGCCGCCCCGTGCCGTCCGGCCGCGGATCACCTGGTCCCGCTGATCGGCCGGTCCAGGGCTCTGATCCTCGCCACCCTGGACGGACCGGTCACCACCACGCAGCTCACCCGCGCCCTGCGCATGAGCCTCGGCGCGGTCGGCGGCCATCTGGCCGTCCTGCGCAGGTCCGGTCTGGTCGAGGGCACCCGGACGGGCCGCGCCGTGGTCTACCGGCGCACCGGGCTGGGCGACGCGTTGGTCGCGAGGCCCTCCACGGGCTGAGATAGCCAGGGGATTGGCCGCCGATACGCCGAAGATATGCGTGCGTCGACCATGGGCCCGAGCACGTCCTTCACCTGCGAGGAGGCCCGCCCGTGACGTCCGCTGTCCCCACCGGTCCCGCTCCCGGCAGCACCGGGACAGCGCAGGTGTGTGCCACGGGCCCGTGATGCCCAGTTCGCCCTCGTCCTCGGCCGGCTGTCCGGTGGTCGCGTCGGCCGAGGGAAATCACCACCCCGCTGGAGACGGCGCATGGTTGACCGGCCGGACCGCTTGGAGGACTCCCCGATGAGCAGTAACCCCATGACGTACACAGGCGCCGCCGCGGCGCCGCCGGCCACCGGCACGCTCGATGTGTCGGTGGCCGTCCCCCTGCCCCCCGCCACGGCCCGCGGCCTGCAGCTGCTGGCGGAGCACGCCGGCCACGCCCCGGCCGCGGTGCCGCTGGCGGGCTTCTGGGCCCTGCTGCTGCGGTGGAGCGGCCACGAGGAGGTGCAGGTCGACACGTCGTCCGGACCGCTGCGCTGCCGCACGGACGAGGAGACCACGTTCCGGCAGCTCATCGAGCAGGCCGCCCGGGCGACGCGTGCCGCGGGGGCTTCCTCGGCCTCCTACCGGGCCGTCGTCCCCCATCCGCTGGTGGCCGCAGGCAGCGCGCACGAGCTCCGGCTCAGCTGCTCCTGGGGCGCGCAGGGGATCCACTGCGCGCTGGAGTGTGCACCGGGAACGTTCAGCGCGGCCGAACTCGGCCGCTTTGCCGGGCAGTTGTCGGTGCTGCTGACCAACGGCACGATTCGCCCGGATCAGTACGTCCAGGAGCTGGGCCTGATCACCGCCGAGGAGCGGCGCGCCGCCGTCGGCCCGTTCAACGACACAGCGCGTTTCTTCGACGATTCCCTGCTGCTGCATCAGCTGGTGGAGGCCCAGGTCGCGCGTACCCCCGATGCCGTCGCCGTGCGCTGCGGCGCCGAGAGGAGGGCTTCGTCATCTCTGCGGGCGTCCCGGGCACGGTGCTGATGCACCCTGAGGACGCCCCCGACCTTCAACCGCTGCCCAACTGGGAGAACAGCACCGGCTGCTGCGGGCCGGCGGGTGACGAAGGACTCAACCGAGCCTGTCCCTGCGGCGCCCCGGTCGCGACGCTAGCGGCAGACTGCTTCGGGCCCTACGAACTGCACCTCGACCCTGTCCGAACCTACGCGTTCTCCCAGTAGACACGCTGACGGCCGCCCCGGAGCGCGACACGCCCGGGACGGCCTCTTGTCCGGCGACTTCACGACTACTTTCCGTTGCGAAGGCACTTCGATGACGAGCTGAACGTCGAGCTGGACTGGTTCGGATAAGCCTGCATCCGCTGCCCCGTCCTCCAACTCGACCCCCACCAGAAGGTCCGCCTCATCGAGATCATCCAGAACCTGCGCGAGCGCATCCGAGAAGCCCGCGCCAACGGCTGGCTCGGCGAAGTCGAAGGTCTCCAGGTCAGCTTCGACGCTGCCACCGCCAAGCTCGCCAGCCTCAACCGGACCCGCGCCGACGGTCGGCCCCAACTGGTCAACCTCGGCATGCCCCTCTTCACCGACACCCCGCCCACGACAGGAGAGCCCGGCCGTGCACCCGATACGCCTGATCTCGTTCGGCTACCTGCACCTCAAGGGAGGCCCGCCGCCGACCGCTGACCGTGTCGAGGACGTCCGCGACCGGCTCCGTGACCCGGCCGCCGCCCGCGACATCCTCGACCTCGACGGCCTCAACCCCCGAGTCCAGCAGGTCGTCCTCAACACCCCCGGCGCCCGCGAACTGATCGCCAACCTGGCCGACTACGCGGAACTCCCCGCGGGCCCCCGGCGCATCGCCATCGGATGCGCCGGGGGCCGGCACAGGGCATCCGGTCTCACCGAAATCCTCGCCCGCGAACTCCGCGACCGTGGGCACCAGGTCGAGGTCGAGCACCTCCACGTCCACCTGCCCCGCGTGCTGAAGAGCAACGGGCGGTGACTCGCTCAGTCCGCCCAGCCTTCCGTGTTGGAGTACGACTCATAGCTGTAGCGGGTGCCGCGGTCCCATTCACGGCCAGTCAGGCTCTGGTAGGCGGTGTCCGGGACGTACAGCAGCGGCTCGGCCCAGATGAAGTCGTCTGCGTACGGCAAGAACAGGGCCGGGTCGTTCAGCACCGCTTCGTACTCGTCTCGACCGGCGGCCACGACGGCGGCGCGAGTGTAGAGAAACGCGTCACCCGACACCCTGGTGCCGTACTCCTTGCGATCGAGTCGGTACAGGGCCCAGGAGAGCTGCTCGGCGAATCCCACGACTGCTGGCAGCGGACCGTTCATCAGCCTGGCCTCCAGAGCGGCGGCGAGCTGTTCCGAGTCCGGATCGGCCCCGGTGGGCCTGCACTCGTCGATGAGCTGCCAAAAGGAGTCCTCGTTCATGGCGGACAGCATGGACGTCGGCTGTGACAGTCCAGCTACCGGCACGACCTCTCCGTCCCCCCGACACCTGGACGCCACCGCACCAGAGGCAAGTCAAATCACGCCGGGATCATGCTTTACCCGGCCGACACCCGTAGTCCGGAAAAGCAGCGCGGTGGCGGTCGGCGTAGCCGCCGGGGTGGCGGTCGGCGTAGCCGCCGGGGTGGCGGGGTCAGGGGTTGGGGCCGAGGCGGGAGCACGCCCTGTCCAGCAGCGCGCGATCGGCGCCGGTGCCGGGGCGCTGGTCCAGGGCCGCGTAGGCGTGGGAAGTGATCTTCGCCCAGGTCCGGAAGTTCCCCCGCGCCAAGGTCTCGTCCGCGTGCAGCAGGTCCGCGTCGGCCGCGGTGTGCCACAGCGGATGGAACAGGCGCAGCACAGCAGGGACCTGGGAGGCCTCCAGGCGGGGGACGTGCTGCCAGGTCAGCACCCGCGAAGCCAGCGCGGGGCCCGGGCCAGCGTGCGCTCGGCCCCGGCCCCGCACAGCACCAGCGAGGTCTGCGTGGCCGGGGCGTCGGCCAGCAGGCGCAGGTAGTCGAGCTCGGGGGCGGCGATGCGCTGGACGTCGTCGATCAGCAGCACACCCGGGGCCTTGAAGGCGTCGATGAGCGCGCGGTCGGCCGCGTCCGTGCGGTTCGTCAGCGCGCCGGCCGGCAGGCCGAACGCCGTCAGCAGCGCGGCGCGCAGCTGCGGCAAGGCCGGCTTCACCGCCACCTGCGCCAGGCGGACGGGCAGGCGGCGCGGCAGCAGGCCAAGGGCCCGGTGGACCGCGACCGTCTTGCCCTGCCCCGCATCCCCGTACACGCACGCGATCCCCCGCGCGGCGACCGTGTGCGCGAGCGCCTCCGTCACCTCGCCCAGCTGGCGCGTCGCAACCACGTGAGCACCGGGAACGTACAACCGCACCCCCAACGGCACGACCCCCGCGGGGCCGTCGGACACGGCCACCGGAACGGTGATGGCGCTGGTTGAATCTCCCCAGGTGGTGCTGGTGGTTGGGCCAAACATGCTGGGCTTGGTTCCCCACCCTTTGGGTGATCCTCTCCGGCGTGTCTGGATAGCTGGGGTGGGCTGCGGCAAGCCTGCGTGAGCAACGGTTGGGCCTCGTCGGAGGGGCTGGGTGCTCACAGTGGAAGAAGACCTCGACGCGCACGCTCTGCGCCGTCAGGGCTGGACGATCTCGGCGATCGCCCGCCATCTGGGCCGGGACCGCAAGACGATCCGGGCCTACCTGAACGGCGAGCGGATTCCGCAGCAGCGTCGCCAGGCTCCCGACGCCTTCGTGCCGTTCCTGGACTACTGCCGCCAACGCCTGGCTGACGACCCTCACTTGTGGGCCTCAGCACTGTTCGATGAGGTGGTCCAGCTCGACTACCGGGGCGCTTAGGGCGTCCGCCAGTAGGTCATCGGATGCGGGGGCTTCGAGGCCGGGTGTCCCAGCGGTAGAGGGTCCAAGCCCGTCGGATTAGGCAGCGGACAG
>NZ_JARXYZ010000062.1 GCF_029894125.1 Kitasatospora sp. MAA19
TACCACCAGGAGATGACTCTCGCCGACCAGGGCGCGCACTTCGCGGGCGGCCGCGTTGCGCTGTCCCGCGAAGTGCGTGACCTCGGCGGCGGCCAACAGCGCGCGCGGAAGTTGGGACGGATTCCTCGACATGATCAAAGGCGAGGTCTAGGGGCCCAAGCTGGTCTGGCGGGGCGTGTGGTTCAGCGGCTGGTGGCCTCGGTTGCGGTCCGGGCCTGGTTGATGCCAGCAACTGCCTGAGCCAGCTCGCTCTCGGCGTCGGTTGCCAGCCCGGCCATGAGGAGGCCTGCGGCACTGACGAGGTGGCCGCCGGCGGCTTCGAGCGAGGTTCGGCACGTCTCGCCGGCTGCGAGAACGGCGGTGTCCGTGGCGGCGTGTTCGAGTGCTTCGCGGAGGTCCCAGCAGATCGGTTCGGGCCTGCGGAGGAGGGCCGCGGTCGGGACCACGCCGGTCAGGGGCGTGAGCCACTGCCGGAACGCATCCGTGATGGCGTTGATGTGCCCGGCGACAGCTGCCGTGGCGCCGTGCACCGTGTCGTGCCCGGCGATCTCGAAGAGGTCGTCGCCGAGCGCTGGGTGGCTGCCGAACGCGGTGACCGATCCTGAGTGCGCACGCGGGCTCAGGGGCCAGATGGCCGGCTCCTCGGGCACGTCCTCCGGCACCATGCCGTCGTAACGCAAACCCTCCTCGTCATACGCGTAGAGCTGGTGCCAGGTGGCGTCCACCCCGTACAGCTCTCCGTCCCGGGTGGTCACCATGACAATCCGGTACCCCGGGATTGGCCAGCTTGCGCGCATGTAGGTGTCCGGGAGGGGCTTGCAGGTGGCGATGGCGACGGAGTATCCGTGTTCCTGGCCAAGCCAGACGGCCAGGGCCTCAGTGATCGTGTTCGGGTCGGCGGTGAAACTGTGGTCGACGTCCAGGCGGCGGCGACGGAAGTCGCCCACAGCGGCCTGGAGCGCAGTGGCCATGATGTCGGTTGTGGTGTTCCCGGCCGCAACTGCGGCGTCGGCGTTGCACTGGCTGTGGTCGTCTGCCACGGGTGTTCTCCCTCGTGCGTAACCGCCCCTCGGGCACGGGTGTGCCGGGGGTTCAGGCCGGACGGGGTCCGGTGTCTCCGGGAATCCGGGGATCACGCGCTGCGGTGAGAGCTGCGCGAGCCCTGCAGGGCAGGGAAGGCGGAGGCTGGGCCAGTCGCGGTTCGTGACCGGCCCAGCCTAGGGTCAGCCGCTGACGGCTGGAGCTGGAGTTATCCTCAGCGCGTGACGGTCAGCGGGATGGTGACCTGACTGGCGCGGCCAGCGGCCAGGACGTTGTCGATGTCGGCAACGGTCTTGATGGGGCCGGTCACCAGCAGCACGGTGTCCCCGGCCGCGGCGACCAGGCCCGTCCAGCCGTCGGGGACCGGCATCGTGCCGTCGTACACCGTGGTGTCCTCGGCGCCGATCAGCAGCTCGTTACGGCCGTCGGCGGTCAACGTCAGGCGGGCTCGCCACCGGGGGTCGACCGGGTCGGGGGTGATCGGCACGGTCAGCTGGCGAGCGCCGTAGGAGCGCACGGACACCTCGGTGAGGTCCGCGCTCCGAAGGGCGCCGCCCGCGTCGGAGTGGGCAACGGTGGTGGGCTGGATCATAACGATCGCCGCCCCGGCGTTGGGGATCCGAACGGCCTGCGCGTGCAGCCCGACCACGAAGGGCTCCAGGGAGACACCGGCCGGTTCGGCGGGTTTGGTGATGCGGCGGGGAGGCTGCTTGCGGGGTTTGCCGGGCTTCTCGCGGCCCATGGATTCTCCTCGATGTCTGGTTCGGCTGGAGTGCGGCCGGCGGCGGTAGCCGCCAGCCGTCACGCGGTCAGCTGGCGATGGGCAGGCGGAGCGAGTCGATGGTGTTCAGGTCGCCGAGGGCGATGCGCTCGTCGTCGGCGGCGATCCTGGTCCACTCCTCCAGCCGGGCCGCCCTCGGGCTGTCCCAGCCGTGGGACAGGGCGATCTCGGACGGCACGTCCAGGTGGTCGGTGCAGACGACGGTGAGCTGCGCTTGGTAGCTCATCGCGTCTCCCTCGCAGCCCGTGACGGTGCACAGCCGGTGCAGCTCGGGGCTGGCCGTCGCCTGGTGGTCGATCAGGTAGCGCAGGCCATAGGCGGTGACGGTGACCGCGGTCTGGTGGCCGCCGCGGTCCTGGATGACCTCTTCGACGGCCAGCTCCCACTGGTCGGCCTTGGGACTGCCGAACAGGGACATCGCGGATCGGTCGGTGTCGATGGCCGCCAGCAGGTGGGCGGCGGCCACCGTGGCGAGGGAGACGGTCTCCCCGGCCGGGGAGGTGAGCGGGGTGCCGGTGAGGATGTCGGCGAGGGTGGTCATGGTGGGTGCTCCTGTGACTCGGTGTGCGGCCGGTGATTCCCGGTCACCCGCGGGCGAGTCCGGGGAGGGGTGCACGCGGTCGGGGACGGCGGACAGCGGGTCAGTCGCCCGCAGGTTCGTTCTCGCGGAGGTAGGCGTCCAGGGTGACGCGGGTGATCCCGCCGTAGGCGGCGATGATCGTCTTCGTGTGCGCCGGTTTCCCGGTCTTCGGGTTGATGACGGCGCGCGCGTTGCGGCTGAGCTGGGCCAAGCCCTTGCGGGCGTTGATCACATCCTGTTCGAGCAGGTACACCCGGACGCCTCCGACCGCCACCCGCTGCAGCGGGGTCAGACGGGGCGGGGTGAGGGTGGTGTGCAGCTCGACCACGTCGGCGGCGAGTCCCGCCCAGTTGTAACGGGCGAGGCTCCGGCCGTTCCGGACCTGGGTGGCCTGGCGCTGCCGCGCCACTTCGGCAGCCTGCTCGTATCCCCCCAGAAGCTTGAGCTCCGCCGGGCTCAGGTGCGAGAGGTCGAGTTCGGGCGGGGCGGCGATCGTGGCCCGCAGCGTGCTGGCCTCGGCGGCGTCCTCCCACCGCACGTGCGTGAGCTCGTCATCGGTCGGCGGCGGGAGGGGGGTGCTCGCGGTCAGTCCCTCCCATGACCGGATGCTCGCGCAGGCCGGACAGTCGGGCACGTATCCGCGCTGCCTGTACTGGCACAGCACTGGCAGTGACCAGCGAACCGAGTAGACGGCGTGCACTGTCGGGGGGTTGTAGCCGCACGCGTCGCGGTTCGGGTGGGGGACCACGCGCAGAACCGGCGTGCGCGACTCGACCACCCACCGGGTCGCGGTGAGGTCACTGTCGGTGCTCGCGCCCGGGGCCAGTCGCGTCAGCGCGTCGGCAAGGTCCCGCCCCGGGGCGGAGTCTTCCGCCATCTCGACCAGAATCATGTTCACCACTATACACCAGAAATGTATAGCGATGAACACTATCCTCGAATCCGCCGAGATCTGCAGGCCGGAACGCGGGGGACGGCCGAGCGCCGGGCCGCGCACCCGGGGCCTGCGCGGCGCCGCGCTCGCGGCGACCCGTCAGGAGCTGCAGGCCGAGCGGGAGCAGGAGCGCGTGGCCGGGCGGCTGGCCGGCACCCGGGACCTGGTCGTCGCGCTCGGCCTCCGGGCCGAGCTCACCGCCTGCGGCTGGGAGGGGCGGTGGTCCGCACCCCGCTCGTTCGGGGTGCGCTCGGCAGGGCCTCGCACGGCCCGGCGGTGGCCATGGGCGGGCCACGTAGCTACCACCGCCTCTCCTGGTTCCTCTCCCCGTGCTGGGCTGGGTGGTGGCGGCGTTGACGGTCGGCCGGACGGCGGCGTGGGGGTCCGGGCCCTGCGGGGCTGGATCGGGGTGGTGGCGTCCGGCGGTGCCGGCCGCGTGCTCGGGGGCGGTACTGTCCGGCGCGAACGGATCGGTCTACGAACGCACGGGCAGCAACCCGGGTTGCACCCCGTGTCGGAACAGGCTGACCCGGCCGGGTGCCGACACGGGCCAGGCTGTCGGTTCAGGTGTTCTGGCGTCGAAGGGCCCGGACTCCGAGGTCGTAGGCCATGGAGGCGAGGGCGAGGACGACGAGCGGCCACACCAGCGGGGATTCGGGCGGGACCGTGCCGGACAGCAGGGCGCCGGTGACCGAGCCGGTGCCGGCCATGGCGGTGCAGGTGGGTGCGGGGGGCACGCGCAGCAGCAGGCCGCGCTCGGTCTCCGGGGCGGGCGGGCGGCGGCTCATCGGGTCACCACCGCGGCGGCGCGCTGGGTGTGCCGGTCGCCGAGATGGGAGAGCTTGCGGCGGACCCGGTCGCCGTAGGCGGCGGGCAGGCCAAGGTCGAGGGCGGCGTCGGCCCAGGTGGACTTGCGGGAGGCCCAGAGGTTGGCGACCGCGGCCTCCGCCTCATCGAGGCCGCGGAGCACGACGTCGATCCGGGGGTCCGTGAAGTCGTGGTCCAGCGCGAGGGCGCCGGCGGCGGGCTTGTCCGGGTACACGTCCCGGACCGTCACGCCGTCGCGGTTGGGCGTCTCCAGCATCCACACCCGTTTGCCCCTGCCCACGCGGACGGTGCCGTCGGGTGCTCGCCAGTGGAATCCGCCGAGCCGGTGCTCCCAGACCTCTGTCCATCGTCGGCGCTCGGCGGCGGTGTAGGTGCGCAGGATCTTCAGCAGCTCCGGGTCGGTGAGGTAGCCGCCGAGCCGGTCGACCCAGTCGCCGAGCAGCGCGCCGGTCACCGCGTGCCGCCACTGCGCCGCCTCGGCGTGGCCGAGGACATTGCGCGTGAAGTCGTCGACCGTGTCGTGGTCACCGATGATGGCGGCCCACCGGGCGGCAAGCGCCGCCAGCAGGATCTCGCGCGTCAGCCACATGAGCCTGTGGCTGTTGGACATGCGGCTGAACTCGTACCAACGCTGGCCTGCATCGCACAGGAAGCGGACCTGCAACCTTCCACGCTCGCCCAATGAAGGCGGCGTCGCCTCCCCGAGCAAATAGCTGCGGGCCGCCACCAGGTAGGTCGGTGCAGTCAGGGCATCATCGGGCCACTGGTAGAGAACGTCGCCCCTGTCCTGGCAGTGAACGGGTCGCCCAGTCCATCCCTCCGGATCCTGCAGGGCCGCCAGTCCCGCAAGGAGCACACAGCTACTGGCCTCGGTGGTCATCTCTCTCGTTCCTCCGTCTTCTGGGGAGGTTCCCCCACCCTCTGGGGCCGGCAGCGGGCGAATCCGGCAAAGATCTTGGAATTAGGATGTGGCCTGCGTCACATCTCGTGTCGGCGCTGCCGTCCCGTGTCCGGGGTGTCCGCTGAACGTCCGGCGGGGTGCTGATGGTTCGTCCGCTATCACGGGTAAGCTTCACCTCACTCGTGATAATGCTCCAAATCACGAGCGACGAAAGGGGACAAATGGACGAGCTCTCGGAAGGGCTCAGCATCGACCTCCGGGGCGCCCGCAGCGCCCTCGCCGTCCCGGGCGCAGGCCCGTGGGCGGACGCCGACCACCACCTCACACCCGCGACCCGCGAAGCGCTCGTGGTCGCCGTCCCGGAGAACACCCGCCGCGCGTACCGCAACTGGTGGAGCCAGGCCGACCAGTGGTGCCGGGCCAACGGGCGCACCACGCTGCCCATGACGACCGAGACCCTGACCGAGTGGATCCACCACCTCACCCGGGTGGTCAGCGAGCGCACCGGCAAGCCCTACGCCGCGTCGTCCCTCGACCAGGCCGTCGCCGCCGTCCAGTCCATGCACAAGATCGCCCGGCACCCGAGGCCGGACGCCGACGACGCCCGCACGCTGATCCGCGCGCACAGCAAGCGCCTCGCCGACGCCGGCCGCACCACGAAGAAGTCCGCGATCGTCACCGACGACCAGGCGCTCGACGTCGCCGAGCGGATCGACCCGAACACCCTGACGGGCGCCCGCGACCGACTGCTGTGCGCGCTCTCGTACGCGGCCTGGACTCGCCGATCCGAGCTCGCGGCGCTGAACCTCTCCGACGCCTGGACGACCAGCAGCCCCAAGGGCGTTGTGGTCCGCTTCCGCAGCAGCAAGACCGACCAGGACGGCAAGGGGGCCGAGCTGTTCCTGCCCGCCACGGGGGACGCGCTGTGCCCGCACGCGGCACTCACCGCCTGGCGCACGATCCTCGCCGAACGCGGAGTCACCGACGGCCGGCTGCTGCGCAAGATCGACCGGTGGGGCAACATCAGCGCCGAACTCCACCCCGGATCGGTCAACGACATCTCCAAGAAACTCGTGGGCGCGGCCGGCCACGACACCGATGAGCGAGGGAGAACGTTCACTTCGCACGGCTGGCGCGCCTCCGGCCGCAGCGCCGCCCGCGCGGCCGGGGCAAGCGCCCAAGCCGCCGATGAGCACGGCCGGTGGAAGCCGGGTTCGAAGGCCGGCGAGGGCTACGAGCGCGACCGCGGCGGGCTCGGCGACAACCCCATGTCCAAGGTGGCGGAATCGCGGCGCAGTCGCGCCCGACAGCTCGCCGCCGAGCAGGCTGCCGCCGACACCACCCGGCCGGTCGAGACCACCGAGGACGGGTTCGACGTCGTCAACGACCGCGGTCCGACAGCAAGGGGCGGCTGGGTTCGGACGGACAGCTCGCCATCATCCTGACCGGCGGCGCGCCAGCCGAGTAGCAGGGGCCTCGAACGCCGGGCGGTGCGGGTCACTGCCCGGCGTTCGCCGTCTCCCGGCCGCGGGCCAGTTCGGCGTACTCGATGGCGACCGCCTGCAGTTCGCCAATGCTCGGCCGCGTGTCGGGGGTGGCGCTGATGCTGGCCTCCCAGTTCAGCGCGGCGAACCCCCACAGGTCCCGCGCCACCCCGGTGGTGCCGACCTCCGCCGCACGCAGGCAGTCGAGCAGCACGTCCGCGGTGAGCGGCGAGGGGGCGGTCAGCCACGTGCCCAACCGTGCGCCGAGCTCGGCGTACGTGTCCACCAGGTCGGTCACACCCTGGCACAGCTCCGCCCGCCCGGGCGAACGCTCCGTCAACCGGCGCTGACGACGCTCCTACAGGCCGGGTACGGCACCGAGGAACATCGCTGCAGCGGTGGCCGGCAGTGCGTCGAGCTCGGCCAGGGCCTCCGCAAGTTCCTTTCGGGCGCGGGCCAGCTCGTCGGGGATCTGACCGGCCCGCGGGTCCTCGGTGGAGAACACCGCCGAGCAGGCGAGCAGCGCGAGCAAGGCGCTGGCCGTGCGGGCGGCCGCCGCGACCACCGGGCCGCAGCCCTGCGCGTCCAGCGCCTTGAGCAGGTGCGAGACGTGGCCGGTCTGCCAGTGCAGGACTCCCATCACCCCGGGTCCCTCGGCGCCGGACGCCTGGAGCACCTGTCGGCGGGCCAGCGACATCTCCTCGGCGCCGCCGCCCTGGGCGAGCATGTGTCCCTCGGTGAGCATCCCGGTGCCGATCGCGGCGCCGTACAAGGCGTTGGCCAGGACGGCGGCCAGGACGTGCTCGCCGCCCACGGCCCGGGCCTGCTGGTCCAGTTCGCCGACGGTCGGGGGCTCGGCGTACGCCCCAAGTGCGGCCATTGCCGCCGAGATGGCCTCCGCGCTCGGGGCGGGCGCGGGCGTCTGCTGCTGGTTCGGGATCGACATGGCCCGGAGCGTAGCGGGACCGCGGGGGCGGCTGACGTCCCTTCGGCTAGCTCCCCCGCGGAGGAGCTCCGGGCCCTATGCTCGGCCCCTATCGGCCGCCGATCGACCGGATCACGTCGACCGTGTCCCGGTCGCTCCGCAGGGAAACCTCGGTCGCGAGCACCGACAACTTCCCGGCCATCACCATCAACAGGCTTGGCAGGATGCACTCCTCATCGGATCCGGCCTCGGCGATCCGAACGTAGGACTTCCCCAGCTCGGCCCCGAACTCCGCTTCAAGGGCCTCGCCCACTTCCTCCGGGGACATCTCCGAGGGGACAGTAAGCCGGTCCATGCCCCGGGTGGCCATCAGGCAGGCCAGGCGGACGCACTCCTGATCAAGGACGGTCATGTCGACGTACACGCGGAACTCCTCTACTTGAGTCGGGCAACGCGGCCGGGGCTACCGTAGCGGCGACCGCCCCAGCTGCTCGCCGGCTCTTACAGCTCGGGGCCGCCGCGGCTGCGGCCGCCACGGTTTTGGTCGGGGCCCTGCTGCTGGTTCTGCTGGCGCTGCTGTTCGGCGGTGCGCTGGGCGGCCTGGAGTCGGCGGGTCTCCTCCGCGACGCGCTGGGCGTAGGGCTGGGCGTCGCGGCGCTGCATCTCCTGGCGGATCGAGGCAGCCGACGCGTCCAGGGTGGTGACCCGGGAGCGGGCTTCTTCGGCCTCGACGCGGGCGGACTGCAGGCTCCGGGATCGCGATGCCTTGGTGCGCGCCAGCACCGTCTCGCGGCTGCCGCCGGCGCGCTCCCAGTTGGCCAGCAGTTCGTCGTGGTCGCGCTCGGGGCCGGCTCGGTGGGTGCTGTCCGCAAGCCGCTGCCGGGCGGTGGAGAGCTGTTGTTCGCGCTGGGCGGCGGCGGCGCGCAGGTCGAGCAGCTGGCGCTCCATCTGCTCCCGCTCGGGGCTGCGCACGGCGGGCCGGCCGAACCGGCCAGTCTCCGCCAACTTGGCCTCGACGTCGGCGACCTGGTGCGCGTCGAACTCGACACCGGCTGTGAGTTCCCGGACCCGGTCGGCGGCCGCGCGCATCTGCTGGATGGCCTCGACACGCTCGGCGCGCGCCGCGACGCGCTGCTCGACTTCGCCGCCGCGGGCGAGGGCCTCGGCGAGCTCGGTCACCCGGGCGTCCTGCGCTGTGGTCTGCTCCTGGGCGGTCTCGGCGGCGTCCACGGCGTAGGCCAGGGTGGTCGCGAGCTCGGCGTCGGACAGCATCGCGTAGGGCAGGTCCTGCCAGCCGTCCTCGCTCACCTCGGGCGCGCCCCGTCGTGCGTCCGGCTCGTCCGTGGCGCGGGCGGCGTCGAGCACCGGATCGGGCTCCTCGGCGGCCAGGTCCTGCTGCGGGTCCGCAACCGAAACCTCGGCCTCACGCTCGGCCCGCGGCTCGTCCGGCCTCTCCTCGGGTGCCTGCTCGACGGCGGGCAAGACCGGGTCGACGGCAACCATCCCGACGTCCTCGGCAGTGAGTTCCTCGTGCGGCTCGGCCTCGACGACCGGGGTCTCCTCGGCCACCGCCAGGGCGGCCGGGTCCGACTCGACGCTGGTCTCGGCCGTCTCCTGGATGGCGGTTGGGTAGAGGGTTTCGGCGCGTTGTGCCGCGGCCTCGACGGCGCGCGCACGGCGGCCAATCCGGGACACCTGATCGTGCAGCGCCTGCCAGGCCTGGGCGTCTGCCTCGGCTTCCGGGCGGACGCCGATCCCCGGCTCGCTGTCGCGGACCTGACGGCGGGTGCGCCAGGCGTCGGCGAGGGCGGCGTCGAGCTCCCAGGCCTCGCGCAGCTCGTGGTCGACGGGCGGCACCGGGCCCAGGATCCGAGTCCAGGCCGGCGGATCTTCTGCGAGGACGTGGCCGGTCTGGCGCAGGCGGTCCTCGATCACCGCGCGGCGCTGCTGCAGGTGCTCGACCCACGCCTCGGGGGTGTGCTGGTCGCGCTCGACCTCGCGCGGCGCGAGCCACTCGGGCACCGGCCCGCTGTGGTCGGGGACGGGCGCCGGATTGTCCGGCAGGATCCGGCGGATGCGCTGCTCGGCGCGCACGCGCTCGATGACGACCTCGGCCTGCTCCAGCCGGACCCGGGCCTCCTCCTGGCCCTGAACGTTGGCTCGCATCATCGCGGACACGACGACGCCCTCCAGGCCCGCGGTGGCCGCGTGGCCGGTGCCTGGTTCGCGCTGCCAGGTCTCGCGCATGCGGTCGAGCGGCGCCATGCGGGCGCGAATGCGCTGCTCCCGTCGCATGGAAGCAAGGGCTGCGTAGGCCTCGCGCGCGCCATTGTCGTCGCCCGCGCGGTCAGCGCTCCGGCCGAGGTACCGCACCCGGGCGATCTCCGCAGCGAGCTGGGTACGGGTGCGATCGCCGTACGCGCGGTGAGGCCAGGCCGGGACCGGCTGGCCGTCGACCACGACGCCGCGCGGACGGTTGGCCACGCGGGCGTCTGCCCGGTTCAGGTTCTCCAGGGCCTGGGTACGGCGTTCGGTGGCCCGGGCTTCGAGAGCGTCGAGCTGCTCGGTTGTGAGGTCCGCAAGTGGCCTGCTGGTCTGCTCGCCAGCAAGCTTTTCGACGGTCCCCCGGGCGTTTTCAACGTGGTTGTCGATGCGCCAGGACAGCACGGCGGAGACGTCGTCGGCGTCGTGGAAGTCCCGCTCGTGGTACGCCGCGCTGAGGATCCGCTCGGGTGCGAAGCCTGCGGCCTCGGCGTCGCGCACGGCGCGCACGACGGCCGGCCAGGCATCGGCGGCGATGAAGCCCTCGGCGTCCTCGCCCAGGAGGTTGCGGAGCATGCTCTGGTAGCGCAGGGACAGTGCTCGGGCGTGGACGTCGGTGTATTCGTTGGCGAGCTGGCGGATGCCCCAGGCGCGGTCCCATTCCTCGCGGATGGTGTCGGTGGCGGAGCGGGAGGCCTGGGCATTCCGGACGATCGATTCCAGGACGTCGGCCATCGTCTGGCCGTCCTCCAGAATCACGTAGCCTCGGTTTTTCTGGCGGCCGCGGGTCATCTCGACATACGCGGCCTCGCGGGCGGTGCGGGTGCTGAACAGGCCGCTGCCGGTATCGACGGTGGCGCCCTGGCCGCGGTGCGCGGTGCTGGCGTAGCCCAGCTCTAGGTGCTTCTGTACGTAGTCGGCGGGGAGGGTCGCCTGACCGCCGTGGCCGGTGTGCCGGACGACCATGGTGCCGTCGTCTGCGACGCGCACGACGGACCACTGGTCGCCGTTCTTGACGAAGTCCTTGCCGCCGCGGACCACGTTCTTCCTGGCGTTCTTGCGGGTGACGACGAGGTCGCCTCGGTGAGCCTGCAGGCCGTCGCGTAGGCCCACGCTGTGGGCCAGGTCGAGCCGTCCGGTGGCCAGGCGGTGAGCCTGAGCCATGGCGTTGAGTTCGCTGACGGTGGCGTTGTCGTCGGCCATCATCATGGCCGTCAGGCCAGCGTCGATGTCGGTCTGCCAGTCGGCGAAGATCTGGCGGATCATCTGCTCGCGGGTGCCTGCGATGATGCGGCCTTCGTCGAGGTACCACGTCCAGGCATCCTCAACTTCACCGCCGCGCAGGGCGAGGGAGGCAGCGGCTTCGCCTTCCGCGCGGAAACGGTGCACGCTCTCCAGCTCGACCACGTCCACGGTCCCGGCGAGCAGTCGCAGTGCGCCGCCGGATTCGACGCTCGCGAGCTGTCCCGGGTCACCGACTAGGCGCACCACGGCACCGGCCTGCTGGGCGTCTGCGATGACGGCAGCCAGCCGCTTGGTGCCAGCCATTCCGGCCTCGTCAACGATGATGAGGTCACCGGGGAATAGCTCGAAGCCAGGCTCGATGGGCGCGCCGTCGTGGGCGCCTTCTCGCCGGGCCAGCCACTCGTGCAGGACGTAGGCAGGGGCGTCAGTTCCGGCCGAGAGTTCGGCGGCGGCTCGAGCGGAGGGGCCGAGACCGACGACCCGTCCGCCGGCGGCGCGCACCGCGTCGCCAGCCACCGCCATGGCGGTGGTCTTGCCTGCTCCGGCGGGGCCGATGGCGGCCTCGACCAGGTGCTCGCCAGTGGCGAAGGCGCGGGCGAGGGCGCGCTGTCCGGCGTCCAGTGGGCGGTCGGGATGGGCGAGCTGGTAGGCGGCTTCGACGCGCTCGTACACCTCGGCGGACACGGACGGGATCACCAGGGTCCGTGCCGCGGCGACGACCCGTTCTTCGGCGGCGAGCACGGCGCAGGAGGTGAACAGCTCGGTCTCGCGGCGCCGGTAAATGCTCGTTCCGTCCGGCCGCGTGAGCTCGGGAAATCGCGGGTTAGCGTCCGGCGGCGTGATGTTGATCGCCTCGGTGACCAGGGCCAGGGCGGCGATCTGCTCAGCGATATCGGCACCGGGGCGGGTGCCTCGGGTCGCGTTCATCACCCAGCGGCGGGCCTCGGCCAGGACCTGCCGACGGCCCCAGACGCTGCGATGTTCGGAGACCGTTTCGATGACCTCGCGGGCCGCCGTCTCCATGTCGATCCGGAACGCGGCGGTGTCCTCGCGAAAGCCGTCCGCGACGGCCTGCGCGGCCCGCAGAAGGCCGTTCACCCGGTCGGCACCGTAGGCATCGACGGCTGCCGCGCGCCACTCGACACGCAGCTCGGACAGCGACCGGGCCTTCTCCTTGTCGGGCCTGGTATCGAGCGTGGCCTGCTGCATGAGCTGCAGCAAGACCTTGCTGGAAGGCTCCCGCCCGTGCTCCTGCCGGAACTGCTCAACGAGCTCGGCCACCCGCTCCTTGATCCCCTGGGAGCGCTGGGAGTGCCCCTCGATCAGGTCGCCTCCGACGCCGGCGATCTCCATCACGGGACGCTTGCCAGCGGTCACCTCGCGGGCCTCCGCGCGCAGCCCGAGTTCCGTGCACACGGCCTCAACTACGCGCGCATTGTAGAGCTCGGAAGCCGGGACGTTCATCGCGTACAGCAGGGCGCTGTCGAGGCTTCGCCACTTACCGTCAGGCCCCAGGACCTTGTTGGCGACGACGACGTGATCGTGGAGCAGGGGCTCGCCCAGGCGGTTGTCGTAGTGCCGGAAACGGGTCGCGATCAGGCCGCCTTGAACGTGCTCCTGGGCGATCCCGCCGAACCCGGTACGGGTCATGACGGCCTCAGCTTCCAACCAGGCCAGGGTGTCGGCGACGGCCTGCTCGTGCGCCTGCTCAACGGCCCGGCGCACCTCTTCACTGCCCAGCGCCCAGAGCACGCTGACCGACTTCGGGGCGGAGAAGACGAGGTCGAACCCGGCGACCGCCTCCTTCTGCGCACCGCCTTCCGCGCGCTTGATGAACCGGCCGAGCTCCTCCTTGGACTCCGGCCCGCGCCCGTGCTGCTGGCGGAAAATCTGGGCTCCGACCTTACCGCGCAGATCCGCGCGCTCCTTCGCACCGGGCGCCCTGCGGTTCATGCGCTTGAACGCCTCCGTCGCCTCATCAAGGCGCCGGGTGAACTCGCTGTCCGGCCCCTTGTACTTGGGAAAGGCGCGGCCGAGCTTGGCCGCCGCGACAGCCTTCTTCGGGGTGAATCCCTCGGCGATCCGCTCGGCGATGATCCGCTCCGCTTCGGGATGCAGGCCCTGACCGAACAGCGACCGCATCTGAGCCTCAGTCACCGTCCCGGAGACGCCGAGCAGCCCGATGCCGGAACCCATCCAGAGGCCGGGCGGCTGGCCCTTCGCGGTGTAGTAATCGCCGAGCTCACGGCCCCGTTCCCGACGCTCATCGGCGGTGACGGTCTCTCGGATGTAGTAGGCATACCCGTCCCCTGCGCTGAGGCGGTGGACGGTCATCACGAGGCGAGTCTACCCCCAAGGTCACACATGTGTCTGAGGTGTGACCGTGATGATCTTGAAAGGAGTGAGGGGTTCCATCCGAGTCGATCGGGAGCTTGCGAGTGTCGACTCGGATGGAACGACGAGCGGTTCAAGATCATCACGGTCACGAGCTTGCGAGGCGGTTTTCCACAGGCATGCTCACCCGGGTCTGCAACGCAGATTCCAGGGTCACCTTCACCCGAGCATGCCTGTGGAAAACCGCACCTGCGACGCACCCTGTGGGCGTGGCAGAGGGCGAGCCGCTCTGACGGATCGTCGCCGAGCTGCAGGCGCTCCGCTGACCGGAGCCGGGGCGGCCGCGCGGGTGAGGTGCAGACCGATGCACCGTCGGCCGCATGAGGCGTGCAGCGCCACCTGCTGCCGGCCATGCAGCACCCGCGCGGCCGGGTGCATGCGGCCGCGTGCACCCGCGTGCCGCGCACCCGCACCGGTGCCACCCGCGCGGGCTCGGTGCAGAATGTGCATCGAACCGGATCAAGGACGGAGGGTGCAGCGCATGACGCAGCAGAGGAGGGGCTCACGCCAGGTGGCCGCGCGCGAGCGCGCGACGCAGCTGGCGGCAGAGTTCGCAGCGGCGGAGAAGGAGCGGATCCGCATCGCTCAGGAGTACCTGGTCGCACAGGGCGATATCGACGACTTCGACGCCGAGACCGAGCGCCGCGTCGCGGACCTGCGCGAGCAGCGCGGAAGGCAGCTGGCGGCGAAGCGCGGCGAGGTGGAGGCGCTGGTGGTCGAGATGCTCGACACCGGGGTGAGCCAGCAGGAGGCGGCGGCACGGCTGGGACTGACGCCGGCGGATGTCCGCGCGGCGAAACGCTCCTACGACGCGGCGGTTGCGCGGCTGGCCGCAGAGAGCATCGCCGGGCAGGCCGGGCCGTCGCCAGAAGCATCCCCGGAGACGGCTCCGGCGGGTGCGGCTGGGGCGAGCGCGGAGACGGGCTCGCCAGAGGCGGACGGCGCGTCGTATCAGGTCGGCCCGGTCGCGGTTCCGCACCAGGAGGGACCGGGCGATGTTCCGGCTGGGGCAACCCAACCGCCAGGATCCGCAGTGTGAGGTGGAGCTGAGTGCGCGGTGGCCCCGGCCGGACGACAGTGGATTGTCGTCCGGCCGGGGCCACCGTTTGCCTTCGTCCGGTCAGAAAAGGCTGAGCTGACCGGGGATCGAATCGGACGACTCTGCCTCCTCTCGGCTGGGTCCGGAGCCGCTCCCATTCGCCGGGAACAGCGGAAGCTGCGCTGTGCTGGGATCGGACGCGTCCACGGCTGCCAGGTAGGACTCGGCACTGTAGCCATCAGCGAGGGCCTGGCGCACGAGCGGACGTGCCTCGCCAGCGAGCATCGCGGCGGCGAGCGCGGCTAGGTCGAGGCCGTTCCTCAATGCAGCCTGGATGGCGAGTGCCCGGCCCAGTGGGCCGCGTGTGTCGGCGTGCCCGCGGTGCGCTCGGCCCGCGCTGCGGTTCTGGGCGGCCATCTGCCGCAGGTTCGCCAGCTGGGAGACCGCCGAGAGATGGGTGATTTCCACGCACAGGCTCTCGTTACATCCGTGAGCGCATTTGAGCTCGGGCGGCAGCGGGTCCGGTCCCTGCACCTGTTCGAACAGCCATCGATGCACCCGGACGGTGCGCTCGCGCCCGTTTTCGGTCACGACGGCCTTGCCGTAGCCATCGCTGGTGAGCGACCGGTGCGTCCAGTACCGGCAGCCGTGCGGCACGAGAACGCTGCGCTTCTCGACGTAGTGCAGCGCCCGCTCAGCCTTCGTCTGCTTCATCGCCTCTCCCGCTTGTCCGGCACTTCCGACCCGTTCTGTCCGCCGGCGGCGGACAGAACGGGTCGTCAGCTCTCGGCGGCCGCCTTGCGAGCCTCGCGCAGGAGGCGCTCGGCGTACAGCTCGGTCACGCCGAGATTGGCGTCCTGGAGGGCGTTCCAGACCGTGTCCGGGGTGAGCTCGGCGCCGTGCTGGGTGAGCAGCTCGCGCACCAGGGCGCGGCGCTGTTCGGCCTTGGGGTAGGAGGTCGCGCGCGGCTTGGTCTCGACGACGCCGACGGGCCGGCCAGCCGGGTTGCCGACCGGCTTTCGCTTCTCGTCCCAGTCTTCGATGACCGCGCGGGGCCAGTACTCGGTTCCGAAGACGTCGACGGGGTCCGGCAGGCGCGTGTCGGAGCTGGGCGCGCGGTAGGTGTTCATGGTTTTCTCGGTCGGCCTGCGCTCCGCCGGGATCGAGAGGCGGGCCTCCTCGAGGTCGAGGAGGTCCTTGGGATGCGGCTCAGTGGGGATGAGGGGCAGCTCCTCGCCGGCGAGCGCGGCCTGCAGCTGTTCCAGGGAGAAGACGCGGCGGGGTCGCTTGCTGTCCCGGTTCAACAGCTTGAGGCCGGGGATTTTGGTCCAGCGCTTGGTGTCGCGCCAGTAGCCGGTGGACATGTCGAAAAGCTTGGCTGCTGTCTCGTCGTCGGCTGGTGTGACGCCGTAGGGGATCATGGTCGGTCTGCTTTCTCTCGGTGGTGCGCGGATTCGGCGGTAGGGCCGGCCCCCACGGGTGTGACAACTAGAAAAATACCGCACCTAGACCGGACGGGGAAGTGTGGTGACTCGCTCGGGTGCGGGCACGACGCGAAGCCGCCCGTCCGCGGGTGCGGACGGGCGGCGGTTAGGGCTTCGTCAGAACAGTGCGATCTGGTGATCGCCGTCGTCCTGGTCGGGCTGGTCGCCCTGGCGCTGCCGGGCGAAGGCGAGGGCCTCCTCTTCGGTTTCGAAGCTGTGGCGGAGCAGGACCTTCTCCAGCGCTCCGTAGAGGCCAGCGCGGCGGCCCATGGTGCGGTACGTGCGCTCGATCTCCAGGAGCGCGCGCGCCGCCTCGTACATGTTGTCGTCGTCGCCGCAGACCTCGCGCAGGACGGCCATCTTCTCGGGACCGCTCGCGAGCTCGCGGTCCAGCGGCCGGCCGGGGAACGGCTCGCCGGTCTCCTGCTCGTAGATGAGCGGCAGCAGGTCCTCCACCTCGTGCTTGTCGAAGATCCAGATCCGGCGGATCTCGTGGAGCTCCTCCATGGTGATCAGGCACAGGCCGGCGACCTCGGGGGGACCCATGGCGCGCGCGGCCTTCTGGGCGCGCAGCAGGCGGCGTAGCCAGTCCTCGCGGGCGGCTTGCGTGTAGGGGCCGTGGACCAGCCGGTCGTTGTGCAGGAGGAGGGAGCCGTTCATCCTGCGGAAGTCGCGTAGGTGGCGGTCGTCCTGGGCGTCGAGGGCGTTGCGCAGGTCCAGGAGGGGGCGCATCCAGGCGTTGCTCTCGTCGTTGCGGATCATGGCGGTGAGCGACTTGTCCTGCTCGACCATGGTGCAGGTCCAGCAGCCCATCCGGCTGTCGCCGCATGAGGGGGTGGAGGTGTCGACCACGAGGGGGCATTCGCTGTCAGCGGTGGCGCCCTGGTAGATGCCGAGGAGCAGTTTGTTGTCGTGGCCCCAGGGGTTGGGGTACTGCATGAGGAGCATCCACACGTCGTCGGTGGACAGGTCCTCGATGGGGCTGTAGACGAGCGAGTTGGTCAGGCTGGCGTTGGGACTGAGTCGGTCTCGCACGCGGCCCTTCTCGTGGCGGGCCATGGTGAGGGCTCGGGTGCGGCTCTCGCTCTTGCGGGTGCCGAGCACGAGGATCACCTCGCCGTGGGCGGCGACCACGCTGCGGATGAAGGCGTTGGAGGGCCGGATTTTCAACCGCTCGGTGCACCAGCGGAACATGGGGCGGGGGGCGGCGTAGCCGCGGCCGATCAGACAGGTCCAGAACGAGTCCTGGACCTTCGGGGTGAGGCGGTGGGCCTCGATCGGCAGGTGCTGGTCGTGGGCGGCGGTGCGCATGGCGTCCAGGGAGCGGCGGGCCCAGGCGGCGATGACGGGGTTCTCGACACCGGTGTCGGTGCTGATCACGTGCACGGTCTTGGTTCGGTGCTCGGGCGGTAGGCCGGCGAGTGCGAGCCAGACCAGCATGAGGGTCAGGGTGCTGTCCTTGCCTCCGCTGTAGCCGACCACCCAGGGCACGTCGTCGCCGCGGTAGAGGTCGCGGATCTCGGTGAGCAGGTCGTTCACGGCTTGGTACAGGGGGCGGTCGGCGAGCCAGCCGGTGGGGTCGGGTTCGAGGGTCGGCAGCGGGACGGGCACGGCTTTCAGGAGGGGCTCCTTCGGACGGCAGGTGCGGGCGGATGGTGGTGCGTGCTCAGGGGCGGGGGACGGCGGTGCCGTCGTCCTGCGGGGCAGGCGGCCGCAGGGTGCGCGGCACGGGCTTGGGGCAGGTGGTGCCGGCGCGTCCGGCCGGGGCACCCAACCGCCAGGTCTGGCCGGGTACGCCCGGCCAGACCTGGCGGTGTTGGTCGTCAGCCGTTGGCCTCGCCGAGCAGCATCAGGGCCAGGTCGGTGCCCGCGTGGACGGTCAGCGTGGCGATGCGGCTGCGGTCGCCTCCGCGTGTGTGCGGGCCGATGACGACGGTGGCGTAGGCGGCGTGTGCGGTGGTGGGCTCGGACGCGAGGACCGTGGTCCCGTTGTCGCGCTCGAGGTCGAGGAGGAGCTGGTGGGGGCGAGAGGCGATCAGGCGGCGGGCCGCTCGGTTGGCCACCCGGGTGCGGGGCAGCGGGGCGTGCTGGCCGGTGGGGCGTCCCAGGGTGCGCATCAGGACGTGCTCGGCTCGCGGGAGCGGGACGTCCTCGAAGGTGAGCGTGGCGCCCGGTGCTGGCGCCCGGGTGGCGGTGGTGAGAAGGGTGCCGTCGGTGAGCGTGCTGGTGGCCAGGCGTCGTCCGGGGGCCGGCTCGGAGCGGCGCACGGGCCGAATCAGGGTGCGGGGCAGATGGGCGGCGAGCTCGTCGTGGTCGGCGGTGCGGGTGGCGCTGTGGTCGAGGGCGGCCAGCTGCTGGGCGGCGGCGCTCCACGCGAGGGAGCGGGGGTGAGCGGGGAGGCAGCGGATCGTGTGGGGTTGGGCGCCGTCGGGCCAGGCCGCCAGGGTGACGTAGCCTCCGGGCCTGTCGGCGAGGAGGAGGGTGCGCTCGCCGTCGGTGATGCTGACGACGGCGCTGCGGTGCAGGGCGATGTGTGGCTCATGCCGGACGGTCCAGATCCTGTCGTGACGGGTCGGCAGCCGCAGGGCGGTCGCCCACGCGACGTCGGCGAGTTCGATGGCGGGTGTGGTCATGCTGGGTTCTCCGTATCGCTGGTGTGGTGTGTTTCGGGCCGGGGGCGGCGCGGCCGGCGCCGCCCCGGGTGTGCGTCAGGAGCGCGCGGTGGCCTGCTTGACGGCCAGCGCGCGGGCGGCGGCGGCCGGGCAGGGGCCGAGCAGGCGCCGCAGGTGGGTCGTCAGGCCGTGGCTGTCGTCGATCCGCCGGGCCTGCTCGATCGCGGCCAGGACGTCGGCGGCGTCTGCGGCGGTGACGGGGTGGGCGACCCAGCAGTGGCACTCTGCGGGGGCCTGGGCGGCCAGCTGGGCGAGCTTGGCCTGGCGCTGCTCTTGGGGCAGGCAGCCCTTGTGGCGGCCGACCGGTCGTGCACGTCGCAGGTGGGAGTAGAAGCGCGTGCCCTCCCATCCGCAGAGCAGGCAGCGGACGCGCCAGTGCGTGTCGGATCCGGGGTAGCCGCTGAGCGGCGCCCAGGCCTGCGCGGTGATGCGGGCGAGCGCCTCGACGGCGGAGTGGAGGTTGCGCGGGGTCGGGCTGAGGTTCTCGGCGAGGAAGAAAACGGTGGGGGGAGGCACGGTGACGGTCGTGGTCAAGGTTGTCCCTTCGTCGGGGTCGGTGTGATTCGGGGAGGGGGCGCCGCAGCCAGCGCCGCCCCCCTTTGGCGGGGCGGTGGTCGGTGGTCGGCGGGCCCGGCCGCGCGGTAGCGACACGCGGCCGGTCGTCTGGGTGGAGCGTGCGACCGGGTGTCAGGTCTCGCCCGGCATGGGGGTTCAGGAGGTCAGGACGCGAGCCAGTTCCTCCGGCGTCGCCCGGACAACGCTGGCGTATGCCTGCTCCAACGGGTCCTCGGCGGTGGCCGAGACTCCCCACACGCCGGTGTAGACGAAGGTGGGGCTGTCCTCGACGACGAAGAAGCAGTGCCGGATGTATTGGACTACCTCGGCGTCCGTCAGCTCGGGCCAGCTCGCCCGCTGGTCGGCGGCGACTGCCGTGACCGCTTTGGCGAGTTCGGCGTGGCGGGGCGTTGTGGTCATGGGAGCAGGTTCCTCCGGTGGTGGAGTGTGTTTGAGGTTCCGTGGGTGGTGCGGATGTCACAGCCCGGCGGCGGCGGTCGGTGGGCCGGGTGGTCCGCCCTGGGGCGGGCGGTCGGCCAGGCGCGGCGGGCGTAGGCGTCGAGGGCGGCGGTTGCCGTCTCGACGCTCTCCTTGGTGGGTGTAGTGCGTTTCGGGCGGGGGCGGCACGGCCAGCGCCGCCCCCGGATCGGTGCGGGGTTACCAACCGGGCGGGACCTGCTCCTCGTGCGGCGAGGGGCCTCCGGCTCACGGGTGTAGAACTCGGCCTCGGCGTTGATGCGGTCGAGGTCGCAGGCCGCGCCCTCGTCGGGGCCGCATTCGTCGCAGGGTCCGGCGGTCTTCCGGCCGCCAGCCCGGGTGCACTCTGGCGGGCGGTACGGGCATGCGCGCCTCCTGCTCCGTCCGGGACGGGCCGGGTGCCGTGCGGGCAGCCGGTCGCCGACAGCCCGTGATGGTCAGCCACTTCCGATGCCGTCGGCGCGCACGGCCGCCGGGGTCCGGGGCGGCGCGGTCAGCGCCGCCCCGGGAAGGTTTGTCAG
>NZ_JARXYZ010000063.1 GCF_029894125.1 Kitasatospora sp. MAA19
TCGCCGCGGCGCTCGGTCAATCGCCGCACGGGATCCAGGCAGGACCACAGACCCCGGCCTCGCCCCCGGCGTGATCGTGGTCGGCGGCCGCCCGCGACGCCCGCGCCGCCCGCCCGGCCGCGTGGCTGGAGCTGGCCGCCTCCCGCAGCCAGTCCGCACCCGGCGACAGGGACCTGGGCCGGGGTGTCCACTGTCGTCTGTCGGGTCGGGTCGGGCTTGTCTTCGGTCGGGTCCCGTCCTGGCCGTGGGGTCGCCTCCGGTGGCAGGTGCAGCAGTGGTCTTTCTGTCAGGAGATGGTCCACTGACCCGTGGTGGGAGCGAACCCGCTGTTCATGGCGGACTGGATCTTCGAGACCGTGGAAGCGGCCGGGACCGGCCGGTTTGTCACGCGATATTCCCGATGGCGGTGACCTGGTAGGTCAGCCTGAGCAGATTGCTTGTCCCGCGGACGGCGAGATCGCAGCTCAGCTGGATACGACCGTCCACGAAATGGAAGTTCGACCTGTCCACGGCCCAGCCGGCGTTGTTGCCGTCTGCCTCCGTGCTGATGGCGGCGAGGGACACCGCGGGGGCGACCGCCGGGGCGCTGGACCACGCGACCTCGTCGAGGATGAAGGTGATGTTGAAGCGCTGCCAGTCAGCCCCTGTCGCGTTGGCAGCCTCGATCACCGTGCCGCTGAAAAAGACCATGCTGCCTTCACCAGCGGGCGTGATGAGGTGGAACCGGTTGTCAAAGGTAACCATTGAAAGCTCAACTCCTCTACGCTGATAGCGAGTTGTGAAACCCAGGCGGGTAAATCGTACGGTAACTACTGGGACTGTGCTCGTCGTCCGACCGACCGCCGACGGTCGGTCGGGGACACTGAGACCAGCGCCGAGCCACAGCACGGCCCATGGTGCAGATCCTGGACGACGGGCGCCCGTCGAAGGCCTCGCCTGGCCGGGGCAAGGCGCCCCGGACCGCCTCCGGGCACCTCCACGCCCCGACAGCGGATCGGCCCGTTTCCGCAGGCCAGCGGCCCCGGTCAAGGGGCCGCGGCCGTGGCGACCACCCTCTTCCCCCTGCCGCCGGTGAGGTGCAGTGGAAGCGGGGTTCGACGGAACCGGTCAGGAAGGGGGTCCTGGTGGCGCTCGGCCTGTTACAGCGTGCCACCGCACGTGAGCTCTGGCACTGGTCCTGCCGGGACAGCGGACCGACAAGGCGACCCGCGACGCCATCGCTGACCTGGAGGACACCGGGAGGGTCCGGGAGGAACCGCGCCTGCCGGACGGCCGGAAGCTGTGGTGCCTGACCGCGGCCGGCCGTCTCGCCTCTGAGGTGTCCTGGTACGCGCCCGCGTACGGCGGCGACGCCGTCCACGCGCGCGATCACCAGCGGCTGCTGCGCCGTCTCGACGAGGTGGAGGACGGCTCCGCCGCCTACTGGAGCCCGCGCCCGTACCCCTTCGCCGGAGTGACGGCCGGCAACTACCACCTGGCTCTGTCGGTGGTCGCCACCACGCTGCAGCTGCTCGACACACATGGCGCCGGCGCCCCGGTGTGGCATCGGTTCGGCCGCCGCGGCTGGCACACCCTCACCGCCGCGCTCGACAACCCGGACGGCGACCGGGTCCTCGCCGTCGAGTGCCAGGCCGCGGCCGCCAGCCGACGCGCCCGCGAACAGGCCGAACGGGAGGCGAGCCGCCCGGCCTGCACCCGCTGCTCGGCCAAGCTCACCGACGCGGAGTGGGACCGGGCACGCTGGGACGAGCGGCTGTGCACGTCCTGCCAGCAGGAGTAGTCCGACCGGAAACGGGCCAAGCTGGCCAAGCGGGCCAAGCGGGCCGCCGCCGCGGCCGAAGCGGCCAGGGCGAAGAACACCGGCTCCTGGTGGCGCCGCTCCTGACCCCGCGTTGCACCGCTGATCTGCGAAAACCTTGGCGATCCCGGCCCGCGGGCAGCGTGTTGCACTCCCGTGTTGCACCCGGCCCGGCCGTTGTGACCTGCACGGGGGAGTTTCGCCCCGGGGCCGGTGAGTTTCGCCCCGGGCCGCTGGTGAGCTTCCACGCCGGCCTGGTGAGTTTCGGCCGTTGGCGCAGGTCAGCGGCCGGTGAGAACGGCGGTGGCTGGGCCGTCCGGGTGGCGGTCAGGTTCGGCGGGACGGTGGTGCGGGCAGAGCCTGCGGCATGACGACACCCTCGACCAGGCGCCGCCGTCGCTGCCGTCCGGCCACGCCCGCCGCCCCCGCCCCCGCTGTCCGCGCCGCCAGGCTGCCGGCTCCGGCCCGGCCGAGCGGCGGGTGCTGCCGGACCTGGTCCAGCGAGCACATCACCCCGGGCGGGATGGTCGTGCGGACCACCTGGCACGAGCCCGCCTGCCGGACCTGGGGCCAGCCGTGACCGCCCTGCCCAAGACCGCGCCCGAGGCACGGTTCGAGCCCGGCACTACGGCCGTGCGCCGCGACATCCACGCGGGCAAGGTCTGGTCCGCCCAGCCCGGAGGCCGGACCCGTGCGGCACCCGCTGTCCTCTATCCGAGCGTGAGCATCGCCTCGGTGACCTCGCCGACCGCCGCGTGGGGGATCGCGGTGGCGGCCTCGTCGAGGACGAGCAGCCGTGCCCCGGGGATCGCGCGCGCGATCGCCTCGCCGTTGCCGACGGGGAAGAACCGGTCGCGGCGGCCGTGGACGACGAGCGTGGGGACCGCGATCTCGGGCAGGCGCTCGCGCCAGCGGGGTGTGCAGTCGAGCCGGGAGAACACCAGGCCCAGCTGGTTGGCCATCTGGACCGGGGGTGCGGTGCCGGGCGTGCGGTCCCAGATGCGCGCGGCGATGGCGCGCGCGGCGACGGGGTCGTCGCCGCGGATCTCCGCGCCGGTGGCGGCGAAGTCCGCAACCGCCTCGCGGTCGGTCCAGTCGGGCATCGGACGCGCGAACAGCCGGCTCATCGTCGCCTGGTCGTGGTCGGGGAGGTCGTCGTCGGGCGGGCCGGGGGCAACCGCGCGGGTGCCGACCAGGGTGAGCGCGGAGAACGCGCCCGGATGGTCGAGCACGGCCACCTGGGCGACCATCCCGCCGACGCCGATCCCCGCGAGGTGCGCAGGAGCCCCGCCGAGCGCGTCGGCCAGGGCCGCCGCGTCGGCGGCGAGGCCGCGCAGGGTGTAGGCGGGCGCCTGCGGATCCGTCGTCGTCGACTCCCCGCTGTCGCGCAGGTCGTAGCGCACCACACGGCGCCCGCCGGCGGCGAGGCGCTCGCACAGCGCGTCGGGCCAGGAGAGCATCGTCGTCCCGCCCGCGAGCAGGACGAGCGGCGCGTCGACGTCACCGAACGACTCGACGCCCAAGGCGATCCCATCGGCATTGACAGTGGTCATCGGATCACCGGACGTCGTCGAGCCCGAGACCGCGGTCGGGTGCGCTCATGTCGCCCGTCCTAGGCGTGCCGTCGGCGAGCCCGTAGCGCAGGTACACGGTGCCCGTGGGGCCGGCCACCGGCGGTTCGAGGAGCGTGAGGTTGGTGGGCACCGCGCCGCCGTCGAACACCTTCTTCCCGACGCCGAGCACGATCGGATGCACCCACAGGTCGAGACGGTCGAAGAGCTTCTCCTGCAGGAGGGTCTGCACCAGGTCCAGGCTCCCGACGACCTTCACGTGTTCGTGCCGGTCACGGACCTCGCGCACCGCGCCGGCCAGGTCCGGGCCGAGCTGTGTGGATCCGGCCCACGGGAGGCCGGGCGTGCCGCGGGAGGCCACGTACTTGGGGACGCGGTTGAAGAGCTCGGCGATCTCGCCGTCCTTCTGGTGCGGCCAGTAGGCGGCGAAGATGTCGTACGTCCGTCGGCCGAGCAGGAGGGCGTCCGTGCCTTCGTACGCGGCGAGGATCTGCGCTCCGGTGGCCTCGTCGATCAGGGGCGCCTGCCAGCCGCCGAACGGGAACCCGACCGGGTCCTCGTCGGGGCCGCCGGGCGCCTGCCCGACGAGGTCGAGGGTCGTGAACAGTTCGATGTGGATGAGGCCCATGACTTACTCCCGATGAGTTGGTCGTCCCGGTCGAGATGTAGACCTTCCGGGGCCGGAAAACTCATCGCCGCGCCGGTACCCGGTTTCCACACCCGCCGTCCGGCACGCCCCGCCCGGCACACCGCCGCCCGCCGGCACCGCCTGCCGCGTTGGGCTTGTCGTCGTGTCGTGGTTTGGCTGGGTGCCCGGTGAACCCGTCGGTCCGCTGTCCCGGCCGCCTGCCGGGCGATGCTCGCTGCGCCGTCGGCTTGTCGTCCCGGTCGCCCGCGGGGCGGGCCAGCTTGTTGGACCGGGCCCGCCGTGCGGGCCGTCACCGGGGCCGTCGGCCGGGCTGTCCTGGTTGTCGTGGGACCGTCTGTTGCGCCGGGCCGGCTTCCGCGGCTGCGCCTGGCTGGCCCTTGTCGAGGTCTGGGCCGGGCTCGGCTCGCTGTCACGGTGTCTGCCTCTGTGTCGCGTTTGCTCTCCGGGGCCGGCCTGTCAGGCCGCCTCCGGCCGGGTTCAGCCGTCGGGCTGGCCCGGTCCCGCGACCTCCGTCTGCGCTGGCGCCGCGCCAGCCCGGGCCGTCCGTCCGGCCCGGCGCTGTGGGTGGCCGGTCCGCTGGCCCCTGCGCCGCGCCGGACGATAGGCCACCCCGCCGCTCCCGCCCGGCGGCTACAGCGCAGTCCACCCGCACGGCCGCCCGCCCCGGCCGCTGAGCGGGTGCCAGACGGGGGCGGACGGTCCGCGCTGGACCAGGTCCTCGATCCGGGCGCCCCCGGTCGCGGCGGTCTTCCACCTCCAGCACGGCCACCTCGCGATCCCAGCGACCGTGAAGCTGGACGACTACGCCGTGGGCGCGTGGATGCGCCGCCAGCGCAAGGCTGACAACCTCAACCCCGACCAGGTGGCCAAGCTCGACGTGTTGGACGAGCTGTGGCGGCTGGAGCCGGACTGGAACCGCTCCTACCGGCGTCTGCTCGCCTACCTCGCCGCCGGCGGCACCCTGGACGGCCCCGTCAACCGCACCGGCGGCGAGGCCGACCCGACGTTTAGGCCCGGCACCTGGCTGCGCAAGCAGGACAAGGCCCGCACCGACGGGAAGCTGACCCAGCAGCAGACCGCGCTCCTGGACGCTCTCCACCGGCACACCGAGACCGTCGCCGGATGCCCCCCCCGCACACCCCGCTGTCCCGGCCCACCCCGGTCGGGACGGCCGACCCCCCCGTTCCGAGGAGAGGCAGTGACGACCCAGCAGCGCACTTACAAGCCGCTGACCGTGAACTGGTGCGCCGACTGGTACTGCGGCGACTGCGGCAGCACGGGCGAGGCCTGGTTCGAGGACGGCACCATCGTGGACGCCGACCACGACTGCGACGAGGGCGACGGAGACCAGTCGGTTGGGAGGGCCGTGCCGAGTGCGGGGAGTGCGGCTGGACGCTCGACACCGACTTCGCGGACGGCGACTACGTGGAGGCCAACCACGACTGCGCCACCGACCAGTAGCACCACCGCCCACGGGGCGGCCCGGATATCGGGCCGCCCCGCTCCCGACTTCCGGAGGCATCACACGATGACCGACACCACCACGCTGCCCACCCTGATGCCGGGCGCGACCGGGCGGGGCACCCAGCGCGTCCCGGCCACCTCCGACACGCAGAGCTGCCCGCCGGTGCTGATCCTGGACCCTGGCACGCTGGCCGATCCGGAAGAGAGGGGGCGGGCGCTGGAGCACTGGGAGGAGGACGCCCGCGTCCGCGTGGACGCCCCGGCCGGCACCCTCGGCGTCATCACCAAGGTCCGCCGCCACCCGACCCCGTGGCCGTACGTCGTCGCCTTCGACCGCGGCCCCGAATGCGGCGTACGCGACCACCGGATCACCCGCTGCGCCGACCAGTCCTGACCCCCGCTGCGCCGCCGGCCCCGGCCCCAGAGCCGTGGTTACGCTGACCGCCCGCCAGGCCGTCACCTCCTGGCGGCGGCCACCGTTGAACCCGCACAGCCCGTGGGGGGGGGCTCACATTGGTACCGGACCTCGACATCCTGGCTACTGCGTGCCAGGTGAGGTGCCTCCTGCTCCAGCGCCGTTCGTCGACGCTGCGTGGTTCCGCAACGGGCCGACCGTGAGGTTGCGGCGTTCGCACTCGTCCAGGATGGGTGGGAGGGCGCCGAGGGTGTTGTGCCACGAGCCGGGTGCGGACGTGCAGTCGGAGTCGTGGAGGAGGATGGTGCCGCCCCCGCGGAGGTCTGAGGTGACGGTCCGGTACACGCTGGCCGGCGTGGCACCTCGGCGCCAGTCCTCGCCCCAGCACGTCCACAGGACCGGGGTGAGCTGGAGCAGGCGGGCGGACACGTGTGCGGAGGCACTCATCACGCCGTACGGAGGGCGGAACAATCGGGGTGGGGCGCCGATGATGGAGCCGACAGCGTCCCGGGCCCGGGCGAGGTCGTCGTGGGTTGCTTTCGGGCCGCGGAGCAGCAGCGGGCGGTGCAGCCAGCCGTGGATGGCGATCTCATGACCGGCGCCCGCCAGTTCGCGCACCAGTGAGGGGTTGCGTGATGCGGCCTCGCCGAGCAGGAAGAACGTGGCCGTGAGGTTGCGGGCAGCCAGGAGCCGGAGGAAGTACGGGGTGGAGACCGGGTCGGGGCCGTCGTCGAAGGTGAGGGCGACGTGGTCCGCGCGTCCCTGACCGGCGAGCCGGGGCATGGAGCGGTTGCGCAGCGGGCCGAGGGTGGAGATGACCGGGGCGGCGTGCGCGAGGGCAACGGCGGGAAGCGCGGCGCGCAGCAGCCGGCGGCCGGTCATGGGCGCGTCCCCTCGGGCTGGATGTGCGGATGGTCGTCCGGATCGATGTGCTGGTTGATCGCGCGCAGGAGCGCAGGTGCGTCGTGCCCGGTGGCGACGGCTGTTCCGACCGCCCCGGCCCAGACGGCCGTGGCGGCGGTGATCGTCGCTGCCAGGCGCAGGACCGGCCGTTGCAGCGGCGTGCCGGGGGCCGGGCGCCTGGACACCGTTCCGGCTTCGGGATCGTGGCGCGTGGCGGAGATGGAACGGCTGATGGCGGCCGCCGGCCCGAGGCGAGGCTCGTCGGCGAACAGGGCGAGGCCGGCGTCGCGCTGCCGCATGCCGCGCTCTCCGTCCATCAGGTCGGCCAGGCGACCTTGGAGGTCGTTCGGCTCGCGGATCCAGACGGCGACCCCTGCCTCGTCCAGGGCTGCTGAGTTGGTGGTTCCGTGACCGGGTATGCAGCGATAGCCAGCGACGGGGAGACCGCTGGCGAATGCCTCCAGCGACGTGAGGCCGCCGGCGTTCTGGACCAGCACATCGCAGGCCCACATCAGCGCTGGCATGTCCTCCGTCCAACCGTGGACGTGCTCGATCCCATCGGCCGTGAGACGTGCCGCAAGCGCCCGGTTGCGGCCGCAGACCACGACGGGCACCGCCACGCCGCTGCGGAGGATCTCGCCTGCGACCTGTCGTACCGGACCGACACCCCAGGAACCTGCCACCAGAAGGGCGTGCCGCACCCCTGGAGTGAGGGCGAAGCGCCTGGCTGCGTCGGCTCGTTCCGCCTCGCTCGGCGGGCGAAACCGCGGATCGACGACGGGCCCGCAGACCTGCACGCCTGCCGCTCCGAGTGCGCGAGCCTGCCTGGCCGGCACCTCGTGCACTGCCAGATGCGCGTCTACCCCTGGTGCCACCCACAGCGGGTGGACCGAGAAGTCGGTCAGGTAGGTCACGGCCGGAACGCTGAGCCGCCCCTCCAACCGCAGCCCACCGAGCACGTGGCTGGCCCCCGGATACGTGGACACCACGGCCCCGGTGCCAGCGGGAAGAGCACGCAGCACGCGTTCCTGCGCGGTGCGCAGTAGGGCGCGGGCCGCGGGGCCGGCACCGCCGGCCCGTTCCGTGCTGCTGTAGATCCGCTGATAGGCCCATGGGGCGTGTTCGAGCAGCCCGTGGTACAGCTCGCTGACGGCCCGCCCGGCGCGGGCGGGCAGCAGGTCGAGCAGGTCCCAGCGGTCCACCGTGGCGCCGTCGTCGGAGAGTCTGCGCGCGAGCTCAGTGGCGGCGCCGTCGTGTCCGGCGCCCACGGAGGCGGAGATGATCCCGATGCGGGGGCGGGCGCTGCTGCGTCGTTGGTGCGGAAGCGCGATCCTGGCCGCGTTCCGGTCCACCGGCATGCCGAGGTGCGACACGGGGTCCTCTTCTCCGGGCGTCGTTGAGCCGGGACTCTACAACATGTAGTAGGTGGGGGCGTGCCGGGTCGGGGCGATAATCTCCCCGGGCGACCATGGACGCGCGGCCGCCAGGTGGAAGGGGCATGAACGATGAGCGATGACACGCACGCCGACGGCGCCTGCGGCGCCCTGCGGCGGCCCCGCGGGGCACTGGAGAGCGAAGTCCTCGCCGCCCTGTGGGCGGCCGACTCGCCCCTGAGCGCCACCCAGGTCCGCGAGGCGCTGTCCGGCGACCTCGCCTACACGACCGTCATGACGATCCTCGCCCGGCTCCACGACAAGGGCCTCGTCGCCCGCCACGCCCGAGGCCGCGGATACGCCTACGAACCCACCCGCGACGAGGCCGCCCACACCGCCGAGCAGATGCGCTCCCTCCTAGAGCGCGGCTCCGACCGGCAGGCGACCCTGGCCCGTTTCGTCTCCGAACTCTCCCGGCAGGACGAGGAGTTCCTCCAGCGGCTGCTGACCGGCCAGCAGGAGCCCTGATCGGTGCACATCACCGTCTACATCCCGCTCCTGATCGCGGCCCTCGCCCCGGCCGTCGTCGCCCGTGCGGCCCGCCGCCTGCCCCCGCGGCCCGCCGCCTGGGCGCTGCTGTGCACCGCCGCCGTCGCCACCGCGGGCTGGCTCGGCTCCCTCGCCCTGCTCGCGTTCGCCACCCTCGTGCAGATCCCTGGCATCGCCCGCGAAGGCCACTGGTCCCCGCAGCTCCTGCGCGCCGCCGACCCGGTGTTCGGCCCGGTCGGCGTCCTTGGTGCGCTCGCCCTCGCCGCCTCCGCCGCCGCGCTCGGCACTGCGGCCCTGCGCCAGGCCGCTGCCCACCGCCTGGCCCGGCGGGAGGTCCGGCGGCTGCCGTCCGGCGGCGAGCTCGCCGTCCTGGACGACGACACCCCCGACGCCTTCGCCCTGCCGGGCGCCCCCGGCCGCATCGTCGTCACCCGCGGCATGCTGCGCAGCCTCGACCACGTCGAGCGGCAGGCCCTGCTTGCCCACGAACGCGCCCACCTCGCCCACCGCCACCACCGCTTCCTCGCGGCCTGGCGTCTCGCGGCGGCGGTGAACCCGCTGCTGCGGCCCCTGGCGGACACGGGCGCCTTCATGCTGGAACGGTGGGCCGACGAGGACGCCGCCACCGCGGTCGGCGACCGGACGGTGGTGGCCCGGGCCCTCGCCCGGGCCGCCCTCGCCACCGCGGGCAGCGGCGCTCGGCCGGCCCGACTGGCCGCCGCCAGCGGGGCCGTCCCGCAACGGGTACGGGCACTGGTTGCGCCGCCGCCCGCCCACCGGCCGCTACCGCTGCTGGCGGGCGGCCTCGTCCTGGCGGTCAGCTGCGCGAGCCTGACCTCGGCGGCCTCGGACAGCGACCGCATGCTCGACACCGCCCGGATGCCGGCCTGCTCGCATGTCGAGGCGCCCGGGAACCAGGACGACCACCGAATCGGCGGCCGTCACCATGACGACCGCGACGAACACCCCCAGCGCGACAGCCGAAGGGCCTGCGGCGGGGAGGGGCCGGACAGCCCGGAGCACCAGCTGCCGGCATGGGAACCGGCCGCTGATCGGGGCTCGCCCGTGCCACGTCCCGTCCATTAGCCCGTGGGAAGCGACACCACGAACCTCGCGCCGTCCGGCGAGGGTGCGAGGGTGATGTCGCCCCCGGCGGCGCGGGCGAGGCGGCGGGCCAGGGGGAGGCCGAGACCCGCGCCGTCGTGGCCGTCGTCCGGGTGGGCGCGGCGGCCCGCCTCGAAGACGGCCGCGCCCACCGTCTCGGGTACGCCGCAGCCGTCGTCGACCACCGCCACCAGCACCCCGCCGGGCCGCCGCTCGGACTCCACGGTGATCCGGTGCACCGCGTAGCGGCGAGCGTTGTCGAGCAGCGGGGTGAGGATGCGCTCCATGAGCGCGGCGGAGACGCCGGCGGTCGCGCCGTCGCCGACCACGGTGATGGGCGGGGCTTCGGGGTGTTCCTCGCGGCTGCGCCCGGCCAGTGCGCGGGCCACGTCCTCCACGGCGCAGCTGCCGGGTACCTGGTCGGTGCGGGTGCGGGCCTCGGAGAGCAGGGTCTCGCAGATCCGCTGCATCTGGGCCGCGGCGGCGGCGATGGCCTCGTGCGAGGCGCGCCGCTCGTCGGCGTTGCGGGGGCGGGCGGTGAGCCAGTCGGTCTCGGCGGTGATCCTGGCCAGGGGGGTGCGCAGTTCGTGGGAGAGCTCGGCCGTCAGCTGTTGCTCGTGGCGCAGCATCGCGGCCTGCCGGTCGAGGAGCTGGTCGAGGTTGCCGGCGAGCCCCGCGAGCTCGGCGAGGTGACCGTCGGCGCCGAACCTCTGGGCGGTGCCGTGCTCGCTCCACTCGGAGGCCTGGGCGCTCATCTCGCTCACCGGCAGCAGGGCCCGGCCGACCACTGTGCGGGTCACGAGGTAGATGCCGGCGAGCAGCAGTACGCAGAGCCCGATCGAGCCGGCCAGTGCCGACTGGGCGGTGAAGCGGTAGGCGTCCAGGCCGACCGAGGCGACGACTGTGCCCACCTGTCGGCTCCCTGCCATGACCGGCAGTGCGTACAGCCGGAAGGCGTGCGGTTCGGAGGTGTCCGTGAAGGTCTCGCCGTTTCCGGCCAGGTGGTCCGCGCGGTCCTGGAGCGTGCTCGATGCGCTGGGGCGCTGGATTGCCGTGGCGCCCTGGTAGATCCAGATGCCCACGTCGAGAGCCTGGTCGTCGGCCGGCTCGCGCTCCACGATCCGCCCGTCCGGCTGGGCCTCCATGGTCGCGGCCACCGCCACCGCACGGGTGCGCACCAGGTCGTCGGCCTGCTGGCGCAGGCGCGCGCCCAGCTCCACGTTGAAGGCGGCGGTGAGCACGGCGACCCAGATCGCGGTGCTGGCCAGCGCGACCAGGGCGAGGCGGCCGCGCAGGGTGGCGGGGGCTCTCATGACCTTCATGTGGTCCTCATGCGAAGCGGTACCCCACGCCGCGCGCCGTCAGGATGCCCCGCGCGCTGCCCGCCTCGCGCAGCTTGCGCCGCAGGCGCACCAAGTACTGGTCCAAGGTGTTGTCACTGACCTGGGCGCCTTCGGGCCACCCCGCCCGCAACAGCGTCCGCCTGCGGACCACCGCACCGGGGGCGGCCATCAGGCAGGCCAGCAGCCGGAACTCGGTCGGGGTGAGTGCCACCGACTCGCCGCTCGTGGATTCCAGCACGTGCGCGACCGGGTCCAGCCGCAGGCCGTCGACCTCCACACCGGGCTCGCGCCCGTTGCGGCGGATCGCGGCGCGTACCCGGGCCGCGAGCTCGGCCAGGTGGAAGGGCTTGGCGAGGTAGTCGTCGCCCCCGGCTGAGAAGCCCGACAGCCGGTCGGCCAGCGCGTCATGGGCGGTGAGGAAGAGGACGGGCGCGTCGAAGCCCGCCGCGCGCATGGCGTGGCAGACGTCACGCCCGTCGGAGTCGGGCAGACCGATGTCCAGGACCACGGCGTCCACCCGGTCGTGGACCACGCGCAGCGCGCCCGCCCCGTCGGTGGCGGTGAGCACCTCGAAATGCTCCTCGCGCAGGCCTCGGGCGAGCACGTCGCGGAGTCCGTGGTCGTCCTCCACGACCAGCACGCGGTGAGCAGTCATGCAGGCCAGTATTACCCGGCCGGTGCGTATCCCCGAACCGGTGCTCAGGTTGTGTTCAGGTCCGGGATGCAAGCCTCGCCCCCATGGCTACCACCACGGAACGGCTCTCGGCCGCGCCCGACGCCCGACGGATGCTGAACAAGGTCCCCGAGGTCACGATCTGGTTCTGGGTCATCAAGATCCTGTGCACCACGGTCGGCGAGAGCTTCGCCGACTGGATCAACACGACTCTCGGTGTCGGCCTGATCAACACCTCATTGATCTTCACCGCCGTGCTGGCCGGTGCCCTGGGCTGGCAGCTCAGCACCAAGCGCTACGTCCCGTTCGTGTACTGGCTCACCGTCGTGGTGCTGAGTGTGACCGGCACCCTCTACACCGACATCCTCACCGACAGCCAGGGCGTCCCCCTCGCGGTGAGCAGCAGTGTGTTCGCCGGCGTCCTCGCCGTCGTCTTCGGGACCTGGTACACCCGCGAGCGGACCCTGTCGATCCACAGCATCGTCACCCGCCCCCGAGAGCTCTTCTACTGGCTCGCGGTCCTGGTCACCTTCGCCCTCGGCACCGCGACCGGCGACTGGACCCTGGAGCTCACGGGCTGGACCCCGGGCGTCTCCGTGCTCCTTCCGCTCGGGTTGATCGCGGCCATCGTGCTCGCGTGGCGCCTCGGCGCGAGCGTGGTGCTCTCCTTCTGGCTCGCCTACATCCTCACCCGCCCGCTCGGCGCCAACCTCGGCGACTGGCTCGCCTCGCCCGGCAGCGACGGCGGCCTGGACCTGGGGACGGCGGTGACCAGTGTGGTCTTCCTGGTCGCGATCCTCGCGACCGTCCTCTACCTCACCCGAAGCCGCAGCGACGTCATCGAGACCCACCCCCAGGCCGCCGGGGTGGCGAACCCGGTGCGCGAGCGAATCATGCTCGGCTACTACGCCGTCGTGGCGGTCGCCACCGCGGTGCTCCTGGTCTGGGCGAACCATCAGCCGCACGCGGCTCCGGTCGGCGAGGGTGACGGCCCCGCACCCGCGTCCGCCCCACTCACCCCGGAGCAGGCGACCTCATCGTTCCCTCCCGCTGACATCGCCAACTTCCGTACGATCACCGCTGACACCCTGGCCAAGCTCAACTCGGGCCACCAGGCAGCCGCCACCACCCGGGTCACCGACCTCGAAAAGGCCTGGGATGACGCCCAGCCCACCCTCGAACCCAAGAACCAGCGGGCCTGGACCTTCCTCGACGGCGAAATCGACCACGTCCTCAAGGCGCTGCGCGCCTCGAACCCGGACAAGGCCACCGAGGCGGACGCCCTCAACGCCCTCCTCACCTCCCTCGGCTGAGAGCCCTCGGACGGCGCCTCGATGCCTGACCCGAACACGCCCAAGGGCGGCCCCGGACTCCAAGTCCGGGCCGCCCTTCGCCGTGTTGACGGCCGCCCATTGCGCTTCCTGACCGGCACGCTCTGTCGTGGTCCGGGTGGGTGTTGATGTGCTCGTCCGGCGGTGTGCGTGGTCGCGTCTGGTGGACGCGGCCGGCGTGGCTGGTGACGCTGGTGGGCAGGCGGGCCGGTCGCGTCCACGCCCAAGTGACCACGCAGGCCGCCCGGATTGCCGACCTGGTCGCCGCCGAGAAGCCCGGCGAGCCGGTCACCGTGTACGCGACCTACGCCTCGCTGGAGCGCATCGTCCAGGCCCACCAGCAGTTCGTCTTGCCCGCCTGGGACCTGGTCGTCATCGACGAGGCCCACCGCACCGCCGGAGCCGAGGGGAAGGCGTGGGCGGCCGTCCACGACGACGACCGGGTGCCGGCGAAGTGGTGCCTCTACTTCACCGCGACCCCGCGGATCGCCGACGACCGGCGCGCGGAGGACGGCTTGGCCGACCTCGCCGACGCCGACAGCGAGGGCGCGGAGAAGCTGCCCGCGCTTGAGGTCTTCGGCCGCACGACCGATGGTGGAGACGTTCCGATCCGTCGCTCGCAGCGCCCGAATTGACTCGGCTCGGGTAGGCCATCTGCAGGCAACGGACGACTACTGAACTTGAATGAGTGAAGTCGGGCCGTTCGCCTGACAGCGAGGGTTCGGGTCCGGTAGCTGTGGTTCTGTGAGGTACGCGCAGGGCGGCGGCTTTACCGACGCCGAGAGGGCCGCACCGGGAGCGGATCCGGCTTCAGGCCGTGGTCCGCTTCGAGGGCGGGGAGAAGAACAGGGAGATCGCTGCCGCGTTGCGAGTGTCGGAGCGGTCGGTTGAACGCTGGCGGCGGCAGTGGCGAGAACGCGGCGAGTCTGGCGTCGCTTCGAAGGGATCGCCGGGTAGGCCGAGGCTGAGCGAGGCGCAAGTAGCCCGACTTGAGAAGGAGTTGGAGCGTGGTCCGCTGGTCCACGGCTGGGAGGACCAGCGTTGGACACTGGCCCGGGTGAAGACGCTTGTCGGGCGGTTGTTCCACGTGACCTACACCGTCGAGGGGACATAGGCCCTGCTCAAGCGTCCCAGCGCACCGGCACCCCCGCCGCCGACGTCGCCGAAGCCGCGATCGGCTGACCGTTACGCCCGAAGTCCCACGACCGGCGGCCAGGACGAAGGTGTCGACGTCGACCTCGACGGGTAGCGAGTTCGCTGCGCCGCCGTCCCTGGTCGTGTCTGCCGGGCGGGGGCGGGGTTTCTCCGGGTGGTTTCGTCAGGGGGGTGGTTGTGATGGAAGTTCCTGCGGCGCCGCCGGCGTGCTGCCTGTGGTGTCCCAGCTGGTGGCGTAGTGGGTGAGAGCTGCTCGTAGGCGGTTGGTTTCGGGGGTGTCGGGTAGGCGGAGCCTGCGGCGGGCGAGGTCGGCGGTGGCGGGGCCGCCCGTGCCGACCGCGGCGATCTGTCGGCCGCGCTCATCCGCCCCGACGGCATCGTCGCCTGGGCCGCCGCCCCGGGCCTGCCCCCTGCGGACACCGCAGCTCTGGCGACCGCACCGCGCACCTGGCTCGGCAAACCGCCCACACGTATGACGAACGGCCAACAAGGTGAACCTGGTCAACCTGAAGGCAGGAAAAGCATCGGACAAACCAGAGGGGAGGTCTGATTGTGTGCGATCCACTCTGACGGTCAGTTCGGCACAGATCTGCCCTGATGCTGCCGAAAGGCCGTCCCGCCTCCGCACCGGCAAAACATCCGAGGAGCAGGAACGACGATGGCGCCCGATCCGACAATCGCCCAGGTGACCATGACCCTGGCTGCCCTTGCAGCCACCGGGGCCACCCCGCGTCCGTCCGGGGAAACCCTGGAGCAGCAGACCGAACGAATCATCACCGGCATCAACGCGCAACTGCGCGATCCCAGCCTTGCGACGCAGAACGCGTGGAAGCTGGTGTGGCTCGCCCTGAGCGAGGGCAACGCCAATATGGCCTACGTCGCACAGAGCACCAACGGCTCGAACGAGTTCGCCGTGGTCGCTCGCGGAACGGACGCTGATCTGATCGACATCCTCGAGGACCTCGAGGTCGGCACGGTCGTCCCGTTCCCCGAGAGCGGATCGCCGAAGCCCATCGCCGTTTCCAAGGGGGCGATGGATGCGTTCAAACGGGTTGTCAACGCCCGCTCGATCGCCTCACCCTCCCCGAACGTCACGCTCGCTCAGGCGCTCGCCGTCGCGCTCAAGGCGGCGCCCTCCTCGCCGCAGCCGACCGTCTATCTGACCGGTCACAGCCTGGGCGGTTGCATCGCCACCATGCTCGCGCCGTACCTGCAGGCACAGACCTGGCCGAAACAGCCGAAGTTCGCGGTGATCACCTATGCCGCTCCCACCGCCGGCGTGCAGAGCTTCGTCGACTACTTCAACTCCGTGCCGTGGGTCATCGACGAGCGCCAGAACAACGCCTACGACCTGGTACCGCACGCGTGGGCCGACCTCGACATCACCGCCGGCTGGTACCCGAGCCCGGGACCGCAGGCGACCGAAGAAGTGAAGCTGCTCATCGGGGCGATCTCCGAGCGCACCAAGGGCAACGTCTACGTCCAGCCCGGCACGCTCTGCCTGATGAACACCGGATACACGAGCCTTGACAAGAGCCTGGTCAACAAGACCACCCAGGACTTCCTCGGCCAGGTCGCGTTCCAGCACGCCAACTCCACCTACCTGGACCTGGTGGGGGCGCCTGACGTCCCTTCCCCGCCGGTGGTGACCGACGTGAGCCCCACCTTCGGCGCACCAGGCGACACGGTGACCATCAACGGCACCGGCTTCAGTCAGGACAGCATGGTCGACTTCGGCCACTTCGCCTGCACCAAACGCGACGTCGACCCCTCCGGCATCAGGATCACCGCTCAGGTCCCCAACGGAACCGGCGTCGTCCACGTCCGCGTCACCAACACCCTCGGCACCTCCCCGGCCGTCGCGATGGGGCAGTTCGCCTATGGCGGACCCGCACCTGTGGTGGTCAGTGGGGTCAGTCCGAACAACGGAAAGGTCGGCACCCCGGTCACCATCAGCGGCTCGGGCTTCGCCGATGGCGCCACCGTGCACTTCAAGGACAAGGCATCCGATTCGGTCAGGTTCGTCTCCACCGGCCAGATCATCGCAACCGCGCCCGGTCTGCTCGACGACCACCAGACGGTGAACATCACCGTGACGGTCGGCAAGGCCACCTCTCCCACCAGCCCGGCCGACGAGTTCACCTACACCGGACGGTAGCGTCCGCACGCCCCGTTCCCGGGATCGCCCTTCGAGCAGCCTCTGGCCCCTGCCGGCGAGCAGGCCACGGAGCTGTGCGGCACGGCCGAGCAGCTGCCGGGCCGCCAGGTGCCCGGAACCCCCGGAGAGACCGGGACCGGGATGAGTCGAGGCACCGATGTGCCAGAGCCCGGGTACCGCGCTGCGGCGCGGCTCGACGACAGCCCCGGCCGCCGGATCAGGTGCTGGTCGGTCGGCGCGGCCGCCGTAGGGGTCGCCGCGGACGGCGTTGCGGTCGGCCGCGGCGACCCCCGCCGGACCGACCGCACTCCACCGGGTCACCAGGGCGCACAGACCCGGGGCATGCGCCTCGGTCCGGCCGAGCATCCGCTCCACACAGCCCGCGACCAGCCGCTCGTCGCCCCACCCCGCCGAGAGGTCCAGCTCGCCCGCGGCATCGGACGACGGCGCGGACGGAACCTCCTGGAGCTGCACCCAGAGCGCGGCGCGGCCCGGCGCGACCCGTGAGGGGTCCAGTACGTGCTGCTGGCCCACCACGACCGGCCGTCGTCGGCAACGAGCTCCTGAACGGCGGTGGCATAGCCCAGCTATACGAGGCGTACGGCGGCCCCAGCACCCGCAGCCACCCGAATCGGCATCGACTCGCTCGGCGCCGTGCGTGCAGTGCGGGCAGCCGTCCGTCTACCGGGCTCAGGGCCTGCCGACGCACCTGGGCGGGTTCTGCCGCCCCGGCGTCGTCCCGGCCGCCCCGCAGTCCGCCCCCGCCGTGGTGCCGCCGGAGCCGGCCGCCTTGGTCGCTCCGGTCGCCGCGCCCCGCCAGGCCGCCCCCGCGGCCGGTCCGGTGGCTGCGCCGCGCCGTCCCGGGTCGTCGCGTCCGGCCGCCGGGTCGTCGTCGCGGGCGCGCAAGGCCCCGGTGAAGACGGTGGCCAAGGCTGAGGGGCCGTCCGACTGGGAGGCCGCGGCCGCCGCGCGTTTCCCGGCCGGCCCGCTCGCGGTGCTTGACGTCGCTCCGTCCGGCCGGGCGCTGGTGGCCTACCTCGCCGACGGCACCCAGGCGCCGACCGCGCCGGCCGGGCGCACGCTCGCCGACGTCGTGGAGTGGGCGCTGGAAGCGAAGCTCGGGCTCGCCGCGGCTGCACCGGCACGGCAAGGACGGCGACGCTCTGGTCGTCCTCACCGATCCGGCCCTGGCGGAGCTCGGCCTGCCCCCGCTCGGGCGGGACGAGAAGGCCGAGTTCGTCCAGCGTCTCGGCCAGCTGCCGAGACCCACAAGGCCGTCAAGGCGCTCGAGAAGGCCGGCTGGCTGCTCACCCAGCGCGGCCTGGGCTCCTGGGCGAGGATCTACCGCACGCCCGAGGACGGCAAGCGGGTGTGCGTGCAGCTGTGCATCCCCGCCTGGGGCGCACTCGCGTCGGGCGGCTGGCAGATCCCCGACGGCCTCGCCGTCCCCGGCCTGGCCCGCCTCCTCGGCACCTACGCCACCCGCGTCCTCACTCCCCGCGGCTCCACCGCCGTCTCCGGCCTCGAACTCGTCACCGCGCTGCGCCCGCCGACCCGGGCGGTGCGCACCGAGGCCGGCTGGACGTCCGGGCCGGTGGAGGGCTCCCGGCCCAAGGACGGCTTCGACCCGGCGCCGCCGGAGGTCCAGGACGTGCACCCGCTCGCCCAGGACCGGGAGCCGGGCGGCGAGCTGGTCACCGAGGCGTGGGACTGGCACCGCGAGCTCATCGACCAGGAGGCCGCGGCGCCGTACGCGGTCGGCCTCGATGTGAACATGGACTTCCTCGCCGCCGCAGGCCGCTTGGCCCTTCCGCTCAGCGAGCCGGTCCACGAGCTGAACCCGGCCTTCGACAAGCGCATCCCCGGCTCCTGGCTGGTCGACCTCTCCCACGTGGCCACCGACCCGCTACTGCCGAGCCCGTTCACCGCGGACGGCTCCCGGCCGACCGGCCCCGCCTGGTACAGCACGGTGAAACTGGCCTACGCCCTGGAACTCGGCGCCCAGGTCCGCCCGCTGGAGGGCTGGCTGCGGCACGAGCACGGCCCGTACCTGGACCCGTGGCACAAGCGCCTCCGGGCGGCGTACCTGGACACGATGGCCGCTCTCGACGTGCCGCTGGATCTGGCCGACCGCGACCCGCTGGCGTTCCTCGACACCATGGCCGCCCTCAAGGCGACCGGCGACCCCGCCGAGCTGGCGGTGCTGACCGCCATCAAGCAGACCGCCAAGGGCACCATCGGCAAGTTCCGCGAGCGCCCGCGCGGACACGGCTACAAGCCCGGCGAGCGCTGGGCCGCCCTGGAGCGGCCGACCTGGGACCCGCTGATGCGCGCCCTGGTCATCGACACCGCCACCATCAACTTCCACCGCAAGCTGCGCCGCATGGCCGCCGACACCGGCCTGCACGCCTTCGCCGTGCTGTCCGACTGCGCAGTCTTCGCCGCCCCTGGCCCCGGCGCCCTCGACGTCCTCACCAGGCCCGACGGCACCCTCACCACCGCGCTGCGCCTGGGGGTGTCGCCGGGGATGGTGAAGTTCGAGGGCTCCCGGCCGATGCCGGAGGTGCTGGAGATGATCGCCGACGGAGCCAATCCGGCCCGGCACATGAAGGCCGGCGGCCTGTAGGTACTCAGAATCCGCGTCATGTTCTCGCGAGCAGTGACCT
>NZ_JARXYZ010000064.1 GCF_029894125.1 Kitasatospora sp. MAA19
TCCGCTGCCTAATCCGACGGGCTTGGACCCTCTACCGCTGGGACACCCGGCCTCGAAGCCCCCGCATCCGATGACCTACTGGCGGACGCCCTAAGTGGGCCATGGCATTGCACTGGAAGCTGGTCATCGACGCCCATGACGCACCGGCACTCGCGGACTTCTGGGCCGCAGCCCTGGAATAGGCATTGTCACGTTGTTGGGTGCGAGAGTGCCTGAGGGTGTGTCGGGGTGTGGTGGGGCCGGGTTGCAGCTGTGTGTTCAGGCCGTGGTGGGCGGGCTGGCGGCTCCGGTGACGTGATCCCAGATGGTGAAGCGGACGGTCATCTCGGCTCGGTAGCCGGTGGCGGCCATCAGGTGGCGGCGGGGTCGGAAGTGGGGTGAGATGCCGCTGAACGCGGACGGGAACCGTTGGGCGGCGCCGGGTGAGCGGAAGCCCTTCATGGCGCGTTCGCGTTGCCTGGTGGGCTGGTGGGAGTTCTCGGCGCGGTTGTTCAAGCCCTTGTGCGAGCGGTGCTCGGCCGAGGTCATGAGCTCGCGGTGGGCGACGCCGTAGCTCTTGAGCTTGTCCGTGACCAGTACCCGCGGCACACGGCTCCGCTTCTTCATGAGCCTGGCCAGGAACCGCTTGGCGGCTCTCGTGTCCCGCTTCGACTGGACCAGGATGTCCAGGACGTCGCCGTGCTGGTCGACAGCCCGCCACAGGTACCGCCGTTCGCCGTTGATCTTGACGAAGACCTCGTCGCGATGTCATTTGTCACCGGAGCGCGGCCGGCGGCGGCGCAGCCCGTCGGCGTAGGCGTGCCCGAACTTCAGGCATCAGCGGCGGATCGTCTCGTGGGAGACGATGGCACCGCGTTGGAGCATCAGCTCCTCGACCTCGCGGAAGCTGAGCGGGAACCGGAAGTACAGCCACACGCCGTGCGCGATGATCCCCACCGGGTACCGGTGGCCCCTGTACGACGGCGAAGCGCTCTCCACTACAGGCCCTTCCCAGCCACGACCAACCCGAAGATCATCTCACTCACCGATCAACGTGACAGCACCGGCGTCGGTGAGGCAGTGGAGGCCCTCGCGGCCGTAGCGCCACCAGACCGGGCCCATCGGGCCGAGCTCGGCGAGCTTGTCGAGCGAGGCAACCAGGACGGGGACGGCGTCGGCGTAGTCCCGCCACCAGTCATCCGGGTACCGGGTGCGGTGGTGCCGGCCGCGCCAGAACTCGGCGGCCAGGTCGCCGATCGCGGCAGCCCGGTTGTTCAGCGTCGTCGCACTGGCGCCGGTGAGGACCAGCGCCACGGGCGGGTAGCCCTCACGGGTGTGCCCCGGGTAGGCCCGGCGCCACCAGTGGACCATCCGCTCGGAGGCCTCCTCCTCGGCCAGCGCCGGGCCGTTGTCCTTCGCCCTGGTCCGGAACAGCTCGCGGTAGCCGGCGAACTTCGCCGCCACCCAGGCCGGGGCCGTGGTCGAGCGGTCGACCTCGACCATCAGAACGGGCACCCCGATCTCCGGGGCCTGGAGCACCGCGTCCGGGCGCACCTTGCGCCTGCCGCCCGGCAGGGCGAACTGCGGCGCCCCGGAGGCTCCCGCGCCCCGCGCGGTGGAGCCCATCTCGGCTCGGGGGAGCCCGAGGACGTGCCCAGCCGCGTCCAGACCAGCCGTACCTTCCAGCCGCCACGTCTTGTACCGGGCGGCGGTGTTGCCGTCCGAGGCGACCAGGCCGTGGAGGTAGAGGTCGCCCAGCGCCTGGCGCAGCGCCTTGTTCGACGTGGCATGCGGGCGCAGCAGGCGCTGGAGCTGGTCGGCGGTGGCGACCTTGAGAACGCCAATGGCGTCGGCACGCAGGCTCGTGGTCGAGCCGTTCGGGTTGGCGGCGCCGCGCCGGTACGCGGTCCGTCCCTGCCGGGACGGACCGGCCAGTTCGACGGCGGCGGCCTGGTCGTCGTTGTCGTCGGGCGGGGCAGGGCGCTGAGGGGTGCTCACGGACAGGCGGCGGATTTGCCCATCATGGTGGTGAGCGGGCCCGGGACTATGGTGTGCCCGGACCCGCTCACCACCGGGTCAAGCGGCGTGCTGGCCGATGAGAGTGGGCCAGGCGGCGGACGGCGGCCAGGTGCGGTGCGGCATCCGGGTACGCAAGTCCAGCGCGTCGGCGGCCCAACCCTCGGCGGCTTCCAGAGCGGGGCGGGAGATGTGGTCGTGGGCCGGAGCGGCCCAGACCCGGTGGAAGACGGCACGCTTCCACGGCTCGGCCAGGTGCGAGTTGATCCGCCCGGTCACGCCCTGGTCGCCTGCCGCCATACCGAGCCAGACAATCCGGCCCTCGGCGTCGACCACGAGGTAGAGGCCTGGGGCGAACGCCTCGGCAGTGTCCACCAACGACCAGTACGGGTCGCAACTGCTGTAGCTGCCCAAGGCGCGAGCAAGGAGCGGGACCTGCGGACGGAGGAGGACGGGACCCGGCGATGGGGCAACGGCCCGCGGTGTGCGCTGCCCGGGCACGACGTGGCTCACTCGGAGTCCTCCGTCCCGAAGGCGAAGTCCTCGATGCTGCCGGTCGTCAGGGCGGTGTCGGTCGGCCGGTAACGCAACTTGCCCAGGTGCTTCCCGGCCTTCTCTACGATGGGCTCGATCTTGTCGAGCTCGTCCTGCCAGTCCTGGCGCTCGTCGGCGGTCATCTCCCTGCCCGGGCCCACCAGGGAGTGCATCGCCTCGAAGTGCTTGGCCACGGCCAAGGCTGCCTTCTTCGCGTTCTCCACCAGGCCGGTGGTGTCCTTGAGCTTCTCCGCCCACTGCTCACCGAGGGAGAGCCCGGACGACGTGCCCGTCCCGCTGCCCGAGTCGTCGCTCTCCACCGGCCACTGGCTGGTGAACCATTCCGAGTCGGCCGGCTTGGCCGCGTCGGTGGTGACAACGTCACCACCGGACACGCGGCGCAGGCGGCCCGTGGCAGCCCCGGGCCGAGGCGGAGCTGCCCGGCCGGCACGGAGCTGCATCACCTCGGCGAAGGCGTCGATCGCCTCGATGAACAGCCGGACGCCGTCATCGGTGATCCGGGCTGCGGCCAGCTTGGTGGTCACCGCCCGGCGGTCACCGGTCGAGCCGTACGAGCCGAGCAGCACCTTGCCGTTGACCAGCCCGGGAACGGCCAGGTGCGCCAGCTCCATGCGCGCCGTCTCGCGGCCGCCGCTCGGCTCGGCGGACGTCGCCGCGGCGATCAGCTCGGTGACGGAGAGCCCGGTGGTGGCGATGCCCTTGCGGACCACCTTCTGGTGGGGGGTGTCCATCGCGGCCGCCGGCAGGTCCACACCGCCGACAGCCGCGGTGAGCAGCGCGCTGCGGATCTCGGCCCTGTTGGCTGCGTGCTTGGCGGTCAGCTGCGACGGCGACGGCTCGACCAAGACCTTCGTCGTCCTGCGCAGACTGGGGGTGTCGGTGGGGAAGACGACCCGGTCGACCAGGCGCACGAGTGCGGCCACTGCCTCGCGCGGGTCCTCGTGGAGTTCCGCCGCCGCCTTCACGCCGGTGAGGACGGCGTGCTCCGTCACCGTGATCGCGTTGTCGGCGAACGCGCGGTCCGTCAGCTTCCGTCCGGAGGCCATAGCCTGGTTGGTGCCGGAGAAGTCGAGCGGGCCGTGCAGGTGGGTGCGCAGGTTGGTCGATGCCAGGGCCGCGTCGAAGTCCGGGCGGCTCCCCTTGACCGGGGCGTAGCCGACGACGAAGGCCGCGTCGGTTACCGCAACCTGGAGCGCGGAGGCCGCCAGCCGCGCCCAACGGCGCATCTCCCGAGCGTCCTTGGCCTTCTCCTCGTCGTCAGCCGGGATCTCGATGTCATCGGGGTTGATGCCGGAGTGCCTGTTGAGCTGCGCGGTGTAGCGGTCCCGCCAGTCGGCCGGGTTGCGCCAGCGCTGTCCGTGAGGACCCCCCAGAGTCTGCTGGGGCAGGCCGAGGATTCCCGCTGCGGGCTGGAGCCCGAACAGGTCGTGGCGGTGCCGGGTCCGGTTCGATCCGGCCGTGGCACCGGTGGTGTCCCACACCTGGTCACCGACGCGGTAGCGCACGACGTGATAGGTGGCCCGCTCGGACTGGCCGGAGGCCTCGAGATCCGCCTTCAGGTCGTACTTGCGGGCCTTCTCGGCCGCGGCCAGCCTTCCCTCGACGAAAGTCAGGTGGTCGAGCAGCGCCTGCTCGGACTCGAACTCGACCTCCATGATCGCGTGCTGGCCGCCATCCGGATCTTTGACCGGGACCAGACGCGGGGAGGGCACGGTCGTGCTCTGGGCCACGTCGTAGGCGAAGCGGATGTTGAACTGGTTGATCGCGCTGGCCAAGCCGGGCTGCTTGACCCTCAGCTCGTAGAGGGTGCCGTGCTCGGTCTCCACCACGCGCACGGCCGCGTCCTTGAAGCCAGTGACGACGATGCCGCTGGTCTTGTTGCCGGTCGTCGCGATCAAGGGCTTGAGGTTGATGGCCTCGGCGGACAAGCGCTCCAAGGCACTCCGGTCGAGGGTGCACCGGGGATCGAGGATGCCAGCTTCGACGAACTGAGCACGGTACTCAGGCTCGTCGAGGTAAGGGAAGGGGCCCGACGGCCGGTTTGGGCGACGCGGTGACATACCGCACCTCTGCTTTCGTACGCAGGGACAGCAGACGCTTGCCGCCGTCCCCGAACGGATCAGGACGCGGAGTGGGTCCGCCTCCCGCATGTGCAGAGGCCGGTGCCGCCGCCGTACCGCCTCCCCGCCGCTGCGGGGCACTGGGCCGTTGCGACCACCTTGAACAGATCACCATCGCCCGGCCACCGCAGGATCCTCAGGGGAACCGCAGTACTGGCCACCCCGGACCGGCTCGGCCCGTTGGGGTTGGCGCGAGTCACCGACATCGGTGCGCTCCAAACACCATCGTACAGTTAGCTCCTGACAGGTCGTCGATTGTCAAGCATCCGAACTTCTGGTCGGCTCGGCCGGGACAGCCGAGTGGTCCGTCAGAACCGGCTTCGGCGCCCCCTGGGACGGCCGGGGGTCTGCTCGGTACCGCGCAGTGCGAGTGCGGCGGTGCGGGTGCGCTCCAGCCAGCTCGTGACCTGGCGCAGCGTGGCGGGGTCGAGGTGGTGGGTGAGGTCGCGGACGGCCTGGTGGTCGTCGTCGGTCAGCGTGTGGAGGCCAGCGCGGTCGAGGGCGGTGTAGAGAGGCCGGGCGGCGGTGCCCGCGAGGCGGCGGTGGGCCGCGTCGGCGGTCCGGTGGGCCTGGTAGGCGGCTTCGGCGTGACGGTCGGCGATGTCGCGGCGGTGGTGTTCGGCCTGTAGCGCGCGTTGGAGTTCGCTGTCCTGGTCCGGGTCGTAGAGCGGGGCGGCGGTGGCGGCGACGTGGTCGTGGATGCGCTGCCATTCGTCGCGGGCGGTGGCGGCCGGGAGGGCGGCCTTCTCGTCCCCGGTGTCGGCGTAGCGGTCGGCGGTGCGCACGTGGTCCTGGATGACGGCGAGGGACTGGGTGATGGCGCGCAGGCTCGTCCCGGCGGCCCGGCGGCGGACCCGGCGGCGGATGTCGCCGAGGAGCCCGTGCTCCTGGTCGTCGGGCCCGGCCTCGTCGGCCTGGTCGTCGTCGTGGTCGTGGTCTTGGTCTTGGGGGTCGGCGGGGTGCTGGGCCAGGGCTGTGTGCAGCGTCGCCCCGGCCTGCCACGCCTCGTCGTGCACAACGGGCTGCGGGCGGCCGTCCGGGCCCGCGCCGAGGACGATCCGGCCGTCGACCAGGGCCACCCAGCCGTCCAGGCCGTCGACGTCGCGCTCCGTCCAGCCGCAGGCCAGTCCGGCGCCGCGGTGGAGGGTGCGGATGCCATCGTGGCCGGACCAGCGCAGCCACACCGAACCGCGCACCAGCGGGGAGTCGAGGACCGGGCGGCCCAGGTCCCGGCCGGCGGGCACGGGACGGCTGCTGCACGAGGCCAGCTCCAGCCGCCCGGGGGCGGCGGCAGGGTCCGGGTCGGGGCGGGTGGTGTCGGTCATCGCGCGGTACCTCCGGAGTCGGGAATGAGGTGCGGGCGGCCGTCCCGGCCCGCGGTTGGCCGAGACGGCGGTTGCACAGGGCGGAGCGGTCAGCCGGCCGCGAGATAGGCGCTGGCCACCTCGTCCAGGTGGCGCGCGGCCTCGTCGGCCCGGGTACGGTCCGCCGGGTCGCACTGCCCGTGCGCGCCGTCGATGGCGGTGTCGAGGTCGGCGGCGTAGTGCACCAGGGCGTCGTAGATCCGAGCGGTGGTCATCAGGTCCAGCGGCACCTGACCCCGGACCCGCCACAGCCGCACGGTCTCCGCAACGTGGCGCAGCAGGGCGGTGACGTGGGTGACCGGCATCATGAGCTCGCCGTTGTCGTGGCGGTAGAGCACCAGCGGGAACCGCTCGTCGAAGCGGTCTTCGTTCGTGGTGGGCTCCGGGGTGATGTCGGTCATCCTGTGTGCCTCCAGGAGTCGGGAGCGGGGCGGCGAGGTGTTCCGGGGCGGGTCAGCCGGCGACGGTCTCGGCGTGCCGGTCCAGGGCGTCCAGGAGCGCGGCCTGCTGGTCAGTCAGCTTGCCGTCGCTGCGGGCCTTGTCCTGCTTGCGCAGCCAGGCGCCGGGACGGAACGCCGGGTCGTCGCCGAGGCCGGTACGGTTCGCCGGGCCGTCCAAAGTTCCGCCAGCGGCGAGGTAGGCCAGCAGGCGCCGGTACGACCTGTTCCAGTCCGGCTCCAGCCGCCACAGCTCGTCCAGCGCGTCCAGCTTGGCCACCTGGTCCGCGGTGAGGTTGTCGGCCTTGCGCTGGCGGCGCATCCACGCGCCCACCGCGTAGTCGTCCAGCTTCGCCGTGGCGGGGATCGCGAGGTGGCCGTACTGGTGGTGGAACGCTCGCGCGTAGGCGTAGCCGCGTTCCCAGGCGTTGGCGTTCTTCGACCAGATCATGCCGAGCGCGTCCAGCTCCGAGACGCGGGCGGCGTCGAGCAGGCCCTGGCCGTTCAGGTGGCGCTGGCGGGTGAGCCAGGAGATCAGCTCGGCGTGCTTCGTCTTGTCGGTGGGGTCGAGGTGGCCGTGCTCGATGTGGAACCTGGCGGCGACGGCGTGCATGCGCTGCCACTCCACGGCGCGCGGGTTGAAGGCGCGCAGCTTCACGGTCTGGAGGATCCGCGCCGCGTGCTGGCGCGCGTTGATCCGCAGCCACTCGATCGGCGACTCCGCCGGGGCCGGCTGCTGCTCGCCGTCCCCGGGCTCGGCGGCCTCGCCCTCGGTCGGCTTGGCCGCGGTGGTGTGCGCGGTGCTCTGGGAGCGGCTGGCGCGCAGTTCGGTGATCCGGCCGACCACCCGGGCGTCGTGCGCGGCCAGGGCGCGCAGGACCCGCCAGATCGTGCTGAAGGAGCTGGCCTCGATCTCGGCGTCGGCCTCGGCCTTCACGGCTTCCCCGGCGTCGTGGACCTCGGCCGGGTGGGCGGTGGCCGTGTCGTCGCCGACCTCTGGCGTCGGCAGGTAGACCGGGATGATGACCCAGGAGACCTTGCCCTGCTGGTAGGACTGGCGCAGCGCGCGGCCGATGGCCTGGACGATGTCGATGACCGAGGATTTCGGGTCCGCGAAGCAGATGCCGTCCACGGCGGCGACGTCGATGCCCTCGGACAGGAGGCGGGCGTTGGCGAGGATGCCGCACTCCTCGCCGTCCTCACCCGTGTGGGCCTTGAACTCGGCGAACGCGGCGCGGCGGTCACGCAGGCGGTCGGTGCCGGCCACCGCCTTCGCCCAGATCCGCTCCGGGCGCTCCGCGTCGGGCAGCAGCTCGGAGGCGTCCAGCAGGCCGGCGGCGAACGCGCGGGCACCCGCGATCCGCGAGTGGAACGTGATCACGCGGCGCAGCTCCAGGTCCGCGACCGCGCGCAGCACCGCGATCTGGAGGGCGAGGCGCAGCAGGTCCTCGTTGGAGCGCTGGGTGCGCAGGTCGGCGATGGCGGGGAGGTTGAGGAGGTCGCGCAGGTCTTCGTCGGTGACGACGGGGACGAGGACGCGGTAGTCGGCGAGGTAGCCGTGTTCGATGCCCTGGCCGAGGGTCCAGGTGAACACGGTTTTGCCGTAGATGCGTTCGTCGTCCATGGAGCAGATGACGGTGCCTTCGGCGACGTCGACGACCTCGTTGGGGATGCGGGTCTCGTCGACGATGCGCGGGGTGGCGGTGAAGTAGAGCCGGCGCGCGGCGGGGACCTGGTCGTCCGCGTGCACGGCGGCCCACGGCTTGCCGTCGGAGCCGGCGGTGCGGTGGGCCTCGTCGATGACGACCAGGTCCCAGGCGGGCAGGCCGTGCAGCCGGTGGGCCTGGACGATGCGCTCCAGCGAGGCGTAGGTCGCGTAGACGGTGACCGGCTCGCCGGGCTTCTCCGCTTGGACCAGATCCGCGATCCGGGCGGCCTGCGTGGTCACCCGGGCGTGGACCCGGCCGCCGGCCTCCGCGCTCTCCAGCGCCTCCTCCCGCGAACACGCCGCCACCGCGAGTCCCCGGTGCCCGCCCCGCAGCGACCAGGACTCCGCGGTCTGCTCCAGCAGCTCAATCGTCGGCACCAGCACCAGCACCCGGCCCCGCGCGGCCAGGCGCCGGGCGCAGCCCGCGGCGATCAACGTCTTGCCCGAGCCGGTCGCAGCGACCACCGTCGCCCGGCCCCCGTCCTTCACCTCACGCACCGCGGCCGCGACGGCGTCCTTCTGGAACCAGTGCAGCGGCAGCGGGTTGGCCATTTCGAGCGGCTGCGCCGGGAGCGGCGGCCCAGCCTGGGCGCGCAGCCCGGCTGGCACATCCTGCTCGGCGGTGGCGTCGGTGGCGGCGGTGGTGGTCTCCACGGCAGTGCTTCTCCTTCGGCTGCTCTGACGGCGAAGTGATGGAGGGCGGCGGGGTGTCCCGAGGCGGGGTCAGCCGGGGTAGGCGTAGTGGTTGAGGGCGTCGATCAGGCTCTCGACCAAGTCGCCGAACGGTGTGGTCTCCCAGTCACCGTCGAAGCAGTCGTCGGTGAGGAGGATGTCGGCGAGCTCGTCGGTCAGCTCCTGGGCGTCGTCCTCGCCCGGCGGTGCGGCCGGGTCGAGGACCACGCCGCGAGCCTGGGCGGCACGGTGCAGCAGGGCGAGCTTCTCGTCGGAGCCGGTGAACCAGGCGGGACGGTCCGAGTTCGGCGTGTGGGGGCCACGGGCAGGCGTGGTGAGGAGCCGGCGGGCGTTGCCCGGGGAGATGCGGAGGTTCCAGGCGATCTGGCTGATCGTGTGGCCGCTGTCTTCCAGCTCGATGGCTTGGCGGCGCAGCTCTTCGCGCTGAACGGTGCTGCGCTGGTGGGCGCGATTGGTGCTCACTGGTTCTCCTCGGGGATCCAGCCGCGGACTTCGAGGTAGGCGATGTCGGCGTCCTCGGCGGCGCGGCCGGTCTCCACCAGCCATTCCTTCATGGCCTCGGTGACGTCGCCGTGGTGGTCGGCGACGCGCTGGGACCACTCGGCCGCGTCGAAGCCCCCGGTGGAGGCGGAGCCGTAGGTGCGCTCCTCGGTGCCGTCGGAGCGCGGGATGAAGCCGCGGCGGATGCCGCCGGAGTCCTTCTCCGACCCGGCCGAGTAGACGTACTGGTCGGCCTTCATCCGGACGGTGAAGGCGAGGCGGCCACCGGCCTGGCCGGTCTCGTGGACCACGGGCGCGAGGTGGGAGGCGCCGGACTTGATGGCCTGCTTCCCCGCGCGGCCGGCCATGCTGCCGCCCGCCTCGCCCACGACGTCCTTACCGCGCACTCGGGCCTTCTGCCCGGTCTTGGTGCGGCGTCGCTCCACGTTCTCCTGGGCGACGGCGCCGAGTGCCTCGGTGTCTCGCTCGCCGCCGCGCACCGCGCGGACGACCTGGCGCAGCGCGCTGACGAACGCCTTGCCCTTGCCCTTGGTGAAGAACTGGCTGACGAGCGAGGCGTCGCGGCCGAGCATCTTGGCGACCTGGCGCTTGGTGTAGCCCTCGTTCAGCAACTGCTGGGTGAGGCGCGCGGCTTCGTTCGGGTTCTGCGGGTCAGCGGGACTCACCGGTCATCTCCAAGATGCGGGCTCGGACGGGCTGTCAGTTCCACAGGTCGGTCTCGTGAGCCTTGGCGGCTCCGGCGCGGGCGCGGTCGGCGTAGGTGTCGGCGGCGTCCATAGCCCGGCGGGCGCTCTCGCGGGTGACGCCGAGCGCGCGGGACGCTTCCGCCTGGGCGCCCCGGTCGCCGCCGTAGGCCTGGTTGAGGTTGACCGCCCGGAGCCGGGCCAGGAGGCCGATCCGCGTGCGCAGGACGTCCATCTGCCCGCGGATCATCCGGTCGACGGCGGCCGCGTCGCCGTCGACGAGCGCGCGCAGGGCCGTGATCTTGACGGTCTCCAGCTCGGCCAGGACCTCCAAGTCGTCCTCCACCAGCCCGGGGCGCCGGCTGTACTCGATGCTGGTGTCCGGGGAGGCGAGACGGGCCAGCACGTGGACGAGCTGCTCCTCGATCCAGTGCTGGGCCTCGGCGGCCGGCTCGCGGTCCAGGGCCCACTCGTCGGTGTCGAGGTCGCGGTAGGCGTGCCAGATGGTGGCGGCGGCCTCGTCCAGCCACACGGTGTGCAGGTCGGTGTCCATGCACGCGGTCACGGCGGTCAGCTCGACGGCCTGGGCGGCGACATTCTCGGCGACCACCGTGTAGTCGGGCGAGGTGAGACAGGTGACGGACATCGAGCGCTCCTCTGGGTCACGTATCGGCAACTCAAAGTCTGCCCTAGGGCTGACATGATTGTCAACCCTAGGGCAGACGTTCGAGTCACCGCCCAGCGGCCGCCACGTCAGCGGCGAGTTCGGCGCGGCCCAGGCCGCGCAGTTTGAGGTACTGCTCCTGGCTGACCGGGTGCTCCACCGGGCCGGTGAGGTGGCCCTTGAGGAGGTAGTCGCCCGGCTCCCCTCGGTACGGCCACGGCTGGCGCTCGGTCAGGGCGATGCCGTCCGTGCCGAAGTACACGACCGTGCCCGGCTTCGCGTGCAGGGCACCGGCGGAGGCGATGACCTCCTTGCCCTGGCGGTACTTCATGTCCAGCAGCGCCGCCCGTGCCCCCGACCACACGTAGGCCGCCCACTCGGGGTGGGCGTAGGGGTCGCGGGAGAAGCCGGCTTGCCGCTGCCAGGTCACCACCTCGTTGTCCTGGCCGAGGATCTCCACCCCGGCCGGGAGCGCCTCGCCGAGCGGGGTGGTGCCGGAGACCAGGCGCGGGCGCTGGGCGAAACCGCCGAGGCCGAACAGCAGCACCGACCGGACCGCCCGGGAGGCGAGGTACGCGGCGGTGCGCTGCCGCTCGTCGCCGTGCAGCTTCGAGAGGTTGGTCAGGTCCGCCCACGCGGCCTTGAGGCGCTTGCCCCACTCATCCAAGGGCTTGCCGTCCTCGAAGAGCAGGCCGCCGAGGATCTCGACCTTCCACGGCATCAGGTGGTTGGACAGCGCGAGGTGGACCTCCGCGCCACCAGCCCAGGTCGTGAACGTCGCGCCGGGCTCGGACGGGTAGACCCACGCGCGGTCACCGGTGACCGGGGCGGGCAGCAAGCCGACGTGGTTCCACCCGGCCGGGACGGTGACGCGCACGTTCCAGTGCGAGCAGGACATCAGCGCCTTCGTCTGCTCAGCCTCCGTCATCGCGGCGAACGCGCTGGCGGTGATCCGGCGCGGGGTGCCGACCGGCGACTTCCACAGGTGCTTCGCGTAGGCGAACGTGCGGTCGTACTCCACCAGGGCGGGCAGCTGCTCCGGCACGCGGGGCGGCAGGATCAGCTCGGTGCGGCCCTGACCGCCGGTGGCGTGCAGCAGGCCCCGCAGCTCCTCGGACAGGACCGGGTAGCCGCCCGCCCACTTGCCGGTGGTGGGGACGGTGCGCGACCACAGGTCCCGGCCGGTCTGGCTCGGGGAGCCCATCAGGACCGCGTCGTCCCAGTGCCGGCGCAGCGCCTGCCACAGCAGCGTGAACGCCTGGCGGCAGGTGACGACGTCGGCGCCGTCCGGGTCGAACCACTCCCCCATCGAACGGATCTCAGTGGTCCCGCTGTCCGGGGCAGTCGCGGGGGCGTAGCGGCCGACCGGCTGGCGCTGGTGGACGAAGTGCCCGGCCAGCTTGTCCCGGCCCGAGCCCACGGCGGTGGTCCACCGCTCGCTCGGGGTGTTGAGCCACGTGGCGACCGCGTCCTTGAGCGTGGAGTACCGCTCGGCGCCGTCGTGCCACGGGGCGCCGGCGGTGATGTAGATCCGCTCCGTGCCGGGCGCGGTCGCCAGGACGGCGTCCAGGATCTCCCCGGGCGTGCGGGCGCCGAGGTCCAGGCGCACCACGCGGTCGCGGACCGCGAGGTCGCCGGTCGCGGCGTCCAGGAACACCGTGCTGCGGGCCTGCTGGGTGAAGTTCGGGCGCTTGGATACCAGGCCCGTGGTCACCGCCTCGAACCGCGCGCCCGCCGGGCCCTCCGGGAGGGTCGGCAGCTCGCGCGGACCGGCCTCGACCACCGGACGCGGCGCGGCAGCGACCGGAGCGACCGTAACCGCCGGGACGACCGGCGCAGCGACGGGGGCGGCCTGCTCGGCGACGGCGGCCTGGTCCTCGACCTCGGTCGGCGCCTCGACGGCCGGGACCTGCTGCTCGAGTACGGGAGCCGGGCGGGTCAGCGCCGGGGCGACTGCGACGGCGGGCTCGGCGACCGGCGCGGCCTCGGCCACGGGCGCCGGGGCGGGCGCAGCGTCGGCGGCCTGGTCGTCGGCCTTGGCGGCGCGGACGGCGGCCGGGGTCGGGTCCAGCAGCGGGGCGATCCGCACGACGTCGCCGACCGACAGCCCGGAGGCCTTCGCGATGGCCGGCGCCTGGGCGCCCTCGTACCCCGCGAGCCCGGCAACCCGGCGCGCACGCTGGGCGGTGAGCTTGTCCAGCTCCTTCTGCGCGGCCGCGACCGTCTTCTCGGCGGCCGTGATCTCGGTGCGCAGCTCGCGCAGGCCGGCGAGCTCGGCGGTGTACGTCTTACGGTCCATCAGCGGGTCACTCCCCCTCGTCGGCGGTGGTGTCGATGGTCGGGCTGGTGGTGACGTAGGCGATCGGGCCACCGGAAACCGACGGCAGGCGGGTACCGAGCAGCAGGCCCGCCAGGCGGGCGTCCTCGGGGTCGGCGGGAGCGGTGACGCCGTCGGACATCGGGCGTTGCTCCTCAGTGTCCGTTGGGTCGGGTCGGGTCGATCCGGGGGTCGCCGAACAGGGCGTCGAAGACCGGCGCGGTGACGCAGGCGATCAGGCCCTGCTCGGCGTGGCGCAGGGTGTAGCCGGCACTGCGCCCGAGGTCGGCCACCGCGATCGGGACCTGGGCGCGGTAGTAGAAGGTCAGCTCCCGGCCGGCGAACTCGGCGGGCTCCGCCTCCGTCGGCGCGGGGTTGAACGGCAGGGTGAACGAGGGCAGGCCGACCACGTCCGGCTCGGCGGCCAGATGGAGAACGCCGTCGTCGGTGGTGCGGAAGGCGACGACCAGGTCCACGCCGCCGCTGCGGCGATCCCTCGGCAGCCCGTGGCCCTCCAGGACCCGGCCGAGCTGCGAGGGGGCCATCGCGGCCGCAATGCCCAGAGCGCGCCGGTTTGAGTAGCCGCTGGTGGCGTCCGCCCGGGACATCGCCAACTCCTTCACCACGTTCAGATGCTGGGTGACACGGCTGATCCGGGCGACCAGGGCGGTGAGCTCGTCGAAGCCGGAGGCCTGCGGCGGCTCCACCAGCCTCTCTTCCTGCAGTGCCGCAAGCAGCGCCCGCCCCAGGTCATCGGGCACCTCCACGCGCTCGCCGCCGATGCTGATCCTCACGATTCAACCACCAAACAGTACGACATAACCAAATGCTACACCCGTCTTCTTTGGGAGTCCAAAGGAAAGGGGCGCGCGGCAGTGCCGAGCGCCCCTCGCTGGTTCGGGTCGGACTGCCTGCGGGTCGGCCCGCCGGTCGCGCCAGTGCGCGAACAGCTCCAGCCAGTGATGCCGGGCCCGGCTCGGTACCGCCCACCTCGCGTCCGGCAGGTCACCGGCAAGGTCCTCCAGCACGATCCGCACCGCCAGGTCCAGCCAGCCGGCCATGTAGCCGTAGCGCAGCAACCAGCGCTATCTGGGGTCGGCTTTGGACATTGGCAGGTCAGCGGCCCTTTGGCTGGATAAGCCACATTAGGCACGTACCGGGAGCGCAGCGGTGCAGCCCGATACCCAACCGGGGGTGAACACACCGTCGGCACGGCGACGGGGTGAAGGTTCGTTCAGCCCTGAACGGACCTTCAGCCGCCACGGCCTTGCGCCGATCGTTCATGGCGAACGAACTTTCGTATACGAGATCGGGTAGGAGACGGGTGTGAGCACGTTCCCGTACGGCTTCGACGCGGCGAAGCTGCGGGCCGCCCGCACCGCCGCCGGCGCCTCGGTTGCCCGGATCGCCCGCGAGGTCGGCGTGACCAAGCGGGCGGTGAGCCTCTACCTCGCCGGTAGCCGGGTTCCCCGGCCGGAGCTGTTGCCCGGGTTGGCGAAGGCGGTCGGCGTTGCCCCGGCGGACCTGTGCACCATCGAGCAGGAGCGCCTGGTCCACCTGCGGGTTTTCGCCGGCCGCAGCCGCGCCGAGATGGCCCGGGCGCTCGGCATCGCTGGGGAGACCTACCGACAGCTGGAGACCACCGGGCGCCGTGGCACCCGCGCCCACTACGACCGCGCGCGGGACGAGTGGATCGCCTGGGACGACTGGGCCGCGCCAGCCTTCGGCACCACCCCCGAGCGGCTGCTGGCCGCCCTCCGCCGCACCGAGGAGTACTGGCCGATGCTGCGCGAGCAGCGGTGGCAGCGAATCCGCGCGGCCGACCCGCAGTGGGCCGCAAAGGTGGAGCGGATGCTCAAGCGAGCTCCCCGCCGTCCAGGAAGGCGGTCGGGTCCGCGTCAGTCGCGCTGACGCTCGGCGCTGTGCCGGCCATGCGGCTCCGCTGTCAGGGGCCGGCTCAGCAGCACGGGCACCGCCAGGTCGACGAACGCTCGGTCCCGCTCCGCCCACCCATGCACGGGCAGCCTGAGCAGCCGATCCGGCGCTTCACCTCAACGGCGGGCTGCTCGGGCACGTCGTCGTTCTTCCCCATTCCCCCGTGACTACCTTGAAGGTCCCGACCGCGCTCACCTGCGCAACGGAAGGCAGGCAGTCGTTCACGGCATGTCCGCGGACAACTTTCCGCTCGGGCGGCTCGCTTCTCAGGCTTCATGCAGGCTCCATGCCCATTGAACTCCAGAAGATTCACCCGGAGAATGGCACTGACTAATAGGTTCGTATCCGGCCTACCTGGGATCGGTGGCCTTCGACTAGGGCTGCTACGTCCACGGGCGGCTGGGCTGAGCGTCCCGTGGAGGCGAGATGCCCGCGAAGACGATCGAGAGTCCGTTCCCCAAGCAGTTCACCGATCGCCAGTGGGTGCGGTACGTGCGCCAGGGGCGTGACCTCGTCGAGGAAGGCAGCAGCATCCAGTTCCGGCTCGGTGACCTGACCCTAAAAATGATCCCCGCCCTTGGCCGGGAGGCCGGCAACCGCGGCGTTTTCATGGTGCTGGATCGCTTCGCAGACGAGATCGGCATCAACGTCCACACCTTGATCGAGTACCGGCACCAATCGACGGCGTGGCCGCCGGACAAGCGCGCGCCCGGCGTGTCGTGGTCGATCCACCGGTCGCTCGACGCTGTTGAAGACCGCTTCGATGTGATCCACAACCCGCCTGACGGAGAGCGTTGGACCGAGGACAAGGCGCTCCGATTCGCTGGCCGACTGCCGAACAGACCGCTGACGAAGACGGAGAAGCTGGACCGGGTTCGCACGTTGCTGAACCAGGACGAGTACGCCGCCGAGGCAGTCTCCGAGATGCTGAAGCGCCCGAACGTGGCCCATCAGGTGATGGCGAACCGCGAGACCCAGCGGATCGTCTACCGAGCCCATCATGAACAGCGTCTCCAGGCCGCCCAGGCCCGTTTCACTGCAGCCCACGAGCACGAGCAGGAGGAGGAAGTCGAGGAGCCCGTGCGCGAGGTGCGCCGTCGTGAACCGGCGGTGGACTACACCCGGGCCTCCGCCGAGGTGCTTGAGCTGATCGGCATGGGCACCACGTTCCTGGTCGAGATGCAGAGACTGATCCCTAACCTGCACATAGCAGAGTTCACCGACCGAGAGGTCCGGGCCATCCTGGACAACCACCGGCGCATCCGCGCCGCCCTCGACTGGTGCGACACAGTCGTAACCACCGGCGAGAAGTCCATGGACGATGAACTGGCAAGGATCCTCGGCGAAGGCGATGACCTTGAATGACCCCCCGTCGCACCCTAGCCGCGGACCCGGCGCCCGGCCGGCCGCACCGCACACCCCCCGTATCCAGCCAGCACCTTGCCGAGCTCACCTGGCGCATCCTTGAGCGAGCCGGCGAGGACGCACTGGTCTCCAAGGAGACGATCACCACCGAAATCCACGCCACCGACAGCCAGTTCTCACGGCTGAAGGCCTACATACGCGATCACGTCACCCTGGAGAAGGGACTAGCGTTCCTCGCCTTCCGAGGCGGCTACATGATCACTACCGATCCCGCAAAGATCGCCGAGAGCGTGGGCTGGCGCCTGCACTGCATCAACACCGAACTGCGCCGGCTCCTGTCTGGATGGATCAACCCGCTCGGTGACCAGGTCGCCAACTATGACGTGCTGGCGATGTACCAGGACGAGATCGGGCACATGCTCCGCTTGGAGGAGCGCATGCGCAAAGCCGCCCTGGCGCTGCCGAAGCCCGTCAAAGGCGCTGGCAGGAGGCGGCGACGCGCTGGAACCACAGCGACTCAAACCTGATTATTACGACGTCGCCGTGATCACATGTCCCAGTCGGCAGCGCCTGGTCCCGCCAGTGCACGCAAGCTGTTGCGCGCCCTGACGGAGCTGGATGCCGCCCCGGTACCGGATCCGAAGCAACGCCCCCGTGGAGCACAACCACGCGACGCACCGCTTCTCCTCGGGGTCCTGCTGGCCAAGGCCGAGCTCGACGCCGCCCAGCTGGCGGACCCCGACCAGGATCCGCCCGAGGGGCTAAGCGACCTCCTCGCTGGATACCAGGGGCTGGTCAGCTCTTCAGAAAGTCGCGAGATTGAGCTCAAGCTCCTTACGCTCCGGTTGGTCCGAACCGCCACCGAACTCACTCTCATCGAAGACGACGATCCACTGATCGATGCCGCATGCAACGGAGCGCTCGCCGCTGGCAACCTGATCAACTGCTACCGACTCCGCCGGCACACACGCGCCAACTCACGCGCGGCGCGGCAGGCTCTTGACTCCGCCAATCAGTTCACGCACGACCTGACCCGCGCCATGGCCAAGTCCCGCTCCTTTGCAACACCGCGGCGCAAGTCGTCCGGCTAAGGCTCACACGCCCTGGCAAGGTCGAAGTCCTCGTTGTGGTGGTGAAGCAGAACATGCGGCGGGCGACCCGCTGTTGTCGATGCTCCTGACCGCGAGGGCGACACAGAGCTTTGGCTCCACCAGGATGTCGCACATAGGTCAGCCGGCCCTGCCTGCGTACCCAGTTGTCTGCCGGCGAGGGTTCAACGAGCGGTACACACTGCGGGCACGGACACCCACCCGGGTGTCCGTGCCCGGGTTGATTCATCCGTCGCCGAGGGCTAGCGGGCGTGGCGACGCACGAGGACCTTGAGGACCTCTCGGGCGTCGCGGCGGCGGTCGGCACTGCGGGCAGCGACGGTGGTGACGGCTGCGATCGGCACGGCGCCGATCGCCGTAGGCCACCACGGCGCGGCGGTCGAGATGGTGGCGGGCTCGGGCACAGACAGGTACACGTGCGCCTCGGTCGATTCGACAGATGCGGCGACGCCGACATCATGCAGGGCGCCGGAGGGAGAAGCCGAATCGTTTTGTCCGGCACCGGGCCTCGGCCAGGGCACGCAGCCGCAGCACCTGGGCAGCAACTGGCAGCCGTCCAGTCGGCCGTTGCACACCCGGCACAGAGCCCCTCTCACCTCGCTGAGGTACTGACCCTCGGCGTCAACCTTGGACGGTTGACGCGCCGCTGTTCAGGTGAACAGCCGCTTGAATAGCCGTCACCCGACACCCGGGGCCGGTACAGCTTGACCATGATCACCACTACCGCGTGGCGCCGCGCCACCACCGTCCTCGCGACGCTCGTCCTGACCGCCTTGCCCGCCGCAGGCCCCGCCTTTGCTAACACCACCGCCCCCGCCGCGGCCACGGCGACGGCGACGGCCACGCACCGCGCGCTGCCCGAGCCCCCGCCCGTCGATGTGGCACGCGGGGAGCTGGCCGGCCTGACCGTGGCCGAGTCGCACTCAATGGAGGGCTACAGCCGTACCAAGTTCCCTCACTGGATCAAGCAGTACGGGGAGTGCGACACCCGCGAGGTCGTCCTCCAGCGTGACGGCCAGGACGTCGTCCAGAACGAGAAGTGCCAGGCCGTTTCGGGCACTTGGGTGAGCCCGTACGACGACAAGACCTTCACCAACTCAAAGGATCTTGACGTCGACCACGTCGTGCCACTTGCGAACGCTTGGCGCAGTAAGAGGACGTTAAGTCCCTTTACTCATGGTTGGGGATCGCTCGTTCGTGTGATCGTTCGATGAACTGACGTGCTGGCCGGGGGGTGGGTGATGTTG
>NZ_JARXYZ010000065.1 GCF_029894125.1 Kitasatospora sp. MAA19
CAACATATCTGGCGTTGACTTTTGGCACGCTGTTGAGTTCTCAAGGAACGGACACTTCCTTCGGACCGCCTTCCAGCGGGCCCTCCGGGCGCTTCATTCTTTCGTGTCTCCAGCTTACCAGACGTTTTCCGCCCCGTTTACCGGAGCTTTTCGCGTCTGAAATCTGGTGTTAACCGCCAAGTCGCGGCGACTCGGCCAACCATAGCGGGTCGTCCGCCGGAGCGCGAATCGAGGCGCGGCCGGTGTCACCCGGTAGGCGGCATGATTTGTTGCTCTCGCGAGCATATACAGCAGTGGTCCCGATTCGCCAAGATGCCTGTAGAGTGCGGCACATCGACCAAGAGGACTAGACCACTAGCGGTCGGTGAGCCGCCGGCCGTCGAGCCGGGCAGGGCGTGGGGCTTCGCCCTGGAATGTCAGCAGATGTCCAAAGTTGACATGATTTAGGCTTCGCTCGATGTCCTGCCGCTGCTCGCGGCCACTCGTCTTGTACTGCGCACCTGGGAGGCACAACCATGACCACTGTGACGTCGCCGCTGACCGGCAAGGTCGTCGGGCTCGCCGGCGTGCCCGACCCGGTGTTCTCCGGCGCGATGGTCGGCCCCGGCACCGCGATCGACCCCGTGCGTCGGCCGACCGAGGCGGTCGCTCCGGTGGACGGCGTCGTCGTCTCCATGCACCCGCACGCGTTCGTCGTGGTGGATGCCGAGGGCCACGGTGTCCTGACCCACCTGGGGATCGACACCGTGCAGCTGAACGGCGAGGGCTTCGAACTGCTCGTCAACAAGGGCGACACGGTGACCCGCGGCCAGGCCGTCATCAAGTGGGACCCGTCCGCCGTCGAGGCCGCGGGCAAGTCGCCGATCTCGCCGATCGTGGCGCTGGAGGCGAACGCCGACTCGCTTGGTGATCTGCGGGAGGACGGCGAGGCCGTCTCCGGCGATCCCCTGTTCAACTGGAGCTGACCTCTTTCTTTCCACACGCCCGCCCCGCAGGAGTTGTCGGGGCGGCCCGGCACACAGCGGTTCCCGGCGGGGCCGCTCCTCTCAGCGGAGACAGGTGACATGGAGAAGACGCTGCGCGGCGTAGGTGTCAGCCACGGGGTCGCAATCGGCCAGGTGCGGCACATGGGGACGGCGGTGCTGGAGCCCCCGGCCACCCAGATCCCGACCGAGGACGCTCCGCGTGAGCAGGCCCGCGCCCAGGCGGCGGTCGAGGCGGTCGCCGCCGACCTGATCGCCCGCGGCAACCTGGCCGGCGGCGAGGCGCAGGCCGTCCTGGAGGCCCAGGCGCTGATGGCGCAGGACCCGGAGCTGATGGCCGACGTGTCCCGCCGGATCACCGTCGGCAGCAGCGCCGAGCGCGGCGTGTACGACGCCTTCGCCGCCTACCGCGCGCTGCTCGCCTCCGCCGGCGACTACCTGGCCGGGCGGGTCGCCGACCTGGACGACGTCCGCAACCGCATCGTGGCCCGGCTGCTGGGCGTGCCGATGCCGGGCGTGCCGGACAGCGACGAGCCGTACGTGCTGTTCGCGCGGGACCTGGCGCCGGCCGACACCGCGCTGCTCGACCCGACGCTGGTGCTCGGCTTCGTGACCGAGGAGGGCGGGCCGACCAGCCACAGCGCCATCCTGGCCCGGGCGATGGGCGTGCCGGCCGTGGTCGCGCTGCCCGCAGCGACGGACGTCGCCGAGGGCACCGTCGTCGCGGTGGACGGCAGCTCCGGTGACGTGCTGGTGAACCCGTCGCAGGAGAAGCAGGACGAACTGCGGGCGGTCGCCGCCGAGCGCAAGGCCGCGCTGGCCACGTCCTCCGGCCCGGGGCAGACCTCGGACGGGCACCGCGTGCCGCTGCTGGCCAACGTGGGCGGTCCGGCGGACGTGCCGGCCGCGCTGGAGAACGGCGCCGAGGGCGTCGGCCTGTTCCGGACCGAGTTCCTGTTCCTGGACGACTCGGCGAAGGCTCCCAGCGAGGAGAAGCAGGTCGAGGCGTACCGCAAGGTGCTGGAGGCGTTCCCGGAGGGCCGGGTCGTGGTCCGGGCCCTCGACGCGGGCGCGGACAAGCCGCTGGACTTCCTGACCCCGGCCGACGAGCCGAACCCGGCGCTGGGCGTGCGCGGTCTGCGCACCCTGCTGGAGCACCCCGAGGTCCTGCAGACGCAGCTGCGGGCGCTGGCCAAGGCGGCCGAGGGCCTGCCGGTGCACCTTGAGGTGATGGCCCCGATGGTGGCCGACCGCAAGGACGCCAAGGACTTCGCCCAGGCGTGTCGCGAGGCCGGGCTGGAGACCAAGTTCGGCGCGATGGTGGAGATCCCGTCGGCCGCGCTGCGGGCGCGGGCGATCCTGCAGGAGGTCGAGTTCCTGTCGCTGGGGACCAACGACCTCGCGCAGTACACCTTCGCCGCCGACCGTCAGGTGGGCGCGCTGGCCCGCCTTCAGGACCCGTGGCAGCCGGCGCTGCTGGACCTGATCGCCGCGGCCGCCGAGGCGGCGCACGCGACCGGCAAGAGCTGTGGCGTCTGCGGCGAGGCGGCCGCCGACCCGCTGCTGGCCGTGGTGCTGACCGGTCTGGGCGTCACCAGCCTCTCCATGGGCTCGGCCTCGATCCCCTACGTGCGCGCGACGCTGGCCAAGTACACGCTGGCGCAGTGCCGCCGGGCCGCCGAGGCGGCCCGGGCGACGGACAGCGCCGAGGAGGCGCGGGCCGCGGCGCAGCAGGTGCTGTCGGGCGAGTAGCCGTCGCCGCCGGAAGAGGGGCGCTCCCACCGTCGAGGTGGGGGCGCCCCTTCGGCGTTCCGGGCTGGCGTCAGGCCTGCCGGTCGCGGCGGAGCTGCTCGAAGAAGCGCAGGTGGTCGATGTCGTCGACGGAGCCCGGGTTGACGGCCTGCTCCAGCGGGGTGCCGGAGAGGATGCGCTTGACCGGGACCTCGATGCGCTTGCCGGTGAGGGTGTGCGGGAGGCCGCGCACGGCGACGACCTCGTCGGGGACGTGGCGCGGGGAGAGCTCGCTGCGCAGCGAGGTGCGGATGCGGCCGACGAGCTCCTCGTCGAGTTCGGCGCCGGGGACGAGGACGACGAACAGGGGCATCCAGTACCCGCCGTCGGGCTCCTCCAGGCCGATGACCAGGGACTCGGCGATCTCGGGGAGGCGTTCGACCACCTCGTAGATGTCCGAGGAGCCCATCCGGACGCCCTGGCGGTTGAGCGTGGAGTCGGAGCGGCCGTGGATGACGACGGTGCCGCGGGAGGTGACGGTGATCCAGTCGCCGTGGCGCCAGACGCCGGGGTACATGTCGAAGTAGCTGTCGTGGTACCGGGTGCCCTCGGGGTCGTTCCAGAACCCGGTGGGCATGGACGGGATGGGCTTGGTGACGACGAGTTCGCCGACGGCGTCGGTGAGCGGGCGGCCCTGGACGTCCCAGGACTCGACGGCGGCGCCGAGGCAGGGGGCCTGGATCTCGCCGAGGTGGACGGGCAGGGTGGGGACACCGCCGACGAAGCAGGAGCAGACGTCGGTGCCGCCGCTGACGGAGGCGAGCCAGACGTCCTCCTTGACCTCGTCGTAGATCCAGCGGAAGCCGTCGGGCGGGAGCGGGGAGCCGGTGGTGCCGATGCAGCGGACGGCGGAGAGGTCGAGGTCGCGCCCGGGGTGGAGGTCGGCCTTGCGGCTGGCGATCACATAGGCGGCGGAGGTACCGAGCACGGTGGCGCGGGTGCGGGCGGCGACCGACCAGAGGGCGCCGGTGTCGGGGTGGCCGGGGCTGCCGTCGTAGGTCACGATCGTGGCCCCGACCAGGAGGCCGGCCAGCAGGAAGTTCCACATCATCCAGCCGGTGGAGGTGTACCAGAGGAAGCGGTCCCGGGGGCCGAGGTCGAGGTGGAGGCCGGCCTGCTTGAGGTGTTCGAGCAGGATGCCGCCCTGGCTCTGGACGATGGCCTTGGGCAGGCCGGTGGTGCCGGAGGAGTAGAGCACCCAGAGCGGGTGGTCGAAGGGGACGGCCTCGTAGACGGGTTCGACGTCGTCGGCGACCAGGTCGTCCCAGTGCAGGGCGCCCTCGGGGGCGGGGGCGCCGAGCAGCGGGACGTGCACGACGGTGCGCAGGGTGGGGAGTTCGCGGCGCAGTTCGGCGACGACCTCGGTGCGGTCGTGGTCCTTGCCGCCGTAGTGGTAGCCGTCGACGGCGAAGAGGACGGCGGGTTCGATCTGCTGGAGGCGGTCCAGGACGCTGCGGGCGCCGAAGTCGGGGGCGCAGCTGGTCCAGATCGCGCCGACGGCGGCGGTGGCGAGGAGGGCGACGGCGGCCTGCGGGATGTTGGGCAGGTAGGCGCTGACGCGGTCGCCGGGGCCGATGCCCCGGGCGCGCAGGGCGGCGGCCAACGAGCCGACCTGGCGGCGCAGTTCGGACCAGGTGAGGACGGCCGGCTGCTCGGTGGTCTCGTCGAGGTGCAGGATGGCCGGGCGGTCGGCGTTGGTCGGGTCGTCGGCGGCGCGCAGGGCGTGTTCGGCGTAGTTGAGGCGGGCGCCGGGGAACCAGCGGGCGCCGGGCATGGCGGGGTCGGCGAGGACGGCCTCGGGGGCCTGGGTGAAGCGGACGTCGAACCACTGGGTGATCGCGGTCCAGAAGCGGTCGAGGTCGGCGGTGGACCAGGCGTGCAGGTCGGCGTAGCGCTGGGCGGCCTGCTGGTCGTCGTCGGCCGGGGCGAGCGGGGCGGCCGGGGCGCCGTGGTGTTCGGCGGCCCAGGCCTGGAAGGCCACCAGGCTGGTGGCTGCGGCGCGAGCGGGGTTGGGGCGCCAGAGCGGCTGATCCTGGGGTGGGGTGCTCACGGTGGTGGTCTCCCGGCCGGTGGTGGGGACGGGAATGCTTGTGGCAGGCCCGTCCGGTTGGGCTGTCGGTGCAGACCATGCCATGTGAGCGGCCGCTGCGCCAGGGTCCGCCCGGTGGGTGCCGGGCTGGTCAGCGACCGGTGAACTCCCCGCTGAACCAGGACCGGAAGACCCGGGTGTGGAAGGCGAAGGCGAGCTGGGTGTCGGGGGTGGTGAGTTGCCAGCCCTCGGTCTCGTCGGTGGGGCGCGAGGGCGGGAGTTCGGCGAGCGGGCGGGCCGGGAGCAGGCCGAACAGACAGAGGAAACCGCCGTGGGTGTCGGAGGCGGTGGAGACCAGGGTGATGTCGGTGGCGGCGGCCAGGATGCCGGTCTCCTCGCGCAGTTCGCGGACGCAGGCCTGCTGCCAGCTCTCGCCGTAATCCACGTAACCGCCGGGGAGGGCGAGTTCACCGTAGCCGGGCTCGATGGTGCGGCGGATGACGACGAGGGTGGGGTCGGCGTCGGGGCGGGTGACCGGGAGGAGGGTGACCACCACGGGCAGCGGGTTGCGGTAGCTGATCTCGGCGCAGCCGGGGCAGGTGCGGGGCCAGCCGTCGGTGCCGGGCGGGAAGGGCGTGCCGCAGAAGTGGCAGTGGGAGAAGGGTCGGCTGACCGTGCGTGTCATGTCGTCAGTGGTCATGGCCGGATGGTAGCCCGGCCCCGCGGCGGGCCGTCAGTGGATCTCGTCCCCGCGGATCTCGCCGGCGCGAGCCTCGCCTTCGCGGATCTCGCCCTCCCGGGTGGGGCGGAGCAGGGCGGGGTGCAGGAGGCTGGCGTCGCCGGCGTGGTAGGTGCGGGCCCGGGGGCCGCCGCGGGCGCCGCCGCGGGCGGTGGTGGCACCGGTGCTCTCGACGAAGCCGGGGACGGAGAGGACCTTGCGGTGGAAGTTGCCGGGGTGGAGCTTCTCGTCCCAGACGGCCTCGTAGACGGCGCGCAGGTCGGGGATGGTGAAGTCGTGGGGCAGGAAGGCGGTGGCGAGCGGGCTGTACTCGAGTTTGGCCCGGACGCGGTCGAGGCCGTCGGCGAGTATGCGCGCGTGGTCGAAGGCCAGCGTGCGGGAGGACTGGCCGGTGGGCCCGCCGACACCACCCCCGTGGGTGTCGGCGGGCGCACCGGCGGCTCGGGGTCGACCGTGGGGCCGGTGGCCCAGGTCGAGGTCGGCGACGGGGTGCCAGGCGGCGGCCGCGGCGTCCGTGCCGGCCTGCGGGTCGGGCAGGTCCGGGGCGAAGGCGAGGTAGGCGACGGAGACGACGTGCATGCGCGGATCGCGATCCGGGGCGCCGTAGGTACCGAGCTGTTCGAGGTGGACGCGGCAGAGCGCGGCCTCGACCTCGGAGCCGCCGAGCAGACCGGTCTCCTCGGCGAGTTCGCGGGCGGCCGCCCCGTCCAGGCCCTCCTCCCCGGCGCGCAGGAAGCCGCCGGGCAGGGCCCAGCAGCCCTGGTAGGGCGGGGCTCCGCGCTCGACGAGCAGGACGTGCAGGCCGCCGTGGCGCAAGGTCAGGGCGACCACGTCGACGGTGACGGCGATCGGGGCGTAGGCGCGCGGGTCGTAGGCGGCGAGCCACTCCTGCTCGCTCGTGGGCGCGGCCGGGCGCGGGGTGGACGGCTCGTCTGCTGTCATCACCGGCTCCTCTCCGCGTTCGCCGCCGTACGGGGCGCTGTCGTTCTCTGGCTGAGCACAACGTAGCGACTGCGTTCCCCGGCGGCAAATGGTTTTCCGGTTCGGCGGGGACGCCCGGCTTCTAGGCTGTGACCAGGAACGACCCCGCCCGAGGAGGCCCCCATGCCCACTGCTCCCCCGCCGGACTTCGCCGCGGCGCTGGCGGCCGGTCCCCTGGTACTGGACGGCGGGATGTCGAACCAGCTGGCGGCGGCCGGGCACGACCTGTCGGACGAGCTGTGGTCGGCCCGGCTGCTGGCGGACGCGCCGGAGGCGGTGGTGGCGGCGCACCGGGCGTACTTCGCGGCCGGGGCGGAGGTCGCCATCACGGCGAGCTACCAGGCGAGTTTCGAGGGCTTCGCCCGGCGCGGGACGGGCCGGGCCGAAGCCGCGCGGCTACTCGCGCACAGTGTGGAGCTGGCCCGGGAGGCGGCGCGGGCCGAGCCGGGCGGGCGGCGGCGCTGGGTGGCGGCGTCGGTGGGCCCGTACGGGGCGGTGCTGGCGGACTGCTCGGAGTACCGGGGCCGGTACGGGCTGAGCACCGCGGAGCTGGTGGCCTTTCACCGGCCGCGGCTGGAGGTGCTGGCGGCGGCCGGGCCGGACGTGCTGGCGCTGGAGACGGTGCCGGACGTGGACGAGGCGCGGGCGCTGCTGGAGCTGGTGCGCGGACTGGGCGTGCCGGCCTGGCTGTCGTACAGCGTGGCGGGCGACCGGACCCGGGCGGGCCAGCCGCTCGCGGAGGCGTTCGCGCTGGCGGCCGGGGTGGACGAGGTGCTGGCGGTGGGCGTGAACTGCTGCACCCCGCAGGACGCGGACCGGGCGGTGGCACTGGCGGCCGAGGTGACCGGCAAGCCGGTGGTGGTGTACCCGAACAGTGGGGAGGAGTGGGACGCCGCCGGGCGGGGCTGGCGCGGCGAGCCGACGTTCCGCTCGGCCCGGGTGGGCGGCTGGCTGGCCGGCGGGGCGCGGCTGGTGGGCGGCTGCTGCCGGGTGGGGCCGGACGGGATCGCGGCGCTGGCGGCGGAGGTCGCGGTGCTTGACCGGTTGAGCGGCGTCGAGGGGTGAGCGGCGGGGCCGTCGAGCAGCGGGGCGGGCCGGACGGCCGGGCGGGCTGAACCGCACGGAGGGCGGACGGGTCGCGGGTCGGCGTCCGGCCCGGGGCCGGACGGGCCCTGGGTGAACGCGCGGTCGAGCGCGGGTTACCGAGGGGGAAGGTGCACGGACCGGCGGCGGCCTGGCAGACTCGTCCCGTTACCACTGCGGTCGACAATGTCGACCGCCTGTCAGCGCGGAGGTACCAATGCCCGGCCCGATCCAGTCGCTGTCCCGGGCCGCCGCCATCTTGCGCCTGCTGGCCGGCGGCGAGCGCCGTCTGGGCCTGTCCGAGGTCGCGACGGCGCTGGACCTCGCCAAGGGCACCGCGCACGGCATCCTGCGCACGCTGCAGCAGGAGGGGTTCGTCGAGCAGGACCCGGAGAGCGGCAAGTACCAGCTGGGCGCCGAGCTGCTGCGGCTGGGGCAGAGCTACCTGGACGTGCACGAGCTGCGGGCGCGGGCGCTGGTCTGGGCGGACGACCTGGCCCGGGCGGCCGGCGAGACCGTCTACCTGGGGGTGCTGCACCAGCAGGGCGTGCTGATCGTGCACCACGTGTTCCGGCCGGACGACACCCGGCAGGTGCTGGAGGTCGGCTCGATGCAGCCGCTGCACAGCACCGCGCTGGGCAAGGTGCTGGTGGCCTACGACCCGGTCGCGCGCGGGGAGCTGGGCGACGGGCCGTACGAGTCGTACACGCTGCGGACGCTGACCGAGGCGGGCGACGTGGACGCCGAGTGCGCGCTGATCCGCGAGCGCGGCTGGACGGACTCGGTCGAGGAGACCTGGGAGGGCGTGGCCTCGATCGGCGCGCTGATCCAGGACCGGCGGCGCAACCCGGTGGGTGCGGTGTGCATCAGCGGCCCGGTGGAGCGGGTCTGCGAGGACGGCTTCGTGAAGCCGTCCCTGGTGGCCTCGGTGCGCAGCGCGGCGCGGGCGATCTCGCGCGACCTGGGCGCCGGCAGGTTCTGACGCCGTAACGGCGACACTTCGTCACGCTGAGGCGCGGACGGGCGGTGGCCTGTCCGCGCCTTGGCGTTTTGCCCTGTTTTGGCGCACTCCGCTGGGTAACTTCGAGGGAAGGGTCACAGCTCCGTAACCCCGCCTTGACGTGGGGGCAACCGGGGGAGGAAGCTTCCGCATGACGGTCGACATTGTCGAACGATGGCCGGGAAGATCACTCCCCCGATGCGCTCACCCCGCACAACGATCGGCCGGCCGCCTGCCCCCACCCGCAACCTCCGGGCCTCATGGACAAGGGAGTCTTTGTGTCCGCGTTCTCCAACGGCGACGTCTTCGTCGGCGAAACCCTCGGCACCGCCGCTCTGATACTTCTCGGTGGCGGCGTCTGTGCCGCCGTGACCCTCAAGAAGTCGAAGGCCGTCAACGCCGGCTGGCTGGCGATCACCTTCGGCTGGGGCTTCGCCGTCCTGATCGCCGCCTACATGTCGGCCCCGAAGTCCGGTGCCCACCTCAACCCGGCCGTCACCATCGCGCTCGCCATCAAGAGCGGCGACTGGAGCCAGGTGCCGCTCTACCTCGGCTCCCAGATGCTCGGCGCGATCATCGGTGCCGTGCTGGTCTGGGCCGCCTACCTCGGCCAGTTCCAGGCCAACCAGGAGCCCACCCTCGGCATCTTCTCGACCGGGCCCGAGATCCGGAACCCGGTCCAGAACGTCCTCACCGAGGTCATCGGGACCTTCGTGCTCTGCTTCGCGATCCTCACCATCGGCACGAACAGCGGGCTCTCGCAGTCCGGCACCAGCACCCTGATGGTCGCCTTCACGGTGGTCGGCATCGGCCTCTCGCTGGGCGGTCCGACCGGCTACGCGATCAACCCGGCCCGCGACCTCGGCCCGCGCATCGCGCACGCCCTGCTGCCCATCCCCAACAAGGGCAGCTCCGACTGGTCGTACGCCTGGGTGCCGGTCGTCGGCCCGCTGATCGGCGGCGCGCTGGCCGGCGGTCTGTACAACGCCATGTTCTAAGGGCCGGGTTCGAACCCGCCGAGCACGGGGGCTGACCACTGCGTCAGGCCCACCCACCCCGTAACCCCCGAATCCTGAGCCGAGGACCTCCCCATGACCTCCACTGGCAACTACATCGCCGCGATCGACCAGGGCACCACCTCCAGCCGTTGCATCATCTTCGGCGCCGACGGCCGGATCGTCGCCGTCGACCAGCAGGAGCACCGGCAGATCTTCCCCCAGCCCGGCTACGTCGAGCACGACGCCGCCGAGATCTGGACCCGGGTGCAGTCGGTCGTCCGCGGCGCGCTGGACAAGGCCGGTCTGACCAAGGACGACATCCGCGCGATCGGCATCACCAACCAGCGCGAGACCACCGTCCTGTGGGACAAGAACACCGGTGAGCCGGTGCACAACGCGCTAGTGTGGCAGGACACCCGCACCGAGGCGCTCTGCCGCGAGCTCGGCCGCAACGTCGGCCAGGACCGCTTCCGCCGCGAGACCGGCCTCCCGCTCGCCAGCTACTTCGCCGGCCCGAAGATCCGCTGGCTGCTGGACAACGTCGAGGGCCTGCGCGAGCGCGCCGAGGCCGGCGACATCCTGTTCGGCACCATGGACACCTGGGTGATCTGGAACCTCACCGGCGGCGTCAACGGCGGCAAGCACGTCACCGACGTCACCAACGCCAGCCGCACCATGCTGATGAACCTCAAGACCCTGGCCTGGGACGAGGACATCGCCGAGTCGATGGGCGTGCCGATGGCCGTCCTGCCGGAGATCCGCTCCTCCGCCGAGGTCTACGGCGAGGCCGTCGGCGACCTGGCCGGCGTCCCGGTCGCCTCCGCGCTTGGCGACCAGCAGGCCGCGCTGTTCGGCCAGACCTGCTTCGACGAGGGCGAGGCCAAGTCCACCTACGGCACCGGCACCTTCCTGCTGCTCAACACCGGCGAGAAGATCGTCAACTCGTACCACGGCCTGCTGACCACCGTCGGCTACCGGATCGGCGACCAGGCCCCGGTGTACGCCCTGGAAGGCTCGATCGCCGTCACCGGCTCGCTCGTCCAGTGGCTGCGCGACCAGCTCGGCATCATCTCGACCGCCGCGGAGATCGAGACCCTCGCCAACACCGTCGAGGACAACGGCGGCGCCTACTTCGTCCCGGCCTTCTCCGGCCTGTTCGCCCCGTACTGGCGCTCCGACGCCCGCGGCGTGATCGCCGGCCTGACCCGGTACGTCACCAAGGGCCACCTGGCCCGGGCCGTCCTGGAGGCCACCGCCTGGCAGACCCGCGAGGTCGTCGACGCCATGCAGAAGGACTCCGGCGTCGAGCTCACCGCCCTCAAGGTCGACGGCGGCATGACCAGCAACAACCTGCTCATGCAGAACATCGCCGACGTCCTGGACGTCCCGGTCGAGCGCCCCTACGTGGCCGAGACCACCGCCCTCGGCGCCGCCTACGCGGCGGGTCTCGCCGTCGGCTTCTGGAACGACCTCGACACCCTGCGGGCCAACTGGCACCGCGCCGCCGAGTGGACCCCGCGCATGGACGAGGCCACCCGGGAGCGCGAGTACAAGAAGTGGCTCAAGGCCGTGGAGCGCACCATGGACTGGGTGGAGGAAGAAGAGACCGACTGACCGACACGCCGGTCGGGGCCCCGAGCCCCGACCGGCCGGTTCCGTTTCACCGGCCCGCCGCACCGGGCCGACCGGCCTCTCCCGTAGGGGCCGCACCGCACACGAGAGGAGTAACGGCGCAGCCTGACCCGCGCGCCGTACACAACCACCATGGCAACCATCCCGACCCTGGGCGCCGAGCGCACCGCCGGCCGCACCGCCTCCCGCGCCGAGACCCGTGAGCTGCTCGGCAAGGCCACCTACGACCTGCTGGTGATCGGGGGCGGCATCCTCGGCACGGCCGTCGCCTGGACCGCCTCCCAGGCCGGACTCAAGGTCGCCATGGTCGACGGCGGCGACTTCGCCGGCGCCACCTCCAGTGCCTCCTCCAAGCTCGTCCACGGCGGTCTGCGCTACCTGCAGACCGGCGCGGTCAAGCTCGTCGCGGAGAACCACAAGGAGCGCCGCGCGCTCGCCACCGACGTCGCGCCGCACCTGGTCAACCCGCTGACCTTCTTCGTCCCGGTCTACAAGGGCGGCCCGCACAGCGCGCCCAAGCTCGGCGCCGGCGTCTTCCTCTACTCCGCGCTGTCCGCGTTCCGCGACGGCATGGGCCGGGTCTCCACCGCCGCCCACGCCGCCCAGCAGGTGCCCGCGCTGCGCACCGAGGGCCTGCGCTCGGTGGCCGTCTACGGCGACCACCAGATGAACGACTCGCGCGTGGCCGTGATGACCGTGCGCGCCGCCGTGGACGCCGGCGCCGTGGTGCTCAACCACGCCGAGGTCACCGGCCTGCGCTTCACCGGCGGCCGGGTCACCGGCGCCGAGGTGCGCGACCGCCTGGACGGCACCGAGTTCGGCGTCGACGCCCGCCTGGTGCTCAACGCCACCGGCCCGTGGGTGGACCACCTGCGCCGGATGGAGGACGCCGGCGCCGCGCCGTCGATCCGCCTCTCCAAGGGTGCCCACGTCGTCGTCAAGCGCCGCTCGCCGTGGCGCGCCGCGCTGACCATCCCGATCGACAAGTACCGCGTCTCCTTCGCCATCCCGTGGGAGGACCACGTCCTGCTCGGCACCACCGACGAGGAGTACACCGGCGACCCGAAGGACGTCCGGGCCACCGAGGCGGACATCGACCAGATCATGGGCGAGGCCGCGCACGCCATCCGCGACGAGCACCTCGACCGCGACCTGATCACCTACTCCTTCGCCGGCCTGCGGGTGCTGCCCGGCGGCCCGGGCGACACCGCCGCCGCCAAGCGCGAGACGGTCGTCACCGAGGGCAAGGGCGGCATGCTGTCGGTCGCCGGCGGCAAGTGGACCACCTACCGCCACATCGGCCGCACCGTGCTGGAGAAGCTGGCGCACGTGCCCGGCACCAGCCTCGGCGAGGACATGTCCCCGATCGCCGCGACCGTGCCGCTGCCGGGCGTCGGCGCGCCGAACGCCGTCGCGCACCGGCTGCTGATCGACCGCGACCCGGGCTCGCGGATGGAGCCGCTGGTGGCCAAGCACCTGGCCAGCCACTACGGCACGCTCTCCTTCGAGATCGCCCGCATGATCGACGAGAACCCGGAGCTCGGCCGGCCGATCCACGAGGACGGCCCGGACGTCTGGGCCCAGGTCGCCTACGCGGCCGACAGCGAGTGGGCGTACACGGCGGACGACGTGCTGCGCCGCCGCACCACGATGACGGTGCGCGGGCTGGACACCCCGGAGATCCGGGACGAGGTCGAGGCCTTCCTCGCGAAGCGCGGGACCAAGTAGGCACAGTCCTGGTCACAAGGGCGGGCACTCCCGGAAACGGGGGGTGCCCGCCCTTTTCGCACTCGTTCGCGTACCGTGCGTCACGATCGGATCAATTTCTTCAGGAAATCTTCAGATATTGGGGGCTTTTGACCCGCTTTCACCATGATCACCTTCTCGGCGATCCTTCCTATGCTCCGGACAGCACTGTTCACCAACAGTGGGTCAAGGAGCAGCAATGCACGTCTCAAGACGGACCCTGAGCGGTCCGCTGGCACTCACGCTGGCGTTGTCGCTGGCGGGCGGGGCCCAGGTCGCGTTCGCGGCCAAGCCGCAGGCCAAACCCACCCCCGGCAAGCCGCCGACGGCGGCCGCCACCGACCCGACCGGCAGCATCGGCGCCGCCAGGGTCGCCGCCCGGACCACCGGCAAGCGGGTCGAGGCGGTCTCCGAACGCAGCGAGATCTCCACCACCTGGGTCAACCCGGACGGCACCCTCACCACCGAGCTGTCCGCCGGCCCGGTGCGCTTCCTGCGCAACGGCGCCTGGACCGACGTCGACCTCACCCTCAAGGCCTCCGCCGACGGCTCGGTGGCCCCGGCCGCGCACCCGAACGCGATGAAGCTGGCCGGCGCCGGCGGCAAGCGCGCCCGTACGCTCCAGGAGTCGCAGGCCGGCGCGGAGCCGGCCCGCACGCTCGTCTCGCTCGGGTCCGGCGACGACGAGCTGGCCCTGCAGTGGAAGGGCGGCCTGCCCCGGCCCGAGCTGGACGGCCCGCGGGCCACCTACCGGGACGCGATCGGCGATGGGGCCGGGGACCTCGTGGTCGAGGCCACCCGGACCGGCTTCGAGCAGTTCGTCACGCTCAAGCAGCGCCCGGCCGCCACCGGCTACTCGTACACCATGCCGTTGCAGGCCAAGGGCCTGAAGGCGGTCCCCCAGCCCGACGGCAGCGTGCTGTTCACCGACCGGAGGAACGGTCGCAAGCGCGCCGTGCTGCCCGCCCCGGTCGCCTGGGACGCCACCACGGCCCCCGGCTCCAGCGAGCACCCCCGGCAGGCGAAGGTCGGCCTCCAGGTCGTCCAGCGTGGCGACGACGTCGACCTGGTCTTCACCCCCGACGCCGCCTTCCTGGCCGACCCGGCCACCGTGTACCCGGTGACCGTGGACCCGGCCACCGCCGGTCTCGGCAACTCCTTCGACACCCGCGTCCAGCAGGGCGAGACCGTCGACTGGTCGGCCGACACCGAGATCTACTGGGGCAACTCGGGCACCAAGAACGCCGACGGCTCGGCCCGCCCGGCCCGTTCCTTCATCAACTGGAACACCTCCGCGATCGCCGACGCGCTGGTCTCCAGCGCCACCCTGTCGCTGTACAACTTCCACTCCGGCAACAGCGACTGCCTCAACTACGCGTGGGACGTCTACGACACCGGCCTGGCCTCCACCTCCTCGCGCTGGACCAACCAGCCCGCCTGGGGCACCAAGCGGGCGACGTCCACCGAGACCAAGGGCCGGGCGGCCTGCGGCGGCGCCGGCTGGATCAACGCCGACGTCACCGCCCTCGTCCAGACCTGGGCCTCGGCGAAGAACCAGGTCTCCGGCATGGGCCTGCGCGCGCCCGACGAGACCAACACCAAGTTCTGGAAGGAGGTGAACTCCGCCAACGCGGCCGGCAACAACCCGAAGCTGACGGTCAACTACAACTACCGGCCGCGCACCGGCACCAACCAGCAGGCCGGCCCGCCGTTCCTGCAGGACGGCACCGGCACCTGGCGCGTGGACACCACCACCCCGGTGCTCCGGGACACCTTCGTCGACCCCGACGGGGACAAGGTGACCGGCACCTTCCAGCTGGTGGACGCCATCTCCGGTGCGCAGGTCGGCAACGTCAACGTCTCCGGCTACGTGGCCAGTGGCACGCCCGCATCCGTGACCGTGCCGCCCGGCCTGCTCCAGTACGGCCACACCTACCGGTTCCGCACCTCACCGTACGACGGACTGCACTACAACCTCGGCTGGTCCGCCTGGGCCACGTTCAGCGTCGCCCCGCTGCCGGACGTGCCCACCGCGCTGCAGAGCGGCGCGCAGCAGACCCTCACCCCGGTGCTCTCCGCCCTGGTGACCAACCCCAACCAGGGCCGGGTGCGCACCGAGTTCACGCTCAAGGGCGCCAACGGACAGCCGCTGCCGACGGTGCTGGCGCCCGCCTGGGCGGAGAGCGGCACCCGCGCCGCCGTCCAGGTGCCCGACGGCGCGCTGACCGACGGCGGCAGCTACACCTGGGCCGCCCGCGCCTGCGCCGCCGTCGGCTGCTCCGCGTGGAGCGCCGACCAGCCGCTGACCGTCCAGGCGGCCAAGCCGCCCGTGCCGCCGACGCCGACCACCGTGGTGCTCACCGGCCCCACGCTCGCCGGTGCCTCCGCGGCCACCGCCGGCGGCGGCTGCGCCACCGGGTCCTGCCCGGCGGCGGACCCGGCCGAGCTCCGGGTCGGCACGGTCGCGGACGGCAGCACCTGGGCCGGCTGGCTCGGGCCCGACCTGACGGCCGTTCCGGCCGGCTCCCGGGTGGTCGGCGCCAAGCTCGCGCTGACCCGCTCGGACTGCCCGGACGGCTGTGGTGAGGCCGCCGTGGACATCTTCCAGCTCGGCTCGGCCTGGGCCCCCGGCCAGGGCGGAGCCGCACTGACCGCCGCCACCGGAACGGAGAGCTTCGCCTCCGCCGCCAAGCCGTCCGAGACCGACCTGGCCACCATGGTCGGCTCCTGGATCGAGAAGGGCGAGGCCTACGGGCTGGCCCTGCGCCCGCCGGCCGACTGGGCCGGCGTCGCCCGGTACCACTCCGCCACCGCGGCGGACCCGGCCCAGCGGCCCCGGCTGACCCTCGACTACCTGGCGCCGACCGCGCCGGGCCCGGCCGAGCTGGTCACCGCGACCGGCGCGGACGCCGGACTGGTCGTCACCTGGAACGCCCCCGCCGACCGGGGCGCGGTCGGCGACGTCGGCTACACCGTCCGGGTCGAGACCTCCGACGGCACCCTCGCCAAGGAGTTCACCACCGCCGACACCCGCGCCGTGGTCACCGGGCTGGACAACACCCGCTCGTACCGTGCGCTGGTCACCGCCCGGAACAGCTACGGCGCCGCGGCCCCGGTCGCCTCCGCCGTGGTCCAGGGCACGCCGACGGCCGGTGGCCCGGACCAGTACCGCGGCTTCGTGCAGGAGTACCTGGACGCCCGGAACAAGATCAAGATGAGGACCGGGTTCACCGCGCCCGACGCCGCGGCCGAGGCCGCGCACGGCACCGTCTTCGTCGATCTGCTGGCCACCCAGGAGGCCTCGCTGGTCGCCAACCGCGAGGCACTGGCGACCCAGAACCAGGTGTACGCCGCGGCGGCGGTCTCGCTGACCGACGTGGTGGTGGACCAGAAGACCGTCGGCAAGGTCGTCGTCCGGGCCACCGTCAAGGACTCGGTGATGATCCGCACCAACGGTGTGGACTCCCCGACCGAGAGCGCGGGCCCGCGGCGGTTCGAGTTCACCGTCGGCTCCGCGGCGGTGCTCACCGCCGAGGCCGACGACGGCGCCGCCGAGCAGAAGCTGTCCTCCTCGGCCGCCGCGCAGGCCCAGGTCGAGGTCGCCGACGCCTCGCAGCCCGACACCGCCGGCAGCTCCGGAGCCGTTCCGCTCGGCCCCGACGGCTTCCCGCTCGCCTCGGCCCCGCAGGGCGGCGCCGTCCAGGCCGGGTACAACTACAACGGCACCGCCGACTGGGCCCGCCGCAACGTCGGGATCTCGTGGGACTACGGCCAGGACTGCACCAACTTCGTCTCCAAGGCCCTGTACTACGGTGGCGGCATGCGCGTCCGCTACGGGTTCAAGACCTTCGACAGCGCCTGGTGGACGAACGACTACTGGCTCTTCGGCTGGCACAAGAACCGCAGCTACACCTGGGCAGGTGCCGCCAACCTGCGCCGGCATCTGCTGTACTACCGCAACACGGTGTACCTGACGAGCACTGCCTACGCCCGGCCCGGCGACATCGTCTTCTTCAAGTGGCGCAACGAGTCGGTGGTCAACCACGCGGCCGTAGTGGTCAGTTGGGGCAGCACGATGGAGCTGCGCCAGCACGGCCGGTCGAACGTCACCACGCTGAACGAGGTCCTGGCGTACTACCGGCAGAAGGGCGACCCGATCGAGTGGATCACCGTCGTCCGACCGCTCGGGACCAACTGATGGTGCCCGGACGCCCGGTCGCGGCGGCGCTGGCGGCCGCCCTGTCGGCCATCCTGCTGGCCGGGTGCTCCAGCGGGCCCTCGGACGCCGAGCTGGCGTACGTCGGCGACTACGCCGGCCACCCGCACCTGCGGGTGACGGGCTATCCGGTCACGGGCACGCTGGGTCTGGTCCAGCAGGCCGTCTGGCGGCTCGCCGACGGCTCCGCGGACCGGCTGGAGAAGCTGGCCGCCTCGGAGGGCTCGGCCGCCGAGCGCCGGGACACCGCGGCCGCCTGGGTGCGGGACTACCAGCAGGGCGCCAAGGGGTCGGTCACGGCCGACTTCGGGGACGACCCGGCCAACCGGCAGACCGTGGTGCTGAGCTTCCACGGGACCGGTCAGGTGAAGGAGCTCCAGCTGCGCCTGGACGGCCGGGACGGCGGCGACGGCTGGCGGATCCTGATGCGGTAGACGCCCTGCGACGGGCGGGCGTTCGGGTCTCCGGGCGCCCGGCGAACGCGCCGAGGGGCGGCACCCGTTGCGCTTGGGTTCTAGGAGTCGTTGCAACACCCCAGTTCAGGGGATGCATTGGACTTCGAGATCCGTAAGGACAGGACGCCTCAGGGCCCGCGGAAGC
>NZ_JARXYZ010000066.1 GCF_029894125.1 Kitasatospora sp. MAA19
GTACAACAGCGAGCGCCTCCACTCCGCCCTCGGCTACATGCCGCCCGACGAGTACGAGCAGGCGTACTGGACGGGACTGGAGCAACACCCGCAAGCCGCTTGATCACACGATCGCGGACTCCACGAAAGTCGGGGCAGCTCACGTCTCCTCGACGATGTCCTCTCGCACTGCCCCGAACTGACGGCCGTGCGTAACCACGTCCATGCCTTCGCCCGCATGATCTGCGACCGCACCGGCACCGACCTTCCCGCCTGGATCTCCGCGATCCGCGCCGACGACCTACCTCACCTGCATGCCTTCGCTGACGGACTCGAACGCGACCAGGACGCCGTCACCGCCGGCCTCACCCTGCCGTGGAGCAGCGGCCCGGTCGAAGGCCACGTCAACCGGATCAAGATGCTCAAACGGCAAATGTATGGACGCGCCGCATTACCACTCCTGCGCAAGCGCGTCCTACTCGCATGACGCTTCGTCACCGCATCACGAAAATCTTGGCTGAACCAGTCGATGAGGCCGTCGCCTGCCAGGACCTGGGGCAGGATCGGCTGCACCCCGGTCGTGCGGGTGCGCGGCCGGGGAGCCAGCCGGGTCTCCATGGCGGGACTGAGCTGCTACAAACCCGGTCAACGGTCCCGGATGTTCTACAGCTTCCATGTCTACCGTGGCCGCAAGGGCGAGAAGAAGGGCTTGACCTGGCAGGACTACCGGGACCTGCTCATCTGCGCGCACATCCAGCTGGGCGGCCCGATCGTGCTCATGTGGGACAACCTGCGCGCCCACCTGATGCCGCCGATGCAGGAGTTCATCGAGGCGAGCAGAGGCTGGCTGACTGTCTTCCAACTCCCTTCTTATGCACCGGACCTCAACCCGTAAGAGGGGATCTGGTCGCTGGTCAAGCGCACCATCGGCAACCTCGCCGCAGCCAACCTCGACCAGCTCGCCCGAGCCGTCAGGCGCAGCCTGAAGCAGATCCGGTACCGCCCCCACCTCATCGATGGATGCCTCACCACCACCGGCCAGATCATGGACGGTTGACCACCTTCAGACCGACATCACGACTTCAATTTCAGTACCAGGCGACACGTCATGACGGGGCAAACGGTGCCTGATGCGACTTCATATAGCAAAGGTGCCAAGGAACTTGCCAGTGCCCGTGCGTGCCATCGTCACCTCGGTCCGTGAGGCCTTCGTCAGCCCCGAAAGGGCTTAAATTCATACTTGCCGAAGTTATTTAATGCCTCCTAGACTCCGTGCAAGGATGAGGCTCATGGCACCCCGACGGTGCGGTGGCTGGCCCTGCAGGCCGCTGCCGCATCCCGAGACGCGGCGGAGTAGAACTTGCATTTATCGCTTCGGGTCAGCACCGATCGGGGGCTGACCCTGCCCCCAGACCTGGGGCAGGGTCTCCAAGGGGAGAAGCTGCGCCGACGCAGCGGGGCGGCGCGGCCCTGCGTTGTGGAGTTGGGCGTCATCATTCATGGCAGCAGTCGAAGTACCTCGTGGGTGTCGTCAGCTAGATGCGGCCACCGGCTGTCGGCCGGTAGTAGTGCGTGCACGGCTTCCGCCACCGCCTGGTCGCGGATGCGCCCGCGGGTGGTGGAGCGGGTCTTGATGTCACTGGGATTCGGCGCTTGTTCTGCCCGGTTCTGGGCTGTCCGCGGCCGACGCTCCGCGAGCAGATCCCCGGCCTGATCGATCGCTACCGGCGGTGCATACGCCGAATTGCCGACCAACTCGGCCAGGTGGTGAAGGAGTTGGCGGGCCGGGGGAGCGCCCGCCTCCCGTCGGCATGGCCGCGGCGGTCTCCCGTTCGACCGCCGTGCGGCTGCTGGTCGCCTCCGCCCTATCCATCCCGACTGCCTCCGGGGCAGAAGACGCGAGCCTCCTAGCGGGCTCGCCGCAGCATGTCCGAGATGACGCCTCATGCACTGCCTTGACATGATCCGACTCGGATACAAATACTCAAGATCGAACAGAAACAAACACGCGCAGACGGAAGTTTGCGGGCCGCGGGCCGCGAGGGGCAGTTCGCCCGCCGCCACGACGACCCTGGCCGCGGTCCGGCCCGACCTGCCAGATCATCGAGCGATCGCTTCCCATAACTAAGGGGATTCAATGCCAGCAGCACGACGCAGTACGGATGTTCAGCAGCCGACGGGACGAAGTTCCCACCTGGAGTCGCTCAGCAAGCGTGAGCTGGAGGTCCTGCACCTTGTCGCCGATGGGATGACGAACCGGAAGATAGGCAGCGAGCTGGGGATCACGGAGCGGACCGCCCGGGAGCACGTGGCCCGTATCCTCCTGAAGCTCGGCATCCAGTCGCGTGTCGAGGCGGCAGTGATCGCAACCAAATGGCAGCTGAAGCACTGAGCCTTTTCAGCGTTGCAGCTCCAGGGTGAGGACAGCTTTGGCCGCTGACGTCCGCCAGTTCGGGCTGCAGCGGGCGTGGCGGAAGATCCGCCAGCGTTTGAGGGTGGCTACACCGCGTTCGACGGGGTAGCGGAACCGGGCGTGGGCCCGGTTCAGCGATCTCTGTCCTGGGGTGAGCTCCTTGCCGGGCTTTCGCCTGATCGGCATGGCGAATGTCCCGCCCGCGCCAGTGTAGGCCAGGTCGGCCAGGGCCGGGATTGACAGCGGTCGTGACAAGCGGTTCTGATCCACTCTCTGTGGAGCGATGACTGGGCGTCACCCTGATCAGTCTGCGTGGAGGATCTGGAGGCGGAGGAGGTCGAAGCTGGCGCGGCCGTATCCGTCCCGTTTGATGCGGTTCACGTTGCCCTCGACGCGACCGGAGTTCCACTCCAGGGTGAGGCCGGCGGTGACGGCATCGAAGTCCTGGCGGAGGCCGCGGGCCAGGCTGCACAGGGGCTGGAAGCCGGTCGCCTCGGCCTGTTCGAGCCAGTCGGCGAGGTCCTGGCCCTGGCGCTCGGTCATCATCGTGGCGAAGGTACGGAACGCAGTCCGCGACACTGCCGAGTTCGGGGCAGCGGGCGAGCAGTTCCTTGAGTTTGAGGGTGCTGTTCTTGTCGAGCCGGTCCGGATGGCTGGTGATCAGCCGCGTCGCTCGGCGGACGGTCAGGTCCGGCGTGACGGCCGGGGCGGGCTTGCCGCTGGCGCGCAGGGACTGCAGGTGGCGGCGGACGGTGCGATCGCTGCCGCGATAGCCCATGGTGCGGATCTCGGTGCAGAGCCGGACGGCGTCCGTGCATCCCTCGTTCCAGCGTTGGTGCAGGTAGCCGAGGTAGGGCTGGACGCGGTTCCCGCGCTTGCCGGTGCCGGCGGGCAGATCCTCGGCGGTGGCCGCGTGGGCGTAGCGGAGGACCGTCTTGCGGTCCAGGCCCAGTGCCTCCGCGATAGCGGATATTCCAACTCCCTTGTCATACAGGGCATGCACTGCTGCGTGGCGCTCGCGGCGCTGGACGGCGCGCAGACCTTCTATCTCCACCGGGACCCGTTTCGCCGCCCGTGCCAGAGTCCACCGCTGGTCCTCCCAGCCGTGGGCCAGCGGACCACGCTCCAACTCCCGCTCCAACCGCGCGATCTGGGCATCGGACAGCTTCGGACGACCGGGCGAGCCCTTCGAGGCGATTCCCGCCGCACCGCCCTCGCGCCACTGCCGGCGCCAGCGCTCCACCGAACGCACGCTCACCCGCAGTGCCGCCGCGATGTCCCTGCTCTTCTCGCCGCTCTCGAAGCGTTCCACGGCCTGCTGCCGGATCCGCTCCCGCGCGGCCCCCTCCGCGTCGGTCAAACCGCCGACCTGTGCATACCTCACAGCACACGACTACCGGGATCGGCCCTCCACCGGCAGGCGAACGCTACGGCTTCACCCATCCGAGCGACATCACGAATTCAACTTCAGTAGCTGCGCCGGGCGGCATCGAGCGGCCGGAATCTGTGTGCGTGTGGGTTCAGAAACCGCGAATCGTGATGCCGGCACTGCAGGGTGCCCGGCGTCACGATCCGCTGCCAACGCAGCACCTTCGGCGGGATGCGGGCGAACGCTGCTCATGCCGATGGCACAGCAGCAGGCCAAGCCAAGTGGCCGGGTCAACGACCAGCACGGGCTGCGGCCACGAGTTCAGCGGCGATCGCAGCCAGCCGCGTGCGGTCGACCTTGCCGTTGGGGGAAACGGGCAGCGCTTCGAGCACGGTGAAGTGCTTCGGGACCATGAACGCGGGTAGGACCGCGGCCAGCCTGTTCCTGAGGTCGCTGTTGGCGGGCGAGGTCTGGGAGGCGATGAAGGCGTGCAGGGCCGCCGGAGAGCCGAGGGCGAGAACGGCCACGTCCGCCACCTCCGGCAGCCACCTGAGACGGTGTTCGATCTCGCCGAGCTCGACACGAAAGCCGCGGATCTTGACCTGGTGATCGGTGCGACCCAAGTACTCGACGACGCCGTCGGGCAACCAACGGGCGACATCGCCGGTACGGTAGATGCGCGGCTCACCGGGGAACGGCGCCTCGATGAAGCGTTCCGCTGTGAGTTCGGGCCTCCCCAGGTAGCCGCGCGCCAGCCCGACTCCGCCGATGCAGAGTTCACCCGGGACGCCGACGGGCTGGATCCGGTGCGATTCGTCCAGGACGTACAGGCGCGTGTTCGCTATGGGTCGCCCGATGGGTACGGTGGCGCCCGGCTCCGTGCAAGGGAAGTGACTGACGTCGACCGTGGCCTCGGTCGGACCGTAGAGGTTGACGAGGTCCGGCCCGGTCGCACCGGGACGCAGCAGCCGGTGGAAGGCCGCCACATGAGCCGGGCTCAGTGCCTCGCCGCTGGCGAACACGGTGCGCAACGGTGCGAGCCGAGCGACCGCCCCGCTTTCGGCGGCGTATTCGAGGAACGCCGCCAGCATCGTGGGGACGAAGTGCAGGACACTCACACGGTGTTGCTCGACAGCTTCGATGATCGCTTCGGGGTCGCGCTCTGCGCCCGGCGCCGGGAGGCACACCGTCGCGCCCTCGATCATCCACCAGAACAGTTCCCACACCGAGACATCGAATGAGATCGACGTCTTCTGCAGGACGACGTCACCGGTTCGGAGCGGGTAGGCCTCCTGCATCCAGGTGAGTCGGTTCACCACCGAGCGGTGCTCCACCACCACGCCCTTCGGCGTGCCCGTGGAGCCGGAGGTGTAGATGACGTACGCCGGATCAGCGGGACCCGATGTGACCGTCGGCGCGGTCGTGACCGGAGAGTACGCGGACGGGTCGCGCAGGTCGACCGTGTCCCCCGGCGCGGCCTCCGCTGGGACGGCACCGGAGATGAGGACCAGTTTGGCGGCACAGTCGCGCAGGACGAATGCCACCCGATCGGCGGGATAGCCGGGATCGACGGGCACGTAGGCGGCGCCGGCCTTCATGACGGCCAGGACGGCGATCAGCATGAGTTCCGAGCGGTCCATGAGGACCGCGACCCGGTCTCCGGTCTCCACCCCGCGCGCCTGGAGCGTCCAGGCGAGACTGTTCGCGCGACGGTCCAATTCGCCATAGGTCATCGTCCCCTGGTAGCCGACGGCGGCGATCGCGTCGGGCTGTGCGGCGGCGCGGGCCGCGCACAGGTAGTGGACGGTTGCGGCGAGATCGTAGGGGCGTGCGGTCGCGTTGAAGCCGGCGAGGAGGGCGAGGTCCTGCGCGCAGGTCAGCGTGATGTCCCGCAGCGGGCCCCGGGGATCGGCAGTCGCCTGGTCCAACAGCACCAGGAGGTGTCGACAGAGGCGCTCCACGCTGGCGGGCGTGTGCCGCCGGGAGTCGTGGCGAACCCGCACGACGGCCCCGTTCGCGCCCTGGGCGAAGGTGAACAGGAGTGGCACCTGCGTCGAGTCGGCGAACGTCGGGTCGTGCAGACCGTCGAAGGCCACGGCCACGTCACACAGGCGGTTGTGGCCCGGTGCGGCCGGGCCGCGTTCCTCGGCGAGCAACGCGACTGGGAAGTTCCTGTGGGTGAGCCCGTCGAGGACTGCGGAGCGGACCGTGTTCAGCAGCGTGGCGAAGGTGTCCTCCGCCGTCGCGGCACATCGCAATATGATAATGCCAGTCCCAGCCCGCTCTGGATCCGCGGACAGGTTCTCGACCGGCACTGGCTGCCCCACCACGAGGTCGTCGGTCCCGGTGTAGGCGCGGAGCAGGGCAATGACTGCGGTGGTCAGCACGACGTGGAGCGATCGAGGGGACCCCTTGCTCAGAGTGTCGACACGTCGGTTCAGGTCGGTGCTGAGCACGACTTCGCGGTGTTCCCAGGTCGGCTCTCCCGATGCGACTGGATGATCAGCGGGAAACCCGGTCTTCTCGCTACCGGCCAGCAGTCGATTCCAGTACTCGGCATTCTGCGGGTGCCGCGCGGACGCAATGTCCAGCCGACTGAGGGAGCGCTCTGATTCCATGAGGCGCCTTCCGCTCGCAGGGGTAGAGGCATGAGAGGTTGAAGTCGATCGCGGGCGGCTCCCGCGGTGAGCCCGGATCCACCGCTGGTCCTTCGCAGACGGCAACGACCCGAACTCCCTACTCGTGGAATCGGGTCAGACGCGCGCTCAGGAGCCGGTCGAGCGCCGCCCGTCCCGCCGGACCCCACGCTGGCTTGCCGCCGGGCAGGCCGCGGTCCCCGTTCTGACCCATAAGCATCAGGAAGAGGCTCTTCAGCGCGGCCAGCCCGCGGGCGCGCCGGACCGTCGCCTCGTCAGCCTCCGCGTACGCCGCGAAGAAGCGTGTGGCCGCGCCCGCCGGCAGCAGCACCCAGGCGGCCGCCAGGTCCCATGCCGGGTCGCCGACGCACAGGGCGCCGAAGTCGACGACGCCGGCCAGCGTCCCGTCCGCGACGACGACGTTCGCGGGATGCAGGTCGCCGTGCACCCATACCGGCGGACCCTGCCACGCGGGGGCCGCGACAGCGTCGTCCCAGATGGCCCGGACGTCGGCGGCGTCGGAGCCGATCGCGTCAGCGTCGACGGAGTCGAAGAACTGCTGGAAGCCGTCCGTGCAGTCTCTGGGGTGTACGCCGATGCCCGAATCAACCGGTGCGTCGGCGGGCGCTGCCACATGCAGCGCCCGGAGGAAAGCTGCCAGGGTGTCGGCCGCGTGCTCGCCACGGGTGATCGCCCCGTGGTCCAGCGGCAGGCCCGGCACCCACGTCATGACCGTCCAGATCTTGGGGAAACGCTCGCAGGGCGCACCACTGCGCACCGGCACGGGGATTGGCAGCGGCAGGCGCGGGGCGAGCAGCGGCAGCCACCGGCGCTCCTTCAGCTGCTCATCGGGGTTGGTGTTCATGCGCTGGATCCGCACGGCCAGCTCGTCCCCGAGGCACCACATCTGATTGCCCCAGCCGCCCTCCACCTCGCGCAGAGGCAGCTCGGCCAGGTCCGGATGCTGGTCCTGCAGCAGATCGCGGATGAGACCCGCGGTGATCTCGATCTGGATCTCGGTCATGCGGAGCAACCGTTCTGGGTTCGACCACGCCGACAGTTCCCGGGTGTCACACCCGGCCACGGTCGGGGGTTCATGGATGATCTTGGTGCACCGAGAGGCGCACTGCTCATTGTCGTGCCTTCGGCTTCTCGGGTGGCGAAGTTGCCGAACACTGGCCGCGACGCTGCATCTTCCGCCGTCAAGGCCACCCAGCGGCCGATCACGAGGTCTGCCATGCGTCCTTGAGCGCAGTCAGATGGCCGAGGCTGGCAAGCACGGCGCTGGCCTCCACGTCGAAGTCAATCATGCACGCTACCTCGTCGACGCCGGTCTCGGCGACCCTGTCCAGCAGCCGTGCGGCGTCTTCCGCTTGGCCGAACAGGCCGCCGGTGTCGAAATAGCGATCGTAGGCATGCTCGACGAGGAACTCCAGGTCGTCCGGGTCGAGGTCATCCGGATCCACTCCTCGGAGGACGTCACCCGGTGCCCGCAGCAGCCGCCCCGCATCGGTGCGCAGGAACGGGGCACGGACGGTCTCCCGCACCACCTCGCGATCCTGTCCGAGAAGGGTGGGAAGCATGAGCGCCACCCGCGGCGCTTCCGTCCCGGAATAGGCCTCATGATAGACCGCGATCTTCTCGGCGAGTTCCTCCAGATTCTGGCAGAGCAGGTGGGTCAGAAGCCCTACGCCGAGCCGACCGGCCTCCCGGAAGGACTCGGCGCTGCCCGCACTCGTGAGCCAGACCGGCGCTTCGGGCTGCACCGGGGCCGGGAAGATTCGTTTGGTCGCCAGTTCGGCGGTACCGTCTGCCGGTTCGAACGCCTCCTGGCGCCACAGCCGCCGCACAGCATCGATAGTTTGCACGAGAACTTCCCGGCGCTGGGAATAGTCCTCCGGCGCCAGGACGAAATCCGGGCCGGGCCAGCCTGGTCCGAAGGACAACCCCACCCGGCCGTCGGAGAGGTTATCGACCGCCGCCCACTCCTCCGCGAACCTGGTCAGGTCATAGAGCGGGCCGACGACACTACCCGCCCTGATCTCGACCCGATCCGTGACGGCCGCGACCGCCGCGCCCGTCTGGGCAGGGTTGGGATGGATCCCGCCGAACGGGTGGAAGTGCCGTTCCGGCATCCACACCGCCGTGAACCCATGCCGATCCGCGAGACGTGCTCCTTCGAGCAGGAGACCGTAAGGAATCCGCCGGGTTCCACCGGCTCCGTCATGTGCGAAGTAGAAAAGACTAAAATCCACGATTGTCCTCCCGTGATCAACCTGGTGCCAGCGATCTGCTGCAGCGGGTCCCGGCGCCCCGGCGCAGCAGGAACCAATACCGGGGAGTTGTTCATTGCTCGGTCCCCCCGCTCATCGCTCAAGGCCGGATGGGCGAGCGCACAGGCGGGCCGGATTCGGCCCGCTGCACGGGTTCCTATCCCCCTGAGCGACCACCGAGGGCACGGGCGAGGCGCCCGACGCTCTGGTGCGCGAAAACGTCTCGCACCTTCAGTGGCAGCCCGGCCTTGCGAGCGGCGGTGACCAGCCGAATCGCAGCGATGCTGTCCCCGCCGAGGTCCTCGAACCCGACATCGACGCCGACGTCGGTAAGGTCGAGCACCTGCGCGAACAGTCGGCCCAGGAGTTCCTCGGTCCCGAAATCGGGAGACCGATGGGAAGTCGCATCCAGTGGCTCCGGGGCAGGCGACGTTCCGCGGTCCAGTTCGCCGTTACCCGGGGTCGAGTTCTCGGCCATGCTCATCACCTTTCACCTTCTCGGCACCCGCACCCCTCAGGACGTGCCGCGTTCTCGTCTACCGTCACCTTGACCTCGTGCCGCAGTCGAGGCCGGTCACTCGGCGATGCCCGCCACGTTGAGCACGACGTCGGCCGATGTGTTTCTCTCGGTGCCGGGTGGGCTCGTGCGCGTTGGAATCCGAACCAATACTTCTGCTGAGCCTGTACCTTGCCTACTGGCTCTTCGGCCACGGGGCAACGGCCTTGCTTTGGACCATGTCCTATGTGGTGATGGCTCGCTGATCGGGGCAGGGGCGGGGCACGTGGATTCGGCACTGCCAAGGTATCTTCGACCCCCAAGGAGATCCGCCGCTGGGCAGATCAGTGCCACCGTGCCACTGCCCGGCCGCTGACACCGACCGAGCCCGCGGCACACCCACCACCACCGCGCTCACCGCTGCCCCGGCCCCAGGTCGGTCACCAGCCACTCCAGTGCGGACTCCTCGTACAGCGCGGCGTTGAGCCCGGCCATGGCGGCGGCGAGGCCGGGGTCCCAGTCCGCTTCCACGGGCGCACCAGTGAGCGGGAGCCGCGGGATGCCCTGCCGCCGGACCCGAGCAGCGAGCTGCTCGTAGTCGGTCGCTGCCATCCGCCACGGCCGGGCCGCGTATCGGCGCACGATGCGGTTAGCGAGCGCGATGCCCGGCCAGTCGAAGTCACCGTGGTAGTGGAAGCGGTGGCCGGCGGCGGCGAGAACGTCGAGCAGTTCGAGCAAGACCGTGGCCGCGCTGCCCGAGGTGCAGACCAACGCGGCAGCGCAGCGGGCGGCGGCCGCGGCCTCAACCACCCGGGGGTTCTCACAGACGTACCCGTCGGTGTCCGGTGGCAGCGCGAGTTCGACGACATACAGGTCACGGAGCGTCAGGTGGGTTTCAGCGCCCTGCTCGGACCGCTCTCGCAGGGCCCGCTCACGCCAGCCCTGGCCCACCGGCCGCAGCCCGTAGCTGAGCACGGTGCTCGACACCTCGTCGGGGAGCACGCCGGCGCCATGCCAGAGGGCGCGGCGTCCGGCGCGTGCTCCGGGAGCTCGGTGTCCAGGGCACGCGCGAGGCCCCGCAGGACCAGGCGTGACAGCGCTGTGCCGTCGTCCAGCCCGTGGGCCGTTCCGGTCACTTGGGTGGCGAGCTCCCCGCGGCCGTGCGGCGGCGCCGTCTCGTCCCCGAACGGGTGCAGCGCCCCGAGGACCTGGACGGCCTGGCGGAGCACCTCCGCGGCCCCCCTGGGCGGGAGCCGGCCAACCGCTCCGCCTCGGCGCAGGTCGGCGAGCCAGTCGGCCACCCAGCCTTGGTCGGCCAGCGGTGACGCGGCCACGGCCTGGTCGGCTGCCTCCCAGACCGCGGCCCGCGCCTGGCGTCCGGTGTCCCGTGCGGCACGCCGATCGGTCAGCGGCGGACCGAGCTTCATCAGGGCCTCGACCAGACCGCAGCCCGCCGCTGTGGATCGCAACCGCGCATCCAGGTCGGACAGCCGGATCGTGGCGGTGGGGGTGCCGAGCCGGCGACCCAACAGCAGCGACAGCGCCTCGCGCTCCGCCGCGTCGAGGTCGGCCAACCGGACGGCGCCCTCCGGCCGCAGGCAGTTGCGCTCCAGCCGTTGGCGCACCGTGGTCCACACCCGCGCGAGAGCGGGCTGGGTCAGGAACCCGAGGGTCTGCGGGGGAATGGTCTCGGCATCACCCACCACGCCGGTCGAGACGTAGAACGTACGTGACTTCTACGACCGGGTCACCTCAGCCGCGATCCTCCCGTGGCAGTAGCGGCCCTCTGGCAGGCGGAGTTTGGGGATCTCGAACGTCAGCAGCGACCCCGCCTCCAGGCGCCGCAGGCCTGACGACGTCACCAGCCGCGTGAACGCCACGTTCCGGTCCTCAAGCCGGCCCATCCAGCCCCGCTCCGGCACCCTCTGCCGTGTGTGACCCCACAACCCCACATTGATCCACAGCCGCCACGTACGCGGCGTCAACCAGTGCACGTTCGATGGCCTGCTGTCCTTCGCCTTCGCCACCGCGACCGCGACCGTCAACACCTCACCACGCCGACCAACAACCTGCCTGGTCGCCACCGGACTCCGGCTGATCCAGCGCTCCTTGACCGCCCACGCGAACAGACCCGAGAACGCAGCCAACTCCCGGTTCCACTTCATCCCGCCGACCCGGACCAGATTCTCAGCCGCACGCAGACGCCAGTGCTCGTAGTCCTCCAGATCCCGCGCCACCGCCTCCGTCCACGACCGCCCGCGACTCCACAGAAAGGTCAGCAGCAATGCAATATCCGTCGCTTAGTTCCGCTTTTGTCAAGGGACGGTGGGAACTGGCTCTGGCGCGAGTTCCGTGAATGAACTTCAGAGCCCTGGGAGTGGTTTGTGGAGGCAGTTGCCTGACGCGGTCGTCAGGCGACGCTCCAATGGTTCCGCATTCAACGGCCTGCACCCGAAATCGGATGCGCGAGGGGAAGTGGTGCGGCTAGAACAGCCGTATGACGATCTTCTACTGTGCCGGATGCGGTGCTGTCCTGACAGCCCCGCTGACGCCACTGTCGGCCGTGCCGGAACCGCCCCCGTATGAGGAGCAGGAACAAGGGACGCGGAGGTCTCCCGCGACGATGCCCCGAGGGTACTTCGCGGTCGAGCCCGAGCCATGGGGTGCACCCTACGTACCGTACGGGGACGATGAGGACGGCCCTTCACAGCGTCGAGCGGGCTGGAAGGCTGATGAGCGAGGGCTCCTGAAGTCCGCAGGCCCGCGCAACAACATCGTCCTCCATCCTGAGGACGCACCCGGACTGGAAATCCTGGTGGAGGCGAGCATGGGGTGCTGCTCCGGCCCCGTTGGCGACCGCGGTCTCAATCGCGCGTGTCCTTGTGGGAGGCCGGTCGCCACCCTGGCGGCCGATTGCACCACAGTCTATGAGCTACACCTCGACGCAGGCAGCGTGCGAGCCGAAGAGGCGACCGGCTGAACTACTCCCCTCGCTCTATGCCCCAATGCCTGAGTCTTTGAAAGGCCGCGAAAGGCAAGGTCATCGGCGGTCCGTGAGAGGCATCGTCGTGATCTTTACGACGCGAGGAGCACGCGTTTGCGGAGGAGGTCGAGTTTGGCGCGGCCGAACATCTGGCGCTTGAGCATCTTGATGCGGTTGACGTGGCCCTCGACCGGACCGGAGTTCCAGCGGAGCGTGAGGCCGGCCATGACGGCGTCCCAGTCCTTGCGCAGGCCGGTAGCGAACCCTCTCAGTTCTGGCAGCTGGCTGGCTTCGGCGTCCGCGGTCCACCGTTCGAGGTCCTCCTGGCCTCGGCGGTGGAGGAGGATCGAGGCGAAGCGCGCGATGAGTTCGCAGGCTTCGTCCAACTCCCGGCAGCAGTGCAGGAGTTCCTTCAGCAGGACGCGGCCGGACTCGGGGCGGTTGTCGGGGTGGGTAAGGATCATTCTGGTCACCTCGCGCACCTTGGGGACCGGCGGCAGGGCGGCTGGTTTGGCGTTGTTGCGCAGCCGGTGCACGAAGCGGCGCACTGTGCGCTCGCTGACGGTCAGGCCTCGCCCGGCGAGCTCTCGGTGGAGCCGCAGTGCGCTGTGGCAGCCCTCATTGAACCGGGCGATCAGGTAGGCGGCGTGGTCGTCCAGGCTGGTCTGCGGCCGCCAGTGGCCCCGCCCCGATCAGCTCGTCCGCCGTGGCAGCGCGCATGAACTTGCGCGCCGTCTTCGGGTCCAGGCCCAGCTCGGCGACGATCTCGCTGTGCCCCATGCCCGTGGCCATCAGGGCGTGGACGGCGGCGTGACGCTCGCGGGTTCTGTGAGCGCGCCGTCCTTCGGGCAGCACCGTCTTCTCCTTCTCCGGGGCGGGCGGGAGCCACTGCGAGCGTAGGCGGGCGACCAGTCGCTCGGTGGCATCGCCGAGGTTCACCCAGAGGTGGAACCTGTTCGCGACCTGCGTCGCAGTGCCCGCGCCGCGGTTCGCGCCGTCGGAATAGCAGCTGGCCCGGTCACGGCAGACCACCTCGACGCCGGGGTGGTCGGTGAGCCACTTGGCCAGGGCGTCCGCGGACCGCTCGGGCAGGACCTCGACGGGACGGCGGCCCTCGATGTCGATCATGTGCGACATCCCACGGGTTCCCCTGAGCTTCGCTGAGCTCTTGGCCCTGTGGCCAGGGGCTTCTTCCTGCGCCGACGGCTCGACTGTCTGCTGACGTAACTTCGGGATTCCTGAATCGTTCTCGTCTTGTCCGAGTGATCCGCGGTCTGGATGAAAGCGAGGGGGCTCGGGTTGGCGGCGTTGGCGGTTGTGCGGGACCTGCGCGAGCACCGGGCCCCGGTCTCGGCAGAGGAGTTGGCCCAGTTCGAGACTGACGCCCTGGCCGGGTTCGTCCTCGCCTGGGCCTCTGCCGGGCTGGCGGACGGGACTATTCGCGGGGACGTCGGGCACCTGGACCAGATACGGACCTGGTTCGGCCGGCCGCTGTGGGACATGGACCCCGCAGACGCCGACGCCTACTTCGGGCGCGTCCTGCGGAACTCACCCAGCGGCACCCGCCTGGCTCGCTCCCAGGCACTGACCACGTACTTCGCTTTCCTGGAGCTGCGGCACAAGGTCGAACTCCATGCGATGACTGGCCGAGTGGTCGAGTGCCCGATCGACGAGATGAACCGTCCTCGCGGATCCAAGGACGCACAACTGCGGATCCCGCCGATCGAGTCGGAGGTCGCCGCGCTGTTCACCGGCTGGGCCGGAGAGCTGGCCACCTGTCGGAAGTTCGCCCCGACCGCCAGGAACTACACCGCCTCGAAGCTGATGTCCGAGGTTGGGCTGCGGGTGAACGAGGCGTGCAGGCTCGACCTGGACGACATCAAGTGGGATCTGGGCCAGTTCGGAAAGCTGCACGTCCGCCACGGCAAGGGCAAGCGCGGCTCGGGGCCACAGGAGCGGATGGTGCCGCTGATCAACGGTGCGGGCCGAACCCTGCGGTGGTTCATCGAGGATGTGTGGGGCCAGTTCGGCGACGACCACACCCGACCCGGCGCCCCGCTGTTCCCTTCCGAGCGCAAGAACGCCGACGGCTCCTCCCGGAGGGTGGGCGACGACGCCCTTCGCAACGGCTTGGTGGCCGCCACCGGGACGCACCTGCCCGCCCGGGCGGACAAGCTGACCCCGCAGGTTCTGCGGCACTACTGCGCGTCCCAACTCTATCTGAACGGCCTGATTCCTGGATCGCCACCACGATGCGGTATGTCCATGTGCAGCAGACCCGGGTCGAGGACGCCTGGGTCGCCGGGACGGAGCGGGCCGCGAAGCGGCTGGAAGGGCTTGTCCGATGAGGTGGAACCTGCGGCTGACGGCCGCGAACAAGGGCATCTGGAAGGCGTCGAACTGCAACGCAGCCTCGCCGATCACGGTCTGGTGATCTCGGCGGGCAAGATGTCCGGACTGTGGTCCGGCCAGCCGGTCCCGACGTAGGCCGCCCACTCATCTCCTTGACCGCCCTCGCTGGGCGATGCTCCACATCACGGAGGTTGTCCGGTCTCACGGTTCATGCCCGGACATGACGTGTCGTCGGTTCCAGGTGTCGTTCCGACGGGTGCGCACTCTCACCGCTGGAGATTGGGCTTCAAGCAATCCAGCCTTGGCCATATCGCGCGGGTCTCGCGGCACCCCGCCCCAGACACCTCCAGGCGGCCACCACTTCCCTGGCATGCTCTTGTCCCCTCGCGCTTTCGCGTCCAGGTAAGCCAGGCGACCCATGAACCTCCCTCCGAGTTCATCCCGACTGCGTCGGGGATACAACGAAGCGCCTCACGGCGCACACCGTGCATGCAGTTCTCCCGCACACGGCTTTCCGACATCGTTCACCGACTGGCATGCGCCGTCGCCCCGCGTACGCTCCCGGTCAGGCGGTAGACCCCGAGCCGAGTGATCCGCCCATAGGTGTAACGGGTGGTCCAGTTCCGGCCCCGCAGGCCGTGTTTCCGGCTGGCGAAGATCGCCAGCCGCTCGTGAACGTAGCCGTCGACCGCGTTGAACTTCCGCCCGGAGTTGCCGTTGCGGAAATACGCGGCCCAACCCCGAAGGACGGGGTTGAGGTCGGCCACCACGGCGGCCACCGGCCGTTCGGTCCGGGAGCGGGAGGTCGCCGCACGGATCTTGTCCCGCAGCACCCCCAACGCCCGCGCCGAGGGCCAGCGTTGCAGGTAGAACCTGCCCCGCCACTTCCACGACTCCACCTTCCGGTGATGGAATCCGAGGAAATCGAAGCCCTGCCCACCCCGAATGAGACAGACGATGCCGGACTTCTCCGGATGCAGCCGCATCCCGAGCCCGCCCAGCACCACCGCTGCCAGCTCGCGCGCCTGCTCGGCGCGCTGCCTGGTCGGCGACAGGACCACGAAGTCGTCGCAATAGCGCACCAACGTCCCCAGCCGGCGACCACGGTCCTGCCACGCCTCGTCGAGGACGTGCAGGGCCACATTGGCCAGCAACGGGGAAATCGGTGAGCCCTGCGGGGTTCCCGCCCCGGTCGGAGAGGTCACCCCGCCCTCCAGCACTCCCATCCGCAGCCACGACCGGATCAGCTTCAGCATCTGACGGTCCGCCACGCGCCTCGCCACCTGAGCGACGAGTGCCTCGTGATCAATCGTCCCGAAGCAGTCCCGGATATCAGCCTCGAACACCCACTCCTGCCGCTGGTTCGCCGCGACGCGCACGGCCTCGCACGCGTCGATCGCGGACCTCTTGGGCCGGAAACCGTAGCTCGCCTCGGTGAACTGGGCCTCGAAGACCGGTTCGAGAACCAGTTTCGCGGCCGTCATCACCACCCGGTCCGCCACAGTGGGGATCGACAGCGGCCGGAACTCCCCCGGCCGCCCCGGCTTGGGAATCTGGACCCGTCGCAGCACCGACGGACGATACGTATGCGTCCGCAACTGCTCCGACAGGTCCTGGAGGAACTCATCCACCCCGGCAGCGGCCACCGCGTCGACGGTCACGCCGTCCACGCCGGGGGCACCCCGGTTCGCACACACGCTGGACCACGCCCGCCACACGACGTCCATGCGGTGGACGTGGCCGTACAGGGCGTGGAACCGGCGTTCGGGTTCTTGCTTGGCACAGCGGTAGAGCGTCCACTGCAAGGCTCGGACCTTGTCCAGAGGACGCCGCTCAACGCGGCCTGGGTCCTCCCGGCGGGCGGACATAGCCGTTTCGGCACTCACCCGGGCACCTCCTTGTTCGTGTCACGCATCGATGAAGCAGGGGCCCTTCGCTCCTGACGGGTTGTGTTGTCCCGTCAATCGGCACTACTACGACCCCCTCCGACTGCCTCTCGGCAGCCCGCCACTTCCCGGTTCCGCCGGTTATAGGCAGGCCACGCTTCCCGGGCCGCAATCCCCGGGGCCGAGTAGGCCCTCTCCAGTTCCCAGGACAACCTTCCGACCATTCCACGCCCCTTACGCCGGGAGGTTCTTGAGCGCCCGCTCCAGGATCTGGGACGCCTTCCGTGGCCTTCGCCCTTCAAGCACAGGCTCGGCTCCTCCTTGGCCCACCTCTCTCGGAGCGGGGGTTAAATGACGGCGCTGCAGGCTTCACTTCATGTTGCGGACTGGTCGGTCGCAC
>NZ_JARXYZ010000067.1 GCF_029894125.1 Kitasatospora sp. MAA19
GCCGGTGATGTGGGCGGCGGCTATTTCGCCGATGGAGTGGCCGGTGACGACGTCGGGGGTGATGCCCCAGTGTTCCCAGAGGCGGTAGAGGGCGACCTGCAGCGCGAACAGGGCGGGCTGGGTGTACTGGGTCTGGTTGAGGAGGTCGGGGTCGTCGCCGAAGACGATGTCGTGTAGCGGGTGGGGCAGTTCGATCGCCGCGCACACTGCGTCGAAGGCGTCGGCGTAGGCGGGGTAGGTGTCGTACAACTCGCGGCCCATGCCGAGGCGTTGGCTGCCCTGGCCGGAGAACACCATGGCCAGGGTCCCCCTGTCACCCCGGCCGGTGACCACCTGCGGGTGTGCTTCGCCCCGGGCCAGCGCGTGCAGCGCCTCGACCCGGTCCGTGCCGTCACCCGCCAGCACCACGGCCCGGTGGTCGAAGACCGTGCGGGTGGTGGCGAGGGTGTAGCCGGTGTCCAGCTCCGAAGTGTCGTCGGTGAGGGCGTCCGCGAGCCGGGACGCCGTGTCACGCAGCGCCTGCTCATCGCGCGCCGAGAGCACCCACGGGACCACGGGCGGAACGGTGCCCGCACCCTCCTCCGGCTCCTCCGCGACGGGCGGCTGCTCCAGGATGACGTGCGCGTTCGTCCCGCTGAAGCCGAAGGACGACACCCCTGCCCGGCGCGTCCCGTCACGCTGGGGCCAGGCGACCGATTCGGTCAGCAGGGAAACGGCGCCGGAACTCCAGTCGACCTCGGTGCTCGGAACCTCGACGTGCAGGGTACGGGGCAGCACCTCGTGCCGCATCGCCATCACCATCTTGATGACGCCGGCCACGCCCGCAGCGGCTTGGGTGTGGCCGATGTTGGACTTGATGGAGCCGAGCCACAGCGGCTGTTCACGATCCTGCCCGTAGGCCGCCAGCAGCGCCTGCGCCTCGATCGGGTCACCGAGACGGGTCCCGGTGCCGTGCGCCTCCACCGCGTCGACCTGGTCGGGCCGTAGCCCCGCGTCGATGAGGGCGTCGCGAACGACCCGCTGCTGCGACGGACCGTTCGGCGCGGTGAGGCCGTTCGAGCGGCCGTCCTGGTTCACCGCGGAGCCGCGCACCACCGCCAGGACGGTGTGACCGTTGCGCTGGGCGTCCGACAGCCGTTCCACGATCAGCATGCCGGCGCCCTCCGACCAGCCGGTGCCGTCGGCGGCGTCGGAGAAGGCCTTGCACCGGCCGTCCGACGAAAGACCCTGCTGCTTGCTGAAGTCGATGAACGGCGCCGGACTGGCCATCACGGTCACACCACCGACCAGAGCCAGCGAGCACTCCCCGCGCCGCAGTGCCTGAGCGGCGAGGTGCAGCGCCACCAGCGACGAGGAACACGCGGTGTCGATCGTGACCGCCGGTCCCTCCAGCCCGAGCGTGTAGGCGATCCGGCCGGACAGGATGCTGCCGGAGTTGCCGGTGCCGAGGTATCCCTCCGCGACATCCGGGATCCGCGCCAGCCGAGAGGCGTAGTCGTGGTACATGATGCCCGCGAACACGCCGGTGCGGCTGCCCCGCAGCGAGCCGGGATCGATCTGTGCGCCCTCGACCGCCTCCCAGGCGGTCTCCAGCAGCAGCCGTTGCTGCGGGTCCATCGACACGGCTTCCCGCGGCGAGATGCCGAAGAACTCCGCGTCGAACTCCGCCGCGTCGTACAGGAACCCGCCCTGCAGGGTGTTGCTGCTTCCGGCGTCACCGGGGCGCGCCGACCGCATCCCCTCGATGTCCCAGCCGCGGTCGCGGGGGAAGCCGCCGATGGCGTCCTGCTCGGATGCGACCAGCTGCCACAGCTGTTCCGGTGTCGTCACGCCGCCCGGATACCGGCAGGCCATGCCCACCACCGCAAGGGGCTCGCGACTGCTCTCCTCCACGGCACGCAGCCGCTGGCGGGTGTCCCGCAGCTCGGTGGTGAGCCGCTTCAGGTACTGGAGCGTCCTATCGTCGTTCACGTCACGCCAATCCCATCAGGACAAGCCCAGCTCGTCGTCGATGATGTCGAACATGTCTTCCAGGTCCGCCGCCGTCAGCTCGGCGGCACCGTCGTCCCGGTCGTCCTTGTCGGCGTTCTCCCAGGCGTTGAGCAGCGACCGGAGCCGACTGCGCACCTGCGCCGCGTGCCGCTGACCGACCCGCCCGAGATTCACCTCCAGCCGGTCGATCTCGGCGAAGATCGCCTCCGGTTCTGCGGACCGGCCCGGACCGAGCAGGGACAGCAGGTACTCGCACAGCGCCGCGGGCGTCGGGTGGTCGAAGACCAACGTCGCGGGCAGCCGCAGACCAGTGGCTGCGTCGAGCGCACCGCGCAGCTCCACGGCCATCAACGAGTCGAATCCGTGCTCGGTGAACGGCCGGTCCATCGAGATCGCCTCGCCCGAATCGTGCCCTGCGACGGCCGCGGTACGGCTGAGAACCAGCTGCGCGATCCGGTCCCGCTGTTCGTTCGGCGGCAGGTTGCGCAGGACGTCGGCCAGCGGCCGCGTCGAGACGCTCGCCGTCGTCGCCCGGGCCGGCACCAGGTCGCGCAGCACAGGAGGCAGCGCGGCGTCGGCGGCGCGGCGGCGAAGCGCCGTCCGGTTCACCGGCATCGGGAACAGGACCGGGCCGCCGGTCGCGGCCGACGCGTCGAACAAGGCCCGTCCCGTCGCCTCGTCGATCGGCGCGAGGCCGGTCCCGGACAGCCGTCGGCGGTCCGCCTCGCCGACGGTGGCCGCCATGCCGGCCGTCCACGGTCCCCAGGCGAGGCTGGTGGTGGGGTGTCCGGTGGTGGTGCGGTGGTGGGCGAGGGCGTCCAGGTAGGCGTTGGCGGCGGCGTAGTTGGCCTGGCCGGGGGAGCCGAGGGTGGCCGCGGCGGAGGAGAACAGGACGAACGCCGTGACGTCGCGGTCCCGGGTGAGTTCGTGCAGGTGCCACGCCGCGGTCGCCTTCGGCCCGAACACGCGCCGCAGATGCCCGGGAGTCTGCCGCGCCAGGATCGCGTCGTCGATGGTGCCGGCGCAGTGGACGACGGCGAGCGGACGGTCGGCGGGCACCGCGGCCAGCGCCGCGGCGATCTGCGCGCGGTCGGTGAGATCACAGGCCAGCTGGGTGACCTCGGCACCCTCCGGTTCCGGCGCGTCGCCGTGCCGGCTGACCAGCACGAGATCGGTCACGCCGTGGGAGCGGACCAGGTGGTGGGCGACGAGAGCGCCGAGCGTACCGGCGGCCCCGGTGATCAGGACGGTGCTCGCCGCCCAATCCGGGGCAGCGGCCGATCCGGTGGGCGCGGGGACGAGCCGAGGGACCCGCATCTCCCCCTGGCGCAGCGCGAATTCCGCCTCGCCGCCGGACAACGCGTGGGGAAGTGCCTGCCACGACCGCTCGTCCTCGTCGAGGTCCACCAGCACGATGCGGCCCGGCTGTTCCGCCTGCGCGGCACGTACCAGCCCCCACACGGCCGCGCCCGCCGGTGCGGGGTCGGTGTCCACGGCGACCGCGTGGGAGGTCACGACCACGAGGATGCGGTCCTGGGTGTGGGACCGCAGCGTCTCCAGCACGCCCGCGGCCGTCTCCAGCGCGTCCTCGGGGTCGAGACCGTCGCCGTTGCCCACCCGCAGGACGGTGTGCGTGGCATCCGGCGTCTCGTCCTCCGCACCGAGCACGGTGAACTCCGTGGAGGTGCTGGGGAGTTCCCGGGGGAGCCAGGCCTGTCCGAAGAGCGACTGACGGCCGTCGGTGAACTGCGCAGCGGAGATCCTGCGCATCGTGAGGCGCTCGACCTCCGCGACCGGCCGGCCCGTGCCGTCGGCGATGAGCAGCGCGATCGCATCCTCGCGCAACGGCGACAGCACGGCCCTCAGCCGGGTCGCGCCGTGGACGTGCACGGTCACGCCTGCCCAGGAGAACGGCAGCCGTGCGTGTCCGTCCGCGCCGAACATCCGATCGACGCCGACTCCGTGCAGGACCGAGTCCAGCAGCGCCGGGTGCACACCGAGACCGGAGTCCCGATCCTCACCCTCCGGCAGTTCCACCTCCACCGCCACGTCCTCGCCGACCCGCCAGGCCGCGCGCAGCCCCTGGAAGAACGGGCCGTAGTCGAGCCCGGCGGCCGCGAACTCGGCGTAGACGTCCGACACGGACAGCGCGCTCGCTCCCGGCGGGGGCCAGGCGGTCAGAGACCACGAGGGCTCCGCGGGCTGTTCGTCGCCGATGGTGCCGGTGGCGTGCAACTGCCACGGGGCGTCCGCGTCGGGCCGGGAATGCACCGTCACGGCCCGCTTGCCGTCAGCGCCCGGATCGCCCACCGCGACCTGCAGGTCTACGGAGCCCTCGGCGGGAAGAACCAGCGGGCTCTCCAGCGTGAGTTCCTCGAAACCGCGCCGCCCGGACCGTTGCGCGGCGTGCAGCACGAGCTCCACGAACGCCGTGCCGGGGAAGACGATCGCACCCGCGACGACGTGGTCGGCCAGCCACGGATGGGAGGCGACGGAGAGGCGCCCGGTGAGCAGCACACCACTGCTGTGCGCCAGATCCATGCTCGACGTGAGCAGCGGGTGTTCGGACCGGCCTTCGCCGTGGCGCGGGGCCGAAGCGTCGGGCCAGTACCGCTTGCCGTGGAAGGGGTAGGTGGGGAGGGGGGTGCGTTGTGCGCCGGTGTTGGTGAAGTAGTGGTCCCAGTGGGGGTTTGCGCCGTGGGCGGTGAGGTGGGCGAGGGCGGTGGTGAGGGACCGGGTGTCGTTTTGCTTGGGGTTGAGTGAGGCGATGGTGTTGGTGGGGAGGTGGGGGGTGAGGGAGGCGCTGGGGCCGATTTCGAGGTAGGTGTCGGCTGGGGTGTGGGTGATGGCGTCGGCGAAGCGGACGGTGTGGCGGGTGTGGCGGATCCAGTGTTCGGGGTCGGTGTGGTCGATGGGTTGGCCGGTGAGGGTGGAGATGAGGGGGATGGTGGGTGGGGTGAAGGTGAGTTGGCGGATGGTGTCGCGGAACTGGTCGAGGATCGGTTCCATGAGGGGGGAGTGGAAGGCGTGGGAGACGCGGAGCCAGGTGGTGCGGTGTGCGGGGAGTTTGTCGATGATTTCGGTGAGGGTGGTGTGGTCGCCGGATAGGACGAGGGAGGTGGGGCTGTTGATGGCGGCGATGCCGACGTGGTGTTCGTGGCCGTGGAGGTGGGGGCGGATGTCGTCTTCGGTGGTGGTGATGGCGACCATGGCGCCGCCTTGGGGTAGGGCTTGCATGAGGCGGGCGCGGTGGGTGATGAGGGTGGCGGCGTCGGTGAGGGTGAGGATGCCGGTGATGTGGGCGGCGGCGATTTCGCCGATGGAGTGGCCGGTGACGACGTCGGGGGTGATGCCCCAGTGTTCCCAGAGTCGGTAGAGGGCGATCTGGAGGGCGAAGAGGGCGGGCTGGGTGTACTGGGTTTGGTTGAGGAGGTCGGGGTCGTCGCCGAAGACGATGTCGCGTAGTGGGTGGGGCAGTTCGATCGCCGCGCACACCGCGTCGAAGGCGTCGGCGTAGACGGGGTAGGTGTCGTAGAGCTCGCGGCCCATGCCGAGGCGTTGGCTGCCCTGGCCGGAGAACACCATGGCCAGGGTTCCCTTGTCACCCCGGCCGGTGACCACCTGCGGGTGTGCTTCGCCCCTGGCGAGTGCGTGCAGCGCCTGCGCCCGGTCGGCCGGATCCGTTGCCACGATGACCGCCCGGTGTTCGAGGGCGCCGCGGGTGGTGGCGAGCGAGTACGCGACGTCCAGCGCCGAGCCGTCGTCGTCGAGGCGCTCGGCCAGCCGCGCCGCTTGCGCCCGCACCGCCCGCTCGTCCCGGCCGGAGAGCAGCCACGGCACGAGGGCAGGTGCGTTCCGTTCCGGTGCGGCGACCTCGGCCTGAGGCGGTTGTTCGAGGATGACGTGGGCGTTGGTGCCGCTGATGCCGAAGGAGGAGACACCTGCGCGGCGGGGGCGGTCGTGGGCCGGCCAGGGCTGCTGTTCGGTGAGCAGCGAGACGGCGCCTGCGGTCCAGTCGACGTGCGGGGTGGGCTCGTCGACGTGCAGGGTGCGCGGGAGGATCCCGTGCTGCATGGCGAGGACCATCTTGATCACACCCGCGACACCGGCAGCCGACTGGGTGTGGCCGATGTTGGACTTCACCGAGCCGAGCCAGAGCGGCTGTTCACGGTCCTGTCCGTAGGTGGCCAGCAACGCCTGCGCCTCGATCGGGTCGCCGAGGCGGGTGCCGGTGCCGTGGGCTTCGACGGCGTCCACGTCGGAGGGCTGGAGTGCGGCGTTGGCGAGGGCCTGGCGGATGACGCGTTGTTGGGAGGGGCCGTTGGGGGCGGTGAGGCCGTTGGAGGCGCCGTCCTGGTTGACGGCCGAGCCGCGCAGCACGGCGAGGACCGGGTGGCCCAGGCGCCGGGCATCCGAGAGTCGTTCCAGGACGAGCAGGCCGACGCCCTCGCCCCAGCCGGTCCCGTCCGCGCCGGCGGAGAACGCCTTGCAGCGGCCGTCGGGGGAGAGCCCGCCCTGCCGGCTGAACTCCACGAACGTCCGGGGCGTCGCCATGACGGTGACGCCGCCCGCCAGAGCCATGGTGCACTCGCCGTTGCGCAGCGCGTTGGCGGCCAGGTGCATGGCGACCAGCGAGGACGAGCACGCGGTGTCGATCGTGACGGCCGGGCCTTCGAGCCCGAAGGTGTAGGAGATCCGGCCGGACGCCACGCTCGTCGTGTTGCCCGTGAGGAGATGCCCCTCGGTGCCCTGAGTGTCGTCGTCGAGCAACGAGACGTAGTCCTGGCTGTTGCCGCCCACGAAAACGCCGGTCCGGCTGCCGCGGAGGGACCGTGGGTCGATGCCGGAGCGCTCGAAGGTCTCCCACGCGGTCTCCAGCAGCAGCCGCTGCTGCGGATCCATCGCTCGCGCCTCACGTGGCGAGATGCCGAAGAACTCCGCGTCGAACTCCGCCGCGTCGTACAGGAATCCACCCGAGTCCGCAGTGCTGCCGCCCTGCGTGCCGACGTCCGGCTCCAGCAACGACGTGAGATCCCAGCCGCGGTCGGTGGGGAAGCCGGACACGGCGTCACCGCCCGCCACCAGGAGCTGCCACAGGTCCTCGGGGGTGCGCACCCCGCCGGGGAAGCGGCAGCCGATGCCGACGACGGCCAGCGGCTCGCCGGACGCGGCGACCGGAGCCTGCCCGTCGTCATCCTGCGGGTCCTCGCCGAACAGCGTCATCAGGTGGGAGACCAGGCTGTCCGGGTTCGGGTAGTCGAAGACCAGCGTGGTCGGCAGCGGGACACCGAGAACGGCACCGAGACGGTTGCGCAGGTCCACCGCGGTGAGCGAATCGAAGCCGAGGTCACGGAACGCCCGGTCGGCGGCGACGCGGTCGGCCGTGGCGTGCCCCAGCACCGCAGCGGCCTCGGACGTGACCGTCGCCAGCAGCCGTGCCCGGCGCTCGGCGGCACCGAGCCCCGAGAACCGGTTCAGGTTCGTGGCCCGCGGCTCCTCGGCCGCACTCAGCTGCGCGCGCACCTCCGGCAGGCCGGAGAGCAGGGCACTGGGGCGCGCCGAGGTGAACAGGGGCAGGAAGCCCTCCCACTGCACGTCCGCCACGGTGTGGCACGGCTCGTCGTCGCCCGTCGCCCGTTCGAGCGCCGCGATCGCGAGATCCGGTTTGATCGGGGGCAGCCCGCGCCGACGCATGTGCTCACCCGACTCGCCCTGGGCCATGCCCTCTCCCGCCCAGGGCCCCCAGGCCACCGAGGTCGCGGCAAGGCCACGGTCGCGGCGGTTGCGGGCGATCGCGTCGAGATGCGCGTTCGCCGCCCCGTACGCCGCCTGCCCGCCGGTGCCCCAGACACCGGACACCGAGGAGAACAGGACGAAGGCATCCAGCTCACGCTCGCCCAGCAGCTCGTCGAGATGGGTGGCGCCGGCGGTCTTCGCCCGCACGATCCCGGCGAACTCGTCGATCCCGAGGTCCGCGAGCGGTGTCAGCTGGCCCAGGCCCGCGGCATGCACGACGGCGGTCAACGGCAGCTCCTGCGGCACCGCCGCCAGGAGATCCGCGACGGCCGCGCGGTCCGACACGTCACAGGCCGCGATGGTCACCCGCGCCCCCGCAGCGGACAGTTCCGCTTCCAGGGCGGCCGCACCCGCGGCTGCCGGCCCACTGCGGCCGACGAGCAGCAGGTGCTCGGCGCCGCGGCCGGCGAGCCAGCGCGCGACGTGCCCACCCAGCGCACCCGTGCCACCGGTGATGAGCACGGTGCCGCGCGGCTGCCACGGCGTACGGGCCGCCGGCGAGTCGTGCGGGGCATGGGTGAGGCGCCGGCCGAAGACCCCTGAAACCCGCAGGGCCAGCTGGTCCTCGCCACTCCCACCGGCCAGGAACGCGGGCAGCCGGGACAGCGTCCGCTCGTCGAGCGTGGCGGGCAGATCGACGAGTCCGCCCCAGCCGTCCGGCCATTCGAGCGCGACCGCGCGCCCCATCCCCCAGAACTGTGCCTGGGCCGGAGCGTGCACCGGTTCGGACCGGCCGATGGATACGGCCCCGCGGGTCAGGCACCACAGCGGCACGGTCGACCCGGCGCGCTGCAGGTTCTGCACCAGGGCGACCGTCGCGGCGAGCCCCCGGGACATCGTCGGGTGGGTGCCGTCGGGCTCGTCGTCGAAGGCCAACAGGGAGACCACACCGGCGACTTCGCCATCGTCGGCGGTGACGCGGTCCACCAGCCGGGGCTCGGCCCCGCCGTCACCCAGGGCGGCGAGAACCGCCAGGACATCGGGATGCCCATGCTGCGCGGCGGCCGCGACGACGAGCCAGGTACCGGACAGCCGGCGGACCTCGACGGTCAGCGGAGCCCAGGCGATGCGGTACCGCCAGGAGTCCACCACGGACTGCTCCCGGTGGCGGCGTCGCCAGTCGGCCAGCGCCGGCAACGCGTCGGAGAGCCGGCCGTGATCCTCGCCCAGCTCACGGGACAGCGCTGGGAGGTCCTGGCGCTCGACCGCGTCCCAGAAACGGGATTCGGCGGCATCGACAGTGGAGACGTCACGCTGCGGCGTTCCGGACTGGTCGAGCCAGTAGCGGGTGTGTTGGAAGGGGTAGGTGGGGAGGGGGGTGCGTTGTGCGCCGGTGTTGGTGAAGTAGCGGTCCCAGTGGGGGTTTGCGCCGTTGGCGGTGAGGTGGGCGAGGGCGGTGGTGAGGGTGTGGGTTTCGGGTTGGTCTTTTCGGAGGCTGGGGGTGGTGTTGGTGGGGAGGTGGGGGGTGAGGGAGGCGCTGGGGCCGATTTCGAGGTAGGTGTCGGCTGGGGTGTGGGTGATGGCGTCGGCGAAGCGGACGGTGTGGCGGGCGTGGCGGATCCAGTGTTCGGGGTCGGTGTGGTCGATGGGTTGGCCGGTGAGGGTGGAGATGAGGGGGATGGCGGGTGGGGAGAGGGTCAGCTGGCTGATGACGGCGCGGAGTTCGTCGAGGATCGGTTCCATGAGGGGGGAGTGGAAGGCGTGGGAGACGCGGAGCCAGGTGGTGCGGTGTCCGTGGAGTTTGTCGACGATGTTGGTGAGGGTGGTGTGGTCGCCGGATAGGACGAGGGAGGTGGGGCTGTTGATGGCGGCGATGCCGACGAGGTGTTCGTGACCGTGGAGGAGAGGGCGGATGTCGTCTTCGATGGTGGTGATGGCGACCATGGCGCCGCCTTGGGGTAGGGCTTGCATGAGGCGGGCGCGGTGGGTGATGAGGGTGGCGGCGTCGGTGAGGGTGAGGATGCCGGTGATGTGGGCGGCGGCTATTTCGCCGATGGAGTGGCCGGTGACGACGTCGGGGGTGATGCCCCAGTGTTCCCAGAGGCGGTAGAGGGCGACCTGCAGCGCGAACAGGGCGGGCTGGGTGTACTGGGTCTGGTTGAGGAGGGTTTCGTCGTCACCGAAGATGATGTCGCGTAGTGGGTGGGGCAGTTCGATCGCCGCGCACACCGCGTCGAAGGCGTCGGCGTAGGCGGGGTAGGTGTCGTACAACTCGCGGCCCATGCCGAGGCGTTGGCTGCCCTGGCCGGAGAACACCATGGCCAGGGTTCCCTTGTCACCCCGGCCGGTGATGACGTCGGGAGTGGTGCGGCCGTCGGCGAAGGCCTGCAGTGCCTGGCGGCGGGCCTGCGGATCACGGCTGACCACGACGGCTCGCTCGGTGAGCAGGGCCCGGCTGGTGGCGAGTGAGTAGCCGGTGTCGAGGGCACCGGCCTCGTCCACCGCGTGCTCGGCGAGCCGGCCCGCGGAGGACCGCAGTGCCTGCTCGTCCCGCGCCGAGAAGACCCACGGCACGACCGGAGGGACGTTCTGCCCCCCGTCGGCGGACTCGGAAACCGGAGCCTGCTCCAGGATCACATGCGCGTTCGTCCCACTGACCCCGAATGCGGAGACACCCGCACGCCGGGGACGACCGGCCGGCTCCGGCCACAGCCGGTCCTCGGTGAGGAGGGAGACCGCGCCTGCGGTCCAGTCGACGTGCGGGGTGGGCTCGTCGACGTGCAGGGTGCGCGGGAGGATCCCGTGCTGCATGGCGAGGACCATCTTGATCACACCCGCGACACCGGCAGCCGACTGGGTGTGGCCGATGTTGGACTTCACCGAGCCGAGCCAGAGCGGCTGTTCACGGTCCTGCCCGTAGGCGGCCAGCAACGCCTGCGCCTCGATCGGGTCGCCGAGGCGGGTGCCGGTGCCGTGGGCTTCGACGGCGTCCACCTCCGAGGGCCGCAGCCCCGCGTTGGCCAGCGCCTGGCGGATCACCCGCTGCTGGGACGGGCCGTTGGGCGCGCTGAGGCCGTTGGAGGCGCCGTCCTGGTTCACCGCCGAGCCGCGCAGCACCGCCAGCACCGGGTGACCCAGACGCCGGGCATCGGAAAGGCGCTCCAGGACCAGGACACCCACGCCCTCACCCCAGCCGGTCCCGTCCGCGGCCGCCGCGAACGACTTGCACCGCCCGTCGACCGCGAGGCCCCGCTGCCGGCTGAACTCCACGAACGCGGCCGGCGTCGCCATCACCGTCACACCTCCGGCGAGCGCGAGCGAGCACTCACCACTGCGCAGCGCCTGCGCCGCCAGGTGCATCGCGACCAGCGACGACGAGCACGCGGTGTCCACGGTGACCGCGGGCCCTTCCAACCCGAACGCGTAGGAAACACGGCCCGAGAGCACGGCCGTTGCCGTACCGGTGAGCAGATAGCCCTCCGAGCCCTGCCCGGCGTCACCGGCCGCGTAATGCGAGGTGGCGGCGCCGATGAACACCCCGGTCCGGCTCTCCCTCATGGTGTCGATCGCGATGCCGGCCCGCTCGAAGGCTTCCCACGAGGTTTCCAGGAGTAGTCGTTGCTGCGGATCCATCGCGAGCGCCTCCCGCGGGGAGATCCCGAACAGCCCGGCGTCGAATCCCGCCGCGTCCGCGACGAAGGTGCCGGTCCGGGCGTACGAGGTGCCCGGCTTGTTCGGGTCCGGGTCGTAGAGCCGGTCGAGGTCCCAGCCGCGGTCGGCAGGGAACTCGGAGACCGCGTCACCGCCGTTCGCGACCAGGTCCCACAACGCTTCCGGCGACTCGGCCGCACCGGGAAGACGGCAGCTCATCGCGACGATCACCACGGGGTCGTCGTCGCTGCGCACGGTCTCGCCGGCCGAGTCGGCGGGGCCGTCCTCGCCCAGCAGCTCCCGCTTCAGATAGCCGGCCAGGGAGGCGGGCGACGGGTAGTCGAACACCAGCGTGGCGGGCAGGGACAGACCCAGGGCCGCCTGCAGACGGTTGCGCAACTGCACCGCGGTCAAGGAATCGATCCCGAGGCTGCGGAAGGCCGCCTGCGGGGAGATCGCGTCGCGCGACGTGTGCCCGAGCGTCGCGGCGACCTCACCGCGCACCAGCTCGAGCAGGGCTTGGGTGCGCTCGGTACCGGTGGCCGCGGACAGACGTTCCGGCCAGCCGTCCTCACCGGTGCCCGGGGCGCCGGAGACCGGTCCGTCCAGCGCCGTCCGCGCCTCGGCGAGATCGCCGATGAGGGGACGGCGACGGGCCGCGCTCAGGACCGGGGCGAAGGTGTCCCACGCGATGGGCGCCACCGTCACGGTGGTGTCGTCGCCGCCGAGCGCCCGGGCCAGCGCCGAGACCGCGAGTGCGGGTTCCATGGGCAGAAGACCGGTGCGGCGCAGCGTCTCCTCGGCCGATCCCGTGGCGGCCATGCCCTCGCCGCTCCAGGTGCCCCAGGCGACGGCGAGGGCGTGCTGGCCGCGGTCGCGACGCGCCTGGGCCAAGGCGTCCAGGTAGGCGTTGGCGGCGGCGTAGGCGCCCTGACCGCGACCACCCCAGACCCCCGCACCCGAGGAGAACAGCACGAACGCATCCAGCGGGGCATCGGCGAACGCGTCGTCGAGATTCCGCGCGCCCTCCGCCTTGCCCAGCCACGCCTGCGCGAGGACAGCGGCATCCGTGTCCTGCAGTGCCGCATCCGTACCGATGCCGGCCGTGTGGAAGACCGCGGTGATCGGCGTGTCCACCGCGTTCAGCAGATGGTCCAGGGCGGACCGGTCGGCGACGTCGCAGGCTTCGATGTCCACGCGGGTGCCGGGCGCGAGCGCCTCCAGCTCCGTGCGCAGCTCCCGGGCGCCCGGGGCCTCGCTGCCACGGCGGCTGGTGAGCAGGACCCGACGTACGCCGGAACGGATCAGCCAGCGCGCGACGTGCCCGCCGAGCGCACCGGTGCCACCGGTGACGAGCACCGCACCGTCCGTGGACCACGTCGGTTCACCGGACGGACCGGCGGCGCGGGTCAGCCGCCGCGCGAACACCCCCGAGGGGCGCACGGCCAGCTGGTCCTCGTCCCCCTGGCCCGTCAGGGCCGCCGTGAGCCGCGCCGAAGCCCGGGCGTCCAGACGCTCCGGGAGATCAATGAGCCCACCCCACCAGCGTGGATGTTCGAGACCGGCCACCTGCCCGAGTCCCCACACCGCCGCCTGCTCCGGATGACGGAGACGGTCGGCGCGTCCGACGGACACCGCGCCGGAGGTCAGGCACCACAGCGAGCCGTCCATATCGACGTCCGCGCAGGCCTGCAGGAGTGCCAGCGTCGCCGCGGTCGGCTGACCGCCCAGCGCCAGCAGCGACACGACGTGCTGCGGCTTGTGCCGGGCGAGCAGTTCGGCGATCGAGTCACGCGTCGCGCCGGCATCGCACGGTACCCGGATGGTCTCGGGGGGCAGCGCCTCGACCACGGCAGCGACCAGGTGGTCGTCGGGATCGTCGGCCGGGACGAACACCAGGTGGCGTTCGTCGACCGCCGACGGGCCGGCAGCGGATGACGACAGCGGACGCCACCTGACCTGGTAGCGCCACGAATCGACGGTGTCCCGCTCGCTCTGCTTGCGGCGCCAGTCCGAGATCAGTGACAACGCCGGCGCCAGCACCTGCCGGGGGTCCTGATCACCGATCGTCAGCATGGCGGCCAGCGCGTCGAGATCCTCGTGCTCGACCGCGCGCCAGAAGTCGGTGTCGGCGCCGCTCTCCGCCGCGACCTCCTGGGCGGGACCGTCGAGCCAGTAGCGGGTGTGTTGGAAGGGGTAGGTGGGGAGGGGGGTGCGTTGTGCGCCGGTGTTGGTGAAGTAGTGGTCCCAGTGGGGGTTTGCGCCGTGGGCGGTGAGGTGGGCGAGGGCGGTGGTGAGGGTGTGGGTGTCGCTGTGTTTGGGGTTCAGTGAGGCGATGGTGTTGGTGGGGAGGTGGGGGGTGAGGGAGGCGCTGGGGCCGATTTCGAGGTAGGTGTCGGCTGGGGTGTGGGTGATGGTGTCGGCGAAGCGGACGGTGTGGCGGGTGTGGTGGATCCAGTGTTCGGGGTCGGTGTGGTCGATGGGTTGGCCGGTGAGGGTGGAGATGAGGGGGATGGTGGGTGGGGAGAGGGTCAGTTGGCGGATGGTGTCGCGGAGTTCGTCGAGGATCGGTTCCATGAGGGGGGAGTGGAAGGCGTGGGAGACGCGGAGCCAGGTGGTGCGGTGTGCGGGGAGTTTGTCGATGATTTCGGTGAGGGTGGTGTGGTCGCCGGATAGGACGAGGGAGGTGGGGCTGTTGATGGCGGCGATGCCGACGTGGTGTTCGTGGCCGTGGAGGTGGGGGCGGATGTCGTCTTCGGTGGTGGTGATGGCGACCATGGCGCCGCCTTGGGGTAGGGCTTGCATGAGGCGGGCGCGGTGGGTGATGAGGGTGGCGGCGTCGGTGAGGGTGAGGATGCCGGTGATGTGGGCGGCGGCTATTTCGCCGATGGAGTGGCCGGTGATCACGTCGGGGGTGATGCCCCAGTGTTCCCAGAGGCGGTAGAGGGCGATCTGGAGGGCGAAGAGGGCGGGCTGGGTGTACTGGGTTTGGTTGAGGAGGTCGGGGTCGTCGCCGAAGACGATGTCGCGTAGTGGGTGGGGCAGTTCGATCGCCGCGCACACCGCGTCGAAGGCGTCGGCGTAGACGGGGTAGGTGTCGTACAACTCGCGGCCCATGCCGAGGCGTTGGCTGCCCTGGCCGGAGAACACCATGGCCAGGGTCCCCCTGTCACCCCGGCCGGTGACCACCTGCGGGTGTGCTTCGCCCCGGGCCAGCGCACGGAGCGCCTCGACCCGGTCCGTGCCGTCACCCGCCAGCACCACGGCCCGGTGGTCCAGCGCGGCCCGGCCGGTGGCAAGCGACCACCCGACGTCGAGTGACGAATCCCCCGGTGCCACCGCCGCCGTCAACCGTGTGGCCTGAGCGGACAACGCGGCCGGAGTGCTGGCGGATAGCAGCCACGGCACGAGGGCAGGTGCGTTCCGTTCCGGTGCGGCGATCTCGGCCTGAGGTGGTTGTTCGAGGATGACGTGGGCGTTGGTGCCGCTGATGCCGAAGGAGGAGACGGCGGCGCGGCGGGGGCGGTCGTGTGCGGGCCAGGGCTGCTGTTCGGTGAGGAGGGAGACGGCGCCGGCGGTCCAGTCGACCTCGGTGGTCGGCTCGGTGACGTGGAGGGTGCGGGGCAGTACCCCGTGCCGCATCGCCATCACCATCTTGATGATGCCGGCGGCGCCGGCGGCGGCTTGGGTGTGGCCGATGTTGGATTTCACCGAGCCGAGCCAGAGGGGTTGTTGGCGGTTCTGTCCGTAGGTGGCTTGGAGGGCTTGGGCTTCGATGGGGTCGCCGAGGCGGGTGCCGGTGCCGTGGGCTTCGACGGCGTCTACTTCGGAGGGCTG
>NZ_JARXYZ010000068.1 GCF_029894125.1 Kitasatospora sp. MAA19
ATCACCCACCCCCCGGCCAGCACGTCAGTTCATCGAACGATCACACGAACGAGCGATCCCCAACCATGAGTAAAGGGACTTAACGTCCTCTCAGCAACGCTGGCAGCGCCCACACACTCGGGCACGAGTTCGCGGTGTTCGGCTACCACGTGACCGGCTCCACCGGCACGCTGTTCCTCTACGGCATCGTGGTCGGCGCCGTCGCCCTGTTCGGGCTGAGCCTCCTCCTGGGCGGTGCCCGCCGCATCGCTCACCGCGGTCACGCCAGCCGCCGCCGACTCAAAAGGTCCCGACACGAGACGGCCGCTGCCATCCAGGAACGAGACGACCTGATCGACCAGCGCGATGCCGGCCGCACGGACACGGCGAACGTGCGCGAGAGCAGCTCACCCCACGACGACCGCCACCAACAGGCGGATGACGGCCACCATGGGAGACTCCACCTGTTCGGGCGCAGGGCCGCCCATCGGTAAGCCGCCGCCATCCCGCGCAGGCCGCCGACCGGCCCGCTCCGGCAATCGACTACGAAAGGCGGCTCGCCATGAGTATCGCCAAGAAGATCGCGCACAAGGCAGAAGCGGTCAAGGGCGGAGTCAAGAAGAAGGTCGGTCACGTTACCGGCAGTCGACGTCTCCAGGCCGAAGGCCGAGGCGACCAGGTCAAGGGCAACGCCAAGCAGGCCGGGGCGAAGATCAAGGACGCCTTCAAGCACTGAGTACACGCCACCGGGGGCACCCACAAGCCCGTGACCTGCCGAAAAGCAAACCCGTAAGGTCGCGCCACTACGGGGAGCCACCGCGCCGGGTAGCTACCCGAGGTCGGTGAACGGGATCACCCCCGGCACCCGACGGCGAGAAGCCCATCGCACGGGCGGGGAGGACAGCATGGTTGGGCTGCGCTGGTGGGGCCTCATCAGAAACTGCACCCGTCCTGTCCATGGAACGACGATCACGGCTCTGGTGACTAGCCGTTGCTCTATCGATCTTGGTGATCGTAAGTTCGAGGCTGCCGACTCGGTCGGGTGATCTTCTGGTCGGCAGGGCATGAAAATGGGGCCTCCCGCACAGCTCGTGGGTGTCGAATCCAGCCGAGCAACAGGAGGCCCCTGGTGTCGCAGTCTTCCGTCTCCGTGACGTTGCCGTCCAACTCCGCACCTCTGTCGTGTGATTGCCTCGCTCACCGGTTCGGGAACGCCGGGGACCGGCCGCACGGGCGTCCGAGGTACCCCTCGGACATGACCGACGCGGAGTGGGCCGTAGTGCGCGACGCGATGCCCGTGCCCGCGTGGCTGGAGGGACGGGGCGGGCAGCCGGAGAGCTACTGCCACCGGCAGCTGGTAGACGCGGTGCGCTACCTGGTCGCGGGCGGCATCGCCTGGAGGGCGGTGCCCGCGGACTTCCCCGCATGGGATCGCGTCTACGCCTTCTTCCGCCGCTGGCGGGACAAGGGCCTGATCGCCGAGTTCCACGACCGACTGCGCGACAGGGTCCGTGAGGCGGCGGACCGGGATCCGGAGCCGACCGCCGGGATCATCGACGCGCAGTCGGTGAAAGGGGCTGCGTCGGTGCCGGCCGCGAGCCGGGGATTCGACGGCGGGAAGAAGCTGAACGGCCGCAAGAGACACATCGTCGTGGACACCCTCGGGCTGCTGCTGGCCGTGATGGTCACCGCCGCATCCGTCACTGACCGCGAGGCCGGCCGGACGCTGCTGGAGCGGCTGCGTGAGCGGCACTGGCGCATCTCGCTGGTGTGGGCCGACGGCGGCTACACCGGACGCCTGGTCGACCTCGCCCGCGATGTCCTGCGGATCGCCCTGACAGTGGTCCGACGCACCGACGACACCACGGGCTTCGTGGTGCTGCCGAAAAGGTGGCTGGTGGAACGGACGTTCGCATGGCTGATGCACTCACGCCGCCTGGCCCGCGACTACGAGACCCGCACCGACACCTCCGGGGCGATGATCCGGTGGTCGATGAGCATGGTCATGAGCCGCCGGCTCGCCCGGCGAGCACGCTGAACATCCCCGGGCGTTCCTCGACCAGCCAGCCCCGCGCGGCCAGGCGCTTCACCTTCGACCGCACTCCTTCCACCTTCGCCGCGACCACCTCCAGACCCAAGGCCGCCGCGAGCTGGCGACAGTCCATCTCCTCCCCACTGAGGGCCAGAGCCTCCACGAGCCGCTGGTAGTCCGGCGCCAGCGCACCTGGATCGAGATCTTCCCGCCAGGCGGGAACCACCGATCCGGGCACCGCCCCGGCGACCCGCGCAGGCCGTTCACCGGCCACTCCGGCCAGCGATGCCTCCTTGCCCGCAGGAGGTTCTGCCAGGACTTCGGCCACCGTCTGGCGGGTAATCACGAATCGCTCCCACACGGCTTCCGCCTCCTGCAGTTCGGCTCGCAGAACCTCCACTCGCTGCCGGGCAGCACGCTCGCGCTCCTCCAGCAGCCCCATCACCGACGGCATCCGGCACCTCCACCGAAGAGACGACACGACACCCCGTCTCTGCCACCGAGGCACCGGCACTATGCCTGACCAGCGGAAACGCACCAATCATTGTCGGAAAGACAACGGCTTCTAACCCGGAACCAACCACCGAAAACAAGTGACGCCCAGACACTGCAACCCAAATGTCGTTCATCACCGACAGCGCGCCTCGGCCCCCCGACCACAGGTCCAGACAACCCGGGCCGGTCCGCCGGTGCTCGGGCAGGCCGCCGCTCCTCCCCGCGCTCCGCTGCCACCGCAGCCCGCCGCCTAGCCGTCTGGGCGGCGTCCTTCGCCGCCCTTCCGCAACTCAGACACGCCACAGGAAGCAGGGGTTCATCATTACGTGCCGCCCGACAGGGAAAGCCCAGCCTGGCTGCCGTCTGATCAGTAGCGTGCGGCACACCAGTTAGGAACGGCATGTTCGCCTCACCTCGCGCGGGCTGCCCATGACATGGAGGCGCTCTGATGGTGTCCCTTGGGGGCTTGCTCCCCCCAATCGGCCTGGAGATTCCCTGCTCCGGCTACGCGGTCAACGTACCGCTGAAACTCGACGCGCTCGGTCTGGTCACCCTGGACTTCAGGGGCGGCATCAAGCTCCGGATCGAGGCCAACATCGCCAGCGGACTCGGCGGCGTGAGGATGAGGATCATCGGCGAGGAGTACAACGCCGACCACCCGACGCTCGGCCGCGTGACGCTCTCGCAGGCCGACGTCGACACCACCCCGCTCAGCCTGCTCGAAGTCATCGGCAACATGCCCCCGAAGTTCAAGAACACCCTGTTCCACGACTTCACCCTCACCATCGAGAACCCCCCGGGTGGCGACGGTCCGCTGGTCCTGACCAACACCAAGACCATGACCACCCTGAACAGCAACCTCACCGTCTTCCCGCCGCAGGGCACCGTCTACCAGCTCCAGGAACCCGTGGAGTTCGCCCCGCCCGGCACGCCCGACCAGGTCGTCGCGCAGCTCCTGCAGTTCCCGATCACCATGTCGCACAACCCCTGACCGACCCCCGCACCTTGGTGGCCGGGCACCACACACCGGCGCCCGGCCGCCACCGGCATCGAGCAAGCAACGGTGACACCCCTCCAGGTCAGGTCGAACGCTTCCACGCCGGGCAGAGCTTCTCGTGGAGGAGGCGGACCTCCCACCACGGATCGGACGGCACCGACACCAGCGCAGCCACCAGATCGCGCTTGGTCGGCTTCGGCAGGATCAGCGGCCCGAGGCCCTTCCGCTCGCGCTTGTCCTCGCAGCCAGCCGGTCCTCGTCTGCCCGCTCCAGCTCCAGCTTCGAGCCCGCCTCACCGTCGATCAAGCCCCGACACGACCCAGCACGGGCGCAGCTCGGCGTTAGCCGCTCGGGCCGTCAGGAGCTGCTGCTCGGCGCGTTCTTCGGCCTGCTGGCGGAGAGCTTGTCCTGGTGGGCCGCGTGGCAGGGGTAGCAGCGGCCCTTGAGCTTGTAGACCCGGTCCCGGTAGATCTCGTTGACGTACTCCTTCTCCCGCTCGGGGAAAACTCCCCGCGGTCAATGCAGGCCAGGGCCTGCATGCACTCCTGGCGCCGGCGCTCGGCCTCGGCCTCGCGGTCGGCCTGGCGCCGGTGACGACCAGCACAGGCGGGTAGCCCTCGCGGGTGTGCCCGGGCCAGGTGCTGCGCCACCAGTGCACCGTGCCGGACACGCGCGCACCTCGGCGCGGCTGGACGCCTACGCCCACCTGTGGGAGCAGCCCGGCCCGGACGGACGCGGGCGGGCATGGGAGCGGCGGACGGCTGATGTTGAGCCTGAATGGCTAAGCCTTGCGCTATGACGGGTTCCGCACAAAGTTTGCCACACTGATCACTGTGGGTTATGTATGAAAAGCGCAGGGTAGGGATCGGTCGCGCGGGCGATGCCCGGTGTGCAGAACCAGACGACACGCGACCGCGCGACGTGCTGTGCCCGGGACGCGCCGTTAGGAGCTCTTCATGGCCGTATCGACTACTCAGCCTGCGGAGGACGACGCCTCCGAAGCGCCCGCGGAGCCGCCGCACGGGCGGTCCGGGGAAGAGGCCGAACTCGAACTCGTCGCCTACGCGGGAGGGAGCGCATGTCCGGAATACGGCGACGGCGAGGTCCGGTACGGCGCACAGGCCCTTGTCCCCTCGTCCTCACCGGACGGCCAGGGGCCTGGGGATGGAACCGACCTCGCCACCACATCGCCGGCCGAGTTCGAGGCCGCGCCCAGGACCGGCTGGGTGCCCGTGTCCTCGGACTGGATGGCGGGTATCCCCAGCAGCGTCAACATCCGGGACATGTCCATCCCGGGGACGCACGAGTCCGCTGAGCCTTCCCCCGGGACATGGACACCGGAGTTTCATGCGGCGAGGGTGATCCTACGGGACGCCGCTGTCTGCTTTTCGAACTGGATCGGGCTGAGATAGCCGAGTGTGGAGTGGCGCCTTCGGACGTTGTAGAAGGAGATCCACCGGAACACCTCCAGCCTCACCTGAGAACGACTGGTCCAGCGCGCTCCGTGCATCAGCTCCCGCTTCAGCGAGGCGAAGAAGCTCTCGGCGGCAGCGTTGTCGTAGCTCGAACCGACCTTTCCCATGCTTCGCCGGATGCCGTGGCGCCGGCAGAGGCTCGCGAACTCGGCCGATCCGTATTGCGAGCCCCTGTCCGAGTGGAAGATCACGCCGTCAACCCGGCCGCCGCGTGCCGCGACCGCGGCTTCGAGTGCGTCGGCCACAAGCCGGGTGCGCATGTGGTCAGCCAGCGACCAGCCGACCAGGCGGCGCGAGTGCAGGTCGATGACGGTGGCCAGGTACATCCATGAGCCGCCGACCGGCAGATACGTGATGTCGCCGACCCATCGGACATCGGGGCCGCCCGCGGTGAAGTCGCGTCCGATCAGGTCCGGTGCCGGTGGCGTGTTCCTGTCCTGGACGGTGGTTCGGCAGCGTTTGCGCAGGTGACGGCCGATGATGCCGTGTTCGCGCATCAGGCGGGCTATCCGTTTGCGGTTGACCACCCGGCCCTGGGCTCGCAGTTCCGCGTGCACCCTCGGAACCCCGTAGGCGCCCCGGGTCTGCCGGTGGACCTGGCGGATCTCGTGGACGAGTGCCGCCTCGGCCGCTGCCCGCTCGGTCCGGGCACGTGCCCCGGCCTGCCAGGCGTAGTAGCCGGAACGGGTGACGCCCAGGACCTCGCACAGCCGCTGGACGCCGAACTCGGCGGCGTGGGTGGAGATGAAGTCCCAGCGGCGGGCCCTCACTTCATCTCCCGTGCGAAATAGGCCGCTGCCCGGCGCAGGATCTCCTTCTCGACCTGCCACTCGCGCTCGGCCTTGCGCAGCCGGGCGAGCTCGGCCCGCTCGTCGGCGCTCAGTGCTTGCCCGGTCGACGACGGCTCGGCATCGGCGGCTCGCACCCGGTTGCGCAGGGTCTCGTGGTTGACCCCGATCTCCTTCGCGACGGCCGCGAACGTGCGCCGGCCCTCCGAGGCCCGGTACAGCGCGACGGCATCACGACGGAACTCGTCCGAGTACTTCGACGGACGTCCCACCTGGACTTCCCTTCCTGGATCGACAAGATCCAACTGTCAGGGTGTCCACGTCACGGGGCAAAGCTCAGTCGGCGCCTGACCCCCAAGCGGATACGTCTCTCACCGGGGATGCGGGCGCGTTCGCTCCATTGGGTGGCGAGGACATCGCGGAGGATCGCGTTCGAGGAAGCTCCCGGCTTCGTCTTCGGCCGAAGTTTGCGTTACCGACAGTACCCGCAGTGGGTTCTCAGCAGCGCTCAGGAAGGCTGATGAGGACCCACTGCCGGATGCCGGGTCGTCAGCTGCGGCGCCACCAGGGGCCGCGTGTCCTCGCCGTGCCGGCGGCGGGGACGGCCTGCTCACGCTCGAGCGGCCTGCGGTCGGCCTCCACCTGGCGACAGCTGTCGCACAGCCCGTCGTCCCAGGCGTCGGCAGACTGCCACCGCAGTGTCGGTGAACATGGGTTGATCACTTCGTTCTGCGCTGGCAGAACGGATACGCGGCCGACGCCGGGAACGGCGAAGGGGCAGACCACATGGGGCCGCCCCTTTCGATCGCTGTTCTGCCTTCCCCGGCTGCCGAACGGCCGCCCCCGGCAAGGCCACGATCCGCCTGTGCCAGCACCGCACCTCCCCCGCCTCCCTCCCCCTGCCCTCCTCCTTGTTCCGGTGGCACTGCGAATGCGGCGCCCGCCGGGCTGCCGCGCAGCGGACAACCTCACGCCGTCGGCGCGCAGCATCAGGATGCCGAGATCCTCTCCGCTCCTGCTCTGCGCGCCTGCTTGGGCGACGGCCTCCACCAGGCCGTCGGGCAGGTGGGCGGTGAAGACCAGGTACCGGCGGTGGCCGAGGTCTTCGCATCCTTGGCGCGTAAGGACCAGCGCCGGCAGGGCGATTGTTATCTGCGCGGGCTGATGCTGGACGGGCGGCGCAAGTCGGTCCAGCCGATGGCCGAGCGGCTGCCGGACGGGAACATGCAGGCCCTGCAGCAGTTCGTGAGCCAGTCGCCGTGGGACCACACGCCGGTGCTGCGGCAGATCGCCCGGAAGATGACCGCCGCCATCGCGCCCGAGGCGTGGGTGATCGACGACACCTCCTTCCCGAAGGCCGGCGACCAGTCCGTGGCCACCTCGCGGCAGTACTGCGGCGCGCTGGGCAAACGCTCGCTCTGCCAGGTCGGGGTGAGCGTCCACGCCGTCACCGACCAGGCCTCCAGCCCGCTGTCCTGGCGGCTGTTCGTGCCGCCGGAGTGGGACGACCGCGACGATGCCCGCCGCACCCGGACCGGTGTGCCGCCGGAGGTCGGGCACGTCGAGAAGTGGCGCCTGGCGACCGAAACGCTGGATGAGCTGATCTCCTGGGGACTCGCACCGCAGATCGTGGTCGCGGACGCGGGCTACGGCCAGTCGGCGGCCTTCCGCCATGCCCTGCGCGCCCGGGACCTGGACTACATCGTGGCGGTGCGCGGGGACGAGACCGCGCACCGCCACGACGCCGAGCCGCAGGCGCCCGCCTACGGCGGCGCCGGCCACAGGGCCCTGCCCCGCTACCGCACCGACTCCGTCGCCCTGCGCGAACTCGCCACCGCCGGCGGGCGCCAGGCGTTTCGCCAGGTCACCTGGCGCCAGGGCAGCCGAGGAGCGATGCGCTCACGCTTCCACGTTCTGCAGGTACGGCCCGCCGGGAAGATCCCCCGCACGCTCGCCGCCGCCGACGCCGGCGGCGGCGGCGAGCGTGGGACGGCGTCCTGCCGGCCGAGACCCTCCTCGTCGAATGGCCCGCGGACGCGAACGCGCCCACCGACTACTGGCTCACCAATCTGCCGCCCGACACCGCGATCCGCCGGCTCGTACGCCTGGCCAAGATCCGCTGGCGCATCGAGCACGACTACCGCGAGATGAAGCACGGCCTGGGCCTGGACCACTTCGAGGGCCGCACCTGGCGCGGCTGGCACCACCACGTCACCCTCGTCACCGCCGCCCACGCCTTCCTGACCCTGAGGCGCCTCGACCCAAAAGTCGAGGCGCCGGCCTGACCTTCTACCGAGTCCTCGACGCCATCCAGGACCTGATACGGGCCTGGACCGGCGAATGCCTCACCCGCCACCGCGACTTACCCACCCCACGACGGCCCGGCCGTCCCCAACCACGCCAGACCTAACGAAGTACCACTAGGCACCGGCCCGCTCACCGCTCGTCCGAGAACTTCACCGGGTAGTGAGTACAGATACGCCCGCGGCGGACCAGGGCCGTCCAAGTATTCGGCGGGATCGAAACGGCTGCCTCTGCTACGGCTTCGCGTGGACAAGGCACAGCGCGGCGAGGACGTGGTCGCACGGCAGCGTCGTCACGGCTTCAGTTTGTTGGCCTCCCGGACTTCGTGGAGGTGGATGAGGACGTCGAAGGACTGGGCGATCGCGGTGTCGCGGGGCTTCTCGGGGAACTGCGTGCCGATGTTGAGCGTGGGCCGGGCGACGTTCAACCAGGCGCGCGCGGCGGCCGGGGCCTTGCGGACGTCGAGGTAGAAGTCCTGGTAACCGACCTGGTCGAGGGTGTGCTCGTTCCTGCCGGGCTCGGCGGCGCCCACGGTGAACTTCTTCCAGTCGCCGCCGAGTGCGGCGTCCTTCGACAGGAAGGAACCCTGGTTGAAGGTGAAGCCGATGGGCAGGTAGTCCTTGCCCATGGTGTCGCGCAGGAACGACCCCTGCGTCTTGGAGTACAGCTCGGGGTTGTCGGAGACGTAGCCGACGTGGTTGTTCTGCGCCGACACCAGGATCTTGTCGCCGGTGTGCTGCCGCCACCAGGCCACGTTCTGGGCCATCACCTCGTCTCGGAACAGCTCGAAGTCGGGCAGCGACTTGGGGTCGTTCGGGTCGATGGTGAGGAACTTGGCGGTCTGGGCGATTGAACGGGCGTTCTGCTCGGCCCAGTCGAACGCGTCTCCGCCGGAGCCCTTCCGGCTGCTGACCAGTTCCAGGGCCTGCTGCGCCTTGGCTGCGAGCTGCCGCCGTTCGGCGAGCGGCTTGCCCAGGTAGGCGAAGACGTTGTCGATGGGCCGCAGGCCGGTGTAGAGCTCGTTGAGCCGCGGCAGTGCCTCGGGGTGGTTCTTCTGCACGTAACCGGTCACCCGTCCGAAGAACGCGTCATTCAACGAGGGGGCGCCGATGTCGTCGCCCATGAAGTGCACGGGGCGGTCGGGGTGGTGGCGGTTGTAGTCGCGCATCCACTCGATGAGGCTCACGAACTCCTCGCGGTCCCAGGGCGAGTCGGCGAAGGTCTGCTTGGCGACGCTGCGGGCGTCACCGCCCTCGCCGGTCTGGAGATAGTCGTCGATCTGGAGTCCCGCGGACCAGCTCAGCTCCAGGGCGAAGGTGGTGAAGCCCTTCTCTTCGACGAGGTGGCGGAAGACCCGCTCCTTCATGGTGAAGAACTCGTGGGAGCCGTGGGTGGCCTCGCCGAGGCCGACCACCTTGGCGTTGCCGATCATTGCGGACAGGGCTCGCAGGTCGGCCGTACTTCCGCCGGGCTCGGTCGCACGCAGCGGGTGGGCTGCCCGCTCCAGTGCACGTACCGGATCCTGCTTCCCGTCGGCCGTGTGGACCGTGTCGGCGGTGGCCGCCTGGACCGCCACCGGAGCGAGGACCGCCCCCGCCACGGTCACCGCCGTCACCAGCAGCCCCCGCCGACTGATGCGCTTCGGGTACCTAATAGCCATGCTTTCTTGCCCCTCAACTTGCGTATGACGACGTAAGAAGATCCTTTCGCGTGATCCGTTGCCCCGCGCTGAGGGCAGCCACCGAACTCTTCCGGGGGCTAACCCCCTCATCCGAAGGCACACAAGTCCCGCCACTCCGCGTGCTGGCGGCCACCTCCCGGGCCCCGTCCGGGCAGGGGGCTCGTGCCCGGTGGTATGGACGACCATGTCGCCATGGGTGAGGTGCTGCTGGACCAGGTCCAGCAGCACCAGCCCGAGGTGGAACTCCCCGGTGCAGGTCAGCAGCCTGCCCCTGGGGTGAGGCGTGATCAGGAGCGGCGCCACCAGGAACCGCGCCGCCGGCGTCCGGGCGGGGAGGTACTGCGGGATGACGGCCGCCAGGCCTCGGTTCAGCTCTCGGTCCCCTGAAGGGCGCCGGCGGCCGCCTTGGCGATGGCCGGGTCGGCACGGCGGTCGCCGAGCATCGGCAGGGGGCTGGTCACGGGGGTTGCTTCCCTTCTGACGGGGTGACGGTTCGGCGGCCGCCACCGGGTGGTGGCGGCCGGGCTGGTGGTCAGCGCATCCACCGCTCCGGCGCGGGCGGCGCGGCGGGGGTGAGCGACTGGTCGGCGCAGCGGGTGATCTGGTGGTCGCGTACGCCGCACTCGGGGCCGCGGTCGAACGCGACGACGTACGGGAACGGGGTGGGGTAGTGGCGGGCCCGGGTGATGACGCCGAGGGTGCCGGCCGGGACGGTCACGCGGACGCGGGCGTCCTGTTCCCAGTACTCCTCGGCGGCCAGGTCCTCTTCGGTCCAGGTCGCGTGGACCGGCTCCAGCAGCTCGACGCGGTCTCCTTCCTTCAGGCGCACGTGGCTGGTGCGGACCTGGGCCTGGTAGCGGAGCAGCTGCACGAACGCCCGCTCGCGCTCCGCTGGTCGGTGAGCGCGCCGGGGTCCAGGACCAGCACCGGCGGGAAGCCGGGCGCCGGCGTGCCCGTGGTGGCCGGGCGGTGCGGGGTCGGCTCAGAGCCGGTCCGGGGCTGGTTCGGCAGGTCGGTGGTGGTGTCGGCGGTCATCGCGCGGTGCCTTCCGAGGCGTCGGTGGCGTGGTATAGGGCAGGCCGGGGCGCCCCCGGAGAGGGATCACCGCTGGCGGCGTCGGAGACGATGCTGCTGTCGATCAGCGCGATCCACGTGCCACGTTGGACGTCGTGCTCCTCGGTCCAGCCGGCCGGGCGGCCGTCGCGCTGCAGTTCCTGGACGCCCGGGTTGGTGGGCCAGAGGCCGTCGCCGAGCGCGGAGCGGTTCGGGGTGCCCAGGCCGCGGGCGGAGGGCACGCTCCAGCCGGTCGGGCGCTTGAGGGCCAGGTTCGGCACGCCGGCCGCCGACGGCCGTCCTGGCGGCGTCTCAGGCCAGCAGGGTGCCGAGTGTGGAGACCGTCGGCCCCGGCGCCGGGCGCAGCCGGGCGGGCGGGTTCGGCGGTGCCGCTGATGGGGTGCGAGCGGCGGCCAGGAACTGTGGGATGACCGCGGTGAGACCGGCGGTGGCCTGGGCAAGGTGGAGCGCGGACTCCAGGACGGCGGCCGGGATAGCGACGACCTGGCGTTCAAGGAGATCGGACAGGAGCTGGGCGGCAAGTCAGTCCGGGCAGAGCCGCTGAGCCGGTGCCCCTGCTGCTCACATCGCCTCGCAGGTCGGACCATGCGCTCATCGAACGAGGTACCAGGTGGGTATCGCCAAGCTGAAGAGTCCCATCAGCATCATCAGGCAGCTGGACGAGCAGCATCCGCCGCTTTCGCGGTACTCCTGCATGCCTCCGGGGATGATCTCTGGATGCCGCTGCGTGTAGTGGTCGACCATCTTCTGCTCGGCTACGGACTGCGGAAGCCAAGCTGTGTTCCAGCCGCACTCACCGCATTCATTCCGGTACTGGCTAGCCATACTCGGACTCCAAGCATCCGTAGATCTCGCTCTTCGGTACTTGCGACGACGTCGACAGAGATTTCCCTAGTATCGCCAGAACTGTCGCAGGTGGTTGGGGAGTTGGCAAGGGAGCCCGAGTAGCTGCTCGCCCGCTGCCGGACCGCCCGCTCCTTCTCATCTACGCGGGTCCGGCATGGGACCCGAAGACCACCTTCACGACCCACCCGAACGACGGATGACGTCGATCAGGCCCTGCTCCAGGGCCTGGCGGACGATCAGGGCGGCGTCGTCGGCGGTGTCGCAGGCGAGCGGGCGGCCGGGAGCCGTGGAATCGACGAGGTAGCGGCCGTCGACCAGCACGGCCCAGCCGTCCACGCGGCCGGCGCCGTGCTCGATCCAGCCGAGCGCCCGGCCGTCCTTGCGGACGTAGAACAGGCCGGGGGCCCGGCTCCAACCGACCAGGTCCCAGCCGGGGCCGAGCAACCGGGCGGCGTTGTGAATCAGGTCGTAGCGGCCGAGGCCGCGTAGGTACGGCTCCGGCGGCGGGCGCAGCGGGTCGTCTCCCTGCTGGCGGGGCAGCACTGGCGGTTGCGGCCGGGCCGGTTCGGCCTCGGCTGGCACCGGGGCGGGCTGCTCCTGGTCCTCGCCGGCGGCGGCGGGTTCGCCCCGCGAGGCGGAACCGCCACCGTCCCGGTCGTCCCCGTCGTCGGTCGAACCGGCGTCATCGCCCCACAGGTCGATCCGCTCGACCAGCCGCCGGCTGACTCGCTCAGACTCGGTGAGGTCGGGCCAGCGGGCCTTGTCCCGGATGTCCTGCACAGTGGCGAAGACGCGGGAGCTGTAGCCGGGCAGCCGCAGCGCCAGCTCCTTGAACGCGGCGACCGGGTCACCGTTCTCGGTCTCCTCCAGGAAGGCGGTCAGCTTGCGGCGCAGCGCGTCGACCAGGCTGAGCAGGTACCGGCCGTCCTCGCCCCAGCTGTCGTCGTCGGCCGGGACGGCGGCCGCGGGTGCGGCAGTCTCTCCAGTGTCCAAAACCGGGGTCACGGCCCGTTGGTGGGCCGGCCTTGGGGCCGGCCCACCTCGCCGCCCCCGAGCAGGCGAGGGCCGCCGGCGAGGCGCTCGGCATGGAGCTGTACGTCGCGCCGTCGCGCCGCCTGCCGGTCGCCGTCGCCTGGGATCCCGAGTACCTGCGCGTCGAGGACGTCGAGACCCGGTACGCTACCGAGCTGCACCACGGGTACGCCGCCGCCCGGATCGCCCCCTGGGGCCTCGCCGCCGGCCTGCCTGCCCCGCTCGTCGCCGTCAGCGCACACCTCATCCCCTACTCCGCTCAGCAGGCGGCCGTCGAGGCACAGATCCTGGCCGCCCGTGTCTACCGCCACGGTGGAATTGGCCTCGATCGGCGGAGACATCAACCACGGGGAACGATGTGGTATCTACGGTGGTAGCTGCGGTACTGCCTACGGTGGCACCTGCGGTGGTACCTACGGAGAACCGGCGCGGGGCCGGCGGGCCGGGCCCGGGTCGGCCCCGACGGCCGTGGCCCGGTCAGCGGTGCCGCGGTGCGGTGTCGGCGTCGACCAGGCCGACGGCCATGGCGTCGCGGACGAGCCGGGCGGCCTGCTCGACGGTGTCGGCGGCCAGCGGGCGCCGCGGGTCGGCGGTGTAGGAGAGGAAGGAGCCCTCGATCACCACGCCCCAGTCGTCCAGGCGGTTGACGCCGTGCTCGGTCCAGGCGAGCGCCCGTCCGTCCTTGCGGATGTAGAACAGGCCGGGCACGCGGGTCCAGCCGGCGAGGTCCCAGCCCGGCTCGCCCATCAGCGTGCTGATGTTGCGGATCAGGTCGAAGCGGCCGAGGTTGCGCAGGTACGGCTCCGGCGGCGGGCGCAGCGGGTCGTGGTCCTGCTGGCGGGGCAGTACGGCGGGTGATGTGGCCCGGGCTGGTTGGACGTCGGCGGGCACCGGGTCGGGCTGCTCCTGGTCGCCGTGGTCGTCCGGGGTTTCGCCCCGCGAGGCGGAAGCTTCTTCCTGGTCGTCGCCGTCTCCCCACACGTCGATCCGCTCAAGCACCCGCCGGCGGACGCGTTCGGACTCGGTGAGGTCGGACCAGCGGGTCTTGTCCCGGATGTTCTGTGCGGTGGCGAAGACGCGCGAGCTGTAGCCGGGCAGTCGCAGGGGCAGCTCGCGGAACGCGGCGACCGGGTCGCCGTTCTCGGTCTCCTCCAGGAAGGCGGTCAGCTTGCGGCGCAGCGCGTCGACCAGGCTGAGCAGGTAGCGGCTGTCTGAGCTGCTCTGGCCTTCTTGGAGTCCCTGATGTCTGGGTTTGTTACGATCCAGGCGTAAGGAGAACCACGAGCAGTGCCAGCACCACGCAAGT
>NZ_JARXYZ010000069.1 GCF_029894125.1 Kitasatospora sp. MAA19
ACCCGCTCCCGCCTTGGACGCCTCACCCGCCAGGGCTTCCTCACCCAACCCGGACGAGGCATCTACCAGAAACGGACTTAACGTCCTCTGAGAACGCCGGCGACACCGACGATGACCGCAGCTACCAGGATGATGAGCCCGAGGATGACGAACATGACGTCCTCCGGATATCCATGTTGTGCAACACCGCAACCGGCCTGACCACGTTCCAAGCATGCGCTGGATCAGCGGGCTGCGCGCCGGTGTTCCCGCGCGGCCTCGTAGACGAGGCTGGCTGTCGGGGTCAGTACACCGACAACGAGCAGGTGAAGCATGCCGTGAACCGCGACGCCGGCGATCCCCGGCACGATCGCGCTGCCACCGGACCACCGCGCACGCGCCGAACGCCCTACCAGTAGTGCCGCCGTCCGCCGACCGCGTGACCGACGGACCCCAGTAGCAAGAGGATCAGGCCGATAACGGCCACGATGATCCCGATGGTCCACAGGATGGCGATCTTGGCGACGAATCCGACGATGAGCAGAATCACTCCGATAAGAATCATGGCGACCTCCGGGCTCGATAGGCCCCTGCAAGCGGTCTGATTCCCTATGGTCACACAGCCAAACGAGTCGCGAAGGGCCCCTGGAACCGGAGCCGTCGGCCGGGGGCTACCCGCTCCCGAACGGAAGCGGTCGCTGTCTCACAAGGCTTCGAGGGGATGGCGCCGGGCCGAGCGGGCGGTGCGCGCCCGGCCGGGCTGACCTGCCCCGCCTCGAGGCTGCTCGCGCAAGCCCTGATTTGTCCACCCACGCGTACCCGCCGTTCCAGCTCGGCCGGTTCCCCACCGGGCGGCTGGCGGTGGGACCATGAGAAAGCGGCTATCGTGCCGCCGACCATCGCATCTCAACGAGGGATGATCATGGTCAAGGTCCTTTTGGTGCTGTTGTGCCTGGTCCTGCCGTTCCTGGCAGTACTGATCAAGGACGGGCCGAGTATCAAGGTGCTCTGGGCCTTCCTCCTTCAGTTGTGTGGCCACGTGCCCGGAGTCATCTACGGCATCTACCAGGTGGTCAAGGACTGAGGCCCCACCCCCCCAGAACAGGCACCCATACACGCCGGGTTGACACCCATGTCACGACACGAGAACGAACACCGGCACATAAACGCAGCCGACGAGACCAGGCCCGCCACCGGTGGAGCCGGTCCCACTGAGAGCCCGACGGACCTGCCCAAGAGGTCGTGGTGGGGCGTCCTGAAACGCACCATCAAGCAGTTCAAGGCCGACAGCCTCAGCGACGCGGCAGCCGCGCTCACCTACTACGGCCTGCTGGCGATCTTCCCCGCTCTGCTCGCGCTGGTGTCGATCCTGGGGCTGGTCGGCAGCTCCGCCACCAAGCCGCTGCTCGACCACCTTCGCGACCTCGGCCCCGGATCCGTCCGCCAGATCCTCACCACCGTGGTGCAGCAACTCCAAAACGCCCAGGGCAAGGCAGGCATCGCACTGGCCATCGGGATCATCCTCGCTCTGTGGTCCGCCTCCGGCTACATCGCGGCCTTCATGCGCGCCGCCAACAACGTCTACGGCATCGACGAAGGCCGCCCGCTCTGGAAGACCCTGCCCACCCGACTCGCCCTGACCATCGTCCTCGTCGCGCTCCTCGCCCTGACCGCCACCGGTGTCGTCTTCACCGGCACACTGGCCACCAAGACAGGGAAGATCCTCGGAGTCAGCGAAAACGCCGTACAGGTATGGGGCATCGCCAAATGGCCCATCCTCGTCATCATCGTCATTGCGATGGTCACCCTGCTCTACTGGGCCGCCCCCAACGCCAAACGACCGAAGCTGCGCTGGATCCTCCCCGGGAGCCTGGTCGCCGTAGCCCTCTGGATCATCGCATCCGGCGCGTTCGCCCTCTACGTCGCCAACTTCAGCAGCCTCAACAGCACCTACGGCAGCATCGGAGCCGTGATCCTCTTCCTCCTCTGGTTCTGGGTCTCCAACGTCGCGATCCTGCTGGGCCTCGAGTTCAACTTCGAGCTGGAACGCGGACGAGCCATCGAAGCCGGTCACCCGCCCGAGGAAGAGCCCCACCCCGAACCCCGCGACACCCACAAACCACCGCCCGACACCCCACAAGATCACGCCAGCCCCAGCCACTGACTCCCGTGCCTGCTCGCCACTTCGCCTATCGCCACATGAAGCGGCGCACCGGCCGGCTGCGCGCCGCCCCGACCTCGCTCCGGTTCCGTACCGAGCAGACCACCGGCATCCGGCCAAAGCGCCAGGTGCGGACCAGGGGTCACTCCGGCCTACCTCAAGGCTCAGCAAGTCCGTGTAGCGCTCGAAGCCAACACGGAGGCGGGAGAGTCCGCCGACGCCCCATTCGTCACCCTCTGCCACGACCTGATCGCGTAGGGTCGGTAGGTGGCGAAGATTCTTACGGGAAGGCGCGCTGTCGGTGCCGGTCAGGACCAGGTGTCGGTCAGCTCCACCAAGTGCCCGGCCCGGCTTCGAGATCGGTGATCGACCACCAGACGTCGGAGCCGGGGCTCTCCTTCTCCAGGTCCTCCAGCTTGGCGACTCTGGCCGGGACGGTGCGCAGCATTGTGTCGACGTGCCGGGTGTGGGCGATGGCCTCCAGGTCGTCGGCGCGGTGGGCGAAGCCGGCCTGTCCGGTGCCGGTGAGGACGAACAGCAGCCTCGGGAAGTGCACGTAGCGGCGTTCCCACAGTGGCACGCCGCCGCCCTGCGCCTCGGTGGTGCCGGGCCGCACTCCGGCCGGCAGCGGTGCGGTGGCCCAGTAGCGGGCGTAGGCGTTGAGCTTGGCGGCCAGCCGGGGCCCGCCCATGGTGCCGCGGTCGACCTCGACGAACGCCAGGTTGGTGACCCGGGCGTCGTCTGCGTTGGTGCGGCTGTAGTAGAGCAGGCCGTCCGGGCGTACCGTGCCCTCGCGGCCTTCGGCGAAGCGGTGGGTGATCTCGGGGATGAAGTCGAACGGCCCGTAGGCGTCGCCCCGCTTACGGGCGTCGGTGAGGAACACCAGGTGGGTGCGCACGACGGCGAGCTGGTGCCACAGCGTGTACTTGAAGGCGCTCTTGTCGCCGGGCGTTCTCGGGGCGGGGATGTCCGCCAGCTCGGGGAAGGTGCCGGCGACCCTCGCCCCGTGCTCGGTCAGGAACCAGGCCCGCTGCCGTCCGGTCTGCGGCAGCACCAGTTCCTCGGCCAGGCCCTCCTCGCGCAGCCGCCGCAGACGGGCCCGCATCTTCTCGATGCCCGCGACCGGGGCGGTCAGCCGGCGCAGCTGCTCGGCGGTGGCGATCCGGAACTGGAACAGGGCGGCGAGCACGGCCCAGGTGATCTCCACCTCCCGCGTCTCACTGTCCGGCTCCGCCCCAGTCCTCGCCCTGACCTTCGTCCTTGCGCCGTCGCTGGTCGTCATCGCGGGGTTCCCCTTCGGCTGGGCGCGGAGCCGGTGCTCCGCGCGGTCGCCGAAGGGAACCCCGCGAACCTTGGCGGATACCTTGGCGATCCACCCCTTCTGCGGCAACGATCACGTAACGGCCTCCACCAAGGTTGGTGCCGCGCACGGCCACCAATCTTGGTGGATTCCTTGATGACCGCCCGGATCCCTTGATGGCGGCCCGAAATACCTTGATGGAGCGGCCGGACATCTTGATGCCGGGCCCGGACCGCCCGCTGCGCCCTACAGCTCCCAGGCCCCGCACCGGGCCCGCTGGGGGTCGGCGAGGGTGTGCCACACCGCCCCGCCGGGCCCGTGCCGCTCCAGGTCGTCCAGTCGGGCCGCCCCGGCCCGAACGGTCGTCAGCATCCGCTCCACCATCGGGTGCAGTCCGGCGAGGGCCTGGAGGTCGCGGATCCGGTGCTGGGCGGCTTGCTCGCCGGTGTCGGCCAGGACGAACAGCAGCCTGGGGAACCGCGTGTAGTGCTGCTGCCAGGCCGGCCCCACGCTCTGCGCACCGACGGTGCGCCGCAGATGCACCGGGACGGGGTGGTGCTCGTGGAAGCGGGCGTAGCCGATCAGCTTCGAGGCCAGCTTCTCGCTGCCCATGGTGCCGCGGTCGACCTCGACGAACGCCCGCGTTGAGCGACCGGCGGGCCCCGCCCGTGGTGTAGTGCAGCAGGCCGTCGGGGATGACGGCGCCGCCTGGGCCTTCGCCGTAGCGGTGGTAGACCTCGGGCAGGAAGTCCAGCGGTGCGCACTCGTCCCCCGCCTTGCGGGCGCCGGCCACGAAGGCGGCCTGGGTGCGGGTGACGGCCAGGATGTGCCCGACCCGCAGCCTCGCCTCCGTCTTGTCCTCCGGGACCGGCCCGTACGGTCACGATCCGACAACGGGTGCGCTAACCAGTGCGACAACCGGTGGTGAGAACCGGTGCACCAACCGGTCGCTGCCTCTCCCGGCCGCAGCGCCCGGATTCCGGGCAAACGCGCAGGTCAGAGGCCGTGGTGAGTGGCCGTCAAGGCAGAACTCCCACCCCGACAACCCTCTCCTTCCCCTTCCTGTCCTTGGCTTTGTGGGTGGTGGTTGGCTGGTTGGGTGGGGCGGTGGCGTTGAGGGTTTCCTGCGCCTGCGGCGGGCCTCTTCTTCTCTCGCGTCCGGCTGGTGCCAGCCGCTCGCGGTGGGGCGGGCTGGGGCGCGGCGGCCCCAGACGGCCACCAGGCCGCCTTCGCCGAGCCCCGCCGCCCGTTCCCTCGAACGCGGCGGCGCAGGCGGACAGAGACGGCCTGGGGCGCTTCTCGGCGGGCGCCGGGCCCGGCCAGGTCAGCGCCAGTCGAGCCCGAGCGTGGCGAGTCGGCCGAGCCGCTCGTCGGCCGACTTGGCCCGGCGGCCCTCGGTGCTTGAGATCCCCGGGCGCCTCGTCAGTCGTCCTGGCGCCCGCTTTCGCGGCCTGCCGGTGGCTGTCGCGCCCCCTGTCGCGCCCCCTGTCGCGTGGGGTGCTGTCGTGTGCCGTGACGTGGGCGGATGGGTGCTTTCCCCCGTGTGTGGTCGGGGCGCGACAGCCGGGTGCGACAGGGGTCCTGGGTGCGGTCGTCGGGTGGGCGCGGACCGTGCAGCAGCGTGCCGGACTCCTGCGGCTCCGATGACCGATCCATCCTGACTGAGCATCTTTCATGCCGATATGGCGGCGGGGTGCAGAAAGTTGTCTACAGGTGAAGCGGGGTCAGATCTCGGTAGAGCTCGGACGAGAGGATCTGGCACTAAATGACCGCTATCAACGGAATCGCGAGGCACCGCCGCCCCGAGGACATGCCCGACTGGGGCTTCCACGTCGAGGAGCGCGTGAGCTGGCCGGTGGCGGAGCGCTCCGCGGAGCTCGTCGGCCTGGTCCTGGCCGGGCGCCTGGACCAGACGGTGCCCGCGGACGAGTGCGATGCGCTGGCGCTGCTCGTGCTGAGCCAGGCGTACGGGCCCGAGTTCGCGGTCACCCTGGCGGTGGAGCGCTGGCTCGCCCTGCACATCGACGCCGACCCGGACCTGAGGGGCGGGTTCCTCTCCGGTGCGGAGTACACCTTGGACCGCGTGGACCGGGTGAGCGCCGTGTGTCCTGTGACACCGATCTTTGACCGCGTGCCACCGAACCTTGACGGACGCGAGTTCGTGTCATCGAAGGTTGATCGCACTGGTCAGAGACTCTGCGCGGACCCAGAACACCGGACCCGCCCTGCTCCCCCGGCAGACTGGTCGGCGCGCGGCTCCCCCTTGCCATACTCAGATCTGGCGCCCCCACCAGTGCTCAAACCGTGGTTGGAGACCGATTTGCCGAAGAGCGCTGGGGAGGCCAGAGCAGCAATCCCATCGCGCCGGGGCAGACCAGGGTCTCCTACCGGTCGGGGCCGAGCTGGTGAGTCCGGCGGTGGGCGCCCGGCGAGGTAAAGGTCCGTGCCGGGGTCCTGCGCTTCCTAGGCGGTGGCGGTATCGGGGGAACCGCTGGGCGGTGACGGGGTAGACCCGGGTGGGCGTCTCGTCGGCGTTAGGATCGTGCGGATCTTGGTCGAGTTGGGGGGATGCTTCGTGAGCGGTGGTCTGCGGCTGGTAGGACTCGTCGCGTCGGTACGGATTCAGGCGTCCCTGCTGCTCCCTGTGAGCTTGGTGAGCTGCGTGCCGGCCTACACGGGGGGATCCCACCAGTTGGACCCCGCGACGAGCGTGGGAACCGCTCTGATCCTCTTCGTGACGACGTTCTGGGGACTTCTGAAGGTCCGTCGGCCCTGGTACGAGACGAGGCTGGAAAGACTGTCTCCTCCTCCGCCGACCGCTGAGATGGTCGCGGGGGACAAGACCTTCGACCTGTTCTCCCGCAGCCTCACCAAGCCGCTGCTCCTGGTACTGCTGATCGGACTCACTGCCAGCTACGCGACGGGGATACCGGTCGGCATGTTTCTGGCGGGTATGGCGGCCGCGATGCTCTGGCAGTCGCGGTGGTTGGCGGCCGAGGAGAAGCAGTTGGGCGGTCGGGTCGTGTGTCTCCACACTCCGGTTCGCGTCGCGGCTGACGACCCCAACGGCACTGCGTACCGCCAATCCCGCTTTTGGATCGTTCGCGAGACCTCCTGACCGGCCTTCCTGCAGCCGAGCACACGCGCGCTCCATGCCGTGGCAGCCAGCTGCGTACGCGGGACTGAACTACACGCAGAACCTCTGACCAGTGCGATCAATCTTCGATGACACGAACTCGCGTCCGTCAAGGTTCGGTGGCACGCGGTCAAAGATCGGTGTCACCGGACACCCACGACGCCGTCCTGAACGGCGGTGCAATGCCCGGACGTCGGCCCACCGAGGTGCTGCACGCTCTCGACACGCCGCTGCGCACCCACCTCGACCTGCTGCGCACCACCCGCCTGCCGCAGCCGGCCGCCCTCGCCGGTGCCGGGTGACCAGGACCGCTTCACCAGCCGCTCCGAGCCCCCCTACCGCCGATCCGGCGGTCGGGTCCCGGCTGTGGGGTCGCCCCTGGTGGCAGGTGCGGCAGTGGTCTCGCTGTGGTCCACTGACCGTGGTGGGAGCGAACCCGCTGTTCATGGTGAACTGGATCTTCGAGACCGTGGAAGCGGCCGGACCTACCGGTTTGTCACGCGGTATTCCCGATGGCGGTGACCTGGTAGGTCAGCCTGAGCAGATTGACTGTCCCGCGGACGGCAAGATCGCAGCTCAGCTGGATGCGGCCGTCCACGAAATGGAAGTTCGACCTGTCCACGGCCCAGCCGGCGTTGTTGCCGTTTGCCTCCGTGCTGATGGCGGCGAGGGACACCGCGGGGACGACCGCCGGGGCCCTGGACCACGCGACCTCGTCGAGGGTGAAGGTGACGTTGAAACGCTGCCAGTCAGGCGCTGTCGTGTTGGCCGCCTCGATCACCGTGCCGCTGAAAAAGACCATGCTGCCTCCACCAGCAGCGGGCGTGATGAGGTGGAACCGGTTGTCAAAGGTAACCATTGCAGCTCAACTCCTTTGCACTGATGGTGAGTTGTGATACCTGGCAAGGTAAATCGTACGGTAACTACTTGGAATGCGCTCGTTGGCCGACCGGCTGTCGGCGGATCGGTCGAGGACACTGGGACCAGCATCGAGCCGCCCGCACGGCACATGGTGCGGGTTCCGGACGACGGGCGCCTGGTGGTCTTGGCCGTCGACTACGTGCGCTGCCCGCCCACCGATTGCGGCAAGCCCTAGTAGGGCTTGGTCAGGTGCGTATGGGTGTGTGGATGTCGCGGTGGCAGGTAGGGCAGGCGCCGGCCTCTCCGCTGGGTGTGACCTGTTGGTGGTTGTGGGCGTGGAATGGGCCTGGACGTCGGGTTGTCTGGACCTTTGGTTGTGCCTGTTGGTGGTGCTGGGCGGGGCGGTGGTGGGTCCGGGTTGGTGACTGTGTGTGGTGGTGGGTGTGGGTCGGGGGTCGGTTCGGTGTTGTGGGTTGTGTTCGGGTGTGAATTCCGCTGGTTATTTCGTTCGGTTGTTTTGGCGGGTTGGTTGCTTGTGGTGTTCTGAATTCGGGTTGGGATTGTGGGGTGGTGGGGCGGGTGGTGTTCGGCCTGCTGCGCCCTGGGCCGTTGTTGTCGTGCTCGCTGGCGGGGGTGTGGTCCGGGCTGCGCGGTGGGCGTCTTGATCTGCGGGTTCGGTCACTTCGGTCACTGGTAGCGGCTCTTACCTGCGAGAACGTGCGGTGACCGAGGGGCCGGGACCGGTTGTGGGGCACGGTGGGTGGGGGGTGCCCGGTTCCTGTGGTCGGGGTGGTGGGCTGGCCTGCGCCGTCTTGGCTGCCGTGCCCGCCGGTCGGAGCGTGCCCGCCTGCTGGCCGTTGTCCGGGGTCGTGCCGTCGTCCGGGGCCGGGCCTGCTGGCCGTGCTGGGCTCTGTCCGGCCGGTGCGCCCCGTGTCCGCCCGCTGCCGCGCTTGGTGTCGGGTGGTGCTGCTGGGTGGCCGTCAGGCTGCCCTGGAGGCTGTTCTGGTGGTGGTCCGGGGAGGCTGCTGCGGGTCGGTCCGGGGTTGGTGGGTGCTGTCGCGTTGCCTGTCGCGCCCCCTTGTCGCGTGGGGTGCTGTCGCGCCCTGTGACGTGGTCGGGTGCCCCTGATCCCCTGTGTGTGGTGGGGGCGCGACAGGTGGGCGCGACAGAGTGCCGGGTGGGGCCGCGGCTGCTGTTCGGGTGGTGGCCGCCGCCGGGTGCTGCCGACCGCCAGGTGTGGGCTGTCCTGGCCGCCGTCCGGGGCCGCCGTCCTGGGCCCGCGCGGGGCGCTGGTGCTGTGTCTGTCCGGGCCGCTGTCGGGGCCGGCCTTCTCCTGGTGGTGGTGCTCGGCGGCCGGGCGTGGGAGTGGGTGGGTGCAACGCGGGGGTGCAACGCGGTGTTGCGCTGGGGTGCAACACGGGGCGGTGTTGCGGGTCTGACCAGGCGTTATGTGGCCGGGAGGGGCTCGGCTGCGCGTGTTGCACCTGCCGTGTTGCACCCGGCTGCGCCGGTCCGCCGGCCTCGGCTGCTCCCCGCTGCCCCGCCCGCGCCGCCCGGTGCCATGCTCCGCTGCTGGGCCCTGGCCGCCGTCCTGGTCGGCCGCCAGGCCTGTCCGCTGCGCCCGGCTCGGCCGCCCTGCCGCCGTGCCTGTGCCGCCCGGTGCCGCGCCCCGCTGCGCCCGCCCTGGCGGCGGCCTGGCTGCCGTCCTGGCTCGGGGTTCGGTTTGGTGTTGCTGCTCCGGGAATTGCTCCGTTGCCGCCGAGCGGGATTTTCTGGGCGGCTTGGAACGGCGGCCGTGGTGTCGGCGGCGAGGGCCGTAGGCCACTTTCTGGCGTGCCTGAATTCTATTTCCGTCCGATGCGCCTCGCGGGGCTTTATGATCGCCGCCTGAAATAGAGCGGAAGGGCATTCGCATTCTCACCGTGAGTGCCGCCGGATAGAGCCGGGATGGAAGTTTGACACGAGGTTGGCTGTTCGCGTCTCGCGCCCGTCCGGGGATCGGTAGGATAGAGCTGTACGGCACTCCACGAAACGCGCCCAAAATGCCGACGGATTCGCTTTGGATTCCGGTCCGGAATCTGCGGTTGAGGGCCCGTCAGGGACCGCCGTGCGGGGCGCCGGTGAGGGCCCGCCACCCGGGCCGGTCAGGCCCGAGCCGGACCGGTGGCTCCAAGGTGTCTCCCGAGGGCCGCAGGCCCCGCCCCGAGGGCGGAGGATGGGCCGCCAGGCCAGCAACCAGGCGGTGGACCGGCCATCGGCCGGGACTGGGGGAGGGGGCCCGGGGGTGAGGTTGTGACTGATACCCGAAGCCCGCGACACATCGTCAACGCCCAGGGCCGCAGGCCCCGGCCGGCACCCCCGCCCGATCGGGGGGATGGGCCGCTACCCGAATTTCGCGTCACATCGTCAACGCTCACCCCCGGGCGCAGCCCGGGAGAGGCTGCCAGCAAACCGGACCGTAGGGCCGTGAAAACACCGGACGAACAAGTCGGGAAAGGCGGACGATTGACGGTCCGTAGGCCCGGGATAAAAGCCACCGATAGGCGGAGCGCAGCGACGCCCGACGCCCGCCCACCAACCACCCGGACAAGCCCGCGGATTCGCCGCAGGCGAATTCCCCCAACCACCCACTCGCCCGCCCCGGCGCAGCCGGGGCCAACGCCACGCACGGTGACGGCGCAGCCGGCACCCCCGCACCTGGCGGTGCGTCAGCACCGCCGCATTTCCGCCAGGAAATGCTCAAGCCGCAGGCTTCCGCCCCC
>NZ_JARXYZ010000070.1 GCF_029894125.1 Kitasatospora sp. MAA19
GGACGGGGTGCGGCGGGCGTTGGGTCGTGAGCCGAGGGATTTCGCCGACTTCGCCCGTGAGGCCGCGGCCTCGGGCGTGTGGAACGTGTGAGCCGGCTCGCCGGTGGCGGCCCCAACCGGCCGCCACCGGGCGGGCGTTGGTCGTACAGCTAAACCTACTCTGGAGGTCGTGTGATGTCGGATCGCAAGACGGTCTGGTCGAGTGAGCAGGGCGTGGGCGCACTGCCCGGGCATGTCCGGGGCTTCGCGCTGATGCACGTGGCGATGCGCCGGGACGCCGCGCGGCTGAGCGCGGCGGCCGCCCGGGGCTCGTCCTCGGCGGCGCTGGCGGACTGGTTCGGGCGGCTGCGGGCGGTCATCGACTGGCACCACCGCAGCGAGGACGACATCCTCTGGCCGTTCCTGCGCCAGCGCGTGCCGGGCTTCGACGGCGGCGGCGTCCTGGAGCAGGACCACGAGGAGCTCGACCGGACGATGAGCCGGGTGGCGCAGGTGCTGGCCTCCGGCGGCGGCGCCGAACTACGGGAGGCCGCAGCGGGGTTCGAGAGCCTGATCCGCGAGCATCTGGGGCACGAGGAGCCGGTGGTGTTCCCGGCCGTCGCGGGGATGCCGGTGGAGGAGTACCTGGGGGTGGAGCGGCGGATCATCCAGAGCGCGCCGACACAGGTCATGACGTACCTGCAGCCGTGGATGTTCGACGGCGCGGACCAGGCGTCCGTCCGGGCGGTGTCGGCGACCATCCCGGCCCCGGTGCGACTGCTCGGCCGGACGGTGCTGGAGCGCCGCTACCGGCGCACCCTGGCCCCGGTGCTGTGACCGCTCCCGGCACCCTCGGGCGGCGCAAGTGCCCTGGCGCGTAGCGGGGTTCCGGTTGTCGCGGTTCCGTTGCGCGCCACGCCGCACGGTGGGCGGTGTCGGTTGTTCCGCTGTTCGTCGGCGCCGCGTTCCGTCGGGCCGGGAGAGTGAAGGGGTCTTGTGATGCGTTCGGATCAGACTGCGGTACCGGTGTCGTACGCGGTTCCGCCGGCCATCGGCGGTGTGCGGCCGGGGAGTTCGCCGCACGGCGGGCCCGGGCAGGGGCGCGCCGCCGGGCCGGTGCTGGCGGCGGCGACGATCGCGATGGGCCTGATGGCGGGCCTGTTCTTCGCCTTCGACGTGTCGGTGATGCCGGGCCTGGCGGCCGGGGACGACCGGACGTACGTGACGGCGATGCAGCACATCAACAAGTCGATCGAGAACGGGATGTTCGGCCTGGTCTTCGTCGGCGCCTTCGCGGCCACCGGTGTGGCGGCCTGGCTGCAGCACAAGGCCGGGCGTCGGCAGGCGGCCCTGTGGGCGGCCGCGGCGACGGTGCTGTACGTCGTGGCGCTGATGGTCACGATGGGCGTCAACATCCCGCTCAACAACCAGCTGGCGGCGGCCGGCGACCCGTCCCAGATCACCGACTTCGCCGGCGTGCGCGCCAAGTTCGAGGGCACCTGGGTGGCCACCAACATGCTGCGCACGCTGCTCTGCACGGCGGGGCTGGCGGCCCTGACCCGCTCCCTGGTCCTGCACGGCAGGTTCGGCCGCGGCGGCCGCTGAGCCGTACCGCGAAGGGCCCGGCACGCCACCTGGCAGATTCCAGGGATCGTTGCAACACGTGATCACTGACGTGTTGTGGCGAGCAGTTTAGACAGGCGCTCGGCTGGGGTTTCCCAGCCGAGCGCTTTGCGTGGGCGGTCGTTGAGTTCGGCGGCGACGGCGGCCAGGTCCTCGGGGCTGTGGTGGGACAGGTTGGTGCCCTTCGGGAAGTACTGCCGGAGCAGTCCGTTCGTGTTCTCGTTCGTGCCGCGTTGCCAGGGGCTGGCGGGGGTGCAGAAGTAGACCGGCATGTTGGTGGCGGCGGAGAAGAGGTGGTGGCCTGCCATCTCGTTGCCCTGGTCCCAGGTCAGTGACCGCCGCAGGTGGGACGGGAGCCGGCTGACGGTGGCGGTGAGCGCCTGGTGGAAGTGCTGGGCCCGATGGCCGTTGGGCAGGTGCACCAGCATGGTGAAGCGGGTCGTCCGCTCGACCAGCGTGCCGATGGCGGAGCCGTGGCCGGGCCCGACGATGCAGTCGCCTTCCCAGTGACCCGCAACGGCTCGGTCGGCGGCTTCCACGGGTCGGTCGCTGATCATCGTCATGGGCGCGGTGAAGCGGGCCTGGCGCTTGTTCGCTTGTCTGCGGGGCCGCCGGCGGGATCGTCCGGTCCGCAGGGCCTTGGTGAGGTCCCGGCGGAGTTCTCCGCGGCTTTGGAGGTAGAGAGCCTGGTAGATGGTCTCGTGAGTGACCCGCATCTCCGGGTCGTCGGGGAAGTCCCGGCGGAGCTGGTGGGCTATCTGCTCCGGGCTCCAGTGTCGTTCCAGCCGTTCCTGGACGTAGTCCCGAAGCCGAGGGCACTGGCTGATCTTGCCGGGCTTTGGGCGGGGCCGGCGGGCGTCGGCGCGGGCCTGGGCGGCGTGGGGCCGGTAGGCCAACTCGGTGCCGCGCCAGAGCGAGCCGTTGCGGCGTATCTCCCGGCTGACGGTGGAGGGGCTGCGACCCAGCTCGGCGGCGATCGCGCGGATGGACGCCTTCTCCCGCATCCGGTCAGCGATGTGGATGCGCTCCTCCTCGCTGAGGTACCGGCCGGTCGCGGTAGGGACGGCCGCCCGTTGCGAACGAACGGGCGGCTCGACCCTTCTGCCGTTTCCTCGGAAGCGTCCGTTGCGCCACCCGCGGCCGGTCTGCGGGTGGACGCCTACACGCTTGGCTGCCTCGGCGTTGCTGTATCCCTGCTGCACGAGCCGGAAGTATTCCGCCCGTTCGGCTTGCAGCCTCTTGCGCCCTTGCGGTCGCCGATCCTCGCGGACCTCGAACTCCATCGCACCCCCTGAGCTGGGGTGTTGCAACGACCACTAGAGCGGAAGCCTCCGGCGTGCCGGGCCCTTTGCCGTGGTGGTGGCCCTTCGCCGTGGCGGTGGCCTGTTGCCGTTCCGGTGGTCGTTTGCCGGCCGCCGGGCGTTCGGGCGGGGTTCGGGCGGCCGGCATCGACAGCACCGGATGCGCCGGGGCGTGCGCCGGTGCGCCGGGTGGGTGCTTTCGGTCAAGTCGGCCGGAACCCTGTGGAGTTGGCGTTTTGGTGGGTGTCGGGGGAGCATGGGCGGGCCGGGTCGTTGTGCGGCGCGCTCGCGCCGCCGACCGGGCCGCACGGTGATCGGTACGTCCGGTGTGCTGGGGAGGGGGCGGGGTCTGTGGGGCCGGTGGTACGTCCGTTTCTGGTGCGGGGGAGAGCGGTTCCCCTGGCGAGGTATCTGGCAGAGGAGGACATCGAGGGTCTGGTGGCGTGTTCGTGCATCGGGAACGAGGTCACGATCGAGCTCGCGGACACCAGGATCCTGGTGACCGTGGCGGACGTGGCCGAAGCGGTGCGGCTGAACTTCGACATGGTCCAGGACGGCCCGGCCAAGGCGCGCTCCTGGTCCCGACGGCTGCCGGGCGACGCGGGGCCGGGCGAGCTGGCGGCGCGGATAGCGGTGGACGTACGGACGCTGGCCCGCGAGCTGGCGCCGTTGCGGCGCAACCCGCCGCGCGGGGGAACGACCGACGCCAGATGCCGAGCGGACAGGCATTGACGGCAGGCCCGGGTCCGGCAGCACGTTGCTGCTGGACCCGGGCCGTCGCCGTGCCGACCGGCGCGCCGCGTCAGCGGCCCTGGAGGGAGCGGACGTTGTTGCCGAAGGTCCAGTTCCGGGAGCCGTCCCAGTTGATCGACCAGGTCATCAGGCCCTTGAGTCGGCTCGACGCCCCGCTGCCGTAGGAGTTCCAGGCCTGGGAGACCTGCCCGGTCGACAGGTAGCCGCCGCCCGCGCCGGGCTGCGCGGGCAGGCCGGGGACCTGCCGGTCGAGCGGGACGCGGATGGTGGTGCCCTGGACGGTGAGGCCCTTGTCGAGGCAGGTGGTCTGGGCGGTGAAGCCCTGGACGGTGCCGGCCTCGTAGGAGTCACCGGAGCACCCGTACATGCTGCCGTTGTAGTACTGCATGTTCAGCCACCACAGCCGGCCGTTGTCCAGGTACTTCTTGATGACCGGCAGGTAGGCGCCCCAGATGGAGCCGTACACGATGCTCGCGCCGGTGACGTACGCGGTCTCGGGGGCCATGGTCAGGCCGAAGCCGGGCGGCATGGCGGCGAGGACGCCGTCGATGATGCGGATCAGGTTGGCCTGGGACGGGGAGAGCGAGTTGATGTCGCCGCTGCCGACCAGGCCGGTCTCGATGTCGATGTCGATGCCGTCGAAGTGGTTGGCCTGCAGGATCGGCACGATGGTGGACACGAAGCGGTCGGCGACGGCGCTGTTGGACAGGTCGATGCCGGCCGCCGCGCCGCCGATGGACATCAGGACGGTCAGGCCGCTCGCCTTGGCCTGGCACACCTCGTCGGGGGTGGGCACCTTGACGCCGGTGTCCATCCCGTCCTGCCACAGCGCGGTGCCGTCGGAGAGGATGACCGGGAAGGCCGTGGTGACGACGTTGTAGCCGGCGCCGGTGATGCGCTGGTCGGTCAGCGGGATCCAGCCGAGCGGGGGGTGGACGCCGTTGGCGGCGCCGTCCCAGTTCTCCCAGTAGCCCTGCAGGACCTTGCCGGTCGGGCGCTGCTGCTGGCCGCAGGCGGCGCTGTCGGCGGGCTTGGCGGGCTTGGCGGGGTTCGTGGGGGCGGTGGCGCTCGCCGTGGTCGGGGCGATCGCCGCTACGGCGAGCGCGAGCGCGCCGAGCAGGCGCGCGGTTCGGTGGGCCATGACGGTCTAGCTCCCTTCCGGCCATGGCCGGGGTGCCCCGTGGGGGTGGGGCGGCGTGGGGGTGGCCATGGCGAGGTGACGTGGGGGTGGTCGGTCGGCGGGAAGCCCGGCCGCGGCACGTGCCACCAGGGTGCCTGTCGCGACCCTGGCACGTACGTCGTCACCCGGCAGGGGGCGCGTTGCAGCCGCTGGGAATCGTAGGAGCGCCCTGATGTGCCGTCAATAGGTCTGGACCATTTGGCTCGGTGTCGAGCATCGGCCCGGCCCGGCCCGGCCCGGCCCGGCGCTCGGCACCGGGCCGGGGCGTCAGGGCGTCACGGATTCAGGTCGGTCGTACGCAGCTCGGTCGGACGCAGGGCTGCTGAGACGCAGGGCTGTTGAGGCGTCAGGACGTCACCAGCCAGGACAGGCTCCCGGTCAGCTTCTGGCGCAGCGCCGGGTCGGCGACGGCCGGGGTGGGGTCGGTGGCGACGGCGGTGAGCAGGTGGGGCCGGGAACGAGGGCCGGTCGGGCGGAGATCGGCGAGGTCGACCGCGGTGCGCCCGCGCAGCCCGGGCACCTCGCGTCCGTCCAGGTACCAGCGCAGCCGGGTGCCCGCCACCGGGAGGTCGACGGTGAGGCGGTCGGCGGCGGTGAGCCAGGTGCCGGTGGCGGTGGGGCTGGTCAGCGGGGTGGCGTGGCGGTAGAAGCCGGCGATCATCGCCTCCCGCCCGGGCAGGTTGAACTCCCGCCCGAGCGAGCGCATGATCGAGTTCTCGGTCGGCCGGTACAGCCCCGCCGGGTAGTAGCCGCCGCCCTCGTACGCGCCGACCGTCCCGCCGTCGGGCGACGCCTGGCCGAGCCAGCGGGACCACTTGGTGCCCTGCGCGCGCATCCGGTCGGCGGTCAGCGTGCTGATGTTGGCCTCGGCCGGCTCCGCGCCCTGGTAGGTGCCCTGGCCGTCGTACGCGTACTCGTCGGCGAGCTTGCCCAGTGAGTGCCCGGTCTCGTGCACCGCGATCTGCCCGGACTTCGCGTTGCCGCCCGCCACGGTGGCGATGCCCTCGTAGCCGAGCGGGGACTTCACGTCGTTGTAGCCGGCGCCGCCGTACTTGGCGCTGTTGGCCACCACGAGCACCAGGTCCGCCTGCGGGGCCTTGGCCGCGTAGCCCTCGACCGCCTTCTCGTCCACGCAGAGCAGCCGCTCCACTCCGTCGCACCAGAAGTACGAGCCCAGCGCCGTGTGCCGGACGGTCGTCTGGTCCGGGTCCCCGGAGACGCCCGACTCCGGCGAAACGGCCGACACCGCCCAGACGTTGAAGAGCTTGCGGTAGGTGGCGTACGGCTCGACGGCGGTGATCTCGCTCCACTTCTCGGCTGCGTCGGCGCGGAACTTGTCCTGCTCCTGCGCGGCGTAGCCGTCCCCGATCACCACCACGTCGAGCTTGGCGGCCGGATCGCCGTTGCGCACCAGGGCGGTGACGTCGCCGTCGCCCTGGAGCGGGGCCACGCCCTGGGCGTGGGGGGAGACCGTGTACGGCGAGGCGCCCGGGACGCGCGCCCGGGAGATGCCGCCGTCCTCGCCGAACACCTCGACCTCGCGCCGGTCGTCCCCCGTGGCGGTGCCGGGAGCGGCTATGGGGGCGCCTCCGGGCTTGGCCATCGCGGGGGTGCCGCCGAAGAGGGCAGCGGCCAGGGTGACGGTGAGGAGGGTCGCTGCGGTCCTGCTCCTACGGTTCCTGCTGCTGGGCATGGGCGTCCTCTCCGGTGGGTGGCATGAGCGGAAGGTCGCAGCCTATTTCCGGTGTTGAGGACCTGACAACCAGTCGAGTGGTGCTACGCCGTCGAAATTCCCAGGGTGATGGCGGCCGCGAGCAGCCAGGCCAGGATGGCGATGGTCAGGACCACCGCCAGCGGCCACGGCATCGAGAGCAGGATGGCGGCGCCCACGAGAGTGGCGCCCGCGACGAGCGCGGCCATCCCGACCGGGACCAGCCGGGAATCCAGATCCGGGCCGAACGCGCCGTAGGCGATCACGGCCGTTCCCGCGCCGATCAGCAGCCCCAGCTTCAGGAGGGTCAGCCACGGAGTGTGCGGGTTGCCGGCCCGGTGCCCGTGGTACCCGAGCTCGACCACCAGACCTCTCCAGACCTTCAGATCCACGATCGTCCCGGTCTCCACGTCGCGGTAGAAGGCCCTCCCGACGTCGTAGGTGTCGGTGGGCGCCATCTCGCGGGCCACGGTCAGGACGTAGGTGGTCGAATCGCTGTCCTGCTGCACCTCCCTCCTGGTGACCCGCCCGCTCTCCTGCTGCACGCAGTCGGCGCCGGGTCTGACGGCGGGAGTTCCGCACGTCGGGGCGGTGCGATAGGCCCGTCCCTCGTGGTAGGTGTCGACGAACCATGAGAAACCGAGCCCGACCATGGACAGGCCCGCCAGCACGAGCAGACCCTGCACCACCACCCGCACGGCCAGCGCGGCGGCCCGCCTGGGGTGTCGGGCATCCCGCGGTCCGGGCGTCGATGACTTGTCGGATACGGCCACCGGACTCCTCGTCGTCTGGGCTCGGGCCGAGGCGTGGGCCGCCACCCGGCGTGCCTGAGCAGGAACCTGGATGATGGCAGGGAAGCGCTTGGGGTGGGAGGAAACCGGTGCCGCTGTAACGGACTTGTGCCCCGCGGGTGCTGTGGCGACCCGGAGGCCGCGGGTGGGCCCGGCCGTTCGGCGTCAACGCGACCGCGATGTGGCGGAGTTGTGCAGATGCAGGCGGTCACCGACTGGCGCGCGGGTGCCCGGGTAGGCGCCCCTCACGGCCGTCGGCCCGCTCGGGGTCGACGCGTAGCCGTCGGAGGAGGCTGATCCGGTGTCGATGTCCGCTGTGCACCCCATGTCCGTCACGTTCCCCGACAGCCCGCTGCCCGATGTCCCGGTCGACGCGGAGCTCCGCTTCGACACGGCCCTTCCCTACGCGGCCTGCCTGGCGTTCCCGCTGTCGTCGAGCGGCTGCTCCTGCGACGACTTCCGGCTGTGCTGGTACTTCAGCCGCGACCTGCTCGACGAGGGCCGCCACGCGCAGGTCGGCCGCGGCGACGTCAGGGTCGGGCCCGGGGCCGAGGGAGAGGTCTTCATCACCCTGCAGAGCCCTTCCGGGGAGACGGTGCTCAGTGCACCGGAGGACGTGGTCACCGCCTTCCTCGCGGACTCGTTCGCCCTGGTGCCCGCCGGGGCGGAGTCCGACCACCTCGACCTCGACAGCGAACTCGCCCGGATTCGTGACCTCGGCTGAAAGGGCGGCCCCCGTCCGGTACTTCGCCGGGGCCGACTCCGCCTGGTTGGCGGAAGGGCTGCTGGTCTACCTCACCGCCGACCAGGCGGCCGGCCTGCTCACCGCCGTCGGCGAACTCTCCGCCCCGGGCAGCCGGCTGCTGCTGGAAAAGGGCCGGGACGTGACCGGCACCCCGCAGGACCCGGCGCTCGCCCACATCACCGACCTGTGGCAGGGCGGTCTCGGCCCCGGAACGCACGACTGGCTCGACGCCCACGGCTGGACCACCCGGCTCACCATGCTCGACGAGATCGCCGCCGAGCTCGGCCGCCCGTTCCCGCCCGGCGCGGGGCCGAGCACGACGGGCTTCATCGAGGCGGTGCGCACCGCCGACACCGACCGGATCAGGCCTGGCCGTGCAGGATCAGCGCCCAGGCGAGGCAGCCGAGGGCGGCGGTGCAGAGCAGGGCGCGTAGCACGTTGAAGCGGACCCAGCGGGCTTCGAAGCGGTTTCGGACGCCGGCGGGGTCGGTGATGCGCTTGGGTTCGCCGGCGGCGGCGAGTTCGTCGTTGAGCGGGATGTTGACGGAGCGGGTGACGCCGATCGCGGCGACGTAGAGCACGAGGGCGGCGATGGTGGCGGGTAGTGCGTGGTGGCCGTCGGAGGGGAGGTGGAGGGCGACGGCGGCGCCGGTGCTGAGGAGGGCGCCGACGAAGCCGAGGACGAACCAGCCGTTCAGGATCGCCACGTTGACGCGCTGCATGACCTCGATGAACGCGCGGTCCTCGACCCGCGCGAGCGCGGGCATGACCGAGCACGCGTAGGCGTAGAACAGCCCGGCGGTCAGTCCGCAGGTGACGGTGGCGGCGATGAGTGTGAGCGTGCGTGCCAGTTCCATGATCCGGTCCTCTGGTCCCTCTGATCGTCCGCTGGCTGTCCCTGCTTCGAGCCCGATCCTCCGCCATTCGGCGGTCTTGGGCCAGCCTGCATGCTTGAGAGTTCCTCAAATGCGATGACGTCAAATCATTTGTCATGCTCCAGAGTTGGTATCGCAAGTATGCCGCCGTACCGCACCCCCCTCCGGAGCGGCCGGACGGGTGCAAGCCCTGGAACCCACCGAGGACCTGCGGGACGTCTTCGACTCGGCGGACGTGGACCCGCACCTGATGAGTGGTGCGGAGACTGGGAGGTCGGTGGGCTCGCCGTGCTCAGCCCGTGGTGGCGCTGCGAGGGATGGTGAGCGTGGTGATCAGGATTCCCTCGGTGGCGGTCCAGCGGCCGTGGTGGGGCGTCGGGTGGTGGGGGTGGCAGGCCGTGAAGGTGTGGTCGGGGCGGAGGTGGACGGTGATGGTGGCGAGGCCGGCCCACTGGCGGGTGAGGGGGTAACAGGCCTTGTAGGTGGCTTCCTTGGCGCTGAAGAGGAGGCGGTCCCAAGGGGTTTGGCCGCGGGGGAGACGGGTGAGGTGGCGCCGCTCGTCGGCGGTCGCGGTGAGGTCGAGTACGCCGTGCGGGAGCGGTTCGGCGGGCTCGGCGTCGATGCCGAGCGAGGCGAGGTGGGTCGTGCGGGTGGCTGCGCAGGCGGTGTAGCCGGTGCAGTGGGTGATGCTCCCGGCGACTCCCGAGGGCCAGTCGGGGGCGCCACCCGGCCCGGGGAGTAGGGGTGTCGGGGGATGGCCGAGCTCGGTGAGGGCCTGGCGGGCGAGGGTGCGCGCGGCGGTGAACTGCCGCTGCCGGCGGGGCGATCGGCCGTGGATGTGGCGGCGCTCCGGGTCCAGGAGGGCGCCATGGGGCGGCGGGCCGAAGGCTTCGGTGCAGTGGACGGTCGGTGGGAGGAGCGCGCTGAGCGCGGTGAGAGGGGGGGTGGTGGTCATGGCTGCGATTTGACGGCGAGTTCTTGTGTGAATTGGTGGGTGTGGTGGGCGAGGTGGTGGGGGGTTTCGAGGGGGAGGGTGTGGCCGGTGTTGGGGATGGTGATGAGGTGGGTGTGGGG
>NZ_JARXYZ010000071.1 GCF_029894125.1 Kitasatospora sp. MAA19
TGGACGGGGAGTTGGGCGTGGCGGGCGACGACCTGGACGGGTTCGGGCAGGCCTTCCCAGAGGAAGGCGGTGCGCAGGATGTCGTGGCGGTCGATGACGTGTTGGAGGGCGCCGAGGAAGGTGTCCAGCCGCTCGCGCGAGTCGAAGGTCAACGCCGCCGGCAGGACGTAGGGGTCGTAGCCTTCGGCGGCCACCAAGTGGTGGAAGAGGATGCCCTGTTGCAGTGGGGCGAGCGGGTAGATGTCCGCGATGTTGGCCGCGCCGCCGGGGAATGCCGCGGTGATCCGCGCGATCTCCTCGGTGGTCAGCTCGATGAGTGGCAGCATCGCGGGGGTGATCTCCCGGGCGTGGGCCGGGATCAGGTTCGGCGGGACCACCACCGCGCCGGTGTCGGCGGCCGCCGCCAGCCCTGCCGGGGTGGGGGCGGTGAAGAGGGTACGGACGTTCACCGGGACGCCCCGCGAGCGCAGCCGCTCCACCAGCGTGACGGCGAGCAGCGAATGGCCGCCCAGGTCGAAGAAGTTGTCGTCCACGCCGACCTGCGGCAGGCCGAGCACCTCGCCGAACGCCTCGCACAGCAGGGTCTCGCGCGGCGTCGAGGGTGCCCGGTAGGTGGTGCCGGCGGTGAAGTCGGGGGCGGGCAGAGCGCGGCGGTCGAGTTTGCCGTTGACGGTCATCGGCAGCGCGTCGAGCACCACGATCGCGGCCGGGACCATGTATTCGGGCAGGGTCGCCGCGAGATCGGCCCGGACGACCGCGAGGTCCACCTCAGCTACGGGGACGACGTAAGCGACGAGGCGCTTGTCGCCGGGCAGGTCTTCGCGGACGATGGCGCTTGCGCGGGCGATGGCCGGGTGTGCGGCCAATGCGGCTTCGATTTCGCCGAGTTCGATGCGGTAGCCGCGGATCTTGACCTGGTCGTCGGTGCGGCCGAGGTATTCGAGTTCGCCGTGGTGGTTCCAGCGGGCGAGGTCGCCGGTGCGGTACATCCGGCTCCCGGACGGGCCGAAGGGGCTGGCGACGAAGCGTTCGGCGGTGAGGGCGGGGCGGTGGAGGTAGCCGCGGGCGAGCTGAGCCCCGGCGATGTAGAGCTCGCCCGGGACACCGGCGGGGACGGGGCGCAGTGCGGTGTCCAGGACGTAGGCGCGGGTGTTCCACATCGGCCGCCCGATCGGCACCACGACGGCGTCGGGATCCTCGGCGGTGAACCGGTGGTCGGTGCAGCCGACGGTGGTCTCGGTCGGCCCGTAGTGGTTGACCAGCGTGACGTCCGGGTGGCGCTCGTGCCAGCGGGCGAGCTGGGCGACCGGCACCGCCTCGCCGCCGACCATCAGCAGGCCGGTCGGGACGTGACTGTCGGAGAGCGCGTCCAGGTAGGCGAGGCCGCTGGGTGTGGCCTTGAAGAGGGTGAGTGGTTCGTTGGTGAGGGTGGTCGGGAGGTGTTCGTCGAGTGCTGCGAGTCGGACCTGGCCGCCGGTGGTGAGGGCGCCGTAGAGGACGGTGACGCCGGCGTCGAAGGAGATGGAGGCGTGCAGGAGGGTGGTGCCGGAGAGCTCGGGGTAGGCGGTGGCGGCGCGGGTGAGGTAGTTGACGAGGCCGGTGTGGGGGACGACGACGCCCTTGGGGTGGCCGGTGGAGCCGGAGGTGTAGATCACGTACGCCGGGTGCTGCGGCGACATCGCCACGTCGAGGTCGGTGTCGTCGTGGCCGGTGGTCGACAGTTCGTCGATCAGCAGGTGATGGGTGTCCGTCAGGTCACCGGCCTTGGTGGCGCATTCGGTGCTGGTGAGGAGGAGTTGGGGGTGGGCGTCGGTGAGGAGGTAGGTGATGCGGTCGGCGGGGTAGTCGGGGTCGATCGGGAGGTAGGCGGCGCCGGTCTTGAGGACGGCGAGGAGGGTGACGATCAGGTTGGTTGAGCGTTCGATGAGGACGGCGGCGAGGGTCTCGGGGCCCATGCCGTGGGTGGTGAGCAGGCGGGCGAGGTGGTTGGCGCGGCTGTTGAGCTGGGCGTAGGTGAGGCGTTCGTCGTGGTGGACGAGGGCGGTGGCGTCGGGGGTGCGGGCGGCCTGGGCTTCGACGAGTTGGTGGAGGGTGGTGGTGGGGACGTCGTGGGTGGTGTTGTTCCACTCGGTGAGGATTCGGTGGTGTTCGGCGGTGTCGAGGATGTCGATGTCGGTGACGGGTTGGTCGGGCGCGGTCAGAGCAGCCGAGAGGACCCGGACGAATCGCTCGGTGAGCCGTTCGGCCGTCCCGGTGTCGAAGAGGTCCCGGGCGAAGGTCAGCGTGCCGCGCAGACCGGCGTGCGTGCCATCGGCGGCGAAGGTCTCGCTGAGGGTGAAGGACAGGTCGAACCGGGCTGCCAACTGGCCGGAGGGAGCCAGCGTCGCCGTGAGACCGGGCAGCGCCAGGTTGGGCTCGGCGTTGTTCTGCAGCGAGAGCATGACCTGGAAGAGCGGGTGGCGGGCCATGGACCGCGCGGGGGCTATCTCCTCCACCAGGCGTTCGAAGGGGATGTCCTGGTGGGCGAAGGCGGTGAGGTCTGCTTCGCGGATGCGGTGGAGGAGTTGGGTGAAGGTGGGGTTGCCGTTGAGGTCGGTGCGCAGGACGAGGGTGTTGACGAAGAAGCCGATGAGGTTGTCGAGGGCTTCGTCGGTGCGTCCGGCGATGGGGGTGCCGATGGGGAAGTCGGTGCCGGCGCCGAGGCGGGAGAGTAGGACGGCGAGTGCTGCCTGGAGCACCATGAAGGTGGTGACGCCCTCGGCGTGTGCCAACTCGGTGAGCCGCTGGTGGAGTTCACTCGACACGGTGAGGTCCACCGTTCCGCCGTGGTGGCTGGCGGTGGCGGGGCGGGGGCGGTCGGTGGGGAGGGTGAGTTCTTCGGGGAGGTCGGCCAGGGCCTGGCGCCAGTAGGTGAGTTGCTGGGAGAGGAGGCTGTGCGGGTCGTCGGGGGAGCCGAGGAGGTCGCGTTGCCAGAGGGTGTAGTCGGCGTACTGGACGGTGAGTGGTTCCCAGGTGGGTGGGGTGCCGGTGAGTCGGGTGGTGTAGGCGGTGGAGATGTCGTGGGCGAGGGGGCCCATGGACCAGCCGTCGCCGGCGATGTGGTGGACGACGACGAGCAGGGTGTGCTCGGTCTCGCCGTGGGAGAACAGCCAGGTGCGGAACGGGATGTCGGTGTTGAGGTCGAAGGCGTGTGTCGCCGCGCGGGAGAGGGCTTCCTCGTCGTGGGTGTCCACCGTCAGGAGCGGGCCTACTGCGTCGATGTCGAGGACGAGTTGGCGTGGTTGCCCGTCGGCGGAGCCGAAGACGGTGCGCAGGACTTCGTGGCGTTCGACGACGTCGTGTAGTGCGGCGTCGAGTGCTTCGACCTGGAGGTGACCCGAGAGGCGAAGGCAGAGGGGGATGTTGTAGGTGGGGCTGGGGCCTTCCAGTTCGCCGAGGAACCAGAGGCGTTGCTGGGCGTAGGAGACCGGTAGGACCTCGGGTCGGGTGGTGGTGGTGGTGAGGGCGGGGCGGCTGGTGGTGGTGTCGTCGAGGCGTTGGGCGAGGGCGGCGACGGTGGGGGTCTCGAAGAGGGTGCGGATGGGGAGTTCGACGTCGAGGACGGTGCGGATGCGGCTGACCAGGCGGGTGGCGAGGAGAGAGTGTCCGCCGAGGGCGAAGAAACTGTCGTCCACGTTCACCTGTGGCACGCCCAGGATCTGGGCGAAGACCTCGCAGAGGATCTCCTCGCGCGGGGTGCGCGGGGCGCGTCCGGGGGTGCTGGTGAGGTCGGGTGCGGGGAGGGCGTGGCGGTCGAGCTTGCCGTTGACGGTGAGGGGGAGGGCGTCGAGGGTGACGATGGCGGTGGGGACCATGTACTCGGGGAGCAGTCCGGCCACGTGCGCCAGGACGGCGGTGGTGTCGAGGTCACCTGTGGGGACGGTGTAGGCGATGAGGCGCTTGTGGCCGGGGGTGTCTTCGCGGAGGAGGACGGTGGCCTGGGCGACGGTGGGGTGGGAGGCCAAAGCGGCCTCTACCTCGCCGAGTTCGATGCGGAAGCCGCGCAGTTTGATCTGCTGGTCGGCGCGGCCGGCGTATTCGAGTTCGCCGTGGTGGTTCCACTTGGCGAGGTCGCCGGTGCGGTACATGCGGCTGCCGGCCGGGCCGTGGGGGTCGGCGGTGAAGCGTTCGGCGGTGAGGGCGGGCCGGTGGTGGTAGCCGCGGGCGAGGCCGGAGCCGGCGAGGTAGAGCTCGCCGGTGGCGCCGGCCGGGACGGGGTGCAGGTGGGCGTCGAGGACGTAGGCGCGCATGGTGGTCAGTGGGCGGCCGATGGGTAGTGCGCTGGGGGTGTCGGTCACCGGGTGGGTGGTGGCGAAGGTGGTGGTTTCGGTGGGTCCGTAGCCGTTGATGATGGTGAGGCCGGGGCATGCTGCGCGGGTGCGGGTGGCGGCGGTGGGGGAGACGACGTCGCCGCCGGTCCAGAGCTGGTGGATGCCGCTGAGGCAGGCGGGGTTGTCGTCGGCGATGAGGGAGAAGAGTCCGGCGGTGAGCCAGAGGGCGGTGATGTCGTGGCTGGTGATGAGGTGGTGCAGGGTGGTGGTGGTGAGGTCTCCGGTGGGGGCGACGATGACGCTGCCGCCGTTGAGGAGCGGTACCCATAGTTCGAAGGTGGAGGCGTCGAAGGAGTGCGGGGAGTGGAGTAGGACGCGTTGCATGGCGGGGGACGCGATGCGGTCGTCGGTGGCGAGTGCGATGACGTCGTGGTGGGTGACGGCGACGCCCTTGGGGCGGCCGGTGGAGCCGGAGGTGTACATCACGTACGCCAACTGCCGCTCGTGGAAGGCCACATCGACGCTGGCGGCGGGCGCGGGACCGTCCGTGGTGAGGACGGTGAGGACGGTGAGGCCGAGTTCGGCGGCCTCTTCCGACAGTGCGGTGTCGGTCAGGACCACGGTGGCGCCGGTCTCCGCGGTGATCGCGAGCCGGTGGGTCAGCGGGTAGCGGGCGTCGAGCGGGACATAGCAGCCACCGGCCTTCACGACGGCCAGCAGCGCGACGACCAGGTCCGCCGAGCGCTCCATCAGGACCGCGACGGCGCTCTCCGCCCCCACGCCCTCGGCGGCCAGCCGTCGGGCGAGGCCGTTGGCGCGGGCGTCCAGCTCGGCGTAGGTGAGTTCGGTGTCCCCGCACACGACTGCGACGGCGTCGGGCGTCCGTGCCACCTGGGCGGCGAACAGCTCGGGCAGCGTGCCCGTCACCGGCTCGGCGGCGGCGCCGTTCCACTCGGTGAGGATCCGCTGCCGCTCCGCCGCGTCCAGCACCTCGACCGCCGACACCGGCCGGCCCGGCTCGGTCAGCACCGCCCGCAGGACCCGGACGAAGCGTGCGCCGAGCTGTTCGGCCGCCGCCGCGTCGAAGAGGTCGAGCGCGAACGTGACGTTGCCCTGGAGCCCGGCCGGGGACCTGTCCGGGCCGAAGTCCTCACCGAAGGTGAAGGAGAGGTCGAACTTCGCCGGAGCCTGTCCGCCGGCCAGTGGCTCGGCGGTCAGGCCGGGCAGGTCGAGGACCGGCCGGGCGTTGTTCTGCAAGGAGAGCATCACCTGGAAGAGCGGGTGGCGGGCCATCGAGCGGGCCGGTGCCAGCTCCTCCACCAGCCGCTCGAAGGGCACGTCCTGGTGGGCGAACGCGCCGAGGCCGGTCTGCCGTACGCGGCGCAGCAGTTCGGTGAAGGACGGGTCGCCGGAGAGGTCGGTGCGCAGCACGAGGGTGTTGACGAAGAAGCCGACCAGATCGTCGAGCGCCTCGTCGGTGCGGCCGGCGACGGGCGTGCCGATCGGGACGTCCGTCCCGGCGCCGAGGCGGGAGAGCAGGACGGCCAGCGCCGCCTGGAGCACCATGAACGCCGTCACGCCCTCGGCACGTGCCGTCTCCACGAGGCGGCGGTGCAGGTCGGCGGGTACGGCGATGTCGACCGTCCCGCCCTCGTGGCCGGCCACCGCCGGGCGCGGGCGCACGGTGGGAAGCGCCAGCTCCTCCGGCAGGTCGGCCAGCGCCGCCCGCCAGTAGGCGAGTTGTTCGAAGAGCAGGCTCTCCGGGTCGTCCTCCTCGCCCAGCAGTTCGCGCTGCCAGAGCGCGTAGTCCGCGTACTGGCCGGGGAGTTCGTCCCACTGCGGTGCGGTGCCCGCCAGCCGGGCGCGGTAGGCGGCGGAGACGTCCCGGGCGAGCGGGCCCATCGACCAGCCGTCGCCGGCGATGTGGTGGACCACCAGCAGCAGCACGTGCTCGGTCCGACTGCGGCCGAACAGCCAGGCGCGGATGGGTAGTTCGTCGGTGAGGTCGAAGACGTGGCGGGCGGCGCCGGCCACGGCGGCGTCCAGCTCGGCCGCGTCGAGGGCGGCGGCGTCGACCACCGTGAGCAGCGGACCGACCGCGTCGGCCGACCGGATGTCCTGCCACGGCTGACCGTCGGTCGCGGGGAAGACCGTCCGCAGCACCTCGTGCCGTCCCACCACGTCCCGCAGCGCGGCGTCCAGGACGGAGGCGTCCAGCGGGCCGGTCAGCCGCAGGCCGAGCGGGATGTTGTAGGTGGCGTTCGGGCCCTCGAGCTGGTCGAGGAACCAGAGCCGCTGCTGTGCGAAAGAAACCGGGACCATCAGGACTCCTTGTGCCCGCGCATCGGCCGGAACGCGGGCCGTGCCTTCTTGGTGGTGAGTGATTCGAGTCGCTTGGCCACACCGGCGACGGTCGGTGTCTCGAAGAGGGCCTGGACCGGCAGCTCGACGTCGAGCAGGGTGCGGATCCGGCTGACCAGTCGGGTGGCCAGCAGGGAGTGCCCGCCCAGGTCGAAGAAGTTGTCGTCCATGCCGACCTCGGGCACGCCCAGCACCTGGGCGAAGGCCTCGCACAGCTGCCGCTCGCGGTCGGTGACCGGCGCCCGGTGGGCGACCCGCGAACCGAGGTCGGGTGCGGGCAGCGAGGCGCGGTCGAGCTTCCCGTTCGCCGTCAGGGGCAGGGCCGGCAGCAGGACGGCCGCGGACGGGACCATGTAGTCCGGCAGCAGGTCGGCCAGGTGCCGGCGCAGGTCCTCGACGGTGACGGTGGTGCCGGCGGGGTCCGCGAGGACGGCGTAGGCGACCAGTCGCTTGTCCCCGGCGCGGTCCTCGCGGGCGATCACCGCGGCGTCGGAGAGCGCCGGGTGGGCGCTCAACGCCGCTTCCACCTCGCCGAGTTCGATGCGGAAGCCGCGGATCTTCACCTGGTCGTCGGCGCGGCCGAGGAACTCCAGCTGCCCGTCGGCCGTCCAGCGGACCAGGTCCCCGGTGCGGTACATCCGGCTCCCGATCGGGCCGAACGGGTCGGCCACGAACCGCTGGGCGGTCAGGTCGGCCCGGCCCAGGTAGCCGCGGGCCAGCCCGGTGCCGGCCAGGTACAGTTCACCGGCCGTGCCCACGGGCACCGGCCGCAGCGCGGAATCCAGGACGTAGGCACGTGAGTTGTCCATCGGACGGCCGATCGGCAGCACCGCGGGGACCTCTGCGCTGCTGACCAGGGGGACCTGCGTGGTGCAGAGCGTGGTCTCGGTCGGGCCGTAGGTGTTGCGGACCAGGATCCCCGGGCAGGCGTCGAGCACCCGCCGGACGGCCGCCGCCGGGACGATGTCACCGCCGGTGCCGACCTCCTGGATCCCGGTGAACGCCGCCGGGTCGTCCTCCGCGAGGACCCGGAACAGGCCCGCGGTGAGGTGCAGGTGGGTCAGGTCGTGACGCTTCGTCAGCGTGCGGATGGCCGAGGCGTCCAACCGTCCCTCGGGGGACACCACGACCGTGCCGCCGGCGGTCAGCGGCACCCAGAGCTCGTAGGTGGAGGCGTCGAAGGCGTGCGGGGACTGGAACAGCACGCGGTGCGGCACGGTCTCCCGCCAGCAGCGGTCCGAGACCAGTTCGACCACGCCGCCGTGGGTGTTGACGATGCCCTTCGGGACGCCGGTGGAGCCGGAGGTGTACATCACGTACGCCGGCTGGTCCGGCAGGGTCCGCACGGCCGGGTTCCCCGGATCGCCGGTCCCGGCGGCCGCGTCGACGACGAGGACCTCGGCTCCGGCCGCCTCGACGCCCCGGACGAAGCCGTGGCCGACGGTGCCGGCGTCCACCAGCAGCAGGCCGGCCCCCGCGTCCCGGTAGACCACCTCCATCCGGGCCTCGGGCGCCCGCGCGTCGATCGGCACGTATGCGCCGCCCGCCTTCAGTACGGCCAGCAGGGTGACCACCAGGTCTGCCGAGCGCCGCATCAGCACCGGCACCAGCGACTCCGGGCCCACCCCGCGCGCCATGAGCAGCCGGGCCAGCCGGTTGGCGCGGGCGTTCAGCTCGGCGTAGGTCAGCGACTCGCTCTCGAAGACCAGCGCCACGGCGTCCGGTGTCCGGGCGGCCTGGGCCTCGAACAGCTCGGTCAGGCTGACGGCGGGGCGCTCGACGCGGGTGTCGTTCCACTCGGTCAGCAGCGTCCGCCGCTGGGCCTCGGTGAGGACGTCGAGGTGGTTGAGGGGGGTGTCGGGTGCGGTGTCGAGTGCGGTGACGAGGTTCTGCAGGGCGGTGTGCAGGAGGGTGCAGACGAGCGCCGGGTCGATCGGGTCGATCGCCTGCGCGGACAGCTCGAACCCGGTGCCCAGGTCGTCGACCGCCATGGTCAGCGGGTAGTTGGTGTGGTCCTGCCCGTGCTCGGCCTCGATCCCCTCCAGGTCGATGCCGGGATCGTCCTCCGGTGCGTGGCTGTGTCGGTAGTTGAGGAGGGCGGTGAAGAGGGGGGCGGTGCC
>NZ_JARXYZ010000072.1 GCF_029894125.1 Kitasatospora sp. MAA19
CCTCCGCAACCCCGTCCTCTTCCACCCCACCGCCCAAACCCTCATCACCACCCACCACACCACCTTCATCGAACCCAGCGCCCACCCCGTACTCACGGCTCCCCTGACGGAGGCCTCCGACGCCATCGCGGTGATCGGGACCCTGCGCCGCAACGACGGCACGCTCGCCCGGCTGCTCACGTCCGTGGCGCAGGCCTGGGTGTGCGGCCTGCCCGTCGACTGGGCCGCGCAGTACCCGGGCGCGCGGCGGGTTCCCCTGCCCACCTACCCCTTCCAGCGCACGCGCTACTGGATGGAGAACCAGGGCACCGGCGCCGCGGACCTCGCGGCGGCCGGGCAGACGGCGCTCGACCATCCGTTGCTGTCGGCGCGGATCGACCATCCTGATGGCCGGGAGACGCTGTTCACGGGGCGGATCGCGCTCGACCGGCAGCCCTGGCTGGCCGATCACTCCATCGCCGGGGTGGTGCTGCTGCCGGGAACGGCGGTGCTGGAGATGGCGGTGCGGGCCGGTGACGAGGTCGGCTGCGACCTCGTCGAGGAGCTGACCCTCACGACGCCGCTGGTGGTGCCCGAGCACGGCGGTGTCCAGGTGCGGGTGCAGGTTTCCCCGCCCCGGGACGGACGCCATGCGATCGCCGTGTACGCGCGCCCGGAGGACGCGCTCCAGGGCGACGCGTGGACGCTGCACGCGAGCGGCACCCTGTCGCGATCGGCTGCGGCGGCCGTCCCGTCCTCCGTGGCGTGGCCGCCGGCGGACGCCACCCCCGTGCCCGTCGAGTCCGGGTACCGGAACCTGGCCGCGCGGGGATATGCCTACGGCCCGGCGTTCCAGGGGCTGCGCGCACTGTGGCACCGTGGCGACGAGGTGTTCGCCGAGATCGCGCTGCCCGAGGAACAGCGCGCGGCCGCACGGCGGTTCACGCTGCACCCGGGTCTGCTCGACGCGGCCGCGCAGACCGTGCTGTTCGCCGCTTCCTCCCGCACGGAGGCGCCGTCCGTGCTGCCCTGGGAGTGGCGGGACTTCACCGTGTACTCCTCGGGCGCCACCGCGGCACGCGTGCGCCTGCACGCCGTGAGCCCGACCAAAGCCCGGCTGTCGCTCCTCGACCCCGCCGGCGTGCTGATCGCGGAAGCCGGGGCGCTCATGCTGCGGCAGGTGGATCTCGCCGAGATCTCCCGGCTCGGTGCCGGCGACGGCGGCCCGCTGCGCGTGGAGTGGAACGAGTTCACCACGGCGTCCGTGGTGCCCGCGGACATCATCACGCACGTCGACGTGCGCGACGCGGCCGAGCTGTCCCTGCTGGCCGCCGACGACGACACCGCGCCCCCCTCGCTGGTCTTCGCGCGGCTGGACCGGGAACACGCGGGGGACGACGAACCCTCGGCGGAGACCGCGCACGCCGCGGCGGTGCTGACGCTGCAGCTGCTCCAGACGTGGCTCGCCGAGCCCGCGTTCGAGGAATCCCAGCTGGTGTTCGTCACGGACCGGGCCGTGCGAGCATTGCCCGACGACCGCGTCGACGCCCGGCTCGCCACGGTGTGGGGCATGGTGCGGTCGGCGCAGACGGAGCATCCGGGCCGGTTCGTGCTCGCCGACATCGACGGCACCGAACCCTCCGAGCAGGTCCTGCCGATCACCGTCGCGAGCGGGGAGCCGCAGCTCGCGATTCGCCGCGGAAGCCCGCTGCTCCCCACGTTGGTCCGCACGGTCTCCACCGGTACCGCCGCGACGCCCGGTGCCTCCGACGGCACCGTGCTGATCACCGGCGGTACGGGAACGCTCGGCCGCCAGGTGGCCCGGCATCTGGTCGCCACCCACGGTGTGCGGCACCTGCTGCTGCTCAGCCGGAAGGGGCCGGACGCGGAGGGTGCGGCGGACCTGATCGCCGAACTCCGGGCGGCCGGTGCGCACGCGGAGATCGTCGCGTGCGACGCCGCCGACCGCGACGCGCTGGCCCGGGTGTTCGACGAGGCGCGGGCGCGCCACCCGGTGACGGCGGTGATCCACGCCGCCGGGGTGCTCGCCGACGGTGTGCTCACGTCCCTCACCCGGGACCAGGTCGCCCACGTGCTGCGTCCGAAGATCGATGCGGCGATGCACCTGCACGAGCTGACGCGTCAGCACGAGGTGGCCCGTTTCATCCTGTTCTCCTCGGCCGCCGGCGTGCTCGGTTCGGCCGGACAGGCCGCCTACTCCGCCGCCAACGCCTTCCTGGACGCGCTCGCCCACCACCGGCGGGACCAGGGTCTGGCCGCGGTCTCGCTGGCCTGGGGGCTGTGGGCCGAACGCAGCGCTCTGACCGGCACGTTGACGGACACGGACGTCCGCAGGCTGTCAGCGCTGGGCATCGCCCCCATGACGACCGAGTCCGCGCTCGTATCGTTCGACCTCGCCTGGCGCGACGGCTGCCCGGCGACCGTCGTCCCGATACGGGTGGACTCCGCGGCGCTGGCCGCGCTGGGTGGACCGGTTCCGCCGATGCTGCGTGACCTGATCCACGTGCCGGTGCGCCGCACGGCGGCCCACCTGCCCGGGGACGACACCCGGCCGTTGGCGGACGTTCCCGCCGATCGCCGGGCCGGCGTCCTGCTCGATCTGGTGCGCACCAGAGCGGCCGCGGTCCTCGGGCAGGGCTCGACCGACCGGGTTCCGCACGACCGGGCGTTCCGTGACCTCGGCTTCGACTCACTCGCCGCCGTCGACCTTCGCAACCAGCTCAACCACGCGACCGGTCTACGGCTGCCCGCCACGATCGTGTTCGACCACCCGAATCCGGCGGCGCTGGCCGGGTATCTCGAGGAGGCGCTGTACGGGCGGCGGGCGCAGGAGCCCTCCTCGGCTGCTCCGGTCGTCCCTCCTTCCGACGACCCGGTGGTCATCGTCTCGATGAGCTGCCGCTTCGCCGGCGGCAGCAGTTCACCGGAAGCGTTGTGGGACCTGCTCTCCACCGCCGGCGATGCGGTGACGGCCATGCCGTCCGACCGCGGTTGGTCCCCGGAGGCCTTGTACGACCCGACGGGCCACAGGCCGGGCTCGGTGATCTCCACCGAGGGCGCGTTCCTGCCGGACGCCGCCGACTTCGACGCGGACCTGTTCGGGATCTCCCCGCGCGAGGCCCTGGCGATGGATCCGCAGCAGCGGCTGCTGCTGGAAGCCTCGTGGGAGGCGTTCGAGCGCGCGGGGATCGACCCGACGTCGATGCGCGGCAGCCGGACCGGGGTGTTCGCCGGTGTGATGTACCACGACTACGGTGCGCGCCTGACCGACGTACCCGCCGAGGTCGAGGGGTACGTGATCAACGGCAGTGCGGGAAGCGTGGCGTCCGGGCGGGTCGCCTACTCCTTCGGGTTGGAGGGTCCCGCCGTCACGATCGACACCGCGTGCTCGTCCTCGCTGGTCGCCCTCCACCTGGCCGCCAACGCGCTGCGCAACGGCGAGTGCACCATGGCTCTGGCGGGCGGCGTCACCGTCATGGCGACGCCCGCCCCGTTCGTGGAGTTCAGCCGGCAGCGCGGGCTGGCACCCGACGGGCGGTGCAAGCCGTTCTCCGCCGGCGCGGACGGGACCGGCTGGGGCGAGGGTGTCGGCCTGCTCGTCCTGGAGCGGCTCTCGGATGCCCGGCGCCTGGGCCACCCGGTCCTCGCGGTGCTGCGCGGCTCGGCCGTCAACCAGGACGGCGCCTCCAACGGCCTCACCGCCCCCAACGGCCCGTCCCAGCAACGGGTGATCCGCCAGGCCCTCGCCAACGCGGGGCTGCGGCCCTCGGAGGTGGACGCCGTCGAAGCCCACGGCACCGGCACCCGCCTCGGCGACCCCATCGAAGCCCAAGCGGTGCTGGCCACCTACGGACAGGACCGCGAACAGCCGCTCTGGCTCGGCTCGGTGAAGTCCAACATCGGCCACACCCAGGCCGCCGCCGGCGCCGCCGGCATCATCAAGATGATCCTCGCCATGCAGCACGGGATCCTCCCGCGCACCCTGCACGTCGACGAGCCCACCCCGCACGTCGACTGGACCGCGGGCACCGTCTCGCTGCTCACCGAACAGCAACCCTGGCCGGCCCACGACCGCCCCCGCCGCGCAGGTGTCTCCTCCTTCGGCGTCAGCGGCACCAACGCCCACGTCATCCTCGAACAACCGCCCGTCGCCGATGTGCCGGACGAGCGTGCGGGCACCGGTCTGCCCGTGGTCCCGTGGGTCTTCTCGGCGCGGGACGAGCAGGCACTGCGGTCCTCCGCGGGCCGGCTCGCCGAGCACGCGGTGGACGAGGCCGGTGCCCTCGACACCGGCTACTCACTCGCCACCAGCCGGGCCCTGCTCACCGAGCGAGCCGTCGTGGTCAGCCGTGATCCGCAGGCCCGCCGCCAGGCACTGCAGGCCTTCGCCGACGGCCGCACCACTCCCGACGTCATCACCGGCCGGGGTGACAAGGGAACCCTGGCCATGGTGTTCTCCGGCCAGGGCAGCCAACGCCTCGGCATGGGCCGCGAGCTCTACGACACCTACCCCGTCTACGCCGACGCCTTCGACGCGGTGTGCGCGGCGATCGAACTGCCCCACCCACTACGCGACATCGTCTTCGGCGACGACCCCGACCTCCTCAACCAGACCCAGTACACCCAACCCGCCCTCTTCGCCCTCCAGATCGCCCTCTACCGCCTCTGGGAACACTGGGGCATCACCCCCGACGTCGTCACCGGCCACTCCATCGGCGAAATAGCCGCCGCCCACATCACCGGCATCCTCACCCTCACCGACGCCGCCACCCTCATCACCCACCGCGCCCGCCTCATGCAAGCCCTACCCCAAGGCGGCGCCATGGTCGCCATCACCACCACCGAAGACGACATCCGCCCTCTCCTCCACGGTCACGAACACCACGTCGGCATCGCCGCCATCAACAGCCCCACCTCCCTCGTCCTATCCGGCGACCACACCACCCTCACCAACATCGTCGACAAACTCCACGGACACCGCACCACCTGGCTCCGCGTCTCCCACGCCTTCCACTCCCCCCTCATGGAACCGATCCTCGACGAACTCCGCGCCGTCATCAGCCAGCTGACCCTCGCCCCACCCACCATCCCCCTCATCTCCACCCTCACCGGCCAACCCATCGACCACACCGACCCCGAACACTGGATCCGCCACGCCCGCCACACCGTCCGCTTCGCCGACGCCATCACCCACACCCAAGCCGACACCTACCTCGAAATCGGCCCCAGCGCCTCCCTCACCCCCCACCTCCCCACCAACACCACCCCCAGCCTCCGAAAAGACCAACCCGAAACCCACACCCTCACCACCGCCCTCGCCCACCTCACCGCCCACGGCGCAAACCCCCACTGGGACCACTACTTCACCAACACCGGCGCACAACGCACCCCCCTCCCCACCTACCCCTTCCAACACACCCGCTACTGGCTCGACAATCGGCCGTCCGCTGTGGTCGATCTCGGTGCGGCAGGTCTGGACAGCGCTGATCACCCGATTCTGAGGGCATCGATCACCATCCCATCGTCCGGCCGGATGCTGTTCACGGGCCGGGTGGCTCTGGCCTCGCTGCCGTGGCTCGCCGACCACACCGTGCACGGCGCGGTGGTGTTCCCCGGCACCGCCTTCCTGGACCTGGTCCTGCACGCGGGGCGGCGCAGTGGCCACCCCCGGCTGGCCGAACTGACCATGGACGCACCGTTGTTGATCGCCGCGGCAGGCGGTGTTCAGGTGCGGGTCGAGGTTGAAGAGCCGGTGGAGGGGCGTCGCGCGGTCGCGGTGTACGCACGTCCGGAGGACGCCGAGGACGGCTCCCCGTGGACGAGGCACTGCGCGGGCGCCCTGGAGTCCGAGTCCGGTGCTCGCGGGGAGGAACCGGTGCACTGGCCGCCCGCGGACGCCGTGGCGGAGGACATCAGCGGTTTCTACGACCGGATGGAGGAGGCCGGGATCGGCTACGGTCCGACGTTCCGCGGCCTGCAGGCCGTGTGGCGGCGCGGCGACGAACTGTATGCCGAGGTCCGGTTGGACGGCGACGCCGGCGATTTCGCCGTGCACCCGGCGCTGTTCGACGCCGCCCTGCACGCCACCGCGGTCGACCCGGACCGCGAGCACGCGAACCTGCCGTTCTCCTGGTCCGGAGTCACGCTGCACGGTCACTCGGGTGCCCGGCTGCTCGTCCGCCTGGTCCGCCGCGGCTCCGACGAGGTCGCGCTGGACCTCGCCGATCCGTCCGGTGCTCTCGTCGCTTCCATCTCGTCACTGGTCGGACGGCCGGTTCCCGAGGTGGCGGGGCAGCCGGGACGGACTTCGTCCCTGCGCGTCGACTGGCAACCTGTGGCGCTGGCCGCGGTGGCCGAACTCCCCGCTGACACCGACGTGGTGCGGATCGTCGCCCGGCAGTCCTCCTCGATGGACGTCGCCGAGGCCGCCCGCGTGACGGCCGAAGCCGCGCTCGGGTCCGTGCAGGACTGGTTCGCCCAGCAGGACGATGCGCGTTCCCGCCTGGTCGTGGTGACCGACGGCCTCACCAGCGAGGACCCCGGACGCCGCCTGCCCGCCGCCGCAGTGTGGGGGCTGGTGCGCTCGGCCCAGGTCGAGTACCCGGGCCGGGTAGTGCTGGTCGACGGGGACGGCCCGCTGGCCGCCGCGGTGGCCTCGGGTGAACCGCAGATCGCGCTGCGCCCCGAGGGCACCTTCGTGCCACGCCTCGTCCGCGGGGCACCGGCGGACGCGGACGCACCCTGGCGCCCGGGCACCGTCCTGTTGACCGGGGCGAGTGGTGCCCTCGGCAGCAGGATCGCCCGGCACCTGGTCGAGACGCGCGGTGTCCGGCGGCTGGTGCTGGTCACCCGGCGCGGCGAGGCGGCGCCCGGCTCCGATGCCCTGGCCGCTCAGCTGCGTGGACTCGGTGCCGAGGTGGAGTTCGCCGCCTGTGATGTGACCGATCGCCGTGCGCTGGCCGAGGTGCTGGCGGCCATACCCGCGCAGTGGCCGCTGTCCGCGGTCGTGCACTGCGCGGGGACGGTGGACGACGCGACCCTCCCGCGGCAGTCCGCGGAACGACTGCGGACCGTCTTCGGGCCGAAGGCGGCCGGCGCCTGGCACCTCCACGAGCTGACGCGCGCGATGGACCTGTCCGCGTTCGTGCTGTTCTCCTCGGCCGCCGGCGTCCTGGGTTCGGCGGGTCAGGCGAACTACGCCGCGGCCAACGGGTTCCTGGACGCGCTGGCCGAGATCCGGCAGGCGCAGGGGCTGGCCGGGGTGTCCCTGGCGTGGGGCCTGTGGGACGTCGCGGACGGCATGGCGGGCAAGCTCGGCGAGACCGACGTGAGCCGGCTGAGCCGTTCCGGTGTCGTGGCGATCCGGGAGGCCCAAGGGCTTGCGATGTTCGACGCGGCGCTGGCGTCGCCGGACGCGCTGGTCGTCCCGCTGCTCCTCGACCGCGGCGCGCTGCGCTCCGCCCTGACCGAACTGCCCGCCGTGCTGCGCGGGTTCGTCGGTGCCCCGGAGCCGCAAAGGGACCGGCGCACGGCGGAGTCGCTGCGGGAGCGAGTCGGCGGCCTCGCCGGCGAGGCACGCGTGCGCGTGCTGGTCGATGCGGTGCGCTCCGAGGTCGCGGCCACCCTCGGCCATGCCTCGGCCGCGTCGGTCGACGCTCGTCGCAGCTTCACCGATCTGGGGTTCGACTCGCTCACCGCGGTCGAGTTGCGCAACCGGCTCACCGCGCTCACCGGGGTCGAACTCCCGGCGACCGTCGCGTTCGACCACCCGTCATCGGAGGCCCTGGCCGCTTTCCTGGACGGCGAGTTGCCCGGTGCGGCCGACACGCTGCCGGCCGAGTTGGACCGCCTTGAGGCGTTGCTCGCCGCGGCAGGAGAGGAGACCGACCGTGAGCACGTCGCCGAACGGCTCGAACACCTGCTCTCCGAATGGAAGCGGCGCGGCCATGAGAACGGGCAGCACACCGCCGATCTCACCGAGGCCACCACGCCAGAGGAATTGATGGACTTCATCGATCGCAACCTCTAACGCAGTTCCAGTTACCGTTCGTACGAAAAATAGGGGTGGTGCGCGATGGCGCAGGAGGAAAAGCTCTTCGGCTATCTCAAGCGGGTCACCGCTGATCTGCAGCAGGCGCGGGAGCGTCTGTCAGAGGTGGAGAGCCGCAACCGCGAGCCGATCGCGGTCGTGGCGATGGCGTGCCGCTTCCCCGGCGGGGTGGACTCCCCGGAATCGCTCTGGAACCTGGTTGCCTCCGGTGCTGACGCTGTGACCGGCTTCCCGCAGGATCGTGGGTGGGACCTGGCGGGCCTCGATCCGGCACGCCCCGGCGGGTCGGCCACCCGCGAAGGCGGATTCCTGCACAACGCCGCCGACTTCGACGCCGCCCTGTTCGGGATCTCCCCCCGCGAGGCACTCGCCATGGACCCCCAGCAACGACTGCTCCTGGAAACCGCCTGGGAAACCTTCGAACACGGCGGCATCGACCCGACGTCCCTGCGCGGCACCCGCACCGGCGTCTTCACCGGCGTCATGTACAACGACTACGCCGCCCGCTTCACCACCCCACCCCAAGAAGTCGCCGGCCACCTCGGCAACGGCAGCGCCGCCAGCATCGCCTCCGGCCGCATCTCCTACACCTTCGGACTCGAAGGCCCCGCCGTCACCATCGACACCGCCTGCTCATCCTCCCTCGTCGCCCTCCACCTCGCCGCCAACGCCCTACGCAACGGCGAATGCACCATGGCCCTCGCCGGCGGCGTCACCGTCATGTCCACCCC
>NZ_JARXYZ010000073.1 GCF_029894125.1 Kitasatospora sp. MAA19
GGTGCGGTAGTGGTCGGTGGCTTCCTGGGCGGCGGCCAGCCCCTCCTCCTGCTGGCCGAGTTCACCGAGCCGGTTGGAGAGGTTGTTGAGGGCGCCAGCGAGGTAGGGCAGGTAGGCGTTCGGGTTGACATCGGTCAGGGTGCGGCGGATGGCGACGGCTTCCCGGGCGGCGGCCAGCCCCTCCTTGCGCCGGCCAAGTTCACCGAGGTCCACGGAGAGGTTGTTGAGGGTCGTGGCGAGGTTGGGCAGGTAGGCGTCCGGGTTGGTGGCTGTGAGGGTGCGGTAGTGGTCGGTGGCTTCCTGGGCGGCGGCCAGCCCCTCCTCCTGCTGGCCGAGTTCACCGAGCCGGTTGGAGAGGTTGTTGAGGGCGCTGGCGAGGTTGGGCAGGTAGGCGTCCGGGTTGGCCTCGGTCAGGGTGCGGCGGATGGCGACGGCTTCCCGGATGACGGCCAGCCCCTCCTCCCGCTGGCCGAGTTCACCGAGCCGGATGGAGAGGTTGTTGAGGGCGCCGGCGAGGTCGGGCAGGTAGGCGTCCGGGTTGGCCTCGGTCAGGGTGCGGCGGATGGCGACGGCTTCCCGGGCGGCGGCCAGCCCCTCCTCCTGCTGGCCGAGTTCACCGAGCCGGTTGGAGAGGTTGTTGAGGGCGCCGGCGAGGTCGGGCAGGTAGGCGTCCGGGTTGGCCTCGGTCAGGGTGCGGTAGTGGTCGGCGGCTTCCTGGGCGGCGGCCAGCCCCTCCTCCCGCCGACCCACCCCACCGAGGTTCACGGAGAGGTTGTTGAGGGCCGTGGCGAGGTTGGGCAGGTGAGCATTGGGGTTGTCCTTGGCCAGGGCTCGGTAGTGGTCGGTGATGGCGCGGGTAAGGCGAACGGCGGTGGCGGCGAGGCGATGGCTGGGGTGGGGGAATCGGTTGTAGAGCTCGACGAGGACATCAAGAAGAGTGCTGGGGTCAGCAATGACGGTTTCGAGAGCGTCGATGAGCGGTTGGGGGTGATCGGTTCGGGTGGCGATGGTGATGGTGTGTGCAGCCAGTTGCCGGTGATGGCGGACGCACAGGTCGGTGAGCTGGGTGTTGAGGCGGTCGTGGAAGACGGAGTGGGTGACGGCGCGGCTGTAGACGGTGAGGAGTTGTTCGGCCTGAGCGTCGTCGGCGCCGAGGAGGAGGCGGTCGGCGAGGTGGGGTTCAGTCAGGAGGACGTGGCCGGTGTGGCGTTCGGCGAGGCGGTCGGGCTGTAGTACCCCCCAGGATGGCCCTCCCAATGTTGCGGCCGGGTAGAGGGTGGCGAGCCAGGCGGTGACCTGGTCGCGGCGGTCGCGGGGCTGGTCTGCGAGTGCAGGGAGGCGCTGCCACAGGTGGTCGGCGTGTTCGCGGTCGGTGGCGCCGGCGAGGTGGGCGGCGGCGATCGCTGATTTTAGGGTGTCCGTGCTCAGTGCGGGGGTGAGGCTGCGGGCGGTGGCACTCTCGCGCCAGTAGCGGTTCTCGTGGCCGAGCAGCCGGTCCTCGACGTTCCGCGGGTCTTCCTCGCCTGCAGTGTTTGCGGGTGCGGGCCCGTTGCCGGGCACGGCCGGGACGGTGTCGAGGAGGTCGGCCAAGGCGGTCATGTGGAGGGTGAGGGCGTTGCCATAGGCGTCCTGGGCCAATCCGTACGGCGGGGGCAGGCTCGCGGCGGCCGTGGTCCAGTCGTGGCTGGCGAGGCCATCGATGCGGGGAAGCTCGGTGGCGAGGGCCCGGGCGGCGTCGCGGTAGTGGTCGGCCCGCCGGTCGGGGTCGTCCTCCAACGGGGCGAGACGGCGGGTGCGGGCGTCCGCCAGATACTCCTCGGCGAGGCGGGTGGCGCCCTGGGCCTGGTCCCACCAGTCACTGGCGGTGCGGGCCAGGAGGAGGAGTTTGAACGGGCTGGTGCCAGGGTGTTCGGCAGCGGCTTCGACGAGGGCGGCGAGCTGGCCGGGGCGGGTCTCGGCGTAGTCAAGGACGACCAGCAGCGGCCGGGCCGCGTGCCGTAGCCGTAGGAGCTGTTCTGGGGTGGCCGTGTCACGCGGCCACAGCACCGTCCACCCCTGTGCGGTGAGCTGGCGGCCGAGGTGGTGGGCGAGGCGGGTCTTGCCCTGCCCGCCGGGGCCGTGCAGCAGCCACGCCCCGAACCCACCCGATCCGCACCAGGCCCGCAGGTCGGCGAGGAGTGCGTCGCGGCCGTGGAAAGGGACCACCTGCCGGCCGGCCTCCAGCAGGGCGGCAGGTGTGACCGGGGGACGGAGCCTGGCCGGGCCGTGGGCGGGGTCGGTGAGGTTCTGGAACTCCACCGCCTCCACGCCTTCGACGAGGCCCGCGCTGTGCTGGGCGAGCGTGGTGCGAAAGGCGGGGTCGTGGAGCAGGACGTAGGCAGGAACAACGTTGAGGCGGCCGTGGGCGGAGCGCGCTCGGTCGGCCGCGACGACGCCGGTCACGATGCCGTCGCAGTGCACGGCCGCGCCGGACAGCCCGCCCCACGGCGAGGTGCCGTCGGTCGGCCAGTGCGGGGGGTGCTGGTCGAGGTCCATGACGTACTGGTTGTTGACGAAGCCGGTGCCGGGGTTGATCCGGCCCGCCAGTTGCTCGGCCTCCACCGCGGGGCGAGGGCGCTGGGCCTCGTCCGGCACCCCCCACGTCTCGCACGCTGTGCTGGGGCGGGTCGTGACCAGACGGCCCCATCGCACCGGCGCCGTGGGAGGCCGCCAGTGGGGGGAGTCGTCGACGAGGACGAGCGCGGCGTCGTCTCGCTCCTTCGGTCTGCCGGCCCACACCACTGTCCCGCTCGCGCTGCCGGTGCCGCCGGGGTGGAACACGGTCACCCGTGTGCCGGCGGGGCCGGTGACGTGGGCGGAGGTGAGGACCAGGCGGCCGCCGACCGCGTATCCCGATCCCGGCCCGCCCACCCCGGTCACCGCCGCAAGACGCCCCTGCTCCACCCCTGGCCCCCAACCGCCCCGCTCGCTCTTCCACCTGCCACCCGGTAAGCGGGCCGGGCCCTACTCGATGCGGCCCGAGGTGTTCCCGGGCCCGACCGGACGCTGTTGCGTGGAGTTGACAAGGAGGTCGGTGCCGTCGGGGCGTTTGGGGGTGAGGGTGAAGGCGACCCGGTGGGTGCGAACTCGGGACAGCCCGGCCTCGGTCTCCGCGCCGACCGCGAACAGCTTGAAGCCGGCCTTCGCCTTCGCGTCCGCGCGCAGCTCGACCTCGAACTCCATCTCCACCGGCCCGACCGCGAACACCACCCCGGGGTCGTCCCCGACCCGGCCAGCCGCCTCGAGCAGCTCGTCGCGCACCGCCGCGACCGCGTCCGCCAGCGGAATATCCATCAGACCCACCCCTTGAACACCTGACCTGCGGCCATGCCGATGCGGACACCGTAGGGCCCGCGAGGGGGCCTTCGCAGGTGAAAGCCCATATCGACCGGCCTGGCCCGCCCACCAGGACGAGAAGCGGGCCAGCCGGGGCGACGGTTACGCGCAGGTGTCCAGCATCTCGGCCAGCGCGGCCTTCTCGGACTCGGTGACGGAGAGGCCGTAGACGTGCTTGATGTCGGTCCAGGCACGGCTGTACGTGCACCAGTACGACCGGAGCGGCGGCCGCCACTGGTCGGGCGACTTGTCGGCCTTCGCGCGGTTCGAGGCCGCGGACACCGCGACCAGCTGGGAGTGCGTCAGGTCGTTGGCGAAGGCCCGGCGCTTGTCAGTGGTCCAGGTATCGGCGCCCGACCTCCAAGAGGAGGCGAGCGGGACCAGGTGGTCGATGTCAAGGGCTTTGGCGTCGGTGAAGGTCTTGTCGTCGTAGGAACTTGTCCAGGTACCGGAGACGGCGCGGCACTCGCTGTCCTGGACGACGTTCTGGCCGTCGCGGGCGAGGACGACCTCGCGGGTGTCGCAGGTGCCGTACTGCTTGATCCAGTGCGGGAAGCGGTCCCGCGAGTATCCCTCCATGGAGTGCGGGGCCTCCACGACGAGCTCGCCGAGCTCCGTGCGGGCCTCCTCGGCCGGCGGTGGTTCGGGAAGCTGCCGATGCTGGACGACAACGGTGGCCGCGGGAATAGGCGGTGGCGCTGCGGCGGCGGCCGGGGCGGCGGTGGGGATCAATGCGAGGGCGAGCGCGGCGGCAGTGGTGGCGCCGCGGCGCCACCAGGCGGAAGTGGTCATGTGGCCAGGGCTACCGGCCCGGACGGCACAGCCGTCGTACCGTCACCCGGCGGTCGGCGCGGCGCCGCTCACGTTGACGCGGGCCGGTCCGCGGCCCGGGCCTGGAGGTAGGCGGTCCAGTCGGTCGCGGCTCGGGCTCGCCACCGGGTGACGGTGTTCAGGTGGAGGCCGAGCATCGGGGCGAGGACGGCCGGGGGCATGTCCTGGGCGAGCTGGACGAGGGCGGCGGCCCGGGCAGGGCGGCTCGGGATGCCGTGGGCGGTCAGGCGACGCACCAGCGCGCCGCCGGTGATGTGTCGGCCCGGCTCGGAGGAGGGGAAGAGCCAGCGGCTCGGGTGGTTCGCCGCCCAGCCCGGGGGCCGCGGCCGGCTGGCGAAGTCGGTCAGGAGCCGGGCCAGGGGATCCGGCAGACGGATGGGCACGCGGTCCAGCACGAGGACGGTCTCGTCGTTGCGCACCTCGACGGCGTTGGTGGGCAGGGCCGCGATCCGGGTGACCTCCTGGCCGAAGAGGTAGAGGACGGCGCCGGCGGCGCGGACATCGGAGGGCAGTTCCGTGTCGGTGAGGCACTGGTGGAGGATCTCCCAATGGGAGTCGTCGTCCATTGCGACCGGGTCGGGCCGGGGCCGGACGGGGACTGCGAGGTCGCCGCTGTGGCCGCGGTGGCCGGCCCAGAGGAGGAAGTCGCGGACCTCGTAGCGGGTGCTGCGGCCGCTGGTCAGCCACTGGTCGACCTCGTGCTGGGTGACCTCGGCCAGCTCCAGCCCGGCGTGCTGCATGGCGGTCAGGAAGTCAGCGGCGGTGTTGATCCTCGTCTGGGCCCAGCGCAGGCGGTTGGTGAAGGCGTGCGCGCGACCGCTGCGGCGGCGGGCGCGGGGCAGGAGCGACCAGCGGACGTAGGTCCGCAGCACCAGGGTGTGCTCGGGGTGGCGGGCGAGGACGCGGGCCAGGTGGCGTTCGACGCGGGCGGGGAGTTCGTCGCGTTCTGGCAGGGCCTGGTGGGCGAGCAGGACGCCGCGCAGGTAGTCGACGACGCGGGCACCGTCGCGGTTCTCCGCGGCCGCCATGGTGTCCAGGTCCTCGTGGGTCAGCGCCCGTCCGGCGGCGACGGCGTCGGCCAGGAGCTCGGCGGAGCGGGAGTTGCGCAGCCAGTTCAGTGCCGTGATGGGCCGGTCGCACCCGGCCAGGGCGGCGCGCATCCGCCTGTACTGGTCTTCGGGGCCCGCGGGCCGGCCGTCGAAGAGGTCGGCGAGGTGGTCGTGGAGGGTGCAGCGGTCGCACAGGCCGCGGACGTTGTAGGAGCGGGGGCCCGCGCAGCGGGGGCAGGCGTACAGGTCGGGGTGGCCGGCGCAGGGGCCGCAGACCCGCGCTCCGTCCTGGCGGGCGATCAGCACGCGCGGCTTCTCGCAGACCGGGCACGTGCCGGGGTGGGTGCGGGCGTCGCGGTAGCAGGGCTTGCAGACCGGCCCGAGCGGCCAGCGGGCGCCCACCGGCGCGTTGGTGGCGCACAGCGTGCACGACGCCGGCGGCCTCGGGCGGCAGGTGCCGCACGGGTCCATCGGGGCTGACTTGCCGCAGGCCGAGCAGGACCGGAAGGCGGCGACCTGGAGGCGGCGACAGTGCGCGCAGGTCCGGCGGGAGGGCCGGGGGCGGGTCTCGCCGCAGACCGTGCACGGGCCGACGTTGCCGCGCTGGGCGAGGGTGCCCTCGCAGCCGAGGCAGACCCGGCCGCCGGGAACCACCTGCCGCAGCCGGCGGACGCGCCCACAGCGCAGGCAGGCCGGCGCCCGGACGCCGGGAACGCCAGCCTCGGCGAGCGTGGTGATCAGAGCCTGGACAGAGCGCGGGGCATCGGAGGCGCCGCTGACGAGGGCATCTGGATGCCGGGAGAGGTGGGCGCGGGTGCGTCCGCGGGCGGACGGCGTCATCCCGGCGACAATCCGGGCCGCGTCCCGGCCGGACAAGCCGGGCAGGAACGCGGTGATCCGGTCGGCGAGCTCCACCCACTGTGGCGGCGGCCCCACCCGGCGGCCGGTCACAGGCCCTCCGGGCGCCGCACCCGCACCCTCCTGAGCGGCGGGAGCGAGGCCGTCGAACCCGCCGTCTCACCCGACGCCGTCGGCTTCGCGACCTGCCGGCGGACCTCCCTCACCGTGATCAGGTCCGCCGGCGAGCAGCCGAGGATCCCGCACAGCGCGGCCAACGCGTCCATCGACAACCGCTGCGGAGGCTGGGTGACCAGCCGGAACACCTGCTCACGCGACAGGTGCACCCCGTACTCGGCCAGCCTCGGCACCAGGTCCGTGGTCTGGTACATGCCCTGGTCGGCCATCAGCCGGCGCAGGTTCCACTCGAACCCCATCCGCTTCAGCACGGCAGCCCCGTTCCCTTCAGCCCGTCCGCTCCAGGCGGCGCCGGAGCGAGGCCTCCAGCAGCCGGTTGCGGTACTCGTCCGACACCCAGGTGTACAACGCCGTGGTCGACGGATAGGCGTGGCCGACCTGCTGCTGGACGAACCGCTCCGGGTACCCGAACTCGATCAGGTGCGTGATGTAGGTGTGCCGCAGGCAGTGCAGCTCCAGCTCGTCCGGCAGCCCGGCGTGGCCGCGGATCGCGGCGAACACCTCGTCCAGGCGCCGCAGGCCGATCCGGCCGCACCGCTCGGTCACCCACAGCGCCGGGTGCCCGCCCGGGGAGAAGCCGCCGCGGACCTCGTCCACCCACTCTTCGAGGACCGGGACGATCCAGTCGACCTCCGGCACCGTAAGCACCGTACGCCGCTTCGGCGGACTGCCCCGCGAGGCCTTGCCGAACCGCACCTCCAACGCGCCGAACCGCCCGTACTGCTTCGCCCGCGGGTTGTGCCGCAGGTCCGGCAGGTCCAGCATCGACGTCTCGCGCCGCCGGGTCCCGTACGCGTAGACCTGCTTGATCATCACCGCGTCCCGCCACGCGGCCAGCACCCCCTTGCGGCGGCGCTTGCGCTTCTGCTCGACCAGGTCGTCGGCGGCGTCGAAGAGGGTCTGCAACTCATCGTAGGTCAGCGCCCGCCGGCCCGGCCGGCCCTCGAACTCGGCGACGTGGTCGGCGGTGTTCCAGTCGTGACACACCTGGACCGGGACCTGCCCGAACGCCTCCTCGCACGCCGCGGCCCAGCCGTAGCGGCCGTCCGTGACGAACGCGCAGAACATCTGAAGATCGCCCTGCTGCCCGCGCACCGTCGAGTGCGCCAGCGGCGAGGATCCCGAAAGCTGGTGCGCGAAGTACGCCTCGACGTCCTCCGGGGTCCACTCCCACGGATACGTCGCCGTGAACAGCGCGAACCGCCGAACCAAGCTCAGTCGGTCGCCGATCGTCTTCTTCGTCAGCAGCCGGCTCCGCTGCTGTTGCTCCCACCCGCGCAGCATCGCGTCGAACATCGCCGGCGCCGGGTCCAGCGCCCGTACATTCCCCGGGACTACCAGCCGGAACGCACCCGGCACATCGACAGCTCGCACGACCACTCCCACGGTTGCACCTAATGCAACATCGTGGCGTTGGATCCCCATCAGTCCAGGCCAGCAGCCTCGCCGTCACCTGGAGGAAGGACACGATCCGCCCTATCGGACCAGGCCAAAGCCGTGCCCGCCGTACGCGGGGTTGATGCACCTACCGCAACTCCGCCTACTTAGAGGACGTTAAGTCCGTTTCTGGTAGATGCCTCGTCCGGGTTGGGTGAGGAAGCCCTGGCGGGTGAGGCGTCCAAGGCGGGAGCGGGTGACATT
>NZ_JARXYZ010000074.1 GCF_029894125.1 Kitasatospora sp. MAA19
CCATCCGCACCCTCTTCGAGACCCCCACCGTCGCCGCCCTCGCCCAACGCCTCGACGACACCACCACCAGCCGCCCCGCCCTCACCACCACCACCCGACCCGAGGTCCTACCGGTCTCCTACGCCCAGCAACGCCTCTGGTTCCTCGGCGAACTGGAAGGACCCAGCGCCACCTACAACATCCCCCTCGCCCTGCACCTGACCGGCCACCTCGACACCACCGCCCTCGACGCCGCACTACACGACGTCGTCGCACGCCACGAAGTCCTGCGCACCATCTACCCCGCCATCGACGGACAGCCCCACCAGCGCATCCTCAACCCCGATTCCGCCGGCTCCCTGCTGACCGTCCACCCGTACGACCACGACGCGCTCACCCACGCCGCCGCGCACGCCTTCGACCTCGGCAGCGAACTCCCGCTTCGTGCCACGCTGTTCTCCCACGGCGAGACCGAGCACACCCTGCTCGTCGTCGTCCACCACATCGCCGGTGACGGCTGGTCCATGGGCCCGCTCGCCCACGACATCTCCACCGCCTACACCGCCCGACTCGCCGGCACCGCTCCCAGCTGGGAACCACTCGCCGTCCAGTACGCCGACTACACCCTCTGGCAACGCGACGTCCTCGGCTCCCCCGACGACCCGCACAGCCTCCTCTCCCAACAACTCGCCTACTGGCGCCAGACCCTGGCCGACCTCCCCGAAGAGCTCGCCCTCCCCACCGACCGCCCCCGCCCCGCCACCGCCAGCCACCACGGCGGAGACATCAACCTCACCATCCCCGCCGAACTCCATGCACAACTGGCAGACTTGGCGCACGCCGAGGGCGTCACGGTGTTCATGGTGCTGCAGGCGGCGTTCGCCGTGCTGCTCTCCCGCCTCGGCGCCGGCACCGACCTCCCCATCGGCACCCCCATCGCCGGACGCACCGACGAAGCCCTCGACAACCTCATCGGCTTCTTCGTCAACACCCTCGTCCTACGCACCGACCTCAACGGCAACCCCACCTTCACCCAACTCCTCCACCGCATCCGCGAAGCAGACCTCACCGCCTTCGCCCACCAGGACATCCCCTTCGAACGCCTCGTCGAAGAACTCGCCCCCACACGATCCATGGCCCGCCACCCGATCTTCCAGGTCATGCTCACCCTCCAGAACAACACCCAGGCCACCCTCAACCTCCCCGGCCTGAACGCCACCACCACACCCACCGGCCCCGCCCCCGCCAAATTCGACCTCGGCCTCACCCTCGACGAACACCACACCCCCGACGGCACCCCCACCGGACTCCACGGCACCCTCACCTACGCCCACGACCTCTTCGACCCCCACACCGCCCAACAGATCGCCGAGCGATTCATCCGGGTCCTCTCAGCCGCCCTGACCGCGCCCGACCAACCCGTCACCGACATCGACATCCTCGACACCGCCGAACACCACCGAATCCTCACCGAGTGGAACGACACCGCCGTCAAGCCCGTGCCGGGCACGCTGCCCGAGCTGTTCGCCGCCCAGGTCGCACGGACCCCCGACGCCGTCGCAGTCGTGTACGGGGACACCGAACTCACCTACGCCGAGCTGGACGCCCGCGCCAACGGCCTCGCCCACCGCCTCATCGCCGAGGGCGTCCGGACCGAGTCCGCCGTCGCCGTCCTGATGGAGCGCTCGGCGGACCTGGTCGTCGCCCTGCTGGCCATCGTCAAGGCCGGCGGCTGCTACGTCCCGCTCGACCCCCGCTACCCCCTCGCCCACCGCCGGACCATCACCACCGAGACCGGCACCACCATCGTCCTCACCGACACCGCACTACGCGACGAGGCCGCCGAACTCGGCCTCACCGTCCTCACCACGGACGACGCCGACCAGCTCCGGACCACTCCCGACATCCGCTGCCACGAGCGGCAGCTGGCGTACGTGATGTACACCTCCGGCTCCACCGGCCGTCCCAAGGGCGTGGCCGTCACCCACCACGACATCGCCGCCCTCGCCGCCGACCACCGTTACACCGGCACCGCCACCGAGCGCGTCCTCCTACACTCGCCCCATTCCTTCGACGCCTCCACCTTCGAACTCTGGGTCCCCCTGCTGACCGGGCACCAGGTCGTCGTGGCGCCCGCCGGTGAGGTGACGGCCGCGTCGCTGGCCCGGGTGATCGCGCGGCACCAGGTCACCTGGATCTTCGTGACCATCGGCCTGTTCACGCTCTTCGCGGACGAGGACCCGAGCTGCTTCACCGGGCTGCGCGAGGTGTGGACGGGCGGCGACGTGGTCTCCCCGATCGCCGTGGCACGGGTGCGGGAGAGCTGCCCGGAGACGGTCGTGGTCAACGTCTACGGACCGACCGAGACGACCACCTTCGCCACCGCCCTGCCGGTGACCGACACCGGGAAGGCCCTGCCGATCGGCCGCCCGCTGGACGCCATGCGCGCCTACGTCCTGGACGCGCGCCTGCGGCCCGTCCCGGCCGGCGTCACCGGCGAGCTGTACCTCGCCGGCTCGGGCCTCGCCCGGGGCTACCTCCACCGCCCCGCCCTGACGGCCGAACGCTTCACCGCCGACCCCCACGGCCCGGCCGGGAGCCGGATGTACCGCACCGGCGACCTCGCGAAGTGGAACCACCACGGCGAACTCGAATACGCCGGCCGCGCCGACCAGCAGATCAAACTGCGCGGCTTCCGCATCGAACTCGGCGAGATAGAGGCCGCTTTGGCCTCCCACCCCACCGTCGCCCAGGCCACCGTCCTCCTCCGCGAAGACACCCCCGGCCACAAGCGCCTCATCGCCTACACCGTCCCCACAGGTGACCTCGACACCACCGCCGTCCTGGCGCACGTGGCCGACCGGCTCCCCGAATACATGGTCCCCACCGCCATCGTCACCCTCGACGCCCTCCCCCTCACCGTCAACGGCAAGCTCGACCGCCACGCCCTCCCCGCACCCGACCTCGCCACCGTGTCCAACCGCGCCCCACGCACCCCGCGCGAGGAGATCCTCTGCGAGGTCTTCGCCCAGATCCTCGGCGTGCCACAGGTGAACGTGGACGACAGTTTCTTCGCCCTCGGCGGACACTCCCTCCTCGCCACCCGCCTCGTCAGCCGCATCCGCACCGTCCTCGACGTCGAACTCCCCATCCGCACCCTCTTCGAGACCCCCACCGTCGCCGCCCTCGCCCAACGACTCGACGACACCACCACCAGCCGCCCCGCCCTCACCACCACCACCCGACCCGAGGCCCTACCGGTCTCCTACGCCCAGCAACGCCTCTGGTTCCTCGGCGAACTGGAAGGACCCAGCGCCACCTACAACATCCCCCTCGCCCTGCACCTGACCGGCCACCTCGACACCACCGCCCTCGACGCCGCACTACACGACGTCGTCGCACGCCACGAAGTCCTGCGCACCGTCTACCCGACGGTGGACGGCCACCCGCGTCAGCAGGTACGTCCGGCCGACTCCGTCGACCGTCTGCTCGCGGTGGGCGCCTATGACGCGACCGCCCTCGCACGGGCGACCGCGCACACCTTCGACCTCGGCAGCGAACTCCCCATCCGCGCCTGGCTGTTCTCCCACGGCGAGACCGAGCACACCCTGCTCGTCGTCGTCCACCACATCGCCGGCGACGGCTGGTCCATGGGCCCCCTCGCCCACGACATCTCCACCGCCTACACCACCCGACTCACCAACACCCCACCCACCTGGGAACCACTCACCGTCCAGTACGCCGACTACACCCTCTGGCAACGCAACCTCCTCGGCTCCCCCGACGACCCGCACAGCCTCCTCTCCCAGCAACTCACCTACTGGCGCCAGGCCCTGGCCGACCTCCCCGAAGAGCTCACCCTCCCCACCGACCGCCCCCGACCCGCCACCGCCAGCCACCACGGCGGAACGGTGGACCTCACGGTGTCGAGCGAACTCCACCAGCGGCTCACCGAGTTGGCGCACGCCGAGGGCGTCACGGTGTTCATGGTGCTGCAGGCGGCGTTCGCCGTCCTACTCTCCCGCCTCGGCGCCGGCACCGACCTCCCCATCGGCACCCCCATCGCCGGACGCACCGACGAAGCCCTCGACAACCTCATCGGCTTCTTCGTCAACACCCTCGTCCTACGCACCGACCTCAACGGCAACCCCACCTTCACCCAACTCCTCCACCGCATCCGCGAAGCAGACCTCACCGCCTTCGCCCACCAGGACATCCCCTTCGAACGCCTGGTGGAGGAGATAGCCCCCACACGATCCATGGCCCGCCACCCGCTCTTCCAGGTCATGCTCACCCTCCAGAACAACACCCAGGCCACCCTCAACCTCCCCGGCCTGAACGCCACCACCACACCCACCGGCCCCGCCCCCGCCAAATTCGACCTCGGCCTCACCCTCGACGAACACCACACCCCCGACGGCACCCCCACCGGACTCCACGGCACCCTCACCTACGCCCACGACCTCTTCGACCCCCACACCGCCCAACAGATCGCCGAGCGATTCGTCCGGGTCCTCTCGGCTGCTCTGACCGCGCCCGACCAACCCGTCACCGACATCGACATCCTCGACACCGCCGAACACCACCGAATCCTCACCGAGTGGAACGACACCACCCACGACGTCCCCACCACCACCCTCCACCAACTCGTCGAAGCCCAGGCCGCCCGCACCCCCGACGCCACCGCCCTCATCCACCACGACGAACGCCTCACCTACGCCCAACTCAACAGCCGCGCCAACCACCTCGCCCGCCTGCTCACCACCCACGGCATGGGCCCCGAGACCCTCGCCGCCGTCCTCATCGAACGCTCAACCAACCTCATCGTCACCCTCCTCGCCGTCCTCAAGACCGGCGCCGCCTACCTCCCGATCGACCCCGACTACCCCGCCGACCGCATCACCTACCTCCTCACCGACGCCCACCCCCAACTCCTCCTCACCAGCACCGAATGCGCCACCAAAGCCGGTGACCTGACGGACACCCATCACCTGCTGATCGACGAACTGTCGACCACCGGCCACGACGACACCGACCTCGACGTGGCGATGTCGCCGCAGCACCCGGCGTACGTGATCTACACCTCCGGCTCCACCGGCCACCCCAAGGGCGTCGTCGTCCCCCACACCGGCCTCGTCAACTACCTCACCCGCGCCGCCACCGCCTACCCCGAGCTCTCCGGCACCACCCTCCTGCACGCCTCCATCTCCTTCGACGCCGGCGTCACCATCCTCTACGGCGCCCTCACCACCGGCGGCCAGGTCCGACTCGCAGCACTCGACGAACACCTCCCGACCACCCTCACCAACGAACCACTCACCCTCTTCAAGGCCACACCCAGCGGCCTCGCCTACGCGGACGCGCTCTCCGAGAGCCATGTCCCGACCGGCCGACTGATGCTCGGCGGGGAGGCTCTGCCCTCCACGCTCCTGGAACGGTGGCGCCGCGAGCACCCGGGCGTCGCGATCGTGAACCACTACGGGCCGACCGAGACCACCGTCGCGTGCACCGATCATCTCCTCAGGGCCGACGACCACGGTCCGGTCGTGCCGATCGGGCGGCCGATGTGGAACACCCGCGCCTACGTCCTGGACACCGCACTGCGCCCCGTCCCCGCCGGCGTCCCGGGCGAGCTCTACATCGCCGGCGCTCAGCTCGCCCGCGGCTACCTCCACCGCCCCGCCCTCACCGCCGAACGCTTCGTCGCCAGCCCCTTCGGCCCGTCCGGGAGCCGGATGTACCGCACCGGCGACCTCGCCCGCTGGAACCACCACGGCGAACTCGAATATCTCGGCCGCACCGACGACCAGGTCAAGATCCGCGGCTACCGCATCGAACTCGGCGAAATCGAAGCCGCATTGGCCGCACACCCGGCCATCGCCCGCGCAAGCGCCATCGTCCGCGAGGACAGCCCCGGCGACAAACGCCTCGTCGGCTACGTCGTCCCCGCCTCCGACTTCGACCCGGCCACGCTCCGTGCCCACCTGGCCGACACGCTCCCGGAGTACATGGTGCCGGCCGCGATCGTCACCCTCGACGCGCTGCCGATGACTGCGAACGGCAAGCTCGACCGCCGCGCCCTGCCCGCCCCCGACTTCACCGCCGACACCGACACCGCCTACCGGGCACCCGTCACGACGCGGGAGACGGTGATCTGCGAGGTGTTCGCCGAAGTCCTGGGCCTGCCGCAGGTCGGCGCCGACGACGACTTCTTCGCGCTGGGCGGTCACTCCCTGCTCGCCGTCACGCTGGTGGAGCGGCTGCGCTCGCGGGGCGTCCCGGTGAACGTCCGTACCCTGTTCACCGCCCCGACGGTGGCCCGGCTGGCGGCGGCCGCCGACACCGGCGCGGTGGTGGTCCCGCCGAACCTGATCCCGGCCGGCGCCTGGGAGATCACCCCCGCGATGCTGCCACTCATCGAGCTGACCACCGAGGAGATCGCGCGGATCACCGCGGCATTCCCCGGCGGCGCGGCCGACATCGCGGACATCTACCCACTCGCCCCGCTCCAGGAAGGCATCTTCTTCCACCACCTGATCTCCACCGGCGCGGGCGGCGAGGACACCTACGTCACGCCGACGATGCTCACCTTCGACTCGCGCGAGCGGCTGGACATCTTCCTCGGCGCACTGCAGCGGGTGATCGACCGCCACGACATCCTGCGCACCGCCTTCCTCTGGGAAGGCCTGCCCGAACCCGTCCAGGTCGTCGCCCGCCACGCCCAACTCCCCGTCCACCAGCACGAGATCACCAGCGACGACGCCAAGGCCGAACTCACCGCAGCCTGCCCCGCCACCATGGACCTCACCCTGGCACCGCTGCTCCGCGCCCACATCGCCGCCGAACCCGGCAGCAACCGCTGGCTGCTGCTACTCAACCGCCACCACCTGGTCAGCGATCACACGGCGCTCGACATCCTGCTGGGCGAGATCCGGGCGATCCTGGCCGCCGAGGAGGACCGGCTTCCGACGCCGCTGCCGTTCCGTGACTTCGTCGCCCAGGCCCGCCTCGGCACCACCCGCGAAGAACACGAACGCTTCTTCACCACCCACCTCCACGGCATC
>NZ_JARXYZ010000075.1 GCF_029894125.1 Kitasatospora sp. MAA19
CATCACCCACCCCCCGGCCAGCACGTCAGTTCATCGAACGATCACACGAACGAGCGATCCCCAACCATGAGTAAAGGGACTTAACGTCCTCTCAGAACTTGAACATAAGAACTTGACAGGGAATCCGACACCGCCGAGACCGCCCTCGCCGGGCTGCACCCCGGCGACGGGCTGACGGTGGTGGGGCTACCCGAGTAGCGGGACCAGGCAGTCAGCCCGTTGTCGGCTGTCGTTGGATGTGGGTGTACGGGACGGGTTTGCCGGTGACGGCGTCGGCCAGGGTCCGGGTGCCGAGTGGCTGGTGCAGAACGGCCTTGAGCTGGGCGATGCCACCGTCCTCGCACCCAACGTCTGGGCCCGAAGCGTCCCGGCGCTTCAACAGCAGTGTGACTTTATCCGCCGATTCCCGTGCCACCAGGTCGGGTTTGTAGTCGCAACCGCTCCAGTCGACCTCGATCGTGATCGTGCGATCGTCCGCTTCTACGGCCGTACTTCTCGTAGACGGGTCGGCGAGCTCGATTCGGCCGAGGACCGATGCGTCCCGCCTCACGTAGGGAAGCGGATAGTCGGATTCACCACCCGACGCATAGCACGCCGACACCCCGACCCCGATCAACCCCACCACGACTATCCAGCGCTTGTCGCGCACCGTCAGTTCCACGGCCAGTCCCTCCCCTTGTCGTGGATCAGGGTAGGCCTGCCCGACGGCGGCCGGTGGCGCTGCGGGCGGTGAGGTTCGTTCTGCAGGCCGTTGCGGGGTGCGGGGATGCGGGGCAGGACGTCCCACAGGGGCTGGCCGTCGGCGGCCCATCGGGCGAGGACGGTCCGGTCGACGAGGAGGACTCCTTGTTCGGCGCCCCACCTCAGGGCGTCGCGGGAGAAGCGGCCGTTGGTGACGACGACGGCGAGGTGCGCGTCGTGGGCGCGCTGGTAGGTGCCGGCGAGGGCATACAGGACGCCGACGCCCACGGGCTTGCCGCCGGCGGGGTCCTGCTTGTGCTTGCACTGCACGGCCCAGCGCCGTCCTGTCGGGTCCTCGGCGAGGACGTCGACGCTCTGGTCGTTGGCGCGTCCGACCTTGCTCGCGCGCCCATAAGACCCTGATCTGGGAACGCACCCGCACCACGCAGCGGCATGCCCTGCTCGACTTCCCCGCCGCCGTGGAGGCGTTCGACGACCTGGATGCCCCCGACGCCCTGGAACTACTGGCCAAGGCACCTGATCCGGTAGCTGCGGCGAAGCTGACGACCACGCAGATCGGCGCGGCTCTCAAGCGCGCCCGCCGACGGAACATCCCCGACAAGGCCATCAAGATCCAAGCCGTACTGCGCGCCAAGCATCTGGGGCAGCCAGCCGCTGTGACTGCGGCCTACGCTGACTCGACACGCACCCTTGTCGCGCTGCTGGTCACCTTGAACGAGCAGGTCAACTTCATGCACGGGCGGGTACTCGCAGAATTCGGCGACGACCCTCACCGCTACGCCAGTGCCAAGGCCCGCAAGAACTACGCCGGCACCAGCCCGATCACCCGCGCATCCGGCAGGAAGAAGGTCGTGACCGCGCGATATGTCCTCAACGACCGGCTCATCGACGTCCTGATCGCCCAGGCATTCTCCGCACCGCGGGTCTCCCCTGGCGCCAGGGCCTACTGCGAGAAGCAACGGGCCCGCGGCATTGAATTCAACGCCGCCCTGCGCCAGCTCGCCAACCGGCTCGTCGGCATCCTGCACGACTGTCTCAAGACCGGCACGAGGTACGACGAGGCGACCGCCTGGTCGCATCGAGCCCACCCACTCGCCGCTTGATGCCCCAGCGCATGGGGTCAACGGTTCCAGATAGCCGACTTCGAAACGGTCCGCCACTACGACCGCCGTGACCTCACCCGCGTCGTCACGTCCCACCCAGACCGGGTAGACACCGTCTCCGCCCAACAAGAAGGTGACCAGCGCGGCCCCAGTCGCGTCATCGACCACCTTGCTGTAGCCGCCATCGATGTCGTCGACGCCTTCGCCACCGCCCGAGGTGAGGGCCCGCATGTAGCGGCGGCCCAGTTCGGTCCGAGCGATGGAGTCGGCGAAGCAGCCCGTGGCAGAGTCGACGCCGAAGCCGAAGTACTGGCCATCATGCAGCAGCCTCACGTCCTCGCCTGGCGGGACCGCCATCGTCCAGCGGGCGGTCGGCTTCTCGCTCACCAGCAGACGCACGGCATACGTGTCACGGGCGGAGAAGCGGTCGCCGAACATCTCGCCCTCGTAGCTGGCGCCGGTCTCCTGCACAGGGTGGACACCAGGCGGAACTTCGATCACCAGCGGATCACCCTCCGTGCCGTTGGGCAGGTACGAGGGGTCGCAAACCACCAGCTGCCCTGTCGGCACGGCGATCTCGGTCACCGTTCTCACGGGCTCGATAGTGAGCGGCTCCGACCGATGCCGATGCGTGAACTTGAAGGAGTAATAGTCAAGACTGGTAGATGGCTTGGTCATGGCGGCGGGTTGGTTCCCGGATGGCCTGCCAGCCGGAGTGCGGGGCAGCTGGGGCCAGGAGTTGGACTCCTGTGCCCCGGAGAGTCACCAGCGCGGTGTGGACGGGGTCGAGTTCGTCGACGGATCGCCCGAAGTAGGCGAGGATCTGCGCCAGCTCCAGGTCGATGGCTTCTGCCGAGTCGCGGATGTGGTCGAAGCGGGCGCCGCGACGGACCGGGCCGAGGATGCAGCGAACCGTGGCGGTGGCCTCAGCCGAGTTCACGATGGTGACCTGGTCGATCTGCAGTTCCACCTCGGCTGTGTGGCTGCCGGGGTTGAGGGGCTCGGTCATGCCGCCACCTCGGTGCGCTCGACCAGGACTCCGTTCTCGAATCTGCCGCCGGCGCGGACCACGGCGACCAGGTGGGCGCCGGTGATCGCGCGCCATCGGTCCTGGGCGGACTCGACGAGCTTGAAGACCATGGCCAGGGCCGCGGCCGGGCTGCTGGCGCCACGGGTGACCTTGGTCCGGAGCTTGACGGTGGAGAAGGTTGACTCGATCGGGTTCGTGGTGCGCAGGTGGATCCAGTGTTCGGCCGGGAAGTCGTAGAACGCCAGCAGTTCCTCCCGGTCGTCGGTGATCTTCGAGACGGCCTTGGGCCACTTGGTGCCGTAGGTCTTCGCGAACGCCTTGATCGCCCTCTCGGCGTGCGTGCGGTCCTCGGCGTTGTAGATCTCCTGCATCGCCTTCGTCGCGCCCGGCTGTGCGGACTTCGGCAGGGCATTAGTGACATTTCGGGCTTTGTGAACCCAGCAGCGCTGATGGCGGGCCGCGGGGAAGACCTCGGCCAGGGCCTTCCACAGGCCCATCGCGCCATCGCCGACGACCAGCTCCGGGTCGCGCATGCCGCGTCGGCGGCAGTCGCGCAGCAGGTCGGCCCACGACTCCGTGGACTCGCGCAGTCCCTCGGCGAGTGCGATCAGTTCCTTGGTGCCGTCGACGCGCACCCCGAGCAGGACCAGGACGCACGAGTGCGCCTGGCCGAGGCGGACCTTGGGGTGCACCCCGTCGGCCCACACGTAGACGAAGTCGCGGTCGGACAGGTCCCGGGCCTGGAAGGCGGCATGGTCCTCGCCCCACTGCTTCGTCAGCCGGGTCACCGTGGCTGGCGAGAGCCCGGCGGCCGAGCCGAGGAACTGCTCCAGTGCGGGCACGAAGTCCCCGGACGAGAGCCCGTGCAGGTAGAGCAGCGGCAGCACCTCGCTGACCTTGGGCGACTTGCGGCACCACGGCGCCAGGATCTTCGAGGAGAACCGCTTGCGTTCGCCCGTGGACTCGTCGACACGACGGTCGTTCACCCGCGGCGCGGTGACCTCGATCGCCCCGGCTGCCGTGGCCACGGTCCGGGGTCGGTGGTACCCGTTGCGGACCACCAGGCGACGTCCCTGCTCGTCGGTCTCGGCAGCCAACTCGGCTATGTACTGATTGACTTCCGCCTCCAGAGCGGCGGCCAGCATCCGACGGGCGCCCTCGCGGACAATCTCGTCGATCAGGGAGCCGGACTGGGTGGAGCCGTCGTCGGTGACTACGCTGAGCACGGGCGTACCTTCCCGACCCGCGCTGCAACGCGGGCCTACTCGGAGACCTTAAGGATCATTCGGGAAGGTACGCCCTCCGCGTGCCCTCCCGGAGCCGATCCACAAGTCTTGAGCATTGCTCTCGTGGCGGCACCCGGCGCGATACGCACCCCCAACGCGCCCGCCACACGAGCGCCCAGCCGGGCCAGGGCCTGCTGCGGAGCATTCGCAGACCACTGGCCGATCGCCGCATACGAGCGCGCGCCGGCGACCACCACCGAGGCGGCAACCAGCAGCACCGCCACGAACGGGTGACGCACACCGCGCCGCCGACGCGGATCGGGCAGCGCCCGCAGCCGCTCCGCCAGCGAGAGCCCCGCTACATCCTCCAGAGCGGGCAATTTGACGAGACAGACGGTGGCAGACTGACGGCACATCGAAGCTCCAGCGGTTCAAGGCGACTTGGCAAGGTCACCTCGTTCAACTGGAGCTTCGATGCGTACGTGACGGGCCGCCTCGGACTCTCCAGACCGCTCTGGCCTGCGGACTCATGTGATCACCGGGACTTTGAAACGCCCCTGCGATCCCGGTAGTCGTGTGCTGTGAGGTATGCACAGGTCGGCGGTTTGACCGACGCGGAGGGGGCCGCGCGGGAGCGGATCCGGCAGCAGGCCGT
>NZ_JARXYZ010000076.1 GCF_029894125.1 Kitasatospora sp. MAA19
GCTCGGTGAGCAGGTGCGCGACCTGGTTGGCCCGCGCGTTCAGCTCCGCGTAGGTGAGTGATTCGTCCTCGAAGACCACCGCCACCGCGTCCGGTACCTGCGCCACGCGGGCCTCGAACAGTTCGGGCAGGGTGCCCGCCGGGACCACGGCCGCCGTGTCGTTCCACCCCTCCAACACCTGCCGCCGCTCGGCGGGGCTGAGCACGTCGACGTGGCTGACAGGGAGCCGCGGCTCGGAGCCGGCCGCCTTGAGGACCCGGACGAAGCGCGTGGCGAGCTGTTCGGCCGTCTCGGTGTCGAAGAGGTCCCGCGCGAAGGTCAGCGACCCGTTCAGCCCGGCCGCCTCGCCATCCGCGTCGAAGGTCTCGTCCAGGGTGAGATCCAGGTCGAACCTCGCCGCCAGCTCTCCCGGCGGCAGAAGGGTCGCGTCCAGCTCGGGGAGGCTGAGGGCGGCCTGGGTGTTGTTCTGGAGGGTGAGCATGACCTGGAAGAGCGGGTGGCGGGCCATGGACCGCGCGGGGGCTATCTCCTCCACCAGCCGCTCGAAGGGGACGTCCTGGTGGGCGAAGGCGGTGAGGTCTGCTTCGCGGATGCGGTGGAGGAGTTGGGTGAAGGTGGGGTTGCCGCTGAGGTCGGTGCGTAGGACGAGGGTGTTGACGAAGAAGCCGATGAGGTTGTCGAGGGCTTCGTCGGTGCGGCCGGCGACGGGCGTGCCGATCGGGACGTCCGTCCCGGCGCCGAGGCGGGAGAGCAGGACGGCGAACGCCGCCTGCAGCACCATGAACACCGTGACGCCCTCGGCGCGCGCGAGTGCCACGACCTGCTGGTGAAGCTCAGCGGGTACGGCGAACGTGGTGGTACCGCCGTGGTGGGTGGCGGTGGCGGGGCGGGGGCGGTCGGTGGGGAGGGTGAGTTCTTCGGGGAGGTCGGTGAGGGTCTGGCGCCAGTAGGTGAGTTGTTGGGAGAGGAGGCTGTGCGGGTCGTCGGGGGAGCCGAGGAGGTTGCGTTGCCAGAGGGTGTAGTCGGCGTACTGGACGGTGAGTGGTTCCCAGGTGGGTGGGGTGTTGGTGAGTCGGGTGGTGTAGGCGGTGGAGATGTCGTTGGCGAGGGGGCCCATGGACCAGCCGTCGCCGGCGATGTGGTGGACGACGACGAGCAGGGTGTGCTCGGTCTCGCCGTGGGAGAACAGCCAGGTGCGGAACGGGATGTCGGTGTTGAGGTCGAAGGCGTGTGCCGCCGCGCGGGAGAGGGCTTCCTCGTCGTGGGTGTCCACCGTCAGGAGCGGGCCTACTGCGTCGATGTCGAGGACGAGTTGGCGTGGTTGCCCGTCGGCGGAGCCGAAGACGGTGCGCAGGACTTCGTGGCGTGCGACGACGTCGTGTAGTGCGGCGTCGAGTGCTTCGACCTGGAGGCGACCTGAGAGGCGAAGGCAGAGCGGGATGTTGTAGGTGGGGCTGGGGCCTTCCAGTTCGCCGAGGAACCAGAGGCGTTGCTGGGCGTAGGAGACCGGTAGGGCCTCGGGTCGGGTGGTGGTGGTGAGGGCGGGTCGGCTGGTGGTGGTGTCGTCGAGGCGTTGGGCGAGGGCGGCGACGGTGGGGGTCTCGAAGAGGGTGCGGATGGGGAGTTCGACGTCGAGGACGGTGCGGATGCGGCTGACGAGGCGGGTGGCGAGGAGGGAGTGTCCGCCGAGGGCGAAGAAGTCGTCGTCGATCCCGACCGTGGGGAGGCCGAGGATCTGGGCGAAGACCTCGCAGAGGATCTCCTCGCGCGGGGTGCGTGGGGGGCGGCTGGACACCGGGATGAGGTCGGGTGCGGGGAGGGCGCGGCGGTCGAGCTTGCCGTTGACGGTCAGGGGGAGCGCGTCGAGCACGACGATCGCTGCCGGAACCATGTACTCGGGGAGGGTGGCGGCGAGGTGGGCTCGTACGGCTGTTTCGTCCGGTTCGTCCGTCGGGACGGTGTAGGCGATGAGGCGCTTGTGGCCGGGGGTGTCTTCGCGGAGGAGGACGGTGGCCTGGGCGACGGCCGGGTGGGAGGCCAACGCGGCCTCTACCTCGCCGAGTTCGATGCGGAAGCCGCGCAGTTTGATCTGCTGGTCGGCGCGGCCGGCGTATTCGAGTTCGCCGTGGTGGTTCCACTTGGCGAGGTCGCCGGTGCGGTACATGCGGCTGCCGGCCGGGCCGTACGGGTCGGCGGTGAAGCGTTCGGCCGTCAGGGCCGGCCGGTGGAGGTAGCCCCGGGCGAGGCCCGAGCCGGCGAGGTAGAGCTCGCCGGTGGCGCCGGCCGGGACGGGCCGCAGGTGGGCGTCGAGGACGTAGGCGCGCATGGTGGTCAGTGGGCGGCCGATGGGCAGTGCGCTGGGGGTGTCGGTCACCGGGTGGGTGGTGGCGAAGGTGGTGGTTTCGGTGGGTCCGTAGCCGTTGATGATGGTGAGGCCGGGGCATGCTGCGCGGGCGCGGGTGACGGCGGTGGGGGAGACGACGTCGCCGCCGGTCCAGAGCTGGTGGATGCCGCTGAGGCAGGCGGGGTTGTCGTCGGCGATGAGGGAGAAGAGCCCGGCGGTGAGCCAGAGGGCGGTGATGTCGTGGCTGGTGATGAGGTGGTGCAGGGTGGTGGTGGTGAGGTCTCCGGTGGGGGCGACGATGACGCTGCCGCCGTTGAGGAGCGGTACCCATAGTTCGAAGGTGGAGGCGTCGAAGGAGTGCGGGGAGTGGAGCAGGACGCGTTCCGTGGCGGGGGACGCGATGCGGTCGTCGGTGGCGAGTGCGATGACGTCGTGGTGGGTGACGGCGACGCCCTTGGGGCGGCCGGTGGAGCCGGAGGTGTACATCACGTACGCCAACTGCCGCTCGTGGAAGGCCACATCGACGCTGGCGGCGGGCGCGGGACCGTCCGTGGTGAGGACGGTGAGGACGGTGAGGCCGAGTTCGGCGGCCTCTTCCGACAGTGCGGTGTCGGTCAGGACCACGGTGGCGCCGGTCTCCGCGGTGATCGCGAGCCGGTGGGTCAGCGGGTAGCGGGCGTCGAGCGGGACATAGCAGCCACCGGCCTTCACGACGGCCAGCAGCGCGACGACCAGGTCCGCCGAGCGCTCCATCAGGACCGCGACGGCGCTCTCGGCCCCCACGCCCTCGGCGGCCAGGCGCCGGGCGAGCGCGCTGGCCCGCCCGTCCAGCTCCGCGTACGTCAGCTCGCCCGACTCGCAGCGGACGGCGACGGCGTCGGGCGTCCGTGCGACCTGGGCGGCGAACAGCTCGGGCAGCGTGCCTGTCACCGGCTCGGTGGCGGTGCCGTTCCAGTCGGTGAGGATCCGCTGCCGTTCCTGCGGGTTGAGGACCTCGATGCGTCCGAGGGGGCTGTCCGGGGCCGTTTCGAGCGCGTCGACCAGTCCTTCGAGGGCGGTGTGCAGCAGGTCGCACACCCGCTCGGCGTCGATCGGCGCCACCGTCTGAGCGGTGAGGCTGAACCCGGCGCCGAGGTCGTCCACCGACACGGTGAGCGGGTAGTTGGTGTACTCCTGGCTCTGCAGGATCTCGACGCCCGCCAGGCCCGTCGCGGGCGAGGCCCCGGCGCCGGGCGCCTGGCTGTGGCGATAGTTCAGCAGGGCGGTGAAGAGCGGTGCGGAGCCGTCGATCCCGCTGGCCTGCTGGGCGACGGCGAGCGGGGCGTGCTCGTGGACCAGCAGGTCGGCGAGGAGTCCGCGCATGGCGCGCACGGCGTCGGTGACGCTCGCGCCGAGGCCGGGCACCCGGACGGGCAGGGTGTTGATGAACAGGCCGGGGACGCGGTCCGCGCCGGTGCCGGCGTTCATGCGGCCGAACAGGACGGTGCCGAAGACGACGTCGTCCCGGTTGGCGGTGGCGGCGACCACCCGGGCCCAGGCGACGTGGAACGCGGCGGCCGCGCTCACGCCCAGGCGGCGGGCCTGTTCCCTTACCCGGAGGGCGAGTTCGGCATCGACGGTGACGGTTGCCTCGGCGAGGGCGGTGGCGTCGCCGTGTACGTCGAGCAGGCCGAAGGGCGCGGTCGGCTCGACGACATCGCCCAACAGCCCGGTGAAGAACCGCTCGTGCTCCTCGCGGGAGACGCCGAGCCGGGCCTGGGCGACGAACTCGCGGAACGGCACCGGCGCCGGCAGCTCGTCCTGTCGGCCGGCCATGACGGCCTGGATCTCCGCCAGCAGGACTTCGAGCGTGGTGTGGTCGGTGATCAGGTGGTGGCGCTGGAGCAGCAACAGCCAGCGGGCGCTGCCCGGTTCGGCGGCGATCCGGGCGTCGAGCAGCGGTGCGCGGGTGAGGTCCATGGTGGCCGCGCAGCGTGCGGTGAGTGCGGCGATCGGGTCGTCGCCGGTGATCTCGTGCTGCTGGACGGGCAGTTGGGCGTGGCGGGCGACGACCTGGACGGGTTCGGGCAGACCCTGCCAGAGGATGGCGGTGCGCAGGATGTCGTGGCGGTCGATGACGTGCTGGAGCGCGCCGAGGAAGGTGTCCAGCAGTTCGCGGGTGTCGAAGGTCAGGACGGTGGGCGAGATGTAGACGTCGTCCGCGCCCTCGTCCGCCGCTATCAGGTGATGGAAGAGGATGCCTTCCTGGAGCGGGGCCAGGGGGTAGATGTCCGCGATGTTCGGCGCCCCGCCGGGGAAGGTCGCGGTGATCCGCGCGATCTC
>NZ_JARXYZ010000077.1 GCF_029894125.1 Kitasatospora sp. MAA19
TCCGACAGAAGGCCGTCCACACCCTCCCGGTCGGTGGTGTGGTCGTCCGCGAACCGACGGTCACCCGTCGCATCCGGCACGTACTTCACACAGACAACGATCCTCAAGCTCACGGCCTGTCTCCTGTACTGGTCTCGTCCGGCGGCTGCGGCTGTGCAAGCGGGCGCGAACACGGCACGCACCCGCTCCGGGCAGCGTGTTCCCGTGCCGGTCCGGAACTTCCTGGCAGCATACTCGGCAGTAGCCCAGTGGTCACTACTGGCCAGTAGCTTAGGCCGGACGGCTGCACTTCCGCGTGCGCCCATCCTGCCCCAGACCATCCCCGACACCACCTGACGGGGCGACATATCCGCAGCGGGATCGTCCGCCGGGCGACGAACAGATGACAGCAGACAGATTTCGTCATCTGTTATCTGTTCGCTGTCATCTGTTATCTGTCATCTGTTCGCCGCCGGCCGGCTGCCCCCTGTCCCCGGCCAGCCGTCACCCGCCGCCTGACCGAGGCCGGCCTCCCGCCACGCCCCGACTCAGACCGCCTGGCCGAGCGCCGCGATCACATCCGCCTTGCGCGGCAGCCCGGCCGCGCGACGCACCACCCGGCCGTCCGCGTCCAGCACCAGGACGGTCGGTGTGCGCAGGATCTCCAGCCGGCGGACCAGCTCCAACCGCTCCTCGGCATCCACCTCGACGTGCGCCACCCCTTCGACCATGCCGGCCACGTCCGCCAGCACCCGGCGGGTGGCGCGACAGGGCTGACAGAACGCCGTCGAGAACTGCACCAACGTCGCCCGCTCGCCGAGCACCCCGCCCAGCTCCGCCCCCGACAGCCGTACCGCCCCGTCCTTGGTCCGCACCTTCAGCCTCCCGTCGCGCCCGGCCCGTGGCAGCCCGAACGTGGTCGCCAGCACCGGCACGACAACGCACACCGCCAACCCGGTCATCCCCCTAGTCTGCGACAGCGCCCTCAGGGCCCCGAAAGGGAGGTCGACCGCCAGTGCAGGGCCCGCGTACGATCGGCGGGTGGAATCCGACCGCACCGCTCCGCCGTTGCCGACCTCCCGCCGCGTCGTCGACCTGGGCCGGGCCACCACCACCCGCTGTCGCTGACGCGCCCCGCCGCCGCCCGTCGCGACCCTTCCGGAGCCCTCGTGCAGATCGACCCCCGCGGTCCCCGCTTCGCCGCCGCGCTCACCTCAGTCGTCCTGGCTGTCGCCCTGATCACCGGCAGCGGCGTGCTGCTGGCCGTCCAGGCTCTCGTCTTCGCACTCGGCGCGTTCGGCGGCCTGTGGCTCTCCCCGTACGGCTGGCTGTACCGGACGCTCCTCCTCCCCCGGCTGGCCCCGCCCTCCGAGACCGAGGACGAGCGGCCGCCCCGCTTCGCGCAGGGCGTCGGCCTGGTGTTCGCCGTCGTCGGCACCCTCGGCTTCCTCACCGGGGTGACCTGGCTCGGCCTGCTGGCCACAGCCTCCGCCCTGGCCGCGGCCTTCCTCAACGCCGCGTTCGGCTACTGCCTCGGATCCGAGATCTACCCGCTCGTCCGGCACGCGCAGGGCCGCCTCGGCACCGGGGCCTGACCGCCCCCTGGACGCCAGAGGCGTCCCGGGCCCCAGGGTCGTCACGGACGGGAAAAGTTCCCGTCCGAACTCATCACGGAGATCACACCTCGAATATTCGCTTGACCGCACGGCTCAGGTGACAGCAGGCACTCGTTCGGGGGATCATCTCCGTGAATCACCCGTGACCGCCGCGGCGTGCCGCGCTCCGATCGGCCTCCACACAACGGCGCGGGTACCGCCGTACCGGGCTCCGGCCCGTGGAAGTCAGGACTGACCGTGGCAGAGTTCGTGTACCCGCCGGTGATCGGCGCCGCACTCACCGCCTTCCGCGCGCTCGACGTGCGGATCAAGATCGTAGGCGCCGAACACATCCCCGCCAGGGGCGGAGCCGTACTGGTCAGCAATCACATCAGCTACCTGGACTTCCTCTTCGCCGGGCTCGGCGCCTACCGCGGCGGCAAGCGCAAGACCCGCTTCATGGCCAAGGACGACGTCTTCAAGCACCGGATCTCCGGCCCGCTGATGCGCGGCATGAAGCACATCCCGGTCGACCGCACCGACGGGCAGCCCGCCTACGAGGCCGCCGTGCGCGCCCTCAAGGCCGGCGAGGTCGTCGGGGTGTTCCCCGAAGCGACCATCAGTCGCTCCTTCATGCTGAAGAAGTTCAAGACCGGCGCCGCCCGGATGGCCGCCGACTCCGGCACCCCGCTACTGCCCGTCGTCCTCTGGGGTACCCAGCAGCTCTGGACCAAGGGCCGCCCGAAGACCCTGACCAAGCGTCACGTCCCGGTCACCATCATGATCGGAGAACCGATTCACCTGGGGCCGAACGACAAGCCCGTCATGGTCACCAGACGGCTGCGCGCCGCCATGAGCGAGATGCTCGACCAGACCCAGCGCGAGTACCCCGGCAAGCCCTCCGGCGCGGACGACACCTGGTGGCTGCCCACCCACCTCGGTGGCACCGCGCCCACTCTGGAGGTCGCCGAGGCCGAGGACGAGGCGGAGGCCCTCGCCAAGGCCGAGCGCCGCGCCGCCCGGGGCTGACCCGCCCCGCCCCCTCTCCTTCGCCGCTCCTCCTCCGCCGCGCCGCAAGACCGTCCACTCCGCCAGGCCTTCTACTCCGTGTGACCGACCGGACGCGAGGCGTTGCGTGTCGCCCGGCCGCTGGCGTCCCCCATCTGACACAGTGACAGCTCCTTCGAGGGGCCTTCGTCCCACATCGGGGACGGAGCCAATGTCGGCGAGGTCGGAAAGGTCGGAGACGGAGATGGCACGGATGACCGGCGCGCGGCAGTCACCCACGCTCACGCCCAAGGCCCGCACCCGCGCAAGCGCCGGTGCGGGCCTTCTGCTGCTGGGCACCCTGCTCACCGGGTGCGGGGCCGAGCCCGGCGAGATCCCACTGTCCGAGATCCAGGCGGACACGCCTTCCGCCTCCCCCGAGACGACACCGGCCACCGCGAGCCCCGGCGCTGCCGGCTCTGCTGCCGCGACCCCCGGCCTGGTCGGCGCCGCCTCCGGAGCGCCCGCGGCCACCGCGGACAACGGTCCGATCGTCGGTGTGTCCTTCCTCGACGCCACCCGCACCACCAGCTCCATCGTCGCCATCGCACCCGACGGCGCCGACCGGCGCCAGATCACCCAGCCGCCCAACCACACCAGCGACGACCGCCCCGACTGGTCCCCCGACGGCAGCACGATCGCCTTCGACCGGACCGACGTGCAGAGCGGCGCCGCCCGTCTCTGGACCGTGTCCGCCTCCGGCGACGGCGCCCACCAGATCGGCCAGCTCTGCGAGGCCAGTGCTGCCGACTGCGCCAACGAGGACGAGCGTGCTCCCGCCTACTCGCCCGACGGCAAACAGCTCGCCTTCAGCCGTTCCTGGGGCGCCCTCGACCGGACCCGCAGCAACCAGGTCCAGTACTCGGACCTCTACCTGATGAACCCCGACGGCACCGAAGTCCAGCGGCTCACCTTCCTCACCAACGACAAGCCGTACTCCGGTCAGGTGAGCAACCCCAGCTGGTCACCGGACGGCAAGCAGCTCACCTTCGAGTACCGCACCAGCGCCACCGGCCAGCCCGCCAACAGCCGCGCCATCTACGTCGTCGGCGCGGACGGCACCGGACTGCGGCAGCTCACCCCCTGGGAACTGCGCGCCGGGGACCGCGCCAACTGGTCCCCCGACGGCACGCAGATCCTCTTCACCACGTACCCGGCCGGCCCGGACAACGCCCCCGGCGGCGGCATCTACACCGTCCACCCCGACGGCACCGCCATCGGCGCGCTCACCCCCGCCCCGTCCGACGCCTTCTACGGCACCGCGTCCTTCGCGCCCGACGGCAAGTCCATCGTCTTCGCCAGCGCCGCCGCCGGGGCCGGCGCCGACCTCTACAGCATGCAGCCGGACGGCACGGGCGTCACCCGGCTCACGAACGGCGCGGACGCGTGGCTGAGCCGGCAGGCATGGGGAAAGGCGGCGGCTCCGGTCCAGCCTCAGCCTGCCGCCCAGGAGCCTGCGCAGCCCCAAGCTCAGCCGCAACCGCAACCGCAACCGCAGGAAGAGCAGCAGCTCCAGGACGGGTGAGCCACAACGCAGAGAACCCCCATCCGGTTTCCCGGATGGGGGTTCTCTGTGAATGATTGTTCGGCGGCGTCCTACTCTCCCACAGGGTCCCCCCTGCAGTACC
>NZ_JARXYZ010000078.1 GCF_029894125.1 Kitasatospora sp. MAA19
GAGCTCTCCCAACTGCTGCCCGGGTACATGATCCCCGCGTCCTGGACCGTCCTGCCCGCCATGCCGCTCACCCCCAACGGCAAGCTCGACCGCAAGGCCCTGCCCAAGCCCGAGATCGGCGAGCAGGACGCCGTCCGCGGCCCCCGCACCGAGCGCGAGCGCGTCCTCTGCGACATCCTCGCCGAGGTGCTCGGCACCGGCCGGGTCGGCATCGACGAGGACTTCTTCGCCCTCGGCGGCGACAGCATCCGCTCCATCCAGGTGGTCAGCCGCGCCCACCGGGCCGGTCTCACCCTCACCACCCGCGACATCTTCACCCACAAGACCGCCGCCGCCCTGGCCCGGGTCGCGGGCGGGGCGGAGCCCAAGGCCGCGGCCGACCCCGCCGAGGACGCGGGCGGCACCGGCCCGTACGAACTCACGCCGATCATGGGCCAGTTGCACGACGACACCCACAGCCTCACCGGCCCGGTCGTCAAGTACAGCCAGCACGTCGTCGTCCGGGTCCCCGCCACCCTGGACGCCGACCTGCTCGACGCCGCCCTGCACACCCTGGTCGACCACCACGACGCGCTGCGCACCCGGGCCACCGAACCGGCCCCGGGCCTGTGGCACCTGGAGGCGCTGGCGCCCGGCGCACTCGCCGGCGTCCGCCTGGTCGCCACCGCCGAGAACGGCGGCGCCGACGACCACGACGCCCTCGGCTTCGCCGAGCGGCAGGCCGCCGCCGCCCGCGCCCGGCTCGACCCCGCCGCCGCCGTGATGATCCAGGCCGTGCTGATCGGCGCGGCGCCCGGCGCCGACACCGCCCTGCTGGTGCTCTCCGCCCACCACCTGGTCATCGACGGCGTGTCCTGGCGCATCCTGCTGCCCGACCTCGCCGCCGCCTGCGAGGCGCTGACCGCCGGCCGCACCCCCGCCCTCGACCCGGTCGGCACCTCCTACCGCGCCTGGTCGCAGCTGCTCGCCGCACAGGCCCGCACCCAGGTCCGCGGACCGGAACTCGCCCTCTGGCAGTCGATCCTGACCGGCCCCGACCCGCTGGTCGGCACCCACCGGCTCGACCCCGGGACGGACGTCTACGGCACCCAGCGCACCCTGCGCCTGGAGCTCGGCCCCGAGGTCACCGGCCCGCTGCTCACCGACGTCCCCGCGGCCTTCCACGCCGAGGTCAACGACGTCCTGCTGACCGGCCTCGCCCTCGCCGTCGCCGACTGGCGCCGCCGGCACGGCCACGCCGAGTACGCGCAGACCCTGATCGAGCTGGAGGGCCACGGCCGCGAACAGCTCAGCGACACCCTCGACCTGTCCCGCACCGTCGGCTGGTTCACCAGCGCCTTCCCGATGCGCCTCGACCCCGGCACCCTCGACTGGGACGAGCTCTGGGCCGGCGGCCCCGCCCTCGGCGCCGCCCTCAAGCGGATCAAGGAGCAGCTGCGCGCGCTGCCCGACCGCGGCGTCGGCTACGGCCTGCTGCGCTACCTCAACCCGCACGCCGCCCGCGCCCTGGCCGGCCACCACAAGCCGCAGATCGGCTTCAACTACATGGGCCGCTTCGACGCCCGCGAGGCCGGCCTCTGGGAGCCGGCCGGCGGCGACGGCGTGGTCGGCACCGGTGCGCACCCCGGCATGCCGCTGCCGCACCTGCTCGACGTCACCCCGGCCACCGAGGACCGGCACGACGGCCCGCACCTGATCGCCAACTGGTCCTGGGCCGGCCGCACCGTCGCCGAGGAGGACGCCCAGGACGTCGCCGACACCTGGTTCCGCGCCCTGGCACTGCTCGCCCGGCACGCCACCGCCCCCGAGGCCGGCGGCCGCACCCCCTCCGACCTGCCGCTGGTCAGCCTGACCCAGGACGAGATCGAGGAGTACGAGGCCGAGCTCGCCCAGGCCGGCACCGCCCTCGCCGACGTCCTGCCGCTCACCCCGCTCCAGCAGGGCATGCTCTTCCACGCCGACTACGACACCGCCGCCGAGGGCGGCGCGGACGCGGTCGACGTCTACACCCTGCAGATCGTCGCGGACATCGAGGGCGACCTCGACGCCGCCGCCCTGCGCGCCGCCGGGCAGGCCCTGCTCGACCGGCACCCCAACCTGCGCGCCTCCTTCCGCGCCCGGGCCACCGGCGAGCCGGTCCAGGTCGTCCCGCAGCACGCCGAACTCCCCTGGCTGGACGCCGACCTGACCGACCTGCCGGAGCCCGCCCGGGCCGCCGAGCTGGACCGGATCACCGAGGCCGAGCGCACCCGCCGCTTCGACCTCGCCGCCCCGCCGCTGCTGCGCTTCGCGCTCGTCACCACCGGCGAGGGCCGGCACCGGTTCATCTGGACCAGCCACCACATCCTGGTCGACGGCTGGTCGATGCCGCTGCTCGTCCGCGAGCTGTTCGCGCTCTGCGCCCCCGGCGCGGACGTCGCACTGCTGCCCGACCCGGCCCCGTACCGCTCGTACCTGGCCTGGCTGACCGCGCAGGACCGCACCGCGGCCCGGGCGGCCTGGCACGAGGTGCTGGCCGACGTCGACGAGCCCACCCTGCTCGTCCCCGCCGACCCGGGCCGCCTCCCGGCACTGCCCGACGCGGTGCTCGCCGAGGTGCCCCGCGAGCTGACCGCCGCGCTGACCGGCTGGGCCCGCACCCAGGGCCTGACCCTCAACACCGTGGTGCAGGGCTGCTGGGCACTGCTGCTCGGCCGGCTCACCGGCCGCCAGGACGTCGTGTTCGGCGCCGTCACCTCCGGCCGCCCGGCCGAGGTCCCGGACGTCGAGTCGATGATCGGCATGTTCCTCACCACCGTGCCGGTCCGGGCCCGCCTGCACCCCGGCGCCACCCTCGCCGAACTGCTGCACGCCCTCCAGGACCAGCAGACCGCGCTGCTCCCGCACGAGCACCTCGGGCTCGCCGCGATCCACCAGGCCGCCGGCCTGTCCGGCGAGGTCTTCGACACCGTGGTGCTGTTCGAGAACTTCCCGCTGGACGAGAACGGCCTCGACACCGGCCTCGCCGACGGTCCGCGCGTCGTCCACGCCGAGGCCCGGGACGCCCGGCACCACCCGCTGAGCATGGTGGTCCACCCCGGCGACACCCTGCACCTGCGGCTGGACTACAACCCGGACCTGTTCGGCAGGGCCGAGGTCGAGCGGGTCGCGGCGATCTTCCAGCACCTGCTGCGCACCGTCGCCGACCGGCCCGACCTGCCGCTCGCCCGGATCGACGTGACCGCCCCGGCGGACCTCACCGGCACCGGCACCCCCGGCGAACTGGGCGGACTGCTCGGCGCCTGGGACCCGTCGATCCCCGAGGAGAGCCTCGGCGTCGTCGAGCGGGTGCGCGCGGTGGCCGCCCGCACCCCCGAGGCGACCGCCGTCACCGACGGCGCCGGATCGCTGACCTACCGGGAACTCGTCGAGGCGGCCGGCGGGTTGTCCGCGGGCCTCGTCGAGGCCGGGGTCACCACCGGTTCGGTGGTCGCGATGGTCGCCGAGCCCGGCGTCCCGTTCATCACCGGCGTGCTGGGCGTCCTCGGCGCCGGCGGCGCCTACCTGCCGCTCGACCCGGCCGCCCCGGCCGCCCGCAACACCGGGCTGCTGGAGGACGGCGGCGCCCGCCACCTGCTGGTCGGCGCCGGGTACGAGGCACCGGCCGCGGAGTTCGCCGCCGCCGTCCAGGGCGAGCCGGTCACCGTCATCGGCCTGGAGCAGGCCGCCACCGCGCGGGCCCTGCCGGAGTGCGCGGGCACCGGGCTGGATCTGGCGTACGTGATGTTCACCTCCGGCTCCACCGGCAAGCCCAAGGGCGCCATGGTGCAGCGCTCGGGGATGATGAACCACCTCTGGGCGAAGGTCGGCGACCTGGACCTGGCCGCCGGGGAGGGCGTCGTCCAGAACGCCCCGCTCACCTTCGACGTGTCGGTGTGGCAGATGCTCGCCCCGCTGGTCGTGGGCGGCACCGTCCGCGTCTCGGGGACGGAGATGGCCGCCGACCCCGACGCGCTGTTCGGCATGGCCCGGGACGAGCGGATCGCTGTCCTGGAGGTCGTCCCCTCGCTGCTGCGCGCCGCGCTGGACGCCTGGGACACCGAGGGCGACGCGCCCCAACTGCCGGACCTGCGCTGGCTGATGGTCACCGGCGAGGCCCTGCCCGCCGA
>NZ_JARXYZ010000079.1 GCF_029894125.1 Kitasatospora sp. MAA19
CCTCCGCAACCCCGTCCTCTTCCACCCCACCGCCCAAACCCTCATCACCACCCACCACACCACCTTCATCGAACCCAGCGCCCACCCCGTACTCATCGCGTCGCTCCAGGACACGGCCGACGTCGCCGAGTCCGACGTCGCCGCCGTCGGTTCCCTTCGGCGCGATCACGGCAGCCAGGCCAACCTCCTCACCTCCGCCGCGCAGGCGTGGGTCCGCGGCCTGCCCGTCGACTGGGCCGCGCAGTACCCCGGCGGCCGGCGGATCGTCCTGCCCACCTACCCCTTCCAGCGCACGCGCTACTGGATCGACACGCCGGCCGGGCTCGCGGCGACGACCGGCGGTGGCGACGAGGAGTTCTGGGAGGCCGTGGAAGCAGCCGACACCGACGCCGTCGCCTCGGTGCTGGGGCTGCGCGGGGATCAGCCGGACTGGTTGCGGCAGGCGCTGCCCGCGCTGGCCCGCCGCCGCGAGCTGCGCCGCGCGAGCAGCCGCCTCGACGCCCTGCGCTACACGGTCGAGTGGGTGCCGTCGACCGGCATCGGCCGCGGCGCGCCGACCGGCACGTGGCTGGTCGTCACCCCGGACGGCGAGCACGATGCCGCTTGGGCGCAGGCGGCGCGGGACGGGCTGCGCACGGGTGGAGCCGAGGTGGTGGAGCTCCGGCTCGGCGCCGAGGACCGCGCCGCGCTGGGCGCCCTGCTGCCCCGCGACGTGGACGCGGTGCTGTCGCTGCTTCCGACGGGTGACGCCGTGGCTCCGCAACACGGTGCCGTCCCGACGGGCACGGCCGCCACGCTGACGCTGATCCATGCGCTCGCCGACGCCGGCCTGGACGTCCCGTTGTGGACCCTCACCTCGGGCGCGGTCGCAGTGGACCGGGCGGACGCCCTGCGCAACCCCGCGCAGAGCCAGGCGTGGGGCCTCGGACGGGTGGTCGCCCTGGAGCAGCCCGAACGCTGGGGCGGGCTCGTGGACCTTCCCGAGCTCCCCAGCGAGCAGGCGGTCGCATGGCTGCTGGCCGTACTGGCGCAGCGCAGCGAGGACCAGGTCGCCGTCCGTGGGTCCGGCTCCTTCGCGCGCCGGCTGGTGCACGCCGGGGCGACGACCCCGGTCACGACGGAACGTCGGACGCGCGGCACGGTACTCGTCACCGGCGGCACCGGCGCGCTCGGCGCGCGGGTCGCGCGGCAGCTCGTCCAGCAGGGCGCCGGGCGGCTGGTGCTGGCGAGCCGGCGTGGACCGCAGGCTCCGGGCGCGGACGCACTCGCCGCGGAGTTGCGGGCGCTCGATGCCGAGGTCGCCGTCGTGGCGTGCGACGTGGGCGACCGGTCCGACGTGGCGCGCTTGCTCGCCGAGTTCGCGGTGACCTCCGTGTTCCACACGGCGGGCGTGCTCGACGACGCGGTGGTGCACTCCCTGACGGTCGGCCAGCTCGACCGGGTGCTGCGGGTCAAGGCGGAGGGTGCGCGGCACCTGCACGAACTCACGGCGGAGCTGGACGAGTTCGTGCTGTTCTCCTCGATCGCCGGAGTGCTCGGTATCCCCGGCCAAGGGGGGTACGCACCCGGCAACGCCTATCTGGACGCGCTGGCCGAACACCGGCGTTCCCTGGGTCTGCCCGCGACCTCCTACGCCTGGGGCCCGTGGGCGGGGGACGGCATGGCCGCGGTCGACGGCGTGCAGGACCGGCTCCAGCGCCACGGAGCTCTGCCCCTCGAACCCGAGCTGGCTCTGGCGGTCCTCGCTCTCGGTGCCGACGAGGACCGTGCGACCACCATGGTGGCCGACATCCACTGGGACCGGTTCCACCTCGCCTACTCCGAGGCCCGGACCCGGCCGCTCATCGAGGACCTTCCCGAGGTCCGCGCCCTCGTGGCGGCGGCGTCCGGCCATCGGGACGACGAGACGGGGCCGGGGCTGGCCGCTCGCGTGCGGTCCCTGTCCGGTCCGCCGCGGTCGGCGGCGGTACTCGACGTGGTGCGCGCCCAGGTCGCCGCGGTCCTGGGGCACACCGATCCACTGCTCGTCGACGTCGAACGGCCGCTGCGCGACCTGGGGTTCGACTCGCTCACCGGTGTGGAGCTGCGCAACCGGCTCGCCGCGGAAACCGGGGTCCGGCTGCCGTCGAGCCTGGTCTTCGACTATCCGACGGCCGTCGCGGTGGCGCGCCACGTCGAGTCCGTGTTGGTCGGCGAGGAGGAGACCGGACCGGTCGCCGTACCCACGCAGGCGGACGACGACGATCCGGTGGTCGTCGTCGCGATGGCGTGCCGCTATCCGGGAGCCGTCGGCTCACCGGAGGATCTGTGGCGGCTGATCGTGGACGGCGGCGACGCCGTCGGGGACTTCCCCACCGACCGCGGGTGGGACCTGCAGCAGCTGCTGTCCGGGAAGCCGGGTGATCCGGGCCGCTCGGCGACCGGGCGCGGGGGATTCCTCCACGACGTCGCCGACTTCGACGCGGACCTCTTCGGGATCTCCCCGCGCGAGGCCCTGGCGATGGACCCGCAGCAGCGGCTGCTGCTGGAAACCGCGTGGGAGACCTTCGAACACGCGGGGATCGACCCGACGTCGATGCGCGGCAGCCGGACCGGCGTCTTCGTCGGGCTGACCTACCAGGACTACCAGTCCCGGATCACCGAGCCGCCGGAGGAGCTGGCGGGTTACCTGCTGACGGGCGTGACCGCCAGCGTGGCCTCGGGCCGCATCTCCTACACCTTCGGTCTCGAAGGCCCCGCCGTCACGATCGACACCGCCTGCTCCTCGTCGCTGGTCGCCCTGCACCTCGCGGCGGAGTCGGTCCGGCGCGGTGAGTCCTCCGCGGCGCTGGCGGGTGGTGTCGCGCTGATGGCGACGCCGCACATGTTCACGGAGTTCAGCCGGCAGCAGGGTCTCTCTCCGGACGGCACGTGCAAGGCGTTCTCCGCCGACGCCGACGGGTTCGGCTCCGCGGAGGGCGTGGGTCTGATGCTGGTGGAGCGGCTCTCGGATGCCCGGCGCCTGGGTCACCCGGTCCTCGCGGTGCTGCGCGGCTCGGCCGTCAACCAGGACGGCGCCTCCAACGGCCTCACCGCCCCCAACGGCCCCTCCCAGCAACGGGTGATCCGCCAGGCCCTCGCCAACGCCGCACTCCAGCCCTCCGACGTGGACGCCGTCGAAGCCCACGGCACCGGCACCCGCCTCGGCGACCCCATCGAAGCCCAAGCGGTGCTGGCCACCTACGGACAGGACCGCGAACAGCCGCTCTGGCTCGGCTCGGTGAAGTCCAACATCGGCCACACCCAAGCCGCCGCCGGCGCCGCCGGCATCATCAAGATGATCCTCGCCATGCAGCACGGGATCCTCCCCCGCACCCTCCACGTCACCGAGCCGACCACCGAGGTCGACTGGACCGCGGGCGCCGTCTCCCTGCTCACCGAGCAGCAGCCCTGGCCGGCCCACGACCGCCCCCGCCGCGCCGCCGTCTCCGCGTTCGGCGTCAGCGGTACCAACGCCCACGTCATCCTGGAGCAGCCGCCCGCCGCCGACGAGCCCGCGACCGACGCACCGGACCACGGCGTCGTCCCGTGGACGCTGTCGGCGAAGACCCCCGAGGCACTGCGCGCTCAGGCCCGGCGCCTGCTGTCCCTCGACGGCCTGAACCCGGCCGATGTCGGCCACTCCCTGGCCACCGCACGGGCGACGCTGGAACACCGCGCCGTCGTCATCGGGGCCACCGGTGAGGAACTGTCGGCCGGGCTGGCCGCTCTCGCCGACGGTTCGCCGGCCGAGCGTGTCGCCGAGGGGGTCGCGTCGGCTAGGGGCAAGGTGGTGTTCGTGTTCCCCGGGCAGGGCTCGCAGTGGCCCGGCATGGGAGCCGACCTACTCGGCACCTCCGCGGTGTTCACCCAATGGATCGACCGCTGCGAGCAAGCCCTCGCCCCGTTCGTCGACTGGTCACTCACCGACGTCCTACGCGA
>NZ_JARXYZ010000080.1 GCF_029894125.1 Kitasatospora sp. MAA19
CGGCGGAGACCACCACGGTGTGGGACACCCCGGGGGTGTTGTCCACGAAATTGGTGATCAGCCAGTTCAGGTTCTGTGCGGCCTGGCTCATCTGAGTCAACTCAACGCTCCTGGTGGTTCGAGCCGCCGAAGAGATCGGTGCTTCGGTTCTGTCCGTTGCCGGACGGGTCTACCTGATCGGGGTCGATCCGGAAGCTTCCGGTGTTACCGGCACTGCGGCCCTGCTCCACACCGCGGCGCAGGTTGGTGAGCCGGCCGCGGACCTCCTCGGGGCTGCGGGAGACCTGCGGCCCTTCCTGCGGAGTGGGCTTGGCGTTCCCGGCCACCAGGTTCTGCTTGGGCACGCGCCGCGGCAGGCCCGCCCCGGTGGTGCCGCCGGAGGCGGGTTCGCGGGTCTGCTCGGCCCGCTGCCAGGCGCCGTCGTTGGGCGACTGCCAGGGGGAGTTGGTCGGACCGGTCGGGCCGTAGCCGCCGAGCGCCGACACGTCGTGGCCGCGCGGTTCGTCGGCCGCCGAGCTGTCCTTGGCGCCGGCGAACCAGTTCGGGGTCTCGCCGGTGGAGCCGGTGCCCGCCGGAGCGGCCTGCGCCCCGAAGCCGCCGCTCGCCAGCTGCTGGCCGGGGCGGCGCTGCGGCAGCCCGGACGGCAGGGTGGGGGTGGACTCGGCGGCGGGCAGGGCGGGCGGCTCCGGGGCGTACGGGTGGCCGGCCGGGGCCTCCTCGGCCTGGCGGCCGTACTGGTCGGCGCCGTAGCCGTCCTGGTAGCCCTGGTAGCCGGTCTCCTGGTAGTCCTGGCGGCCGTACTGCTCGTCGGCGTAGCCGGACTGGTCGTAGCCCTGCTGCGGGTACTGGCCGTACTGGTCCTGGCCGTACTCGTCCTGCTGGTAGCCGTCCTGGGCGTAGCCGTACTGGTCGTCGGCGTAGCCGGACTGCTCGTAGGCCTGCGGGGCGTACTGGTCGTAGCCCTGCTGGTACTCCTCCTCGACCTCGGCGTCCAGCACCGGCGGCTCGCCGCCGTGCGGGGCGCTCTCCAGGGCCGCGCGGCGGACCTGGTCGAGGCGCTGCGAGCGCTGGACGGCCTCCAGGGCCGGGCTGAAGCCGCTGGAGCCGGCGTTGCCGTTGCCGGTGAGGTGGTCGTCGAAGCCCAGCTCGGCGGCGCTGCGCGGCTGGCCGTTGGGCGCCCACTCGGAGGTCGGCTCCTGCTCGGAGAAGATCCGGGAGACGGTGAACTGCTCCTCGGGCTCCGGCACGGCGCCCGAGCGGGTGATGAACGGCGGGAGCATGACCAGCGAGGTGGTGCCGGCGGACTCGCCGGACGGGCGGAGCTGGACGCGGATGTCGTGCCGCTGCGAGAGGCGGCCGACCACGAACAGGCCCATGCGGCGGGAGATGGTGGCGTCGACGGTGGGCGGCTCGGCCAGCTTCTCGTTGATCTCGGCGAAGTCGTCGGCGGTGAGGCCGATGCCCTTGTCGTGGATCTCGACCAGCACCCGGCCGTCCGGCAGGCGGGTCGCGTTGACCAGGACCCGGGTCTGCGGGCTGGAGAACGAGGTGGCGTTCTCCAGCAGCTCGGCGAGCAGGTGGACGAGGTCGGTCACGGCGGCGCCGACGACCTCGACCTCCGGGATGCCGGACAGCTCGACGCGCTCGTACTGCTCCACCTCGGAGGCGGCGGCGCGGAGCACGTCGACCAGCGGGACCGGGGTGTTCCAGCGGCGGCCGGCCTCCTCGCCCGCGAGGACGAGCAGGTTCTCACCGTTGCGGCGCATACGGGTCGCGAGGTGGTCCAGCTTGAAGAGGTTCTCCAGCTGGTCCGGGTCGGCCTCGTTGTTCTCCAGGTCGGTGATCAGCGCCAGCTGGCGCTGGATCAGGCCCTGGCTGCGGCGCGACAGGTTGGTGAAGATCGCGTTGACGTTCCCTCGCAGCAGGGCCTGCTCGGCGGCGAGCGCCACGGCCTGCTGGTGGACCTGGTCGAACGCCCGGGCGACCTCGCCGATCTCGTCCTTGCCGTGCAGCGGGATCGCGTTGACCGAGGTGTCGACCCGGTCGGGGTCGGTCTTGGAGAGCTTCTCGACCAGGTCCGGCAGGCGGTGGTCGGCGATCTCCAGGGCGGCGCTGCGCAGGGTGCGCATGCCGAGGATCATCGAGCGGGCGACGTAGCCGGTGAGCAGGCCGGCCAGGATGAGCGCGGCGACGACGATGATCGTGTTGAGGATGGCGTCGTAGAGCGCGTTGTCCTTGAGGTTGCGGGAGTCCGTGAGGACGTCGTCCAGCAGCTGGACCTCGGTGGTCCGCAGGGCCTGGATGTGCGTGTTGGCGGCCTGGTTCCAGTTCTCCGGGGTGAGGCCCGCGTCCTTGGCCTCCTTGTAGGCCTGGTCGGCGGCGGCCTTGCCCTTGGTCTGGCCTTCGGCGGCGGCCTGGCTGTAGGCGGCGCCGAGGGAGAGCAGGGTCTGCATGGAGGGCGCGGTGCCGTTCGGCATCTTGTACGCCGAGCGCTCCTGCGCGATGGCCTGGGCGACCTGGGCGTTGGCGTACTTGCGGGCGTCCTCGGGGGCGCTGCCGGTGTTGAACTCGGTCAGCGAGACCTGCTCCAGCCGCTCCGACACCAGGATCTGCTGGATCACGTCGGCGTTCTCGAACCGGGTGGTGGCGTTCTGGGAGATGCCGACCAGCAGGTGCAGCATGAGCGCGCGCTGGGTCGAGGCGGAGGCCTTGGCGAGGGACATCGCGTAGATCGCGCGGCCCTTGCTGGCCGCGTTGGTGGAGCCCATGCCGACCGAGTTGTCGTAGGACAGCAGCGGGGCGAACATCACCGAGTAGGCGTTCGCGGTGGCGCTGGCGAACAGCTCGGGGCCGTACGCGTTGGCCCGCAGGTGCGGCAGGTCGATCACGAGGGCCTGGAAGGCCTCGTGGCGGCGCGGCAGTTCGCCGGACTTGTCGGAGGCCGCGTAGGCCGCCTCGTACGCCTTCAGCGCGGCGTCGGTGTCGGCCCGGGTCTTGGCGACCTTGCCGTCCGGGTCCTGCTTGGTGAGCAGGGGTATCAGCGTGGTGTCGCGCTCGATCTCCAGCGCTTCGGCGAGTTCGGTCGCCGCCTTGGCCAGCTCGGCGGTCTTCTCGGCCCGGGAGGCCTTGATGTAGCCGTCGACCGAGGTGTTCACGCGGAGGCCGCCGAAGACGAGGCTGATGATCACGGGGATCAGCAGGATCGCGATCAGGCGGGTCGGCACGCGCCAGTTGCGCGGGCGGAGGAAGTCGTACCGGCCTGAGCCGCCGTCGCCGTCCGAGCCACCGCCGCGGAGCTCCGTGGAGGCGGCCGGGGGCTGCGGGGCCGGGGACGCCGGCGAGCGTTCCTCGGTGGGTGTGAACGCGGAGAATCCGGCCGGGTCCGTTGCGGTGCCGTTCGGCTCGCTCCGGCGGGGCTCGGAGCGCCGCTGCGGGGCGGGTTGCTGCTTACGCCTCACTCGACAACTACCTCTCGGCCGACTGTCGGCCATGGATCAATCCAGCGCTACCCCCGGGCCCTGGCCCGTCACCGGCGGGCCGGCACGAAAGCTTCAGGGGTAGCTGGAATTTCAGCACGTGCAGGGATGGGGGACAAACAGCCGCCTCATGGCCCCCGCGTCGGAGCAATCTGGACATTCACCGACATGACGGAGCAAAACCGTGGTCTTCTGGCGCTGAGTGACGCTGATTCGCCACGCAGAGTCACTGTTGATCACAAAATGCCTACCGAACTGTTATCCGCTGCTTATACACGGGTCTTGCGCGATGCCCCTGGAGGACACCGGCCGGTAAGCGGCTCCGCCCCCGGGGCCGTCAGTTCGACGGCTCCCGGGGGCCGGATGCCCCGCCGCTCATCGCAGTCGGGCGAGGAGGGCGTGTTCGACGAGGGTGATGAGGGCGCTCTTGGCGCTGTCGCGGCGGCGGGCGTCGAGGGTGATGACGGGGG
>NZ_JARXYZ010000081.1 GCF_029894125.1 Kitasatospora sp. MAA19
CCCGACCGCGATCACGCCCCCGACCAGCCCGAGCACCCCGCCTCGAACTCACGCCAGCCCCCGTGAACTGCGGTTCTCAGGATGAAAACTCCTCACTGAACGGCTGCGCAAGGCCGAGGAGGTAGTCCGGCTGCCCGACAACGTCGTGCGCCTTCCTCAGCCATGACGTCGATTCCGAGCCTGGCTCTCCTCACGCCCGTTGATCCACCGTCCCTGTTCGAGGCCGGGGGTACGGGCCGGACTTCCAGGACACCCGGCCGGCGATGCAGTCATGCCGCCCAGCTGTGCGTTTCCGTTGGCCGGATCGGTGAGAGGTCGGCATGATCTCCGCTGTGAGGTTGCAACAGGATTCAGCGGTCAGCCTGGTCGAGGCATGGCTCGCGCGCGAACGCGGCTTGGCGCTCAGCGCACATCAGTGGACACAGAAGGTACTGGTGTCCAGCGCCGAAGAGCATCCACTGGGATGGTTGGTCTTCTGCCAGTCAGCCGAGTACATCCGCACCCGCAGCCCGGAGCACCTGCTGGTCGGCCTGGGGCCAATCCTGGTCGACGCAACGGATGGCAGCCTGCACCTGATCCCGGTCACGACGCACGCGACCGGCGAGTGGGAAGACCTCTACCGGCACGATGTGAAGGGCCTGGCACGACCGGACCCGGTTGCCAGCCTGGTCGGCGCGGTCCTGGAGGCCCAAGGCGCCGTGGCAGCGCTGCGGGAGCTGCGCCGGAACGCACCGGGGATGAGCATCGGCCAAGCTCGGGAATACGTTGCCGCTCTGGCGACGCACCAGACTCCCCGCACCGAACTGGCGGAGCTCACCCGGCCGCCGGAGGTCTGCCCACCCCTGCCCATCACCACCCTGACCCTCGCTCCCGTGCCCGTCCCGGACCTCCGCACAGGCATCGACCTGACCCGGCACCTGGGCTACTACCGCGAACTGGTGACCGGTGAAAAGCAGGCTCCGAGCATGCTGCCCTTCCTGCACGCCGGCCCCGACAAGGACGACGCCGCTCTCATCTCCTATCTGCGGGCAGGCACTCTCCTGGCAGCAACGACTTCCATAGCCCGATGTCGTCTTACGCCAGAAGGCCCTCCGCTGGGCAGCATTGCACTGCTGACCGACGGCACATGGTTCTGGCCCAGCGATCTCGCACACTACGTCGAGCAGCACCACCTGAGGCTTCCGCCCGACTTCGTCAACCACGCACGCAGCAACAGTTGGGTGCCGCCGCAGGTCAGCCCGCAACGCCTGCGTGATCTTGAACTAGAACTCTCCGGAGTAGAGGCCCCTGATGACTGAGTGCCTTCCTCCCGACGTGGCTGAGGTGCTCGACGCCCTCCTTACTGACTTCGGCTCGTCAGGGTGAACTCTCCCGAAGTCCCTGATTGGTGGGCTGCGGTGGCTGTATCCGGTGGTGTGTGAGATATGCGGATGGGGGCGGGCTGACCGCTGCGGGACGGTTGCGCCGGGAGACTTTGCGGATGCAGGCAGCCGAGCTGTTCGAGCAGAGGATCAAGCCACCGGAAGTGGCACGGCGTCTGCGGGTGAGCCCGAAGTCGGCCTACCGGTGGCACCAGTTGTGGCGCGATGGCGGCGTGCAGGCTCTGTCCTCTCGCGGCCCGGGCGGGTCACGGTGCCGTCTGTCGCCGCGCTGCCTGGAGAAACTCGCCGCGTACCTGGACCAGGGCCCGGCCGCACACGGCTGGGTGGAGGACCAGGTGTGGACCGCGGCGCGGGTGGCCACGCTGATCGGGCGGAAGTTCCACGTTTCCTACAGCGTGTCCGGGGCGACGAGGCTGATGCACCGGCTCGGCTTCAGTCCGCAGGTCCCCGCGCGTCGGGTGGCCGAGCGGGACGAGCAGGCCGTCACCGCGTGGAAGGAGGTGACCTGGGCGGAGGTAAAAGAGCGCGGGCGGCCTGCGGGGGCTACATCTGCTTCGAGGACGAGGCAGGCTTCACCCGCCGTCCGCCCAGAGGACGCACCTGGGGCCGGCGAGGCCGCACCCCTGTCGTGACGGTCAGCGGCCGCCGCTCGGGACGACTGTCGGTGGCCGGGATGATCGCCATGCGCCCCGGCTCACGCACCCGGCTGTGCCACCGCCTGCGCACCCACCCCGCGGGCAAGGGGAAGCGCCGCAGCATGGGCGAACGTGACTTCATCGCACTGATCGACGGTGTCCACCACCTCGTCAAGGCACCGATCGTGCTGGTCTGGGACCGCCTGAACACCCACGTCTCCCACGCCATGCGCGAGTTGATCGCCGAGCGTGCCTGGCTGACAGTGTTCCTGCTTCCCGCCTACTCGCCCGACCTCAACCCGGTGGAGTGGGTCTGGGTACACGTCAAGCACAGCCTGGCAAACCTCGCTGTCATGGCCCTCGACCGACTCGAGGCCCTTGTCCGCAACCGGCTCAAACGCCTGCAGTACCGCCCCGAAACCCTCGACGGCTTCATAGCCGGCACCGGCCTGACCCTCGACACCCCAACGTCACCCTGACAAGCCGAAGTCAGTAACGGTGACAATCCGGTTCACCGGGCGCTCCGCGCCCAAGTGCCCCATCTACGCGTGCGAGGGCGCTGTACGTGCGGGTGCGGCACGACCTACTTCGAGCTCGACACGGCCTCGGTTCAGCCGGCACCGTCCGGACCGAGCACGGTGGTGGCCGCCGACGCCCTGATCTACACCGAGAACGGTGACTGCCCCGGCGAGGTCCTAGTCTTCGCTCAGGCCGGCTACCTCTCCTGGCTGGAGGTCTGCTCCTGGAGCGACGAGACCGAGGTCACCCTTGCCCTGGCCCAGCGAACGCTGCGCCGCTGACGGAAGACCCGCCTGCAGTCAAACTTCGGTGAGACGGGACACCTGACTCCCAGGACCCGAGACTTTGGATCTGAACAGAAGAACTTGACAGGGAATCCGAGGCAGGCCCTCCCCGTGCTGCGCCCCGGCGAGCTGGACGCGGTCGAGAAGCTCGTCGAGCGCCTCGCCCTCTACCCGCGGCTCGGTATCCCGGTGCCCGGCGGCACCGACCCCGAGATTGACGACTACACCGCCCGCACCGACCCGGCCTCCGATTCGGGCGACCGCATCAGCGTCGTGTACAGGTACCACCCCGGCATGTCCTCGATTTTCGTGACCTGGATCATCGCCTTCCGTGTCCAGTCCGGGCGTGTTGCGAGTGGCAAGATCGCTTAGGGCGTCCGCCAGTAGGTGCCGAGCTAATCGGCAGTAGCAGGGCAGGCACGGTTCGCCCGATCATGGAGTTCTCTACGCTTCATGATCACCGGG
>NZ_JARXYZ010000082.1 GCF_029894125.1 Kitasatospora sp. MAA19
TGCAGGAATCCGCCTTCGCGGGTGGCCGACCCGCCGGGGCGTGCCGGATCGAGGCCCGCCAGGTCCCACCCACGATCCTGCGGGAAGCCGGTCACCGCGTCAGCACCGGACACCACGATCCGCCACAGGTCTTCCGCGCTGCCGACACCGCCGGGGTAGCGGCACCCGATCCCGACGACGACCACCGGATCGTCTTGGGACGCAATGCCGGCTGCCGGCGCGATGTCGGCCGGAGCCGCACCGAACATCGTGTCCCGCAGGTGATCCACCAGCGCTGACGCGTTCGGGTGGTCGAAGACCAGGGTCGATGGAAGCTGGAGCCCGGTCGACGCGTTCAGGCGGTTGCGCAGCTCGACGGAGGTGAGTGAGTCGAAACCGAGCTCGCTGAAGGCACGCCCCGAGTCGACGGCCTGCGGGCCGGAATGTCCGAGCACGGCCGCGACCTGGGTGCGGACCAGCGCGAGCAAGGCGGCATTGCGGTCCGTCGGGGTCATGGGACGCAGCCGTTCGGCGAAGCCGTCCGCGGCCCGGTCGGCGGCGCGCCGCGGTGCCGTCGGCACGAGCGCGCGCAGCAGCGGCGGAACCGGCGCGTGATCGCCTGCGACCGCGTGCGCGTCGAGGTGCATCGGGACGATGACGGGGGCACCGGCGGTCAGCGCGGCGTCGAACAGTCCCAGACCCTCGGCGTCCCGCAGCGGCCTGACGCCCGCTCTGGCGGCGACGGTGGCCGCCATGCCGGTGGCCCACGGTCCCCAGGCGAGGCTGGTGGTGGGGTGTCCGGTGGTGGTGCGGTGGTGGGCGAGGGCGTCCAGGTAGGCGTTGGCGGCGGCGTAGTTGGCCTGGCCGGGGGAGCCGAGGGTGGCCGCGGCGGAGGAGAACAGGACGAACGCCGTGACGTCGCGGCCCCGGGTGAGCTCGTGCAGGTGCCATGCCGCGGTCGCCTTCGGCGCGAACACACGCTCCAGGTGTTCGGGTGTCTGATTGACGAGGACCGCGTCGTCGACGGCACCCGCGCAGTGGACCACCGCGAGCGGCCGGTCGGCGGGCACCGCGGCCAGCACGGCGGCCAGGTCCGCCCGATCGGTGAGGTCGCAGACGACGGACGTGACGTGCGCCCCGGCCTCGGTCAGTTCTTCCAGCAACTCCGTCGGGACCGGACGCCGTGCGGTCAGGAGCAACTCGCCCGCGCCGTGTTCGACCACGAGGTGCCGGGTGACGAGACCGCCGAGCGCACCGGTGGCCCCGGTGACCAGCACGGTCGCGGACGACCAGTCCGGGCCCGCGGCACTGCCCGGCACAGCACGCACCAGCCGGGGGACGTACGCCTCGCCGCGCCGGATCGCGATCTGTGTCTCACCCGTGGCCACGGCGGCCGTCACCGTGGGCCGCCAGTCCGCATCGAGATCGTCGACGTCGACGAGCACGAAACGGTCCGGATGCTCGGACTGGGCCGACCGTGTCATCCCCCACAGTGCCGCGTTCGTCAGGGACCGGGCAGTCTCGGTCGGAGCGTCGGTATCCAGCAGACAGGAGCCGGTGGTGAGCACCACCAATCGGGTGTCCGCGGCGTGCTCGTCGCCCACCCACTGCTGCAGAGCCGCGAGCGTCTGTGCGGCGGACTCGACGGCGTCGTCACCCGCAGGGTGGGGAAGCCAGACGAGCGCTGGCTCGGTGCCGGGTGCCGGTGGTGCCGATCGCACCCACGATGTTCGGAACAGTGAGCGCGACCCCTGCCCGGCGCCGCGCTGCAGCGGGCGCAGGGTGAGCCGGCCGACCTCGAGCACGGTGGCGCCCGATGCGTCGGCGATCAGCAGCGACACCGCCTCGGGCGCGACGGGGGAGATCCGCACCCGCAGCTGCCTCGTGCTGACCGTGGGCACGGCCACGTCGTCCCAGGCGAACGGAACCAGCGGAGCGTCTCCGGTGCGGCCGAACGGCGCGAGCCCCAGCGGATGCAGCGCGGCGTCCAGGAGCGCCGGGTGTATCGCGAAGCCGTCCGCGTCTGCGGCCTGCCCCTCGCCGAGAACCACCTCGGCGAACAGGACGTCGTCGTGAACCCAGGCGCGGTGCAGACCCTGGAACGCGGGACCGTACTGCCGCTCAGAGCCCTCGGTGTAACAGGCGTCAACATCCAGCGCCGTGGCCCCGGTCGGCGGCCAGACGATCAGATCGCCGTCGGCAGACGCGGGACGCGCCGCGACGAGCCGTCCCTCGGCATGCTTGGTCCACGGCTCATCGGGCGTGGCATTCGTGGGGCGGCTGAAGACGCTTACCACCCGCCCCCCGGCGTCCGGCCCGTCCACCAGGACCTGGACGTGGACACCGGTGTCCTCGGTGAGGACGAGTGGTGCGCCGAGGGTGAGCTCCGCCAGGAACGCGTGGTCGACGTGGCGCGCGGCCTGCATCGCGAGTTCCACGAACGCGGTTCCGGGCAGCAGGACGTCGCCGTGCACGGCGTGGTCGGCGAGCCACCGGTGCTCAGTCAGCGACAGGCTCCCGGTGAGGAGGAACCGGTCGCCGTCCGCGAGCCCGAGCGCAGTGTCGAGGAACGGATGGCTCAAGGTGCCGGCCGGGGCGGCGGACTCCATCCAGTAGCGGGTGTGTTGGAAGGGGTAGGTGGGGAGGGGGGTGCGTTGTGCGCCGGTGTTGGTGAAGTAGTGGTCCCAGTGGGGGTTTGCGCCGT
>NZ_JARXYZ010000083.1 GCF_029894125.1 Kitasatospora sp. MAA19
AGAGGGTTGCGGTGACGGTACCGGGCCGGGTGCGGAACCGGTGGTGGCTGTCATTCCCCAGGCAATGGCGTGGGGGCGGACAGCCCGGTCGGCCTACGAGGCGATCCCTGGGTGTTCGTGGCCGGTAGGGCTGTGGGGTCGGGTGTCGGCCGGGTGGTGACGGAGGTCGGGGCGCCGTTACTGACTTCGGCGTTTCAGGGTGGTAGGTCGAGGGAGAGGCCGGTTCCGGCGAGGAAGCCGTCGAGGACGTCGGGGCGGTACTGGAGACGTTTGAGTCGGTTGCGGACGAGGGTTGCGAGTCGGTCGAGGGCGACGGTGGCGAGGTTCGCGAGGCTGTGCTTGACGTGAGCCCACAGGTACTCGACCGCGTTCAGCTCGGGTGCGTATGCGGGCAGCACGAACACCGTCAGCCAGCCCCGCGCGTCGATGAGGTCGCGCATGGCATGGGAGACGTGGGTGTTGAGCCGGTCCCACACCAGCACGATCGGTGCCCTGACCAGCTGGTGGATTCCGTCGATCAGGCCGATGTAGTCGCGCTCGGACAGGCTGCGGCGTTCGCCCTTGCGTCCGGTGTGGCGCCGCAGCCGGTGGCACAGCCGGGTGCGCGAGCCCGGGCGCATCGCGAGCAGTCCGGCGACCGAGACCCGTCCGGAGCGGCGGCCGCTCACCTTCACGACCGGGGTGATGCCGCGGCGTCCCCATGTGCGTCCTTTGGGCGGCCTGCGGGTGAAGCCTGCTTCGTCGCTGAGTAGGCCCGGGGCGCGGTGCCGGGATTGCTCCCGGCCCGTTTCCCCGGACCTCTCGCCGAACCCGCCGTGCGCCTCTCGACGCAACGGGCTCTCCACGGTCTCTATCGTCAGGCGGTCTCGGGGACCCAGGGGTTGGGGATCTTGCTGCCTCGGTAGCGATACCGGGTGACCGGGATCGCACTGATCTTCCGCAGCTCTGTCCCGCCCGCCGAGATCGGCAGCCACCTCCCCGTGGGGGTGGTGAACCGTCGGCGGAAGTCCCGCCAGTTCCAGCGGTGCCGCACGCTCAGAAGGCGGACCAGTCGCCACCAGACGAGGTCGTCCACCTTTCTGAAGACGTGTTTCGCGACAGCGTGCCGGAAGTAGTGGGCCCAACCCTGTGTGGCTCTGTTCAGGTTGATCAACACCACGGCCAGGTCCTGCTGCGACGTTCTGTGGGTCAGGGAACGGATCTTCGCCTTTACGGTCCGCAGGGGCCGTTCGGCGATGAAGGTGTAGACGTACCACTTGTCCGTTCCCCTCTTGCGGCGCCACTGGATGCGGAACCCCAAGAAGTCGAACCCCTCACTCAGGTGCACGACCTGGGTCTTGGCCGGCGACAGCCGCAGCCCCATCGGTGCGAGCACCTGGGCGATCTCCTCGCGTAATGCCTCGGTGTCCTGCCTGGTCCCGTCGACCAGGACGACGAAGTCGTCCGCGTAGCGCACCAGCCGCCACGACGGCAGGCCCCGAGCCCGGCGCCGCCAGCGCCGAGAGTTGGTGGACAGCTCGCCGCCGCTCTCCCACGCCCGGTGCAGGTGCTCGTCGAGCACCGACAGGGCGATGTTGGCCAGCAGCGGGGAAAGGATGCCCCCTTGCGGCGTCCCTGTCATGGTGTCCTGAAACTCACCGAGCTCGTTCAGCAGCCCGGCTTTCAGGAACGCCTTGACCAGCGCCAGCACCCGCTTGTCCTTGACCCGCCTTCGGACCCGGTCCATCAACGCTGCGTGGTCGATCTCGTCGAAGCACGCGGCGATGTCCGCGTCCAGCACCCACCGGTAACCGCAGGTGCCGTAGAAGTGGATCTCGGCAATCGCGTCCTGGGCCCGCCGCTTGGGCCGGAACCCATACGAGACCGGCTTGAGGTCGGTCTCGAAGATCGGTTCCAGCACCAGCTTCAACGCGGCCTGGACCACCCGGTCGGCGATCGTGGGAATCCCCAGCCGCCGAACCTTCCCCGACCCACCCGGCTTGGGGATCTTCTTCTCCCGCACCGGAAGTGGCCGAAACGCACCCGTCTTGAGACGGGATCGCAGGTCGTCCAGGAACCCGGGGACACCGAGCGCCTCCTCGACGTCGGCGGCGGTCAGGCCGTCCACGCCAGGAGTACCGGCTCCTCGGTTGCCCGCGACCCGGTCGAACGCCGCGATCAGCGTCGCCGGGTCGTGCACGAGGTTGTGAGGTCGGCCCGGGACGCCCTGCTGGTGTTGCCACCAGTGAGGATTTTCCAACCTGAGGTTGCAGGTCACGGGGCTAGCGTGGGGCGAGGGTGGGGTGCTCGTGCCGGTCAGCGGCGTGATCGCTAGCAGGTG
>NZ_JARXYZ010000084.1 GCF_029894125.1 Kitasatospora sp. MAA19
AGTCGTTGGCACGGACCTTCGGCGTCCCCGACGGGATCACCAGCAGCTCACCGGGGAAACGCGCCGACAACGCGGCCCGACGCCGCGCCGTGTGCGCGGCCTGCGCGATCGGCTCCAGATCACGCCGCTCGGTATCCGCCCAACCCCGCTTCATACTCTCCGCAAGCTCATCACTCACGCCGTGGATCAGACCGTTCTTCCGCGCCTTGCGCTCGCTGTCGGGGGCCAGGAGCTCCTGGCTCTCGGATGTCCGCTCGGTCACAACCGTCTCCTGAGTCGCATCGGTCCGGACTGCTGAGGGTGGGCAGCCCTGGTGGGGGTGGACGGGCTCGGGCGGCCCCCCGCCCCGTGGGCCGTATCGCCGTACCGGGAGCGCCGGTTGCTCCCCACCGGGCTCCGTGTCGGCTGGCCGGCCGTCGACGTGTTCGGCCACGTCGACGTCCGGCCGGGCTGCGACTCCCCCGCCACCCCGTGGTGGGTGGCGATCGGCAGCCGGGCTCGCCCGTCGGCACGATCCGTACGGTATATCGAACGGCGGCGGGAGGAAAGAGGCACCTGAGTGCGGTGGCGGGATCGGCGTGTCGGGCACCGGCCGTCAACCCCGCACGGGGGCACACCCGGTGGGGCCGTCACCCCGAGAGCCGTCCCGACAGTCGAACAGGGTCGGACCGGCCGCGCCGGGAAGCCGGACCGGGGCACCCTGTCGCCGCCCCGGCCACGCTGCGCTCCGTGTACCACCCGGGCATTCGGTAAACCGAACAACGGGAGCCTAGGGCCTCACACTTGGTGCGTCAACGGTCACTCCCCGGCAACACCCTGGGGCGGCACCACGGCCGGGTGGGCGGGGCACCGGGAGGTCGAACCGAGGTCGGCCAGGTGCAGCCGCTGCTCCCCGCGGGAGTGCAGCAGCAGCACCGAGCGGACCGTGCCCTCCAGGGCCGTGTACGTGTGCGGCAGCGTCGCGTCGAAGCCCACGTAGTCGCCGGGCCCCAGTTCCACCTCGTGCCCGTCGACCCGCACACCGAGCCGACCGGCCTGCACGACCGTGTGCTCGGTCCCGATGTGGCCCAGCGAGTCCTGGGTGCACCCGGCCCGCACCTGCTGGTCGTAGACCTCGAACACCGAGTCCTCGGACTCGATCCGCCGCAACGGCCGGATGTCGACCGCCTTCCCGCGCAGTGCCTCCACATCGGCGGCGCGCACCACCGTGAGCCCGCTGGACGGCCGGCGGTCGACCAGGTCGGAGACCGGCACCTCCAGGACGCGCGAGAGGCCGAGCACCGTCTCCAGGGTGGGGTTGCCGGCACCCGACTCCAGCTGCGACAACGTCGCCTTGCCGATCTTCGAACGCCTCGACAACTCGGAGATCGACAGCCCGCGTTGGGTCCGCACCTGCTTCAGGTTGGCGGCCAGTACGGCTCGGACGGATTCCGTGGAGACGCTCATGCTTTCCCTCTTCCCTCTCCGTCGACGTTCGATATACCGTACGGGACATGCCAGCAGGCATGTTCACATCCGCAACACCCGAGCAAGCCCATCTGGTGACGGGTGGGGATGAGCTCCTGCCGGGTCCAGATCGTTCGACGCAAGCTCCGTGACGTCCGCTCAGCCGATCGCCCACGAGCAGGTTGTGGCCCGACCGGCGCAGCCCAACGCATTGGTGCCAGCTCGCTGACGGCGAGTCTAGCGGGAAGATCCTCGCCACCGGCGGGTGCGATCCACACCCGCCGCGCAAACGATCCGCCTTCCCTACCCGCCCTTTGCCCTGCCCACACCCCGACACGCGAAGGCTGCCCACCCTCAGCAGCCTCGACCGCAATCGATCGTCCAGGAGACGGTAGTGACCCAGCCGACCCAGCAGACGCCCGAGGCCCCACCGGCCGATGACACCCAGCCGCGGACGAACCGCCTGCCCGGGGGTGTGAGTGATGAGCTTGCGGAGAGTATGAAGCGGGGTTGGGCGGACACCGAGCGGCGTGATCTGGAGCCGATCGCGCAGGCCGCACACACCGCGCGGCGTCGGGCCGCGCTGTCCGCGCGTTTCCCCGGCGAGCTGCTGGTGATCCCGTCGGGGACCCCGAAGGTCCGTGCCAACGACA
>NZ_JARXYZ010000085.1 GCF_029894125.1 Kitasatospora sp. MAA19
TTGACTCTGTCGGGGATCTTGGTGTTCGGCTGCCTGTGATCACGGCGGTGCGTCAGTCTTGCGGGTGTACAAGGCCCGTGAGACTGGCGAGGAGTGAGAGATGTCGGTGCGTCCCCGTCCGGGTGCCGAGGTACCGGTGTTGACCGCGCGGATGGCGCGTGCCAGCAACCCAGGTGGCACGACGGCGATGTGGGTGCGTGACCGCCTCGACGGTCTGTGGAGCGACGAGGACTTCGCCGACTGGTACCCGCGTGATGGGCGTCCTGGGCTGTCGCCCGCCCAGCTGGCCACGGTGAGCGTGCTGCAGTTCCTGCTCGGGCTCTCCGACCGCGACGCCGCCGAGGCCGTGCGCTGCCGGATCGACTTCAAGTACGCGCTCGGCCTCGACCTCGACGACCCCGGTTTCCATCACAGCGTGCTCACCGACTTCCGCGACCGCCTGCTGGAGGACGGCCGGGCGGATCGTCTCCTCGACCTCGCCCTGGCCCGTCTGAAAGACGCCGGGCTGGTCCGCGAGCGCACAACCCAGCGCACCGACTCCACCCACGTCCTGGCCGCCGTGCGCGACCTGACCCGCCTGGAGTTGGTCACCGAAGCCATGCGGGCGGCCCTGGAGGAACTCGCCCGCACCGCCGGCCATGCGCTGACCGGCGTGGTCGAGGAGGACTGGGGACGCCGCTACGGTCGGCCGGTGCGCCTGGGCAAGAACCCCACCCGGCCCAAGACCAGGATCAACACCACCGGGGCGGACGCCCGCCGACTGCTCGAACACCTGGCCCGGAACCATCCCGGCCTGCTGGACGGCCCCCAGGTGCAGGTCCTGCGGCAGATCCTTGTTCAGAACTACTACTGGGACACCGTCGGCCGTCTTCGCTGGCGCGACGATGACGACGACAGCGGCCTGCCGCTCTCCGCACACCGGATCGTCTCGCCCTACGATCCGACAGCCCGATACGCCCGCCGAGGGCAGGTCACCCGCTGGACGGGATTCCTCGCGCACGTGACCGAGACCTGCTCCAACGACGGCGCCAATGTGATCACGGACGTGGCCACCATGCCGGCCACCAGCGCCGACACCGAAGTCCTGCCCGGCATCCACACCCGGCTGGAACACCGGGGACTGCGGCCCGACCAGCACCTGGTCGACGGCGGCTACACCTCCCTGGTCCACCTGGAGCACGCCGAGCGCGACCACCGAATCACCGTCGTCGGACCACTGCCGGGCAACCCCACCCACCAACACCGCCGGGGCGAGGGCTTCGCCCGTGACGACTTCCGCATCGACTTCGACCGCCAGGAGGTCACCTGCCCGCAGGGCCAGGTCAGCAAGGGCTGGCACGGCCCCTACCCGACATCCTCGCCGACCGCCGCCCCGCTCATCGTGGCCCGCTTCACCAAGAGCCAATGCCAGCCCTGCCCAGTCCGGGCCAAGTGCACCACCTCCCGCGACGCCGCCCGCAATGTGGGCTTCCCCCCGCGCGAGCTGCACGAACTGCAGATACGCAACCGTGCCGAGCAGCAGGAACCGGCCTGGCACAAGCGCTACGCGGTGCGGTCCGGCATCGAGGGCACGATCTGCGAGTTCGCCCACGGCCACGGCATGCGCCACTGCCGATACCGCGGCCTGGCCAAGGCCCACCTGCAGCACGTGCTCACCGCCATCGCCGTCAACATCGAACGCCTCAGCCGGCAGTCTCCGGGCGAGAGCACGCCCCCACGACCACCGACTGCCTTCCAGGAGCACCTCGACCAGCAAGGTATCCAGCGCTTGCGTTCCTGGCGAGCCGTCAGCTGACGCCGTAGCGACCAAGATCCCCGACAGAGTCA
>NZ_JARXYZ010000087.1 GCF_029894125.1 Kitasatospora sp. MAA19
GGGAGTGTCATGAATCAGGTGGACACCCTGATCAAGGGAGACACTGATGAGCTCGCTGACGGATCACCAGATCGGGTCGGCTTCTGACGGTTCGGTTTCGTCGGAGTCCGGAAGGGCCGATGCCTTGGACATGGGTCCGAGGAAGAACACGGGTGCGTCGGATGTGGTGGCGTCGGTCGCCGAGCTGGCGGCCGAGCAGGCCAGGGCCGGCGGGATGCAGTTGCTCGGTGAGGGCGGGCTGCTGCAGCAGCTGACCCGGCACCTGCTTCAGGAAGCCCTGGAAGCCGAGATGGACGAGCACCTGGCCTCAACCGCGGAGCCGGGCCGCTCCGCCCGCAAGGGCGGCAACGCGCGCAACGGCTACCGAATGAAGACCGTGATGACCGAGGCCGGGCCGGTCACGCTCGAGGTGCCCAGGGACCGGGCCGGTACGTTCGAGCCGAAGGTTGTGCCCCGGCACGCGCGCCGCACCGAAGGCCTGGACAACCTCGTGGTCTCGTTGACCGCGAAGGGCCTGACCTCGGGCGAGATCGTCGCGCACCTGGCCGAGGTCTACGGCATGGCGACCAGCAAGGAGACAGTCTCCACCATCACCGACCGGGTGCTGGAGGGCATGGCCGAGTGGCGCACGCGCCCCCTCGACGCGGTCTACCCGGTCCTGTTCGTGGACGCTGTGAACATCAAGGTCCGCGACGGCCAGGTCGCCAACCGGCCCGTCTACGTGGTCCTGGGAGTCACCGCCGACGGCTACCGCGACATCCTGGGCCTGTGGACCTCCAGCGGCGGTGAGGGCGCCAAGTACTGGCAGTCCGTCCTGACCGAGATCAAGAACCGCGGTGTGAAGGACTGCCTGATCCTCATCTGCGACGGCCTGGCCGGCCTGCCCGACGCGGTCGCCCAGGTCTGGCCCCAGACCGTGGTCCAGACCTGCATCGTCCACCTGCTGCGGAACTCCTTCCGCTACACCTCCAAGCGGGACTGGGCGGCCGTGGCCCGCGACCTCAAGCCCGTCTACACCGCGCCGAACGAGCAGGCAGCCCTGGACCGGTTCGCCGAGTTCGCCGCCGCCTGGGAGGCGACCTACCCGGCGGTGGTGCGACTGTGGGAGAAGGCCTGGGCCGAGATGGTCCCCTTCCTCGCCTTCGATGCCGAGATCCGCAAGATCATCTGCACCACCAATGCCATCGAGAGCGTGAACTCCCGCTATCGCAGGGCCGCCGGCGCCTGCGGCCACTTCCCCAACGACCAGGCCGCCCTCAAACGGCTCTACCTGGCCACCCTCGCTCTCGATCCCACCGGACGTGGCCGACAGCGCTGGAGCAACCGCTGGATGGCCGCCCTCAACGCCTTCGACATCGCCTTCGACGGGCGCCTTTCAGCCGGACGGGCGTAGACCATCCGGCCTACGCCCACCAGGAAGATCAACAGCTAGGCCAACCGGGTGCCGTACACCTAGATCGTGATAGTCCC
>NZ_JARXYZ010000088.1 GCF_029894125.1 Kitasatospora sp. MAA19
GGTGGATTCAACCGGTCGTCGCAACACCTCGATCGTGGAGGTGTCGGGTGGGGCGGCCTGTGGGGTGGACGACGAAGGTGACGGGGCGTCCGGCGATGCGTTCGCCGGGTCGGCCACCGGTGCGTCGGGACGTGGAACGCGCGTTCTGGTTGAGGATCGCCGAGGGGCTCACGAGCGAGGATGCCGCGCTGGCATGCGGGGCGTCCGGGCCCGTCGGTTCGCGGTGGTTCCGCGATCGTGGCGGGATGCCTTCGATCCAGCTCAGCCCATTGTCAGGCCGGTATCTGTCGTTCGCCGAGCGCGAGGAGATCTCCCTGTTGAGGGCCCAGGACGCCGGCGTGAGGGAGATCGCCCGCAGGCTGGGGCGGTCTCCGTCGACGATCTCCCGTGAGCTGCGACGCAACGCGGCCACTCGGTGCGGGCAACTCGACTACCGGGCCTCGATCGCGCAGTGGAAGGCCGAGCTGGCCGCTCGCCGGCCGAAGACGGCCAAGCTCGCGACCGACGAGCGGCTGCGTGAGTATGTCCAGGACCGGCTGGCCGGCGTGATCCAGGCGCCGGACGGCAAGACGGTGTCTGGTCCCACGACCGAGCAGTGGAAGGGACGGAACAAGCCCCGCCGTCAGGACCGGCGTTGGACGACGGCGTGGAGTCCGGAACAGATAGCCAAGCGGCTGCCGGTCGACCACCCCGATGACGAGTCCATGCGGATCTCGCACGAGGCGATCTACCAGGCCCTCTACGTCCAGGGCCGCGGCGCGCTCGACCGTGAGCTGGTCACGTGCCTGCGGACAGGGCGTGCCCTGCGGGTTCCTCGCTCCCGCGCCCGCAGGAAGGCGGCCGGTCACGTCACGCCCGACGTGATGATCAGCGAGCGTCCCGCCGAGGTCGAGACCCGGGCCGTCGCGGGCCACTGGGAAGGCGATCTGATCATCGGGGCGAACCGGTCCGCCATCGGCACGCTCGTGGAGCGCACGAGCAGGTTCACGATCCTGGTCCACCTGCCGCGAATGGAAGGCTACGGCGTCGAGCCACGGGTGAAGAACGGCCCCGCGCTGGCCGGATACGGCGCCGAGGCGATGCGTAAGGCTCTCACGGTCCAAATGGCAAACATCCCAAAGCAGTTGCGACGATCACTGACCTGGGACCGGGGGAAGGAGCTCGCCCAGCACGCCCAGCTGAAGGCCGACACCGGCATGGCCGTCTACTTCGCCGACCCGCACAGCCCCTGGCAGCGCGGCACGAACGAGAACACGAACGGGCTGCTGCGGCAATACTTCCCGAAGGGCACAGACCTTGCCCGCTGGACCGCTCGCGACCTCGCAGCCATCGCTGGGGCACTCAACACCCGGCCGCGGAAGACACTCGGCTGGAGGACTCCCGCAGAGGCACTCGACGATCAGCTACTCTCGCCCCAAGCCAGCGGTGTTGCAACGACCCCTTGAACCCGGT
>NZ_JARXYZ010000089.1 GCF_029894125.1 Kitasatospora sp. MAA19
AGAGGACGTTAAGTCCGTTTCTGGTAGATGCCTCGTCCGGGTTGGGTGAGGAAGCCCTGGCGGGTGAGGCGTCCAAGGCGGGAGCGGGTGACATTCAGGGAGGGGTCGTCGGTGGGCCAGCTGAGGAGTTCGTGCAGTTCGCGGACGCGGAAGGGCTGGTCGGGGTGGTGGTTGAAGGTGTCCAGGACCTGCTGGTAGGCGGTAGCCGGTTCGTCGGGCTGGGGGTCGGTGCCGTCTGGCGTGATCTCCTGGACGATCTTCCGGGCCGTGGCCAGCTCGGCCAGGCGCCCCTCGGTCTCGGCCAGGGCGGTGGTGAGGTGCTCGATCTGCCGCCGTAGGTCGTCGGCCCGGGCCATGGCCTGTTCATGCCGGACCTGGACGTCCTTCAGGAGGTCGGCGACGTTCACGCGGCCACCTCGTAGGCGTCGCGCCAGGCTGGGGCGGGGGTGGTGAGGCGGCGGGCCATGTTCGCGGTGGACGCCCAGTAGACGCGGGAGGCGGAGTTGTCGGGCCTGTGGTCGTACTCGCGGGCCAGGCGCCGGTGCAGCATCAACGTGCCGTTGACCTGTTCGACCACCCACCGCTTCGGCTGCGGGACGAAGCCCTTGCCCTGGTCGGCCGGGTTGCGGCGGACGATCTCGACGGTGATGCCGAGCAGGGCGCCGTGGATGACGGTCTCGTCCTTGAAGCCCTGGTCCACCAGGGCCTTCTCCAGGCGGTTGCCGCACCGCTCGGCGGCCTGGGTGAGCAGGGCGGTGCCGGCGGCGTTGTCGTGGGCGGAGGCCGCGAGGACGACGACCCCGATGATCAGGCCCAGCACGTCGACCACGAGCCCGCGCTTGCGGCCCGGCACCTTCTTGCCGGCGTCCAGTCCCGTCGTGGTCTTCGGGACCCCGGCCGCCGCACGGACGGACTGGGTGTCGATGATCACGAGGGACGGGTCCTCTAATCGCTTGGCTCTCTCCCGTACCTGGCAGCGCAGCAGCTCCTGTATTCGCTGGTCAAGGCCGTCCTGGCGCCACAGCGTGAAGTAGTAGAACACCGCCGACCACGGCGGCAGGTCGTGCGGGAGGTAACGCCACTGACAGCCCGTCCGGTTCTGGTAGAAGATCGCGTTCACGACCTCCCGCAGGTCGCAGGACCCGGGGTCCCCGGTCGCCGACCGGGCCACCCGCTCCTGCTTCCACGACTCGATCATCGGTCTGACCAGTTCCCACTGCTCGTCTGTCACGTCACTCGGATACGCCGGTCTCTCCATACTCCGCACAACATCACCCACCCCCCGGCCAGCACGTCAGTTCATCGAACGATCACACGAACGAGCGATCCCCAACCATGAGTAAAGGGACTTAACGTCCTCT
>NZ_JARXYZ010000090.1 GCF_029894125.1 Kitasatospora sp. MAA19
GTGACTGGTCGTTGTTTGAGAACTGCACAGTGGACGCGAGCATCTGTGGCCAAGTTTTTAAGGGCGCACGGTGGATGCCTTGGCACTAGGAACCGATGAAGGACGTGGGAGGCCACGATAGGCCCCGGGGAGCTGTCAACCGAGCTTTGATCCGGGGGTGTCCGAATGGGGAAACCCGGCAGTCGTCATGGGCTGTCACCCGCTGCTGAACACATAGGCAGTGTGGAGGGAACGCGGGGAAGTGAAACATCTCAGTACCCGCAGGAAGAGAAAACAACCGTGATTCCGGGAGTAGTGGCGAGCGAAACCGGATGAGGCTAAACCTTGAGCGTGTGAGACCCGGCAGGGGTTGCGCTTGAGGGGTCGTGGGATTTTTCTTGATCGGTCTGCCGGCCGGTCGGCGAGTCAGAAACCGTATGGGTAGTCGAAGGACATGCGAAAGGTCCGGCGTAGAGGGTAAGACCCCCGTAGACGAAATCTGTACGGCTCGTTTGAAGAACTCCCAAGTAGCACGGGGCCCGAGAAATCCCGTGTGAATCTGGCGGGACCACCCGCTAAGCCTAAATATTCCCTAGTGACCGATAGCGGATAGTACCGTGAGGGAATGGTGAAAAGTACCGCGGGAGCGGAGTGAAATAGTACCTGAAACCGTGTGCCTACAAGCCGTGGGAGCGTCGTTCATCAGCTTGCTGGTGGGCCGTGACTGCGTGCCTTTTGAAGAATGAGCCTGCGAGTTTGCGGTGTGTAGCGAGGTTAACCCGTGTGGGGTAGCCGTAGCGAAAGCGAGTCCGAATAGGGCGGTTGAGTTGCATGCCCAAGACCCGAAGCGGAGTGATCTAGCCATGGGCAGGTTGAAGCGGAGGTAAGACTTCGTGGAGGACCGAACCCACCAGGGTTGAAAACCTGGGGGATGACCTGTGGTTAGGGGTGAAAGGCCAATCAAACTCCGTGATAGCTGGTTCTCCCCGAAATGCATTTAGGTGCAGCGTCACGTGTTTCTTGCCGGAGGTAGAGCACTGGATAGGCGATGGGCCTTACCGGGTTACTGACCTTAGCCAAACTCCGAATGCCGGTAAGTGAGAGCGTGGCAGTGAGACTGTGGGGGATAAGCTCCATGGTCGAGAGGGAAACAGCCCAGAACACCGACTAAGGTCCCTAAGCGTGTGCTAAGTGGGAAAGGATGTGGAGTCGCAGAGACAACCAGGAGGTTGGCTTAGAAGCAGCCACCCTTGAAAGAGTGCGTAATAGCTCACTGGTCAAGTGATTCCGCGCCGACAATGTAGCGGGGCTCAAGCACATCACCGAAGTCGTGTCATTGCAG
>NZ_JARXYZ010000091.1 GCF_029894125.1 Kitasatospora sp. MAA19
CTTGGGTTCTAGGAGTCGTTGCAACACCCCAGTTCAGGGGATGCATTGGACTTCGAGATCCGTAAGGACAGGACGCCTCAGGGCCCGCGGAAGCTGACCCGGGAACGGGCGGCATACTCCCAGCTCATGCAGCAGGGCTACAGCAACAAAGAGGCCTGCCGGATCGTCGGCATCGACGAGCGGACGGGCCAGAAGTGGCGTAACGGGCGCAAGCCCACCGGGACGCAAAGGACGGCGCTGCTACCGCTCACAGCGGTAGCAGCGCCGTCCGGTTCATCCCGGTACCTGCGCGAGGACGAGCGGATCCACATCGCCGACCGCCTGCGGGAGAAGGCCACCGTCCGCGCGATCGCGGCGGAGCTGGGCCGCAGTCCCTCCACGGTCAGCCGGGAAATCCGGCGCAACTGCCATCCGGGAAGCGGGAGTTACCGGCCTCATGCCGCGCAGGCCCGCGCCGACGCCCGCCGGCCCCGCCCCAAACCCGGCAAGATCGGCCAGAGCCCGCAGCTGAGGGACTTCATCCAGCACCACCTGGACAAGCGATGGAGCCCGGAGCAGATCTGCCAGGCTCTACGGGACACCTTTCCCGAGCGGCCGGAGATGCACGTGGCCCACGAAACCGTCTACCAGGCTCTCTACGTCCAAGGCCGAGGTGAGTTGCGCCGTGAGCTGGCCGGCGCCCTGCGCACCGGCCGCGCCCGTCGCAGGCCCCAGCGGCAGGCCACCTGCCGGCGTTCCCGCTTCACCGACCCGATGGTCATGATCAGCGAGCGTCCCGCCGAGGTGGAGGACCGGGCGGTTCCCGGGCACTGGGAGGGCGATCTGATCATCGGCAAGGACGGCGCCTCCGCGATCGGCACGCTGGTCGAGCGCGCCACCCGCTACGTGATGCTCCTGCACCTGCCGAACGGCCGCACCGCCGAGCAGGTACGCGACGCCCTCGTGGAAACCGTGCAGACCCTGCCCGGGCACCTGGTGCGTTCGTTGACCTGGGACCAGGGCGCGGAGATGGCCGAGCACGGTTTGTTCACCCTGGCCACCGACATCCCGGTCTACTTCTGCGACCCGGCCAGCCCCTGGCAGCGCGGCTCGAACGAGAACACGAACGGCCTGCTGCGGCAGTACTTCCCCAAGGGCACCAACCTCTCGGTCCACACCCCCGAACACCTGGCCGCCGTCGCCGCCGAACTCAACGGCCGCCCACGCAAAACGCTCGGCTGGGAAACCCCAGCCGAGCGTCTGCATAAACTCATCGCGGCCTAGACAACCGACTACGTGTTGCGACGACCGCTAGAAACCGCC
>NZ_JARXYZ010000092.1 GCF_029894125.1 Kitasatospora sp. MAA19
TACTGACTTCGGCGCTTCGGGGTGATTGGCCTGTTCGTGTAGCTGACTGACGGTCATCTGCGCGCTATGCCGTTGGTATGCGCTATGCGGATGAGGGCGGGCTGGCGGCGAAAGGTCGGCAGCGCCGCGAGGCGGTGAGGCTGGAGGCCGCCGGGTTGTTCGCCGATGGGCTGGGGCCGCCGGAGGTCGCCCGCAGGCTGCGGGTGAGCTCGAAGTCGGCCTACCAGTGGCACCAGGCGTGGACGAAGGACGGAGCGGCGGCCCTGGCCTCACGAGGCGCGAGCGGCCGGCGTTGCAAGCTGTCCGCGCGCTGCCAGGAGAAGCTGGCCGCCTACCTCGAGCAGGGGCCGGCCGCTCACGGCTGGGACGAGGACCAGATCATCGCCTTGGACCGACTCGCCACGCTCGTCCGCAACCGACTCAAACGACTCCAGTACCGCCCCGACGTCCTCGACGGCTTCCTCGCCGGAACCGGACTCTCCCTCGACCTACCACCCTGAAAGCCGAAGTCAGTAAGGGCAGGGAACGCGAACCGAACGGGCAGTTGGCCGCGTCCAGCACGGTATGGACTACCTGCCCGCGCTGCTCGCCGCCCTGCCCGCCCTCGACCGGCGGGAGGAGGTGGCCGGTCCCTGGCGGCTACGCCGGGCCGGGACGCTCGATCTCTCCGCCACCGGTGAGTGCTGGCTGGAGGACGCGGAGGGCGGCGACGCGTTCGGCATCGGCGCCAGCGTCGCCTACCTGGTGCTGGACGGGGACCCGCAGAGCCCGTCGGTGATCGCCCTGCTGCTGCACCACGGTGAAACTCCGCCGGTGGCGGCGGGCGAGGACGGTGACCGGGTGGCCACCGACTCGGGCGTCCTGATGCTGCACGCCCTTCCGGCGGCCGAACGGGCTGCCCTGCTCGACCGGGCGATGGCCGCCCGGTCCGCCGAGGACGCCGAGTTCGCGGACGGTTGGCTGATGCTGCCCGACCGGGCGGCGGGTGGTCCCGCGCTGGTGATGCTGGTCGACACCGACGGGTACCGCCTGGTCCCCGTTCTGGACGCGGCAGGTCGGCCCACCGCGGTCCTGGTGCACCGCTGAGCGGGCCGGTTGGAAAGTCCGCCGGCCGGAGGAAGCCGAGCGGCGGGCCGCCGCTCTGCTCGCGGGGGCCCGGCACAGGCCGGCCCCGGCCGGGTAGAGGGTTGCGGTGACGGTACCGGGCCGGGTGCGGAACCGGTGGTGGCTGTCATTCCCCAGGCAATGGCGTGGGGGCGGACAGCCCGGTCGGCCT
>NZ_JARXYZ010000093.1 GCF_029894125.1 Kitasatospora sp. MAA19
CGTCGGCTACGAAATGGCCCTGCTCGTCGACCGCGCCGGCGCCGTCCTCACCCCCGCACTCCGCGCGGAACTCCAGGGCAGTCTCCTGCACTGACGGTCCGTCGGATACCGTCCAGGTATTCGAAGTACCTCCGCGTCCTTCCCGGGCCCGCTTCGGCGGGCTCGGGTTCGGACGTTGTACGGCCTTCGCACCACCGGCTCCGGACCTGCACCGAAGCTCGCACCGCACCGCCGCACCCTGTGAGGAGAGGAACCGTGACACCGCCCGACGACCGCAGCGGCCAGTACGGCGTTCCGTACCCTGGCACAGGCCATGACGCCTTCGGAGCACCCGGCGTCGGCCACGGTCAGCAGTACGGCCGGCCTCAGCACGGCCAGCAGTACGGCCAGCACCAGTACGGACAGCCCCAGCACCCGTACGGGCAGCCGCAGGAGCAGTACGACCAGCACGGGCAGTACGGACAGCCGCAGCCCGCCTTCGACACGCCGCCGCCCGGCTACCCGGTGCCGGCGCCCGCCCCGGCCCCCGGCTACCAGCCGGCCCACGAGCCCGGGCACGTCGAGGAGTTCGAGGACGAACCCGACTCCGGCCCGCTGATCCGGCCGTTCGCGATGACCGGTGGCCGCACCCGGCCGCGCTACGAACTCGCGCTGGAGGCCCTCGTCTCCGCCGACGTCGACCCGCAGCGCCTGGCCACCCTGCTCCCCGAGCACCAGCGGATCTGCACCCTGTGCACGGAGGTCAAATCCGTCGCCGAGGTGTCGGCGCTGCTCTCCCTTCCCCTGGGAGTGGCCCGCATCCTCGTGGCCGACCTGGCCGAGGCCGGCCTCGTCGCCATCCACCAGCCCGCTTCCGGCGGCGAATCCGGAAACCAGCCCGACGTCACGCTGCTCGAAAGGGTCCTCAGTGGACTTCGCAAGCTCTAACGCGGCCGCCCCCACCCGCGCCACCACCTCCGCGAAGATCGTCGTCGCGGGCGGCTTCGGTGTCGGCAAGACCACGCTCGTCGGCGCCGTCTCCGAGATCAACCCCCTGCGCACCGAAGCCGTCATGACCTCGGCCTCCGC
>NZ_JARXYZ010000094.1 GCF_029894125.1 Kitasatospora sp. MAA19
TGTACTGACCACGGAGGTTGGTGACAGGGCTCACGGCTGTGTGGTCTTGAAATGAGTGAGGGCCTTCTGGCTCGGTGTGGATTGCGACATCTACCCGGTTTCCAGAAAGGCCCTCATGCCACACCGTAACGCACCGCTGACCGAGACCGGACGCCTGCGCCTGGCCCGCTGCGTGGTCGAGGACGGCTGGCCGCTGCGGCGGGCCGCCGAGCGCTTCCAGGTCTCACCGACCACGGCCAAGCGGTGGGCGGACCGGTACCGCACGCTCGGCGAGGCCGGCATGAGCGACCTGTCCAGCCGCCCGCACCGCAGCCCACGCAGGCTGCCCACCCGGACCGAGCGGCGGATCGTCAAGGTCCGCGTCCTGCGACGCTGGGGACCGGCCCGCATCGCCTACCTCCTCAAGCTCAACCCGGCCACCGTGCACCGGGTCCTGGTCCGCTACCGGCTCGCCCGCCTGGCCCACCTCGACCGCGCCACCGCCCGTCCGATACGGCGCTACGAACGCGCCGCACCAGGCGAGTTGGTGCACGTCGACATCAAGAAGCTCGGCAACATCCCCGACGGCGGCGGCCACAAGACCCTGGGCCGCGAGGCCGGCCGCAAGAACCGCTCCAGGGCCGGCTACAGCTACCTCCACAACGCCGTCGACGACCACTCCCGCCTCGCCTACAGCGAGATCCTGGCCGACGAGCGCAAGGAGACCGCCGCCGCGTTCTGGGCCCGGGCGAACGAGTTCTTCGCCCGGGCCGGGATCACCGTCCAGCGCGTGCTGACCGACAACGGCGCCTGCTACCGCTCACACCCCTGGCGCGATGCCCTCGCGGCCGAGGGCATCGCACACAAGCGCACCCGCCCCTACCGCCCCCAGACCAACGGCAAGGTCGAACGCTTCAACCGCACCCTGCTCGACGAATGGGCCTACGCACGTCCCTACCGCACCGAACAGGAACGACGCGACGCCTACCCCGCCTGGCTCCACACCTACAATCACCACCGCGGACACACCGCACTCGCAGGCCAACCACCCGCAAGCCGCATCCCCAACCTCACGGGACAGAACA
>NZ_JARXYZ010000095.1 GCF_029894125.1 Kitasatospora sp. MAA19
GGCGAAGCTGAGAACTTAAGCGCCAGTAAACGGCGGTGGTAACTATAACCATCCTAAGGTAGCGAAATTCCTTGTCGGGTAAGTTCCGACCTGCACGAATGGCGTAACGACTTCTCGACTGTCTCAACCATAGGCCCGGTGAAATTGCATTACGAGTAAAGATGCTCGTTTCGCGCAGCAGGACGGAAAGACCCCGGGACCTTTACTATAGCTTGATATTGGTGTTCGGTTCGGCTTGTGTAGGATAGGTGGGAGACTTTGAAGCCGTGACGCCAGTCATGGTGGAGTCGTCGTTGAAATACCACTCTGGTCGTGCTGGATGTCTAACCTGGGTCCGTGATCCGGATCAGGGACAGTGTCTGGTGGGTAGTTTAACTGGGGCGGTTGCCTCCTAAAGGGTAACGGAGGCGCCCAAAGGTTCCCTCAGCCTGGTTGGCAATCAGGTGTTGAGTGTAAGTGCACAAGGGAGCTTGACTGTGAGACTGACGGGTCGAGCAGGTACGAAAGTAGGGACTAGTGATCCGGCGGTGGCTTGTGGAAGCGCCGTCGCTCAACGGATAAAAGGTACCCCGGGGATAACAGGCTGATCTTCCCCAAGAGTCCATATCGACGGGATGGTTTGGCACCTCGATGTCGGCTCGTCGCATCCTGGGGCTGGAGTAGGTCCCAAGGGTTGGGCTGTTCGCCCATTAAAGCGGTACGCGAGCTGGGTTTAGAACGTCGTGAGACAGTTCGGTCCCTATCCGCTGTGCGCGTAGGAGTGTTGAGAAGGGCTGTCCCTAGTACGAGAGGACCGGGACGGACGAACCTCTGGTGTGCCAGTTGTCCTGCCAAGGGCATGGCTGGTTGGCTACGTTCGGGAGGGATAACCGCTGAAAGCATCTAAGCGGGAAGCCTGCTTCGAGATGAGCACTCCCACCTCCTTGAGAGGGTAAGGCTCCCAGTAGACGACTGGGTTGATAGGCCGGATATGGAAGCCCTGTGAGGGGTGGAGTTGACCGGTACTAATAGGCCGAGGGCTTGTCCTCAG
>NZ_JARXYZ010000096.1 GCF_029894125.1 Kitasatospora sp. MAA19
CGACGGAACCCACCCGGACGGTCATCACGACGGAAGCCGCCACCACCGGACGGACGGTCGTCACGACGGAAACCACTGCCACCGGAGGGGCGGTCATCGCGACGGAAGCCGCCACGGTCGCCACCGCGGTCATCGCGGTTGAAGCCGCCCGACGGACGGTCGTCACGACGGAAGCCGCCACCGGAGGGGCGGTCGTCCCGGCGGAAGCCGCCACGGTCGCCACCGCGGTCATCGCGGTTGAAGCCACCACCGGACGGACGGTCGTCACGACGCGGACGCTCGTCACGGTCATCACGACGGAACCCACCCGGACGGTCATCACGACGGAAACCGCCGCCACCGGAGGGACGGTCGTCACGGCGGAAGCCGCCACGGTCGCCACCACGGTCATCGCGGTTGAAGCCACCACCGGAGGGACGGTCGTCACGACGGAAACCGCCACCGGAGGGGCGGTCATCGCGACGGAAGCCGCCACGGTCATCACGGTCGCGGTTGTAACCGCCACCGGACGGACGGTCGTCACGACGCGGACGGTCATCGCGGTCGCGGGACGGGCGGTCGTCACGACGGTAGCCACCGCCACCGCCGCCCTGACGGTCGTCCCGGCGGAAGCCGCCACGGTCGTTGGACGAACCCCCACGGGACCGGGGCTCGTAGCCTCGGCCGTCGTCCGATCGACGCTCGGGACGGTCCTGGGGCTGGTTCGACATCGTGGTGACTCCTTCTGCTGCTTCAGCTCCACCGCGGACTGAGCAACTCCGCTGCCGTCACGCGGTTTCGGCGCCGGCCTCCTGGCCGCGCACCATCTCCATTGTCCGACATACCGGGACACTTCGCGCCTGGGCGGAGGTCCCGGGTTTGCCGGTGTACTACACATTCGCAAAACACAAAAAGGCCGCGGCCCCAGCGAGTCGCTGGGGCCGCGGCCTTGAATAATTGTTCGGCGGCGTCCTACTCTCCCACAGGGTCCCCCCTGCAGTACCATCGGCGCTGTAAGGCTTAGCTTCCGGGTTCGGAATGTAACCGGGC